>CAVSYO010000069.1:0-16834 GCA_963732195.1 Terriglobia bacterium | reverse complement strand
GGAATGCATATTGTCAATACCTTTCATTGTCGTGAAGCATATGTGTATGCCATGGGCCAGGAACCCTGGTTGAACTACATCATGAGCATTAAATACACCGAACAATCGCGGCCAATCGTCGAATCGAACCGTCTCATTGATGCATGCAGGGAGCGCGGCATCACTGCCGAAAGGCTGTATGGAGAAAAAGAGATTCTTCTTGAGCCCAAATCTGTATACAGCGAGCCGGCGATGGTGATTTCCTCTTCAATTCCGAGCCGGTCGCACAATTCTTGCAGCTCGAATGAAATTTCATCGAGCGCAGCTCCCAATCCGCATTCTTGATCGCGAACGATCCACAAAGTTTGCACCTTCAAAGCGGCCTTTAGGTACAACAAGATAATCCGCTAACCGGGCGCATGGAACCAGGCAATGTGTTCAACTGACAATTTACGTCTGCAGTACGTTCAAGACGTGGTATCCCCGGCCATATTGGCGGCGGAACTGCCGCGTACACCAGAAGCGTCCTTCACGGTGCACAATACCCGCGCTGCAATCTCCAACATCCTGGACGGGCACGAGGACCGTATCCTGGTCGTTGTCGGGCCGTGTTCGATCCATGATCCCCTGGCTGCACGCGAATACGCCCGATTGCTACATTCTGCCATTGAGGAATATGCGAATGAACTTCTGATCGTGATGCGCGTGTACTTTGAAAAACCGCGCACTACTTCAGGATGGAAGGGACTGATCAACGATCCCGGTCTTGATCAAAGCTTCCGGATCAATGATGGGCTTCGGCTTGCGCGGGAACTTCTGGTTGATCTGGCAGAAATGGGCGTGCCTGCGGGAACTGAGTTTCTTGACATGATGACGCCGCAATATGTTGGTCACCTGATAAGTTGGGCTGCAATAGGAGCGCGCACCACTGAGAGCCAGATTCACCGGCAACTCGCCTCCGGGCTTTGCTGTCCCGTGGGATTTAAAAATGGAACATCGGGCGATGTAGAGATTGCTATACATGGCGTACTATCAGCAGCCCAACCCCATTCCTTCCTGGCCCAGACAAAATCCGGACGGACTGCCATTTTCGCAACCACTGGAAATTTGGATTGTCACGTAGTATTGCGTGGCGGACAAAGCGGCACGAACTACACCCCTGACTGGGTAGCGCGTGTAGGCGCGCGCCTGGAATATGCCGAACTTGAACCTCGCGTGATGGTCGATTGCAGTCATGCCAACAGCGGCAAAGATCATAGAATACAGTCGCAAGTCTGTCATGCGGTGGCAGATCAGATTGAAGCGGGCGAAAGAAGGATCATGGGAGTGATGCTTGAGAGCAATCTAGTTGGAGGTGCGCAGAAGCCTGCGCCCAGGGAACGGCTGATTTATGGCCAAAGCATCACTGATTCCTGCATGGGATGGGAAGAAACGCTACCGCTTCTGCGGGAACTGGCGAAAGCAGCCTCGTCAAGACGGTTGTCACGCCCGATGGAAGCCAGATTGTGCGTCGCTGGCTCAAGGAATGCGAAGGCCAGCCGAGCTTCCGCATCTGCTATCAGTGATTAATAGTGGATAGTTTTCCGAAAAAAGAGCATAGCTATCTGAAGCGTTGACATTCACATCTACAGTCTGCGCGTGCGGCCTGTTCGGCCAAAGGAGCGGAGTCCGCCCCCACGTAAGCGCCTGCCACCAGCGGACGCTTTTTTTTGGTGCTATCTCGTCATGCGTCGCGAGCTACGGCTGCGAAGGAAGGCGGCCCTAGATAAAGGATCGGAAGCCGAAGAAACACTACTGCCACACACGTCTAGACGTCCATGTGCCAGTAGCTCCCGGCTTCCGCAGCCGCCCGGTGAATTTTCTTTGCAGTCTTTTTAAAGCGCGTTCTTGCCGGCTTTTTTTGCTTTGGCCCAGCGTGCCTTCATGCGTAGCGAGATACTTCTTCGTCCAGCTTCGCTCATCTGGCCGCGTTTGCGCGGACCGGCGGCGGAGGATGAGGCCCGTCGCGTGCGGCCTCCGGTGAGAGCTTCGATAGCAGCGACTACGCGATCTCGCTGCTCGGTTAGTGCTTCAATGATGTTGGGGGTGTCCATATAAAGTGAAATTATAAAACAATCGGGATTTTAGGAACATAGGCTCAAAGAACATGGGTGAGACGCAAAGCTTCCGGCTTGAACGGATGCCCGGAGCAGCACGCGAAAGGAGAAGAAATCGCTAAGAGCAAACTAACGTGTAGCCAAGAGCCAACTACCGCCCTTACTGTTTAGCTGCTGTTCCTTCAATGCCGCGCGAGGCTGTGGTGCTGGGAGTGGCGGCGGGAGATGCTTTGGGTGAACCATTCAGCAGCTCGGCGGAATAGTTTGGACCCAGGCCCAGTTTGATCAGGGCACGTGAGTCGGGGACAACTTTGGTTTGCCAGCCGTTATCGCCTTGATATTTGACCAGGGCTGCCTGGGTGCGTGCGTCCCATGTGCCGGTCGGCTCGCCGGTCAGATACTTTTCCCGGATCAGCGCCTGCTGGATCTCGGTTGCACGCTCAGCGTTGATGCCTTGCTGGCCCTTTTTCTTCCATGAGGCTTTGCGCTTGCTTTTATGCTGTCCGTGCCTCGCCGACTTACTCGCTGCCTTGGTTGCCGCCGAAGCGTAGCCGGAGCACAGCACAATGGCAAAGCTCAGAATCACGAGTTTTTGAATGGCTAAACGCAAACAACTCACCTCAGAAGAGGATTTGCCCAAACATGTCTATGGCACTTTCAAACCCGGGGCCGACTAGGTCCGCTTAAATGAACCAAACCGTCCGAACATCATCCCATGTTTGGATGCCGTGACGCCAGAAGTTTGTTGTGCAGCTCAGGATTACTGAAGTTCAATGGAATCAAGGCCTTCTGAGTTTTAGCACATTTTGTCAGTCGTCAAATACGCAGAATTTCCGGATCAGGCAGCCTGAAAATGAAGTCTTCCGGGGCCGCCGTCGTCGGCTACCCCGGAAATATTAGCTATTGATTCTTACGGTAGCGTGCCGGAAATGAAAGTATTTCCGCCCGACGAACCACGCCCGGCGTGGACAAGAAACACTACATCCTGCCCGCTCTTGAGTTGCGACGTGATCTTGCGGAAATCTTCTTCACTGTTCACCGGTTGTTTATTGATTTTCAGGATGATCAGGCCGGGTTGCAATTGCAGGTCGTCGGCAAACGAGCCCGGTTTCACGTCCACCACCTGCACGCCCTTACCTTCAGCCGTGCCCATGCGCTCAGCCATTTCCGGAGAAACTGCCTTCACCGTAACGCCCAGCTTGGTCGGTATGGGCTGGCTGTCATCCGGGGTCTCGTCATTCGTGCTCTGGTCAGTGCGATCGCCAAAAAGCTTGGCGCGATCGGCCACAACCACGGTCGCCTGTTTTTCCTGGCCGTTGCGCAGATATGTGAGGTTCAGCTTGTTACCCGGATGCGTGGCAGAAATCAGGCCAACCAACTCTTCGCCGCTCTTGATAGGCTTGCCGTTAACCGCTGTAATCGTGTCTTCACCCTGCAGGCCAGCCTTTGCGGCTGGGCTGTCTGGCCGGACATTGGTGATCGGCACGCCGTTTTTCGCGCCATAAATGCGCAGCACTGCCGGATTCGCTACCGCGCTGAATTCCACGCCAATTGATCCGCGCGCTACCTTGTGGTCCCCTATGCGCAACTGCTCATAAACATCACGTACCACGTTTGAGGGCATGGCAAAACCGACGCCCTGATATCCAAAAGATTGCGTGTAGATGGCCGTATTGATGCCGATGACTTCGCCGTTCATGCTCACCAGCGGACCGCCGGAGTTTCCGGGATTAATGGCCGCATCGGTCTGAATAAAGGATTGGAACTGGCGTCCCCCAGGAAGGTTCCGCCCTTTGGCGGATACAATGCCGGCCGTTACTGTGGCTTCCAGATCAAATGGACTGCCGATAGCCAGCACCCAGTCGCCTACGGTCATCTTGTCAGAATCCCCCAGACGCGCCGCGACGAGTGGCTTATCTTTTGGCGGCTCAATCTTAATGAGAGCCAGGTCAGTTTCAGTATCGATGCCTATGATCTTTGCGTCATGCAAGACCGACGCCGGCTCGTCAAAAAGCTTTACGCGGATTCGGTCAGCCTTATCCACTACGTGGAAGTTGGTCATGATATAGCCGTTCGCGTTCAGAATCACGCCTGAACCGAGCGAACGCTGGCGTCCACCAGGACCGCCAGGGCCGCCGAACGGACTTTGCGGGCCTTGATCATCGTCATCACCGCCAGGGCCACCTTGCTGTCCGCCTTGTTGTCCGCCAAAGAAGCGATCAAAGAAATCCTGGAACGGATCATCGCCGCCATTGTCGCGCTGTCCCCGTCCGGGTGCGCGATTGCCGCGCTTGCGCACTTTTGGCGTGGATTCCGTACTTACATTCACCACTGCGGGCTCAATCGCCGTGGCCACCTGTCCGAAGGTGTTGCTCAGTTGCTGCGGCGTCTGCATGGCCGGGAGCAGGGAACCGTCGGGGCCTGAATAGCCTCTCACTTTGCCCCGGCTCAGGACCGTGCCAATCAAGATGCCGACTGTCAGCGTCAACAGGATCACCAGTGTGGAGAGCGCCCGTTGCGTACGCATACGTGACACCAGGGCGCTAAAACGCGAATTCATACTTCGTCTTACCTCCGGACTAAGTTCTCCAATGATTATAAATCCAATACTTCCACCCGCCGGTGGTTCCTTTTGGGTTACTGGAGCGCTATCACTTAGACGCATAAACCGAAGGCAGCGTTATCCACCAGAGCTGGCGGTCGACCCCGTTTCCACCGGCTCGTCGTCCGGCTTCTCAACATGCCCCAGAAGTTCTGAAATCAGCACGCCGCCCAGGATGAGCAACGCCCCAGCCCCGGCCCGAAGCCCAAGCCGCTCATGCAGATAGATAAAAGACGTTAGCCATGCAAAGACCGGTTCCGTTGTGAAAATCAGCGCGGTATGGGTGGCGGGAGTAAATTGCTGCGCCCAGGATTGGACGCTGAAAGCCACTGCCGTGCACAGAATTCCGGTAATCAAGATTGCCGCGATCACCGTTGGCGTAACGCGGAAATAAGGATGCTCCAGCAATGGCGTGCTCACGGTCATCAAAATAGCAGCCGCGCCCACTTGCAGGAACGCAACCTGTTCAAAAGGGAAGCGCTGGCTCGCGCGTCCCACAAAGATAACGTGGAATGTAAAGCACATGGCGCAGCCAATGGTGAGAAGGTCCCCCAGATTCACATTTGCGAAGTCGGCCAGCCCGGCGGCTACCGACCGGGCACTGTCATCAAAAACAGCCCAATCAGCGCCAGGATGATTCCGACAACACGCCACAGATGAATGCGAACACGCCAGATTGCCACCAGCGCGATTGGCACCAGGACAGATGACGTGCCGGTAAGAAAGGCCGACTTTGATGGCGTGGTCAGTTTCAGTCCGCTCGTCTGAAATGCATATCCCGCGAACAGAAAGATCCCTGCAACAACGCCGCCTTTCAGGGCCGGTTTGGTCAGGACGGCAATTTTCTTCCGATAGAAAACAGCCAGCAACAACGCCGCAACCACCATCCGGGCAGAGTTCAGTAATAGCGGAGAAGCATCGTTCAGCGCTTCTTTCACCAGGACAAAAGTGCTACCCCAGATGAAAGCGATCAATACCAGCAGCAAGTGTGCTTTGAGTGAGCGGGAAATGGTAATCAGGTTGCTGCTTCCTCTTCTGCTTTGCGAACCTCGGCCTGGGTATGCCGGGGAAATTCAAAAATGCACTCGCGCGGCTTTTTATCCAGGCGTAATCCCTGGTATATGGGCGCTCTCATTTTAATTCCGCCGTGCTCGCCCTCATGTGTCCATTCGGAAAATTTGATTTCCGCCACCAGTTCCGGCTTGATCCAGTGCGGCCGGCGCGTGCTTTCAATCTTTTCGCCGAACGGATTCTTGTCTGTCTCCAATGCGTGCAGCTTTTTCCAGACCGCCGCATGGGTCGATGCGGTGAACCCGCTGCCTGCATTGCCAACGTGTACCAGCTTGCCGTTTTCGGCATAGAGCCCCAGAACGATTGATCCAAAATTCTCCCGCGATCCCTTGGGATCGGTATATCCGGCGATTACGCACTCCTGCCGTCGCGTGATCTTGATCTTCAACCACTCGCGCGAACGCTTTTGCACATACGCGCCCGTGCGTAGCTTGGCCACGATTCCTTCCAGGCCCTTGTCGCGCGCCACGCCAAAGAGAGCCGTGCCCTGTTCAGGGTAGTGATCTGAATACCGCAGAAAGCCTTTATCCGCCGGGATGATTTGTTGAAGAAGCGCTTTGCGCTGCTCCAGTGGCGATGCCAACAAGTTGTGTCCGTTGAGGTAGAGCAGATCAAAAGCGTAATAAACGATTGGCACTGCGCGATTGCGCGGACCACGCGCGCCCGGGCTGGTCATGCCGGTGCGCTGCTGCATCAGGCTGAAGGATGCACGGCCCTCTTCATCCAGAGCAACAACTTCGCCATCCAGGACGGCGTCTTCCACCGGCAGGTCCTGCATCGCTTGTGCGATCTCAGGAAATTCGCCGGTCAACTCATTCTGGTTGCGTGAAACCAGCCGCGCGCGCCCATCATTGATGAACGCTACAGCGCGATAGCCATCCCACTTGACCTCAAACAGCCATTGCGGATCGTCGAACGGCTCTTCCACCAGCGTGGCCAGCATGGGATGAATTTCCCTTGGCATGGCTGCACGACGCGCGTTTGATGTCTGCACCATCAGCTTGTTCAGATTTTCCGCGACGACTCTCTTAGGCTGCGTGCTGCTCACGCCGCTCTGCGCGTCTTTTTTTTTACGCTGGTTCTCTTCCTGGTCGTGCCGGGTGAGTTACGCGGATGTTCCGCTCTTTCCGCGTTCTTTGCAGAAAGGCTGGGTTCTCGGGCCATACCGGGCTTGGTCACGTTGACTTCAGAGTTTTGCTTTTGGGTCTTACGATTACCCGATTTTCCGATCTCCCGATTACCCGATGTTTGCAGCCACTTTGCGCCTTTGCGGACCGCGGCCTTCCGGTTGCTCTCCCACTCATCGGAGCCTTCATCGCCGGCAATTTCGCTGAGGCTGCGTTTGGTCAGTACGGAGTAATCGAGCTTATCGATATTGAATTCCAGGCTTCATGTCGCCGTCTTTTTTCTTGATCAGCAGCCACTCCGTGCCTTTCGATCCCGGCCTGCGTGACCGCATCTTGGCCAGCACAAACTCGCCTTTCAGCTTTTCGCCATTGAGCTGAAACTTCAGGTCTCCCTTGTTGAGCATCGCATGCTCATCCCCCAGCGGCTGCCATGTTCCGGTATCCCACACCATCACTGTGCCGGCGCCATAATTTCCCTCAGGGATTTTGCCTTCAAAATGGAAATATGAAACAGGATGGTCTTCCACCTGCATTGCCAGACGCTTATCGCTGGGATTGAGCGACGGTCCTTTAGGTACGGCCCAGGATTTCAATACGCCGTCCATCTCCAGCCGAAAGTCGTAATGCAAATGCGAGGCGCGATGCTTCTGCACCACAAAGCGGTGCTGCTCGCCGCGATCCACTTTGCCTTTGGGTTCAGGCGTCTCATTAAACCGGCGCTTCTTATTGTATTGCTCCAAAGCCATAATACTTTTGATGCAACTGTAAGGTCGCGTTCTGGCTAACTCTGAATCGCTGTGAAACAATTGCGCTTCTAATTGTACGGGAGAAGAATCATGGCGAAAGTTGCCGCTGAAAAACCGTTCAGCCAGGCCGTTAAAGAACGCCGCGCTACACCCAGCTTTGAAGATGTTCCAATTCATACAGCCGACCTTGAAAAAATTATCCGTGCCGGATTGGAAGCGCCTAGTGGTTACAATCTGCAACCGTGGCGCTTTGTGGTGGTGCGCGATGCCGAGCAGAAAAAGAAGCTGCGCGCCGCCGCTTTCGGACAGCCCAAGGTCGAGCAGGCCAGCGCCGTGATTGTCGCCTGCGGCGATCCGCAAGCTTGGAAGGATGGCGACCTGGAAGAAATGTTACGCATCAGCGCGGAACACGGCTTCAATGATCCCGCCGAGCAGGAGCGTATACGCGCTGCCGTTACGGGATTCCTCGGTAGTTCCCCAGGAGAGGCTGGGGGCGTAAAGCCGACATTCGATCTGTGGGCGAATCGCCACACGATGATTGCCCTTACCACCATGATGTGGGCCGCCGAAACCATGGGCTATGACACAGGCCCGATGGAAGGCTTTATGGAAGATCAGGTAAAAGCTCTGCTGAAAATTCCGGAGCGTGTCCGCGTGGTTGCTATGCTTGCTGTTGGAAGACTCAAGGGCAAGAACAAGATGTATTCCGGAAGATTCCCACCCGCGCGCACGGTGTTCGCCGAGACGTGGGGTGAGAGCATTGAGTTCTGAAATGATCTAAACCTTACCGCGGATCAAACGGATGAAGTGCAGATTAAGCGAAACCGAGATTTTAAGGGCGACACAATCATGGAATTTTCTACTGAACGCATCATCAAACTAGCCGACGCACAAAATGCCATCCCCACGCGTGACGGTAAACTCTATGCCGAACTTTTCCGCCACGGCACCTTGACAGTCGAAATATACGCGCCCAAGGGGACCGATCTGCAACAGCCCCACACCCGCGACGAACTCTATATCGTCGCCGCCGGCAGTGGCTGGTTTCTTGTTGAGGGCCGGCGTTTTCAGTTCGGACCCGGTGATGCGCTCTTTGCCGCCGCCGGTGAGATACATCGCTTTGAGGATTTCACTGAAGACCTGCTGACCTGGGTGGTCTTCTACGGTCCTGAAGGCGGTGAACGTGCGTAGCTGCGCGATGCTCATGTTGATCTGTTCTGCTTGTCTACGCAACCCTGTCGGCACAGGCTCGCGCCGCAACACCAGCCGACTCCGGCTACGTTCGACGCGCAGGCCGCTTCGCGTATGCTCCTGCAACTCAGTGAAGCATTGCAGGGCCATAGCCAAAAGCAATTCCTCGCGCTCTTCGATTTGGACAGGATGAAAGATGGCGCGCTCTTCAAGCAGCAGATCAATTCTTTTTTCGGACAGGCGGATTCCATCCGCGTTCACCTCAATCTGGTGGACACGTCTGTTGATGGCGGTAAAGCCAGCCTTGCTGTTGATGCCGAGATGGAAGCGCAGCCAAGGGACGGCGGAGCTCCTACGCGCAGAAATGAACGGCTGAACTTTGTCGTTGGCCGGGTGGGTGATAGGTGGAAGTTTGCCGATGTGCAACCGCGATCGTTCTTTTCGCTGCAATGAAAACGAAAGCAACATCGCCGAAGTCGGCTCAGCCGAAATCGACTACGCGGGAATATCCTGATCGCCCCATCGTCGGCGTGGGCGCAGTCGTTGTTCATTTGAATCGTGTGCTACTGGTGAAGCGTGGCAATCCACCATTGTTGGGGGAATGGTCGCTGCCCGGAGGCGTTGTCGAGTTGGGAGAGACGCTGCGCGCGGCCGCTGAACGTGAAGCTCTGGAAGAAACGGGTTTGGTTGTGAAAGCCGGAGAAGTTCTTGAAGTCCTCGACCGCATCGTTCCCGGAAAAGATCGCGCTCCCGCAATACCACTACGTGCTGATTGATTTCCTGTGTACAGTTGCGGGCGGAAACTTGCGCGCAGGCGGCGATGCAGCGGATGTGGCTTGGGTGAAAGAAAGTCAGTTTAGGAAATACAAGCTGGAGAGACTGGCTTTAGAAGTAATTCAAAAAGCGTTCTTGGCCGCGAATCAACGCGAATAAACACGAATGATTTAGAGCAGCCAGCTTGCAACAATTCGCGGCTCTCACACGTCTTTCACTCCAGGAGGATTCCACAATGACCCCTGTCGCGAAACAAGATTGTCAGCTTGCCGGCCCGGCGTCGTCGATACAGACGTATGCAAGGGTAGCCGGAGTCCTGTTCCTACTCTCGTTCATCGCGGGCGGCTTTGGTGAGGCCTACGTTCCATCCAGACTTATGGTGTCCGCCGACGCGACCGCCACAGCGCAGAACATCAAAACTTTGGACTCGCTGCTCCGCCTGGGCTTCGCCGGCTACCTGGTGGAAGCCTCTTGTGATATTGCGCTGGTGCTGCTCCTGTACGTGCTGCTGAAGCCCGTCCACAGGAACCTGGCTCTTCTCGCTACATTCTTCGGACTTGTAGGCACTGCGGAGTTTGCCGCCGCCGAGCTCTTTTATCTTGCGCCACGGCTCATCCTGGGAGGCGCCGTCTATTTAAAAACCTTCTCGCCCGATCAACTCAATGCTCTCGCTCTGCTGTCGCTCAAGTTGTTCGCCTACGGTGGCGCGATGTTTACGGCGCTCTACGGCGTGGCGTGGGTGATTCGCGGCTACTTGATGTTTCGCTCGGGATACCTCCCGAAGTTTCTGGGCGTCCTGATGACGCTCGGTGGTCTCGCGTTTATCATCAGGAACGTCCTGCTGATCTTCGAGCCGGCATACGCATCCGACATCCTGCTTGCACTGCTGTTGCCGGGCGCGCTGGCATTGTCCGTCTGGTTGCTCGTGAAAGGCGTTGACGTTCAGAAATGGGAAGAGAGATTCGCAACCCGCGAGGCGACTGTTTGAGTCGAGTCATGGATCGCAGGCTCCGCGGCGATTAGGGTAAGTTTCAGGCGGGCTCGGTAGCCAGGATTTACCATTTGCGTAAATTCGCGGCTTAAGGTTTGTTCTTCTCCGCTCCGCGGTGAATTCTCCTCTCCCCAGCGATAAGCATCTTTCTGCTCCAATCCCACAAACTGCAGTACGCGGCAGGCAAACTGGTGCGCCATCTCTTCAAAGCTCTTTGGCTGGTTATAAAACGTCGGGATCAGCGGATAGATAGTTGCGCCGGCTTCCGCAGCCCAGTCCATGTTGCGGATATGCACGCGATTCAATGGCGTCTCTCGCGTGCAGAGCACCAGTGGACGCTTTTCTTTCAGGCAAACATCAGCCGCGCGATCGATAAGATTGCCAGCCAGGCCGTGAGCAACTCTGGCCAGAGTTCCCATGCTGCACGGAATCACGATCATGGCGTGCGTCGGGTAAGAGCCGCTGGCAACGTTCGCGCCAATATCATCATTATTCAGCGCCTGGATCTTGTCAGATTTTTCCCCGAGTAGCTGCTGGACAAGATTGTTGCGCCCTTTGATGCCAAGTTCTTCTGCAAAAACTCGCAGCGCGTTGTCTGACGCGATGAAATTTACTCTCTGCACGCGTTCGTCGCGTTCCAAAGTGAGCAGCAGCTCTCTTGTAAACAGCGCGCCGCTCGCTCCCGTGGCGGCTACCGTGAGTACATGGGCTGACGGATGTAACGGATTCAGCATCTAAGGGTGTAAGGTCTGGGTTACAGAGTAATGCAACAGACTAATAGTAATTGATAGGGAGGCGCCTGCGCTGAAGCGAAGCAGGCTACTTCATGGGCAGCGGTTTCTCAATTCGGGCCCGGCGCAGGACAGCAGCGCAGCAGCTGGCACTGCTACAGGTGAAGCGCGAAATCCGCGCCACCGATCCGCACGGCCGCCTGAAATATATTCGTGACTTCAGCGAAGCCTTTCGCGATTACCGCCGCGCCCTCACCGACAACGAATTCAAGCAGCAGTGCGCCACCGCCGACGTTCTTTTAGTAGGCGACTATCACGCACTCGCCGCGTCGCAGGATTTTGCTGCGTCATTCATCGGGCAGCTGGCGCAGAGCGACCGTCCGGTGGTGCTGGCGCTGGAGATGGCTTTCAGCCGCGACCAATACGTGCTCGACGAATGGCTGCGCGGTGAAATCAATGAAGACGAGCTTCGCGCCGGCATACGCTATGACGCCGAATGGGGATATGACTGGGAGCCCTTCGCGCGCCTGTTGCGCCAGGCCAGGAAACATGGCTGTCCTGTATATGGCATTGATCTGAAGCCTCGTGGCAACATGCGTAAGATCGGCGCGCGTGACCGCCATGCCGCCACGCAGATCGCGCAGATCCGCCGCGCCCATCCTGAAGCGCGCGTACTTACATTGTTTGGCGAAGCGCACCTTGCCCCGCCGCATCTGCCGCACTGGCTGCGCTTAGTGCGCCCGCGCGACCGGGTTCTCACCGTGCTGCAAAATCTAGACGAACTTTACTGGAAGGCCGCCGGCGAGTTGAGTGACAGTGTTCACGGTGTCCAGGTGAGTGATGACGTTCTTTGCGTTTTCAATGCCACGCCGCTGGAAAAGTATGAGAGCTATCGCATCTACATCGGCAAGTGGCGGACCGAGCCGAACCAGCCCGATCTTGCGCCTACGTTCTATAACCTGGTGGATACGTTCATGCGGTCGATGGGACTGGAGCAGTATTCGCCTGTTACCGGCAGCCATTCCAGCGCGCTGGTCGAAGATTATCCGGAAGTTTACCTGCGCCCCAGCGCCGGGGATTTTGAAAAGCTTCTGGCGCGCAAAGAGATTCCGGCGGTTGAGCGGCGGCCAGTGTTGCAGAAATTGCGCCAGCAAGGCTGCGTCTATTCACCTAAACACAATCTGCTGCTGATCAAGCGGTTTCAGATCGCAAACGCCGCTGAAGAAGCGGTGCGCTTTGTTCAATATGAATGCCGTGGGGCCGCATGCTCCAACGGTCCGTGGGCAGGCAGTTCACACCAGGACCAGTTTTACTTTGACGTGATCGAGCGCGCCTTTATTACCTTTGGCGCGCGTGTCCTGCTGCCGCATTATCCGGTAATGCGCCAGCATGATTTCCAGGCGCTCAGCAGCCAGCCAGGCGACGCGGCGAAAAAGCACGTGGCATTCAGCACTCGCGAACATCGCGAGATGATTGAATTTCTGGTGCTGCATAAAGAAGCAGAAGGGCATGCGCGCCTGCGCTCCGAGTTGCCGCGTGTTATCGCCACCGGCATTGCGTCGACCGGGAAGAAGCGCGAATTCCTGGTGCGGCATCTTGGCGCCATGCTTGGCGCGGAGATGCATGAAGCATATCTTGCGGGGTTGATGAGCAAGAGCTTTCTGCGTTCGCTCTTCTTCCGCAAGATCCACCTGCCGGGCGTGGCCAAGAAGACCTACTTCGAGTTGGCAAGAAGGGTGAATCCGGCGCAGGGGAAGCTTTTCTCTTAGTTTTTCTGTAATCCCGAACGCGGAGCGTGAGGGAACCCTACGATCACGATAACGTTTGAGTACAATTCATGGTTGCAATAGTGATCCCTCACCCGCTGCGCGGGATTCGGGATTTCAGAAAAGCTACCCTCAACATTTCAGACAAAATATGGACGCAACTTCCCTCCGAAAATTGCTACAAGACGTTCGCAAAGGCACAGTCTCACCCGATGACGCTGTGGCCGCGCCTGCGGCACATGCCATTTGAAGACCTGGGCTTTGCCAAGATTGATCACCATCGGCGCGTACGGTCGGGCATGCCGGAAGTAATTTTTTCTCAGGGTAAAACGCCTGGACAGGTGGCAAAGATTTTCAAAAGCATGGCAGCGCAGGGCGGCAATGTACTGGCGACCAAGGCTACGGCGGAGCATTTTCGCGCGGTCAAAAAAGCTGGTCCGCAAAGCTGAGTATCGGGAACTGGCGCGGGCCATCACCCTCCAGCAGGATTCGGCGAACTACGGCAAAGGCACAGTCGTCATTATTTCCGCGGGCACCAGCGACATCCCTGTGGCGGAAGAAGCCCTCGTGACAGCAGAAATCATGGGCAATGAGGTGGCGCATCTGTATGACGTGGGAGTGGCGGGAATACATCGGCTGCTGGCGGGCAGGGAAGTGTTCGATAAAGCGCGAGTCATTATTGTGTGCGCCGGCATGGAAGGAGCGCTGCCGAGCGTGGTTGGCGGGCTGGCGCGAGTACCTGTGATCGCTGTACCAACCAGCGTCGGCTATGGCGCGTCGTTCGATGGTCTGGCAGCCCTGCTGGGCATGCTCAACTCCTGTGCTTCCAACGTGAGCGTGGTGAATATAGATAACGGTTTTGGCGCGGGGTATGTTGCGTCAATGATTAACCGCCTTTAAATATCACTCCGCTGCTACATCACATTCTTGATGTGGCGAGTCTCTATTACGCAGCAACTCCGTTCACAGAATTTTGCGCAAAGCAAGAAATACATTTACATTTCAAAACTTTTCGTGTGCAACGTCCGAAATTTGGTTCGCGTCTTATTGGCAGGTGTAAAATCTGCATTGAATGAGGGCCTGCGGACCTTCCGTAAGGGATTTTCTCCCAGCCGAGGCACACATGAATCTCCACGTCAGCTACAAGGCAGGCAAGACGCCCGACACCGAGCGCGAATTCAAGCACCAAATACAAAAACTAGAACCCCGATTGCAGGTTTTTAAAGCCGACCTGGTGCATCTGCACGCAGTAGTGGAGCCGGACAATGACCGCGGCGTCGGGGCGTCATTGAACTTGCGATTGCCTTCTGGACAGATGACAGTGCAGCGCTCAGGAGAAAACGCTTTAGCGGCAATCAAATCCGCTTTTGCCGATTTGATATCGCAGGTGACAAAACATAAAGAGCTGCTGCGCGGCCATTGGACGAGAAAATCATTGCGGCGCGCAGGTCGTGAAAGGCTTACGCAAATGCCGATTCCTCCTCAGGCCGCTCCTGCTCGCACGAACGGCAAGGCGCATGCACAGACGCCTCGCCCTGGGGCTGCGGAAATGCGGCCTCCGGCGGCGCAGACCGACAGTGCGGCTGTGGCGGACGTGGAGTTATGGTTGAGCGCTAACCTCAGAAAACTTGAAGAGTTTATCGACCAGGAACTGAATTTTCAGATTGAGTCAGATCGAATCCGTGAAGACCAGATCTCGCGCGAAGAGGTTATCGATGAGGTGATTGTCAGCGCGCTATCTCATGAAGGCGGCAAGAGGGAACTACTGTCACCAGAAAGCTGGTTTCATCGTCTCGCTTTGCAGGCGATTCGACGCCTGATCCATGACAACGCCGATACAGCCAATATTTCGCTCGATGCCTCCGCCGGAATTCAAAACGTGACAGGCAGTGACGAGATTGTGCTCCAGTACCATCAGCCCGATGACAGCCTGCCGGAAGAAAGCATCATTCGCGATGAAAGCGTTCGCACGCCGGAAGAGATCATGGCCGGCGACGAGATGGTGGCGCAGCTGGACCTTGTCCTAGGCGGCGTCAAATCAGGTGATCGCGAAGCTTTTGTGCTGTACACGCTGGAAGGTTTTACGGTGGATGAAATCTCGCGTCTGGCAGGGCGTTCAGCGGAACAGGTACGCCAGTCCATTCAGGCCGCTCGCGCCCACATCCAGCAAAAGCTGCCAACGCAAAACCAGCTCAGGAAGAGCCTGCTCCACCATTCCCGGGTTGCGTAAGGGAAAACAGACAAGGAGATCCGCGAATGATTACGCGTGAAGAAATTCGCCAGCTGGCACAATTTGAGTCGCCGGTGGGGTGCGCCATTAGTTTTTATTTCCAGCCACAGACACCACAGAATAAATCGCACCGTGAAGAAGCCATCATGTCGAAAGACCTTGTGCGCGATGTCTTGCGGAAGGCGGAGCGCAATGGCAACCACACAATCCTGCGCCAGGACCTGGAGAAAATATTGAATATTGCAGAAGGGCTCCATGGAAACCATTCGCGCGGCAAAGCGATTTTTGCCTGCCGCGAGCAGGGGATATGGCGTGAACTGGATATTCCTCCGCGGCCGGAACGGCCACAGATCAGGGTGAACTCGCGGTTTCACCTGCGTCCCCTGGTGGATGCAAACTCGGGGCTGCCGCGCACGTGCATTGCGCTGGTGAACCGTAAGAAGGCGCGCATCTTTGAATTGCAGGACATGGAAATCACACAAAAGCCGGACCTGGAATTTGGTCCTTCTCCCGCCGTGCCGCGCAGTGACGGCTTCCAGGGCTATGAAGCCGGTCATCGCGAGCGCCATGTTGAGAATATGGTGATGCAGCATTTCAAGATGTTTGCTGAATCGCTCCTGATGCTGGCCTATCGCGATAAGTTCGACGCGCTGCTGATCGGATGCCAGGATGACTCATGGCCGGAAATCGACTCGCAACTACACAGTGATCTCAAGCAGAAGTTGCGGGGAAGGTTCCCGATCGATGTCAGTTTCTGCGACTGCAGAAGAAGTTCGCCAGCATGCTAACCGCATCCTGAGTGAATGGATGTTGAACGGACAAACGGGGCTGATACGCGAAGTCATGGGAGAAGTGCAGCGCAACGGCCGCGGGGCCGTCGGGTTAAAGCATGTGCTGAATGCGCTGGAGCTGCAGGAAGTACAGACACTTCTGATGATGCGCAGCTTCAAGGCGGAAGCCGTGGAGTGCCCGAACTGCCGTCACCTGGATACGCGCATGGTGAAGACCTGCGCGGTCTGCGCGCATGAGACGCGTGAACTCAGTGACGTTTCCGACGCGCTGGTGGATCTGGCGCTGCGTAACGGATCCGACATCCGCTTTATCGACAGTGATGCTTACATGGAAAAAGCCGGTCAGGTGGCCGCGCTGCTGAGGTTCCGCGCCGACCAGAACACGGCGGAAAAGAAGATGGCAGTGTAGATCGCTTGTAAAACTTTACGCTAACGGTTCGAGTCATAAGAAACCCGTATGTCCCACAACGCATTCGCAAATTTTCGTCTCTTTCCCGCGATTTCTGAAGCATGGGAGCTGACGCGCTCAGGTCTGGTGATTATCCGGGAAGAGTTGTACAAACTAGAGCTGTGGCACTCTTACTCCAATCCTGACATTCCTTATTACGTTTCCATCTACATTCAGAAAAATGGCACATGGACGCGGATGCCCGATCCGCCATTTGCCACAGGCCGTGATGGAGATCAGGCGCTGCGCGACGCCATGGCATTTCTGACCGAGCGGTTGGCGGCGTAATCG
>CAVSYO010000068.1:0-11993 GCA_963732195.1 Terriglobia bacterium | reverse complement strand
CCAGGATTGATGGCTGCATCGGTCTGGATGAATTCACCAGGCTTGCGCGCATCATCGCTGTAAGGGTTAGGACGGTTCAGCGCGCTTACGATGCCGCGAGTCACGGTAAAACGGAAGTTAAACGGGTTGCCGAAGGCCAGAACAGTCTGTCCGGGCTTGAGCGCCGTTGAGTCGCCCCAGGGCAGACTGGGAAAACCGCTGCCGTTGACTTTGATGACGGCCAAGTCCGTCATGGGATCGGCGCCGATCAACTTTGCCGGCAGAACGCGGCGGTCATTCAGAGTAACGCGAATATCGGTTGCGCCGTCGATCACATGATTGTTCGTCACGATATATCCGTCAGGAGAAATAATGATTCCGCTTCCCAGTCCATGCTCCACGTGGGACCCTGGCGTCCTTGCGGACCCTGCGGCCCAAAGCCAAACGGCCCAAAGAACCGTTGGATCTCGTCCTGGTCCCGGCCTGAAATCTGCTGTTGCTTGGCGCGCGAAGTTACGGTCACGTTCACCACTGCGGGCGTCACATGCGCAGCAAGGGTTTTCCATGGCGTGATCCAGCGCGGAAATCGCGCTCACGCTGTTGTCGTCAAGGCTGCGGCTGCCGACGCAACACTTGCAGCGTTTGCAGGCGCGGGTTTAAGAAATTCATACCCTCCAAAGCCGGCTGTCAGCGCTAGCATCAACACTGCTGCCAGCGTCTTGCCTTTCAGGAGAGTCTTCCATTGCTGTATTGGCGTTTTCATTTGTTGCTTTTCTCCGTTTGAATTTGATTGCGGAATGATCCTTCAACTAGTTATTTAGTTTTAAAAGACCAGACTCGACTTCCCGCCTTCTGGCACTGCGAAAAATTCTCTAAATCTTTCGGGGTTTTTGTACGATCTTGGATTGCGGCTGCAAGCTCACTTGCACCATGTGCACCTGCCAACTCTGCTGCTCGCCGGAAGCGGTGTGCTCAGTAACTATGAAGAACATGTCTTCCCGTACCGTTACGTACTGCTCCAGCATCGATGATTGATTTTGGGCCATCATAACCAGCGGTTGCACTCTTGCGACGGTTTGGTCGGTCGCGAATGACCAACATTCGTCCGAGGCGCGACTGCGCTTTCGCTTTTGCGAGGCGCGATTCTTCCTACCGATCTTCAAGCTTGCCGGCACCATGTGGACTTTTGGTCCATCACTGCTTTATCGGCCGACCGATGATGGAGCAATCGCACTTTGCCTTGGCCCACCGCCTGGGCCGTCACTCGCCGGTACGTCATCGGCAAATCCGATCAGTTCCGACGTGAACGAAGCTGGCACCGCGCACAGCAGCGCGACAACCATCACCGCTGGCACTGCCGGCTTCCACAATTGCGTGGCCCGTGGACGATCAGGATCCAAAATTCCCGTGACGCGCTCTGTCAGCTGGCGAACACGGCCTACCGCGGCCTGCGCCAGCGCAATCTGCTTCCGCAGGAAACTTCTCTCGGCCACATGGGCCAGGCATTCTGCATAGCCTACTGGCGTTCCGGAATGCACCAGAACGGCATCGTCGCAAGCCATCTCCCGGTCTAGCGAGAGCCTGCGCTCAATCCACCACACGCTCGGGAGGAAGAAAAACAATGCTTTCAAAATCTTTTGCGCCAGGTTCGTCCAATCGTCGCGCCGTCGCAGGTGCGCCAGTTCATGCAGCAAAATATATTTCAATTCTTCAGCCGCAGTGCTCTCCAGCATCCATGCGGGAAAAATCACCGCCGGATTGCGGAAGCCAATTGCGGTTGGCACTTCCAGCCGATCTGAAACAAGCACTGAAACTGGACGCGACTTCTGGGCTTCTTCAATAAGCGCACACATCTCTGCAGGCAGGGATTCTTTCTCCACAGGTATCGCGTGGGAGCGCAACCTGCGCAGCTGGAACGTCGCCAGCACTACACGCGCCAAAGCTGTCAAAGCAATTACTGCCCAGACAATGAATGCGTACCATGCAACTGAAGTCGAAACCGTGAACACCGCGGGAGAACTGTCGGGCGCAATAGCTCTGCTCTCCAGATAAACACTCAACAGCGGCAACATTGCTGTCGCCAGTAAGGTTGAGAACCAGATAGCAAAGTTGGTCCGTGAATCTCTTTTGGGAAATAGCTGCAGAAGAAGCCAAACGACAGCGGCAAGCAGCGTACCGCCTACGGCGCTGAACAACAAACGCTCTGAAACTACTGTAGCCATACCATGGAAATCAACCATCATGATTTCCCCCTGTGCTCTTGCAGCAGTTGGCCCAGACGCTTGAGTTCGTCTGCGTTAATGCTTTTGTCTTCAAGAATGTTCAGCACCAGTAATTCATGGGAATCTTTGAAGAAGCGCCCCACAAGGTTCTTGATTTCGAAACGCGTTGCTTCCTGCTTCCCTACCAACGGAGCATAGACGTGCGCTCGCCCTTCTTTCACGTGCTGCACATAGCCCTTTCTCTCCAGGATGCGGATTGTGGTGAGCACGGAGTTGTAAGCCAGTGGGAATTTGGCGGGCAATGCTTCCAGAACCTGGTGCACGGTCGCCGGCCCAACCTGCCATAGCACCTCCATGAGGCGAAGTTCAGCTTCTGTTAGAGTAGGCGATTTCTTTGGTGGCACGGCCCCTTTTGCTCCTTCACTTCCCTGAGAGATTTCCTGTTATCTATATAGACGCGCCAAAAATAAAATAGTAACTAATTCTTTAGTTATTTTGGAATAAAAATTTCCTGTATCTTATGGCATTGATTTTATTGGACTTATCTTCCGCCCCTGTCGCTTACCCTCTCGAACCGTCCGCGATGCTCTTCCACCAGCTTGCGGAGCTGCACCTGGAGCGCATTCACGGTTTCAAAGAGTGACCGGATGCCGTTCGTCTGCCAGGTAACGCCTTCATGATCGATATCGGCACAGAGGTCTTTCAGCATCTGGTTAGAGCGCCGCAGGCGCTCTGCAGCCACAAAAGATACGACTTTGGCGGGATCTTTTTTTGATTCGACTGCGCTGAGCAATTCACTGACTGTCCATGCCGTAAGGCGGGCATTGTCCAGCACATGGCGAAACTCCTGCAAATGCAGCAGCTCTGGAGTAGCTCCAGCTTTCAAAGCTAGGTCTATCTCTCTTAATTCGCTTGAGATTTCCTTCAAGCGACTGGAAAATGCACCCGGAAGGGCATCCGTCATCCTTACACCTCGTCTTCGCAACGTTACCCGAAGTAAGCGCCGCGGACGCATTAAAAAACGTTAAGGCAGCCTCACGATGGTTACTAATGTTATGTCGAATCGGCTAAATTTAGGGTGAAACGGCACAAATTCAGATTGGCAGAGGTGGTAGGTGCGCTTCCATTTATGGATAAATCTCCGCGGCCTCGACGAAATTCATTCTCGAAATGTCCCTCATTCCTTCTTGACTCACTACCCCGCCAGATAGCGCTCTGGCGATTGCTCAAATTTCTGTTTGCAGCCGGCACAGCAGAAATAAAACGTCTTTCCCTGGAACTCGGCCTTATGTTTCGCTTTGCTCTTTTCCACCGTCATGCCGCAGATGGGATCTTTCGCCTCGTTCGGAATCACATTCAGAGTAAGGCTGGGTGCAGGCTTGTCGGCGGATTTCATTGCGCTCGCGCGCATCTGCACAATCTCTGCCAGGATGCTCACAGCGATCTCCTCCGGCGAAGTTGCCCCGATATTTAGTCCGGCAGGGGCCCGCACGCGGCTGATTTTTTCATGGCTCACGCCGCGAGCCTTCAGAAATTCCAGCACCTTGCCGGCCTTGGTCTTGCTCGCCACAAATGCAACATAGTGTGCATTGCTGGTAATAGCTTGCTCCAGCGCTTCTTCGTCGCCTTCACCCTGCGTGGACACCACTACAAACGTCTGTGAGGTTATTCTTCCGTCGGGCAGTTTGAAATCAGTCGTCACGATGCTCTCAACGCCAGCAATGCCATCTTGAGGACTGTTAGAAGAGACCGTCGCAACCCCGTATCCGATCGTGCTCCCCAATCGCGCCAGAATTTGCGCCACGGGCGACCGGCCTAGAATCATGATCTGAGGCTTAGGCTTTACCGGTTCAAGATAGATGTCCAACGCTCCTCCGCTGTGGCACGTCATTGTGTAGTCGACAATTCCCTCTTCCGGATTGCTGTCGGAAGGGCTGATCCGCACCAGTCTGGGATGTCCGTCAGCCTGCGCTTTCAACGCCTCTTTCACCACCACCGGTTGCGCGCACCCGCCGCCAATCCATCCTGTTATTCTGCCGTCCGCGTGAATGATTGCCTTGTCTCCCGGCTTGCCTGAGGTCGGTGGCAGAGCGCGCACCACCGTCGCCGTCACGAATGATTCGCCGTGAGCGATTAACTCTGCCGTCTCTTTGAGAAACTGATCAAACATCATGGTGTTTCGTCTCTATTACTTCTTAGCTGGTCGCAATCGTGTGCCCACCGGCTGGCCTACCTTGAGCGGCTCAAGTGCGTCTCCAGATCCAGCAGGCTTTCCAGATTATGCGCTGGAGCAAATACATCAATGTAAGGAAGCGCCGCACTCATACCGCGCGTGATGGGTTCATAGTCCGCCATTCCCAGCAGCGGGTTCAACCAGATTAACTTGCGCACGCGCCGCTTGATGGCGCTGAGTTCTTCCGCCAGCACCGCTGGATCGCCGGTCTCCCACCCATCGCTCAGGACCATGAATACTGTGTCGCGGGAAAAGAGCCGCCTTCCCTGAAGTTGAGTCAGCTTTTGCAGCGATTCCCCTATCTTCGTTCCCCCGGACCATCCAGCTGCGTGTCCTGCCAATGACTCCAACGCATCTCGCAGTTGCCGTGCGCGCAGCGCGGAAGTGATCTCCGTGAGCTGCGTGCTGAACAGAAAAGTATCCACCCGCTTGAAATATTTTTGCAGTGCGTAGGCAAACCGGACAAAAAAGATGCTGTAAGGATTCATGGACCCGCTTACGTCCAGCGCAATCACCAGCTTCAAGGGCTGCAACTTTCGCTTGCGGAAGCTGAGATCAATGGGATCACCGCCACGGCCAATACTTCGGCGGATCGTCCGGCGCAAATCGACTCTGCCCCGCATTGCCAGCTTCCTGATACGGCGCGACAGGCGCAGGCTCATTTGCTGCAACAGACGCAAAGAAATCTTTTCCAGTTCAACAAGATCGGTCTGCTTCACTTCTGAGAAATCGGCTTTCTTAAGCCGCTCATACACCGTCGCGCCCATCACCGCTTTGCCGTCTTCGATTTCAGCCATAGCGGCACTGCTGTGCGCCATCGAAGCCAGCTCGGCATTCTCGTGCTGTGAGTCCTGTTCGGGTACATTCTTAATGCGCTTGTCGCGTTCCGGCTTCGTGTCTGAGGCTGATCCGCTCCAAAATGCAGCAAAGATTTCTTCAAAAATGTCCCAATCAGCTTTCGTTGAACAAAGCACAGCGCGCAACGCAAATTTCAAATTCTGCCGGTCGGCAATTCCGATCGCGCTAGCGGCCCGCACTGCTTCCAGACTCTCTTTCACTCCCGCTGCAATCCCGCTCGCCCGCGCAAATCGACAGAACTCTACAACCGTCTGATCCAGGCCCGTCGTTTGTAGCATGGCCATGGCTCAACCAACTTCCGTCAACAATTTTTCTATCCCTGCTGCCTTGATCCTGGCCGTGTCCTCCATGGACTTCGAAAGACAGCCCAGCGTATCTTCCACCGATTCGCGATCCACATGGCTCTTACCCAATGACGCTAGTGCTTGCGCCCAGTCCAGCGTCTCCGCCACTCCGGGCGCTTTCGTCAGGTTCAGCCTCCGCGTGGCCTGCACAAACGCAACAATCTGCCTTTCCAACTGCGCGCCAATTCCCGGCAGCCGTGCCGCCACAATCTTCATCTCTTTTTCCAGGCTGGGATACTCAATCCAGTGGTATAGGCAGCGGCGCTTGAGCGCGTCACCCAGTTCGCGGCTTCGGTTCGACGTAAGAATCACCAGCGGCGTATGCCTCGCCTTCACCGTTCCCAGTTCAGGAATACTAATCTGATAATCCGAGAGCAGTTCCAGCAGGAAAGCTTCAAACGCTTCATCGGCGCGGTCCACTTCATCCACCAATAAGACCGGCGAAAATTCTTTTTCCTGGATTGCCTGCAGCAGCGGACGCTCCATCAGAAAATCCCGGCTGAAAATGTGCTTCTCTTTTTCCTCGACGGAGAGGCTTGTCCGCTCTTCAATCTTTATCGCCAGCAACTGCTTCTGGTAGTTCCATTCGTAGACGGCAGAATTAACGTCGAGCCCTTCATAACACTGCAAACGAATCAGCCGCGTATCCAGCATCAAAGCGAGCGTTTTCGCAACCTCGGTCTTGCCCAGGCCCGCATGGCCTTCCAGCAACAGCGGCTTGGCCAGATTCACCGCCAGATAAATGGCAGTTGCCAGTGCCGGATCAGTGATATAACCAAGCTGCTCAAAGCCGCGAGCCAGCTCTTGAGGATCACGAACGGCCTTGCCTTGATGGAGTGTAAGAGAGGGCATTACTTGGCGCCGGGATCGCCTGGGGCTTTCGTGGGATCGGGCTTGGTTTCTTCGTTTCCAGAATGCCTGGTCACGGCCGCCTTCAAAGCAGAAAAAGCCACGCCCACCGCGCTGATCGGTTTTGCTGCGGCAGCAGTAGCCTCATGTGCCCGCCGCGTCCGGCGACTGCAATTGCTTCTTGAAGTTGTTCACAAACTGCTCAAACATAATGTTTGAAACTTCCGTGATCACGCGTCCGCCCATCTGCGCCAGAATTCCGACCACATTGAGTTCAGAAATATTGATGACCTCAGTCCCGCCATCCACTGCGCGCAGCTTGCCGGTCATCTTCATAGAAGCGCTGCCCTTGCCGCGCACGTCCTGCCCTTTTCCCAGGATTTCTATTTCATGCGCCGCCTCGTCCAGCCGCACAATCTGGACTTCGCCTTTATAGTCGGTAACGCTGGGACCCACTTTGACCTTGATTGCGCCCTTATATGTTCGCTCATCTACTTGCTCTGTGATCTGCGCTCCGGGCACACACACGCCCACTTTCTTTGGATCGCTCAAAAAGGCCCAGACCTTTTCCACCGGCTCATTCACCCGGAACGTCTTTTCAATCTTGATTGCCACAGTTACATCCTTACTCTATTCCACCTGAGCAGGGCTTTATGGATAGTGTGAAAGTAATCTCCCTAAAAATCCTCGTCATCCCCGAACGCCGTTAGCGAGCGCGCGATTAGATTCAATTTCTGAGCCTGAAACATAATTCGCGTGTTTCGCGTTGATTCGCGGCTGATTTCTTTCATCTGCGTTTATCAGCGTTCATCTGCGGCAAAAAAGTACGTCAGCCCGTGATTCCCTTCTCCTTCAGGATGTTCCACACCTTCCACGGCGTAATCGGCATGTCGATGTGCTTCACGCCCAGATGTGAAAGCGCGTCCACCACCGCATTCACGAACGCCGCCGGCGAGCCCACGTTCGGCGACTCTCCCACGCCCTTCGCGCCAAAAGGATGATGCGGTGACGGCGTGCAGGTCAGCCCGGTCTCCCAATGCGGCGTCTCCACCGCGGTAGGGATCAGGTAATCCATAAAGCTGCCGCCGGAAACGTTTCCATTCTCGTCATAGTCAATCAACTGCATGAACGCGATAGCCAGCCCTTCCGTCAGACCGCCGTGAATCTGGCCTTCCACGATCATCGGATTGATCACGTTCCCGCAATCGTCCACGGCGATAAACCGCCGCACCTTGATCTCGCCCGTTCCTTTATCGATATCCACCACGCAAATGTAAGTTCCAAACGGGAAAGTAAGGTTCGGCGGATCGTAATAATTCACCGCCTCCAACCCCGCTTCCAGTCCCGGCGGAATATTGGTGTACGCGGCAAAAGCAATTTCCTGGATCGTCTTGGCTTTGCTCGGCGCACCCTTCACAAAGAATTTTCCGGGCTCCCATTCCAGATCCTCTTCGCTGGCCTCCAGCAGAAACGCCGCAATCTTCTTGGCTTTCTCGCGGATTTTTCTGGCCGCCATAGCCGTGGCTGCGCCAGAAGTCGGCGTGCTGCGGCTTGCGTACGTGCCCAGCCCGTAAGGAGCGGTGTCGGTATCGCCTTCTTCAATGATCACGTCTTTCGCCGGAATGCCAAGTTCCTGCGCCACGATCTGCGCATACGTCGTCTCGTGTCCCTGGCCCTGGCTCTTGGTCCCCATGCGGCAGATGGCTTTGCCGGTGGGATGGATACGGATCTCGGCGCTGTCAAACATCTTGATGCCGGCAATGTCGAACGTATGCGCCGGGCCGGCGCCCACAGCCTCCGTGAAGCTGGAAATGCCGATCCCCATCAGCTCGCCCTTCTTGCGCTTTTCTTCCTGCTCTTTGCGAATGTCTTTGTAGCCGACCATCCCCAGCGCCTTATCCAGCGCGCCTTCATAGTTGCCGCTGTCATAAGTCCAGCCCAGCGGCGTTTTGTAGGGAAACTGCGCCGGCTGGATATAATTCTTGCGGCGCAGCTCTGCCGGATCCATTTTCAGATCGAGCGCCAGAACGTCCACCGCGCGCTCAATCAGGTACGCGGCTTCCGTAATGCGGAATGAGCAGCGGTAAGCGATTCCACCCGGCGCTTTGTTCGTATACACGCCGTCCACTTCGCAGAAAGCTGCCGGATAGTCATACGAACCGGTGCAGACGCTGAACAGCCCCGCAGGAAATTTTGTGGGCTGCGCAGCAGCGTTGAAGGCTCCGTGATCGGCGAGCGTTTTCACCCGCATAGCTTTAATCTTGCCTGTCTTGTCGGCCGCCAGTTCCGCCGTCATGTGGTAATCGCGGGCAAAGCCGGTCGACTGCAAATTCTCCGAGCGTGTCTCAATCCACTTCACCGGCACGCCCAGCGTGAGTGAAGCCACTACCGCGCAAACGTATCCAGGATAGATCGGCACTTTGTTGCCGAACCCGCCGCCTATGTCCGGCGAGACAACGCGAATATTCTGCTCCGGGATTCCGCCGACAAGTGCAAACAAAGTGCGATGCGCATGCGGCGCCTGCGAGGTCAGATAAACCGTCAGCCTTTCCGTGGCCTTGTTGTAATCGGCCACGCAGCCGCATGTCTCCAGCGGCGCTGGATGGCAGCGTTGAAACACTGCATGCACTTTCGCACTCACCGCCGAGTCAGTAAAGGCTTTGTCCGTGGCCTGCTTGTCGCCCACTTCCCAGTGAAAAATATGATTGCTCTTCTCCTCGCGGTCATCGCGCAGAATGGGAGCATCCTTATCCATCGATTTGTGAGGATCCACCAGCACCGGCAGCTCTTCATACTCCACTTCCACCAGTTCCGCCGCATCGGCAGCGGTGTAGCGGTCTTCAGCCACCACAAATGCCACTTCCTGTGCCTGAAACAGAACTTTGCCCGTGGCCAGCACCATCTGCTTGTCAAAGAACAAGGTCGGCATCCAGGCCAGGTTCGCTTTAGCCAGGTCTTCACCAGTAATAACCGCCAGTACGCCCGGAAGTTTTTTCGCGGCTTCAGTATTTATGCTCTTCAATCGAGCATGCGCGTATGGGCTGCGGACCATGTGGCCATAAACCATGTGGGGCAGGTTCACATCGTCAACATAATTGCCTTTCCCCTGGATGAAGCGTGAATCCTCTTTGCGCTTCATGCTGTGGCCCATGCCGCTGATTTCAGGACTTGTCTTCTGCATCACTTACCTCCCTGCGCCATCTTCTTGGAGGCGAACTGTACGGCCTTGACTATGTTTTGATATCCGGTGCAGCGGCAGAGATTGCCGGAAATTCCCCAGCGGATCTCGGCTTCCGTCGGGTTCGGATTCTTTTTCAACAGCGCATAAGAGGACATCAGCATTCCCGGCGTGCAGAAACCGCATTGCAGTCCATGCTCTTCCTTAAAGCCTTCCTGCAGCGGATGGAGAGCGCCATTGCTGGGCAGACCTTCCACGGTCATGATCTCCGCGCCATCTGCCTGGACGGCAAACATAGTGCATGACTTTACCGTTTTTCCATTCAGCAAAACGGTACAGGCGCCGCAGTTACTGGTATCGCAGCCAACGTGCGTTCCCGTGAGCCCCAGTTGCTCGCGGATAAAATGCACCAGCAACAATCTGGGCTCAGCCGCAACCTCGCGCTCCTTGCCGTTGATCTTGAGCTTGATCAGTTCTTTCTTCGCCATCCGAATCTCCCTCATCCGCCTGCTGCTATTTGCCCGCCCGTTCAGCGGCGCGTGCCAGAGCACGCTTCGTGAGTTCTTTGATAAGACCCTTCTTGTATTCCACAGGCCCGCGCAGGTCAGCGCTGGGCTGCGCCGCATCCGCCGCAAGCTGCGCCGCCTGGCCGATTGTGGTCGTATCCAGCTTCTTGCCGCGAAGCTCATCTTCGGCACTCTTCGCCCGAATCGGCGTCCCACCGACGTTTGTCAGTCCTATGCCGGCTTTCTGCACTGCGCCTTGGCCGTCCAGCGTGAGCTGCACGGCAACTGCAGCCGTGGCAAAATCACCCACTTTTCTTTCCAGCTTGAAGTAAGCACCGCCGCTCTTCGCTGGCGGAATAGGAATACGAATTTCAGTAAGGATCTCGCCGTGCTCAAGTGACGTGGTAAACAGCGAGACAAAGAAATCGTCAATCGCGATCACCCGCTCGCCCTTGGCCCCTGTGGCGACAATCTGCGCCCCGAGCGCCAGCATCGTAGCCGGATGATCGTTCGCTGGATCGCCGTGAGCAAGGTTTCCGCCAACTGTCGCCAGATTGCGCACTTGTGGGTCCGCGATCACTCTTGCCGTGTCGAGCAAAATAGGATACTTCGCCCGCACCAGCTCAGACGCTTCCAGCTCCGCTTCCCGGGTAAGACCGCCGATCTTCAGGAAGCCGCCATCCTCCTTAATATAAGAAAGGCCGGTGATCCGGTTGATATCGATCAAATGGCTGGGCCGCGCCAGGCGCAGCTTCATCATGGGGATAAGGCTTTGGCCGCCACTCAGGATCTTGGCGTCGTCACCGTGTTGTTGCAGAAGGCCCACGGCTTCAGGAAGTGTCTTGGGCCGGAGATATTCGAAAGCTGGCGGGATCATGGGTCCACCTCTTTCAACATCAAACTATTGCTCCGGTGAACAGCCATACAGCGGCTATTCGGGGAGGCGTCCCTTATATCACAGCGCACAACGCGCGCGAAAGCTCCGCTTGATTTGTGGCCAGTCTAATCTAAGCACAATTGAACTCTCAAGACGCTAGAGACTATGATACGCGTTAGGCAACTCCTCATGGACCTATATTCCAGAGCGGCTGAACTCGCGGCCCAGCGCATGCCTTTTGCCATCGCGACGGTAGTGCGCGTGGAAGGGTCGTCGTCCGCGCGGCGAGGATCCAAAGCTCTTATCGATTCCCAAGGCAATATCCTGATGGGCTGGGTAGGCGGCGGCTGCGCGGAAAGCGCTGTCCGCAGTGAAGCGCTGCGCTGCATGCATTCAGAAAAGCCTGAGCTGATTACGCTGGATATGCAAGATGAGATCCTGGGCGTGGGCATGCCCTGCGGAGGAATGATGGATGTATACATTGAGCCCATCCTGCCGCAACCGGAACTGGTGATTGCGGGCCACGGACGCATAGCGGAGACGCTCGCCCAGCTCGGGAACCTCATGAATTTTGCCGTGACCGTGCATGATCCCTCTGCCAACAAAGGAAATTTCCCTGAAGCCCAGCGCATCATCAACAAAGACTTTGCGCTTGCAGAGATTTCTTTTGGCCCTGCAACTTATGTCGTAATCGCCACGCTGCACAAGAATGATCACCTCTGGCTCCAGCGCGCGCTGGAAGGTCAAGCCGCTTATGTTGCGCTGATCGCCAGCGCTCATCGTTCGCGCCTGGTTCTGGATTATTTGCTGGCGGAAGGCGTCTCGGCAGAAAAAGTTGAGCGCGTCTGGGCGCCCGCAGGTCTTGATCTCGGCGCTGCCGGTCCAGAGGAAATTGCTTTGAGCATCATGAGTCAGATCGTTGCCCTGCGACGCGGCGGCAGCGCTGC
>CAVSYO010000067.1:0-30899 GCA_963732195.1 Terriglobia bacterium | reverse complement strand
GGCCCTGCAATGCTTCACTGAGTTGCAGGAGCATACGCGAAGCGGCCTGCGCGTCGAACGTAGCCGGAGTCGGCTGGTGTTGCGCCGGAGCCTGTGCCGACAGGGTTGCGTAGACGAACAGAACGATCAACATGAGCATCGCGCAGCTACGCACGTTCACCGCCTTCAGGACCGTAGAAGACCACCCAGGTCAGCAGGTCTTCAGTGAAATCCTCAAAGCGATGTATCTCACCCGCAGCGGCAAAGAGCGCATCACTGGGCCCGAACTGAAATCGCCGACCCTCGACAAAAAACCAGCCACGGCCGGCGGCGACGATATAGAGTTCATCGCGCGTGTGCGTTTGTTGCATATCAGTTCCCTTGGGCGCGTATATTTCAACTGTCAAGGTGCCGTGGCGGAAAAGTTCGGCATAGAGTTTACCGTCACGCGTGGGGATGGCATTTTGTGCGTCGGCTAGTTTGATGATGCGTTTGGTAGAGAATTCCATTTTTTGTGTCCGCCCTTAAAATCTCGATTTCGCTTAATCCGCGCTCATCCGCGTTGATCCGCGGTAAGATTTTTCTCGCTCAGAATTCAATCCTCTCACCCCAAGTGTCTGCGAACACCGTGCGCGCCAATGGGAACCTTCCGGCATACATCTTGTCCTTGCCTTTGAGCCGCCCAACAGCAAGCATAGCAACCACGCGGATACGCTCCGGAATTTTTAACAGGGCTTTTACCTGATCTTCCATAAAGCCTTCCATGGGAGCGGTGTCATAGCCCATAGTTTCCGCGGCCCACATCATAGTGGTAAGGGCAATCATCGTGTGGCGATTCGCCCACAGGTCGAATGTCGGGTTTACGCCCCCAGCCTCTCCTGGGGAACTACCGAGGAATCCCGTAACGGCAGCGCGTATACGCTCCTGCTCGGCGGGATCATTGAAGTCGTGTTCCGCGCTGATGCGTAACATTTCTTCCAGGTCGCCATCCTTCCAAGCTTGCGGATCGCCGCAGGCGACAATCACGGCGCTGGCCTGCTCGACCTTGGGCTGTCCGAAAGCGGCGGCGCGCAGCTTCTTTTTCTGCTCGGCATCGCGCACCACCACAAAGCGCCACGGTTGCAGATTGTAACCACTAGGCGCTTCCAATCCGGCACGGATAATTTTTTCAAGGTCGGCTGTATGAATTGGAACATCTTCAAAGCTGGGTGTAGCGCGGCGTTCTTTAACGGCCTGGCTGAACGGTTTTTCAGCGGCAACTTTCGCCATGATTCTTCTCCCGTACAATTAGAAGCGCAATTGTTTCACAGCGATTCAGAGTTAGCCAGAACGCGACCTTACAGTTGCATCAAAAGTATTATGGCTTTGGAGCAATACAATAAGAAGCGCCGGTTTAATGAGACGCCTGAACCCAAAGGCAAAGTGGATCGCGGCGAGCAGCACCGCTTTGTGGTGCAGAAGCATCGCGCCTCGCATTTGCATTACGACTTTCGGCTGGAGATGGACGGCGTATTGAAATCCTGGGCCGTACCTAAAGGACCGTCGCTCAATCCCAGCGATAAGCGTCTGGCAATGCAGGTGGAAGACCATCCTGTTTCATATTTCCATTTTGAAGGCAAAATCCCTGATGGAAATTATGGCGCCGGCACAGTGATGGTGTGGGATACCGGAACATGGCAGCCGCTGGGGGATGAGCATGCGATGCTCAACAAGGGAGACCTGAAGTTTCAGCTCAATGGCGAAAAGCTGAAAGGCGAGTTTGTGCTGGCCAAGATGCGGTCACGCAGGCCGGGATCGAAAGGCACGGAGTGGCTGCTGATCAAGAAAAAAGACGGCGACATGAAGCCTGGCTTCAATATCGATAAGCTCGATTACTCAGTGTTGACCAAACGCAGCCTGAACGAAATCGCCGGCGACGAAGGCTCAGATGAATGGCAGAGCAACCGGAAGGCCGCGGTCCGCAAAGGCGCAAAGTGGCTGCAAACATCGGGTAATCGGGAGATCGGGAAATCCGGAGATCGGAAAACCCAAAAGCAAAGCCCCAAGGACAACGTAAGCAAGTCCGGCGCGGCCCTCGAGAAGCGCAATTCACCCACCACGGCCAGAAAGAGAACCAGCGTAAAAAAAAAGACGCGCAGAGCGGCGTGAGCAGCACGCAGCCTAAGAGAGTCGTCGCGGAAAATCTGAACAAGCTGATGGTGCAGACATCAAACGCGCGTCGTGCAGCCATGCCGCGGGAAATTCATCCCATGCTGGCCACGCTGGTGGAAGAGCCGTTCGACGATCCGCAATGGCTGTTTGAGGTCAAGTGGGATGGCTATCGCGCTGTAACGTTCATCAATGATGGGCGCGCGCGGCTGGTTTCACGCAACCAGAATGAGTTGACCGGCGAATTTCCTGAGATCGCACAAGCGATGCAGGACCTGCCGGTGGAAGACGCCGTCCTGGATGGCGAAGTTGTTGCTCTGGATGAAGAGGGCCGTGCATCCTTCAGCCTGATGCAGCAGCGCACCGGCATGACCAGCCCGGGCGCGCGTGGTCCGCGCAATCGCGCGGTGCCAATCGTTTATTACGCTTTTGATCTGCTCTATCTCAACGGACACAGCCTGATGGCAACGCCACTGGAGCAGCGCAAAGCATTTCTTCAACAAATCATCCCGGCGGATAAAGGCTTTCTGCGGTATTCAGATCACTACCCTGAACAGGGCACGGCTCTCTTTGGCGTGGCGCGCGACAAGGGCCTGGAAGGAATCGTGGCCAAGCTACGCACGGGCGCGTATGTGCAAAAGCGTTCGCGCGAGTGGTTGAAGATCAAGATCACGCGACGGCAGGAGTGCGTAATCGCCGGATACACCGATCCCAAGGGATCGCGGGAGAATTTTGGATCAATCGTTCTGGGGCTCTATGCCGAAAACGGCAAGCTGGTACACGTTGGCAATGCAGGCAGCGGGTTCACCGCATCGACCCATGCGGCGGTCTGGAAAAAGCTGCACGCATTGGAGACAGACAAGAATCCGTTCGGCGAAAAGATTGAAAGCACGCGCCGGCCGCACTGGATCAAGCCGGAACTGGTGGCGGAAATCAAATTTTCCGAATGGACACATGAGGGCGAGCACGGCGGAATTAAAATGAGAGCGCCCATATACCAGGGATTACGCCTGGATAAAAAGCCGCGCGAGTGCATTTTTGAATTTCCCCGGCATACCCAGGCCGAGGTTCGCAAAGCAGAAGAGGAAGCAGCAACCTGATTACCATTTCCCGCTCACTCAAAGCACACTTGCTGCTGGTATTGATCGCTTTCATCTGGGGTAGCACTTTTGTCCTGGTGAAAGAAGCGCTGAACGATGCTTCTCCGCTATTACTGAACTCTGCCCGGATGGTGGTTGCGGCGTTGTTGCTGGCTGTTTTCTATCGGAAGAAAATTGCCGTCCTGACCAAACCGGCCCTGAAAGGCGGCGTTGTTGCAGGGATCTTTCTGTTCGCGGGATATGCATTTCAGACGAGCGGACTGAAACTGACCACGCCATCAAAGTCGGCCTTTCTTACCGGCACGTCATCTGTCCTGGTGCCAATCGCGCTGGTGGCAATCTGGCGTGTTCGCATTCATCTGTGGCGTGTTGTCGGAATTATCCTGGCGCTGATTGGGCTGTTTTTGATGACCGTGCCCGGTCGCGCCGCCGGGCTGGCCGACTTCGCAAATGTGAATCTGGGGGACCTTCTCACCATTGGCTGCGCCATGTGCTTTACATTCCACGTTATCTTTGTGGGACGCGCGAGCCAGCGCTTCCCTTTTGAACAGGTTGCGTTCCTGCAAGTGGGCGCGGCTGCTATTTTGATGACCGTGAGCACGCCATTGCTGGAGCATCCTTATTTCCGCGTTACGCCAACGGTGATCGCGGCAATCTTGATTACCGGAATTCTGTGCACGGCAGTGGCTTTCAGCGTCCAATCCTGGGCGCAGCAATTTACTCCCGCCACCCATACCGCGCTGATTTTCACAACGGAACCGGTCTTTGCATGGCTAACGTCTTTTATCTATCTGCATGAGCGGCTTGGGCTTCGGGCCGGGGCTGGGGCGTTGCTCATCCTGGGCGGCGTGCTGATTTCAGAACTTCTGGGGCATGTTGAGAAGCCGGACGACGAGCCGGTGGAAACGGGGTCGACCGCCAGCTCTGGTGGATAACGCTGCCTTCGGTTTATGCGTCTAAGTGGATAGCGCTCCAGTAACCCAAAAGGAACCACCGGCGGGTGGAAGTATTGGATTTATAATCATTGGAGAACTTAGTCCGGAGGTAAGACGAAGTATGAATTCGCGTTTTAGCGCCCTGGTGTCACGTATGCGTACGCAACGGGCGCTCTCCACACTGGTGATCCTGTTGACGCTGACAGTCGGCATCTTGATTGGCACGGTCCTGAGCCGGGGCAAAGTGAGAGGCTATTCAGGCCCCGACGGTTCCCTGCTCCCGGCCATGCAGACGCCGCAGCAACTGAGCAACACCTTCGGACAGGTGGCCACGGCGATTGAGCCCGCAGTGGTGAATGTAAGTACGGAATCCACGCCAAAAGTGCGCAAGCGCGGCAATCGCGCACCCGGACGGGGACAGCGCGACAATGGCGGCGATGATCCGTTCCAGGATTTCTTTGATCGCTTCTTTGGCGGACAACAAGGCGGACAGCAAGGTGGCCCTGGCGGTGATGACGATGATCAAGGCCCGCAAAGTCCGTTCGGCGGCCCTGGCGGTCCTGGTGGACGCCAGCGTTCGCTCGGTTCAGGCGTGATTCTGAACGCGAACGGCTATATCATGACCAACTTCCACGTAGTGGATAAGGCTGACCGAATCCGCGTAAAGCTTTTTGACGAGCCGGCGTCGGTCTTGCATGACGCAAAGATCATAGGCATCGATACTGAAACTGACCTGGCTCTCATTAAGATTGAGCCGCCAAAAGATAAGCCACTCGTCGCGGCGCGTCTGGGGGATTCTGACAAGATGACCGTAGGCGACTGGGTGCTGGCTATCGGCAGTCCATTTGATCTGGAAGCCACAGTAACGGCCGGCATTGTATCCGCCAAAGGGCGGAACCTTCCTGGGGGACGCCAGTTCCAATCCTTTATTCAGACCGATGCGGCCATTAATCCCGGAAACTCCGGCGGTCCGCTGGTGAGCATGAACGGCGAAGTCATCGGCATCAATACGGCCATCTACACGCAATCTTTTGGATATCAGGGCGTCGGTTTTGCCATGCCCTCAAACGTGGTACGTGATGTTTATGAGCAGTTGCGCATAGGGGACCACAAGGTAGCGCGCGGATCAATTGGCGTGGAATTCAGCGCGGTAGCGAATCCGGCAGTGCTGCGCATTTATGGCGCGAAAAACGGCGTGCCGATCACCAATGTCCGGCCAGACAGCCCAGCCGCAAAGGCTGGCCTGCAGGGTGAAGACACGATTACAGCGGTTAACGGCAAGCCTATCAAGAGCGGCGAAGAGTTGGTTGGCCTGATTTCTGCCACGCATCCGGGTAACAAGCTGAACCTCACATATCTGCGCAACGGCCAGGAAAAACAGGCGACCGTGGTTGTGGCCGATCGCGCCAAGCTTTTTGGCGATCGCACTGACCAGAGCACGAATGACGAGACCCCGGATGACAGCCAGCCCATACCGACCAAGCTGGGCGTTACGGTGAAGGCAGTTTCTCCGGAAATGGCTGAGCGCATGGGCACGGCTGAAGGTAAGGGCGTGCAGGTGGTGGACGTGAAACCGGGCTCGTTTGCCGACGACCTGCAATTGCAACCCGGCCTGATCATCCTGAAAATCAATAAACAACCGGTGAACAGTGAAGAAGATTTCCGCAAGATCACGTCGCAACTCAAGAGCGGGCAGGATGTAGTGTTTCTTGTCCACGCCGGGCGTGGTTCGTCGGGCGGAAATACTTTCATTTCCGGCACGCTACCGTAAGAATCAATAGCTAATATTTCCGGGGTAGCCGACGACGGCGGCCCCGGAAGACTTCATTTTCAGGCTGCCTGATCCGGAAATTCTGCGTATTTGACGACTGACAAAATGTGCTAAAACTCAGAAGGCCTTGATTCCATTGAACTTCAGTAATCCTGAGCTGCACAACAAACTTCTGGCGTCACGGCATCCAAACATGGGATGATGTTCGGACGGTTTGGTTCATTTAAGCGGACCTAGTCGGCCCCGGGTTTGAAAGTGCCATAGACATGTTTGGGCAAATCCTCTTCTGAGGTGAGTTGTTTGCGTTTAGCCATTCAAAAACTCGTGATTCTGAGCTTTGCCATTGTGCTGTGCTCCGGCTACGCTTCGGCGGCAACCAAGGCAGCGAGTAAGTCGGCGAGGCACGGACAGCATAAAGGCAAGCGCAAAGCCTCTTGGAAGAAAAAGGGCCAGCAAGGCATCAACGCTGAGCGTGCAACCGAGATCCAGCAGGCGCTGATCCGGGAAAAGTATCTGACCGGCGAGCCGACCGGCACATGGGACGCACGCACCCAGGCAGCCCTGGTCAAATATCAAGGCGATAACGGCTGGCAAACCAAAGTTGTCCCCGACTCACGCGCCCTGATCAAACTGGGCCTGGGTCCAAACTATTCCGCCGAGCTGCTGAATGGTTCACCCAAAGCATCTCCCGCCGCCACTCCCAGCACCACAGCCTCGCGCGGCATTGAAGGAACAGCAGCTAAACAGTAAGGGCGGTAGTTGGCTCTTGGCTACACGTTAGTTTGCTCTTAGCGATTTCTTCTCCTTTCGCGTGCTGCTCCGGGCATCCGTTCAAGCCGGAAGCTTTGCGTCTCACCCATGTTCTTTGAGCCTATGTTCCTAAAATCCCGATTGTTTTATAATTTCACTTTATATGGACACCCCCAACATCATTGAAGCACTAACCGAGCAGCGAGATCGCGTAGTCGCTGCTATCGAAGCTCTCACCGGAGGCCGCACGCGACGGGCCTCATCCTCCGCCGCCGGTCCGCGCAAACGCGGCCAGATGAGCGAAGCTGGACGAAGAAGTATCTCGCTACGCATGAAGGCACGCTGGGCCAAAGCAAAAAAAGCCGGCAAGAACGCGCTTTAAAAAGACTGCAAAGAAAATTCACCGGGCGGCTGCGGAAGCCGGGAGCTACTGGCACATGGACGTCTAGACGTGTGTGGCAGTAGTGTTTCTTCGGCTTCCGATCCTTTATCTAGGGCCGCCTTCCTTCGCAGCCGTAGCTCGCGACGCATGACGAGATAGCACCAAAAAAAAGCGTCCGCTGGTGGCAGGCGCTTACGTGGGGGCGGACTCCGCTCCTTTGGCCGAACAGGCCGCACGAGCAGACTGTAGATGTGAATGTCAACGCTTCAGATAGCTATGCTCTTTTTTCGGAAAACTATCCACTATTAATCACTGATAGCAGATGCGGAAGCTCGGCTGGCCTTCGCATTCCTTGAGCCAGCGACGCACAATCTGGCTTCCATCGGGCGTGACAACCGTCTTGACGAGGCTGCTTTCGCCAGTTCCCGCAGAAGCGGTAGCGTTTCTTCCCATCCCATGCAGGAATCAGTGATGCTTTGGCCATAAATCAGCCGTTCCCTGGGCGCAGGCTTCTGCGCACCTCCAACTAGATTGCTCTCAAGCATCACTCCCATGATCCTTCTTTCGCCCGCTTCAATCTGATCTGCCACCGCATGACACACTTGCGACTGTATTCTATGATCTTTGCCGCTGTTGGCATGACTGCAATCGACCATCACGCGAGGTTCAAGTTCGGCATATTCCAGGCGCGCGCCTACACGCGCTACCCAGTCAGGGGTGTAGTTCGTGCCGCTTTGTCCGCCACGCAATACTACGTGACAATCCAAATTTCCAGTGGTTGCGAAAATGGCAGTCCGTCCGGATTTTGTCTGGGCCAGGAAGGAATGGGGTTGGGCTGCTGATAGTACGCCATGTATAGCAATCTCTACATCGCCCGATGTTCCATTTTTAAATCCCACGGGACAGCAAAGCCCGGAGGCGAGTTGCCGGTGAATCTGGCTCTCAGTGGTGCGCGCTCCTATTGCAGCCCAACTTATCAGGTCACCAACATATTGCGGCGTCATCATGTCAAGAAACTCAGTTCCCGCAGGCACGCCCATTTCTGCCAGATCAACCAGAAGTTCCCGCGCAAGCCGAAGCCCATCATTGATCCGGAAGCTTTGATCAAGACCGGGATCGTTGATCAGTCCCTTCCATCCTGAAGTAGTGCGCGGTTTTTCAAAGTACACGCGCATCACGATCAGAAGTTCATTCGCATATTCCTCAATGGCAGAATGTAGCAATCGGGCGTATTCGCGCGCAGCCAGGGGATCATGGATCGAACACGGCCCGACAACGACCAGGATACGGTCCTCGTGCCCGTGCAGGATGTTGGAGATTGCAGCGCGGGTATTGTGCACCGTGAAGGACGCTTCTGGTGTACGTGGCAGTTCCGCCGCCAATATGGCCGGGGATACCACGTCTTGAACGTACTGCAGACGTAAATTGTCAGTTGAACACATTGCCTGGTTCCATGCGCCCGGTTCAGCGGATTATCTTGTTGTACGTAAAGGCCGCTTTGAAGGTGCAAACTTTGTGGATCGTTCGCGATCAAGAATGCGGATTGGGAGCTGCGCTCGATGAAATTTCATTCGAGCTGCGAGAATTGCGACCGGCTCGGAAGTCAAGAGGAAATCACCATCGCCGGCTCGCTGTATACAGGTTTGGGCTCAAGAAGAATCTCTTTCTCTCCATACAGCCTTTCCGCAGTGATGCCGCGCTCCCTGCATGCCTCAATGAGACGGTTCGATTCGACGATTGGCCGCGATTGTTCGGTATATTTAATGCTCATGATGTAGTTCAACCAGGGTTCCTGGCCCATGGCATACACATATGCTTCACGACAATGAAAGGTATTGACAATATGCATTCCCTGATCAAAGTTGGAGCCAGAAAGCCTGCGCGATTCGTCCATGGCCCGCTCCAGCTTTTGCGTAAGCAGAGGGCCATAAAGCCAACTTAGGGGGGCGCCATCGCATTCCATACCCAGAAAGAGCGCATCCACATCGCCGATCTCGCGATGAAGATACTCATAAAGCTTAGGTTCGATGTTGCAGGAATCTGCGGCAAAGAGTAAAGAATGTGAACCGATTCGCACAAGCCAAGCCAGCTTCGTCATGATGTCAAGGTCGGCATGTTCACCGAAAAACGGAAGACCGGTGATGTGCACATTTCCATCATGGATCTCTTGCAACTCGCCAATTTCAATCACGTTCTTAAACCCACAGTTCTGGAACAGGAGCCTGAGTGAAGGGTCCTGCAGCCGGCCGCCATTATTCCGTGGAACAACCACGTTCTTCACTTTATGACGAATCTGCAGCAGGGTCTCGAAGAGAATATGGTCCTGATGATCATGCGTGATAAGCACGTAATCAATGGAGTCCGGCAGGTCAAGATAGGTGTAGCGTGAAACGCCATTTTCGTAGGTATAACTCAGGACCGGATCAAACAACATGCTGATTCCCTGCGATTCCAGGAGAATGCAGGCATGCCCGAAATATCTCCATCGCAATCCAGGACCCGAATAGGGCAAGTAAGCAGGCGGCGGTTCCGGCGTAAGGAATGATCGCAAGAGGTCGTCCTGTGAATCGGGAACGCGCAGCATGTCTTTAATCTCGTTCCAGAAGCGCGGAGTTGACTTCAGGCGAAAGAGCTCATCGACAGCCGGGTCATCAAATGCTAAAGGAAGATGAAGAGCATCGTCTGAGCCAAGCCGTGGGGTGCTGAGCACAAAGGGCCGGTCATCACAGGAAATCGTGGAAAGCATAAGACTCTGTTGTGACGGATCATAGTAGCGGCTGCGGTAGAGCAGGGGCTCAATGAATCGAAACGAGGGATGGTTATTCAAGTCATACACAAGTTCCACATAGCCACGCAGGGCAGGCGGAACTTTCTCATACAGCGAATGCAGGCTGTAGCCCTTTGCCGACGATCTCAGCATGGCATCCAGCGAATCGATTGCTTCCGACAGCTCAAGCAGGGCCGCCCTTTTGCGCTTTGTGTACTCACGTAACTCGCGGATGTCGTCCACCCTCTTTCCGCCGTAATCAATAAACGGCCCGCCCAGCATCTTGGGGTTCTTTACCGCATTGGCATGGATTTGAGGCGCGTTGATATAGGAATCCATGATTTTGAAGTGCCGGTGGACGACATTTCTGGCAGTAGTGGCCGGAGGAATCAGATGTGGCCATGCATACCATTGGTCCACGAGGGGCTCCACCTGCACATTCTGGCGCAAATAATATTGCTCTTGGTTCGGCATGAGTTCTCTCCTTGATCATTCAATTGCTGGAACGACTTCGTCTAACCTCCGCTGCTGCAAGTGTTATGTGGGTTTTCGGTATGCGAGCGCTACCGTGTTGGCCTCGCCGCTCAACGCCATTTCGTTATTAAGAGCGCTGTTCAGTTGAGATATCTTCTGGCGTGCAGGTGCAATTTTCATTGCCACCAGTATCGGAGTAGCCATGAAGGTAGTAACCAGGGCCATGGCAACCATCATGGTAAATAACGCAGGAGACAAGATTCCTAAATCCAGCCCAACAGTGAGTACTACGAGTTCAACCAGGCCGCGTGTATTCATGAGAACTCCCAGACCGGCTGAGTCCCTCCATTTCATTCCCAACATATAGGAGGTGACGCTTGCGCCTGTAAATTTGCCGAGCGTTGCTATCGCAATAATGGCGAGCGTGCAAAGCCACATCTCTTTGCCTAAGATCAGGTCAACGCGGGTGCGCAGCCCGGTAAGCGCGAAAAAGAGCGGCAGCAAAAGCGCAAGGGTGAGCGACTCGATTTTTTCCCGAAGCTGCGCTACCAGTCCGGCAAACTTCGGCATGATCAAACCTGCAGTAAATGCGCCAAACAGAGCATGCACGCCGATCTGCTCCGTGGTCCAGCTTGACAGAAGAATCAGCAGGACCACAGCTGAAAGAAGGCCAGGTGACAACCCGCGGCGTTTCCAGAATGCTCCGAGCGAAGACATGGCCCAGCGCACCGGGCCCAGCATGCATCCCACAAACAAGACAAATTTGAGCGCGGTTGATGCCAGGATGGCCCAATTCGAGGCGGAGCGCACCATTGCTGTCAAACACGCCAACAGCAGCCATGCGCTGGCATCATCTATGGCGGCACACGATATGGCAATTCTGCCTAAATCCGTGCCCAGCAAATCACGTTCTCGCAAAATTCGCGCGAGGACAGGAAAAGCAGTGACGCTCATGGCCGTCCCTACAAATACGGCGAAGTGGAAAAAAGGAACATGGGCCCCGGCAAACCTTGGGTAAAGCAGCCGGGCCAGGGCCACTCCTAATAAAAACGGGATGATGATGCTGAAATTACTGGTAAGAACTACCGTAGCCCTGCTTTTTAAAAGACGGTTGATGTCCACTTCAAGACCCACAATAAACATGAAAAGCAGAATGCCCAGTTGGCTCAAAGCGGTCAGAGTTGCAAGGACTGAAGACGGAAAAATGTAATTAAGTGCCGTGGGAAAGAAATATCCCAGTAGAGACGGACCGATCACAATACCGGCAGTCATCTCCCCCACCACGCACGGCTGGCCCATGCGTTCAAATAGCCAGCCAATAATGCGCGTGGCAAGCACAATGGTTCCAGTGGATACCAGAAGCTGTGCAATACTCATGGGCTGTTCCGGGGCAATTCCAGGATGATTAAATTAGTTTTCCAGCGTTGGCTCAGCTTCTCTGAGTGCTTCAGGATGGTTGCCGGCGACCTTCCCATAGGAGCTTTCAAAATATGCCAGAGGCGGCTTTTCACTGATTCTCAGGTGAAGCGCCTGCCCAATGACGATCCAATGATCGCCCACCCGTATTATCTCTGTAGTTACGCACTCCAGCGCTCCGGGCACATCCTCCAGTAAAGGAACTCCGGTGATTCCCGGCTGCCATCGGACATCGAGAAATCTATCGTCCCAATTTCGGGAAAATTGGACAGACAGCTCTCTCTGGCCTTCGCTCAGAATGTTAATGCCAAAATACTTTCCTACTCCAAAATGAGCGAAGATGGCGGCGCGATGGTCAATGCACACTAGAACCAGCGGAGGTGTCAGGGATAGGCTCGTAAACGAGCTCAGTGTAATGCCGTAAGGCTTCCCGTCTGCTCCCACCAGGGTAGTCACCGTTACCCCGGTGGGAAATTTGCCACAAACGCGGCGAAAGTCTTTCACATCGAAACAGTTCTCGTTGATCACCAACACCTCCTGAGACGCACCCGTATGCTATGCAATCTGGGCAGCATGGGCTTTGTGGCGCATCTCTTGCTTGATAGTGGCTCCTTCATAACGTGACGCGAGATACTCATAAGCGGAGGGGAGCGTTGCCACCAGATATTCTGCCCGTCTTTTAGTAGTTTCAAATTGCTTCAGGGCCGCTGCTTCGCCGCCGTAATAATTGAGGATTGGCAGGCTTTCAATCGGCCGAAAACCGAGACCAAGCAGCATCACGCTGTAGGAATATGCTTCAAAACCATGGAACTGCGGATTGATGGTCCGGTTCGTGGGCAAGCGCCGTTTCCACAGCTCAAGGCCTTCGGCCAGATTTTCCGGCAGCTTGATCTCCTTTTTGGTCGCTTGCCAGAACGCAGAGTCGGCCCTGGTACTGGCGACATAGTGAAGCACAAGAAAGTCTCGAACGCCGTCAATGCAGCCGGCGATCGCTTTGTTGTAACTCTTGATGGTCGCAGGATCATTGCCGGGAAAGTGGTTGACCAACTCTTCGATCGCGTGCTGAATAAAAAATATTCCGGTTGATTCCAGTGGCTCGACGAAGCCGCTCGATAGTCCGATGGCGACACAATTTTTGACCCAAGAATTCCGGTTCCTGCCGATGCGCATCTTGATGTGGTTTGCCTTGCAGCCTTCCGCGCGTTCGCCCAGGTGCTCTCTGAACTCCTGTTCTGCCTGCTCAGGAGTGATGAATGCGCTGGAATAAACGTAACCCGTGCCTATCCGGTGAAACAGCGGTATGTTCCACGCCCAGCCGGAAGAAAGCGCGGTAGCAGATGTGTAAGGATTAATTCCTTCGCTCGCCTGATCGCTTGGCACTTGCATGGCAACTGCGCGGTCACACAGAAGTGACTCGGAAAATGAAATGAACGGTTCTCTCAGCGCCTGGTTGATGAGCAGGCCGCGGAACCCTGTGCAATCCACAAACAAGTCTGCGTCAATCAAGCCATGCTTCCTTGTTTGTACACCGCGGATGCTCCCATCCGGAGCCAGCACCACATCATCAACCTCGTCTACAATTTCCGTGACGCCTCTGTCCTTTGCATATTTGGCCATAAATTTGGCGATGAGACTTGCATCGAAATGATAGCCGTACGGATACTGGACTTTCAGTTCTCGCATCAAACAAGGATCGTTAGGATTATCGGCGACCTCGCTGGCAAACTGGGCATCATAGACCCGGCCATCCATATATCTTGGCGATCTCTGGGTCTCACAGATTGCCGGGATGACAAAGCAGGTTTCATCAAAACGTTGCTCATTGCACAGCTTGAGCCACCATTCAGCGACATTATGTCCTTGAACTACATCGTAGCGTTGAAATGGATGATAGAAATGCCGGCGCTCCGCATTCCAATCCTTGAACTTGATGGCCAGCTTGTAACTGGCGTTGGTTGCAGGCATCCAGTCTTCTTCCTGAAGTCCCAAAAACTTGAAAAAAAGGTGGATTGTGCTGAAGGTCGCTTCGCCCACGCCCACGGTGCCTATGGTTGCCGACTCCACCAGGCTGATGTTGACATCATGGCCGAAGGCTTTGCTCAGATATGCCGCTGTCATCCATCCAGCAGATCCGCCTCCAACGATAAGAACTTCCTTTTTCTTGTTCTCCATTATTTTCTCCTTTGCAGAATAGAGCGGCAGCAATGGCAAGCAACAATGCCGGCACTGCTTCACGTCTGTGTTTGAATTTTCAGATTTGTGCGGCGGCATTGAACACGCCGAAGCCAACTTGAAAGAAAGTGTGCCCGAAACGCGTAGAGGAATTGCTTTTGCGTGCCGGATTACTTAAGTGTTATTTACAACCGCATGGATAAGGAAACAGAGGGGATACAACTGTGAAGCTTGTGCTGCGGGCAATGCAAACCGAAAGATCATTGAATGAACTGCCACCATCATCTCGCAATTGACAAAGCATCGCTGAACCTGCAAAAACGCGGCGGCCCAGTGCCGATTGATTTGAAATGCAAGTATGAATTGAATCGTTACTGGTTACACCGCTGCTCTGGGCAAACGCGATTCGCCTCCGAAGGGACGATCTTTGGGCTTTGGGCACGGCCTGCTAATGGCCACAGACAAAAATGCAGATGTCCGCTAATCCATCCTCAGGGCCAATATCGGTTCTGTTTTTGCAGCGCGGCGTGCCGGAATGATTCCGGCGACGAATGCCGCGAGTACAAGCACTAGTATCGTGACTGCAAACACGAGTGGATCATGCGGCGTTACCCCAAATAACTTGCTAGCCATCACCCGGCCGCCAAAGACCGCGACGAGCAAACCTATCACGATGCCGATGCCAACCTGCACAAAAGCACTGCGCAAAATTAGCGTGATCACATTCCTGCGGTCGGCGCCGAGCGCCATACGAACACCGATCTCACTGGTGCGCCGTTCCACTGAATACGCCACAACTCCATAGAGCCCGATGGAAGCCAGAACCATTGCCAGGATGCCGAACAATGAGGTCAGTTTGGCGATCATGACCTGTTGCGTGAAATTTGTATCCACCTGTGCCGCAAAGCTCTGAAAATTAGTTACCGCCAGATCAGGATTGATCCCCGAGAGGCCGCGTCGCAGTTGTACGTCGAGCTCCTGCAGTTCTCGTGTCTTTGTCTTTACTACAATTGCGTTCAGAAACTGGGAGCTGTCTTCAAATACCTGGTAGCGTGGGTCGTCAATGTGGGCGGTCTGCCCTTGCACCAGGAAGTACATTGGACGCATTTTGCTCGTAGGTCCCCAGTAATTTGTATCTTCCGTCACTCCAACGATCTCAAAGACACCGGGATGTTCCTTATTATTGCTGAAGTGCTTTCCGAGCGCGTGGCCATCGTTGAAGTAAGTGGTTTCAAACAGGTGATTCACCACGGCGACAGTGCGTGTTGTCGGCAGGTCCTGCTCGGTGAATGCCCGCCCCTCCAGGAGATGTGTGCCAATCGCATCGAAGTAGCCAGGAGCAACGCGCACGAATAAAACGCCGGGCGTTCCTGGTGGTGGCGGCGCTTCACCTTCGATGAATACTTTGTCACCCCAGTTATGCTCGCCATCCATGGGAGTATAGAGGGAAAAACTCAGCTCGACACCGGGGACCTTGCTCAAAGTATCCTGGATCTGGCGGTACAAGGCGGGCAGTTGCGCCGGTTTGTAGCCAGCCATCTGCGGATTGATGTTCAGAATATAACGGTTCGCGGTATCAAAGCCGAAATTCTGGCGCCGCATATTGTCCAGGCTGCGTATCAAAAGGCCCGATGCAGCTAACAATGAGAGCGATAGCGCTACCTGTGCCACCACCAGAGATTTTTGCCCCCATGCAGTATTTCGTCCTCCGGTAGAACGGCTGCTGCCGCGCATTGCTTCAATGGGATTGGTGTTTGCCGTCATCCACGCAGGAGCGATTCCAAACAAGAGAGCTGATAATAAGGACGCGCCAGAGGCAAAAGCCAGCACTGGCAAAGAAGGAGTGGCGTGAATCGGCACATATTCATTTCCGAATGCCAGAACCAGGATCAAGCGCGTGGCGGCAAAGGCGGTTGCGATTCCCACGATACCGCCGATCGTCCCCAACACTACACTCTCTGTAAACGCCTGACGCACCAACGTGCTGCGCGTGGCGCCCAGCGCGGATCGAACTGAGATTTGCTGCTTGCGCGCCGTTGCCCGCACCATCATCAGGTTTGCCAAATTGGCGCATGAGATCAGCAGCACGAATCCTGAAACCGTCATCAGAAGATTCAGCCCATCGTGATACTCGTTACGCATCGTCTGCACGCCGCCTCCGCCAGCGGACAAATGCAGAGTTTGTTGCGGTATGCGTGGCTTGTTGCGCGGGTCAACCTTGGCCAGGGGTGTCATCAAAAATTGCCGCAGCTCTACTTGCATCTGCGCTTCCAGGGCCGCTGGACTGGCCCCTGGCTGAATGCGCCCTATCAGGTTGAGCCAATTCCATGACGGTTCGTTGATGAGCGAGTAAGAAGGTTCGATGATCGGCTCAGCCGCAAGCGGAATCCAAAAGGCGGGTGGATTGCTCCGTATCTGATCGCCAAAGAATCCCGGCGGCGCAATACCGATAATGGTTACCGGCTGCGAATTGACAGAGAACTGCCCACCCAGCACCGAAGGATCTTTGCCAAACTTTTCCTGCCACGTCCGGAAGCTCATCACCGCCACTACAGGCGCGCCTTTGGTATCGTCCTGTTCGGTCGACAAGCGGCCGGCATAGGGAGAAATTCCGAACGTAGAAAAATAATTACCGGAAACAAATTCGCTGCTGAACGGTTCTGATGGCTGATTACCGCGGCGTACTCCAATCAGGCGGGGCCCCGCCTGAAATGCAGCCAGTTCCACAAAGCCCGGCGTATTTTGCTTGAAAAGCCTATACTGTTCGTACGAGAAGAGAGACCAATTGTTCTGAAGGGCGTCATTCACGCAGCAGTGCTCAACGTTGCCGATGCGCCACAATTCTTCCGGCCGCGCTACCGGCAGTGACTTCAGCAACACCGAGTGGACGAGTGTAAAAATTGCTGTTGTCGCACCAATGCCCAACGCCAGAGTCAAAGTTGCCGTGGCTGTAAATCCAGGGCTATTTCTAAACTGCCGCACTGCATAACGAATGCCTTCCAGCAACTGCATCGTGGCCCCCTCGCGAATAGTAATGATTCAAACCCGCGTCAACGCAAGTAGTGAGCAACCAGATTTCGCCAAAGCCGCCATATGACGCGAATACCGCTGATAGATCATTTTGTGTTCATTTGGAAGTGACAGCCACCGGTTTGTTCCCGGACGTTTGCCCGGTCAGCTCCCGATAAATCTTATCACCGACGATCTTGTTTACCGCTGCTGACGGATGACCGCCGTGAAAGTAGAAATAAGTATCAGGGTTCGCGCACGGCGTGGGATCTTCTTTGAGTACAGCCCTGCCGGCACATTGAGACGTTGTGTTGACAAGACCATATTGCGACGGATTATCGATAATTTCGTCGAGATAAGAACCCCAATGATTAAGACGAATATCGACGCCTTGTTTTTGCAGCTCCGCAACCAGCTTTTCATACGCCGGATTCAGCCGCTTCGCAATCTCGGCAAAGTCAGGGATCTTGGTTGACAAGAGTGACAGAGTGAAATGACGCGCGCCAAGCTCTTGCAGTAAATGTATTTCTCGCGTGAGGTTCTCCACTGTTGCATCGGTAGAAAGCTTCTTATCGTTCAGTCCACCTTCAAGAAATATGAGCGTCGTTTCCGGCTTGATGGTCAGCGTCCCGGAACGGACCCTGGCCGCAAAATCATTTACCTGGTCCATCATTCCCTGGCAGCAAAAGGGCCCTTTGCCCTTGTCCTCACCGGTAGTACCGCCGGTCGCGGCAAAATCCAGGCCGGCTGTGCCGGCATTCGGGTCCTTGGGAAAAGTGAGAGGGATTCCCATAGCTTGTGCAAAGTATGCGACCGCCGTGGGGCCGTTGCCATCCAGATAGCGCGCGCCAATGTCGGAGTAGCTGTCTCCAAAAACATAGAGAGCCTTATAGGGCTTGGTATTTATGTTATTGTGCTTTGCCTTATTTTTGGCCGAAGCGCTTATGGTCAAAGCGAGTACGCAAGCCAGCGCAGCCAACCAGCGCAGTGCGTTGAGCCTTTGATGTGAGCTGATCATCTGAATCTCCTAACTGTTTTAACGCGCCATACTAGAGATGCTCCACTCATTTTTGGCCACCCAGCCTAGCACAAGCTCCAGATGGTCCAACTTCGTCGGCAAATCGTTCCAAATTCAGAAAAAGGACACTAACACCATGAGACTAAAAGCACCATTGGTGCGAAATTCGAACGAGAGACAATGCCTCTTCCTGCCCGGCGCTGCTACGAGCCGGCGCCGGTCTTGCCGGAAGGATCCAAAATGGTTGTATCCAGGTAATCAATGTGTTCCCGGATGTACGCAGCACGCAAATGCCAGGAATCATGGTAAATAGGGTCGCCCCCCGGAGTTACCGGCGAACAGTCCTTTTCATTGCACAGCGAATTCATGGGATCAATGACTTGTGCGCCCGTATCATTTGCTATCTGGACAAGCTTGGACGCGAACGGACCGATGGCCCGCTCGATCGAAGCCCGTTCTGCGGGACGGGAGTCAACGCGGAAACCCGATCCAAAAACAGTGCGCCGGATCATTTGTCGCGGCGGGAAGCCGCCATCGACCGGCAACTGGAGAACAATGTAAACGCGCTTGCCCTGGTTAACGAATCCGGCAATCATACTTCTTAAATTGGCGAGCGCCCTGTCCGTTGCCGGCACAAGCGGTCCAGCTTCACCAACACGATCGGGCTGGATAAACCCGACAAAGTACGCATACCAGCAGAAGCCAATCACCACGGTATCTACCTTCGGATCTTTCGCGTACTCAACCGCTGATTGAATCAGCTTCTGGCATCCAGCGGCATTTACCAGAGACAATTCAGGATCTGGAGCACACCCGGCTTGCCAGGCAAATACGGCTTTGTGGCTGTCCGAATGTTCCTTTTGCACTTTGGAAATGCGGCCGTAATATTGCGCTACTGTGCTGTCGCCGATGTACAACGTGCTTCGCGGTCCATTGCCTACCGTAAAGTACCCTTCCTGCGTTGGATACGGATTGGGTTCCTTTGCCGCCTGCACGAACTTAGTGATGTCCGCGGACAACGTTCTTGCAGGTATGTTCTTTTTGAAAGTCATGTAGCCAACGCACAGGCAAACCAGCATGCTAGCGAAGAGCGGAGCAGCCAGACGCAGGACTTTTGGTGAACTCCGAATCGGACGCTCAATATATTTATAGGTCAGAGTGGCCAGAACAAACGATGCAGCCACGGCTGCTATCTTAATCACCGGGGTAAACCCGCGCCAGTCAGCGGTGTGGGCGAATGATAACAATGGCCAATGCCACAGATACAACGGATAACTGATCAATCCGATGAAGACCATGACTCTCTGGCTCAATAAACGACGATTGATCCAGCTCTGCGGGCCGGCCGAGATCAGCAGAAAAGCGCCAAGGCACGGACCCAGAGCCCACCAACCGGGAAAAGCCCTGCGTTCATTGATGACCGCACAGGATGCAAGTATCAGAAGTACCCCAATGAACCCGCGCACGGACGGGTTCAATAGCATCGCCAGCGAGGATTTTCGCGCGCTGAATCCCGCATCGCTCCCATCAAGCTGCCCAGCTTTGCTGATCTGGGTATAGGCTAGTACTCCACCCAGCGCCAGTTCCCAGAGGCGGTTCCAGGGCAGGTAAAAGGCGGCCAGAGCGTGCGAGGAAACAGCGGCAACATTCAGAATAAAAGAGACCACTGCAATGGTTACCATCACGCCAAACTGTTTTTTCCCCCAGCTTCCATGTGGCTAGAAGGAACAACGGCCAGAAAAGATAAAACTGCTCTTCCACGCCAAGAGACCATAAATGGATCAACGGGCTGGTGATGGCGCCAAAATACGGCTTGGTGTCCATAAATAAGGTTAGGTTGAACATGAAGCCTGCACCGGAGTACACGTGCTTTCCAAGTCTCTGAAATTCATCCGCGAGGAGCATGGCTCTACCGAGGATCCAAACGCCCGCCAACATGACAATGAGAGCGGGGAAAATACGCTTGATTCGGCGTCCGTAGAACTCCAGGACGCTAAAACGCCCTCGCGACAGCCCACGCAGAATGATTCCTGAAATCAGGAATCCGGAGATCACGAAGAAAACATCGACGCCTACGAACCCTCCCGGGAGCAATCCGGGAAAGGCGTGAAAGACAATTACGGCCAGGACCGCGATGGCACGCAAGCCATCAACATCCGGACGGTACTCAAGATGCAGAGCGGAAGAGGGCTCGGATTTGTACAAAGGCAATGAAATAGGTTGCACTGAGACGGCCATAGCAGTTCTCCTTGTAAAGTGTGGTCGTGGCGATTCTCCGGACGCAGTCTCACCGCGTTCGCCGGGATGCAATGGTTGCCGCAAAAATTCTTAATTGGAATGATTGGTATGAGCTCTTAGCCAATCGACGTGGTCCTGCAATACGCGCACGTATGCGTCCGTAAATGCAACTGCCGACGTCCGGGAGAGGTGCGACCAATCGGGGCAAGAAAGATGTTGCATCGCGGGATCATCCTCGAAATACACTCCAAATGAGCCGGTGTCGTTCATCAGCTTGTCCCAGACCTTCCCGCGCGGATAACGGACTTTTTCTATGTTGAGAAGCTGGCCGCTCGAGGGAGGACGCACCCAAACGACCTCGCCTCCACGGGCGCGGATTCGATCAATGTCAGCTTTGGTGCTTGCACTGATTCGCTCAACTTTGTCTGCCTTCACCGGAGGGCCGCTGAAAAAATCTGTCCAGATGGTTTGCGCTTGCTTGCGCAGGTAGTCGTCCCGTTCGAGCCGGTCCCAAAGATAGGTCTGGCGATCGTCATAGGATTCGCTGAGCTTCCACACGTCTTCATAAGGGCTTACCACACCTTTACGCTCCGGCCACCTGTGCCTTTCCAGAAGCTTGAACAAGGTGTAGTTGCTATCAAGAAAGGCAAAATACCGAGACAACGTCTTTTGAAGTTGAAGCCCCGTCCGCTGCGATGGCGATTCGGTCTTGATGTACCTGAGTACCCCCGGTACAGTGTCATCACTGAAATAGGAGAACTCCGCCGTGCCTATAACAAGGAGTCCGGCAAAACGTTCATCGTCGGCAAGATTGTGCAGGATTGGTCGCGCGTTTGCGCCCAGGAGCGCGAGTTGAATTGGACGCCTGCCGGTAAGCCTTTGCCATCGTGGCCAGGTCGGTGTCCAGGAGGATTCGCGAATCACCAATGATCACCACAGAATCTCGTGGGCCTGCGTCAACTTTGCGCCGCTCCACAGCCCACTCAGCGCGTCCATCGTCTAGATCACCTGCGCGTAATCCCAGGTGCCGCATCTCGAGCTCCCATGCAAACATCAGGACAAACGTGGCCGAAACAACTCCCAGGAGTATCCGCAACCAAGGCAGAGCAGGAACCAGACGTTCGAAACCTCGCGTCGGCGGGCTGATTCTGGGAACAGGGCTTTCGACGACTCTTAACTGAGCGCGGGGCGACTCAATGACAGTCGACTCAGAATTGGAAATAGATGAACGCATCGCCCCTCCCTTGCGTAATGATGATGGCAAATGCCATGCAGGCCCATGCAGCCGCGAGCACCCGGGGGGAGGATTGGGTGACAAAATCTTCCAGCGTTCGATCGCGCATGAACCACTGCGCACCCAGAACTCCCGCGATGCAGATTAGCGTTTCTAGTATCTTTACCGTCGGCAACACTGCCGCGGCATGTGCATGCAGACCGGCCATGGAACCCAGCATTGTGATGGCTGCAGGCAGACTTTTGGCACGGAAGAAAACCCATGCAACGTTGACCAGAGTGTACGTAATCAGGGCCAGCAGCAACTTGGGGGCCCAGCCGTTCGAGAGTCCTCGTCTTGCGGCACGTTCTTTTATCCATCGTTCAGCAGCAAGGTAGAGGCCGTGCAGCCCGCCCCAAACCACAAAGGTCCAATTTGCTCCATGCCACAAACCACCCAACAACATCGTGACCATCAGATTGGCATATGTCCTCGCTTCGCCCTTGCGATTGCCGCCCAGAGGTATATAGAGGTAGTCCCGCAACCAGGTGGATAGAGAGATGTGCCACCGCCGCCAGAAATCTGAGAAGCCTGTGGCGGCATAAGGAAAACGGAAGTTATTGGGAATGTTAAAGCCAAGACACAGTGCAGCTCCAATGGCGACAATGGAGTATCCGGCAAAATCGCAAAAGATTTGCCCGGAAAAAGCCAGCGTGCCGAGCCATGCATCCAAAGAGCTGACAGGGCCTTTGGCTCTGAAGACAGCGTCAGCCACCGGAGCGAATGCTCCATCGGCAAGAACCACCTTCTCGAACAAACCAAATGTCATCAGCGCCAGCCCCCAGCAGAGCTGGTTACGCGTTGCGGTTCGGGGACGCGCAAACTGTGGCACCAGATCAGAGGTCCGCAAGATCGGGCCGGCAACAAGCTGGGTAAAGAATGCGACGAAAAGCGCGAAGTCGAACAGCTTCGGGATTGGTTCCACGCGCCGCCAATAGATGTCCAACGTGTAGGACATTGAGTGGAAGGTGTAAAAAGAGATGCCCACCGGCAACAGGATGTTCCACTCCGGTTGCCGGTAGTGTACCCCCACGGCATTCATGAGCGCGTACCAATTCCCCATCGCGAAGTTGCCATACTTGAAGAACCCGAGAAATCCCAGATTCACCACAAGCGAGACGATGAGCCAGGTCTTGCGCCTCGCGGGCGTCTCCTGGCGGTGAATCTGGCGGGCGACGAGCCAATCCACTACCGTTGACGCCCACAACAGCAGAATAAAAGGAGGGTTCCATGCGGCGTAAAACAGATAACTGGCCACGAGCAAGTTGAATTTTTTTATGCCCCACGAGAGCGGCAGATTGTGCACTACCAGCACGACTGCAAAAAAGACGACGAACGTAAGGGAATTGAAAACCATAGGTTCACCTGCCCAGGGCGTAAAGAAGGCTTGCACCGACCGTCAGCAATGCCAGCACTACAGACGAACAAAGAAGAATGCGGTCCTGCCGGCGCGACCGCGCGAGCGCTTCTGCATACGGAATGGTGGTATGCGCAACCATGGTGTATAGAGGTGTCCATGCCTGCGGCAACAAGCGATGAATGGCCAAGTCCAGCCGCTTGCGTGCAAGAAACCACGGCGAACGCACCTTTTGCCGGAGTTCCACGCAAGCTGCCTTGGTTAAGTCGCACAACACGTCCGTGTGGGCGCGCCTTGCCAGTTCATATCTTCGAAAAGCGGTTTCGCGGTCCCCTTTGCAGTCGTTCAACTCCCGCACAAGCACGGAGCAGTCCTCAAAGGCCGCATTCATGCCCTGCCCATAGAACGGATATACGGCGTGGCAGGCGTCACCGACCAGAACTGCCCAGTCTGCAAAAGCCCAGGGTGCGGTGCGCGTGCTCACCATGCCGGCAGGACTATGTTTCATGCACTGCTCAACCAGATCAGGCAACAACGGAATCAGGTCAGGAAAATATTTAGTGAACAAGGTTTCGATTTCTGCCGGCGTACGCATGGTCGCGAAACTGTCCTCGCCGTGGAAGGGCAGCAATAATGTCAGCGTGTGCGATCCGCTGAGGTTCGGATGGGAAACGATCATGCAGTGGCGGCGCGGCCATACATGCAACGCCCTCAACTCCACCTTCGATGTGCCTCCAGCGGCGGCATCGAGCGTAAGTTCCATGTATCCCCATTCATGAAATTCCTGGTGATAATCGGCACGCTCTCCGTGCTGGAGCTCCCGCCGCATGGTTGAAAAAGCGCCGTCAGCGGCGATTACCCATTGCGGACGCACTTTTATGTTCTGGCCTGACACATTGAATTCGAGCTCGCGCGATTGCTTGTCTACACGCACAAGCCGGTGCTCAAAATGGAGCTTTACGGATGGATATCGCCCGGCCTCTTCCAGCAGTGTGCAGTTGAGTTCATTGCGATCCACGGAATGCAGAACCTCAGCGCTGTCTTTTCCATATGGCTGGAAGCGCGCCGTGCCGTCCATTGCGTGGATGATGCGACCGCGCATGGTCACCGCCCGTCGCAGGACCCTATCCAACAGACCTACCATTTGCAGCGCCTGCATCCCGCGTTTCGACAGGCCTAAGTTAATGGACTTGCCGCGGTCTGCAATTTGCCCGCGCGGGTCGGAGCGGCGCTCATAGAGATCGACTCCATAGCCCCTTTGCGCAAGCGCTAATGCGAGCAGCGAGCCTGCGGGGCCACCACCCACAATGGCCACACGTGTGTTCGCAGCGTGGCCGCCGACATCTGTAGATTGTTCGCGTGTCATTGGAATTGAAATGTATGTGAACTAAAAAATGCGGGTGAACCAATGAACCTCAGTCAGGACTGGAGGCCAAGACCACTTCAGCGGAGATAAGCCCATCCAACGCTTCATTGAACTTAAGCTGGCTTAACTTGCCGCCGAGACGGAAAAGATAAGAGCGCAGGTATGTGGCGCGCAGCGGAAGTGAATAAAAGTCGCGGTTCAAAAAAGCCAGATCGGATTCCACCAGGTGACGGATTGCCAGCATGGGCACTGGACTGCGCAAGGGGCGAAAGTCAGGATTGTGCAGTCCTGGGTTTGCATTCGCGGGGTGAAACTCCCCCACCAGCAAGCCCATATCAACAAAGTATCTCTTCAGAGTTGACTGCACTTTTTCAATCACGGCTGTGCCATCTGGCCCGAAGCCTGGGAAGGCCACAAGAAACACCTTGTTCATTGCCTCCGGACCGCTCTTGGGCTCGGTTTCCGGAAACACATTGCGGTAACCGGTGATAATTGCGGAAAGGCGTTCGAAGGTCGGATTTGTCTCCGCCATTTCGGTCAGCCATATCGAATCCATCTTGAGTGCGCCAGGAACAAAGGGACAGACCAGACCGGGACGGCCCAGCTCCGGATGAGGGCGAGCAAGAAAGCCGCGAATCCAGGCCACCACAAGCCCGAGCGGCGATGCCGGATCATAGTCCCGTTCAATCTCCGAAACCCGCATCAATCGGGGTAGAGCGACTTCTTGAAAATCTTCAGCGTCATGCGCCGTTTCCCTATCCAAGCAAACTGCTGACGCATGGTCGTGCGGGCATTGGCCATTGGTTTTAATGTCAATTGTCGCTTTCGCTGCCTTCATACATTCCTCCTTTAAACCGCAACACTCCCGTTGGGTGCACCTCTGTCAATTACCTGCGGCCATTTCCGCTTGCGGGCCGGTTGCGCGTGCGGCAACCTTAAGGGGCGAGGACAATGCGTCCGTCATTGCATCGATTCGCCGGATCGCCGGCACACTGAATCCAACCATGGCGGTCACCATCATCAACAGCCCCAGCGTGATGAACATCAATCCAAATCCGCGTCCCGGCCCAACCCCGATGATCAAACCGATTGATCCGGCCAGCAGCCCATCTTTTTGAAGCAGCGGCTCAAACACATGCCGGGCGAGAGGGCCGGCCAGGAAATAACCGATTACGGTTGACGCATAAAATGTCATTCTCTGGATCGCGAAGCAGCGGCCTTGCAGGCTGGCCGGCACCTTGGCCTGCCAGATAGAACTGCTTGATGCGGCAATCACCGGCAACATGAGAAACAGAAGAAAGCCTGCCACCGCAATCAAGGTGAAGGATGGCCGGATACCGTGCGCAGCCGCGCAAACACCAGCCAACAAGGAAAAGATCAGCACGCCATAGATTCGCTTTTGCGGGGCTCCCCACACCGTCATGCCAATGCCGCCCAGTAACAGTCCGCTGCCGCTGATGGCGTACTGCATGCCTACTCCCGCCGGGTCAGAAAATGACAAAAGCAAGGGAGCGATCACGACACGCGCAACGGAAAACACAAAATTGTTCGAGCTGTGTATTGCCAGTAATCCAATGAGCCCAGGCCTCTCCTGGACATAACGCCACCCGACGGCTGCTTCACGCAAAAGCCCTTCCCGTTTATTTCCGACGGCGGGCTCTGGCCGGGGAATATTCGCTGCCGCCAGCGCTGCCACACTCACCAAAAAGCTCAGCGCATCAATGATCAGAATTCCCTGCAAGCTCATGGAACTGACCAGGACACCGGCCAGCAATGGCCCAAGCATCTCCGCGACCGCATTTCCGCTCTGTGCCATGCCATTGACTCTTGGCAACTCGTCACGTGGGGCGAGTAATGGAATGCTCGCCGCAAAAGCCGGCGTGCGAAACGCATTGAACAGCGATGACGTCCCCACGGCCAGATAAATGGGCCAAACCTTCAAATAACCGGCAGCACACAGGCCAGCCAGCGCGAGCATGATGACTGCCGAGAGCGCGTCACAGACGATCATTGTGCGGCGGCGATCCCAGCGGTCCACCAGAGCACCAGCAACCATCGAGATTACGAGCGCGGGCATGGTCATCGCCACAAATGTCATGGCAAAGTATGTGGTCGAACCGGTGCTGCGCAGGATCCAGATACCCAGAGCAAAGCCCGATAGCCGCGACCCCACGGAGGAAATCAATTGGCCTGCCCAGATCAGCAGGAAATCATGTAAGTGCGCAAACCGGCTTACAGGCATGGTTCTTTATATCGGGTACAGCCAGAGGACTTCGGTTTAGTCGCTGGCTCCGGCGTGAAGAACTTGCAAGGAATCGGGTACCACCACGGTGGTTACCAGGAACTTTGTGATTTGCTGACCCAGTGTCTTGACATGAGGAGGTCTCATCATGGAGTGATGGCCTCCCGGCACAGTGTGGACATGTAACAGGTGTTCCGGCACACAACGTTCCCATCCCAGCGATGCTGAGGACGCTGGCTGTTCCAAAGAACGCTCGCTGGCCACAAATAAATGAACAGGAATTCCGATCGGCTGTGGACGATAAGCCACCATCACTTGCAGATGATGTTCGAGCTTGTAGCATTCCGCGCGTGCCTCATCGGGAGCAAGATGTTCGAAGCTATCCGGAATCGCTTTCTCGGCACGATAGTGATCAAACAATGCATCGAAGCCGGACTTTGTAGTGGGTGCATTCGATGGCGGGGCGGAGGGCCCACTGCGTCTTTGCTTTTTTTGCCTCTCGCACAGATCCACCAGCACCGCTTCAGGCGTTCTCCTTTGTCTGCTCTCAACACTGCGGCCTTCGATGTTCCAGGCGTCAATCAGACCCAGAAACTCCAGTGTGTCTCCCTGATCCAGCAACAACTGCGCGATTTCGTAGGCCAAAATACCTCCAAAGGACCAACCCGCAAGGCGGTACGGCCCTTCCGGTTGTGCTTCATGAATCAAATGGACCATGCGCTCTGCCATCGCACGCATGCTGTGCAATTGGGGCTCGTCTGCCGGAACACTTGGAAGACCATAAACCGGCAACTCCCTGAGCAGGAACTTTGCCAGATTGGAAAAATAGAGCTCGTTGCCGCCGCCATCATGCACTAAGAAGAGCGGCGACAGGGTGCCTTCGCGGAGCCGTTGCACGCCACGGGCGGCATCGCTTGTATGTATCTTGGACAAGAAAGCTGCAAATGACTCGATCGTTGGGTGATTAAAAAGCTCGGCGACGGTTGTGTGGATACCAAGTTGCCGGAGCAAGCTCATTACCTTCACTATCAGCAGCGAATGGCCACCGAGATCAAAGAAGTTGTCATGCCGTCCGACTCGGTCAAGTTTGAGCGTTTCCTTCCAAACCCGCGCTAAGCTCGCCTCCATCTCGCCCACGGGAGCTTCATATATCCGCTTTGCATACGCGTCATTATCGGGACGCGGCAATGCTTTGCGATCCAGCTTGCCATTGGGCGTGCGCGGGAACTTCTCCAGCAATACGTAAACGGCAGGGACCATGTATCCGGGGAGCAGAGAACTTATGTGAGAACGCAACGCTTCAACATCAACAGGCAAAGCGCTGCCATGAGTTGCCGCATTTGCCGTAATGTAAGCCACCAGCCGCTTGTCTCCCGAATGGTCCTCGCGCGCAACCACCACCGCTTCGTGCACGCCTGCATACCTGGCCAAGGTCGCTTCGATTTCTCCCAATTCAATCCGGAAGCCGCGGATCTTTACCTGAAAATCATTGCGTCCCAAATACTCAATAATCCCATCCTCACGGAAGCGGCCCAGGTCTCCCGTCTTATACATTCGTGCTTTGGGATCCGGACTGAAAGGATTGGTCAGAAATCTTTCCGCCGTTAGCTCTGGGCGATTGAGATATCCGCGCGCCACGCCCGCGCCGCCGATATATAACTCACCCACGGCTCCGACGGGTACCGGTTGTTTATTCTTGTCCAGCAGGTAGATCTGTGTGTTTGCGATCGGCCGGCCAATGCTTTCACGGACCTGTTCATCGCGTGCATAGGAAATCCATGTAGAGTAGGTGGTTGTTTCCGTGGGGCCGTAAAGATTACAGACGCGCTTTGCATGGCTCTGCTCGAAGACTTTTTCTATCAACGTCTTTTTTAGCGGCTCGCCTCCAAGGTTGACCGTGCGGACGGAGGGCAGCAAGGCCTGCTGCTCAAGCAGGGCCGCCATGGCTGAAGGCACAGCACACATGAGCGAAACCGTGTGCTTGGCATCCAGCATGGCGAGCACGTCGTCTACCAGATGCAAAGTGGCTCCGCAGGCCAGAGTCGCGAAACACTCAAAAATAGAGACATCGAATTGAATTGACGTTGAGAAAAGCGTATGCGCCATCTCAGAGACCGGGAAGACTTTCGTTGCCCATGTGATCACGTTCGTGGCATTTGCATGCTCAATCATCACGCCCTTGGGTATGCCGGTCGAGCCGGAGGTATAAATAACGTAGGCGAGATGATGTGACGTGAGCCCCAAAGCCGTCTGGGTCAGGATCGGTAGCCGGTTGCTCCATCCTCTGCAGGTTAAGTTCGTCCAGATCAACCACCATCAGGCTTTCCAGCGCTTTCGCACCCAATGCTTTGCGTCCGAGGAAATCGCTGAGCACGATCTTTGGCGCCGCATCCGCCAGAATCTGCGTGAGGCGCACTGAGGGATAGGACGGATCGAGCGGCACGTAGGCTCCGCCGGCTTTCAGGATTGCCAGCATCCCGACCACCATGTTCAAACTGCGTCTTACACAGATCGGCACACGGTCGTCGGGCTTTAGCCCGAGAGCAATCAGCTGATGCGCCAGACGATTTGACAGTTGGTTGAGTTCGAAGTAACTCAGCGATTGTTCCTCATGGACTACCGCCGTGGCCTCCGGGGATTTGCGTGCCTGTTCTTCGAACAACTGGTGGATGCATCGATGCTCCGGATATGGAGCCTCTGTAGCATTCCAGGACGTCAACAACCTGCGTTCCTCTGGCGAGAGCAGATCAATCCCGGTCACCGCTTGCTGGCTATCGGCCACCATGGCCTCCAGCGACCGACGTAGATAACCTGCATGCCGCTCGATAGTGCCACGACTAAACAGTGCCGTGGCAAACCTCAATCCACCCGCGATCCTGTCACCGGTTTCACGCAGATCCAGCGTGAGATCAAACTTGGCCACCGTATACGAAACCGGTTCTGGTTGCAGCTTTAAGCCGGTAAATTTTGGAATTTCCTGATTGTTGCTTTGCCACGCCAGCATGACCTGAAATATTGGCGTGTGCGTCAGGGTGCGCGGCGGTCTGACGATTTCCACGATTTGCTCGAAGGGCAACTCCTGGTGCTCCTGCACGTCAAGAGTTTGGGCTTTTGTTTTTTGCAGCAGTTCGGCAATATTGCCTGAAACTTCCATCCGCAACGCCAGCGTATTCACGAAAAACCCGATCAGGCCTTCAATCTCCGGTCGCGTGCGATTGGCAGATACCGTGCCAATTACAACTTCTTCCTGTCCTGAAAGGCGAGATAGCACAATCGCCCACGCTGCCAGTACCAGCATGTAAAGCGTCATTTCATGGCGTTGGGCCAGGCTCTTCAGCTCTCGCGTCAACTTGGCATCGAACTGTAACGCTAAAAAGTCGCCGTCAAATGTCTGCTGCGCCGGCCGTGGCTGATCTGTGGGTAATTCCAATAAAGCCGGGGCGCCTTCCAGGGCGCGGCGCCAATACTCGCGCTCCTGTTGCAATTCTTCACCGCTCAACCTCTGCTGTTGCCAAATTGCATAATCGGCATACTGGATACTCAGTGGAGGGAGCGGGTCTTCTCCTCCGGTATGGTAGGCATGGTAGAGCGTGCTCAGTTCGCGGATGAAAACTCCCAGTGACCAGCCATCAGAGACAATATGGTGCATGGTGATCAGCAGTACGTGTTCTTGCGCAGCCAGACCAATCAACCGCCCGCGAATCAGAGGGCCGTTCTCCAGGTCGAAGGGGCTATTGGCTTCCTGCCTCGCGAGCCGCTTCAATTCACTCTCAGGGTCTGCGCTGAGACTCAGATCGTGCTCCTGTAGCGCAAAACCGCTACCACATGCCTGCACACGTTGTACCGGCTGTCCGGCGACAGAATGGAACGTGGTGCGCAGTGCTTCATGTCGCCACACAATCCGGTCGAGTGCCCGCTTAAGGGCGTTACGGTCCAACTCTCCGCTCAGGCGTAAACCCTGCGGGACGTGATAGACCTCGCTCACTCCCTCCATTTGAGCGAGAAACCACAATCTCTGCTGAGCAAATGATAGAGGGATGTCCTGCGAACGTTGCATTTGCGGGATTGGAGTTCGCGTTCTGGTCTGCGTAGCATGCTGCAGAACGCGTCGTAGTTCTTCCTTGTGAAGCTGGAGTTCGTTCCATACCTCATCGCTCAAGGTGTTTGGCGCAGGCTCGACCACACGCAGACGGCCCTGGTCCAAGGACAATCGAACGTTCAACGTACGAAGCCGGATGAGTAATTCATGGGCTGTCATAGATATCTGCCCTCGGAACTGCGCGCAAGGCCAACCTGGCTTGAATCCGGAAGAAGGTCTTGCACACCGATAAGAGCGTTTAAAACTGTTGCCATGTCCTTTAAGGTATTGGCGGCAAAGATGTCGCGCAGTTCCAGCGCTACGCCCAGAGTGGCTCGAATCCGGTTACCAAGCTGTATGGCAAGCAGAGAATGGCCGCCGGCATCAAAGAAATTGTCATTTCGGCCAACGCGTTCAAGCTTGA
>CAVSYO010000066.1:0-8420 GCA_963732195.1 Terriglobia bacterium | reverse complement strand
GAGAGGCGGAGACCATGAAAATTGCCGACCTTAAGCCTTATGTCGATAAAACCATTACTCTGCGAATGACTGATGGCGAGATTGCCAAGGCTCGGGTGGGGTCGATCAGCGAGGAATATGACGACATCAATTGTGGATGTGCTGGAGTCCACCCGATCACAGCCCTATGATCCTGCCTCTGCTTACACTTTGCTGCCGCTGATATCGTTTCTGCCGAGCAGTCGCCTTAGGTAAGCTCTCGACGCTCTCCGTCTGATCTGCGCTTCTCTGCGTAAATCTGCGGCAAGTCTCTTCCGTCCCGCCATTGACCGGAGCCCCTAAACCCAAGTAAAATAGCATCTTCGGCTTGACCCTCCGAAAAAACTCTTTATTTGATAGGAACCATACAGTCACAATGGCAAATCATTTTTCTGCGCTGAAGCGCGCGCGCCAAACCACCAAACGCACCCAGGACAATCGCTCCAACACCTCCCGTCTGCGCACCGCGTTGCGCAAGCTGCGTGAGACGCTGGCCACCGGCGACCAAAAGCAGGCCCAGGAAGCCTTCGGCACCACCGTTTCCATGATCGATAAAGCCGTGAAAAAGGGCGTCATCCACAAGAACACCGGCTCGCGGTACAAATCCCGCCTCAGCGCACGCGTGGCAGCGGTGAAAAAATAGATCTCCAGGGATTTTTGTCAGGGCCCGCCGCAAAGGCGGGCTTTTTGTTTTCCAACTTCGTGCACGCATTGAGGGGATGTGATGCTGAAGATTACCGTCCCTTTTGCGTCAATTCGCAACTGCTTTCTCTGAGTCCTGATCTGGATCATCCGCCCCTATCCAACTAACCTATTACTTTGGCTTGGATTGGGCGCGCAGAGCAACGCGCCGGAGCAGTTCAGGTGACTTGAGTCGCCGGCAGGTTTCCTCAAAGTCCGGTCGAGGGCCTTTCCAGCAAAGGTCCTCCACGGACTCAAACACCGGCGCATCCAGGCGCAGCGTTGCAAGTGTGCGGAAGAGCAATGCATCATCCCACGCGCTAAATAGAGATTCGGATAGAGCTCGCGCCTTTTTAATCGAGGGATGCCATGCCTGCCAGTCCTTGGGGATATCTTCAAGATGCGGATATTGAGATAAGACAAGAGTTGCGCCTTTCAGTCCCCAGCCTACAATCCCAGGATAGCCATCTGCGCTGTCACCGACTACAGCGAGATAGTCTGGGATCGACTGCGGCCTAACGCCAAACTTTTCCACCACGCCTGCTTCGTCGCGCAGAATGTCGCGCCGGCGGTCAAGCTGGACGACTCTGTTTCCGGCGACACACTGGCTGAGGTCTTTATCCGGTGTGCAGATCAGGACTTGCCCAACGCGGTCGTCATTGGCTGCTTTGGCCGCAGCCGAGGCAAGCGCATCGTCGGCCTCAAAGTAAACTTCCGGCCAGACCATTACGCCCATGGATTCGAGCGCTTCTTCCAGAATAGGAAACTGCGACAGCAACTCCGCAGGGACGCCTTCACTGGTTTTGTAGCCAGGATAAAGATCGTTGCGAAAGGATTCGACGACGTGGTCAGTGGCAACGCCAAGATGGGTTGCGCCTTTTTCGATCATGGACAAAACCGAGGTAAGCACCCCGCGCACCGCGCCAATTTCCTGTCCGCTGGCGTCTTTCGCCGAAGGCACGGCAAAGAAGTGGCGGAACAGTTCATATGTGCCGTCAATCAGGTGAACATCCATGCGGCTCCGTCTTTCCTCTGCAAGCGATGTTATACGAAGCCGTCAAGAGAATGTTTAATTCGTAGGGCCATGAGCTTGCGTTTGTTCGCTGAACTCAAGACAAAAGGTCCTTCGGTCCTACGTGCCTGCTCTTCCCATTCACGCCAAAGAACCGGCGTGAACGGGGCCCGAGAACGCAGGCTCGCTTACGGACCTCAGGATGACGAACTTTTAAGTAGGCCACTACTTAAAAATTTGCGGCTACTCCGTTCTTAGCGCCTTCATCGGAGAAATGGACGCTGCGCGACGTGCAGGAATCACAGCCGCAAAAAATGCCGAAATTCCCAGAGCACAAGCGGCAATGCCAAGGGCCATGGGATCCCAACTGGAGACGCCGTACAGCTGGGCCGAGATGAGACGGCCCGCGCCGGTGGCCAGCGGCACGCCGAGAACCACTCCTGCCAAAACGCGCCTGGATGCTCCGGCGAGCACCATTTGAACCACGTTGACCCGATCAGCCCCCAGGGCCATGCGAATACCAATCTCTTGCGTCCGTTGTGCGACTGTGTAAGCGGTGACGCCGTACAAACCGACGGCTGCCAAGAGCAGCGCCACGATTCCAAACAGCCCTGCAAGGCTGGCCACAGCACGTTCCTGGTTGAACGATAAATCAATCTGTTGCTGCATGGTCCTGACACTGGTAATGGTCAAATTGGGATCAACTTCCGCCAGCGCGCGGGTGAGCAGCGGTTCGAGCGCGCCCGAGGTCGCATTCGTGACCAGCATGATTCCACTGATGAAGTGCGAACGCGTTTCAAGCATCTTTAGCAGGTCATTCTTGTAATTGGCGGTTTGGGCCAGCGGCACATAAAACATGGGGCGCGCAGGACGGCTCAGACCCCCGCCGGCAAACTTTGCATCGCGCACCACGCCCACAATGCGAAACATTCCGGCGTTCTCAGGCATATCAATGCCGAAGTGATGGTCCAGCGGCTCTTCTCCGTTCTTGAAGAAACGTTTGACGAAAGCTTGATTGACGACCGCCACAAGTTCTGAAGTCTCATTATCGGCAGCGGTAAATGCGCGTCCACGCAGCACAGAAACTCCAAGATTCTGAAGATAGTTTGCGCTCACGCGGTCCCAAGATGATCCTGATTCATCGTCCATCTTGGGAGCTAGATGACCCTCAACCAGAATCAGTTCGCCCCAGTTATCTGTAAGCGGGTTGTACATGGCCAGCCCAGCGCTTTGTATTCCCGGCAGACTGATGAGCCGCTCTTCAAGCTGGCGATAAAGAGCAGCCAGTTTAGCCTGAGAATAACTTGCCGGCGGGGTGTTCAAGGCCACCTCTACACGTCCCTGGATTTGGTAGCCAAAATCCTGGTGTTCAAGCTTGTTGAGGCTGCGCGCCAGCATGGTTGCGCCAGCAACCAGCACAACGGAAAAAGTGGCTTGCACAATCAGCAAAGCTTTGCGCGCGAAAGACGAACGGTCACTGTTGCCGCGGCCCGATCCACGCAATGCGTCGGCTGGGTTAGTGCGAGTGGCAAACCATGCCGGCGCTGCGCCAAAGATGATGCCTGTGATCAATGCCAGGACGAAAGCGAAACTCAAAACCAGTAGCGAAGGCGCTGTACTGATGGGAAGGAAATGCGCGCTCTGGAAAGCCAATGCCAGCAGGAGACGCGCAGCCAGCATCGCGACCACCAGGCCGGCGATGGCTCCGCCAATGGCGAGCAGCACACTTTCCATTAGCGCCTGCATTACGATTTCACGTCGCGACGCGCCGAGCGCCATGCGCACGGCGGTTTGCCCACGACGCGCCACGCCGCGCGCCAGCAACAGGTTCGCAACATTAGCACAGGCAATCAGCAGTACAAGTCCACAAACGCCAAACAGTATCTGCAGGCTTTTGCCGTACTCCTCTTTCATTACGGCTACGCCCGCGCCTGCGGGCACAACGTTCATTACCTGGTTAGGAAGCGTCCGGACCACCTCGGGCATCCAGTTGGCAGGATAGCCGGAATCGTGCTGCATCCATTGCCGCAGCACGCCGGTAAGACGCGGCGACATACCAGCGATGGAAGCTCCAGGGCGTAGCCGTCCGATCATGCGCAGCCATGCGGAGACGGGCTGCTGCAGCAGAGAGTTGCCCGCATTGATAGTGGGCTCTTGCTGCAGCGGAATCCACATATCGGCAGGATCGCTGCGCAGAGTTTCTCCAAAGAATCCCGGCGCTGCTACGCCGATCACGGTGAAGGGATGTCCATCCAGAACCAAAGTGGAGCCCACGACCGAAGTATCAGCGCCATAAGTGCTCTGCCAGGTGTGGTGGCTGAGAACGATCACCGGCGGGGAAGCAGGCTTGTCATCATCCTCAGTAAAAACCCGTCCGCCAAACGCGCCCACGCCGAGCGTGGAGAAATAGTTTCCGGTTACATACTGGGAGCGCAGAGGTCTGGATGCAGTCTCCACGCGCTCACGCCGTACGCTTAAACGTCCCATGCCGGCTTGCACGGCTGCCACTTGTTCGAACTCCGGGGTCTCAGCTTTCAGCCGCTGGAAAAGAGAAAAGGACACCATGTCCCAACGATCTTGCGGACCGCCTTCCACGCAACAGTTATCGCCATCACCCACACGGTAGAGGCTGCTGGGATCTGCAACCGGCAGGGAACGAAGCATCACTGCATGGATCAAGGTGAAGATGGCGGTGGTGCCGCCGATTCCCAGTGCCAGCGTGAGCATGGCTGCTACGGTAAAGACAGGCGACAGCCGAAACTGGCGCAACACATAACGCAGATTCCCGAGCAGTTTTTGCATCGCAGTTCTCCCGGTCTGTTACGAATACGTTACCGGCCGGGAAAGGGTTCCCGATTTTGTTCGTGTTTAAAGCCTTAGTTCGTGGGCTCTGATGGCAGCCAAACAACAACCAGCTTTGCTCATTTACTATGGATACTGAGACCTGAAACATCCTTCTATGGTTAGCCTTAAAGACATACAAAATGCCCGCGCCCTGCTGCGCAACGTTGCGGTGCGCACGCCTCTGGTGCTGTGCAAGCTGCCGAATGATCTGCAATTGAACGACCGGCAGATTTTTATCAAACCGGAGAACCTTCAGCCTGTCGGCTCATTCAAGCTGCGCGGGGCTTACAACAAGATTTCGTCGCTCACGGCGGAAGAGCGCAAGCGCGGCGTGGTGGCGCATTCCAGCGGCAATCATGCGCAGGGCGTGGCATTTGCGGCGCGAGCGCTTGGAGTGAAAGCCACTATCGTGATGCCGGCTACGGCGCCCAAGGTAAAGCTGGACGCAACGCGCGCGATGGGCGCCGAAGTTGTGTTGGTAGGACCGGCAAGCGAAGATCGCATCAAGAAGGCGGAAGAGCTTGAACAAGAGTTCGGGCTGGTTCCGGTGCCACCTTACAACGACGAAAAGATCATCGCGGGACAAGGGACGATTGGGCTGGAAATATTTGAAGACATGAGCGACGTTGAACTAGTGCTTGTGCCGATTGGCGGCGGCGGATTGATCAGCGGGATTGCGACGGCGATCAAGGAATCGAATCCAAAAGCCAAAGTGGTTGGCGTGGAGCCGGAGTTCGCGGCCGATGCGCAGGCGAGTTTGCGATCAGGAAAGATACAATCCATTTCTGGTGAGAGCGCGGCGCGCACCGCGGCTGATGGACTGCGGTCACAGAGTATTGGCGAGATCAACTTTCAGCACATCCGCAAGTATGTGGATGAAATCATTACGGTGACGGAAGATGAGATCAGGCGGGCGATGCGGCGGCTGCTGTTTTCAGCGCGCGTTCTGGCTGAGCCCAGCGGCGCAGTAACCACAGCGGCTGCGCTGTTTCACTGGGAAGAGCTGCCTGCGGGCAAAACTGTGGCGGTGCTGACCGGCGGCAATATTGAGCCACAGCTTTTTTCTGAAATGATTCTGCAAACCGTGTAAGGTAAACGATGGTGACAAACCGCAAAATATTTGAGCCTTTATTTCTGGTGACGCTTGCAGTATTGGCTGCTTTCATGGCCAGTGCCTTTGCCGCCGAGCTTCTTGCCGTAGAACCAGAACACGCGACACTGATCCGCGAGGAATCGCTTTCGAGTTCAGCCGGTACGAATGCGCAGAAGATCGCACAGGTGGGCCGCGGCTCCGCGCTTACGATTGCGGAGCGCAGCCAGGCTGACGGCCAACCGTGGGTAAAAATATCCATGGCATCAGACCAGCAGGCGCAGGTGAGCAGAGAAGTTACAGGCTGGCTGCCGGCCAAAACAGTGGTGACGGCCTCAACGGCGAATGGCGACGAAATCATTTTTGGCCAGGCAGTGGATTCTGAGCGGCAGGCGGAAGAACGTGGCGGACGCAAAGGCGCTGCCGAAGATGCGTGGCGCTTGTACTCGCGCGTGCCTGAACTGTTTCCCGGGTCGCCGCTGGCGGCGGAAGCTATGTGGCGCGCCGCGGACATCCGCTGGCAGCTGGCGAAGACGGACTTTGTTCGGTCAGGCAAGCCGATGGAAGAGAAGTATCTGAGAGAGGTCATCGCGAAGTTTCCGCAATCGAAGCAGGCGGAGCTGGCAACGTATGACCTGCTTGAAAGCCAACTATGCCCTGAATGGCGCGGCTTGGCCGAGTGTCCAATAAAAGAGTCGGCGCTGTATGAGCAGTATGTGCATGAGCATCCGCAGTCACCCAAGGCGGCGGAAGCTTTATACAACGCGGCGTGGCGGCAGGCGGCGCTTACAGATATCTACCGCATTAATAATGATCGCAGCAAAAGTGACGCGGCACGCCAGAAGGGTATAGCGCTGGCGCAGCAGATACAAAGCCAGCAACAAGACCAGGACTGGAAAATGCGAGCGACAGATTTGATCTACAAGCTGGAAAAGAAAATCCCGGTCTATGGCGCGGAAGTGGTGGAGTCGGGAGAGACGAAATGAAGCTGAGAACATGCGCGTTTCTGCTGGCCATTTCATTTTTCTCTTCCACGATGCCGGCGCAGCAAAAGGAACAAGGGACGATCATCAATGAAGTGCAGATGTATGTCTCGCCGGATTTGAATGCGCAAAAGCTGGCGCGAGCAACGCGTGGAAGAGACGTGCCGCTGGTGATGGAGCGCACCAAGATTGGCGAGCAAACGTGGGCGCATGTGCTGATTGTGGTGGATGTTAATCGTGACGCGGAAACCACGCGCCAAATCACAGGATGGGTACCAAACAACGTCGTGATCAGTACGTCCACGCCGAACGGTGACCAGATTATCTTTGGCGAAGCCGTGGACTCAGAAAACCAGGCAGAGCAGCGTGGCGGACGCAGGCACGCCGCGGAAGATGCCATGAGGCTTTACTATCGGGTCTACGATTACTGGCCCAACTCGCCGCTGGCGGGTGAAGGATTGTGGCGCGCAGCCGATATCCGCTGGCAACTGGAAAAGGCCGATGTGCGTTTGCGACCTTCATCGCGTGAGATGAGTCCCGATCTGCGCACTCCTATCGACGACCAGAACATGAAGCTGGTGATGAAGAAGTTTCCCCACACCAAGTTTTCCGATCTCGCGGCGTATAACATGATCGACAACAAGCTCTGCGGATCCTGGAAGGGCGAGACTAAGTGTCCGGAGAAAGAATCAGAGCTGTATGAGAAATATGCGCGCGAGCATCCGCAATCTCCCAAGGCGGCGGAAGCGCTCTTTAATGCCGCGTGGCGACAGGCGGCGCTGGTGCAGATGTACGGCGCGCAGCACGATAAAGAACGTGACAAGGCGCGCAAGAAAGCACTAGACCTGGCGCAGGAAGTTGCGGCCAAGTCGACGGCGGGCGATCCCAAGCTGGTGGACTGGAAACCCCGCGCCACGGAACTGATGTACTCACTGCAGCAAGGCATTCCCACCTATACAGCGGAACCTGACCGCAAATAATCCCCGGAGGAGTTTTGCACGACTATCTGCTCTCTTTATTCTTAGGCGTTGTTGAAGGTCTAACAGAGTTCTTGCCGGTCAGCTCCACGGCGCACCTGCGCATTTCAGAGGCGCTGCTGCACATCCACCTCGACGATCCTTTCTGGAAGATGTATTCCATTGTGATCCAGTTGGGCGCCATTCTCTGCCTGCCGATTTATTTCCGCGCGCGCATTGCGCGGTTTCTGTCCACCTTTCCGGGCGGCGAGCGCGCCGACCGCACCACGCTCACGCATCCGCTCTCATTGGTGATGATCGCGTTTGTTTGTACAGCCATTCCGTCACTGCTGCTGACCAAACTGATTGGCAAGCATCTGGAAAGCCTGACCGTGATGGGCGTCTCGCTGCTCGTGGGCGGCGTGGTCATGTGGATCGTCGACGCTTATTTCGGCTCGCCGCGCACCGTGGGCCGCCACATGACGGAACGCATGGAAGACGTTTCGCTCGTCCAGGCCATCTGGATGGCATCTGCCAGGTGGCGTCGGCGGTATTTCCGGGCACCTCGCGCTCCATGTCCACCATCGCCGCCGGACAGGTGGCCGGCATGTCCCGCACCGCCGCTCTGGAGTTTTCCTTTTTCTATCGATGCCCACCATGATCGCCGCCACCGGTTATGACCTGCTCAAAACCTTCCATCCCAAACACGGCGCTGAAGCCCTGGGCCGCATGCCCGCCGACGGCCATGAGTGGACCGTACTCATCATCGGCTTTGCGGTTTCGTTCATCCTAGCGCTGGGCGTGGTGGCATGGTTCATGAACTGGGTCCGCCAGCG
>CAVSYO010000065.1:0-11202 GCA_963732195.1 Terriglobia bacterium | reverse complement strand
CCTTTGCGTCGCCCCAACAGCAAAAGGACGAAGACGCGTCTCCTCAAAAGCAGAAAGATAAAGAAAAGCAAAGCGGAGACGATGACAAGTTCTACCATGGCGCGGGAATCAACGACCTGAATGCCATCGGCACCCGAAATGTGGGCTGCAATCGCGGGCTGTTCAACTGGTACAGCCTTGACACCCAGGTCAAGATGGGCCAGGAATTTGCCCAGCAGGTGGAGCAGACGTCGCATCTGATTACCGATCCCGTGGTGAACGAATACGTAAACCGGCTGGGGCAAAATCTCTCGCGCAATTCCGATACGCACCTGCCATTCACCATCAAGATCCTGGATGTTGAAGAGCCCAACGCGTTCGCGCTGCCCGGCGGCTTCATGTTTGTGAACGCAGGGACCATTTTGATGGCCGATGATGAGTCCGAGCTAGCGGGCGTGATGGCGCATGAGATCGGACACGTGGCCGCCTGCCATGCTGCGCGCGAGGCAACGCGCGGAACGTTCGCTCAACTGGCGATGATCCCGGTGGTGATCCTGACTGGCGGGCTTGCGGGGCTTGGAGTCAACGAGGCGGCAGGCTACGGGATCCCGGCAGTTTTCAGCAAGTTTGGCCGCAACTTTGAAGCCCAGGCGGATTACCTGGGCGTACAGTACGCCTACAAGAGTGGCTACGATCCGAATGGCATGATCAACTTCTTTGAAAAGTTGCAAACCCTGGAGAAGAGACGCCCGGGATTCAGGATGAAGCTTTACGGGGACCATCCGGCGACGCCGGACCGGATCGCGCAATCGCAGCGTGAGATCGGCAGCATTCTGCCGCCTCGCGACCAGTACATCACGGACACCTCGGATTTTGAGCAAGCCAAGAAACGGCTGGCCCTGGTGATGAAACACAAGCTGCAAAAAGACGGCAAGGATGCGCAGAAACCGGATTTGCGCCGGACTGCTGGAGATAAGAACCCCGGCGACAAGAGCCCTGATCAGAACGATAAGGGCCAAAACGATGATCGTCCGGTGATCAAGCGCAAACCGGGCAACAACTAAACCGTTAGTCCCTTACCAGTGGCCAAAAGATTAGCTGCCGCACCATGCGTTGGCCACATCGGCACGGCAGCTGGAAGAAATCGCCGAAACGGATCAAAACCCGCTTACAGCCAGCCAGCGCGCTGGCGCGGTTGTAGTCGCGGGGATGGCCACGAAGACGATCGGCGCTATGCATGGCGAAGGCGGCGTGACTGTTCCTTCAAAACGTGCGTCGCCGGTTGTGGTGGCAGGAGTGATTCCCGCAACAAGATTGACGACAGAGGGCGCGCCGACGGCATCCTTGCTTTGGCAGCTCAGGATCACGGCAAAATTCGGGATCGGATTGGCGACCGGTGCCACAAGCACCAGGCCGCGAACGCGGACTTCAATTCCTCCGTTGGCGTTCAGTTCCGCTCTGCCGGAATCAATCTTCCATGGCGCTCCGCCGCCGCCAATGCCGCGAATTGGATTGGTGGGGCCGGTGAAGGGCGGCACCACCGGGGTAAGCTGGTTGAATTCAAATACGTTCCCGCCATCGTCGCGGACGCTGGTTCCGCTGGTGGCTGAGGCCACGCCGAGAAAAGTCAGGCAAACGAACAAAACGATCAGCTTCTTCATATTTCAACTCCTTTTGAACACGATCTCGCCGGGTACACAAGAGCTGTTGATCACTGAAAACATTCAGGATGCGGGATTGATTGCCTCGCATCGGCCCTTGCACCGTGCAAGCAAGAGTAAAGAAACATGATATGGGAACAAATTGCTGAGAATGGGCAGGAAGTTGGTCAATCCGGTATTGGCCAAAGGGCTAGAGGATAGGATGGGCAATCGTCTCAGCGGACTCTTAGGAGAATCTTGTTATAGCAGCCGGACATTGAGCGATTGCCTTGCGGAGCGATTGGTCTGAGCAGAACTACTGCCGGCGGGCGCAACCGAAACAACTGAACCATCATCTAAGTCCAGACTACTTGCCCCTGCACGCGTCCGACCTCTCGCGGCGGCAGGTTTCAAGCTGGAGGTCCTATGGAAGGCGTCAGTTCCGGAGACGATCTTCTTCCTGGTGCACTCTGCCAGCCAGAGCGGCATTTATCAGGTGATTCACCGCGAACATCGGGAGACGCATCATGTCCTGCTGCGAGGGGGAGATACGTTCCCGCGATGCAGAGGATGCGGAGAAGCAGTTCGCTTTCGGCTGGTAAAGCAGGTCAGTGAGCCGGCACCAATGCGAGCAAAACGCGTACGCAAGAAAAGCGCGGGAAAAAGCTAGCCGCACCTTCCGCAGAAATCCAGCCGCGAATTCATGCGAAAACCGCGAATCAGTTTTTGGAAATACCGCTCTGTTACCGAACCAGGCAGCGCGAGACGTGAAAAGCTTCATTGCAAGAGGATCTCAGTCCTTAAGGCTTCGCTGAGGGTCGAGACTTCGAAAAAAATCACACCAGATGCACATTCGGCTCCGCTTCCGGAGCAGTGATGCCTTCCGGCAGGCGTCCACCGTTATATTCGGCGAGGCGGTTCTTCCATTTCAGAAAATCTGTGATGGTCTGCGGCTCAATACGCACCTCAACGCGACGCAGGCTGGCAAGCAGAAGATTCATTTCCCACGTCAGGCCGGTCTGGCTGCGCTGGGCCTGGCGGCACGGCTTTACCGCGATGCGGACTTCGCGGCCTTTGCATTCCAGCAGCCCCCATTTTTGCGGCAGTTCGTCAGCGCGGATAAGGCCTTGCGGAACGAGATAAAAGCGCTCGCAGCCCATGGCGAGATCGGGATCTTTACGGAAAGGCTTTTCCTGGTCGGCAAAAAAGTCAGCGCGCGACACCTTGCATTCCACCACTACCGAGCGGCACTTGCCTTTCCATGCGATCACGTCCGGCGTTTCACCGCTGGCGCAAGATTGCTCTGAGAGAACGATTCCACAACGATATCTGGTGCGAAGCCACTGCTCGGCCATCCGTACGAGCTGCTGATGGGTCATGCTTCATGTTGTAGCGCAGAATGGAGTCGGAGGGAAAGTGTTTTGCGAGGAACGCTTTTCAAAATCCACCACGGAGGCGCGGAGCCGCGGAGAAGAACAAAAAACCTTTGAAACGCAGAGGAACAGAGGAAGCGGAGGCGCTTGGGAAAGACAAAACCGTTTACCGCGGATTTACACGGATAAACGCGGATAAAGCAAAACCTTACCACGGATCCACACAGATCAGTACGGATAAGCACGGGTTGGGCTGAGGTGATATTCTCCAGCGCAGTGAATCCCCGACAACAAAGCGGCGTGGCCAAAGCGCCAGCGATATTGCTGTTGCTGGCTGTGGCGATTTTTGCGGCCAGCGCGGCGCGTTATTACCGGCACGGAAATTTCTCGCTGGTGCAGGCCGGATATTGCGTGGTTGCGGTCCTGGCGTCGCTGGTGGTTCTGCTGGTTTTTGATTACACGCTGCATCATGCAAAGATCGCGGCTGTGATGGTGCTGATTTTCGCCGCGCTGTTTCTGGTGGCAAGCCCGGCGTTCTGTGTTGGGATCGGATTGGGCCTGGCCGGGACGGTGGTGCAGCAGGGGCGACGAACGTGAATTGACGTTCCAAAACCATCGGATGTCGTTAATCATCGCCGTGCACGTGCGGCTTGGCGGCTGAAATAAGGGTTTTGCGAGTGTAAACGCCCGGTATCAACAGCGTGCAGCGAGCGAGCGTTATTTTTGCGGCTTAGGAATGACCTTCCAAGTTATGTCTACACGCTCTCCCGTTACGAGCTTCTCTTCACGAAACAGGGCGTAGAGGTCGGTATCGGTGTCCCTGGCGTGAACCAGATAAATGTGTCCTTCAAATGCCTTGACGCTCGGCTCTCGCTCAGGTTCTTCGTACGCTGAGAGGGTCGGCACGACAAATTGTTCGGCCCATGTGTGCTTGCCTAAATCACGTATTCGGCTCCGGTCATCAGTCACCATCGTGACGTCAAAGGAATCTGGTTCTGGACTGTTGCCGAAGAGGATTTCCCAATTGTTATGGCAAAGCTTCTGGATTTCAGGCCCATTTCCTCCAAACTTGAAGCTGTACGTGGCGTACGGATAATTGTCCACTCCGTTGGTCATGGTTCGTTTCTGCAAGGTTCCGGTGCGGATTTGGTCGCTCGGACTCTGCGTGCCAGCCGGAATTATGCCGGCCACAAGAAGGGCAATCACCAGCAGCAATTGAGTCGGTTTCCTCAAGGCCCACCTCTTTCGTTCTAGAAAAAACCGCGTTAAGTCTACACGATGAATACCTCCATGATGTGGAAAGGTTCCGAAGAGGCCCGTCCACTAAGGGTGGTTGGCGAAAAATCGCTATTCCACTCATTGACACAGTTCTGAGTGTAAGCGCCTGTTTACAACAGTTGACCTGGACTAGAATGTGGAGTTCGGTAACAGGCAGCCAGCGTCGGAGGTTTCTACTTTGGCTCTATTGGAGATCGTACGAGACTCGGGCTACGCTGACGCCCTAAGAGCCTACAAGGTCGTCGTTGACGGCAACACATCCGGTGAGATCAGAGATGGGGAGACAAAGAAATTCCCCGTCTCTTCCGGCCAGCATGACTTGTCGCTCAAGATCGACTGGTGCGGATCGAGAACTATTCGGTTCACGATCGCGGACGGAGAGGTGCGCACATTCGATGCCAAGTCCAACCTTCGAGGTCCAAAAGTGCTGGCGCCGCTGTGGTATGCACTCTTCGCATGGGGTTCATGGATTGTCCTCACTGAGCGCCGTTAGACAGACGCAGCATAGTGTAGCTTCCTGACGGGCAGGGTTATGGGTGGAATCGCTGATTACGTCACGAGCAAGACACAGCCGAGGGCGGCTGTGCTACACGATTCTCGTGGTATTGAGAGTGTTATCAGACGTAAAAATAAAGTTGAAAAAAAACGTCCCCGAAAGTGGCAAATTACACACTAGTAAGTAGAGGAGGAATTCTTTGGGAAGGTGCGGCTCAACGAGCCGGTAATGAAGGCCCGGTTTGGGCCGGTAAAAGAAGTTGACGTAAGAGTGTTTATTTTGCGATTCGTTTTGAGCAACATGGACGGGACATTATCGTGAGAACGCCTTGACGCGACATGGTCACAAACGGCAGTGTCGGGATCTTGCGACTGCGCCTCAGGCCCCATTCGCTTCGCTCCAGGGTTCCTCGGCTGCGCTCAAGATGACAAATAGAAGCAATTTGGCCGGCACGAGTGAACTCGTGCCCTGACACTTTTCTCGACGCAATCGCAGGCAAAGTGGCTGCTACACGATTATTGTTGACAGCCGGGGAGCGTTATCAGACGTAAAAATAAAGTTGGCAAAACGTGTCCCGGAAAGTGGGAAATGACGACATATATAAGTAGGGGGCAAAATCAGCCGTTAGCTCTTAGCCATTAGCCGCAAATCCAGCTTTTAGCCATTAGCCCTTAGCCTTTAGCCCCAAAAACAAACCTTAGCGAAATCAGCCACCCAAAGATCCGGGTGGCTTTTGTGTTTCTGGAAGGCCTTTTCGGAGAACGACTTTTCAGAACATCTTTTAAACACTTTTCAGAAAACGACTTTCCAGAACGGCTTTTCAGAACAATTTTTCAGAAAGCAAATGTCCAGAACGACTCCCAAAAAAACTGACTGCGAGAACAATCATGACAAAAGAAGAAATCGTGAAAGCTATCCGTGTGTGTGCCAAGAAACTGCGTCGCAACCCTAGCCTGCGCGAGCTGCGCGCGATGTCCGGCGTGACGACAAAACATGTGTACAAGAAGCTGGGAAGCCTCAGTAAAGCATTGCGGGCTGCCGGGCTGGAGGGCATCGGACGGGGATTCAGTCCGGCGGAAGAGACGGTGCTACATGACTGGGCGAGCGTGGCGCGCAAGCTGAAGAAGCTCCCGAGCATTGTGGAATATGAGCGGGCGGGCAGGTTCAGCGGAAAGCCGTTCCAAAGGCTTTACGGAAGTTGGGCTGGAACGGCGGAGGGGTTCTGTAAGTTTGCGGGCAAGCATGGACGGCGAGCGCAATGGGGAGATGTGCTGGAGATGATCGCGGGAGCGCAAACCCTAAGCACTGCTGCCACGATCAGGACTGCGTCTGGCACGAATGCCACGTCGTGGCCGGCCATTCAGGAGCAGGATAATGGCGACAGGAAGAGATACCGCAAAGGCGGAATTCTGCGGGACCGTCCGGTATATGGACGACCATTGCCGTGGCCGGAGCTGGCGCATGAGCCAGTGAATGAGTTGGGCGTGGTGTTTGTGTTTGGCATGATGGCGCGGCGGCTGGGGTTCGTTGTTCATCGGCTGCAAGCGGGCTTTCCTGATTGCATTGCCATGCGCGAGGTAGCGCCCGGGATGTGGCAGCGCGTGAGAATTGAATTTGAATTTGAAAGCCGGAATTTCAAGAAGCACAAGCACCGGAAGGACAAGTGCGACGTGATTGTGTGCTGGAAACATAATTGGAAGGAGTGTCCGCTGGATGTGGTGGAGCTGGGGAAGGAAATTTACCACTGATTAACACTGATGGCACTGATCGGAACGGGAGATCAGGATAAAACCCCACCACGGAGACACGGAGGCACGGAGAAAAATTCAGCGGAGCTTGCCGAGCCAAAATCGCAGGCGAACGCTTCTTTCACTGCATCAGCTAAAGTCGCCCGTTGTCGGCGCTCCACATTCTATTCACCAAAGCGCTTCACATCTCTAAAATCCAGGCGAGGGCGCGCCTGCGCTCCAGCAATTAATACAAATGAAAAAAGGCCGCCTTTTTTTGCGGCCTCTTAACCAATCAACAGATTACAAATCTTACAAACCCTTTTACTGGCAGGCTTGCGAAGGCCTCCGGCCAATGAATCGCAGAACTTGGCCATGGGCCTCCGCCGGCTGCGCCGGTAGCTGGGATAGTGATTGTCTGTTCCGTCAAAACTCCATTGGTCACCACGCCGCCGTTCGGGACAGTGAGAGAAGGATGATCAAAGGGCGCGCTCTGGTTACGCACTCGCTCATCGGTAAGCGATTTCAGGAAAGCCACGACCGCTAATTTGTCCAGAGTGCCAAAGCTTGCCCGCTCAAGATTGGGATCCATGTCCACGGAAGGGAAATCACCGCGGTGGCTGTAGAAGTCGACCACCTGGCCGAGCGTGGCCTGGCCGCCGTTCACAAAGAACGGGCCGGTCAGCTCGATGTTGCGCAGGCTGGGCGTCCTAACTGCTCCGCCTACGGAAACCGGCGCGCCGGCTGGGACTGAAGTTCCGCTGATCTGTCCATGGAGGCGAGCTGGACAACGGAGAGCGACGCTAGTCCAGAAGGATCAGAAGCCGCGATGCCTAGATCGTCAGTGGTGGGACGAACGCCGATGTTGTGGAAGCCAATGTCATGCCAGCGTCCGCCGGGCAGTTGTTCAACCACCGAGCCGCCGTGGTGCAGAACGTTGGAAACCGTGGCATCAGTAAACTCAGCGCCGTTGTGGCAATTGATGCAGCCGCCTTTACCTTCAAAGCGGTTCAATCCGAGCTGCTCAAGAGAAGTAAGAGCAGAGCGGTTGCCTTCCATGAACTGGTCAAAGCGTGAGCTATCTGAAACCAGCGTGGACTCATACATCTGGATAGCTATTCCCCAGAACAGTGAATTGTATTCGATCTGTGAGTAACTCGTCAGTGTTTTCTGGAGCGCCGTTGAACAGGATGTTGCTATTGCGTCCACCACTACGGTAGAGCTCCACCACTTGGGCAGAAAAGCTGCCTGGATCATGGAGATATAAGTAGCATTCAAGCCGTTGCCCGGAGCCGCGCTCAGGCTGCCCAGAACGCGTACCGTCTGGGGCGACCTGTTGCAGCGCCAGCGGAGTGAGCATTAGCATCTTCTTGCCCATTTTCACAAATGGACAAACGCCGGTTGCGGACATTTCAACATCGCTGCCCGGAGGTCCGACGGCTTGCGATGCCAGTGAAGAATTAGAGAGCCGAAGCGTGACTTCGATGGTCGAGTTCGGATTGCCGGGATCGACCTGGAGAAGACGCGCGTTTGGATCGCCGGCGCCAAAGTGTCACGCCGTTGAAAGTGCGTTGCGCACGACCGTCCCAGAAATTGCGGTAGTTGAAGACCGCATTGATCACAGGAGGGCGCGTTGCGTGGCGTTGACCGGCGCACGTTGAGCATGCCGCCATTGTCAGAGACGCTCAGACGGAATCCGCGACGCTGGTTTCGTTTTCCGCGGCCAGGCCGAGCACCACGTCATTAAAGTTGTAATCCACACCCGCGAACCCCGCCGACCGATGTTGTTGTTGTCGCGAGTAGAGGTGTGAAGAGGGAAGTCACTCAGGCTGAGGACATGGTTAGGTCCAAAGCCTGCGTGGAAAGTATTTGAATCCGCCGCGGGGGGAAGATCTCGCCGTTGCCATCAACACGACGCAAGCCAGGATCAGCCTGGTTGGTGGTGCGGCTGTCTGCGCCCGCATTGAAATGGCAGGTAGCGCAGGCTGTCTGGCCGTTGCTGCCAAATTGCATTTCCCAGAAAAAAGCCTTGCCTAAAGCGATGGCTGCATTCTTGTCCTGGATGAAGTCGGCAAGTTCAGCCGCCTGGTCGGTATAGTAATAGTTTTCAGGGAAGCTAGACCACGGCCGTCATTACCTCCGCCACCATTTCCACCGCCACCACCATTTCCACCGCCACCACCATTTCCACCTTTGCCGCTTCCTGTGCCTCCGCCATTTCCACTGCCGCCCATATTTCCGCCTCCGCCGTTTCCACTGCCGCCGCCGTTTCCGCCTTTGCCTTTTTGTCCGCCGGCCTGGATGCCACCGCCGCCATTTCCACCCTTACCACCTTGGCCGCCGTTGCCGTTGTCTTGACCGCCGCCACCGCCACCGCCTTTAGCAGAGAGATGCAGGCTAATGTGAAGCAGACGTCGCCACAGAGAAAGCATCAGCACGACTAGTTTTTTTAGTTTGCTTTGGGAAAGCATTTGAAGCGCTCCTTGTTGTGCTCCACTGACCGGACAATGTGTGGTGAACAAGATGCTTCGATCGGCTGACTCAACATGATTGCATAGCCAAAAGTAAAAACTGGATAGTGAGTGAAACTATAGGGCCGGAAACCCAGTTCTTGCCTTACATTGCCTTCAGTGACCTTCAGGCCGTCGCACCACGGCACTTGATGAGGGTCCTTGTTTTTTGTGGTCTCCCCGACAACTGCAGGAAGAACGCACTCCCGCCAGAAGCATCCACCCGTCGATTCCCGTTCAGAGTGTGCCTGCCAACTTAGGAGTTCATTAAGCCCGTATTAAATTCTTTAACAAATCGTTTTCCGGTATATTTTTCCGCTGATCCCCTGCGCACACCTGCAAAAGACTGCACAATTTTCCTCTCAAGATCGGGGACAAGTCGTGCAGCTGGCCTGCGCAGCAAGGTCCAGGAATCATCCAAAGCTTCCCATGCGATTGGTAGGACATGGGACGGGGTTTGAAGATCAACAATCGAGCAGCATCGAGATCGTGAGAATGAATTTAGAGATGCGTCAAAGTAGACATCGGAGGCGAGCGAACGAATTTACGGATGGTTCCAACGGCAAGCCTCGAAGCTCTACCCATAATTGAGCCGTTCTTATTATCCCCCCTCGCCGTTAGCCAGCGACTCGAAGTTGGGGGAGGGGGAAGTCTTTTATCCTTGATCGGCATCAGCAAGCAGCTTACCCAGACTGGCTTTGTGCTTGTCTTTCTTGGCGTGCTTCTTGTTCTCCGCGTCTCCACCGGCGGGGGCGTCCCCAGCACTGCCCGCGACGCCGCCTTTACCACGCTGGTGGCGCTGAACCTTTTTCGGCTTCTTCTTTTTCGGCATCATGGCGATCCAATGACGAAGGCCGCCCACTGACACTTATAAAAATCGCCCTTGTCAGGCCGGCGCCTCGTTTTCGATGGAACCAGGCGGGTAATCCTCTGCGCTGCTGTCCGCCTTCAGGCTTAACCTCGCCAGCATCGCGCCTTCTCTGTGTCCTCTGTGGTTGATAATAGTAGTAATGGACGAACGAGATTTTTTCGACGAAAAAAAGAATCCAAAAAGCCCCATACGCTCGACCTGCCCTCACTGCCGCCAAGCCGGCGAGTACGAACTCTCATGGCTGGTGCGGACCAAGAAGAAGCAGCTTTCCGGCCGCGTGACGAGCGCGACCTGGTTCGCCAAAGCGCAGTCTTATATGGTCCGCCGCGACGATATGGTCATGTGCAAGAACATGCGCTGCCGCAAGCGCTTTCGCAAGTCGCCGGGAGTTCAGTCGGTGGCGTTCCTGAATTAACGCGACAAGCGGCATTCTGCCGGTTCGAATTCGCAGAAACTTGCCTTAACGCTCACCATCGGATCACACTTTCTTTCCCGCTACACACAATTTCTCCCCCAAATATTTTCCAGCCAAACATTTCTTTACGTACGGCACACTCCCATTCATCGAAAAGTAACATTCCCTTCACCGTACTTCCATATAGCCCTGCTATCCCTAGTTTGTGGCGCGATGGTCCCCCCGGTCGCCCGCAAAGAACCGCCAGCCAGCGCTCGCCGCCAATCTCAAACATCTGGAGCTATCAATGTCGCACGTCAGACGTCTCGGCACGGTGTATTCGCCCTGTTGTTTACAGTGGGTTTGACCGCCGGCGCGGAAGAAATCAAAACGGTTTTCGTAATCGCCATGGAAACCACAATTGGCACCCTTAAGTAGCCAGCTAACCAGTTCTCAGGCGGGATTCAGCAGATTTTTCAAAACCCGGCTGCTCCTTTCATCAATAGTCTTGTGGGCGGGACCGCGACGGCTGTCATCAGGCCGCCAGGTCGGCACGCGCCAGCGGCTACCGCGTTTGCCGACGACTATCGCAGCGTTCTGGCTACAGCGGGCGGGGCCAACCCCCACATTCACCCGTCAGAGCCCAACTACATCTGGGCGGAAGCCGGCACGAATTTTGGCGTTTTCAATGACAATGATCCCTTTGCCCCTGCGAGTGGCACGGGACAGATCAGCAATCAGGACAATCAGTTGCATCTGACGTGTCTCTTTCGACCAATGCGGAGTAAGCTGGAAGTCGTATCAGGAAGACATTGACCTGGTCCCGGACGGCGCTCCTCTTCGACAACGTCGTTCTTGCTCCTACAATCAATGGGACCGTTCCGCTGAAAAGCCTCTCTGGAAATTTTGTCAACGGCGTCAATCAATTCAATGG
>CAVSYO010000064.1:0-14548 GCA_963732195.1 Terriglobia bacterium | reverse complement strand
CTGCAAACAGTGGCGCAAGAGAATCAGCTGCAGGAACGACGATACCGCCGGAATAAGGCGCGCGGAAAGGCGTCTTCCACTGGTGGACAACGTGGCGAACCTGCTCCAGCGATTCGCTTTCCGTCAGGCCGGCATCGCGGCAATCCACGCTGGCAAATCCCAGCCGCTCCAACTCATTCACAGACTCGCGAATGGCGTGCAGATCAAGGTGCATGGCGCGGAAAAACGCGCGCCGCGCCAGGAAATTGAAGCGCGTAAAAGCCACCAGAAAGCCGGGCTCAAAATAATCGTCGCCCACGGCCAGCTTTAAGCTCGCGGACTTCCTGGAGCGCACCGGAATTCTGCAGCTCCTCCAGGCTGTTGGATTCATTCAGCTTAGCTCAGCTTGGCATCGAGACTGGAGGCCCAGTCGGGAAAAGTTTTGGGCGACTTTCCCATAGCAGGCTCTAGCACGCGCGCTACTTCCGCAAGCGCTGTCTCCGTCAGCCCATGCGGTGCGCAATGGACAAAGTATTGCACCAGCAGGAAATCAACCTTGTCTTTGTCCGCTTCGCTCTTCTGCTTCTTGTTCAGGTGGCGAACGATCAGGTAACGCAGGTTCTCTTCATTCTGCAGGCTGGTGCTTTGCAGCAGCTGCCGTAATTGCCAGACCTGCACGTGACCATCAATCTGCTCGAACCATTGCAGCACACGTTCGCGAGCTTCGGCTTCAGGGCTGTCTGCGGCATCTTCAAGCTCCGGACAGGTAGGCACATCAAGCTCAAAGGTGTGATCCAGTTCGATATAGACGGAGTACAGCCGCCGCGCAATGCGCCAAAATTCGGCAACCTCATCCAGGTTGAGCGTAGCTGTTGTTGTCGTCATTATTATTTTTTAAGTCGCCAAAACTATGTCTCTCCGTCAAAACACTGCAAGAGATTTCCAGGGGATGCAAATACTTTCAGTTTGTTCCTGATCTATGCCACAAAACTTAGCTAAACCACTTAGAGCAAGGCCCCGGCCAAACCCTAGTTGAACTAACCTGTTGATTCCCAAGATGCAGACTTTTTCATCCGCTGACCGGATGAGGAAAAGTGTCTCAGGATGAAACAGTGTCTCACGCTGGCTGTCTCATGGGGACGCTGACGCCGCCTTTGCGATACCAATGTTGTAACGCTTGAGCTTCCTATACAAGGTAGCCCGGCTGATCCCAAGCATTTTTCTGGCGCGCGCCTTATCGCCATGGACTTGCTCGAAGACCCGCTGAATTGTCTCTCGTTCCAATTCTTCCAAATCGGTATTTGACGACCCCGTAGCCTCATCGGCAAAGACCGCTGTCTCCACAGGAACATTCTCCGCTTGTTGCAGGCGTACGGCCGGAGGCAGATCGGATACATCGATAATTTCCTGGTCCCCAAGCGCCACCGCGCGCTCTATGCAGTTTTCCAGCTCGCGCACATTGCCCGGCCAGTCATACTGAAACATGGTCTTCATGGCCGCGGGAGAAATCGAGATGTTCTTGCCGGGAGCAAAACGGTCCAGGAAATAGTGAACCAGCGGCGCAACATCAGACCTTCTTTCCCGCAGCGGCGGCAAGTTCAGCGTGACCACGTTTAAACGGAAGTAAAGGTCCTTGCGAAACGCGCCCTCTTTTTGTGCGATTTCCAGGTCACGATTGGTGGCGGCAATCACGCGCACATCAACCTTAAATTTCTGGTTGCTGCCGACGGGGCGTACTTCCTTCTCTTGCAGAACGCGCAGCAATTTGGCCTGCAATTCCGGAGAAAGCTCGCCGATCTCATCGAGAAAGATGGTCCCGCCATTGGCTGTCTGAAACAGGCCCTCTTTAGAGCGCATGGCGCCGGTAAATGCGCCCTTCTCATAGCCAAACAATTCGCTTTCAATCAAAGTCGGCACCAGCGAACCGCAATCCACCGCCACAAAAGGCCGCTTGGACAGCAGACCGCGATAATGAATGGCCCGCGCCACCAGCTCTTTGCCGGTCCCGCTTTCGCCGGTGATCAATACCGGCGTGCGCGTATCTTTCAATCGCGCGATCATCCGCAGCACTTCCTGAATTTTGTGTGACGAGCCCACAATGCCACTAAGTTCCATTTCGGCATTCACCCGCTCGCGGAGGAACTGGTTCTCCGCCACCAGGCTTATTTTTTCCGCCATGCGCTGCAACAGCAGCTTGAGTTCTTCAATACGAAAGGGCTTGGTGATGTAGTCATAAGCCCCGAGTTTCATGGCCTGAACTGCCGTCTCAATGGAGGCGTGGCCGGTCATAATGGCGACTTCCGTTCGAGGTAACAGTTCTTTCACGCGCGACAGAAATTCCAGGCCCGTCATGTTGGGCATCATTAGATCGGCAAGAATAATATCGGGCGAATCGCTATCCAGTTGTGCCAAAGCGGCAACGGCGCTCTCTGCCTCTATACAGCTGAAGCCCAGAGCCCCGCCCACGGTCATGCAGAGCTTGCGAATGCTCGGATGATCATCCACGATCATGAATCGGACCTTGGCGTCAGTCGTCATTCCGCTTTACCAAAAATCCTTTCCACAATATTGATCAGCTCCTGCACCCGGAAAGGCTTTTCAATGTAAGGCACTCCGGTGCTCTGCAAGGCCTTCATGGTATTTTCGTTCACCGTGTCGCCTGTGATAAAAAGCATGCGGTCTTTCAACTCCGGCCGGTGCAGCACGATCCAGGAATGCACGTCAGCACCGCTGGCTCCGCCGGGGGTGCGCATATCGGAAATGATTCCGCCAAAACCTCCCGTTTCCAGGATGCGAATGCCTTCTGCCGCGGAGTTGGCTGTGCTGCAGGCATAGCCGTTGCGCTCCAGCGCCGTACGGATAAAATCCATCACCGAGCGCTCATCTTCAATGAGCAACAGAGGCAAACGTGCAAGCGTTGCAGCGCCGGAGTTCATTGCTTCACTCCAGCCGCCACCACCAGCTTCAAATCAGTCCTGGTTCGGACAGGCAAACGCACACTGAATGTGGCGCCTTGCGTTTCCTGATTGTTGGCGCACAGAATTTCGCCTTCATGCTCGCGCACAATTCCATAGCAGATACTCAAGCCCAGGCCGGTTCCCTGCCCAACTTCTTTGGTGGTAAAGAACGGATCAAAGATACGCTCAGGATGCTGTATGCCTTCGCCGTTATCGCGGAACAGTACCTCAACCCAGCCGCCATCCTGGATGGTTTCAATCTCAATCAACCCCGGACGTCCTGCAGACTGCACGGCGTCATACGCGTTGTTCAAGATATTAAGAAATACCTGTTGCAGTTGATGCGAATCGCCGATCAGGTCAGGCAGGCGCGAATCAAATTTTTCCACGATCTGCACGCCGTGGTTGGCAAAGTCATACGAACGCAACGCAATCGTTTTGCGCAGGATGCTATTGATTTGCAGCGGCTGACGTTGCGGCGGGCGCTGGCGGGCAAAGCTCAGCAGGTTTTGCACGATTTCCTTGGTGCGCTGCGCTTCTTCCAGAATCACCTGCAGATCTTTACGCGCGCTGCCGGGAACATCAGGATTTTCCATCAGCAGATCAGAAAATCCCATGATGGCGGTGAGCGGGTTATTGACCTCATGCGCCACGCCGGAAACAAGCTGGCCCACTGCGGCCATCTTTTCCGTATGCATCAGCTTGGCTTGGATCATGGAAGTATCGGTGATATCGGTCATCAGAACAACCACGCTGCTGACTTCCCGGCGATCGTCGCGCATGGGGCTCAGGTTTACGGAAAACTTACCCTGCGTGCCGTTGCCGCGCGTGATCATCAGTTCCAGGTTGTCCGATTGCAGGCCGTGCAGGCTGGCGTTAAAAGCTTCAGCAAAAGCTTTTTTGTGAGAAAGCGAGATAATACGGTCCAATCGGTGACCTACCAACTCATTCTGCTCGAAACCGCCGCCTTCATAAACGCGCTGGTTGGCGTAGCTGATCAAGCCGGCAGTATCAGCCACCATAATCATGGTTTGCGTGTTGTTCAGGATCTTGCTGGTGAAATCTCGCTCACGCTGCAATTGCGCCTGGAAGTTCTTGACCTCAGTAATATCCAGGAAAACGCCGCGGTATTGCATGATCTTGCCCTGACCGTCTTTCACGACGAAGGCATTTTCCAGCGCGTGAATCATACTGCCGTCACGGCGTGTGAGCGTCACTTCAAAGTTGCGAATCGCGCCCTTGTGGTGCAGCTGGCGCGTGATTTCGTCGCGCTGCTCGGCTGAGACATATACCTGGTTTTGCAGATCGAGTTTCAGCACCTCTTCGCGCGTCTGATAGCCCAGCATGCGGACCAAGGCGTCATTTACCTCGATGAAATGGCCTTCAGGCGAGGCAAAGAAGACGCCTTCCTGCACGTTATCAAAAAGCTCGCGATAGCGCTGCTCGGCTTCGCGACGGTCAGTGATGTCCTTCAGCACATGCACGGTCTGTAGGCCTTCATCCAGCGCGCCATGAATGCTCGAACTGGAAACAAGATATATGCGCTCCAGCACGGGATGAAGGTATTCGTCCGACTCGTTTTCAGCGCGGCAGAAGGGACAAGGCTGCGGCGAATCGGACGCTATTGAGACCAGCGCTCGCATGCTAAGGCCAATCAACTCAGCCGGGCGCACGCCGATAAACTCCGAGAGAGATCGATTCACGCGCAGGACTTCGAAATGCTCATCGTGCACCACAATGAAGTCGGAAATGGAGTCGAAAATTTCGGCCCATTGGCGGCTGGACTGGGTGATCCTGGTAAACAGACGGGAGTTTTCCAGAGCGACTGACGCGTGCACGATCAGCGCCTGCAGCAGGTTAAGATCGCCGGGCATCAGTTCACGGCTGATATCGGCCAGCGCAAGAATGCCGAGAAGATCGCTCTCAGTTCCCTCCAGCCGGACAAGCGTCAGATTCTGCCAGCCGCAGGCCGCTACCAGATCGGAGCCCAGCGCTTGAACGCCGCTGCCGGTAATCTTCACATCAGGATGCCGCTCCGCATATTCAGAAAAAGCGGCATTCAATTTGCGTTGCAGGTCGCGTTCGGGCCGCGGTCCGCAAAAGCCGACGCTCTCCACCTTATTGCCCTGCGCCAATGACAGGATGGCGGAACGCGCGCCGATCATGCTCGCCACTCGTTCGGTGAAGTTCTTCACAAAGTCCGGCAGGCGCAACGCGGAGCCCAGGTCCAATGCCATTTCCATCAGGTCCTCAGTGCGCTTGCGATGCTGGTCAGAAAGCTGAAGGTTTTGTGCCGCTTCCAGGGCCACGGTGATTTCAGCGCCTAAAACGCGGGCCCGGTGAATGTCGTCAGGCGAAAAGCGAGTCTTGTCTTTCTTATCGAAAAATCCCAGCACGCCGAGCTGGCGTCCGTCGCCGGTCAGCAATGGAATCCCAAGGTATTGCTTCAGGTCAGACTCCCAGCGTCGAAGCTGCATTTTCTCAATCGCCGCAAGCTGGTTAATGTCCTCACAGATATGCGGACTCTTAGAATCCAGTACGCGCTTGGCAACCGCTGAAATGTCAATATCGAGCCGGCTTGCAGTTCCTCTACCGGCGCCCCAGCGCAGGCGGCACTCGCCCTGATCCGCCAGCGCAACAAAGGCGCGAGAGACTTCGAGGAAATCGGCGGCACGAACGACGAAAGCCGGAAAAAAACTCTCCAGGCGTGAAGTTCCAAGATCGGCGGAGATTTCAAGTAGTTGATCGAGCTTTTGCTTTTGCGCTCCACAAAGGCTGGCCAGCTCGGAATTATCCAGCGCCATGCGGCCAATGTTGCTCATCACGCCGAATGCAGAGATTTCAGCAGAGGTAAAAGCGCTCTTGCGGACCATCAGCAACACTGAAGCTGTGCCGGTCGTTAGGATCGGCTGCGCCAAACCGTGATAAATCGCTTCGGTCTTGCCGGATCCAAATGAAAACTTGAAGCTGACCTGCTGATTCTGTTCAATCGCCTGTATGGCGTAAGGACGGGCATGTTCGATGAGCGCTTTTGCGCTTACAGGACCGTCCGGGCCTGAACAAACCGTGGTGGCATGATAGCCTTCGCCCTCACGCACCATGATTCCGGAAACAAGAGCTTGAAAAATGTCTCGGACAGCCTCTGTAGTGCGCTGCCGAACATCCGGCAACCCGGCAGGAACGGATGCTAGCTCCGCACAAGCCTCAAGCACTCGATCCATTGGTAGAGGCGCCTTTATCCTTATCTTTGGCTTTGGTGCAACTGGAGCGGCTTTAGGCGTCAGTCTCATGCGTCTCAGGGAAGCCTGAAGGTACTCTGGAATCTCATTTTGAGTCAATAAGTAATTGACCTGCGAGAATCCAAGCGAACAATGCGGACCATCGGCCTAAGAACCGTCTCACTGTGAGATCAGTAACCAGCCGCGACGTTGAAAATGAGACGCTAAACCATAGAGATTGCTCAACTTCAGAGCGCTTTGCTTTTCCTGTCATCCCTCTCAGTGTCAATGGACTTTCATAAATGATTGATTCTGTTACCTGTTCGAAAGCCTCAGGTACCGAAAGTGCTAATCCCACGCGTAGGTGGCCATGCCCTTGCTTTTATCTTCCCGCTCATTCCCTGTAAGAGAACTTGTGTCTTTTTGTAAGAGCTCCAGAACGTAGGGTTCTGGACGGGGCGGCACATTCGAGATCAAGAAGATGAAAAGGAACGCGAGCCGCGGAAATGAAAGCGGCCATAGAGGTTCGGAACATGCGTATTAACAAAACAATTGGCGGCAAGCTTTATCTTGGCTTTGGCCTGATCATGGCAATCGTACTCATGGCGTTCGTATTCAATTGGGTGGCGGTCCACCACGAACAGACGACCAGGGCGATCTATAAACAGTCGATCACGATGGGTGACAGCCTATCTAAGCTGGATAAGGCAAGAAGCGAGAACCGTCTTTATCTGCGGAACTTCCTTCTCAACGGCGACCGGCGAGAAGCCGATTCCCTTACCCGCGGCCAGGGTGAAGTGGAACGCCTGATCAATGAGATCAAGGACAATACGACGGCGCTGGGAGATTCCAGCCGGGCGAAGCAGTTACTGGACCAGCTGGGAGACGCCGAGCGCGAGTGGACCCGGGCCTTCGCGACGCCGCTGATGGAAAAACGCCGCCAGGTGGATAACGGCAGCGCCACGGTGGCGGAATTACAGATCGCCTATTTGCAGGCCACGCCTACACCAGAACAGAAACTACGAGAGGAACAGCCTCTGGTGCAACTGGTCGGCATGATGAAAACGGCGAACGCAACGGCTGAAGACTCCGATAATAGCGCGGCAACGCTCATCACTGTGGTGACTTTGGGCGGACTATTGATTGTGATTCTGCTTTCAGCCTCGATCTCATGGCGTGTTGCAAAATCGATCACCGGTCCGCTTTCGCAGCTGATCACTGTCGCTGGACAGATTGGCAACACAGGAGACCTGGATCAAAAAGTAGAAATCAACGGCGAAGATGAAGTCGCTCAGCTAGCCAGAACCTTCAACAACATGGTGCTGTACCTACGTGAGATGGCCGGAATTTCTGAAGCGATCGCCGGGGGCGATCTTTCAGTGGAAATCAACCCACGCTCATCGCGCGATACGCTGGGCAAAGCCTTCCGCGAAATGACGCTCGGGCTGCGCAATCTGGTAAAGAACGTCCGCGACAGCGCCGCCCAGGTAGCAAGCGGCTCCAATCAGGTGGCTTCAGCTTCAGACGAATCGGCAAAAATCAGCGTGCAGGCGGCCTCAGCCATTGACGAAGTCACCAGCACCATGCATGAGATGAGCATCAACGTGCAGAACATGGTAAAGAGCACGCAGATGCAGGCTTCCAACGTGAGCGAAACTTCCGCTTCCATCGACGAGATGGTGGCTTCGATCCAGCGCGTTGCCGATACGGCCAAGGTCCTGCTGGATATTTCTCAACGCTCACGCGACGAAGTGCATAACGGCATCAACACCATGGAGAAAGCTACGGACGGCCTGAGCCGGATCAACGCGTCCATTGGATCGTCTGCAGAAATTATTTCTGCGCTGGGCCAGCGCGCCGATGATATTGGAAAAATCATTGAAGTGATTGACGACCTGGCTGAGCAGACCAACCTGCTGGCTTTGAACGCTGCAATCGAGGCTGCACGAGCCGGCGAGCACGGCCTGGGCTTTGCCGTAGTAGCCGACGAAGTACGCAAGCTGGCAGAAAAGTCCGCGCAATCCACGCGCGAAATTTCTGAGTTGATCCAGAGCATTCAGAAGGAAGCGCGCAAGGCCGTGGACAACATGGAAAAGAGCACCACCATTGTGAATGAAGGCCTTTCACTGGGTGGCGACCTGAGCGGTGCACTGAAAAAGATTTCCAGCGTGGTGTCTGAGGTTTACAAGTTCGCACAGGAAATCGGCGCTGCAACCAATGAGCAGTCACACGGCTCGTCGCAAATTGCCAAAGCCACAACGCGGCTGAATGAGATCACGCATGAAATCAACTCATCCGTGGAAGAGCAAGCCTCCGGAGCGCAAGCGGTAGTCCGCGCCATGGAAAAGATGCGCGAGTTGGTGCAGCGTTCTTCTTCCGGATCGACAGAGCTGGCGGCTTCGGCGGAGCAGATGTCGAAAATGTCACGCTCCATGCTGGAAGCCATGGACCGGTTTGTGCTGGAAAACATGGCGGTGCGCGATGCGCGGCCCGCACAGCGTCGAGAAGAGCCAAACGGCCGCGGCACCGGCGACACAGCAATATGCAGCCGCTACCGCGGGCGGAAACTACAACTAAGCCGAAGGAGACCCTGATGTCCAAAGAAATGCACATTGTCGGCTTTCGTGTAGGGCGCGAGGTTTTTGGCGTTCCGATCGCGCTGGTGCATGAGATTGTACGCGTGCCGGAGATTACTTCTGTGCCGGACTCACCCGGCTGCGTCCAGGGCGTGATCAACCTGCGAGGCAAAATTGTTTCCGTGGTGGACCTGCGACGCCGCTTTGGAGAAAAAGACATCCAGCCCACCAAGAAGAACCGCATCCTGGTGACTGAGGTACACGGAAAACTTGTGGGGCTGATCGTGGACAGCGCTTCAGAAGTTTTGAAGATACCAGAGAGCGATATTGAGCTGCCGCCCGTCTTTGACCAGGGCGAACTCAACTACGTGACCGGCGTGGGAAAGCTGAAAGGCCGGCTGATCATTTTGATTGACCTGAACAGGATCCTGCAAAAGGGCGAGTTGCGGCGGATAGCAGAAGTGAGTGAACCGCGCGCGGCAGCGGCCTTCGCAGGATTGTAATCGGCACCTAGGACGAAAACGAAACCATGGCCACACCGAGTGTTCAAATCCAAATCAGTGAACCGGAATACAAGCTGCTGCAGACCCTGGTGTATCAGGAATGCGGGATGTACTTCGACGAACGGCGAGCGCATTTTTTGCAGGACCGCCTGCAACGCAGGTTGAAGATCTGCGGACTGGATACGTTTTACGCTTACTATCGCCTGCTCACCAGTTACCAGGGCAAAGCGGAGCTGAGCGCGCTGGTGGAAAACCTCACGGTAAACGAGACCAGCTTCTTCCGCAACAAACCGCAGCTTGAGCTTTTCCAGAAAAACGTTCTGGAAGAACTGCTGAAGCGAAAACAGGAGCGGCGTGACTGGAGCCTGCGCCTGTGGTGCGCGGGATGTTCCACGGGACAGGAGCCGTACACGCTGGCGATGCAAGTGTGCGACGCGCTGGCTTACTACTATCTGCGCAATCCACTGCCATTTGAAATGCCAAGTCCCAAGCCGCTGATTCCACCGCCATGGAAAGTGGAAATCCTGGCTTCTGACATCAACTACACAGTGCTGCGCACCGCGCAGGAAGGCGTCTATTCAGAAACCCAGATGGAGTCAGTGGACTACGCGTACCGCCTGCGTTATTTCGACAAGGTAGGCGACCGTTATGCGATCAAGCGTGGGCTGAAAGACCTTGTCCATTTCGACTTTCACAATTTGAAGACAGAGTTTTTACCGCAGCGCAATGACGTGATCTTCTGCCGTAATGTGATGATCTACTTTGACGAAGCTGAGCAGAAGCGCCTGGTGGAAAAACTCTATCGTTGCCTGAACGCGGAAGGGTATTTGTTTATCGGTCATGCGGAAAGCCTGTTTGGGCTCTCCGATAAATACAGGATGCTGCACCAGAACAACGGCACGGCGTATCAGCGCATTGAGGTGGCAGGGTGAGTTTCTTCTCTGACGATCACGCGGCTGAGCTTCGCGAACTTTTCTTTGAGAGCGCAACGGAATTGTTGCAGACACTCAACGAAGAGGGGCTGGAGCTGGAGAAGCGTCCGGAAGATGAGGAGGTGTTGCGCCAGGTTCGACGCACCGTACACACGCTGAAAGGCGATTCAGCGGCATGCGGCTACACAGAGCTGAGCGAACTGGCACATGCGCTCGAAGACGTTTTGCGTCCTGACATTGCTGCAATGAGCAAGGCCGCCCTGGCGGAAGCGGTCCTCATTGCCGCCGATACATTCAGTTCCATGCTTTCCGCGTATCGCGGCAACCTGCAGCCGCCCGCCGGAGAAGAACTGAAGGAACAAATCGTCTCGCTTACAAGAAAGCCTGCCAATACTGTGCGCTATAAGCTACAGGGGCGCTTTGTATGGAGCGAGTACGAGCAGATGGTGGTAGCGGACGCCCTGGGCCGTGGAGAAACCGTTTACAACGTGGCATTCTCTGTTGAACCGCATTGCCCGATGCGTGGCGCGGCAATGCAATTGATTCGCAACGTACTGCAGGATTGCGGAAAGCTGCTCGCGGTTGCGCCAGACCAGAGCACGCTGAATAACGATCTGGACGTGGTAGAAGCAGCCATTGCCAGCGACAATTCCGAGGAGTGGATCGCGAAAAAATGCCGCATACCGTCAGTGGTGGCGGAAGTCCTGGTGCAAAAAACCGGAGCATCGCAGGAGCACACGGATGACGTGCTGGATATTGTGAAGCACGTAACCGCCGCCCAGGAAGATGAAACCGAGGTTACAATCCGCGCTGAAGAAACGCCGGCAGCAACCCATGCGTCTGCCCGTGAAGTTGCAACACCAAGGGCTGAGAGCGCCAATCCGCAAATGCCGCCGGACACTCAGCCTGCAAGTTTTGCCAGCATGTCAGAAACTCTGCTGCGCGTTGATGCCGAGCGGATTGATTCTGTGCTCAACCTGGTGGGCGAATTGATTATCGCTAAGAGCATGCTGCATCAGGCGATCAACGAATTTGAGAAGCGTTATCCCAAAGATCCTTTGAAAATGCGCTTTTCTGACGCCATGGCATTCCAGGCGCGGATCATGAATGACCTGCAAAAATCCGTGATGAAGATCCGCATGGTTCCGGTGGAACACCTTTTCCGCAGGTTCCCGCGTGTGGTGCGAGACGTGGCCAAATCCTGCGGCAAGGAAGTGAATCTGGTGGTGACCGGCCAGGACACCGACCTGGACAAGAGCATTCTGGACATGCTGGCTGAGCCGCTGGCGCACCTGGTACGTAATGCCGTGGACCACGGAATTGAGTCCCCGGCGGAGCGCATCAATGATGGAAAGCCGGCGCAGGGCACGGTAACGCTCGACGCTTATCACCAGGGCAATGAGATTGTGATTGAAGTCACTGACGACGGTCGTGGCATCAATCGCGACAAGTTAATAGCAAAAGCGGTGGAGCGTGGGCTGCTCAAGCAAGGCGACGCAGCCGTGATGGGTGAAGCGGACATCAACGATCTGATTTTCCATCCGGGCCTGAGCACCGCGCAGGAAGTTACGTCTATTTCCGGCCGCGGCGTAGGCATGGACGTGGTAAAGACCGTGCTGGAAAAGCTGAAAGGCACAGTCACCATTCGGACAACGGCCGGCAAAGGAACAACATTCTTCCTGAAAGTGCCGCTGACACTGGCAATCATCAAAGCGCTATTGTTTCGCGTTGGCGACCGCCTATACGCCGTGCCGCTGGCCTCCGTGGTGGAAATCACTCGGACTACGCAAGGCTCGCTGCATCGCGTAGACCAGCATGACGTAATGCAGCTACGCAATGAAGTGCTAACGCTGTTGCATCTTCATCGGCTGGAAAAAGATCAGACGGAAACAGGAAAGATGTTTGTGGTGGTGATTTCCACGGGCGAACGCAAGTTCGGCCTGGTGGTAGACCATTTGGTAGGCGAAGAAGAATTAGTTATCAAGGCCATGGACGATCATTTAGTGGCCACAGACCTGGTCAGCGGCGCTTCCATCCTGGGCGATGGCACGGTGGTGCTGATCCTGAATCTCTCAAGTGTAGTTGCGAAGTTAGGTAGGTTACAGATGGTGGGGGCCACAGCATGAGTACCAAATTGCGAGTCCTGGTGGTGGACGATTCTGCGTTGATGCGAAAGTTGATTCCACAGATCCTTGCTCGGGACAGCGAAATCGAGGTTGTAGGAACGGCAATGGACGGCGCTTTCGGACTCAAAAAGATTGAAGACCTTCGTCCTGACGTGGTGACGCTGGACCTGGAAATGCCGCGCATGGACGGATCTGGAGACGCTACGCCAGATCACGCGACGGTTTCGCGTACCAGTGATCGTGGTGAGCGCATTAACTACAGAGGGCGCAAGCGCAACATTCAAAGCCCTGGCGCTGGGAGCGTTTGATTTTGTGGCCAAACCGCGCGACGCTGCTTCCGCTCACATGGATGATATTGCCGTGGACCTGATCAGCAAGATCAAGGTCGCGGCCAGGACCAAGGTGCGCAACACGCCAGCGCCTATCACATTCGACCGGCCTCGACCAGAAAAGAAAGCATTAAGACCACGACGCGAGCCAACTAAGATTGTGGCAATTGGTATTTCTACGGGTGGCCCAAACGCGCTGCAATATTTGTTGCAGCAACTGCCCGGAGATTTTCCCGGGACCATTGTTGTGGTGCAACACATGCCGGAAGGATTCACAGAAATGTTTGCGCGGCGGCTGGATGAATCGTGTGCCATCGATGTAAAAGAAGCCCAATCTGGCGACCTGCTGATTGCAGGACGCGCGCTGATCTGTCCCGGAGATCGCCACATTAAGGTCCGGCGGATGCCATTAGGAAATACCGTGGTGCTTTCCGATGAAGCCCGCACCAACGGGCACAGGCCGTCAGTGGACATTTTGTTTCGCTCAGTAGCGGCGGAGTTTGGCAGCCGTGCCGTTGGAGTACTGATGACTGGCATGGGCGACGACGGAGCCGAAGGACTGGGCTTGATGAAAGATGCCGGCGCGCTGACCATTGCACAGAGTGAAGATTCCTGTACGGTGTTTGGCATGCCCAAGGCAGCTGTGGAACGCGGGCATGCAATGCGCATTGTTCCGCTGGATATGCTGGCCAACACGCTGGCCATGCAGTGCAATCCGGATAAAATTGCTCGAGCAGCAGTAAAAGTTTAGTTGGAGTCGCAAGGAGAATAGTTATGGAAACATTTCCAATTTTGATTCGCAAGGACGGCATGCCAATCCGCTATCTGGTGGTGGACGATTCCGTCTTCGCGCGCAAGAATGTAGCGAAGATGGTTGAAGCTTTCGGCGGCGAAATCGTGGGCGAAGCCGGCGATGGCTGCACGGCAATCACGGAATACGACCGCACTACGCCTGATATGGTGCTGATGGACATTACCATGCCACAGATGGAAGGCATTGAGGCGGCGGAGCGCATTGTGCGTTCGCATCCGAATGCTCGCATCGTGATGGTGTCTTCCGTCGGCTATCAGGAAAACATTGTCGCGGCGCTGCAAAAAGGCGCGCGCCACTTTGTCCAGAAGCCGGTGAAGTCAGAAATACTTTACGAAGTCATCAAGTATGTAATGGGCGATGATGCGGCTGTGGCCACACCAACTGCCCAGGAAAGCTGAGATCCGATGAAGATTGAACTGATTCAGCCGTTCATCAATGCGGCCGATGCCGTGCTGGCAGAGACACTGCAATGCGCCACACGCATGGGAGACGTGACCATGGACGAAGAGGCGTATCGCCGCAAAGGCATCGCTTCAATGGTGACGATTAAGGGCGATATCGAAGGGCGCATTATTTTCGATATCGATACGCCGACCGCAGCCAAGGTAGCGAGCTATCTTACCGGATCGCCGGTTCCTGAAAGCGACGAAGTGGCGCGTGAAACAGTGTGCGAACTGGCCAATATGGTGATTGGCAGCGCCATTACCGCTCTCAATGACCAGGGATTCAAGTTCAAGATTTATCCACCCGTGATCCACGCCGATGAACTTGGCGAAAAAAGCAGTGAAGACCAGGAAGCGCTGGTGATGTGTTTTGACACGGACAGCGGAAACATCTTCATGAACATCGCGATGCGTTATAACCGCAAGCGGCGAACAGACAGCTAGACCAGAAATTCTCTCCTTCTCCTAGCGACTCCAAACGGGCGGCCCTAAAAAGCCGCCCTTTTTTATTCCCGACATTCCTTGGCCCCCGTTTATGGGAAGGTGCGAACCACAAAAGGACTTTGCAACGGACAAGGCAGCGGGACGTCATCATTAAAATTAGGATCAATTGTGGGAACACATGTTGGGTCCTGCTGTGGAACGTGAAACGTGGGAAGCGGACGATTTAC
>CAVSYO010000063.1:0-76670 GCA_963732195.1 Terriglobia bacterium | reverse complement strand
CCTCCTCTTTATAGCCGCGTACATGCATGTTGTCATGGTTCCGCCGCCGGTAACACAATCTGTGAATCAGCCACGGATAGCCGTGATAGGCAAAGATCACGGGCTTGTTGGCGGTGAACAGCGCGTCAAATACTTCATCACTCAGGCTATGCGGATGCTCCCCGGCCGCTTGCAAGGTCATCACGTCAACCACGTTGACCACTCTTATTTTCAAACTCGGCACATGTTTCCGTAGCAATGAAACGGCCGCCAGGATTTCCAAAGTTGGCACGTCACCTGCGCAAGCTAGCACTGCGTCGGGCTCGCCGCCATTGTCATTGCTGGCCCATTTCCATACCCCAATCCCCGCGGCACAGTGCTTGATCGCCGCATCCATATCCAGCCACTGCAATTCAGGCTGCTTGCCGGCGACAATAATGTTTACGTAATCCCTGCTGCGCAGGCAGTGGTCCACCACTGAGAGCAGCGTGTTTGCATCGGGCGGAAAGTATGCACGCACCAACTCTGGCTTTTTATTAACCGCATTGTCCAGAAATCCCGGGTCTTGATGGCTGAAGCCGTTGTGGTCCTGCCGCCACACATGTGACGTAAGCAGATAGTTGAGTGACGCAATCGGCTTGCGCCACGGGATATGGCGCACCGCCTCAAGCCACTTCGCGTGCTGGTTGTACATCGATGTCACAATATGGATGAACGCTTCATACGACGAGAAAAACCCATGGCGTCCGGTGAGCAAATAGCCTTCCAGCCATCCCTGGCACATGTGTTCGCTCAGGACTTCCATCACTCGTCCGTCTGGGCTCACATGTACGTCGGTAGGAAGAATTTCGGCCGTTGAAACGCGGTCGGTGACTTCGAAAATTGCTGACAGCCGATTTGAATCCGTCTCATCGGGTCCCATCACTCGGAAATTTGCCGCCTCCAGATTCAGCTTCATCACGTCGCGCAACAGCTTGCCCAGGATTCGCGTGGACTCTTCAAAATCGCTGCCCGGCTGCGTTACCTTCACCGCATATTGCCGGAAATCCGGCATCTTCAGGTCTTTCAGCAGCAAGCCGCCATTCGCATGCGGATTCGCTCCCATGCGACGATTTCCAGTCGGCGCCAGCGCTGCCAACTCAGGCATGACCTTGCCGTTTTTATCAAACAGCTCTTCCGGCTTGTAGCTCAGCATCCATTGTTCAAGAATTTTTAAATGTCCCGGCTTGCCCAGATCGGTCACCGGAACCTGGTGAGAGCGAAAAGTTCCTTCAATTTGCAATCCGTCAACAGTCTTTGGGCCCGTCCATCCCTTCGGGCTGCGCAGGACGATCATTGGCCATTGCGGACGCTGCCGCGCGGAATTCTGCCGCGCATCATGCTGGATGCTCTTGATGTCGTCCAGCGCCTTGTCCAGGGTCGCCGCCATCAACTGATGCATCAGCGGGGGATCGTCACCCTCAACAAAGTATGGCTTGTACCCGTATCCAACAAACAGATCAATCAGCTCTTCTTTCGGTATCCGCGCCAGCACCGTTGGCCCGGCGATCTTGTATCCATTCAGGTGCAGCACCGGCAGTACCGCCCCATCGCGCGCCGGGTTTAAAAACTTGTTTGAATGCCAACTCGTGGCCAGCGCGCCGGTCTCTGCTTCGCCATCGCCCACCACGCAGCAAACCAGCAGGTCAGGATTATCGAATGCAGCTCCATAGGCATGCAGCAATGAATAGCCCAGCTCGCCTCCTTCGTTGATCGAACCCGGCGTGTCCGGCGACGCATGGCTGGGGATCCCTCCGGGCCATGAGAATTGCTGGAACAGCTTCTGCATTCCCGGCCGCATCCTGCGTAATGTTGGGATACAACTCCGTGTACGAACCTTCCAGATAAGTATTGGCCACAATCCCCGGACCGCCATGCCCCGGCCCTGTCACATAGATCGCATTGAGATCATTCTTCCGGATCATCCGGTTCATGTGAACATAGATAAAGTTCAGCCCAGGCGTGGTGCCAAAATGCCCCAGCAGCCGCGGCTTGGTGTGTTCCAGTTTCAGTGGCTCGCGCAACAACGCATTGTCCCGAAGATAAATCTGCCCCACTGAGAGATAATTTGCAGCGCGCCAGTAATGATCCATCTTGAGCAGTTCTTCCTGGCCCATCGGACCTGCGTTGGCTATTAAATCTTCATGGGTAAGTGTCTTGGGCATTGCACAACTCCATCCGTCGTCACAAAGTATCTATGAATTGTAGTCTTTTGTGCGCCCTCGCATGTCACTGATCCAGAGCACGATTCTCGGCGCCCGTCTGTGGCCCTGCGCTAAAATCGACTGCCTTATTCTCAGGTCCTCCGAAATCCATTTTCATCCGAATAAGGCTTGTCGATCCTCGATCACTCGGTTCGATACGGAGTAAAATGTCCGCCAGCACGCTTCACTCAAAGGACACAATTTATGCGAGTTCATTTCGGCTCGTTGCTTTTGCTTATTGCTGTTCTGGCGCCGCGGCTCAGCTTGGCCCAGGCTGACCACCACACGTCCCCTGAACATCTGGGAACAGTTACATTCAACACATCGTGCGACAAGGCAGCACAACTACAGTTCAACCGCGCCGTGGCGCTGATGCATTCGTTTGAATTTGCGCATGCCATTGAGGCCTTCAATTCCGTTCTCGCAAAGGATCCCTCATGTGCAATCTCCTACTGGGGAATCGCATTGAGCAATTGGGGCAATCCCTTTGCAGCCGGTCTCAAGGCCCAAACGCAACTGGAGAAAGGACTCAAAGCCGTCGAGAGCGGACGGGCCGCGGCTGCGAAAACTGAGCGTGAGCGCGCCTATATTGAGGCCGTCGCGCTTCTTTTTACTGACACCGCTAAGATTGAGCAGCGTTCGCGTGTCGTGGCCTATGAAAGCGCTATGGCAGCCGTCAGCGCTGCTTATCCTGAGGACACTGAAGCTGCTATTTTCTACGCGCTGGCGCTCGCCGCTGCCGCTGATCCGGCTGACAAGACTTATGCCAGGCAGCTCAAAGCTGGAGCAATGCTGGAAAAACTTTTTGTACAGTATCCAGATCATCCGGGATTGGCCCATTACATCATCCACGCGTACGATGTTCCACCGCTGGCTGCGCGGGCCGTTGAAGCTGCCCGGCGCTATGGTCAGATTGCGCCGTCAGCGCCGCACGCCTTGCACATGCCATCGCATACGTTCACGCGAGTCGGCTACTGGCAGGATTCCATTAACACCAACATAGCCTCTGCGGCTTCCGCAAAAAACGAGGGTCAAACGGGCGAAGAACTGCACGCCAGCGATTACATGGTCTATGCATATTTGCAGACGGCCCAGGACCGCGCCGCCCAGCGTTTAGTGGAATCGTCGATTGAGATATTCTCGCGATTTAACCCGAAGGTGATAATCAGCGGAGCGGCCCCTCCTGTTGCGGCATACTTTGCTCACGCGGCAATTCCTGCCCGCTACTGCCTGGAACGCCATGCCTGGGCCGATGCAGCAAAGCTGGAGCCATACCCAAGTCCGTTCCCACACACTGATGCAATCACCTATTTTGCTCGTGGCCTGGGGGCTGCACACCGAAAAGATAGCGCTGCCGCACGCTCAGCCATCACCTCTCTGGAGCAACTTCGTGACAAGCTTAGCAACATGAAAGAAGCTTATTGGGCCAACCAGGTGGAAATTCAGCGGCAGGAAGTATCCGCATGGGCGGCATTTGCTGAAGGCGATCACCAGGGCGCGCTCGTCGCGATGCGTGCGGCCGCCGAACGCGAGGATGGAACTGAAAAGAGCGCTGTCACGCCCGGTCCACTTACTCCCGCGCGTGAACAACTGGGAGAGATGCTGCTGGAATTGAAGCTCCCGTCTGAAGCCCTTAAGGAGTTTGAAGCCACGCTGACCAAGGAACCCAATCGTTTCCGGGCGCTCTACGGGGCTGCCGAGGCGGCGAAGCTGGCCGGCAAACGCCAGACAGCGCAGGCACATTTCCAGGAGTTGCTCAAAGTAGCCGAGCATGGCGATAAACCCGGACGCCAGGAACTGGCGGAAGCACGCACCGAGCTAGAACTGAAATAGCGCATTGAGTATCTTGGCAAATTCGTTCGCACCAAGCAGCCTTGAGCCGGCTTTTACGGCGCGCTATGCCCAGTACACTTGAGCACGCCCAAAAACGCACGCCACGGCCCCACGGCATCACGATATTGGTACGCCATCACGCGCGATAGTTGATGCAGATGTGTGAGATCGTGAACAGCCCATGTAGCCAGAAGTTCAGATAACGTGACTGCTCCCAGCGCGGGATGTGTTCCGCGCAGGGCCAGGTCTGCCGATTGCAGATTCAGCGCTTGCAGCGCAGCCAGGCTTGCTTTCCTCACAAGCGCAAAATCATCCAGCAGTTGCTCCAGAGATTTGCCTTGGCTTTCTCTTGTCTGAGCAAAACGGTCAAAAGGCTCGAACGGCACGCGCCTCGCCATGCTCCAGTATCGTCCGCACCCGCGGCATCCAGTCAGTACGGTCCGCAATAATCAAATGACCAACAATGTCAAATGCGCTCCAGGTCTCTTTGCCTTCGGTGCTATGCGTCCACATGTAGGGCAGGGCGCGCAACAGCGCATTCAATGTTGCTGGAGTTCGGGTAAGAAGCGCGATCGATTCCGCCAGGCTGAATTTGTTTGAGTTCGCCATGTGCAAATAGATGCATGCCCGCGTTTTGGACTCAACCGCCAAAGCTTAAGCGCCATCGGTCTCAAGCGCGCTTCATCTTGTACGGTTTTTGAAACAGTTCTGCGGCAGCTTTCTCAACAAAGCTCCATTTGGTTTACTCTCGCTGGTTATTTCTACCGGGCAAATCAAGGGGAATCGGCCCTTTGATCGGCTCTTCATCTGGTTACGATTCACAACAGGGACCAATCTGGTCTGTATTGGTCCGCAAGGAGCCGAGGTTTGATGAAAGTAAGGAAGACTGGTCTATTTGCTGCGGTGCTGCTGGTGAGCTTATCCGGGCTTGCCCAAATGCCTCCTAACCCAACTGCATTAAGTTCTGCGCTGCCAGCGGACGCGCCGCCCAAGCCGAATCTATCCACCACCGGAGATTTTGCCGTCATCCAAAGGAAATTCGATATCTTTGCCTGGCAGGAATTTGTCGCGCTCAACTGGCCTCCCGGCAAGCCGGGACAGCCCGGCCCCGGCACAATCGGCAAGTCCGCAAGCGGCGACAACTCTACTGTCTGGGAAAGTTACATGGCCGCATCACAAGTGTTTCAACCGGGCGCTGCGCCTCCGGCGCCGTGGGGAACAACGCAGCCCATTCCTTCCTTCTGCCCTGCCGTTCCCGCCGCGCTCAAAGGAAAAGTCGCCAAGGTGCTGCCTCTTATCGCCAAGGGTGATGTGCAAGATGAATTCACTGAGGCTTTTACGCTTTCTCCTTTGATTGACGTCAACGGGAAATACACTCGCTATGAAGTCCGGATCAATAAGGTTGAGTTCGATAAAATTCTGCAAGGCTCAGCCAATCCGCCAGCCCCAGCCAAGCCCTGGTATATTCCTGCGAACCAGGTTACGCCCATAAATTTCCCTGCCGGCGTTTACAACACAAGTCAGATCGGATCAGTGGAAGTGAAAGCCGCGTGGCGTCAGATTTCGCAAGGCGAGGCCGGCCGATACCACACGTCATGGGCCTACATCACCTATGCGCCAGATCCGAACACTCACTTAAATACCAAGTGCGCCGGGCCGCTCCTGATGGGGTTGGTCGGGCTGCACATTGCCCACAAGACCGCCAGCGGTCCGCAATGGCTTTGGGCAACTTTTGAACACCTCGATAATGCTCCCTCAGCGCCCGCCGCCGGCCATTACAGCTATTACAACAATCCCAAATGCACGTTCTCACCCGCTTGCGCTGACCAGCAACCAACAGCGCCGTCTGGAGGATGGGACGGCGATCCCACAAAGACAAACACTCCGGTCCAGGTGCTTCGGGCCACACCAATTCCGGCCGCAAAGAATAGTCCGACAACAGGCATCAATCCGGTCTTTCAAAAACTGCTGCGGGCCGTATATCCAAAATCCGTATGGAAGTATTACCAATTAGTGGATACACAATGGTCGCAACATCCTGGCACGGTCGCAAATCCGCAAAAGTGTTATCACGATCCCACGAACCCCAGTAATCCTTACAACTTCAAGTGCAATGGGCCTGGCATTGACGTGGGCCCATTACCCGTACCTCCAGCGCTCGCCAATACCACGCTGGAAACATACTTCCAGCAGGCGCCTGGAAATTCAAACGCCTTCATGGGAAGTTGCATGGGCTGCCATAGCAACGGAACGGTTGCCAACGGAGCGCCAAATACGAATCTGTTCAGCGATTTCAGTTTCTTGCTTGGCGACGCGCAATTACCTTCAACTTCACCCAATCCGCCAAGGCAATTGCGGCGGGCGAATAAGGCAAACAAACCATAAGTTTTGAAGCGCGGGGAAAACTGCGCCGACTTTGCGCCGCCCTGTCATGGGCGGCGCACTGCGTCAACCCTGCTTACGATGCTTACTGGGAAAGAACAATCACGCTATATGGTCCCAGGCCGACGTTTCCATTGGCCGGCATGCCCTGGTTCCATCCTGATCCAGCTGCTGTGTCATAGCCGACGTTCGTAAATTCCCCCGCATACCCTTGGTAATCGCTGTTGAAGCGCAGATACCATGTGCCCTCGCGGGGAAAGCCAACGTTGTAGCTGTCCCAGCGGCGGCTGCTCAGGTTGGCCACGACTACCACGTCGTCACCCGAGCCGCCCTGTGCCCAGCGATGAAACGCAATCACACCTTCAGGATTCACGTGAAAGACATTCACGTTATCGCCGCACAGGCCTCGCGTATGGTTGTCCTGGTTGCGCCGCAAGCGGATCAATCGCCGGTGCAACTCCACCATTCCGGAGAAACGGTCAATCCGGCTCCAGTCCAGCGCAAAGGCCGTGCCGTCATTCCACGGCTTGGATTCGAGAAATTCCTGGCCCATAAAGAGCATGGGAATTCCCGGTGCTGTGAACATAAGAGCGGCGCCAAGCGCTGTGCGCCGTAGCGCGAAAACACTTGTGGGATTGCCTCCATCAATCAAGCTGGGAACGCGTGCGGTCTTCGCATCGTCGTGCGATTCCGTATATGTCACCCGCTGAAAAGCGCCCGAGGAGTTATAAGACTTGCTAATCGCTTCAGCCACTTGCTGCGGGTTTCTCTGCTTGTCGTCGAACGCGAACATCGCGTCGCGCACCCGGCCTGAAAACCAGTTGTCCCACTGTGCATCCAGGCCAACGCCGCCGGAAAGAGCGTCGCGCGTCAGCGTGTCATCATTCTGCAGATCTTCGGCGATCAAAAGTTTCCACGGTGAACTTTTCCTTTTCTCCTCACCCAGGTAGCGCAGCAGGGTAACGCCTTCAGGATTGGGGCCAAGGTCGTCATACCGGCGGACGAGCCGACGGATGCTGACGGTAGAATCAAGCCGCAGGCCATCCGCTCGTATTTCGTCCAGGCAGGTCATGGCGTGGTCGCGGATATACAAACGCACCTCGCCCCGCCCGAAATCCGGCCGGTTGTCACCCCACGGAGTATAAAGACGGCCGTCTTCATAGAAATAAATGCCCTGCGTGCCGGGAGGATACAGGCCGTCAAACTTGCCAAGGCAATCATCAAGCCCTTCCGGCCCGAAGTGGTTGTAGACAACATCCAGCATCACGGCGATGCCGCGCCGGTGCGCCTCCTTGATAAAACTCTTTATCGCATTCAGCTCGCCGTATGCGTTGTCCACCGCAAACGGAAGCCCCGGGTTGTATCCCATTGAAGTGTCTGTATCGAAATCGAACGCGGGCAGTACCTCAATCGCGTTAATGCCGAGATCGCGCAGGTAATCGAGCCGTCCAATTGCGGAAGTAAAGTCGGACTTCTCATCGGGCCCTTTGCGGCCAAATGTGCCGATATGCAGCTCGTAAATCACCAGTTCGTTCCAGGGTGGCATCTGGAAGTTATCACCCGACCAGTCAAAGTTCCGGTCCACGACAATGGAATTGCCGCTGAATGAAATGGCATCTCGAGCGTACGGGTCATGTTTCCAACGCCAGGGACCAGCCCAGTCCGGCGGCGCAGAATCGTTGCGGATGTGGAATTTGTAATGCGAATCGTGCAGCGCTCCCGGCACAAAGGCCGACCAGTAAGACGCGCCTTCGCCGGTCGCGGAATCGCGTTGCAACGGAATCTCCTGCCAGTCGATCGGCGACTGATTGCCGGAATGAAAAAAATCTCCTCCAACAGCAACGGCGTTGGCGTTCGGAGCCCAGACGCGATACAAGCACCCTCCATCCACAAGGGTGGCGCCCATTCCCAGTTTGTCACTCGGTGCAATAAATGTGGGTAAAGCCGATTCAGTTTGCGGAGCGGTTTCCGGCGGAGCTTCTGTCACCAAGGCAGGCATTGTGACCTCCATTTGGATTTCGCTCTGGCTGGCGTTGAGGCTCAGGAGCCGGTGAGCAGGAAGGAAAAGCCAATCGGGTCAAGAGGGTGATCCGAAAACGCCTTCTACTTCTGAACTCCAGTCAAGGCGCAATAACCGATTAAAGCACAGTGGCAGATGCGCCAACGTTAATAATGAAATAATTCGCTACATTAATTTGTTCTCATGCGTTGGGCCTCATTACGGGATCATTGAGGAACTCCGTTGGGAAACAATTTCTGTAAGAACTCTTTGTCGCTGGCCATGGGCTTGAAGCGATCAAAATCGACTTCTTCTTTCCACTGCTTATCGAAGTCTTTAGGATTGATCGTTCTGGCCTTGCCAAATTCATCCAGCGACGCAGCTTTCTCGCCGATCAGATAGTCCAAAAACGCCAGCCGCATATGGCTGCCAAAACTGTTCGGCGTATACTGCACAGCTTTCTGGGAAGCGGCGCGCGCCTTCTGCATGTTTCCCGCATCCAGCGCCTTAAACGTCTGGTCGCCGTAGTTGTAAGCCAAATTCAGATCCAGCAGGCGTCGCAACTCCGTAAACGGATCAGGATTGTCGTCAACATTGATGTAAACGTAGCGATCGTTATTGATGTTGCGTCCGCCCAGCTTCTTCACCACAAGCATTGAAGCCGACTGTCGTCCCCGCGCATCGCCGCCGACCGAGTCGCCCGCCTTGAGCGCGGCAAAAAGTTTTTCCGCCAGCTCACCCTGTGTTGCCTCAAAGGCCTTGCCCATTGCCTCCGGCACCTGCGGCCCAACCAAAATATTTCCCTGCGCCGACCACGTTTTGCCCTGCCGGTCACCAGCCCACTTGGGTGCATTGGGGCCGGTGTAAGCCGCAACATTTCCCTTCGCGTCGACGATTGCCACCTGCCGTCCGTCCTTACCTTCAAACTTGTCGTCGGCCAGAATCTTTTTCAGGACCTCCGGCGCAGTAAGCCCCTGTCTCAAAAGATCCAGCGCTTGCTGTCCATAGCCGACGTTGACATTCGCCTGCGTCGCCACCGCGCCCACGTCCGCCATGGCCCACGGCACAACCGATCCCACGGAGAAATATCGCGAGGCCACGGCCACGCCCATCTCACCGGTTTGCGGATCAATGGCGACGATGGAAAATGTGGAGACCGTAGGTAGCGCTTGCGCAAACGCGCATGGGCTGGCCACAAAAACTAAGATCGATAACAGCAAGTATTTTTTCATCAACCGCCTCCAAATACATCTCTGTAGCAAGACACTCGCCCGTCAGATCCAACTCTTTCCGTCCTGGTTCTTTTTCTGCTCTAGTTCTTCGCGTCCTTTGCGTCCTTCGCGGTAAAGTTCACGTCTGTAATCCCAGCACATACGCAAGCACCACAATTGCCAGCACGCCAAATGACACAAGAGCATACTTGAAATCGCGCTCGCGCAAAAACTGCAGGCAGGCGACAATAATGCGCAGCACCGGCGTAGCCAGCAGGACCAGCAGGCCGGCAGCGGCCACTTTCGCGCCCCAGGGCACGGCCAATTGCAGCAGCAATCCCGCCAAGATCGATGCAAAGGCCGTGTACGCCCCAAACTTCAGCGTGAGAGACAGCACCCGATCAGCGGCGACATCCTGCCGGTTCATTGGAAGCCCCCTGTCAATAACTTGTAAACCATCTGTGCCCCAAGCCAACCGGCAATGCACACCAGCAACATCAGGATATAAACTGGGCGGATTTTGGATGAAATTCGCGCTCCCAGCAGTGATCCTGTAAAAACTCCGGCGACCAACGGCGCGGCAATATCCACACGGACATCTCCGTGTCCCCAATACACATAAGCGCTCGTGGCCGCTGTGACTCCGATCATAAAGTTGCTGGTGGCCGCCGCCACCCGCAACGGAACTTTCATGAACAACAACATCACCGGCACCTTAATCGGCCCTCCGCCAATCCCCAGCAGTCCAGAAAATCCGCCGGCAATCAGCGAAGCCGCCAGCCCCGCCGGATAGTTTTCTGGCGTGTAGTCAGGAATTACTTCTTCCCTCTTCGCATTGCGTGAATCCCAGGCTTTTTTGATCATAGAGCCTGCGCTATAAAGCAGGAAGCAGGCAAACAGCACAGCCAGCGTCCGGCGATTCACGTGATGCGCCACCAAGGCCGCAATCAACGCGCCGACCGTTGTCGCAAGTTCCAGCGTCATGCCCAGGCGGACGTCAGTAACGTGACGCTCCACGTACATGGAAGAAGTCGCAGTGGAAGTGGCAATCACGCAAAGCAGAGTCACGCCGATGGCTTGATGCATCGGCAGTCCAAAATAGATTGCCAGCAGGGGCGTAACGATAATGCCTCCGCCAACTCCTGCCAGCGCGCCAAAACCGCCCGCGCAAAACCCGATCGCCACTAGCAGTAACATCGCTGCCAGCGTCATTGCGCTCTGTCTCGCAACATCAAGATGTCATCGTCCGGCTCCGTTTGTCCTTCCGCCCGCAATACTGACCATACCGAACCCAGCACCACCAGCACCGCAAGCAGCATCAGCAAGGGGATGCGTTCTCCATCCAGCAATCCCGCAAGAATGGCCACCAGAGGAATAATCAGGCTGATGGTGGAAATCTGATAGGGCTGAAGCTTTTTCAACAGCCAATAATAAATAACGAAAGCCGTGGCTGATCCAAGGATGGTCAGGTACGCCAGCCCTATCATTGCCGTCTTTGTCCAAACCGCATGCCGATGTGACTCCAGCGCCCACGTTGCCCATAACAAGACAACGGAGCCCAAAAGCGATTGAAGTCCCGTGGCAACAACGGAATCAACATCGTGCAGCCGCTGCTTTGCATAGACGATTGACCACGACGTAAGCAGCATGGAAACCAGTATCGCTGATCCTCCGATAATTACCATCCGATTGGTGCTTGGGTTTTCATAGAAGAGGACCAGGATTCCGCCAAAGGCCATCACCATGGCATACACGGCGCGGCGTGGCACCTTGCGATGCATCATGGCCGGCGTGATAAGCGAGACCGCCAGTGGAGACGCGGAGTACAAAACCGCGCTCATTGAAGAAGTGACATATTGCTCCGCCCAAAACAACAAGGCATAGGGCACAGCCATGATTGTAAGTGTCAGAATAAGGATCGCGTTCCACTCACCGGCGTCCGTGGGCCAGCGCCTTTTCTGTACCAACGCCATCACCAGCAGCAGCACTCCTGCGGCCAACAGCCGCAATGCCAGCGCTTCAAACGGAGGCACATCACGGACAACAAGGCGAATTCCCAGCCACGTGGTGCCCCAAATCAGGCAGAGCGAAACATAACCTGCCAGTTGACGGACGCTCAACGAAGAACTTTGTGGGGTGGCTACTGCCATGCGACCAATCAGTCTAACCGATTCTCTCGCGCTCACGTGTGTTTGCAGGACCAAAAGAAAAAGCACGGTTGCCCGTGCCTCTCATTCGTGCCACAAAAATCTCTTACTGCGAACTCGGCGCGTGACTCGGCATCTGCGTCGTCGCCACGTTCTTGGGCGTCGAGAGATAGCCGGTTACGGTGTTCTTGTCCACGCTGTTCACCACCACTTCAAACAATGCGCGGTCGCGGCCGGTATAAAACTGCAGCGGCTCGTTGATGGTGCGGTCCTTCTTCTCAATCTTCTTGTCTTCCGCCAGCACATACAGCGTGAACTTGCTCTTCTTGGGATCGGTCTTCTTGAGCTGCAGGCTCACGATCGACAGATGCGTCGGGAGTTTTGTCCTTTTGCAGCGTGAACTCAAAATAATCGCGATCGCCGCGATGCTTGAGCATCTCCAGTTCGTCATGCGACGTGGCAATCAATTCGCTGTGCTTGTTCAGGTCGCCGATGGCATGATCCAGCTTTCCTTTGGTCACCGCCAGATCGTTCCTGGTATCGGTCACGTCGGCGCTTACTTTCACCACTTCGCCTTTGACGCCGTTAACATCACTAGTTCACCGCGCCAATCTGCTGCTTGGTAGTTTCTTCATCGGCCTTCAGGCGCGTCTCGGTTTCATGCTCTTTGGCCTGAAGCTCCGTGGCCTTCCTGCTTAACTCTTTATGGTTCATTCCCGCACGGTCCGCCAGAACGTTGAGTGAGGCCTTTAACTGGGCATTGGAATCAGTCATCTTTTTTGCGAGTTCCGCCTGCGCCGCGGCCTGCCTTTTCTCCAGGTCATTCATCCGTCCCTGCGCCTGGACCATGAAGATCACCGTGCCGATCAAATACACTACCGCTACCACCATCAGGACATTGCGCACTACCGGGCTTCCGCCATCGTGCGGCACATCGGACATAGTTATCTCCAGTGAAAAGGCTTTGGGTTATGCCGATCATTGTTGAGCAGAACGGCTGCTCTGTCAATAAAAAGGACACTCGAATGGCCACTGTGCTCTGCGGAACTGGCCAAACCTTGGTAAAGGCAGCTCTTACAGCGCGAGCACCTGAATTCTGCATCTAATAAAGCGATGGCAGTTCGTCCCCAAATCATGGCCCACGTCGCCAAGTTGCGCCCGCTGGAGAATCGACGCATTATCTCTCTGGCTCTGATCGTTATTGGCGTGATTCTGCTGGGATACGTTGCTGGGGAATACTGGGGAATGTACCGCAGCCAGAAAAACCTTGAAGCCGAATGGCAGCGCCAGGCAGCTGCCGTTAGCGCTCCGGGAAAGGCGCCGGTTTCACCTGACCAGCTCCTCACGCGCTTACAGATTCCCAAGATCCAGGTGGACGCAATTGTGGTGGAAGGCGCTTCGCGACGTGAACTTTCAGAAGGTCCCGGCCACATGAAGGAGACCGCCCAGCCCGGCGAAACCGGAAACGCGGTGATCACGGCCCATCGCGATACTTTTTTCCGCCATATTTACGAACTGAACAAGGGCGACCAGATACAGGTCCGCCGCAGCGGCCGCACTTTTACCTTCGAAGTGACCGGACGCAAGATCGTAATGCCGGAAGATATCAGCGTGATTAAGCCCACAAACAATCCGCAGTTGACGCTTATCACCTGTTATCCCACGTATTACATTGGCCCCGCACCCAAGCGTCTGGTCGTCTTTTCCAAACTGGTCAATAGCGACGGCCAGCCGGTGAATCAATCCGCGCAAGCCCACTCCAACGGCCAGTAAGTCTCTCCTTATTACAATGGCAATGTGAAGTCCTGGGATGTCATCATCGCCGGCGCGGGCATCATTGGTGTTTCATTGGCGCTAGAGTTGCGCCAACGCGGCGCAGACGTGCTGGTGCTTGACCGCGGAGAGCCGGGTTCTGAATCATCGTCAGCAGCCGCTGGCATGCTGGCTCCAGCCGATCCGGAGACGCCTGAATTATTGCGTCCGCTGGCCAAAGCGAGTGCACGGATGTTCGCTGCATTTGTGCAGAAGGTAGAGTCCGCCGCGGGTATGCAGGTGGATTTCCGCCGCGTCGGAACCATTGCCCTTATGCCCGAGAACACAGCGCGACCTGAATATCGCGGCCTCTCCGCTACGGAGCTTCAACGCCTTGAACCGTCGATCCACCGTTCTGGACATTCTGCGTACTTCGTGCAGGAAGATAGCGTCGATCCAAATTTACTCATGCGAGCCGCTCTCGCAGCCGCCCGGACTCTCGGAGTTGAGGTTCGCGGGCATACAGCAGTCACAGAGATTCGCTCGCGCGGAGACGCGGTGGAAGTCGTGACACAGTCAGAGGTATTTTCTGCCGCCTTCGCCGTCGATTGCCGTGGAGCGTGGTCAGGGACACCGGTGCGGCCGCGCAAGGGACAGATGCTTTACGTCCTGCCGCAAGCCTCCTTGCTACAGCATGTATTGCGCACGCCAGAGGTTTACATTGTCCCCCGCAGCTCAGGAAAAATCCTCATCGGCGCAACCGTGGAAGATGTCGGCTTTGACAAATCTGTCGATCCCTCTGCAATTCAACAGTTAGTCACCGCCGCTGCGAAATATCTGCCGGCGCTGGCGTCCGCTCCGATGACCCAAAGCTGGGCGGGCTTGCGCCCCGGCACGCCTGACGATTTGCCCATCATCGGCCCGACCCATACTCCGCGTGTGTTTGTCGCTACCGGCCATTTTCGCAACGGCATCCTCCTGGCTCCGATCACGGCACAAATCATGGCCGATCTGGTTCACGGTCGGCCGTCTCCCCAGGACATCCAAGCCTTCTCGCCCGACCGCTTTCGTAACACACAGAAGTAAGGCTACGACTGCAAACTGCGTTTTAACCGCGCCTGTTCTGTGCAAGAATAGCCTTGTGGACCTCGAGTATCTGCTCATACAACTTCTGCTCAAATTGGGCGTAGCCACGGCTGTTGCCAGCGCGTTGGGCCGCTCCCATGAGTTCAAGAAGCTGCTGTTTGCCCGCCGACGGTCCCGCGAACGCAACATCCTCTTTGTTCTCTTTACCTGCATTCCTTTTGCCCTGGGGGTGTATTTCCGCTTTCGCGTAAAGAACTTTCAGTGTGCCGATCTGGGTTTTGAAGCCGCGATCCTTGTCGGCGTTCTAGGCGGACGTGTTGCCGGGACCCTTGGCGGCTCCATCATGGCGATTCCTGCGCTCCTTCACGGTGAATGGCTCACTTTGCCGGTAAATGCCGGGGCCGGAATGCTGGCCGGATCCTTGCGCCACTTCTGCCGCAATGAAGAAGAGATTTGGACTTTCTCTCCTTTCATCGACCTCAGCGTGTATCGCTGGGTCAAGCGCAACCTGAGCCGTCCACGCATCGACTGGCAGACCGCGTTCTTCCTGATGATCATCGCTCTTCAAACCGGGCGTCTGTTAATCCAATATGCGACCCCCAAATGGCTATGGGTTCTTTCCATCAATACTCCCGTGGCTTTGCTGGCGGTTTTTGCCGCCACGGTCGCAACCATCGCCATCCCTATCAAGATTTGGAACCTTACGCGCATTGAGATGAAGCTGGAAGAGCAGGAGCGCCTTTTGCTGGAAGCCCGCCTTGATGCGCTGCAAAGCCAGATCAATCCGCATTTTCTGTTCAACACGCTGAATTCGGTTTCTTCCCTGGTGCGCTTTGATCCCGACCGTGCGCGCGAATTGATCTTGAAGCTGTCCAAAATCCTGCGCCGCTTGCTGGGCAAGCATGATGAATTTGTACAGCTGCGCGATGAGATTGAATTTGTCGATGACTATCTTGATATCGAAGTCGTGCGCTTTGGCCGTGACAAGCTTCGCGTCTATAAGCACCTTGATCCTGAAACACTGGACATTGTCATCCCAGCAATTCTTTTGCAGCCATTGGTGGAAAACTGCATTAAACATGGCCTGTCACCCAAGGTCGACGGCGGAAGCATTACCATCCGCAGCCGCATTCAGGATGGCAAGCTGATGATCCAGGTGGAAGATGACGGAGTGGGCATGAGCGCGCCTCCGGCAGTGGCTGCTGAACATATGGGCTCGGGCCGCGGCATCGGCATGGTCAATGTTGCGGAACGTCTGCACGTGTTGTTTGGCGATGAAGGAAGGCTCACGGTGCAAAGCCGCGACGGCCACGGAACCCTGGTGATGCTGGAGATGCCTGTGCTGGATACCGAACTGCCCGCCGCAGGAGCTGCCGCCGTTATCTACGCTGCGCGCTCCAACACCCGCTCATAAAAGCTTTCATATTCAGGAATGATCTTCGTCGAGCAGAATCTTGTTTGCGCTTCCCAGCGGGCCACTTTTCCCATCTCGCGTAAACGCTTTTCGTCAGAAAGAATGTCAATCGCGTAGCGCGACATCGTTTCCACGTCGCCCACCTCGGCAAGATAGCCGCTGCGCTCATGATCAACCACCTCTGCCACGCCGCCCACGGCAGTCGCCACAGCCGGAACCTCGCACGCCATCCCTTCCAGCGCAGCCAGTCCAAAAGATTCCATCTCGCTGGGCACCAGCATCAGATCGGCGATTGAGAGCTTTTCATAAACGCGGTCCACCTTGCCCAGAAACTCCACACGATTGCGCAGGCCTTTCTGGTTCACCAACCACTCCGCGCGCGAGCGCTCAGGCCCATCGCCCATCAGCAGCAGCCGAGATGGCACTTTCTTCTGCACGCGATCAAAGATTTCAATCACGTCGCCCAGGCGCTTCACCGGCCGAAAGTTTGACACGTGGACCAGAATCCGTTCGTCTTTCCCTGCGTATTCAGCCCGATTTTCCGCAGCTTTCGGATCACGCATGTAGGTGTCACAGTTCACAAAGTTGTAGATCACTTCAATTGGATTCTTAATCTCGAATTCCGCGACCGTCCGCTGCTTCAGGTAAGTTGAGATGGCCGTCACACCGTCGCTCTGTTCAATCGAGTATCGCGTTACTGGCAGATACGAGCGGTCCGCGCCAACAATCGTGATGTCAGTGCCATGCAGGGTGGTCACAAATGGCAGCCTGCGCGCTTTGCCATTGCGCTGCGCCGCCAGCATCTGTCGCGCCAGCAATGCGCTGACTGAATGCGGGATCGCATAGTGTACGTGCAGAATGTCGAGGTTATAAATTTCTGCCACTTCCGCCATGCGGGTCGCCAGCGCTAGATCATATGGCGGGTACTCAAACAGCGGATACTGTGACACCGTTACTTCATGGAAGAAGATGCGGGGCTGCTTGGTGTTGAGGCGGATGGGCTGCTGGTAAGCGATGAAATGCACTTCATGGCCGCGTTGCGCCAGCTCAATCCCGAGCTCCGTGCCCACAACTCCGCTGCCGCCGTACGTGGGATAACAAGTGATTCCTATTTTCATTCGATTAGGTCGCCCATGAGTTGATTCAACTGAAGATAACAGGATTCACAAATGTTCGGCGCAGGTACACTTATTTGACGAAGGAAGCGGGCAACCGTTTACGCTCCCGGGAGCAGCTATCTGAAATATCCCTGCGATTCATTCGCGCGTTCCGAAACTGCTGCGATGCCATCTGCCCCTGTGGCGCGACCTGGATGGATCCTGGCCGCCACGATTCTCGGTACCAGCCTGGCATTCATCGATGGAACGGTGGTAAACGTGGCTTTGCCCAGTATCCAGCACGCGCTAAACGCCACGGTTGCAGGCGCGCAGTGGGTGGTGGAGTCTTATGCGCTCTTTCTGGCGGCGCTCATTTTGCTGGGCGGCGCCGCGGGCGATTTCTACGGACGCCGTCTCGTATTCATCATTGGCGTGTTGCTCTTTGCCGCCGCATCCGCGTGGTGCGGCCTCGCCCCTGACATACGGCACCTGATCGCGTCCAGGGCTTTGCAGGGAGTGGGCGGGGCCATGCTTGTGCCGGGAAGCCTGGCAATCATCAGCGCGACATTTCCAGCGGACCAGCGCGGCAAGGCAATTGGCACATGGTCAGGATTCACGGGAATCACGGCGGCCATTGGTCCTGTTCTGGGCGGATGGCTTGTGCAGCATTTTTCCTGGCGTTGGGTCTTCTTCATTAATCTGCCCATCGCTGCTGCCGTAATCGTAATCTCTCTGTTGTTTGTTCCCGAAAGCTGCGGTGAAGGTGGTAAACGAAAGCTCGACATCCCTGGGGCGCTTCTGATTACTCTCGGCCTGGGCCTGCTTGTCTTCAGCATGATTGAAGCTCCCGGGACTGGCTGGAGAAATCCTGTGGCATGGGGAACTGCCACCTTCGGCTGTACTTGCAATCGCGCTCTTTCTTTGGCGCGAAGACAGGACAGACACTCCTCTGGTTCCCATGCGTCTGTTTCGCTCGATGAATTTCAGCGGCGCAAATCTGCTCACCTTACTGCTGTATGCAGCATTAGGTGCGTTACTCTTCTTTCTTCCCTACAACCTGATCCAGGTCCAGGGCTATACGCCGACGCAAGCCGGCGCAGCCAATCTGCCTCTGATTCTGATCTTGTTTTTTCTTTCTCGATGGGCTGGCGGGCTGGTTGCGCACTATGGCGCAAAACTCCCGCTCGTGGTCGGGCCCATTGTTGCCGCGTTCGGATTTCTCTTGTTCGCCAAGCCGGGTATCGGCGGAAATTATTGGACAACATACTTTCCCGCGATGATCGTCCTCGGCCTGGGAATGAGCGGCGTTGTAGCACCCCTCACCACAACGGTGATGAATTCTGTCAACGAGCGCCAAGCCGGCGTGGCTTCCGGCGTGAACAACGCGGTTTCTCGCGTCGCATCGCTTTTATCGATCGCCATTCTCGGCATGGTGGCGTTTCATGTTTTCAACCACCAACTTGCGGCCAAGCTCGATGCGTCGAAGCTACTCGCTCCTATAAAACACGCCGTGCTGGAACAGCGGAACCGCCTAACACAGATCGAGCCGCCCAAGGGACTGGATACTGCTCAAGAGCAAGCGCTGAAACGTTCGATTGATGAATCCTTCCTGTCAGGTTTTCGATGGGTCATGTTGATTTCAGCCGGATTAGCTTTACTAAGCGCCTTCAGCGCCTGGAGCATGATCGAGGGCAATCCATCAAAACCCGCGAAGAACCTGTGAAACGGATACTTCACAAAGATTGGCTGCCAAGAAAATCCATCACGGCTTTACGGGAAGCCTCTGGCTGGTCGGTGGTAAAGATGTGGCTGGCGTGCGGCAGCTTTACAAGTTGCGCGCCATTGATCCGCGCGGCTATCACTTCGGCGTTGCCTGCCGGAACCAACTGGTCGGTCTCACCATGGATGACAAGGGTTGGCGCCGCAATCTTGTGCAATCGGCTGTACGCTTCCCATTCGTAGATTCCCTGCAACTGCGCCTTGTAAGCCTCTGGTTTGGGGAACCATTGCCGGCGAATTGCCAGGTCTTCTTCAATCCGCTCGAGCGGCGTGGACGAGTCATAGACATAAGGCCGCATGGCGCGGGCATGTTCTTCCGGACCCAAGCCGATCCCCATCAGAATCTCAGTAACGCGCTTCTCTGCGCGCACAGCGTTGGGTCCGCCGGGCGCGGTGCATCCCAGAATCAACGACCGCACGCGCGCGGGATAATGCAGCGCGAATTCCTGCGCAATCATCCCGCCCATGGACAAGCCAAAGACATGTGCGCGTTCCGCTCCAGCCGCATCCAGCGCAGCAGCGGCATCGGAAGCCATCAGCGCGATGGAGTATGGCCCGGCAGGCGCCTCGCTCTGGCCGCTGCCTCGATTATCGAGCGCGATGGTGCGATAGCGTTCCTTCAACGTAGGCCGCGTACGATGCCAAAGGTACGAAGGATAGCCGAGTCCCATGATGAGCAGAATGGGATCGCCGCTTCCCTGCTCGTCCCAGTAAATCCGCGCGCCATGATTTTGCAGAAACGCCACTCAAGTCTCCTGCTTACACCAGATCAAACGTTAACTCGCCCAGCTTTTCCAGGCTGCATGCGATTTTGTCTCCGGGCTTGAACCAGACCTGCTGGTCTTTCGGTTTGCCCTGGATCACGCCCTCTGGCGTTCCGGTAAAAATGATGTCGCCGGGGCGCAGCGTGATGTAGCGCGAAATATAGCTGACCATCTGCTTGCTGTTGAAGATGAAATCGCTGGTGTTCGATGACTGGCGCGTCTCGCCGTTAACGCGCGTTTCCAGCTTCAGGTTATCGGGATTGATCTGGTCAGCGGTGACCATATACGGGCCGAGTGGAGCAAACTGATCGGGCGTCTTGCCGATCATCCATTGGCCGCCGGTTTCCAGTTGCAGATCGCGCGCGGTGAAATCGTTGCCGGTGCAGTATCCGGCCACGTAAGAAAGCGCATCGGCTTCGCTGACGTTTTTTGCTTCCTTACCGATCACCATGACCAGTTCAACTTCATAATCGAACTTCTTGGCATACTCCACCGGCAGCTTGACCGTGCCTTTGTGATGATTGAGCGCGACGTTGAACTTGTTGAAGAGCACTGGCGCTTTGGGAATAGGCGAGCCGATCTCCTGTGCGTGCTTGCGATAGTTCAAGCCCACGCAGACAATCTTTTCCGGATGCACCACCAAAGGCCCGTACTCAATGCCATCTTCCTTGATAAAGGCTGGATGCGCCGAGCTGGATTTCAGGGCGGCATCCACCAGCGCGTTTATGCTGGGGCCGTCTTCATGCTGAAGCAGATCGTCGACGGTTGCAGGTGCGTGCATCTTCAGCAATTTCGCGGCTTCCGGTACTACCAGGATGCCTTTGTCGGTCTTGACCGCGAGCTCATACGCGCCATTGCGACGAAGGTTCAAGACTGTAAGCCCGTGCGCCATGCCGCGCTTACGTCCTTCGTCTACACTCACGCCGGCATGAGCCATGGTGAATCCTCCTGTGGCGGCCACTGCCGCAATCGCACCCGCTCCCTGCAAGACTTTTCTGCGTTCCATAAATCCAGCGCTCCTTTCAGGGTGGAAATAATAATACAGATCGTTTCTTTCCAGCGAGCTACCGGATGGAAGTTCGCAAACGAGGTCAACGGTATAATTGCATCCGGTGACGATTGCCAAGGAGCACCGTTGCGCGTGAAACATTTTCCTTTAGTCCTTGCGGCGATGTTGACACTGGCGCTGTCCGGCTTAGCTCAGACTCCTGATCCTGCAAAGGTTTTGCAAGCTACTGGCGAACGATTGCTGGCTGACCTGCAACGGATGCCCCGATACACCTGTGTGCAAACCATCACCCGGACTTACTACGAGAGCAGCCATCAGTCCGACCGGACTGCTTGTTCTTCACTGATTGCTGAACACGATAGGCGAAAAAAGAAACTATCGGAACTGGGCTGGGACCGCTTACGGCTGGAAGTGGCTCTAGTTGAAGGTGGCAGCGTCTACTCGTGGGTTGGAGCGCCCCGGTTTACTGACGATACGCTTGACAAGCTGGCCGGCTCCGGGCCGCTGGGCAGCGGAGACTTTGGTGTTTTTTTGAGTGGAATTCTGCACCATGCGACTTTGAATTTCCAGGGGGAACGCGTTGTCGATGGAGCTCGCCTGTTTGAGTACTCATACGAAATGCCTATCGGCAAAAGCAGCTACAAGGTGAAGGTCCCGGACGGGTGGACGGTCACGGGCTATAGCGGCACGCTGCTTTTGGATCCTGAAGCCAACGATCTGGTACAGCTGGTGGTGCGCACGGATGAGTTGCCTTCCGCAAGTTCCGCCTGCCAGGCGACTAGTGAGGTCAATTACCGGCGTACGCCTATCCACCAGCGCATGGTCCTGGTTCCCCATGAAACGCGGCTTTACACCATTACCACTACCGGTAGTGAATCAATAAGCCAGACCAGTTACGCAAATTGCCGTGAGTACTCCAGCACCGTAAAGATGATTTTTGGCGGAGAAACAATAAGCGCGAGTCCCGGCCCCAATGCAGTCAGCACGCCTGCAGCGGAGCCAGCCGCGCCCCTGCCGGCGGGACTGCGCTTCAATGCTCACATTACAACTCCGCTCGATCTAAACACAGCCGCTGCCGGCGATCCCATTGAAGCGGTTTTGAGCACGCCCCATGCGTGACAAGAATAAGACTGTCATTGCGCCGGTCGGGGTGCGCCTGCATGGCCGTCTGCGTACCGTTCAAAGTGTCAACTGATGACTTTCATTATCTTGGAAATTGGACTTGCAATTTGAGTCGATTGAAATTGAAGGTAGGAATGTTCCGCTGAAAGCGGCTTTTCTACGCGCCTTCTCGCGCCATGTTTGTACCGGGGAAATCCCTATCGCATGAGATTCTGCAAAGCCTGACTATTCCTTCGTCGGCGGTACTTTCTTTTTCAATGAGCTCCACTTGCGTCCCAAGCAGCTCGATTCAGAATGGATCACCGTCACTCCCGGCGAGGAGAAGGACAACGAAAAATAATGCGTGTGCCGAAACAAAGTGCTGCCAGTCATTAGTCCGGCCAGCGGCAGGTCACGACTTTAGTCTCGGTATAGAAATTCACACCATCTTTGCCCAGCGCGTGCAGATCGCCAAAGAATGAGCCTTTCCATCCTGAGAATGGAAAGAACGCCACCGGCGCAGGCACGCCAACGTTGATTCCGACCATTCCAGCGGTCACATTTTGCGTGAACTGCCGCGCCGCGCCTCCGGAGCGGGTAAAGACTGAAGCGGCGTTGCCGTACTCAGACTGGCTCACAACCTCAATGGCTTCTTTCAAGTCTTTTACGCGAATCACAGACAGCACAGGCCCAAAAATTTCTTCCTTGGCTACGCGCGACTCAGGATTTACTTTGTCCAGAATCGTCGGCCCCACGAAATAGCCTTTGCCATTGGTAACCGGATCTTTGCGACCATCGCGCGCCAGCACCGCACCTTCTTTTTCTCCCAGCTCAATGTAGCTGAGAATGCGCTTCTTCGATTCGTCAGTAATCACCGGCCCCATGCCGGTCTTCACATCGCAACCATTGCCCACGGTCAGGTTGTCAGCGGCGCGGACCAGCTCTTTTACCAATGGATCGCCAATCTCTCCCACGGCTACCACCACGCTTGTTGCCAAGCAACGCTCGCCGGCGCAGCCAAAGCCTGAGCCCATCACCGCAGCCACGGTCGATTTCATATCGGCATCCGGCAGCACCACGGAATGGTTCTTGGCTCCGCCCAGCGCCTGTACGCGCTTGCCATTGTTGGCTGCAGTTTCATAAATGTATTTGGCCACGGCGCTGGAACCGACAAATGACACGGCCCGCACCCGTGGATCAGTCAGCAACTGATCGACCGTGCTCTTGGCGCCATGTACCAGATTCAGAACTCCGGGCGGCATTCCAGCTGCATGCGCCAGCTCAACCATGCGCGCGGCGGTGCGCGGGACTTTGTCTGATGGCTTCAGGATAAAAGTGTTGCCGCAGGCAATGGCCAGCGGAAACATCCATAGCGGAACCATGATGGGAAAATTGAACGGTGTAATGCCCACGCAGACGCCGACCGGATATCGAGTGGACCAGCTATCGACCGAAGTTCCAACCCGGTCAACCGTATCGCCCATCATTAGAGTTGGTGCGCCGCAGGCAAATTCAATGCATTCAATTCCACGATCAAACGATCCCTGCGCTTCTTCACGCGTCTTGCCGTTTTCTTCAGTGATCAGCCCGACCAGCTCCTGCGCATTCGCCTCCAGCAGCTCACGAAACTTGAATAGCACTTTGCAGCGTTGCACCACCGGCGTTTTGCTCCAGGCGGGAAAGGCCTTGTGGGCCGCGTCAATGGCGGCAGAAATCTCTTCCGGAGTACAACGCGGGATCTCAGCCACAGCTTCACCTGTGGCGGGATTGTGCTGGATATCTTTGGGGCCAGTAGAAATCACGGCCTTTCCATTGATGTACAGCGGGCAGGATTTCAGCTCGGCGGCGGTTGCGCTGGGTGTCATTAAGGACCTCTCTGGATGCTCTTAAATTTTACACCGCTTCGGCCATCTCGTAAGGAATGAGGAAAGTCCAGCAGCTACTTACCAACCCAAAAGCAAATTTCTGACTCCTATTCATCATGAAGAAAGTTGCTTTAGTGCTCTTGATAGGCTGCGCTATTTCGGTCGTACTCGGCCGTGGACAAGAAAACCCTAAAAACTCACAGGATGGCGGCGCGGTGAAGGTGCAGATGCACAACGTGATGTACCACTTCACTGATCAGATAGCAGTGCGCCTGATCAACGTTGGCGGCAGCCTGGTGCCTACCTCGGCGGGCCACATACCGGTGTTTGACGACAAGAATTCTTTTCTGCTGCAGATTACTGCCGCTGAAATGACGATGGACCCGCAATCGCTTGCGAACGTCCTGAACTCTCATGTCTTCTCTGCGAATGACGCTCCTCTCAAGGACATTGCCGTCACCATTGAAAATGGCCGCCTGAAGGTAAAAGGCAAGCTGCATAAGAAAGGTGATATCGGCTTTGAGACCGAAGGCCAGCTCAGCCCGACCGAGGATGGCAAGATCCGGTTGCACGCAGAAAAAATCAAAGCGCTCCATCTGTCGGTGAAAGGCATGATGGACCTTTTTGGAATTGACATCGCCGGCCTGATCAAGACTGGCAAGGTGCGCGGCGTGCGAGCGGAAAAAGATGACCTGATTCTTGATCCTGGAGAGATTCTTCCTCTGCCAAAGATTTCCGGCAAGATTACTGACATTCATCTGGAAGGCAACAACATTGTTCAGATCTTCGGCGATCCGAAAAAATATCCGTGGATCAAGGTTCCTGCGCAGAACTACATGGCATATCGCGGCAACAAGCTGCAATTTGGAAAGCTACTGATGTCTGATACCGATCTTGTGTTGATTGATCCCGCACCCAAAGACCCGTTCGATTTTTATCTAGACCGCTACAAAGACCAGCTCGTGGCCGGGTATAGCAAGACCACGCCAACTTTCGGGCTGAATGTCTATATGGTGGATTTCAATAAGCTCAAGAAAGCTTCTGCGCCGGTCAAAATGGCCAAAAAGGCGAAATAAACGCGCTTTTAGCTGGCCGCAAATTGCTGGAAGCCGGCAAAATTGCTCGCAAGTCCGCCCACATCAGCACCACATTCGATATAGATCGGTAGCACACAAAGATGCGGGCCTTTGTGGCCCGCATTGTCCCAAGCTCGTGTCGGTTCAAGCGGCTTTACCCGCAGTAACTTTGTGCACGGTTGACGTTTCTACCTCGAAGGTCCGGACCCGTGGCGTCCCTTCGATCTGGTTGCTGATTGTCTCCGTCACTCTGTTGAATTGGTCCCGATGATATGCATCAGCATGCTCTTTTGACTTCCAGAAGCTGATGGCGAGAATACGGTTTGGATCCTCGTCAGAAACCAGGGTGATTTCGTCCATGAAACCTGGCTGGTTTTTCAGGATGGTAAGAACTTTGTCGCTCACTGTGCGAGCGAGGTCTCTGGCCTTTCCCGCCTTGCTGGTAATTTCTACGACTCGCGTAAACATACAAGGTACTCCTTTCGTTAAGAGGTGAAAGTTGTACCGTCGCTTGCGGCGGTAAGATACGAACTATCCACCACCATACGCCCGCTTGCCCGCGCAATTCAATGTGGAAAACTTACTTCCCGTCACACGCCAGATGTGAGCTCGGCGCGCATACACGCATCTTGATTGGCGGCTCCCACCATTCTCCGCGCGACCGGATGCTTAGAACATTCCGCCGGTATTTACCGTCAGGGCACTCAGAGCGAGTTCCAGCTTGGTAATCGCCTCGTTCAACTCCGGATGTATTGCGCCGAATTTCTCATTCAGTGTCTTCAGAAGCTGATGAGCGCCTGCGATGTGCTGTATGGGCTCGCGGAGAGGCTGTTCGCCACTTTTTGTTTCATCGCTTTTCGGTTCCATTGCAAGTACCTCCTTAACGAAACGAGCCTTAGCCGGATTGATATGGATGTTACATTCATTATCCCACGCGCCTCGACCCCATGCCCGCGGCATTCATGGTTTGCCGCTCATTACGCGAGGCGCATATCCCTTCCAGATATGGATGGTCGCGTAGCTGCGATACGGACTCCATCGGCTGAAAGCCTGCTCCAGTGCGCCATGAGCGATCATGGTTTTGCCTTTGCTCAATGCCTTGCGCAAAATCAAATCGCCTTCAGGCCAGTGGTCATGATCGTTGGCAGTTCGCATCAGAATATAACCGGCTGTCCACTTCCCTATTCCTTTCAGCGCCAGCAAACGATCTTTTATATCTGCGTCTTCAAGACATTGTTCGCCGTGTTCCGCAAAAAACGCGGCCAGCGTTTTCACGGTTTCCATCCGACTGCCGGGAACTCCCAGTCCACCAAGATTAGATCGCGCTATTTGCTCCGCGGTGGGAAAAAGCCACGACGATTCATTTAAACGCGTTCCCGCGGCGCGCACCAGGCGTCCCATCAGCGTGGTTGCTGCGGGAACGGAAACCTGCTGACCGAGGATTGCTCGCATGGAAATTTCCAATGCAGACCATCCGCCCGGGACTCGCAAACCGGGCTGCCGTTTCACGAAGCCGCCGAGCCATGGATCACGGCCAAGGAAAGCTTCGATCGGTACAGTGTTCACGTCTGGTTTGAAGATCTGCCTTGCGCGACTCTCGACAAGCTTCCGCGTTCCAACCTCTCCCGAGTACGCAATTTGCAACGCCTTGGCTGCGGGGTCGTACGTCAGGGAAAACGTTTGCGCCTCGACACCGCCAGTGATTGTTCGCCTATAGGCGGAGTCCGTGACTATTTCCACGCCGGGGGTAGCGCGCAATCGAAGGAACGCAAGCAGAGATTGCCAGTCAAAAGGCTGTTGGACGCGAAGCGCGAACTTACGTTGGAGCCCTATCTTCACTGGTTGGGACACCACCGGCGGCGGCTGTACCACACGGATATCGCTACGCTCTTCCGCGCATTTTGGCCCACCACCAACGCACGCCCACCAGCAGAAAACGCCAGTCCTGGAAGAACTCCGGTGGTTTGTGCTCAAAGGCGTGGCCAATGAACTGCAAAAGCCAGCCAAAGATGAAGAGTCCGGCGGCAAGCATCCAGAGCGGATGATAGAAAATGGCGGCCACAGCAAGCGCCAGGGAGGCCACGATCAGTGGAATGCCAAGGCTATGGCAGAACCGGTTGACTGGATGCGTATGGCTGCTCGCATACTGCGCAACCCACTGTTCGCTGGTGCGTCCGCCTAACATGCGCGGATTATAAACCAGACGCAGCTTTGCGGCAGTGCCTACTTACCCTGTTTGCGGGCTGTCTGCACATTGCAGCATAAGATCTTCGCAGCGTCAGATCATTACAGCTTGGTCTTTCTGCGGCATCAGCCTGTGGCTGTCGCGGTCCGATTCCATCTCAGCCTTACTGCGGCGTCAGCAAAAACACCCGCGTAGGCCCAGCATGGACGTGGCTATCTGCCGTTACCTCCTGATGCTGGCTGACGTTCGGGCTTTTCAGCCCGAAAGCGACAATCTGGCCTTTGTCGTTGATGGAAAAAGCGCCTATCAACACCACGTCGCCCGGCAGGTTGCTCACCTTTGTATTCAGGTCGATCAAACCAGCCTGGCTGGTCCAGAGAAATGCCCGCGTACCGAGAGATGTGGCTTGCTCTCCCACAACCTGGCCCGCACTATTGATAGCAAAGGCCTCGCTGTAAGTTCCATCGCCCGTCAGAGGCTGCATTCCGCCAGCGCTGGTCCAGACGAAGGCGCGAATCCCTCCGCTACCCTGGGACGCGCCAACTACCATTCCGGTGTCATTAATATGGTCGGCGCGGCTGCTGGTGTCGCCAAAAAGTAGGCCAAGGTCTTGCATGGCGCCGTTTTGCCACAGAAAAGCATGTGGGCCAGAGCTGGTGTCAGACACTCCGACAACCGCGCCCGGATTATTGATGCCATGAGCTTCACTCGTCGCGCCGCCCAGCGTGCCCAGATCCTGGATGCTGCCGCCGGACCAGAGAGCTGCATGGACCCCGGAGCTGCCCACGATCTGGCCCTGATTGTTGATGGCAAGCGCTGAACTCGCGTTTGCACCCGGCAAAGTTCCAAGATCGGTAAGACCCTGGGCTGACGTCCAGGAAAATGCGTGCGTAGTGGTTGCCGTGTTCGAAGTGCCCACCACCACGCCCGAGTCATTGATGGCATAAGCAGCACTGTAGTCCCCGCCAGGCAATGTGCCCAGGTCGCGAATGCCGCCCTGCTTCTGCCAGAAAAATGCATGCGTATCTGCGCCGTGCGGATGCCCAGAAGCGCCCACGGCCTGCCCGGAATCATTCACGCCGTGCACACGGGCGCTGCCGGCGTGAAGAGTGCCCAGATCGGTAGCGGTATAGGTTTGTGCTGCCGCGCTGGGCACCAGACAGGAAGCCAGAAAAGAAATGATGACGGCGATCATCAGCAAATTGGTATTTTGGCCGTTTTTCATAGTGTTCTCTCCTAGAATCCCGTGAACGTGAGCGACGTGGTTACGCCACTGGAAACGGTTGTGGTTTTGGTCTGTGTGGCAAAGCCGCTCTTGGCAACCGTAACGGTGTACGTGCCCACTGGAATCCAGTTGGTAGTAAATAACCCGGTGGAACCGCTGGATCCAGAGACAGTAGTTGCAATTACGCCGCCTTTGATCGTGACAGTGGCACCGCTGACGACCGCTCCGCCGGAGGTGACAACTTTCACGGAGATCTTTCCAGCTGTGGCGATTGGTATGTTGAGAGTGCTGGTTGCGCCTCCCGTCACGCCGACGGCCAGCGTGCGCGACAAATAGCCCGTCTTCACGGCGGTAATATTTTGGGTTCCGGCGGTGACGTTCGTCAGCGTATAAATGCCGCTGGTGTTAGTGGTGGTTGATCCGCCGCTCCAGCTTACGGTGGCTGCTGAAACAATCGCACCGCTGGACGCGTTGGTTATTTTTCCTGTCACAGTCCCGGTAGCAGAGCCTGCTGCCAGCGTGAAATTTGCCGTGCTGGTATTTCCGCCGCTGACTGTGACGCTTTGCGTTGCGCTCTGGAAACCGCTGGCTGAGGCGACCAGTTGTACCGTCCCAACCGGAACGCCGGTTAAAGTGTAATTTCCGTTTACGTCAGTGGTAGCGGTGCCGCCACCAAAACCAACAGAAGCGCCCACAATCGCTCCTCCCGATGTGTTCTTTACGCTCCCGGTGATTGATCCGCTGCCGGAAACCAGTGTGATTGCCGGAGCAGCTGTTGTGGCAGCAGCAACAACGGTTACTGAAGTTGAGCCGGATTGAAATCCCGTGAGAGAAGCCGCAATGGTAGTTTGTCCCGCCGGCAAACTATTGAGTGCGTAACTACCGTCGGCTGCGCTGGTGGTACTTAATCCTGCGGCGGAGACTGAAGCCCCGGAAAGCCCGGTGCCACTACTATTCACTACGGACCCAGTCACATTGCCAGGGTTCGTGGGCTGAATTTGTAATGTTGGCGCTTGCGTGCTTTGACCGGCGGTGACCGTAACACTCTCTGAAGCGTTCTGATATCCGGCAAGAGCAGCCGTAAGAGTTGCTGTCCCGCCGGGAAGCTGCAAGGTATAGCCGCCGTCAGAGCCGGTGATAGCGCCATTGCCACCAGAAGAAACGGAAGCTCCAGAAATCGGCGCGCCTGCCGTATTCGTGACTTTTCCGGTCACCGTTCCAACCGCCGCAGCCGTTGCAGAAATCTGGACGATGCTGCCGACCGAAGGCACACCGGAGCCGTTCAGGATAAACAGCATGTAATATCCCGGCGTCGCAAGGTTTGCATTTGCCGGCATAGTGACGTTGAGCCCTGTGCTGGTCTTGGTAAAGCTCAGTGTCTGGAATCCCTGGCTCATGCTGTTGGTATGAGTAACTGACGCTTCGCGCAGCAAAGTTACTTTGTTGATAGAAGCAACATCAGGCGTTCCGATAAATATTGTCTGTCCATAACCCGCGCTGACTGGAGCCGAAGCAATCCTGGGCCGCGCGCCGGCAAACAGATAAGGAGGTGAAAATATTTGAGCGTTTGGCCCGCCTACGTTGCCGCCTGCAGAGAGCACGCGTCCATCAGCCAGCAACAGCGCTGTGGAGTGATAACCGCGATAAACAGCTATGCTGGCCATCACCGTAAATTGTCCGGTAGCAGGGTCCCACATCTCGGTGGGCAGCACCGGAGAGGTGGAAGTATCAAAGCCGTTTGCTTTGCTTCCGCCAACGATAAAAACTTTTCCGTCCGGCAGGATGACAGCATTATGCTGCCGCCGCGGGAAATGCATGCTGCTAGTGAACTTCCACGCAGGCGTAGCCGCATTCAGGTCGATTATTTCTGATGTGGCCGTTGGAGGATCTGCGCCGCCAATCACCGCAACTTTGCCCGGCGAATACATTACTGCCGGACCATAGTCGCGAAAGCCGCTGAAGTTCAGCACCGCAACATTCGACCACGAGCCCGTTCCGGATGTATTCAGATAGCGGGTTTGCCGGCTGGGTCCGGCATTGAATACCTTGCCGTTTGGCGCTACCAGCATATTGGGATAGAGCGCAAGAGAAAGTTGCGCCGTCGTAAGATTGCGCCACGTTTTGGTTGAAAACTGAAAAACCTGAGGCAGCGCATCAACATTGGTGTTTGAATTGATGTCGCCGGAAACTACCAGCACGTCTCCATTCGGCAACGTCGTTGTCGTGGGATACCAGCGGCCAGTATTCATGTCCGGCAGTGAAGTAAAACCGTTGGTCGCTGGATCAAAGATCACCGCGTGCGCATATCCCGTGTAATCGGCAATATGGCCGCCGGCAATAAACACGCGTCCATCAGCCAGTGTGGTATGACCGGCGCAGAACAACCTGTAAGAAGAGGCTGCTGTGGCGGTGAACGTGTTACTCACCGGGTCCCAGATATTGGGGTGCAGCGACTCATCATAATAAGAAACGAAGAAGACGCGGCCGTCCGGAAGCAAGGTGGCGTGAACAGCTCGGGTGGGCCAGTTGGAAACCGCCGTCCATTGGCCTTGAGTGGAAGCTTGGGCGTTACTGCGTACTGCTACTGCTACAACGAACAGAAGTAGTATGACGAAGGCGGACGCCCCTCTGCGAACAAGGGAGGTTGAGTGGCGCACAATAATCGATCAGATTCAGCAACGTTGGCCGGGGTTGTGCGATTTACCCGCATGAATGCTGGCTTAACACAATTTTATTTTTCTGCAATTCATACCATGTGCAATTCATTACACCTTAGTAAACTTCGTTACACCTTAGTAAGTAAACTTCTTAGTAAGTAAACGTCGTTACACCTTAGTAAACTAAGAAAATCTTTATTTCGCTGGCGGCTCCAGCCGGTCATGAAACTTTGCAGCCAGCCGTTCGGCGGCTTCGACTAGATTATTCTCTTTGCCCTTTTCCTTAACGGCGAACTTCACACTTTCAGAGGCCGCCCACAGTGGTCGCTTGTTGCGAGAGTCAAAAACTGTCATCTTGATATCTGTCGGCGAGATGTCCTTGCGCGTCGAATTGGATTTCTCTTCGTGGCCCGTCTCCGGCGAAATCTTAGACGAACTTGAGACCTGTACGCCCGAATCTCCTGTGGAAGCGATCTCAATGATCAGGTCGGCTTTCTCCGGTGTCTCGACGAAAGTGAACCTGCCCCAGCCTTCCATCGTGGACCTGATCACATCCAACGGGATCCGGCTACCGTGCGTCCGGGTAATAAAAACATTCTTGGCCGCCGCCAGCCGCATTGAGGGCGTTTCTATAAGTGGCTTCTTTTCCGCCGGCTGTTGAGCGCGAGCAGAAAACCCGCTTATCAAAAAGAACAGAAAAACTGTGATCAGCAAAACCGGCAACTTCTGCATCTCTCTGTCTCCAAGCCTCAAATCTAAGTAGAAGGGTGTCGTAAAAGCCCGAGTGGGCGGTCCGTCGCCGCTGGCGCCTGACTACGCGACCACATCTCAGATTACAATATTTCAAGATTATGGCTGACCGTCTTTATTTAAATATCTGGTTTCCCAGCTTCCAGGAGCAGGAGATGCTTCCGCGGCTGCTTTCCGTGCTCAAACAGTTCCCTTTCTCTGCCGACCGTCCCGGCATTGGCTATTTAGCTATCCGCAGTATCTCCTGGGACCAGCCCATTATCTTCCAGGAAACCTTTGACTACCGCGCCGCTCCCGAACAAAGTCTGGCGCTTGCCGCTGAATTTCTTCACGAGGATAATGCTTACGAACTCGACGTTCTCTGGGACCTCTGGGTGCCGACCAAAGAAGGCGATCTCGACGAAACCTGGGTGCTGCGCCCACAGACTGTAAAGTTCATCGCCTTCGGCACGCAGTTTGAAGAAGGCACCTTTCAGGAGAACGGCCACATCCAGGTCGACTTCGGTCTGGACGCTCCCTTCCTCTTTGAAGAAGCCGACTACACCAGCGTTCTGGAGCAACGGATCAAGGCCAACGTTCAAAAACTGGTCGCTTTCACCAGCGCCGTGGAAAAGAACTGCGGCATCAGCGGCCGGGTCTTGTGGTCAGAATCAGAAGATAATCTCGCGCAAAAACTGATTGAGCGGCTGCAAAGAGTGCAGTGACTTTTTCTTGTCCCGAGCGCAGCGAGGGATCCCTATGGTGACCAAACTCTTTCGCAACAAATAATGCTAAGAAACCAGCCGCAGTCTGATATTTACATGCATCCACGTCGCCATAGGGTTCCCTCGCTGCGCTCGGGATTCCAGAAAAGCTACTTCGTCCGTCCGCCCTCTGTCTTCAACTCTTCCGCCGCCGCTGCTTGCGCTGCCGCCAACCGCGCGGTGAGCACGCGATACGGCGAGCAGGAAACATAGTTCAATCCGATTTTGTGGCAGAACTCCACCGATGCCGGATCGCCTCCATGTTCGCCGCAGATTCCGATCTTCAGGTTCGAGCGGGTCTTGCGTCCCTTTTTCACGGCAATCTGCATCAGCTCGCCCACGCCCTCCTGATCGATGGTGGCAAAGGGATCGCTCTTCAGTATCCCGCGCTCGATGTAAGCCGGCAGGAATTTGCTGATATCGTCACGCGAAAATCCATAAGCCGTCTGCGTAAGATCGTTTGTGCCAAAGCTGAAGAACTCAGCGTCAGAGGCGATCTGATCGGCCACCGAGCAAGCGCGCGGCAGCTCAATCATGGTTCCGACCATGTACTCAACTTTAGTTCCCTTCTCTTTAAAGACCTGCTCGGCCACCTGGCGAATGATAGCGCTCTGGTTTTCCATCTCCTTCATCATGCCGACCAGCGGAATCATGACTTCAGGAAATACTTTTACCCCCGCCTTTTGCACGTTCACAGCAGCTTCAAAAATCGCTCGTGCCTGCATCTCGGAAATTTCCGGATAGGTGATGCCCAGGCGGCAGCCGCGATGTCCGAGCATCGGGTTCAACTCATGCAACTCTTCCACGCGACGCAGCAGCTCGCGCGCTTCTTTCAGCCGCGGCGAATTCGCATCTTTAATTTCAAGCTGCGCAATCTCCACCATCAGCTCTTCGCGGCGTGGCAGGAACTCATGCAGCGGCGGGTCCAGCAAACGGATCGTTACCGGGAAGCCGTCCATGGCTTTGAAGACGCCTTCAAAATCTTCGCGCTGCACGGGCAGCAATTTCGCCAAGGCTTTCCCTTACGCTCCGCTTCCGTCCGGGCCAGAATCATATTCCGCATGTGCCCAATGCGATCTTCCGCAAAAAACATGTGCTCGGTGCGGCACAGTCCAATACCTTCCGCGCCAAAGCTGCGCGCGGCAATCGCATCGCGGGGAATATCGGCATTGGCGCGAACGCCCAGCTTGCGGAATGGCTCAGACCATTTCAACAGTGTTTGCAGGTCCGGATCGTCCGGTTTGGCGGGTACTGTGCCAAGCTGCCCTTTGATTACGCGTCCGGTCGTACCATCCAAAGAAATCCAATCGCCTTCTTTGAGCGTATGCGGGCCAACACGCATGATCTTTTTCTTGTCGTCGATTTCAATTTCACCTGCGCCCACAACGCAGCATTTGCCCATGCCCCGCGTGACCACCGCAGCGTGGCTCGTCATACCGCCGCGCGATGTCAGAATTCCGGCAACCACTTCCATGCCGTGGATATCTTCCGGCGTGGTCTCGCCGCGCACCAGGATTACCGGATTCTTCTGTGCTCCGGTGCCAGCCGCTGTAACAGCGTCATTCGCAGTAAAAACGATCCTTCCAACCGCGGCTCCCGGCGATGCCGGCAGTCCTTTGGCAATCACTTCTGCTTCGCCACCCCGCTCGTCCAGGCTGGGAACCAGGAAGTCATAAAGCTGGTTCGGTTCCACGCGGAAAATCGCTTCTTCCGGCTTGATCAGACCTTCCTTCACCATATCCAGCGCCACCCGCACAGCGGCGCGTCCGGTACGCTTGCCGTTGCGCGTCTGCAACATGTACAAGCGGCCTTCCTGGATAGTGAACTCAAAATCCTGCATGTCACGATAATGTTTTTCCAGGCGCGTAGTAATGTCGCGCAGCTGGTCATAAACCTGCGGCATCAACTTGTGAAGTTCAAGAATGTGTACCGGCGTGCGCACGCCGGAAACCACGTCTTCACCCTGCGCGTTCATCAGGAACTCGCCATAAAATTCTTTGTCGCCGTTCGCGGGATTGCGCGTAAAGCCCACGCCGGTTCCGCTGGTCTCTCCCAAATTGCCAAACACCATGGCCTGGACGTTGACGGCCGTTCCAAGATCGTCAGAGATGTTGTTGATGCGCCGGTAAACCTTGGCGCGATCGTTGTTCCATGACCGGAAAACCGCATTGCGCGCGCCCACCAGCTGCTCGACCGGATTCTGCGGAAAATCCTGCTTCGTGTGTTTGCGAACCACCTCTTTATATTGCGCGATCACTTCCTGCAGGTCGGCTGCGGTGAGTTCGGTATCCAGCTTCACGCCGCGCTTGTGCTTTTGTCCGTCAAACACTTCCTCAAATTCGGCCTTGGGAATATCCTGCACCACGTTGCCGTACATCTGGATCAACCGGCGATAGGAATCGTAAGCAAAACGCTCATTGCCGCTCTTGCGCGCCAGCGCCTTTACGCTCTCATCATTCAGGCCCAGATTCAGGATCGTATCCATCATCCCCGGCATGGAGAATTTTGCGCCTGACCGCACGCTCACCAGCAGCGGATTCTCGCCCGCGCCCAGCTTTTGTTTCTGCAACTCTTCCAGCCGGGCCAGCGCATCTTTCATCTGCCGCTCCAGCGCATCAGAGACCTTCGCTGTCTTCATAAACTCGCGGCACGCCGCCGTCTGAATCGTAAAGCCCGGAGGCACAGGCAGTCCGGCATTGGTCATCTCGGCCAGGCCGGCGCCCTTGCCGCCCAGCTCGTCCTTCATCTTGCCGTTGCCTTCAGCTTTGCCGGCGCCAAAAAAGAACACGTATTGAGTGCCCGGTTGTGATTGGCTCGAAACTGCCTTGGTCTCTGGTGTGGAAAGAGGGGTAACGCTCATTTTGGCCTGTCTCCATTGAAAGGTGAAAGTGTGGAACTGAAAGCCCGAAGCTGACTTGTCTGCTTGCTGGCTGTTTGTAATCTCTTTATTTTACTAGCCTTGACGCGCACCGCGCGAGTCTCTGCGTTGTTAAGATTTGAAAAAACCTCCTTGCGGGATTGCCGCTTCACTTCGTTTGCGCGCATAACTCGCTTCATTTTTCGGCTCGCGATCTCCATTTGGTCATTTTGCCGACGATTTGATGTGTCTTCGTGCGTGAAAAAGCCGGCAACTCGAACTCGCTACTAAGAAACAAAAGGACTTCTTCAACCGACTTCCAATTTTTCTGCGAGGGGGGTACCCCTACCCCCTATGTACACCCAATTTCACCCAAGGTCACCCAATGCCACCCAAGGCCGGGAGGCCCCCGACAGCGCGGTTTTCGCGTGTCGGGGTGGAAGGCTGACAGCATCGGCAGAGGGTCGCAACCCAATCAACCGATCACGCGCGATCGTCAGACACTCCGGTCGGTTCAGCCCCACCCGTCATTTCTTCGATCCTTGTTGCAAACACAGCACTTCATCTCAATCGACCCTTGGGCCTCCCTTGCGCCACGCTTGGGTGGCCCTTGGGCCACGCTTGGGCCACCCAAGGGTCACCCAATACCCAATCCCCGGCTGAGAGACATCGGCAGAGGGTCGCAACCCCAAAATGCGAAAACCCGGCAGGAAGCCGGGTCAAATCACTTGTTTCGCACGGCCGCCCTCGGCTGTGCGTTGTAACTAACTTACTCTACCACTATCCCTCGTTTGTTCGATAAAAATTCTGCTGGCTGCTTTGCGCTTCAGCGCGAAGCATCGGTGGAAGAGCGGCCATTTATGAAGCCCTACACCTTCAGGGCCGCGAAAGATGCTCTTGGCCTGCTTTCCATCGTTTTCCAAGCCATTTCCTTTGTTGCTCCTGCGCTCGCTCAGCTCGCGCCGGAGTGAAAAGGATGTCCCGGTATATTCTGTAAAGGATGTCATGAATCTGAACACGTTTTTCGCTTGATGGGGTGGACGCTGAGGCGAGCGACCGGGCCCCCGACACGCGCGGTTTTCGCGTGTTGGGGCGGGGATGCGAAGCCGTAAGGGTGGGTAGGCGCAAGAAAAGGAACGAGCCCCAGCGGGGCGACACATTTCTAAGAGACCTATTACGACTTCTTCTCTGTCACGATCTCAGAAAAATCCGCGATGCTGGAAAATTCATTCACCAGCGTTTGCAGCAGGCCCAGCCGCTGTGCGCGCAGGTTCTCGTCTTCCACCATCACCATCACCTTATCGAAGAAAGCGTCGATGGCAGGACGCAATCGTGAAATCTCGATGAGGGCCGGCTCGTACTGCCGCGAAGCGCTTAGCTCTTTCACTTTCTTCGCCACCCCCGGAACCGCCTCAGCCAGCTTTTTCTCTTCCGCATCCTTCAGTGCCGACGGGTTGAATGGCTCAGCGATCATCTTCTTTGCTTCTGCCGCCTGCCGCAAAATGTTCTTCATGCGCTTGAACGCCACCGAGATCGATTCAAAGTCGCTCGACGGACGAACTTTGGCAACTGCGCTTGCTCGTGCCACTGCATCAATCACGTCGTCCGCACCGGCGGCCAAAGTTGCGTTGACCACGTCGTAGGCCAGCCCCAGAACATCGCGCAGATAGAATTCAAGCCGCTCGCGGAAAAAGCCGCGCACGGCCTGAACGTAAGCTTCACCGCTTAAGGTGAACTTCTTCTCCGCTTCACTCCCCTGGTAGCCTGCCCGAGCATCTTCCATGATCTGCCCAAGATTCAACGGCAGCTTATGCTCGACGATCGTTTTGACAATTCCATTCGCCTGCCGCCGCAGAGCAAATGGATCCTTCGATCCTGAGGGAATCAGCCCCAAAGCAAACATTCCCGCAATACTGTCTGCTTTGTCGGCGATAGAGAGGACAGCGCCCTCCAGCGTCCTCGGCGCGGAATCCTCGGTCGACTCCGGCTTGTACTGGTCATAGATCGCGATGGCAACTTTCTCCGATAGTCCCTGAGCCTTCGCATACAACCCACCGACGACACCCTGCAACTCCGTAAATTCTTTCACCAGTTCTGCCGTCAGATCTGTCTTGGCCAGCCGTGCAGCCTGCTGCACCGCATTGGCGTCAACGTTCATGCCGGCTTTTGTGAGCAAAGCGCAGAGCCGGTCTGCCAGCTTGGCCATGCGCTCAGCCTTGGCCGCGTAACTGCCCAGGTCCTTCTGGAACGTGACCGCCTTCAGCATCTCCACACGATTCACCAGCGGCGTCTTCTGATCTGTGTCCCAGAAAAATCGTGCATCATTAAACCTTGCCCGCAGCACGCGCTCATTGCCGTGACGAATCAGTCCATCGGGATCTCCATCGGTATTCAAGACTGCCAAAAAGTGCGGCGCCAGCTTGCCCGCCTCGTCTTCGACGGCAAAATATTTCTGGTGATCGCGCATCACCGTCACCAGCACTTCTTCCGGCAGTGACAGATATTGCTTGTCAAAGTTGCCCAGAATCGCCGAAGGCCACTCGGTAAGATTCACCACGGTCTTGAGCAATTCGGCATCTTCGCGCCAGCGCGCGCCAGGAACCGTGCGCGTGGCTGCGTCCAGCGCTTTGCGGATCTTATACTCGCGATCGGCGCTCAGGGTCGTTACATGCGCGCCTTGCATCGTCTCTGCATATCGCGATGGCGACGCAACAGAGACCTGCGCCGGGCCGAGAATGCGATGTCCCCGCGACTGATTCCCTGCCTTGATGCCGGCAAACTCCAGCGGAATGACCTCGCCATCGAGCAACGCCACAATCCAGCGTACCGGTCGTCACAAACCTCTCGGGCTTGCCCGCGCGCCAGTACATATTCTTGGGCCAGTAAATCGACGCGATTTCCTTAGGCAGAAGTTCAGCCAGGACTTGGGCCGCCGGTTTGCCCTTGTTCGTGACCGACGCCGTCAGATACTCGCCTTTCGGCGTGGTGACACTTTTGCAACTGTGAGACATCCACTCCGGCTTTCTTGGCAAAGGCATGCGCCGCAGGCGTGGGCTGGCCATCCTTATATGCGACCTTTGTGGCCGGCCCGGTAAGCTGCTCCTGCACATCCGGCTGCGTCGCCGAAATACCGTTAGCAATTACTACGAGCCGGCGTGGGGTTACAAAGACTTGGATGCACACTCATCATGCCGGGATCAAGTCGGCTTTCAACAAGACAGCTTGGCAATCCTATGGCCCATGTCATTCTGCCCGCGTCTTGAATCATCCTCGCGGGAATCTCTTCCGTGCCGATCTCCAGCAGAAAGTCAGGCATCAGGCCGCTCCTCCCTTCTGGAGCTTCACTGCTTCAGCGCCAATATTCTGTTGCGCGACATAGGCTTTGGCCAATCCCACAGCAAGTTGCCGGATGCGGGCAATCACTCCCACCCGCTCTGTTACTGAGATCGCGCCGCGAGCATCGAGCAAGATTGAAAAGATGCGAACACTTCAGGCACAGCTCGTAAGCAGCGAGCAGAGGGAACCGCTGTTTCGCATCGGCGGTCGCAGTTTTATCGGACAACAGAGCATTGAACTGATGGATGAGCGCCTCCGATTCGGCCTCATACATCTCAAAATGCTTCCAGGTCTTCTCCACGTCGGCCTTCTCAAAGTTACTTACCGACATCTGCAGCTCATCCTGATAGCGCACGTCGCGATACTTCACCACCGCGCCGCTTTGTGGATCGGGGTCCCCAGGCTGGCCGCTTTTGCCAGACTGGGGTGATGGATCGCGCGCCCACACGATGTCATAAATGCTGTCCACGTCCTGCAAAAAGGCCGCGATGCGCTCCAGGCCGTAAGTCAGCTCGGCACAAATGGGATCAAGATCGATTCCGCCGCACTGCTGGAAATACGTAAACTGCGTGATCTCCAGCCCGTCGAGCATCACTTGCCAGCCGACACCCCATGCGCCCAGGGTGGGCGACTCCCAGTTATCTTCTTCAAACTTGATATCGTGCTTGCGCAGATCAATGCCTAACGCTTCCAGCGACCGCAAATAAAGCTCCTGCACATCCTCAGGTGGTGGTTTAAGGATCACCTGCATCTGCATGTGCTTGTAAAGACGATTAGGATTGTCGCCGTAACGGCCATCAGCCGGCCGCCGCGATGGCTGAACATACGCCACTTTGTACGGCTTTGGCCCCAGCACGCGCAGGAATGTTTCCGGCGCCATGGTCCCGGCACCGACCTCAATGTCATAAGGCTGCTGCAAAACGCAGCCGCGCTCCGCCCAGAATTTCTGCAGGCGAAGGATAAGTTCCTGGTATGTAGGGGCGATTGGCATGAGTAACGAAACTATTAATTTAACAGATCACTCCGAACATTCTCTCCTATTGTCCGAGCTGCGCGTTCACCTCGGCATATGTTCCGCCTCGTGAGCTGCGGTAATATTGGGACTTGCCTTTCACGCTTGCTCATCCTGCTGCGGTTGTGCCTTTGCGGAAATTTCTGGTGCTTTCGGCCCTGGTGGTCGGAAGTCTGGCCCCTGATTTTCGCTACTTTCTCAACCTGGCTCCCCGCGGCCACTTCGGCCACAGTTTCAAAGGGATTTTTATTTTTTGTCTTCCCGTAGGCCTGGCTGTGCTCTGGATTTTTCAACGGATAATGAAGCTGCCGCTGATCAGTCTGGCTCCGCAGTCCCACCAGCAACGTCTGGCCGCTCTGGCAAAGCCATTCCTCTGGAGCGGGGCAGGAAGATTCGCGCTGATCGTCGCATCACTGCTGCTGGGGGCCGTCTCGCATCTCGCGTGGGACGCTTTCACGCACGACGGCGGCCTGGTCGTGCGCAATGTCCCCGACATGCGCGTTCCCCTTGAAGAATTTGGCACCCACCGGCCGCTTTACAACGTGCTGCAGCACGGAAGCTCAATTCTGGGTTTGGCCATTCTCGTCTTTTGGTATTGGCGATGGTTCAAACGTACGCCGCCGCAGCCCGTTCCGCCGTACTTGCAGATGAATGCCCGAACAAAAGGATGGCTGGCGGGTTCGATTGTGGCCCTGGCAAGCTGTCTTGCAGCTCTTTATGCTTTCTTTTACTCGTACCATCTGGCGTCGCTTGGCCTGTTTGTTGGAGCGTTTGTTGTTACCTTTATGTCGCTGATCTACATAGCCACGCTCGGCTTCAGTCTCTGCTGGCATCTAACTCCAACTCACTCGGCTACCATTCATTAAATTCAGGTCGATCATCCGGGTCAGGATGCGCCCAACTCTTACCATGCCGATGCCGAAGTTCTTTTTGCTCTGAAGCCAATAACTTCCAGTTGTGAATTGTGTCCATCTGCTGCACCACGCGCACAAAAGGCGTCTGCTGGCCTTTGCTTATGTCCTGGCGGACTTCACTCACCTCAGCCAGTCCGCCGCGGAAATCGTCACGTCCATGGCCAAGGTAGAGTTCCGTTCCGATATAGATGACGTCGCCCTCGCGCAACTCCGGCACGTGCCCCGCATCGCATTCGGCCTGGATCTCGCGGAAGCGGGCTTCACTGGCGTCAGCAGCTTCAGCGGTTGCAAAAGAGCGACCAGTTTCACTGCAGTTGTACGTGTCAGGCATTTTCTACCATCCCGAGCGAAGCTTTTCCGCAGTCCCGAGCGAAGCGAGGGATCCCTTTTAGCAACGGAAACAGCGTTAGCTACGAATGCACGCGAAACACACGAATAATCCTGATTCGTGTTCCTTCGCGTTAATTCGCAGCCCAACAGTTTTTCCTAAGCAATAGGATTCCCTCGCTACGCTCGGGATTTCAGAAACAATCTAATCCACTCGTTCCAGCATCGCCGCAGTCACCAGCTTCTTCTCAATATGCCGCTCAATGCGCTGGGCCAGAAAGCGACGAAGATCGGCCCCACGGCTGCGCGTCCAGGGCTCGCTTTTCAGCTTGTTCAACGGAGCACGGAACATCTCCGTCGCCTGTGCTCGCGAATCGGCAGAAATCTCTGTGCTGGCCAGCCTTTTATCATCCTGGCATAGCAAGCCGTCAGCCAGCGGATGAAAATATGCCCGGCTTCCGTTCAGCACAGCTCCGCACGTCACGCAGGCATGCAGATCAGGCAGCAGGCCGATGAGACGGACGATCCAAAGGTCAAAATAAGTGAGCGGCATCCAGATGGAATCAGCTTTCAGATGATGCACCACTGCCAACGTAAGGCGAAAGATATCGTCGCTGGGCTCGCGATCAGGCAATAGCTGATCAATTACTTCGGCTACATAGCTCAGCGCCACCAGCCGCGGATATGTGACTTCCGTCGCCAGCGGCGACGAAATAATGTCGCATGAGTCCAGCCGCACCAATTCCTGTTTTTCCTTTTCCTCCCAATGCGCGGTCACATGGGTCAGCGGCTCCAGCGCGCCGCCAAAACGCCGCTTGGATCGCTTGGCTGCTTTGGCCACACCCCGTATCTTTCCTTCCGCGCGGGTGAAGAACGTCACCAGCAGGTCCGCTTCATGGAAGGGATAGGTGCGCAAAATCAATGCTTCAGATTGCCGGGGCATGCTGGTTCAAGCATACATCGGAGTGCAAATACAAAAACGCGCAGCTTAGGCGGCTGCGCGTTGGGAAACTCTGGTTCAGCTTTTACCGGCCGAAATACTTGGAATTCTTCTCCGCGTATTCTTTCCATTTTTCCGGCAGATCGTCCAGGGCAAAAATGGCGGACACCGGGCAGACCGGCACGCACGCGCCACAATCAATGCATTCCACCGGATCAATGAACAACATGTCGGTGCCTTCGAACTGCGGTTCGTCTTTTTTAGGGTGGATACAATCCACCGGACATGCATCTACGCAGGCCGCGTCCTTGGTCCCGATGCAAGGCTCTGCAATCACATATGCCATAGAGGTAAAGTTCTCCGTATCTCAATAAGCTGGTGTGGGTGCAACATACAATTTTAACAGCTATTGTGAAGCGCGCAAATTTTTCTGCCGAACGGTAATCCTCACCCATCGAAGCGAGCTTCTGTTGATCCGAGCGGCGACTTTTGTCTATCGTCCGCTAGAATCCCAGAGACATACCCTAATGGCAATGACCAAACTTTTCCGACCTGTCGGCCAAGTCGAACTCGATTTGATCGCGAGCAGTGGGTTCAAGGTCCTTCCCTCCACGCCTGCCCGACCAACCAATCTTCTATCCGGTCTTGACGAAGGAATATGCCGAGCAGATTGCTCGTGACTGGAATACAAAAGACGAGCGTTCCGGATTTATCGGTTACGTCCTGGAATTCGATGTTGATGCTGAATATTTAAGCCGCTTTGAGGTACGAAGAGTCGGAAGCGATATACATCTGGAATATTGGATACCTGCCGGGGAACTTGAGGAATTCAACCGGCACATCCACGGAGAAATTCGCGTCATTGCAAAATTCCTGCCGCGCTCAACGCAATGAAAGAAGTGCTTCTGCGGACCGCCCAGGGTTGCGGTTGCCTGAATATTTGATAACCCCAGTTTTGTTCACCCGGCGGCTTGCGTTCGTGCTTTCCCGAAACGGGAATCGCTCTAGCAGCCGGGCTGGAATATTGGTGCTTGATCGTGTTGGAGGTTGCTAAAATTCAACACAGGAGCCGAAAATTCGGTCTTCCTTCGAGCCGAATATTGGTTCCCCGAAAGGAGATCGCATGTTTTCACGCTCGATTTTCAAGATGTTGCTTTTTGCCACCATCCTGCTGGCAGCAGTGACCAGCGCAACGGCGGCTGCTCCTCCGAATGACTCCGCACAGAGTTCCGTCGGGTCGATTCACACCTACCTGATGCCAGACCTCTCGCTGAAGAGTGTTTTCGCGGTGCCGATATCGGCACTGCCGTCGGGAGCGGGATTCCGCAAAACGTGTAGATGTAGCTGCGGCAGTGCTCCGTGCGCAACTGACGCGGATTGCGGAGGCGGCGCCGGCAGCTGCTCCCCCTTCATCAGCTGCTGCGCCAAAGGAGACGCGGCGCTATCTTTCTCCGGTACGGACAAGTCATCACGCAAGACTGAGCTGCCTGCGTTCAAGGCAAACTGTAACTAACAAGGATTCTCCTGAAGACCTGTGCTCCGGCGGACTTATTTTCCGCCGGAGATTTGTTTTTACGATGTCCTTGTCCTTGGCGGCGGAGGTGGCGTAGGAAAGTCATTCGCCCGCGTCCCAGCGGCCAGCAATTCCGGAAGGATCATGCTCTTCTCGGGAATCGGGGCACGTTTGAGCTCAGGCGATCAAGTTCGTCCATCTTTTAAGAATTATCACGGTTGCGCTATCGGAGTTTTTTTTGCAAGCCCTCAGCCCAAGCTATGCCAGAGCTGTATCTTCTGCCTCGGCTTCCGCAGGCGACGTCGGCAGCGCTTGATCAGCCGCAGAAAATACTTCCTGCTTCTTGGGAAAGATCTCTTTCAACGCCGCCACGATAATAAAGCTGATGATCACCAGCAGCATCCAGGAACTGATCTTGGTGGGACCCACAATGGCCCACTGCCGTTTCTGGTGGGGATACTGCCATGCTCCAAAATACGTGGCGATATTTTCCGCAACCCATATAAAGAAACCGATCAGAAGAAATGAAAGCGCCACGGGCATCCGCCGCACTTTGTGGGTGACGATGAAATGGACCTGAGTGCGGCGGAAAAGCAGGAGCACGCAAGCCGCAAGCGGCCATCGCAGATCGATAATGTAGTGATCGGTAAAAAAGTTCGCGTAAATAGCAGCGGACAGGCCCACAGCAAGGTAGAAGGGCGGAAATTCCGTGATCTTCAACTGCATCAGCCGCCATGACTGCATGATGTAGCTAGCAACCGAGGCATACATAAATCCGCTGTACAGCGGGACGGTTTTCAAATGAAAAAATGCCGGCTCGGGATAACTCCACGACCGGATTGCAGGTGAAGTCTTGAATAGCTCAAGCCCGATACCGACCAGGTGAAACACAGAGAGCACCGCGACTTCTCGCCAGTTCTCCAGCCGCACAGCGACCAGAACAATCTGGATGGCAATTGCGCTCAGGAACAAGAAGTCATAACGGGCAAGACCAGGAATGTGAACGTGGCCCGAGATCGCCAGCAGAAAAAGAAACGATCCCGCAAAAATGCACGATGCTGCCTGCTTAAGGCCGAAGACAAAGAATTCGAAGGTCGCAGAGGCAATGCGCGGGCCGACCAGACGAGAGAGCATTACCTCGATTGCGATTGGAAAGCGACAATAAGAAGATCTGTTCAGCAAATCGAATCCTTGAATTCACGATCAATCACCGGAGTTTCTAGCATTTTTGGCGCGCCCCCACAATAGAGAGTATGATCGGTTTACCACTCATGACAACTTCTGCAAAAACCAAAACGCGGCTCTGCCCTGTCTGTCACGGAGCCGGGTTAAAAGACGGCATGCGGTGCACTGCTTGCGCGGGCAAGGGTGAGATCCCATACACTCCGCCGCCCAAAACTGAATAATTCGAAGGCGGCCGGAATTCCTCTTTGTTGCCGTCGACCGATATGATGGAACCACCGTGAACAACCACCCCATCCGGCTATTGGCCCTGGATATTGACGGCACGCTGACCGATCCCAATTTTCAGGTACCCGCGCGCAATATCGCAGCCCTGCGTGCAGCCCATGAAGACGGCATAGAAATCATTCTGGCCACCGGACGCCGCCATGACTATGCGCTGCCCATAGCCCGGGAACTTGGCTTTCCCATCTGGCTTATCAGCTCCAACGGAGCTCTGATCCGTTCCAGCGACAGCGAGACATTTTTTACCGACCGCCTGCCTGCAAGAACCGCCGCAGAACTCATTCAATACATGGGCGAATTCCGCGGGCATGCGGTGCTTACGTTTGATCGCGTCGCAAATGTCCCCGGCAATGATTCATTGGTGCTGGAAAGCGCCGACGAACTAAATAAGACGGTTTCGCGCTGGTTGGAGGTAAATCGCCCTTACATCAAATTTGTCTCGCCGCTGGAAGATGCCCTGACCGAGGATCCTTTGCAGGCCATGTATTGCGGCCGGGTGGCGGTAATGGAGGGGCTGCAAAAGCGGCTCAGCCAGGCTGGCTTTCTGGACAAAATCACCGTTTTGAGGACCCAATATGACCATCGCGACCTGTGCATTCTTGACATCCTTAATCGGGAATGTTCCAAAGGTCACGCTTTAAAGCGATGGGCCGAGGAACGTGGGGTGAAGCGGGAGCAGATCATGGCCATTGGCGATAATCATAATGATCTGGAAATGCTTGAATTTGCAGGAGTTGCGGTTGTAATGGAAAATGCATCCAATGAACTGAAGCGGAACGGCTGGAGGGTAACCGGCAGTAACGCGGAAAGCGGCGTGGCTCAGGCTCTGGAGCAGATTTTGGGACTGGCTTTCAGCAGCTAATTGGGCGAGAATGGAGATCTTGCGTTCGATATGAGATTTTCAAGGACACTAACGGTCACGACGCTTCTGGTACTGGCGCAAATGTCTGCTTTTGCCGGCCAGATTGCCGTCCTCCGCAATGGGTTCTCCATCCATTTTGACCGCAAAGAGCAAAGCGCCAAATCCACCCGGCTTTTCACCTCTACCGGCTATCTTGACATCGCCACCGACCAGATTACGTCGTTTGAAGTGGATGAGACCCCGGTGGCGACTGAACCGCCGCCCGCCGCGGCCCCGGCAGCTCAGTTGGCGAGCGCAGCTTCAGTTAGCCAGCCGGTAGTCAACAAGCCTTTGGCCAAGCCGCTTCTGCCAGCGCCTGTGACCAGCAATTTGGCGGCGACGCCCAGCGCGGCAACGCAGGCCTTTGATCTGGATCAGGTGGTGCGGGAAGCCAGCAGCAAGAATCGCCTTGACCCTGACTTTGTGAGGAGCGTAATCAGCGCAGAGAGCAACTTCAAAATCCATGCTGTATCGAAAAAGGGCGCTCTTGGCCTGATGCAGCTTATGCCCTCCACCGCCGCCCAACTCGGGGTGGCTGATCCGTTTGATCCCAGGGCGAATGTGGAAGCGGGCACGGCCCACCTGAGCGCGCTGCTGGATCGCTACAATAACGATCCCATTAAGGCGCTGGCTGCCTACAATGCCGGGGCGCATCGGGTAAAGCAGTATAACGGCGTCCCTCCATACCGTGAAACGCGCGCCTACATCAGCAAAATCGTTCGTGACTTTAACGCCAAGAAGCGCGCTCAGATGAAAGCGTCGGGCGTAACGAATGCGTCAAACCCAGCCAAGCCTGCTGGTCCAAAGCCGGCAAAGAAGTCCAAGCCGCAGCAAGCCAGTGTGGCCAAGTCCGCAAGTCCGGCATAAGCATCACAGTAATCAGAGCAGTAAAGCGCGTCCTGCCCGCAGGGCGCTTTTGTATGATGATTAGGCCTGACGTAAATACATGAGCAAAAAAAGATTTCTGATCACTGCCCTGGTGCTGGTTGTGCTGGCCGGTCTGGTCTATCTACAGGTAAGGGCCTGGAAGAAATTTGACTGGCACCGCTTCTGGGTGGCGACCCAACATACCAACAAGTTTTATCTTGTGGCTGGCGTGGCTCTGGTTTATGCCGACTACATTCTTCGCGCCATGCGCTGGAAGATCATGCTGCGCCCTGTGTGTGAAGCCAAAACCGCTGACCTTTTAGCGCCCACCATGATCGGCTTTGCCGGATTGGCGCTGCTGGGCAGGCCGGGTGAGTTTATCCGTCCGTATCTGATCTCGCGCAAAGTGAATTTAAGCATGGCCTCGCAGTTAGCAGTTTGGACGGTGGAACGCATCTTTGACATGGGCGCTTTTGCCCTGATCATGGCCGTGAATATCCTCTGGTCAAGAGACACACTCAGCAAGCTTCCTGGGTTCGCCAATTCTGCCCGGCGGCATCTGCTGGGTTATGAGATTTCATCATTCACTTACTTTGAAATGTTTGCATTCGCATTGCTGGCCGGCGTATGCCTGGTGGCACTGGTGGCTTTCCGGGTAAGAAAAAATCCTGCCACCGCGTCCAGTGTCTTTGTGAGGCTGTTCGGACGAGTATCACCTAAGTTTGGCCGTGCGATAGGCAAACGCGTGCTGGCCTTCGGTGAAGGGTTGAACACCGTCAAAGACATGAAGTCTTTCTTTCAGTTATCCGCGTTATCAATTGTTATTTGGCTATTTATTGGATTCGCCTATCTTGCGGTAACGCACGCTTATTCCATCCATCGACTCTCGCAGATGACGCTCTCCAGCGTCTTCCTGCTCACTGCGGCGAGCGTTGTGGGCGGCGTATTGCAACTGCCGGTCGTGGGCGGAGGCTCACAGTTGGCGACGATTGGAATGCTCCGCGGCGTGTTCAACCTGTCGCCCGAACTGGCTACCAGTTGCGGCATCATGCTCTGGCTGGTGACGTTTATGTCCGTTACTCCGGCAGGGCTGGCGATGGCGCGATCAGAGCATGTATCGCTCACGCAGATGGAAGAAGCGAGCATTCAGGAAGAAGAGAAGTTTCTGAAGGAGGACTAGGAGAATCGGGAAATCGGAAAAACAAAACCCTACCACTGATAAACACTGATGACGCTGATCGGAAAGATTTTGGGATTCAATTTCCGGCGATTTTCGGCAATCTTGGCAATTCTGGCAATTGCTTCCTCGGCTTCCTCCTTTCCTCTGCGTTTCAAGGGTTTGCTGTTGCGATCTCCGATGTCCGGATTTCCCGATGACCCGATCTGCTCGCTGCCCTGTTACAATCTTAGTCATCACACCCCATTGAGAGTTTCGGTCAAGACACGATGAAATGTCCGTTTTGCGGGTTCGAAAATGACAAAGTTGTGGACTCGCGTGAGAGCAAAGAAGGCGAATCAATTCGCCGCCGGCGCGAATGCCTGAAGTGTGAAAAGCGCTTCACCACCTACGAGCGCATCGACGAAATCCCCTACATGGTAGTGAAAAAAGATGGCCGCCGGGAGAAGTTTGAGCGGCAGAAGATCCTGGCCGGGCTGCTGCGCGCCTGTGAGAAACGGTCCGATCTCCATGGGCAAGATGGAACAGATCGTGAATGAAGTGGAGCAGTACGTGATCGATTCACCAGAGCGCGAGCGCACCGCCAGCGAATTGGGCGAGCAGATCATGAACAGCCTCAAGCAGATCGACAAAGTCGCGTACATACGCTTCGCCTCTGTATATCGCGACTTCAAAGACGTGGGTGAATTCCACTCTGAGCTGGAGTCGCTGCTCAACAGCAAAGACGACAAGGCCAAGCCGGCCAAAGCAAAGACCAGCGCGAAATAAAGACCGACGCGAATAAAAGGAGCTATGGCACACAAGGTTACGCTGATTCCAGGAGACGGCATCGGCCCTGAAGTTACAAACGCCGCCGTGCGCATTGTGGATGCGTCCGGTGTGAAGATTGAATGGGAGACAGTTTGCCGCTGGCTCTGAGGCCTTTGCCAAATACGGCGAATACATTCCCAAGGAACTGACGCAGTCCATTGAGACGCACCGGGCTGGGCCTTAAAGGGCCTGTGACCACGCCGATAGGCGGCGGGTTTTCCAGCATCAACGTGGCTTTGCGCAAGCAGTTTGAGCTGTTCGCAAACTTCCGGCCCATCCGCAACCTGCCTTCACTGCCCACGCGCTATCCCAGCGTAGATCTGGCGATCGTGCGGGAAAACACCGAAGGCCAATATTCGGGAATCGAGCATGAAGTGGTGCCGGGCGTAGTGGAATCGCTCAAGATAATCACGGAAAAAGCTTCCACACGGATCGCACGATTTGCGTTTGAGTACGCACGGCGGGAGAAGCGCAAACGCATCCATGCCATCCACAAAGCCAACATCATGAAGATGAGTGATGGTCTTTTCCTGCGCTGCTGCCGCGAGGTGGCCAAGGAATATCCGGAGATCACCTACGGCGAGCACATCATCGACAACACCTGCATGCAGCTGGTGATGAATCCTTACCAGTACGACGTGCTGGTGATGGAAAACCTTTACGGCGATATCATTTCCGACCTGTGTGCAGCTTTTGTTGGCGGGCTGGGGCTGGTGCCGGGAGCAAACATCGGCATCCATTGCGCGATCTTTGAGGCCGTACATGGTTCGGCGCCGGACATCGCGGGCAAAGACATCGCCAATCCTACCGCGGTGTTGCAGTCGGCAATCTTGATGCTGCGGCACATGGGCGAAGTGGAGGCGGCAGACAAAGTCCACGCGGCCCTGGAAAAGACTTACAAAGAAAAGCTGCACCTCACGCGCGATGTGGGGGGAACCTCCGGCACCAGCGAGTTCGCCGACGCGGTGATCGCCAACATGGAACAAGTGGCTGTGGCCACCGGCGACTGAGAAAACCTTACCACTGATGACACTGATAACTATGATTTACACGGATACGACCAGGGTCTGTCGCCCAGGCGGAATAAAAATCTTTTTTAGCGCTACGCTGCTCGCCCTTTCGCTGAGTATGCTGGCCGGTTGCAGCAAATCCCAACCGGCTCCAGAACAGGCCTCTTCTGCTCCAAAAGCGGCGACGATTACTATCGATGCCTCCACCGCGGGTACGATCAGCGGAGTCGTAAGTCTCAAAGGTCAGCCGCCCAAGATGAAGCCTCTAGACATGACCGCCGATCCGGGATGTCCAACGGGACCGCAGCCCGCAGAAGTTGTGGTGGCGAATGGCGGCAAGCTGGCGAATGTCTTTGTCTATGTGAAAGAAGGTTTGCCACAGGGCAATTTTGCCGCCCCGAGCGAGCCGGTCGTGCTCGACCAGAAAGGCTGCCGCTACATTCCCCACATCCTGGGCATTATGGCAGGCCAGCCGTTGAAGATTACCAATACCGATACGGCTGACCACAACATCCACGACATGCCGAGCAATAACCCGCCATTTAATGAATCGCAGATGCCCACCGACAAGCCAGTTGCCAAAAAGTTCTCTAACCCAGAGATGATGATTCCGGTGCAGTGCAACCAGCATCCATGGATGCGGGCTTACATCAACGTCATGTCGCACCCCGTATTTTGCGGTGAGCGGGCCGGACGGAAGCTTTGAGATCAAGAATCTACCTCCGGGCGAATACACGATAGCAGCGGTGCATGAAAAATTCGGCGAGCAGACAATGAAAGTGAAAGTCGGGCCGAAGGAGACGGTGAAGGCGGCGTTTGTTTATTCAGTGGCGGGGCAGTAAAAACCTTGAAACACAGATGAAAGGAGTAAGCGGAGGGTTTGAGAAATCGGGATGTCCGGCCTTTTGTGAATAACGACTGAAGGATTTCAGCACGCTTTTCAATTTTGGCATTTTTTGGCAATACTGGCGATTTTGGCAATTAAAAAACCCTCCGATTACTTCTTTCCTCCGCGTTTCAAAGATTTTGTATTTGTCCGGCGGATCAATGCCGGATGCTAAAATAATCAGTACTCTCAGGGAGCAGTTCTGACCTCTTCCACGTATAACGCCGCTCATCATCGCTTTACTGTTTTTGTGGCCGCTTTGGCTTTCCTGCTGATCGTTGCCGGCGGGCTGGTCACCAGCAACAACGCCGGTTTGGCTGTCCCGGACTGGCCCACGAGCTTTGGCCATCTGTTCAAGATTCCCAAAATGATCGGCGGGGTAAAGTTCGAGCACACGCACCGCATGATCGCCGAATTTGTCGGGCTGCTGACGATCATTGTCGCCATTTGGACCTGGCGCGTAGACAAGCGCCGATGGATGCGCGGCCTGACAATCGGCGCAGTAGCAGGCGTAGTGTTTCAGGGAGTGCTGGGCGGGCTGACTGTCCTGAATTTCCTGCCTCCTGCAATCTCCACGGCGCATGCCACTGTCGGACAGACGATGTTCTGCATGCTGGCCGTGATCGCGGTATTCACCAGCCGAAGCTGGCTGGATGAACCGGCAGAAAAAATCACCCGCAAAGATGCCAGGCCGCTGCTACGCCACTGCTGGATGCTGATTGGCTTTCTGTATTTGCAACTGATCCTGGGCGCGGCTTTCCGCCATGTTTGGACTAAGTGGGGCCCAATGGGATCCAACCACTGGCCCACCCACAAAATAGTTCATGCGTTACTTTATCCTCACATCCTAAACGCATTGCTGGTAACGGTCTTGTTGCTCTACGTGAGTTTGCGGACTCTCACCAAACACGGGAACATTCCGCACCTTCGTCGGCCTGCCTTGTGGCTTTTGTTGCTGCTTATCGGACAGCTTCTGCTGGGAGTAAGCGCTTACGTGGTTCGCGTGGTCCAGGGCGTAAATGAATCGCAGCCCACAATGACCCTGGTGGCAGTAACAGTCGCTCATCTGGCGGTTGGCGCTCTGATTCTTGCGCTGACCATGGTGCTGACTATCCAGGCCTACCGTCACGCGGGAGATCCAGCGACGGTGATTCCTTTCGACCGCCAGCGTGAGGTGGCCACAGCATGAGCACTGTTCCGCAGAGGCTTGAGCAAGAAGCAACGGTTTCTACAGCAGCTTCCACTCCCGTGGTGCTTAAGAAGAATTCCCTGCTCAGCGATTACTTCCAGCTCTTCAAAGTCCGTGTAACCTCGCTTGTTGTGATAACAGCATGGGCGGGCTTTTACATGGGCGCTGCCAAAAGCGGTGTTTCTTCGATCACGTGGACTTTGCTCAACGCGCTGCTGGGAATCGGAGTAACTTGCGCAGGCTCCGCGGCATTGAACGAAGTTCTGGAACACAAGATTGATGCGCTGATGCGGCGCACGCGCAATCGTCCGCTGCCTGCGGGCAGAATGAGCCTGGCGACGGGATTGACGGCGGGAGTCCTGGCGACTGTGCTGGGACCGGTTTACCTTTCGTTCACGACAAATGTCCTCACCGGCGCGCTGGCCTTTGCGACAGCCGTTACATATCTGGCGTTCTATACGCCGCTTAAGCGCATTTCGCCGATCTCAACATTTGTTGGCGCGTTTCCCGGCGCCATGCCGCCCACTGCTCGGTTGGACTGCCGTGCGCGGCAAGCTGGAAATTGAAGCGGTCTTTCTTTTCCTGATCGTCTTCTTCTGGCAGTTCCCGCATTTCCAGGCGATCGCGTGGATGTACCGCGAAGATTACGAAGCCGCCGGCATCAAGATGCTGCCCGTGGTCGACAAAGCCGGACACAGCGTGATCCGGCAAATGCTTACGTATTGCTCCACTCTTATTTCCGTAAGCCTGGTTCCGGCCCTGCTGCGGATGACTGGCAAGATTTATCTCTTCGGCGCGCTGGTGCTTGGACTGGGATTTCTGTGGTTTGTTTTCCGGCTGGCACGGACCAAGCTCCCTACCACCTCGCCCGACTCCAGACTCTTTGCCCGCCAGCTGTTGCAAGCCAGCGTGATCTATCTGCCGTTGCTATTTGCCCTGATGATGCTGAATGTAGTGCATTCGTAATTATGGTAACTGCATTACAGAAAAGGACTTCGCGTGATCGACACCAAGATACTTCTGTGTAATCTGGGGGAAGATATTCGCCACAACGGCAAGCGCGCGTTTCCGGCAACGTAAACAGATGACCGATTACAGCCTCTTCCCCGCCCTGAATGCCACTCTGAACGGCGCAAGCGCAATCTTGATCACCACTGGACGGGCGCTGATTGCGCGTAAGCAGATCAAGCTGCACCGCGCATGCATGATTGCCGCGTTTGCCACATCGAGCGTCTTCCTCGCCAGCTATCTCTATTACCACGCGCACGTGGGCTCGGTGCATTTTCCCGGTCAGGGATGGGTCAGGCCGGTTTATTTCACCATCCTGTTTTCGCACACGATTCTGGCTGCGGCCGTAGTGCCGCTGGTAATCATGTCGCTAACGTATGGATTGAAGTCGCGCTTTGACCGCCACCGCAGAATTTCCCGATGGACGTTTCCTGTCTGGCTCTACGTCTCCGTCACAGGCGTAATTGTTTACGTGATGCTGTACCAGATTTACGGAGGGCATGCGTAAAAAAAGCTGGGTTTATCTTCCCGATGCCAGGAGATTCCCGACTCCAGGCTTATAGCCGTAGAAGTCGCCGATCATTTTCAGATAGTCGATGATCCTCTCATCGTATTGTTTCTTTTCCGCCGGCGTGAGAACGCTGTGCTCAGCATTGGGATCATTGGCCAGATCGAAAAGAAAGCTTTGTGCCGGAGAATCGTACGTCGCATACAAATAGCGTCCATTCTGATCGAGCAGGCCGTACACGGCGATCTCATCGGAGGCGAAGAACACCTCGCTGCGATGATAATTTGCGATCTCCATTCGCGTAGCGGCAAATAGTGGGTGACCGTACATCGGATCGGCCTTTACTGGTTTATGTCCCAGCAGGTAATACAGCGAAGGGGCAATATCCGTTAAGGTCGAGATCTGTTCCCGACCATCCATCAATTTCCCCTGCATTGATTTGGGCAAGTGGATAATCAACGGCACATGCATGACTTCGGGATAGATTATGTGGGAATGGCTCTGGCGGCCGAATTCACCGGTCGCGTCCCCATGGTCAGAGGTGAGTATTATGATGCTATCGTCATACATGCCGCGCTCTTTGAGACCTGAAATGAAGCGGCCCATACATTCGTCCACCTGGTGAACTTCGTTAGAGAGGCGGCGGCTGAACCCGGGGATGTTCCATCCGTTGGCTTGAGCCGTCGGAAGATTATTGCGAGCAAACATGTGGACGTTCATCGGCTGGGCATAGAAAAGAATGGGGCGTGTCTTGTCGCTGCGCGCATCCAGTGCTTTGTTGAGCTGGCCAACAGTGGAACACATCTCAAACTCGTTCCATGCTGGCTTATCTGTATCCAATTTCACCAGTGGGTCCGTTGGAGACAGCAGTTCCTTGAGCACGCTGTCAAAACTTACAATCATCTGATAGCCGTCTGTTCTGGCTAGCTTCTCCAGGCTGTTCACTTTGCTGAAAGGGCGGAGATAGTGTGCGTGCAAAAGCATGGCACCCGCCCAGATTGCGGGCTCAGACAGCGTAGTGCCGGCATATTGCGTAAAAGCATTGCGAAAGACGACGCTGTCTTTTGCGAAGTTATCAATCTTTGGGGTGAAATTGACTTTGGGGTTATATGCGCCCAGAAAATCAGGCCGCATGGAGTCGATTACGAAGATGAAGATATTCGGGCGATCGCTGGCAGTTGGGACAAGAGGATCTACCAGACGGACCTCGGTGGACGTCTCAGCATCCCGAACATTGGTGTATTGGCGCAGAACGTGGCAGAACTCGCCACATTTTTCAGCTTCCGGAGCGTTGCCCAGGAAATGATCCGCAAGTTGCAGAGAAATATTCTGGGAAGCATATCTCTCGATGGAGATGGCAACATCCTGGTTCGTGGGACCAAGGGGTGAGGCCCAGAGGAATTCTGTCGCTTGCAGGGCTTTGTACCCGGCTCCGGCAATAAGAAGCACGGCGAAAGTAGCCGCAACTGAATAGGTCCGTGGCCGGTTGAATATCCGATAGCAAGCTGCCGTCATACCAATCCACAGGAGCATCGTAAACAAGCGCTGAATAGCCGAATTCCAGTCCCATTCTCCAACCGTGGAAGGCAGAATCAACGCAAGAGCTGCCAGTACCGTAGCTCCGATGACTGAAAATAATTTGCGCTTTGGCGTGGTTAAAGCTTGGGGTATTTGGTTTCCGCGGCGCAAACTCCACGCCAGGATGAAGGAAAAGCCAACCAGGACTATTGTGGCGGCAAGCAGCAGCGCATACAGGATGGAAGACCAACCGTGAAAGCTGAGCGCGGAATCCAGGAAATTTTCCAAACTCACGCCCAAAACGGCGAAAACGACCAGCGCAATCGTGAGCAATGTTATAGCGCGCGGATACGCCGTTCGCAGCGCAAGGGCGAAGATCAGATTCAGGAGCGATACTACCAGGATCGCGAGCACCACATGGGTGACAAGGCTCCATAAACCGAGTTCAAAATCCTTTAAATGCACACTCAAAGATTGCCCAGCTTGGTGATATTTCAATCTTGTGCCGAGCGTGGTGATCAGGCAAACAGTACTGGCTGCGAGCACGACCGGAAAATAACTCACCCAGGATTGAGAGCGTCCAGTACCACGGGGCCAATCGGCTATAACCTGGAACAGACCCATGAAGCCGAGGGGAATCAGAGAAGCAATACACCATGCATAGGCGCTAAAATCGCTTTTCAATTGAAAAAGAAAGGGGTGGAAGGCAAGAAGGATTCCCCCTAATATGGACGCGCCATAGAAAATTGAAAACTGCCTCGTTCCTTTTTCCGACCAGTAAGTTCCTGCAGCGCCAAGCAAGAGCAACCAGTAGATCTGTACATGATGAGTCACAAACCAGGGTATCCACGCATCAGGGGGCGCTTTAATCACTGCGTAGTAGGTATAAGGCAGGTAGGACAGCAGACAATACAAGGACGTCAGCAAAAAGTATGCTGTCCATAATAGCTTCAGACTTGTGCGTGACCAGAATTGCATTGCGCCGGGTTTTTCGAATGATGCGTCCTAATTCATTGTGCGTGGAGTATACGCTGGCATGCAAGTGCCGATAGTGCCAGCCCAACTACAACAGATAGGGTGCAAAAGGGAGCATTGATCACGAAAACACGGGAGGCACCCCTTCTAAGGGTTCAATCCTCGGTCGATTCATTGACGCGGAACACTTGGGCGGAAAAATGCCGCAGACCGACCTCCGAGGATTGATTCCCTTTAAGAAATCCCGCGATGCTGATATATTGACCAAAAATCGTAAAGGAAATTGTCTCTCATGGCGAAGAGCGTAAACAAAGTGATTCTGGTGGGAAATCTCGGAAAAGACCCTGAAGTTAAATTCACGCCCAGTGGCGTTCCCGTGGCCAAGTTCAGCCTGGCAACCAACGAACGTTATAAAGATAAAGCAGGAGAATGGCAGGACCGCACGGAATGGCACAACATTGTGGCATGGCAAAGGCTGGCGGAGATCGTCGGCGAGTACGTCAAGAAAGGGTCCAAAATCTATATCGAGGGTCGGCTCCAGACCTCAAGCTGGGAAGACAAGCAGAGCGGTGAGAAAAAGTACCGCACTGAAGTTGTTGCCAGCGATTTGGTGCTGCTAGGTGGCCGCAGCGAAGGCGGTGGCGATCATGAAGGACGTTCGTCACGGGGCGCTTCATCTTCCTTTGATCAGCGAAGTTCGCATTCCGAAGAACCTGCGCCCGCTTCGTCCGAGATAACCGATGAGGATATTCCTTTCTAGGCTGAAATTGGCTAAATTCTAGGCTGAAATTGGCTTAACCGAAAGCGGCATTCAAGACCGGTATGAAGACATCGATGGACGAAATTGACCCGGGCTGAGGGCAGGGGTGCCGGGATCTCTGCCAAAACTTTAGCGCAAAAGCCCTGCATGATCATCCAACCCTGCCGTTCTTTGTAATGAGAGCTGACACTTTTTGTCATTTTCTGTTAAAATTGCGAGTATTGGATCTCTTTACATTTGTTTACATAATTCCTGCAAAGCTATATGTATCAGTGTCTTAGAGAAACCGCTTCAAGATTCTCCCTGAGTTGGCTAGCGACCTGCATATAGAACTAGCAAATTCGCGGGTTCCAATTTGCCAGTGAACGCTCGCAAATTTACCAACGAAAACAGAATTCCAGAAGGAAGAGAGATTTAAAAATGCGCAAACAAAAGGGTTTTTCATTAATCGAGCTGCTGATCGTGGTTGCGATCATCCTGATCATTGCCGCTATCGCCATTCCTAACCTGATGCGCGCCCGTATTGCCGCCAACGAGTCGGCCGGCGCCAGCACAGTTCGTACGCTCAACACAGCAGAAGTAACCTACTCAACAACTTATTCCGCTGACGGCTATGCGTCGAGCTTGACGATCCTGGGACCGGGCACAGTCGATTGCACGGTGCCGGCCAATGTTACTTCGGCCAACGCCTGCCTGATTGACGGCGTTCTGGGCAACACGCCCTTTACCAAGGGCGCGTTTCTCTACAATATTACCTCCAGCACCACCACAGCCCCGGTTCCTGACTACCTCATTACCGCTCAAACCTTGGGCTCAGCAATGGCCAAGAAAGACTATTGCTCCAACACCGACGCAGTGGTTCGGTTCAAGGTGGACAATGCAACGCCAGGAGTTGCCCCCACCACGGCGACGGCTTGCAACGCGTTAGCCGCAATCCAGTAAAAGAGTAAGCAGGTTTAGGCAAGTACCTGGGGGAGGGTATGAGCCGAAAAATAGGGCATGGCGAAAGCCATGCCCTATGTTGTTTCCGGCCCGGTTCGATCCGGTATCAAGGACCCAGGACGCGCTGAGATTCTCTCGTGTCACGACACAGAACGTCATTCGAAAATGACAGTTTTTGTCAGTTTGTCAGAGGTTCAAGCGCCATTATCGTGGTTGAACTCGGCGGCTTTGATTGCGGTCAAAAAAAACTAAAGTCATATCTAAATCAACAGTTTATCGCCTGCCAGTGTGTCAGAAAACTCGCCACGAACCGGGAAAGGGCAATCGACATGCAACAGCATCTGAGGAAATCTTAGGTCTCTTACTTCATTGCGTCAGTGCGGAGTGGACCAAAGAGAATGGACTATTCCAACAAGAGGAGATTCTTAATGCGCAAACAAAAGGGTTTTTCATTAATCGAGCTGCTGATCGTGGTTGCGATCATCCTGATCATTGCCGCTATCGCCATTCCTAACCTGATGCGCGCCCGTATTGCCGCCAACGAGTCGGCCGGCGCCAGCACGGTCCGTACACTCAACACAGCAGAAGTAACCTACTCAACAACTTATTCCGCTGACGGCTATGCGCCGAGCTTGACGATCCTGGGACCGGGCACAGTCGATTGCACGGTGCCGGCCAATGTTACTTCGGCCAACGCCTGCCTGATTGACGGCGTTCTGGGCAACACGCCCTTTACCAAGGGCGCGTTTCTCTACAATATTACCTCCAGCACCACCACAGCCCCGGTTCCTGACTACCTCATTACCGCTCAAACCTTGGGCTCAGCAATGGCCAAGAAAGACTATTGCTCCAACACCGACGCAGTGGTTCGGTTCCAGGTGGACAATGCAACCCCAGGAGTTGCTCCCACCACGGCGACGGCTTGCAACGCGTTAGCCGCAATCCAGTAAGAGTAAACAGTTTTAGGCAAGTACCTGGGGGAGGGTATAAGCCTGAAGGGACATGGCGCAAGCCATGTCCCTATGTTTTTCAGACCTTTGGTATAAGACGCGACAATTTCGAACAAAACCGATTGACGTTTTTTGTCATTCTGCCTCATTCAAGTTCTCTCAGCCCGCTTGCTTTCCCAACCGCAAAAATCAAGTAAACACCTTATTTGTCAATATGTTATAATGTCTTACGAGACTTCTGGCGGTATCCGCTCTCTGAGTGGCGATAAAGTTGCACACTTAAGTTCATGACTGCAATCCTGCCAGAGATTTAAGGACGTAATGGGACTTGCAAGAGGAGACCTCAGACAAATGCGCAACCAAAAGGGTTTTTCATTGATCGAGTTGCTGATCGTTGTGGCAATCATCTTGATCATTGCTGCAATCGCCATTCCTAATTTGATGAGGGCTCGTATTGCCGCCAACGAGTCGGCCGGCGCCAGCACGGTACGCACGCTCAACACAGCGGAAGCGACCTATTCAACCACCTATGCTTCATTCGGCTATGCTCCCAATCTGACCACTCTGGGACCGAACGGCGTGGACTGCACCGTCGCGGCCAATGTGACCGCTACCAGCGCGTGCCTGATCGACGGCATTCTGGGCACCGCGCCCTTTACAAAAGGCGCGTTTGTCTACAACATCGCTTCCAGCACTAACGCACCCCCAGTTCCTGACTACTTGATCACCGCAATCAGCGTGACCAAAACCGCAGCGACCCGCGATTACTGCTCCAACGCTGACGCAGTCGTGCGGAGCCAGGTAACCACTGGAAGCGGCATTGCCAGCGCTACCGCCTGCAACGCTTTGCCTGCGATTCAGTAACGGTTTTTGCAAAGCACCCGCGGATGGTCTGGCTGGTATCGGACATGGCAAAACGACGAATGAGCTATGGGCACTTACGATCTTCAGATTCGGCAACCTGAAAACCGCATTGTCATAAAGCTCGATTCTGGTAAACTTGAGCCAATTCATCGCCAGATCGAACGGAACGAAGGTCGGCTATCGGCCTGACCACTACTCCAAATGCATTGAATGGGTATGTACGCCATAGAAATCCAGGGTCTTTCGAAAAACTATGCGGTCGGCTTCTGGAAGAAGCAGATTCGTCCTGCCTTGAAGTCTCTTGAACTAAAAGTGAATGTGGGGGAAACGTTTGGTTTTCTGGGGCCGAATGGCGCGGGAAAAACTACAACTCTCAAGCTTTTAATGGGGATCATCTTCCCTACTGCCGGGTCGGCCACCATCCTTGGCAAGGACTTATTTGATCCAGAGATCAAGCGCAGGATCGGCTTTTTGCCGGAGCAGCCCTATTTTTATGACTATCTGAGCGCTCCGGAACTGCTGGACTACTATGCACGCCTATCGGGAGTTCCTGCCAGCCTTCGACGCCAGCGAATTACCGATCTGCTGGGCCGGGTGGGCCTGGCCGACGTGGGGAACAAGCAGTTGCGGAAGTTTTCCAAGGGTATGCTGCAACGCGTAGGTATTGCGCAGGCCATTATCCATGATCCAGAGGTCGTATTTCTGGATGAGCCCATGTCAGGGCTGGATCCTCTTGGACGGCATGAGGTTCGAGAGTTGATTCAACAGCTCAAGGATGAAGGCAAGACCATTTTCTTTTCCACCCACATCCTTTCCGACGCCGAAACCCTATGTGATCGCGTCGCGGTGATCCATAAAGGCGAGCTCCGAGGGGTGGGAGTGGTCAATGATTTCCGCTCCAGCATAGCCGAAAAAACAGAAGTGGTCTGGGTCGCCGCCGCGGCTATGTCCGCCGTGAGCCAACTGGTTCTTGAGCATCACGTCACGGGCGATACTGTTCGCGCCACGGTCCAAAGCTCCGATCTTGACCGTGTCGTGGAAAAGCTCCGTGAGCAGCGGGCCCGCCTTATTTCGGTTACACCGGTCCAAAGGACGCTTGAGGAGTACTTCCTGGCCAAAACCAGAGAGGAAGAAAAGGAGGTCGTTCCAAAATGACCTCTCGTGTCTCCGCAATCACATGGAACACATTCCGCGAAGCCGTCAGGGATCGCGTTCTTTATAACCTTGTTCTGTTCGTGTTGCTGCTGGTAGTTTCTGCTCCGCTCTTCAGCCAGATTTCCATAGGCCTGGAAAAGCTGATGCTCGTGAATGTGGGGCTCAGTTCCATTTCTTTGTTCGGCGTGATCATTGCCATCTTCATCGGCATAGGGCTGGTATCGAAGGAAATCGAGAAAAAGACCCTCTATACGATTCTTTCGCGGCCGGTCCGCCGCTGGGAGTTCATCGTCGGCAAGTATCTTGGGCTTCTGCTGACATTGGCAGTCAATGCAACCCTGATGGCAGTTGGCTTTTATGCCGCTCTGATGATTTTTGTTCACAGTCTCACTGCAGCCGATGCCGGGCTGCTGGTTGCGATTTATTTCATCATCCTGCAATTCATGATGATGATCGCGATCACACTGCTGTTCTCAACTTTTTCAACTCCGCTCTTTTCCGCCATCTTTGCATTTGCATTGTTCGTGATCGGCACGTTTGGAAATGACTTGAAAAACCTTGCGGCTATGTCCAAGGGAGCGAACAAGTGGCTGATCACCGCCGCGAGCTATGTTTTGCCGAACTTTGCATCGCTGAACGTAATCTCGCAGGCTGCTCACGAAAAGAGCGTGGGTGGGCAGATGATCTTGCTGAATACCGTCTATGCGCTTTGTTACTCAATCGCCGTAACCGTGGCTGCCATTCTGATTTTTGAGCGGCGTAATCTCAAATGAAGCATCACCAAAAAGTCACGGTCATCTGCGCTCTGCTGTTTGTGGTGCTTTTTGCGAGCTCAATTCTAGGCCGCCGGCGAGTGGAAGCCCTTAGCGGCGGCCAGGCCACGCTCGACGAAGTTCTCTACCTACCATCGGGCAAGGCCATCAAGAAGCTGAGTCTTGGCTATTCAGACCTTCTGGCAGATATCTATTGGACACGCGCAGTGCAGTATTTTGGCGCCCAGCATATTGGAGGTGCGGCGCACTATGAGCTGCTGGCTCCCCTGCTGGACATCACCACTGACCTGGATCCTAACCTGATCGTCGCTTATGACACCGGCTCGATCTTCCTTAGCCAAAAGCAACCGGACGGCGCTGGCCAGCCGGACAAGGCTGCCGCTCTCGTGGAAAAGGGCATTCGCGCCAACCCATCGAACTGGCGTCTTTATTTCACCCTTGGATTCATTCATTACACGGATCGCCATGATCCCAAGGCGGCACAACTGGCCTTTCAAAGGGGATCGGAGATCCCTGGCGCACTGCCCTGGATGAAAGCGATGGCTGCCAGAATGGCGGAACGCGCTGATGATCCCGCGACTGCCGCTTCACTCTGGCAAACCATCCATGACACCACGAAAGATAGCGGACTCAAAACTACCGCGGAGAGGCATTTGCTTTCATTGCGTGTCGAATCAGAGTTGAACGAATTGGAGCGTCGCACAAAAGCATATTTCGATCGTCATAATGCTTATCCAGAAGAATGGTCTGACCTGATCCGAGACGGGCTGTTGCGCGGAGTTCCGGTGGACCCCAACGGCGCACCCTACAAGCTCAGACTTGACGGTACTGTTCAAGTGCAGAATCCCAAAGACTTCCCTTACCTTGAGCGTCATAAATCGCCAGCGAAATAATGTGAGACTTGTTATCCTGAAGCTTAAGGACCTTTTTTGCTGAAACTGAGATATTCAATTCTTGCCACTGTAGCGATTTTGTTTTTCTGTTCTCTCTCCTGGAGCCAGTCGCCTGACGTGCGCGCCGTGGCCCATTCGGTAGATGAACACTACAATCACTTGAAAACCTTTAAAGCCGCTTTCACTGAGATTTATCAGGGTGATGGCATCTCTCGGACGGAAAGTGGCACACTATGGCTCAAAAAGCCCTCGCGCATGCGCTGGGAATATCATGTGCCCCGGGAAAAGCTCTTTCTCATTGATTCCCAGACCGCTTATTTTTATGTAACCGGCGACCGGCAGGCAAAAAAAACACCAGCCAAGAACCTGGATGATCTCCGGTCGCCTTTGCGCTATCTTTTGGGCAAGACCAGGCTGGAAAAGGAGCTGGATGGTCTCTCGTTGGCGCCCGACCTGACGCCCTTACAGGCGGGAGACGTGGTGATGCGTGGTATTCCCAAAATCATGAAAGATCGGGTCTCGGACGTGGTGCTTGAGGTGTCACCCTCTCACCAGATCCACCGGATCGTGATTCATGGGCTGGACAGCACAGTTACCGATTTCCGCTTCTCTCAAATCGAGGAAAATGTGCCTGTCCAGGACAACCTTTTTCGCTTTATCCCACCCCCGGGCGTAGACACAATTGAGGATAGCCAGGTTACCCAGTAAATCACTGCCTGATTACCTTAGATAGCTGAAGAATTAGTAAAATTAATCAGCAAAATGCGCAATAATGAGTGTTCCCCCCATTCTATAAAGAGAGTTAACAATCCGTAGAATGTTAGACTTGTGTAAGGGAGTCGGAGCTTCCCCCGTATTCTCATTTCATGGCTGAATTCCTCGTTAAAATGGCGGACGAGCGCGGTCACGTGCTCCAGCAGGTTGAAAGTGGCGTCTCTGAACAGGAGATCAGGGAGCGTTTTGTCCAGCAGGGCTTCATGGTCTACTCGGTTAAGACCCGGCGTGGCTTGCTGCCCGTGGGTGGAGGCTCACGCAAAAAGATCCTGAAAGCCGATCACTTTGTCATTTTCAATCAACAATTTCTGACCCTGATCAAAGCCGGACTGCCCATCCTTAAGTCCTTGAATATTCTCAGCAAAAGGCAGAAGAACCTTCGTTTTAAGGCCATTCTGGAAAATGTGCAGGAGCGGGTCAAGAGCGGAGAGCTTCTGTCGCAGGCATTTGAAGCCCAGGGAGCAACATCAAAAATTTATACCACCACCTTGCTGGCGGGCGAACGCAGCGGCAACCTGGAAGAAGTTCTGGGCCGCTATATTTCGTTCCAGCGCATTACCGTTTCCTTTCGCAAAAAACTGATCGCTTCGCTCTGGTACCCGGCGCTGCTCATTTGCGCTCTCACGGTCATGCTGACGTTCCTAATGACCTACGTGGTACCCCAGTTTGCCGATCTATACAGCTCTCTCAATGCAAAGCTGCCGTCAATCACGGTATTCATGCTAGGCATTGGCCACGGCATCCAGACTTATTATCCCGTCATCCTCGGAAGCTTGTTGGCGGTTGTCATCATCGTTACGCTCTGGGTGCGTTCGGACCGCGGGGGCAAGACACTGGATGCGCTTCGCTATAAGCTGCCTCTTTTCGGCGAAATCTGGATGAAGTACCAGATCGCAATGTTTTCCAGGACGCTTTCCACGCTGCTTTCAGGTGGCTTGCCTCTTGTGCCATCGCTGGAAACAGCCAGCCAGTCAATCAATAGCTTCAAGATTTCCAGCAACGTTGGATACGCTTCCAATCGCGTCCGCGAAGGCCGCGCACTTTCCTTTAGCCTGGAAGAAACAAAGTTTTTTCCTGATCTCGCCTTGGAGATGATCGAAGTCGGAGAATCCACCGGCGCTTTGCCGGCCATGTTGAATTCCGTGGCGGAATTCTACGAGGAAGACGTCCAGAATTCGCTTACAACGGCCATGCAGTTGGTTGAACCTGTCATTTTAATTTTTATGGGCATTACAGTTGCGGTCGTGCTCCTTTCACTGTATTTGCCGATCTTTTCCCTGGGAGCACAGCAGTAGGATGATATGGATCGAAAGAGCTTGACAACAACAATGGAAGCCACAACACCGATCAACGGCCTTGTAGAAAGCAGCGAGCAAAAAGCCCGGGATATGGCCGCGCGTTATCGCTGCGAGTTCGTGGATCTGCGTGATTATCACCTTGACGCGGAGCTGTTCAAGACTGTTCCTGTGGACCTGATGTTCCGTTACAACTTTGTTCCGCTGGAGCAGAACGAAAGCACGCTCGCCATTGCTATTGCCGATCCCAGCAAGCTGATGATGATTGATGAAATCGGGCTGCTGTTGAATCGCCGCATACGGACTAAAGTTGCCACGCTGGTCCAGATCAGCGACATCCTCAAGAAGACAGAGCAATCACAACGCGTGCTGGAAGAAGCCAGTGAAGGCTTTGTGCTGGATGTTGTCCGGGATGACGAAGCGAGTGGCGACGAAAATATTACCATCGACCGTATCACGGGCACGACGGAAGCTGACGTCAGCCCCATCATTCGCCTGGTCGACACGACGATTTTCACCGCGCTGCAAAAACGCGCCAGTGACATTCATATTGAGACGGAAAGCGATTCCGTGGTCGTCAAGTATCGAATTGACGGCGTGTTAACTCCAGCCATGCAGCCGATGGCCAAGGAACATCATTCCACCATCATCACCCGCATCAAGGTCATGAGCGAACTGGATATCGCGGAACGCCGCGTGCCCCAGGACGGCCGTTTCCGCGTAAAGTACAGCGGTCGTCTCATTGACTTCCGCGTTTCCATCATGCCAACGATTCACGGCGAAAATGCCGTGCTCCGCGTGCTGGACAAAGAGTCGATGAGCGAGAAGTTCCGCAACCTGGTGCTTGACGTTGTGGGCTTTGATGAAGAAGATTTGCGCAAGTTCCGCCGCTACATTCTGGAGCCCTATGGCATGGTGCTGGTCACCGGGCCCACGGGCAGCGGCAAGACCACCACGCTCTACGCCGCGCTGAATGAGATTAAGACCGACGAAGACAAGATCATCACGATTGAAGATCCGGTGGAGTACCAGATTCACGGCATCACGCAGATTCCGGTGAACGAGAAAAAGGGCCTTACCTTCGCCCGCGGGCTGCGTTCCATCCTGCGCCATGACCCGGACAAAATCATGGTGGGCGAAATCCGTGATACGGAAACGGCGCAGATCGCGATTCAGTCAGCGCTGACGGGCCACTTGGTGTTCACCACCGTCCACGCCAATAACGTTGTCGACGTGCTGGGACGCTTCCTGAACATGGGAGTGGAGCCATATAACTTTGTGTCGGCGCTGAACTGCGTGCTGGCACAGCGGCTGGTGCGAATGATTTGCACTCACTGCAAGACGCCGGTGCGTTATTCGGATGAGGAGCTGGAGAATTTCGGCCTGTCCCCGTCAGAGTGGCGCAGCGTGCCGTTCTATGACGGGCCGGGCTGCATTGAATGCGGCGGCACAGGTTATCACGGCCGTACGGCAATCCATGAACTGCTGGATCTCTCTGACCGTATCCGTGAGCTGATCCTGGAAAAGCGGCCATCATCAGAAATTCGCAAGGCCGCACACGAAGAAGGAATGAAGTTTCTGCGCGATTCAGCGCTGGCCCGCGTTAAGGCCGGCGTGACTACGATGAAGGAAATCAATAAAGTCACATTCATCGAGACTACGAGATAAAAAATGGCAGGTTCGCAACAAAAAACGGTACGGCCACGGCTGGCGTGTGAAATCACCTCGGAGGGGGTGATCGCCGCCCGCGCCTCCGACAAAACACCGCGACTGGAAGTCTTCACCTCGCGGCGGTTCAGTGAGGGCACGATTGCTCCCGGGTTGACGCTTCCCAACATTCTGAAACCTGAGGCATTGCGCACCGCGTTGAGCGGAGCGCTGAGCGCGGTGGCCGGAAAATCGAAAGACGTGATCGTGGTATTGCCGGATGTAGCGATTCGCATGATGCTGCTGGATTTTGAATCCCTCCCGACCAAGCGTGAGGAAATCGAGCCCGTCCTTCGCTTTCGTCTCAAGAAATCTCTTCCCTTTGATGTGGACCAGGCGACGCTTTCTTATGACATCACACGCTCCAATGGGACTGTGAGGGTAGCGGCTGCAGTTGCCCCTCGCGAGATCATTGAAGAGTACGAAAAAGCTTTCCGCGATATTGGATATGAGCCGGGTGTAGTCCTGCCATCGTCACTGGCAGCGCTTGGGTTGGTGGATGGCGAACGGCCAACGCTGGTCTTGAAGGTCGACCCCATGAACATCACAATCACTGCGGTCGAACGCCATGAGTTGCGGCTGGTGCGCACTCTCGATAATCCGCATGGCGGCATTTTTTCCGCCACGGACTTGTCTGAAGCCGTGTTGCCGTCGATCGTCTTTTTTGAAGACACCTTTGCCGCGCATATTGAAAAGATTTACGTGGGCGGCACCGCTCCGCTGGAGGAACTTGGTCCCCTGCTTCACCAGCAGACCGGGGCGCAGGTGCAGGAACTGGCTCCGGAACTTGGCGCCGAGCAGAACCTGAGCGGCGAACATGTCTCGCCAAGCACCATGGCAGGCATCGTGGGGGCTTTGCTGGGATAATGCGCCTTACTATCAATCTCGCTTCGCAGAAGTATGAGGATGTGCGCCAGTTTTACGTTCGCTGGAGCATAGCAATCGTGGTTTCCGCGCTGCTCATGCTGGTGCTGATCGGTCTGGCCTGGAGAAATTTTTCCAATTCGTCTGACTCCGGCAAACGGATCAAGCAATTGCAGGCTGAAATTGCCCAGTTGCAAAAACAGCGGGCGGAGGCGGAAGCAATCTCAAATCTTCCTGAAAATCACGACGTCACCGCGCAGAAGAATTACTGGAACAAGCAGATCAACCGCCGCCAGCTTTCCTGGACGCAGTTGTTCAACGATCTCCAGAGGATTATGCCGGCCCGCGCCTTCTTGAGTTCGGTAGCGCCTGAAATAACCAAGGACAACCGGCTTAAGCTCACGCTGGTGGTGATGAGTGATACGCACGAGAATGGACTTGAACTGCAGAAGAAAATGGAGAAGTCAAGCCGGTTTCGCAGTCCGCAAATCAGCAACGAACTTATGCAGGCCCAGGGGAAAACTGACATTCCGCTTTACAAGTTCGAGATCGTGACTTACTACACTGCCCCAGCACCGATGCAGGGGCGCACCGCCAACCGCGAGGGCTTGTAATGAACAATCTGGCGAAAATGAAAAACCAATTTACGCTGATCCTCTCGGTCCTTGGCGCCGTGAGCTTACTGCTGATCGTCTACCTGCTGCTGCCGGGATCAAGTCCCTCTGCCCGGGCGGCCCAGGAAGAAAGTTTGCGTCAACAAAAGAATACGCTCGCCAGTGAAGTAACCCCGTTGATTGGCATCGACAAGAAGCTGGGCCAAACCCGTGTGGACGTGAAGAAGTTCTATGAGCAAAAAGTGCCAAGCCAGTTTTCTGAGATTTCCCAGCACCTGGAAAAGTTAATGAAGGAGGCCGGCGTAACCGCCAAGGGCGGAATTCGCTATAGCCAGGAACATAGCACTGACAAGGACAAGGTTGAGTTGCCTGACGTGCAGCGCGTCGGCGTTGACACCACCGTGACCGGCGAGTACTCCAAAGTTGCGAAATTCATCAATGGCATGGAGCAGGACAGGTTCGTGTTTATCATCAATCAGATCAGCCTTACCAGCGTGGAAAGCGGCGTGGTGTCACTACAAATAAAATTTGAGACATTCCTGAAGGAAAGCTAGCAAGTGGCGCGGCGGCAAGCATTCTTAGAGAAGAAGGACTTTTAAAGTGAAGATAGGCGCGGAAAATAAAAAGCAGTTGCGGATCATGATCGTATTGCTGGCGATCCTGCTGCTGGTGGGCATCTATAACTTTGTCGACTTCGGCACAAGTTCCGCCAACACTCCCGCGGCCGCACCCGCAACTTCCACGCAGACAACGCAGGCTACCAGAAAGTCCACGAGCCCGACGCAACTGACCGACAGCACGCTTGATCCAAGATTGTGGCTCGACAAGCTGGCTGCCAGCCAGAATGTAAAGTACGAAGCCGGCGGAAGAAATATTTTCAGGATGGAAGAAGTGAAGCAGGTCGCAAAGACGATTGCGAGCGTCCGACAGCCATATGGGCCCGCACCATGCCTCCTACACCGACTCCAACGCCGCCTCCGCCGCCGATCCCGCTCAAGTTTTACGGCTTTGCCAGCAAGCCTACAGAGCCAAAAAGAATCTTTCTTGACGATGAAGGTGAAATATTCGTCGCACGGCAGGGTGACATTGTGGAAAGAAAGTACAAGGTGATCCAGATCAATAACACCAGCGTGATTATTGAAGACGTGCTTTATAACAACCGGCAAACGATCCAGTTAACTGCCAAGTAGTTGCGTGAAGTTTACGATGCGTTGTATGAAATCAGTTCGGCCCCGTCGCAGAGAATCCGGCTACGTGCTGCTGGCGTTGATGCTCACGCTTACGCTGCTATTGGCAGCCCTGGCCGTGGAAGCGCCGCGCATTGCCCAGCAGATCAAGCGCGAAAAGGAAGAAGAACTGGTGCATCGCGGAAAAGACTACGCTACCGCGGTAAAGCGATTTGTTCACAAGAACGGCGGCCGTTATCCAGTTTCAGTTGAACAACTGGAGAACACCAACCACATCCGTTTCCTGCGTAAAAAATATGTAGACCCCATGACCGGTGACTCAGACTGGAAAATGGTCCATGTGGGTGAAGCTGAGATCAAGATTCCCGCGCCTAACCCCGGACTTTCCGGCGGCGGGGGCACAAATCCCGGGTTGGGCGGCGCTACCGGTGCGCTAAACACAAATCAGCCGGGTGTCGTCACGCCGCCTCCAGGCATTGCCCAGACTCTAACCGGACCCACAGGCCAGCCGCAGGCCCAGCCTAGCGGCACCGGACAGCTAGGGTCACTGACCACCACAGGGATCGGAAATGGGCAGACAGTTGGTGGTGGTCAGATCATGGGCGTTGCCAGCGTCAACAAGGGCCAATCGATCAAGGAATTTAACGACAAAGACCACTACGACGAATGGTTCTTCGTTTATGACCTGCGCCTGGAACAGAGCGGTGGGACTGGCGTAACGGTCGCTGCACCACGTGGAGCGGGCAGTGCCACAGGATCGTCTGGAACGCCGGGAGCCGCAGGGGCCTCCGGGACTCCCAGTGCCACAGGAGCACCAGACGCTCAGAATCCTCCCGGCTCTCAGAACCCTTCCGGCTCTCAGAACCCTCCGGACGCATCTGGGCAGCCCACGCCTACGGGGACTCCGGCCCCGCCCCCGCAGGTACCTAAGTAAAAGCAAAAGCCTCGTCTTTCCGACGAGGCTTTAAATTTTCAAGAAAAATTTTCGTTACACGTTGAAGGAAGAGCCACATCCACAAGTGCTCTTCACATTCGGATTCTCAAACTTGAAGCCCGAGGCTTCCAGGGTTTCAACGAAATCCACGACGCAGCCATTCAGATACATGGCCGAGGTCGCATCCACGTAAACTTTCAAATCGTCAAAGGTATAAACCTTATCCATGACGCCCGGGGCGTTCTCAAATGACATGGAGTAGGAGAAGCCGGAGCAGCCGCCGCCGACCACGCCGATACGCAAACCTGCCGGCACCGGGTTCTGCTGGCCCATGATCTCCTTGACCTTAGTCACTGCCGTGGGAGTCAAATTAACCGGCAATTTGGGAGTGGTTTCTACGTTTGGGGTCATCGTGGTGGCCATTGTTTGTATCTCCTTGAAGCTGACTAGCTTGATTTCAGGACTATTATACACCGTTTGCTGCTGATTCTATTAGGCTTCCTGTGGTTGGATGAACCAGGCGATCTATCGGTCGCACAATTTTCTGCCCAGCCGGCTTCGTTCGCCATTCAACCACCGCCTTTTGCCATTCACTCGGCGGTTCGCCCAATCAGCAACTCACGAAAATACTGGATTCTGCCCCCTCGCGCAGGCTTATAATTCCCATAAGGTTCCACCTACACCCTTGCCGCGACCTGCGGGTGCGGTCTCTCTGTGGCGGAATCGGCCAAAATCCAAGGTGGTGTTCCATGATGACGCCTCTTCTCATTCTTTGGGCCGGTTTGACAGTAGTGCTGGTTGTTCTCCTGATCTATCGCAGCACCCTTTCCATGCACGAAGATGACCAGCTGTTCCTGGGAAACTCTGAAGCCCACATGGCTAAAGAGCAGCAGGAATTGCTCGTGAAAATGAACCGGCTCGAGCCGTGGGTCAAGGTGTGTGGCGCGGGCTCTGCATTGTTGTTTGTCCTCATTGCGGGAATGATGCTTTACTCGCGATTCAACATTTAGCCCGCTGCTGGGCTGTAATTGCGCTCTGCGCAATCAGCTTGTCCATTATCAGAATGGATCACAGCCGAAGGAAGTTGTGTTTTCTTAGGCTTACAGGATTATTTCAGACACTCCGGCCCGCAAATGTGACCACTTCTACCGGCAGTTCCAGCGCGATGCGTGCGCCATGCGGCTCAAGGTTTGCCGCGTGGATCTCTCCACCGTGTTCTTTTACGATTCCATAACAAATGCTCAGGCCCAGGCCGGTTCCTTTACCAACAGGCTTTGTCGTATAGAAGGGATCAAAAACACGATTCAGGTCGGTAAAGCCGTTGCCATTGTCGTCAAAGCAAATCATCACGCGGCCATTGTTGCTGCTCGCCTCAATCCTGATTCGTTTCGTGGAAAACCCTTCCAGCGCGTCAATGGAATTATTCAGCAGGTTCAATAGGATCTGCTTGAATTGATCTTCATCCAGCGCCACGGGAGGCAGGCTGGGCTCAATCTGCACCTGGACTTCGATGTCGTGATTGTGCAGATGGTACTCGCGCAGCGCCAGAACTTCCTGCAATAACATCTCAAGGTTTGCCGATTTCTTGGCCAGGCTGTTCTGGCGGGCAAACCGCAAAAGGTTTTCAATAATGCGCTTCATGCGCTGGGCTTCACGCAGCATTTTATCCAGCTTCTGCCGGGCCGGACCTTCCGGAATATCGTCACTAATGAGCTCTGTATAACCCACAATGGATGTCAGGGGATTATTCAATTCATGGGCCACACCGGCCACAAGCTGCCCAATGGCTGCCAGCTTTTCTGCGCGTGCCAGTTGACGATGTAAAGCGGCATTGTCCACCGTCACCGCCAGGTCACCCGCCAGCAGCTCGATCCTGGTTAGCTCCTCTGCGTTCACCCGCGTCACGTCCCGTGGATCGCTCAAGCCAATGCACCCCACGTGCTCACCGCGCATGGAGCGCAATGGTACGAGTACCTGGTTCCCTTTCACCCAATAAGCTGACGCTTCAAAGCTTGCGTCGCTCGGTATCTGGCCGTATTTTTCCATTTGCTCCGGCCGCAGGATTACCGATCTCTCACCCAATCCCTGGCCTATGGTGCACGCTTCCACCAGGTCTTCGAACTTCCAGACCTCATTGCATTTGTGTTCGATTAGATTTTTTGCGTCGCCTTCATAACCAGCGCTTCCTGCGCAAAACAAATTTTTGCGATCATTGCTGAGAATAATCGCAACTCGATTAAAGGTGCTGGTTTCCCTGATGGCGGCGGCGATTTCACTACAAACTGAATTTACATCCACTCCGCTAAGAAGTCTGGAAGTGATGCCGGAAAACTTCTGCAACTGGTGGTTCAGTTTCTGTTCACGGCGCCGGGCGGACCGCAGGAACTCTGATTTGTCCTCCAACAACGTGAGGATCATTCCAAAAGCGACAAAAAATTTGGGAGTGTTCCAGAGCTCGGGATTTACTTTGAGATTGGGCGCCCACACATCCAGCATTTGCCCAATGGGAAAAACCGCGCCCCACAGAAGAAAGCCTCCGGCGCTGGTAACAACGCCGGGCGACCAACGCGGATAGCGTCTGTAGTACAAAAATCCAGGGAAAGCGAAGCCCAGGGTTAGAATGGCCAGAAAACCAAAATTGTAGTGCCCATGCCATGCTCGCACCATGGCCACAGCCCCGGTGGCGGCAACGATTGGCGCCCAGATAACAAACGTGGTGAAAACCTTACGGCGCAGCACCACGAATACAATCGTCCCGTAAAAAATAATGGCAGCGCAGGAAATGTAAAGCCATCGCCAATTCAATTCGTATGCCAGCCCGGCGGTATACGCCAGCGCAGGCACGCCGGTCAATATCAGGAGGCTGAAGGTGAGGCGCTTATCCTCAAAAAATGATGTCAAAGAAGCAACAAAATATAGAGCGGAAAGCTGAAGGGAGCCCAGATCGATCATGAACGTCAAGGGCGTCAAATTGCCGTCAGCTGGCTCAAACACCTGGACAAAGAAATGGACAAAAATGAGTCCCCAGGCCATGATCCACAAGTGTAGCCGCGGCGATTTAACATGCCGGCGCAGCGCCACGAAGATGCCCACCATGACGGCCAATACGAGAATTGTGGGAAGCTTGTCGAAGAAGTTGGCCATTTCCGCAACTTTCCAGGTTCTGGGGAGCCTAAATTTAACATGGCCAATCTAAGAAAGTGCTTACTAAAGGAAAGTGGAAGTGACCTAGGTAACCCTTTTTGCAAATGGGCCTTGGTACCATTTTGGGAAACCGACCTTTTTGACCCCGTTCCACCGCAGCCGCTATACTGCAAACACCGCTTACAATCGCGCCAAATCATATGATCCAGCGGCGCAAGAGGGCGATTAGCTCAGCTGGTTAGAGCGCCTGCCTTACAAGCAGGAGGTCCACGGTTCGAGTCCGTGATCGCCCACCATGCAAATCAATAAGTTACCCACAAAATACGCTCGCACGGAAGGTATCGCCAAGGTTGCAGAAGTGGCTGAAAGTTGACTGCCGGTTTTAGCGGTATGGCACATTTACCTGTTCGCTCTCGGTGACGAATCACGATTGTTGGGCGATGAATGAACCATATGAATTGAGAAAAGCAGCGATATCAAAAAGCTTTCTGACTCGGTTGCGTGTAGGCTGATAACCCGTCGCTTGGACGAACTCCATCCACATCTAAGCTACACCCGGCATTGTGTTAGCGTGCCGATTTCAAAATTGTCCGCACTGGCCCAGCGGGGCGACCTGGTATTTCGCGAGCCCATCGCGAGCCCATAAGGATCACACGTGACGGCCTCGTCATAGACGGGTATGTCCGTCTTGAGTTAGCTCGAGAACTGGGCGGGACAGGAACTCCTATGTCTCGAATACGATCTTGCAGAGGCTGAGTCCCTGAAAGAGATGCTTAAGGCGCATAAAGCTTTGAAGGGCTTCAATGCATTCCAACGGACAGTCTTGGCGCTCGATTTGGAATTTGAATTCCAAGAGCAAGCACGGTCGCACCAGCAAGAGGGTGGTCGGCACAAGGTTCGTCAAAATTGACGGAAGCTGGGCGACTGGATGTCCGATCGAGAATTGCAGCAGTCGCAAGCGTGTCGGCCGGCAATGTCGGGAAAGTGAAATGGCTCACGATGGCTGCGCACCAGGACCTAATCGCAGCCTTGAAGGGTGGAGAGATCAGCATTCACCGGGCTTGGCTTTGGACTCAATCATCCCCAGAGAAACAGCGTGTCTCCCATGAATAATGTCTACTCAAAAGTTGTTTTGGCCGGGTTTAGGCAGCCAGGGTAAAGCTGGGAAAGTCTTCGAAGACCCACTGGTTTTTCAGAGTGTCATACACGATCTTGACCAGTTTCCTGGCTAGAGCGATTTTGGCCTTTCCTCCTCCTCGGCGGTGTTTGATTCGTTCATAGAACCGTTGCAGATAGGGGCTATACCGCTTCGCCACCAACCCACACTGCACCAGCGCCGTGCGGGCCAGCTTATTACCTTGTTTGGTGATGCGGCCGCTGCGTTCACTTTCATTGGAGTTGGCTATTCGTGGTACCAAGCCCAGATACGCCGCCAGCTTGTTTTCATCCGCGAAGTCGCTGATCTTGCCAATCACCGTCAGCAGAACAGTCGCGCTGAGCGAACCGATGCCCTTGATGCTGGTCAGGTTCTCGTATCCGGGCAGCTGTTGGCCTTCTTCTTCCAACCGCTCGTCCAACTCCGCGATGCTCTCCGACAACGAACGGATCTGCTCCACCAGAATCCGCAACTCCAACTGCACCATCCCGCTGACCGGCAGCGCCAGCACCCGCTCCAACGCAATCTTGCTCGACAAGGCTTCCCGTTTCAACTCGATCCCCTGCATCGCCAGCAGGTTGTTGATCTTGCCCTTCAATGCCGAGCGTTGTTTCACCAGCAGATCGCGTGTCTCCGCCAGATGCATCAACTCCCGATTCTGTTTCGGCTTCATCCTTACCTCCGGCAACAAATCCTTTTCCAGATACAGCGCCAGAGCGGCGGCATCCTTGCGGTCCGTCTTCTTCACCGACTCGCTGATCACCTTGAACTGATGCGGATTCACCACCACCACTCGCTCCACTCGTCCCGCTACTGCATCGTAGAAGCGCGCCGTCGTCCCCATGGCTTCCACCGCGATCTCTGATCCTCCGGCTGCAACTGTTCCACGAACCTGGCCAACTCCCCCACTCCGCCATTGCCGTATCTCTTGCTCCCCGTTCTCCCACCGTGTGCATACTACAAACTGCGTGCGATGCAGATCCACTCTAGATATCGTTTCATTCTCGTCTCTCCTCGTATGGTTCTGGAGTAGACGCAGCTCTTAGGCGATCACCACACTCCCATTCAAGCTCATACTGGCCTTACGGTGACGCTTCGATCCGCAGGTCTGACTAATCTCTGTGTCGAGGTCGTACTGCCTCACTGCACGAGCACAGCCTGCAACCTGTCTGCCCCAGATTCCTTCTCCTGGAGCATACCGCCTCAGAACTTGCACTCTTATTCATGCCATCTCTGTGGTGGTGTCGGACCAAGAATGGGCTCGCTCTCATGGGCATGCTGAAGCAAATAGGCGTGATGCCGGGCCAAGCGCGAAAGGCGGCGTAGTAGCTGGTAGCCTTCGTGATGACCTACTCACGCTGGTGGGCCGTCAGCGTCATGTGAAACACATCACGCAATTCATAGCGGACAACGATCAAACACCGCGCCACCCTTCATGACGAAAGTGATCTTCTGCATCACAGAAATGTCTTTGAGGGGATCACCCTGGACCGCAATGATATCGGCTAGCCTGCCCGTTTCGACGGTTCCAATGTCGTTTTGAATTTGCATCAGCTCCGCGCCGCGGATCGTCGCCGCCCGCAATGCCTGTGCCGGTGTCATGCCCCACTTCACCATGGTCACAAGTTGACGTGCCGGACTCATGTCCCACTCGAACGCGCCCACATCTGTGCCGAATGCGATCTTCACGCCTGCTTGAAGTGCACGGCGAAATGTGTCTTCTTCGATCTTCAGCCCGCGGGATTCCTGCGGCGGTATGCCCGCGCGTTCTGCTCTCCACTGTGCGTCATACTCGGCGACGAACGGAGTCGGCACGAACCATATCCCTTTGGCGACCATCGCTTTCATGTCTTCTGGCGCGATGTAGTTGCCATGTTCGACCGTATCAACCCCGGCTTCGACGGCATTGTGTACACCGAGCAACCCGGTGGCATGTGCGGCCACTCGTCGGCGCTCACGATGTGTCTCATCGACTATCGCGCGGAGTTCATCGAGCGTGAAGGTCGGGATCGTTTCCAGGATATTGTCATGGATCCTGCCACCGCGGTCAGCATAGATCTTGATCCAATCGACGCCATGCGAAAGCTGTTCGCGCACAGCCTTTCGCGCATCTTCGACTCCATCGACCGTTTGTACCCCGATCGGAACGGTTACGTCCCAAGCGTAGGAGGGTTGCAGTGGGTATGAGCCGGTCACGTCCATAGCGCGCCCCACCACTTGCATGCGTGGTCCCCATACCAAGTTTCCGTTGATGGCATTGCGTACATCAACATCTGCGTAGCCTGCACCCTCGGTCTCCAGGTCACGAATGGTCGTGAAGCCCCAGTCCAGGGCTGCATGTGCGGCCGTCGTCGCTTCGATCGTGCGATAGGCCACTGACTGCTTCAGCAATTGCGCATCGTACTGTCCGGGCTTGCGGTCGCCTTGAAGAAAAACATGCGTGTGTGATTCCACCATGCCGGGAAGGCACGTCAGGTTCGTCAGATCGATGACCGTCGCGCCTGCCGGCGGCGAGAACTTGCCTACCTGCTTGATCCGGTCGCGCTCGATGACAACGAATACATCTTGCTCGAGTTGATCGGACTTACCGTCGGACTTGGCGTCGAATAACGCACCGCAATGGAGATACACCGGGCCCAGCGGAGGCGCAGGCACGAGCTTCACGGGCCGAGGAGCATTGTCCTTCTCGTCGCTGATGTTCTGAGTATGCGCAAACCCTGACAGCAGTGAGAACACACAAAGTGCGATCGAAAGTCGTCTTAGCATGGCGCAACTCCTAAAAGGAACTAAGGTGGTGGAACCCGAACATGATAAACCGCCGCCCGGCTCACGAAGTCCCTGGAAGTTACATGCAAGCGCACATTTAAGGCTTCCCCGGTTGCAATCCCCTCCTCGTGCAGCCCCGTTGACGCGCCGGAGTGACAGGCGTTCACGATTCAGGGCTGCAGAACATAGCTGTCGAAAACACGTTTACAGCCAGAGCGAGTGTCGCGCGTAAAGGAAGTAATTTACATAGCAATTCAAGAACTTAGCAGCATAGCAGGCGCACGGGCGGGACCGTAAAGACTGCCAAAGGCTAGCTCCTGTTGTGAGATTGTTCCTCGTGTCAGCTTGTCAATACGGCTCTTGCCCATTATTCGCTAAGC
>CAVSYO010000062.1:0-10279 GCA_963732195.1 Terriglobia bacterium | reverse complement strand
GACCATCGCCATTTCTCTGGCCCTGGCTTTCGCCTGCGGCATTCTGGCATTAGCGTCTGTGGCGATGGCGGCGGGCAACGAACTGGCATTAACTTTCATGATGCGGGGCAATGAGAACATCGTGTTTCGGGCCGCCACGTTTGTGGCGCTCAAGATCTGCGCTACCCTGGCCAGCATCGCCATTTTCTTTTTGATCTACTGGCTTCTGCCAAACGGCAAGATCAAAGCCGGAAGCGTGCTGCCGGCGGCGGTCGCCATGGGCGTGTTGTGGGAAGTAGGAAAAGTTTTGTACATCAAGGCATTGCCCTTGCTGAATTTTCAGGAAGTTTACGGGCAGGCGTTCTCCGTATCAGTGGCGTTGATGTTTTGGGCCTTTATTTCCGGCCTGATGTTACTGGCGGGTGCACACCTGTCATCTGATTTCACACCCGAAGCCTCTGAGGCGGCGGCCAACAATGGAGATGAGAGTGGTGTTGAGTTTTCGTAATTTTTGACTTTTGATTTTTGTTAAATTCTCCCGTCCAGACTGCGCGAAAGCCATTTATTGGCTATAGAATTTCTTGCAGTACCTGGATTCCCTCCCCTGGGCGTTTTGCCCTTTCCCCTGCGCTGGTTTCCACGGGCCCGTAAATAAAAATTGCAGTTGTTGCGCTAGACGACTGCCTACTCTAAGGAGGAAGTATGCGGAAAAGTGTAATTCGCACGTTGCTGGCAATGGTCTTATTGGTGACAGGGGGCGCGATGCAAGCTCACGCGGCAACTCTCCCCACACTCCAACGCTGCCGCCGGTAAGTCTCAAATAAATTTTGCAGTTTAAGGCCCTGGAAGAAAATCACGGTCGTTGCACTCGACGACTGCCTACTCTAAAGGAGAAAAGTATGCGGAAAAGTATGATTCGGATAATGTTGGTAGCGGTTTTATTGATGACAGGAAGCGCGGTACAAGCTCATGCGGCAAATGTCCCCGCACCCGTTCCACAGCTGCCACCGCTAAGCTGCAATTAGATTTGCCGTCATTCGAGTGCATGGGTTAAGCTTGCCACGCTCTCGTGAAAAATAGTGAACTAGTGTTGACCGTGGTTGGCACGGGACTGGAAGCGGTCCTGTGCCTACTGCTCGTCGTGCGCCGCTATTACCGCGACTTCCCAATATTTTTCGCCTACGTCACTTTATCTGTCGTCGCAACAATCATCTTATTGAGCGTCAGCAGCAACACCCGCTACTACTCTATTACTTACTGGACTTACGATGCACTGGGAATAGGCCTCGCTTTTTTTGCTCTTCAAGAAGCACTGCGTTCGGTATTTCGGAATTTTTTGGGCATGAGATGGTTCCGATGGCTTTTCCCGGGAATTGGCATCGTAATGGTCGGTGTGGCAGTTCTGCGCATTATCCTGCTTCCCCGGCCAGCCTTCAGTTTGTTCACCACAACCATCATCGGCCTGGAAATCGCGGTCGGATTCCTGCAATTTGGCATATTTAGTGTGTTCATTATTCTGGTCAGGCTCTTTCACTTGCGCTGGGGACAACACGCCGCAGGCATCGTTTTCGGCTATGGCGTCAGCGCGGCAGGATCACTGGTTGCGTTCCTGCTGCGTTCCGAATTTGGAACGAAATTCGATCCCGTTATCAGAATTGCCCCTGCTATGGCTTACATTATTGGGGTGGCGATTTGGCTGGCTACTTTCCTAAAGAGGGAATCTGGACGGCCAGAGGCAGCATGGGCTGCGGCGTTTACACCCGAACAGATGATCGCTGAAGTCAGGCGGCATACTAAGACAGTGAAAGGCATTCTCGGACGATGATGTTCGATATCATCATAATATTTCTGGTCGGCATACTGCTGTTATTTGCCATTTATACCGCCATCCAGTTTCGCGGAAAGTATCACAGACGCACCATTGAAGATGTAACGCCTTTTCTGCGGCCGGCAGAACATGATGAGCTTGAGTCATTGCTGGATCCCGCGCAGGAAACTAATTTCCGCATGCGAATGTCACCTCAGGAGTTTACCGAGTGGCAGCGCAGACGAATCCATCTGTTGCGAGAGTATTTGTTGCGCATGTCGCATAATGCCCTGGTGCTGATCGAATGGGGCAACATGGAAGCGCATGAATCGGGAAGTGATGCTGAGACAGTTCGCCAGCGGCAAATGTTGGCGCAGGAGTTAGTACAGGCAGCCACCGAGTTCCGGCTATATTCTGTTCTGGCTCTGGCTAAATTGAAGTTGTGGCTGGTTCTGCCGTCTCCATTTAGTCTTCTGCTCCCGTCGCCAAGCCTGCCCTCGATGCGGCATGTCTTTGGGATTGACGCTCTGGGCTCCTACCAGCGTCTCAGGACTGCTGCCGGCGGGCTAAGCTTGGCGCACAGCCACCACTTCCATGTCGAGCTGCTGGAGCGCCTTTAAGCGCCAATCTCCTCTTTGTCGGGGATTTTCACCAGTCGAACCTGCCCACCGATATAATCGGTAACGATTGACTTTCTGGTCCAAGGTCACGAGCAAGCTGTCCTCGGCGGGCATGATGCCGCATACTCGCCTGGCGATTGCCACCGTTTATCTGGCCGCGATAGAAGCGGTACTGCTTCTATTGCAATGGCTGCTCAGGCTTGCTAGCGCGCCGCGGGCTGCGTCCGCGCTAAGCGGATGGACGACTTTTCTTGGCTGGGCCGCTTTCCTTTTTCTTTTGGTTCTTGCCCTGCGATGGCTTCGCGACAACGTGATGTGGAGTGTCCGCAACCGCCTGGTCGTTACCTACCTTTTTATTGGAGGAGTGCCAGTGACGCTGGCAGTGGCCATTGCTCTTCTATCTGGATATCTGGTGCTGGGCAACCTGGCCATATTCAGCGCCGTTTCGGAAATTAAGGCGGAAGCAAACCGCCTGGGCGCATCCAACGCAACGGCCGAGGAAGAAATTACGCGGCACAGCACCACTCCGGAGAAGATTGCGGCCTCCGACACGTCATTTCCCGGACGATCAATCGCCGTAGTGCCGAAGTCTTCTCTCCCACGCTGGGTTAGAGATGGCTTTACTGGGTTGGTGAGCGAAAATGGGCGCATTTACCTGCGTGCCGCGAACGCTCACCGGGATTCCCATGCCCAGGCGATGGTGGTATCGAGCGTTTTGCTCGATCAAAAATTTCTGGCCAGAATTGCAAGCAAGGTCGGTTCGCTCACCCTCTATTCATTGGATCCACAAACCAATGGCGACGAAAAAAACCTGGAGGACGCACTATCCAACGCGCAAGGTGCAGCTGCTGCTTCTGGCCGGATCAGCGCCGGCAGTGTACCCGACCCAGTAATGCCAGTGGACCGCGAGTTTGATTTTGCCGGACCTATTCAAGTCACGGATTGGGTGAACGGCTCGCTGCGAACAAGGATACTGGGAGGAAGCACGCGGTTTTCCATCGTGTATTCCTATCTCACTTCGTCTGTGGGAATTGGGAGCACTGCAATTGTTGGTGCCGTGATTGGCCTGGCCATTGCATTCGCCATTGTGGTGCTCATCGCTTTGCTGATCGGCATCGGCCTGACGCGGAAAAATCACCTATTCGGTGGCGAACCTCTACCGCGCCACGCAGTTCATCAATCGCGGAGACTTCAGCCATCGCATTGACGTGCGTGCCAAAGACCAGCTAGCCGCGCTCCAGGTTTCCTTCAACTCCATGACGGACAATCTGGAAAAACTGATCGCTGAGCAAAAAGAAAAAGAGCGTCTGCAAAGCGAGCTGGAGATCGCGCATGAAGTTCAAGCACAGCTTTTTCCGCGATCCAATGTTGGGACAAGTACGCTTGAATTGCATGGCATCTGCCGCCCGGCGCGCATCGTTAGCGGTGACTATTACGATTTTCTCTCCTATGGCCCAGAACAGGTAATGGTGGCAGTGGGGGACATCAGCGGCAAAGGTATCTCAGCGGCGCTGCTGATGGCCACAATCCATTCCGCAGTCAGGGCTTATGAGCAGGAGCAGCTTGTTTCTGTGGGTATGGCAGCGGCTTATGGCACCAACAGCAGGATTGCAGCTTATGAAGCCCGGGTGGCGCCGCCCTCGCCGGCGCAGATGCTCTGGCTTCTAAACCGGCATTTGTTCCAAAGCACTCAACCAGAGAAATATGCCACGCTTTTCCTCGGTTTTTATGACGACGAGAAACATCGCCTGACATACGCCAATGCCGGTCACCTGCCGCCAATCGTCCTTTCGGCGGACGGTGCTGTCCGGCGATTGCAGACCGGCGGGACTGTCGTTGGATTATTTCCTGACTGCGAGTATGCGGAAGAAACTGTCGAGTTGTATCCGGGCGATATCTTCATCGCGTTTAGTGACGGCATTACGGAACCGGAAAATGAGTTTGGAGAATTTGGCGAAGATCGCCTGATCGAAACCGTTGCCGCCCATCGTCTCCAGCCACTGGAAAGAATCACCGAACACGTTATTTCCGCGGTCCAGGATTGGATTGGCTCAACAGAGCAGCCGGACGACATAACAGTGGTTCTGGCCCGCAGGATCTAAACAGGCCCCACGTTTCCATACGCCCGCGATGTTGGCAATCTTGGTGACTCTCAGTTTGTTTCGCTTACGCAGGGAGCCAACTGCCTTTATGTTATACACCTGACTTTTGCTCCTAACTGGAAGAACTAACCAAATGAAACCAACCAGCAACATCCATCGCCTTCCCCCTACCGACTCATGGCAACGCCAACCGCAGATAAAAAATGCTCTCATGCATCGTATTAAAAACATTACTGGCGAGATTCATTCCATCCAGGCAGAAATGCATGGCGAGCTGAATGAACCGGCGAGCGGGGGCAGGCTTGCAAGATTCTTTGAAGATGAAAATGCCATTCAGTTGCTCAACGATTTCAAAGCGGAGCTGGATCAACTCCGCCGGATCTTGTGGTTTTATATCGAACACGCTTCCGTCCAGCCTTTAGCGGTGATGGACAATGAGCAGCAGCACCAACGCCTGCAACGCGTGAACGAACTTCTACGCGCTCTGACCCCGCCGACAAAACCTGCGATCGCTGGAGAGACGCTCCAGCCCTCAATTTCATTCTTTGAGCGGCTCGATGTGGTCATCGATACTTATATGCAAGAGAAAAAACCAGTCGCCCAGGCAAAAGCCGCTAAAGCGGGTTATTAATGTGAGTTCGCCAGCCTGTGATCCAGGTTGGCGATCCGCCATCCCGTTTCAAATACCAGCCGCGCGACTTTTGTCATCTTGGTAAAGTCAATTTTATCTATGGTGTCGGTTGGCCGATGGTAATCCACCGACGTGCCATCAAAATAAAAGATGATGGGAATGCCGTGCTTGGCATAGTTCCAGTGGTCTGACCGGAAATAAATCCGCTCTGGATTATTAGGATCGTTATAGTAATAATCCAGCTTCATCTTCTGGAATTGCGAATTGGTTTCTTCGCTAAGCTGGTGGAGTTCCTGGCTGATACGGTTTGATCCCACCAGATACACCGTATTCGCATCCGTGAGATGTTCATCTTGCATCACATTGTCGCCAGGTTGCTTCGAACGTCCGATCATATCGATGTTGAGATCAGCCACCATTTGCTTCAGCGGCACCACAGGCGCGTAATCTGTGTTGTATTCCGAGCCCAGCAATCCCAACTCCTCACCTGCATGGAACATCACCAGCACGGAGCGTTTTGGCCGCTCCATTGACATGGCATGCGCAATCGTCAGCACGGAGGTGGTTCCTGAGCCGTCATCGTCCGCGCCGGGATAAATCTCGCCGCCCGGCCCTGTCTTCAGATGATCGTAATGCGCACTGAATACAACATATTCGTGCTTGAGCACAGGATCGGTACCTTCAAGAATGCCGGCAACGTTTTGTGTGGTGGAACGGGTAAGTTGCTGTGCAACCGTCATCTTCGCAGTGATATCAGGATTTTTAGGCTGTGCATTTTGTTTATGATTTGTGTCATACGCACTTTTCAGGTCCATGCCGCAAGCCGCCAGAAGCTCTTCCGCAAGAGACGGCCCCAGCGTTACTACGGGCAAGCTGCCTTCGGCGCCACGCGCCAGCCGGACACTTTCACGCGAAGCCGCTCGTTCCTGAAAACCCTTATTCTTCATTAACTCCAGAAAGCGTTGCGGCGGCAATTGCAGAATGCCAATTGCTCCATGGGCACGCGCTGCTCCCTGCCCGTGTTCATTCTCATCGAGTTTCGAGATATCCACACCGGGCGATATGCCAGCCACAAGAAGGACGATCTTCCCCTTTACATCCAAGCCTGCGTAATCGTCGTGGTGCTGCGAAGGCGAAGAAATTCCCTGCTCCAACAAAAACGACCTGGCCCTGGGCCTCGCCATTGCCGCCTTCGGCAGGAATGTAGAAGTCGCCGAAGTGGTAAGACTTCGGCTTGCCTTTGAAAGTCACTTCAAGCGAACTTTTGGCAGTGTCCGGCTTTGCTGAAACAACTTGAAAAGTCTGCAAAAAATCGCCATGATCGCCGGCGCCCTTGAAGCCATAAGCCTCAAGATGGGCCGCCAGATAGCGAGCGGCAATAGCAAAGCTCGGCGAAAGCGTATACCGTCCACCTAGCTCCTCAGAGGCAAGGAATTGCAAGTGCATTCGCAATTCACCTGGGGTGATGGAATCAACCGTGGACGGCACCGGCGGCAGGACAACCGCAGCCGGAGATGTTGCATACATGACGGCTGAGGCCACAAGGGCCACAGCGAGGGCTATTTTGGCGGGGAAACTCTTAAGGCGATTCACACTGTGATGGTAGCAGCCCTCATTGGCGCTTACAAATGACAGGTAATTGGCTGGTCGAGCCATAGTTGCGGTTAAAATCGTTATGCGAACGCCCTGATCCATTGAAACAAAACATCCTTGTTCTCGAAGACGACTCTGACATTGGCAACCTGGTTCGCCACCATCTGCAGTTGGCCGGGTTCAATGTACGCCTTTGCGTTTCTGGCGACGAAGTCTTGCCTCAAGCGCGCAAGCATCCGCCTGTTTTATTTCTGCTCGACATCATGGTTCCCGGTCACAGCGGGTTTGAGGTCTGCCGGCAAATTCGAGAAAGCACCGATCTTGCTCGCGTCCCCATTATTTTTCTGACTGCACGGGCAGGCGAGGAAGATCGGGTCCGCGGTCTGGATCTTGGGGCCGACGATTACATCACCAAACCTTTTGGAACTCGGGAGCTCACGGCGCGGGTGCGGGCAGTACTGCGACGTTTTGAGCAGCCGCTGACTACAAGCATTACTACTCCGGATTTCGAACTGCATAGTGACTCCATGACGCTCATGGTGCGCGGCAATCTTACGGACATCACAGCCACGGAATTCCGCTTGCTGCATTTTCTCGCCTCACATCCAGGCCGGGTCTATTCCCGTGATCAGGTGCTTGACGCCGTTTGGCGCGATCTCTCCTTTGTAACGCCGCGTTCTGTTGACGTATATATTCGGCGGCTGCGCGAAAAGATTGAGCAGGACCCAGAAGATCCCAGATATCTGAAGACCGTGCGTGGGGCGGGCTACAAGTTTGAGGCGGCCAAATGAGAAACCGCATCTTCCTGAAAGCCATGGGCGCTTTTGTCGCCGTGATTGCCGCTGCCACGCTCACGCTTGATATCAGCATCCGGCATACCTGGGAAAATGCGGTCCGCAATGACATTGAGCGGCTTCTTGTGCAGAATGCGCAGGGCTTCGCGCTTCGCGTTGAGAATGACCACCAGCATTCGCTCCAGCAAATGGCCGATGAAGAAGCGCGCATCACGCAAACTCGCGTTACCATCATTGCTCGCGACGGAGTCGTATTCGCCGACTCTGAAGCCGATCCTAAAACCATGGAAAACCATGCCGGCCGGCCTGAGGTGGTGGCCGCGCTGGCTGGAAAAACCGGCAGTTCGTCTCGCGTAAGCCATACTGTTGGCATTGAATTCCTTTATCTGGCCGTTCCCAGCGGTGACAAGATAGTTCGCCTCGCGTATCCGCTTTCCAGCTTGCAGCAGCAGATTTCCTCGATTCGCGCCAATCTGCTCCGCGCCACGGTGCTTGCCTTGCTTCTGGCGCTTGTTCTCGCAGTGGTAATTGCAGAAGTCATCTCGCGCCGGCTGCGCCGCATCGTGCGGTTTGCTGAGCAAGTAGCTGCCGGAGATCTTTCCGCGCGCATTGCTGTAACCAGCGGCGATGAAATAGCCCAGGTTGCCATGGCGCTTGACCGCACTGCTCGCCGTCTGGAAGAAAACTTTGCTGCTGTGCGTGATAGCCGCTCTGAGCTGGAAGCCTTGCTCAACAGCATGACAGACGGTGTGATCGCCGTTTCACCGGACATGAAAGTGCGCTGGGCCAACCACGCCATCGCCGGCATACTGCGCCAGCCGATTCGCATCGGCGTTCCTGTTGTCGAATTGCTGCGCCATCCTGACTTTCTTGCCACAATCAATGAAGTACTCCAATCAAAACGCCGTGAGAGCACGATTGCCGCTTCCCTCTCCGGCCGCCGGTCATTTTCCGTCACCGCTGAGCCGCTGCCAGATGGCGGCGTGGTTAGCGTGTTGCATGACATTTCTGAGATTGAGCGCGTGGAAAAAACGCGGCGAGATTTTATCGCCAACGTCTCCCACGAGCTGCGTACTCCTCTCACTTCCATTCGCGGCTACGCTGAAACACTGCTCGAATCCGACGGACTGCTCAATGACAACGCTCGCGACTTCCTTCAAGTCATCCGCCGCAATGCCGAGCGCATGGGCCGTCTCACTGAAGACCTTCTGGTGCTGGCGCGTGTGGAATCGGGCGAGGAAAAGCTTGATTTACGGGCCCATTCCGCGCGCCACTTACTTTCAGAAGCCACTTCTTCCATGCAGGAAAATGCCCGCGCTGCCGAAGTTGAACTCACAGTGGAAGACATTCCAGACTGGCCGGTCATGGCGGACAATTACGCCGTCCATCAGGTCTTCGGCAACCTTATCAGCAATGCCCTGCGCTACGCCCAGGACGGGAAAAAAATCATCGTAGGTGCGCATGAACTTGAAAACGGCATTGAGTTTTTTGTTCGCGACTTCGGCCCCGGCATCGCTTCAGAACATTTGCCGCGCATCTTCGAGCGTTTTTACCGCGTGGATAAAGCGCGCTCGCGCGAAAGCGGCGGCACAGGGCTCGGCTTGGCCATCGTAAAACATATTGTTCTGAATCACGGCGGTGCCGTCCGCGTGGAAAGCGCCGTCGGACACGGAACAACATTCTTCTTCCTGCTGCCAAAAGCTTAGTTCTGCATTCATAGGACTTCATGAGAATCTGTGTCCCTCCCCCTCCCTTGGTATCCCACGGCATCCCAGGTCATCCCAGATTGGCGTGGTTTTCAGAGCTATCACCGCTAGCAATCGCCGCCTCCGCCGGCCTTCTCTCCATCTTCAACCGCGATCTGGTGCACCCATGCCCTCCAGGCATTGGCACGAACTCACCGTGTCCTTCTAAGCCCTATCATCCGCGTTCATCCGCTGTAAGACCTCTTCCTCTTTGCGTCCTTCGCGTCCTTTGCGGTGAAATGTTCTCGATTTTGGCTGAATGCTGAGTGCTGAGTGCTGAATGCTGCTTCCTTAAGAGCCATGGCGCTGCCTACCTTTCATTTTCCCCGCGAGGAAACTCAATTTTTTGTTTTTTGGGTGAAGTTCGACCATTCTGCATCTTAGGGCAAAATCACCCAGCAAATAAAGCGCGAAACCGGCCATGTTCAATTTCGCGTGCTGAGAGAATTGCTGATTGGCCAAAATTCTTTGTAACTTTCCGGCAGTACATCTGCCCATACTCAGGGCTTGCACAGGGACATCGGACCACTTTGCAGGCTCACACCGGGGAATTTTTTTGCTGTCGATCTATCCCAGCGCCGTAGGCGCGTCGCGAAGTTAGAATGGCGGGTGGCACAGGCTTCACGCTTTTGGTCTCCTTCACCAAAAAGTGGGTGCCCCATTCTTTCGCGCAAGCTGGCTTTTGTTTCTTCAGCTTCGCGAAAGGGTGGGTTCGACAATTTGCGCTGCACTGCGCGCGTACCTTTGACAGAGAAGAGCTTTATCTGTGTGAGTCTGGACGGCCCTTTCGCCGCTCACCCATACCTGAAGGAATGGGTTGTGCCCTGACACGTATCGTGACGTGGATGCATCACGGCAGCGCAAGCTCGTCCCGGAATCAATCCTCGCCACTGACCAATACAGATAACACAGATCAGAAAGAGCTAAGAGCCAAAGGCCAAGGGCCAAAAGCCAGCGGCTAGCGGCTAGAAGCTGCTTATCCGTTTTTAACACTCATTTAACACTCCC
>CAVSYO010000061.1:0-9383 GCA_963732195.1 Terriglobia bacterium | reverse complement strand
CGCCGGGGCAGCCGCACTCATGTTTCAGAAAGACCCGACCCTTACACCGGACACCATCAAGGCACGCATGATGAAGACGGCATGGAAGGGATATCCGGGAAATAGCTGGGCTTATGACAGTTGGGGCAAGAGCTATTTTTCGCAATATGACGTGTTTACCATCGGCGCGGGCTATCTGGACATTTACTCGTCATTGAAAAGCACTGACGTTGTCAATGGCGGCGCGCCGTCGCCAGTCGCCTATCGCAATACAACCACAGGCAAATACGGATTCATGAACAGCCAATCCATTACCTGGGGGAACAGCATTACCTGGGGCAGTTCTATTATTTGGGGCAATTCGATCGTTTGGGGAGGGAACTGCGTAATCAGTGACTCCATCATTTGGGGTGACTCGATTATCTGGGGAGATACGACACTGGCAGCCAACAGTATTATCTGGAGCCAATCGATCGTGTGGGGCGCTAATTCTTCAATGAATGCCCTGAGCGACGGAGAGGACGGAGAGAACTAGCCATGCCGAAGTCATTTTCAGCGCGAATATTCGTTGCGTTGATCGTAATTTCGGGTCTCCTCCTTTTTGGGGATGCCGTACTCAACGCCAAGTCAATGCCCTCAGCACGGTTTGCGGCTTTCTTGTTAGTCGCCTGTGTGGCAGCGAGACTTAGAATAAAGCTTCCGGGCGTGACCGGAACCATGTCAGTAAATTTGCCCTTCATCCTTGTGGCGGCAGCACAGATGAATACAGCTGAAGCACTGGCAGTAGGCTTCATTAGCACATTCTTCCAATGCCTTGCCAAAGGTAAAAAGTTCAACGTGATGCAGGCAGCCTTTAATTGCAGTGCAATTGCGCTGGCTGCGGGTGCGACGCGGTTCATATACGAGTCGTCTTACATCGCGTCCGTGGTGAGTACCCCTGCACTGCGTCTGGCGCTGGCGGCGGCAGGATATGCGCTGGCCAACACTATACCGGTGGCAATCGTGATTGCCTTGACTGAATCGGTCAATGCTTTGCGCACGTGGTTGGAGTTGTTGCAGCTTTCGTTCCCTTATCTGGTGGCGAGCGCCGGCATTGCTGGACTCACGCTTACGCTTACCCAGGAAGTAGGGTGGCAGGTACCTTTGGCCGTGTTGCCAATCATGGTAGGGATCTTCCAATCGTATAGACGTTACTTTGCGGCAACCAGCGAAGCAGCCAGCATTCGAGTGCAATCCGCCAGCCGCGCTACTGCCGGAGCGACCGCATAAGCAACGCGACCGCACGGTGAAAAATCGATTATTGTTTGGTCCGTGGTAGGTCCAACAATGCAGGCGGCCCGCCCTTACAGGCTGGCCGCTTCTTTTTTGCTGTTACCATCGACAATCATGAACGCAGGCTTTCAATGCGCCGGGTGTGGCGAATGGAATGAAACCAGCGTAGATTCCTCTGCGGGAACGCGCCAGCAATATGTTGAAGACTGCCAGGTGTGCTGCAAGCCGAACATCCTGCACGTAAGTTGGGACATTTCGGCAAGTGAATACATTATCAGCGCGGAGCTGGAATAGCTGGAGGGTTTGGTAGTGTCCTAATTTGGATTTTGGCCCTATGTGGCCTCGTTGTAACCGGGCAGATCGGACATAACGAACATACGAGTAACGGGATCAGCACCACCAAACGGAATGTTCAAAACAAAGCCATAATCCGTCCGGTGTTCCTCTTCGCTGAACACATCCCTGTAAATCACATACCCGTAAACATAGAGTATCGATTTGCCTCGGTCAATCCGTTCCATCTCGCCGGGATCGATGTGAACGAGTCTCGACATGGTTGCGCTTGGGGCCATAAGTGCGCCACCCTTGGCCGGGGCGCGATGGATGTTGTCCCTGAGATATTCAGGATTCTCAGGCAAGGGACAGGCTTTACTGGCGGCGAATACCCTTTCAGCTATCTCTATGATTCGCGCCGGGGTTTTGCCGACATTTCTGAGCCGAATAATAATCCGGGTAATATGATCTTTAACAAACGGAGGCGGGGTTTCTGGATCAGCGACGATCCAAGCACGTTCCGAATCAATTACAGCAGTCGCACTTTTCAGAGCAGCATCGGCGCTCTCTTTGGCAGCATTGGCAGCTCGAATATTGGCTATCGTTTGAACAATCAAAAGTCCAAAGCCGATGACGGCAACGCCAACCCCGATAATCGTCGCTCGGAGATACCATCTATACAGTTTGTCAGAGGCGGCATCATACTGCTCCTGCTTATTGGCGGGAGCTTTTTCTTCTATGGTTTCCTGCCGGAGTGGGCTTGGACTTGGGACTGCGGTTGGCGTGGCCAGTGCTGGCGTTGGTTCGGGCTGTGCCTGCTTTGTATCGGTTGGTTTTTTGGAACTGTGTACTTGTTTGGGCGATGGTTCGGCAGCCCTATCTTGGGGCCAATGGACGAATGGGAGCGCCACAAACAGCACGAATACAGGAAGCAATCGTTTAAACATGGAATAAATGTAACACAAAAACTATTGACTTCCAATAATTATTGTATTACAGTAATTCACATGGCAAACGCTCTTAACACCGATAAGCAAATCGCGGTAATCGGCGCATTGGCCGAAGGTTCCAGCATTCGCTCTATTGAGCGCATTACAGGCGTACACCGTGACACGATCATGCGGCTTGGCGTGAAAGTCGGTAAGGGCTGCGCCGCTCTCATGGATGCCAAGATGCGCGAGTTGCCGTGCCGATACCTAGAGTTCGATGAGATTTGGGGCTTCATCGGCAAAAAGGAAAAGCATGTCACGGTGGACGATTCGCCGGAATTGGGCGATGTCTGGACGTTCTGCGCTGTGGATGCTGAAACCAAGTTAGTGCCTACATTCCGTTGCGGGAAGCGTGACCGAGCCACGGCCAATGCTTTTGTGCAGGACGTAGCATCGCGGATGAAGAACAGAGTCCAGATTTCAACTGACGGACTCAGGGCGTATGTCGAAGCCATAGAAAAGTCCTTTGGTGCTGATGTCGATTACGCTCAGATCGTAAAGACGTATACGCATGACGTAGAAATCCAGCCAAACCGGAGATACAGCGCACCGGAGATTGTATCGACCGAGAAAAAGATTTTCAGCGGTGCGCCGGACATCAGCCGGATTTCTACCAGCTATGTTGAACGCCTGAATGCGACCACGCGGCTGCACATGCGCCGTCTTACCCGCCTGACGCTGGCTTTCAGCAAAAAGCGCGAGAATTTTGAGGCAGCCGTGGCGCTGCATTTCGCTTACTACAATTTTGTAAAAATCCATAAGACGCTACGCTGCACTCCAGCGATGGCGGCGGGAGTAGAACAAAGCCTTTTGAGTGTGAGCGATCTTTTGGAGGCCACAGCATCGTGAGTTACCTTCAGGAATTGATGGAAGTTATTTTCAAGGTGCATGGCGTGAAAGCTACGCATCTTGAGAGCGTTCCAGTAAAAGAAACATTCCAAGGGCAAACGGTGTGGGAAGGCAACGTAGAGATTTTCCATATACACGGCCACGGAAAGACAGACAAAATTTACGCTTGGACGCATGAAACAGACGATCCAATCAAACCGAAGCGGCATGTAACTGTGCTTCATATCCCTCCAGTCGAATCGCCGCAAGCAGCAGTGAAAGCGGCAATCATTCAGGAGTACCGGAACAATGCCTAGAGCTAAAAAAGTTGGACGGCCAACACTTCCTAAGAGCGCAGCGAAGGGGCGCATTGTCCCTGTGCGTTTCACAGCAGACCGCCTTCGGGCGATTGAGACGGCGGCAAAGGCCAAAAACGTAACCGTGTCGGAGTGGATTAGGAGCACAGTGGACAATGCCATTCAGCAATAAAAAACCCGCCTTGCGGCGGGTCGGGTTAGACGCTGTGAACAGGTCGCCATCGCTTCATCGGTTTGTAACTTCCGGACTTCCAACTGACCAATTCAGGCACGACCTGCAAACACGACTCAAGATTAAACGTGAGCGAAGTCTTGTCCTGAAAAACGATTTCGATGATGTTGTAATCGGGCGAGATAGAAAGCTCTACTTCGGCAATGATCTTTCCCTTTGCCGTGGGGAACTTGTGGACGCGCTGATACGGTTTCTTTTTGGTACGCTTGGAGCTAGCCATTTTGCCTCCCTAAAGGCGATTTGGTTAGGGCCGCGTTCGTGGTCACACACGGGCGCGTCCCGTAAAGGCGTTATAGCAGGGCTCTCAGCCGCTCCAATCTGTCAAATTCAAATTAGGACACTACCGAGGGTTTCGACTTCTTGGCGAAAAACATCACTTCTCGATATAGTTTGCTGTTTTTCTTTCTGGAAAATGTTTTCCATGCTATCTTCTGGCGATGGCCGACCCTAACCCGTCCCAAAGTACACCTCAATTTACTACTGCCGAATATTCAGGAAGCTCCGGCGGAGATCGGTGCGTTTCCTGCAACCAGCCCTTAACGGCGCGCTACTATCGCGTAAATACCAGAATGGCGTGTGAAGGCTGTGTGCAGGAACTGGAGCGGCGCCAACCAGCCGACTCGCATGCTGGATATGTGCGTGGACTGCTTTTTGGAGCAGGCGCGGCAATCGTGGGAATGGCCGGATACGCCGGTTTCACCATACTGACAGGCCTTTACATTGGCTATGTTTCGCTGGCGGTGGGCTGGCTAGTGGGAAAGGCCATCATGCTTGGTTCTAAGGGCATAGGCGGAAAGCGATATCAAATTGCGGCGGTAATACTGACTTATGCGGCCGTTTCACTAGCGGCGGTACCTATTGCAATCTCCTATCACTTGAAAGCGAAATCCCAGTCAGAATCAGTCCAGCCACAACAGCAACAATCTACTGCCGATGCCGCAAATAGCCGACCTGACCAGACACCGCCACAGCCGAAACTTAGCTTTGGAGCTGCCATTCTGCAGTTGCTGGTGCTTGGGCTCGCATCGCCTTTTCTGGAAATGCAGAACCCATTACACGGAATCATCGGACTAATCATTCTCATGGTTGGTATACGCATTGCCTGGCAGATTACCGCCGGATCGCGACGCGCCAGCATCGAGGGTCCCTTTGAGAACTCTTCTGCTGCCTCAGTATGAGATGATGCAGCCAGGAGGCCTTTGCTGATACGTGTCCGCCTTTAGTTCTGGAGTAGCCCAAAAATGTCCTCGCTGTGCGCGAGAGATTCCTGCCGGCGCATTGGAGTGTCCGCAATGCCGGACGTTAGTCCATGGTGACCGGATGGAGCAACTGGCTGCTCATGCCCGGTCGCTGGAAGCGCATGGCGATTTTCAGGAAGCCCGTGAAAAATGGCTGGCATGCCTTCCGCTTCTACCGGCTCATTCGATGCAGGCGGAGTGGATACGCAAACATGTGGCTGAATTAGGCGCAGGCCCTTCTCCACAAATCAGTCCCGCTTCCAACACCACGTCGCAATGGGCCAAAAAATTTGGACCGCTCGGGCCAATTCTGCTGGCGTTGCTGAAATTCAAATCACTGTTCAGCTTTGTAGCCTTTTTCGGTTTTTACTGGACATTTTGGGGAGCGAAGTTTGGCATCGGCTTTGCCGTGCTGATCTTGATTCATGAGATGGGGCACTTCGTCGACATCAAGCGACGAGGGCTACCTGCGGACATGCCGATGTTCCTGCCTGGATTTGGGGCTTACGTGAAGTGGAATGCTCTGGGCGTCCCGCTGGAAACCCGTTCTGCCATCAGTCTGGCTGGGCCGTTTGCCGGCGCGCTTGCGGCAGGCGTTTGCTATTTGCTGTGGCATCAGACTGGCTATGGCTTGTGGGCCGCTTTGGCAAGAACCGGCGCCTGGTTCAACGCGCTCAACTTGATTCCGCTGTGGATCTTTGATGGCAGCAGCGCCACCAATGCTCTGAGCAAGCTGGAACGCGCTGTAGTCCTGCTGGTGAGCGCCGCTTTGGGCTATGCGCTGGGCGAATGGGTATTCGGCCTGGTGGCAATAGGGATGGGTGTCCGGCTATTTACCCGCGATGCTCCGGAGGAGCAAAGCAACGCGACTGCTGCTTACTTTGTGGCAGTGCTGACCGGATTGGCCTTGGTGCTGTGGCTGGTACCGGGACACGGAAATGGATTGCGCTAGACACCGCCCCTCTCATCGTCGATGAGAAAACCGGCGCTTGAGCCTTACCGCATTGCGGGTTATCTTCTAAAAGTGCGGAGGCTTCATGCACGGGAGCGGCATTCAATCCATCCAGATCGTGCTTCTGCTTCTGTTGCTTTTTGTTGCTGGCTTTACGGCCCTGGCGCGCAAGCTGCAAACGCCGTATCCCATTGTGCTGGTGTTGGCTGGACTCTTATTAAGCTTATTGCCCGGCATCCCCCGGGTAACGTTGAATCCCGATCTTATTTTTCTGGTAGTGCTGCCACCTTTGCTTTTCTCCGCCGCATGGCTAACTTCATGGCGTGACTTTGTCTACAACCTTGTCAGCATTTCTTTTCTGGCCTTTGGATTGGTGGGGTTTACCGTGCTGGGCGTGGCTGGAACCGCTCGCCTGGCTTTTCCCGGCTTTGACTGGCGGCTGGGAGTGGTTCTGGGTGCAGTGATAGCTACCACGGATGCGATTGCCGCCACGTCGATTGCAAAGCGTGTTGGCCTGCCGCAGCGAGTGGTTGATGTACTGGAGGGCGAAAGCCTGCTCAATGATGCAACTGGACTGCTGGCGCTGGAGTTTGGTTTGGCAATCGTTGTGGCCGGCCAGCGGCCAACCGTCACTTCAGGGTTTTTGCGGCTCGCATACCTGACCGTAGCTGGGATAGTGGTGGGCTTGCTTATCGGCGCGATCATCCATTGGGTGGAGCACCACATTGACGATGGCCCAATTGAGATCACCATCAGCCTCATGGTTCCTTATGCTGCCTATCTCGCCGCCGAATTCATTCATGCTTCCGGAGTTTTGGCCGTGGTAGCCTGCGGCCTTTACCTGGGGAGGGGAAGCGCGCACTTTTTCTCGCCGGCAGTGCGCATCCAGGCCAATGCTGTTTGGAATGTCTTCACTTTTATCCTCAATGGCTTTGTCTTTGTTCTCATTGGCCTGCAACTTCCCCTCGTGCGCGAGGGAATCAAAAACTACAGCTCGGCTTCGCTGCTGCTTTACGGCGGTTTGTTCAGTTGCTGGTGATTGTTCTGCGACTGCTCTGGGTCTTTCCTGGCGCAACGCTGGCGTTCTGGATCCGTCGCCGGGTCTTTCGCCAGAGTGAACCACGTCCACCTGCGCGGCAGATCTTTGTGACAGGTTGGACCGGGATGCGCGGCGTCATCGCGCTGGCCGCGGCGCTTTCCGTGCCAGAGCATCTTGCGGATGGAAGCCCGTTTCCGCAACGAAACCTGATCATCTTTTTGACCTTCAGCGTAATCCTGGTGACGTTGGTCCTGCAAGGCTTGACATTGCCTGCGTTGATACGCGCGCTAGGGCTGGCCGGCCTCACAGGGCCGAATTGTGAGGAGACGGAGGCAAGACGCATTATGGCTGAGGCGGCACTAAAGGAGCTGGAGAAATCTGAAAAAGACATGGAAGCAGATTCTGCCGCACTCTATGAAGACTTGAAAGAGCACTACCGTCGCCGCTTGTCATCTTTGCCACAGGGTGATGGGGCACAGGATCGTTCCTACGAAAAATTTGTTACTGTTTCGCTGGATCTCTTGCGGACCGAGCGGGAGACGGCAGTCAAGCTGCGCAACAATGGCCGTATCAACGATGAAGTTCTGCGCCAGCTTCTAGAGGAATTGGATTTGAGTGAGACGCGGCATCACCTGCCGCGCTGATGCTGTTTTAGTTCCCACAGATCAGCACCAAGAGTGACGGAGTTTGCTGAAAGCCTGAAAGAGCGATTCTCGCGACACGAGAAACCCGCCGCATCACGATCTTGAGTCCGACAGAGCAATTCCGGGTTAGGACGTTTCCGTCTTTTCGATGGTAGAAACGGACGCACAGACGCCCTTCACGTTTTGCAACGAGATCGTGCGCCTCAAGGCTGCTTAGGGCGGAAAGGTTGTAGATTCAAGTTGCATTGGTTGCAGTGCCGGACCCGCTCATCGCCGACCATCTTCTCCCAATCATCTGAGCACGGGGAAGCAATGCGCACGTTATTTAGCAACTCACCCATAGTCCCAGAACGACCCTAAGTAGCAGGCTTGCAGGATAAATTTCGGTGGATGGAGGCCAATGGTGCATAGCTGAAGTGTAAGCTGTATGGACTGCCATGGACTCTGCATCCTTCCGCAATCTCTCACTGATCTATATCGCCGCGTGGATGCGGTCATTTGGTATTGGGCTGCTGGGAGTTGTACTCGGCGTTTTTCTTTATCGCGAAGGCTTTTCTTCCACCGCCATTGGGCTGGTGATTGCAGCCGGTCTGGCTGGATCGGCTACCGGCACGGTGTTTATCACCTTTAAGGCCGACCGTCTGGGGAGGCGGCGGACGCTTTTGTGCTCTCGCTGGTGACCGCCGCCGGTTCACTTCCACTTATATTTCACTTCGGACTTCCCGTAATGATCGTGATTGCATTCCTGGGCATGCTCAACGGTATGGGCACGGACAGGAGTCCCGCATTCGCGTTGGAGCAAGCGACGATTCCAGGACTAATAGCCGATGAAAAGCGCACCTGGGTATTGGCATGGTACAGCGTGGTGCTGGATGCGAGCGGCGCAATGGGAGCGCTGGCAGCGGGTATTCCGATTGTGGCGCAAAAGTGGTGGAGCGTGGACCTTGGCTACTCCTATCGGCTTCTGTTTATAGGATACGCAGGCGTGAGCGTGCTGACTGCGCTGCTGTATTTGCTGTTATCGCCTGAGGTGGAAGTTCGCAAGGCCAGCCTGCCGCTCCAGCCGCGAAGCGCCATTTCTCCGGAAGCAAAGTCAACCGTCAAACGGCTCTCCGCGTTGTTTGCGATCGACGCCTTCGGCGGCGGCTTCTTGACCGATGCGCTGGTCTCATACTGGTTCTTTCGACGCTTCGGCATCGCGGAAAGCCGGCTTGCACTGCTTTTTTTCACCGTACACGTGTTGAATGCGCTCTCCCATCTGGGCGCGGCATGGCTAGCGCGACGAATCGGATTGATCAAGACCATGGTCTTTACTCATCTGCCTTCGAGCATATTTTTGATTGCTGCGGCGTTCATGCCGTCACCACGCTGGGCAGTCCTGCTGTTTCTATTGCGAGAGTCGCTGGTGGAAATGGATGTACCAACAAGGCAGTCGTATGTCGCGGCTGTGGTGAAGCCTGAGGAGAGAACATTTGCCGCCGGAGTGACCAATCTTGTGCGGAATGGAGCATGGGCGGCGGCGTCTGCGGTGGCCGGAGTATTTATGCAGCAAGTAGCTTTTGCCGCGCCGCTCTTACTGGGCGGCGGATTGAAGATCATCTATGACGGCCTGCTCTGGCG
>CAVSYO010000060.1:0-6315 GCA_963732195.1 Terriglobia bacterium | reverse complement strand
CCGTGATGGGTATTGGGATCGCGAGCCCAAAACCAAACACGGAGGAAACTGCCTTGGGATTGCGTCTAAATTTCGTGGCCTTAGACTTTCCCGAGAATGGGTACACCCCAGATTACGTAGAGATTCGAGACAAGTCTTTTCACCTGGAACGGCTTGTGATCGACAATCATCATTTTGTACGGTGTGAGTTTTCGCATTGCACTTTTGTTCATTCAGGCGGGCCGTTTGCTTTTGGCGAATGCGAGATTGACGGCTATACCAGACTTGTCTTGACAGGTCCAGCAAGGCGAGGAGAAGTACTTCGGGAAACAATCGTAAACAACACAGAACGACCAACCGGGCCATTTTAGAAGAGAGATTAGCCGGAAACGAGGGCTTCACTCATGCCCCGTTTCCTTTCCGCTGCCAAACTCCCAAAAGGGTGGGTAGCGCCCCATGACCGTGCCGCCGCTGTTAGTCAGCAACACTGTCATAGGACACTACCCAACTTTCGTTCACGATTCGCATGTGCCAATTCCGGCGCCATCATAGATGACTCATGAGGGTTCATTCGTACTCGCATAGGCGATCGTGCTGAGCAAGGCATTCGCTTCCTGCCGCGAATCGAGGCGTGTGTGCTGCACCACAATGGGAACGTCTGACTCAATTACGCTCGCGTAATCAGTATCACGGGGAACGGGCTCCGGATCTTCGAGATCATTGAAGCGCAGATGCTTCGTCCTTCTTGCTGGAACTGTTACTGGATATGGACCAGCCGGCTCACGATCGCAAAAGTAAATCGTGATTTCGACGTGTGCATCCTCTTCGGATGCATTCAGCAGGCACGCAGTCTCGTGGCTGGTCATCTGCGGTTGAGGTCCCTGACTCCTCGACGGAATGTAGCCTTCGGGTATCGCCCAGCGTTTTGACCTATCGGCCCTTTCATGCTTTACCTCCAGAAAAACTTCTCGCGCAATCTTTTACTACCTGCATTCGACTCGCACTGCAGGTTTTCAATTCCTCGGCGCTGGAAAACTAAAAAAGATCAAAACCGACTTATGGAATTAAACTCTCCATCACGTCGGTGATGCGCTCGCCGAAACCAGCCGTTAGCGACCAGGGGCTGGGCTGACGCAGGACGTGAAGTTTTCCTCTCTTGTCCAAAACATCAAAGTGAGTACTCTTTCCCTTACGATAAAAGCGAATGCTGACAGCTGCTTTTCCGACGTGCAGGTTGCGCAGGATAATCTCAGGAAGCCAATCTGGCAGTTGCGGATCTATCAACAGCAAGTTCATGGGCGCAAATGGATAAATGCCCAACATCGCCTGCATGATGGAGAACACGCTCGAAGCGGACCACGCCTGAGGCCAATTCGTTTTCGGATAGAGCGCCGGAAAAGGATGTTCCCCATCACGCGGATGTCCACTGAAGCATTCGGGCAGGCGATTGTAGTCGAAAAGTGTGCTGGCTTCGAAGATAGCGCGCGCAATCTTATGAAGTGCCTCAATCAGCCCAAAACGCATCATGCCCATCGCAAAGGTGCCATGTTCCACCGGCCAGACCGACCCTCGGTGGTAGCTGTACGGATCGTACGCAGGATGATCGGAAGACAGCGTGCGCACACCCCAGCCGCTGAACATGTCATCCCGAAGGAGCCGGCTGGCAACCGACGCCGCCAGATCTTTGTCCACGATGCCGCAGGCCAGCAAGTGACCGGGATTGGAACTGATGGATTTGATCTGGCGACGCTTCGCATCAAGGCCGAGAGCAAAGAATCCTTTGTCGGGCATCCAGAAACGATCGTTGAAGCGTTTCTTCAACTCGGACGCCTCATGAAACATGCGTCGCGCCAACTCGCGATCGCCCATGAACCATAGCAGTTCCGACATCCGCAGCTTTGCCACATACACGAAAGCCTGCTCTTCGCAGGTGGAGATCGGCGGATCAACTTGACTCCCATCTTCATAGACGATGGCGTCGCCGGAATCCTTCCACCCTTGATTCCGGTTGCCTTGGCTAGACCGCGATTGATAGTCATAAAATCCATCGCCAAAGCGATCTGTATATTTGTCTTTCCATTGCAAGGCGAGCAGGGCTGGTTTCAGAAGGGGCTTGATCAAACTCTTGTCCCCCGTCCAATGCCAAAACTCTGACACGACGACCGGATAGAAAGACGAAGTTGTCGCGGCGCCATAATAACGTGATCGTGGGTTGTAATTAAGGAAAGCAAGCGGTCCAGTATGGGCTTCATGTAACATCCGGCCGGGTTGCTCATCGCGCCAGTCGTTCTCGACTTTTCCCTGCCACTTCGGTAATTCGTACAATGCCCCACTCATCATTGAGGTAGACGCAATCGCTGACTGCCAGCTTGCCGTGAGTGTGTCACGTCCGAATAATGCAACGTAAATCGGAAGTCCTGCCGCCATCACCCAAGTTCGGTCGCCGTGATCCAGATCGGGCAGGCGCAAATCAGCCAGGTCGTACTTGGCCTGAAGGAGAGCGGATTCCACAATACCGGCAAGCTCCGGTTGGTTTGTAGCTTGGAAGTGACTGGACTCGCTCAAGAAGATCGACCTCTTGCGGTCGAGTTCGTTGCGCTTCCCAAAGAATTGGCGGCAGTCGTACAACGGCTGCATGATCTTGCCGTCGAGTACGGGAATGAACTTTATACAGGTATGCCACGATTTCTGTGGATTGACACGCACTTCAAAACGAAGTCTCGAATTGCGGTACGCGACCGGAGAATCCGAGTTCTCAACACGCACGATCAGACCGCGATGAATCTTTGCGACGCCGCGATTTCCCTGATGCGAGTAGCGGTGTTGTGCGCGGTAGTCATATATCAGTTCAGCGCGGCGGCCGGAGAGGCGTCGCCAATGTCGCCTTAGCTGTCCTTGCTGCTTTCGCTTGAAGGTTTCTGCCTGGTCGGCGAAATCGCTATCCAATTCAATCTCGAAAACCAAACGACTGGGTTGCTGGGTGAAGTTAGTAAAGTCGATGTCTTCGTGCACCCCCAAACCCACGGTGCGCGAGACTTTTAGCTCGATGGTCTCTTCAGAAGCTGCCTCCATCTCTCCCGAACCCGTGTCTTCTTTCCATTTAAGGCCCGGAGGAGGGCTGATGTAATACCCGAGCCACGAGTGCTGCTCCACATTCGAAACCGCCACGGTTTGCGGGGCCTTACCGTCCACGAAATACCGGTACCGTGACAAGACTCGGGTTTCACCAAAGAAGAGGCCATGCTGGGGGAAGTCCACAATCAAACCGTCAAGATCAGTCGCCAGCACCGCCCGACCCTGGCTGCAGTAAATCGTCCTGGGCCGTGGCGATATCTTGGCTAGCGACCTCTGATGATGCTCCTTCATAGCCTCCAATGCAGTTCGTGATGCAAACTTTGAGCGCGCATTCAATGTGCGATTTGATGCAAAGGCTCACGGTCTTTTGCTCTGTCTCCAGACTCAGGCCGGCCATCACGAAGGCGAAGACACTAACCAAGGCCAGCCCCGCTTTTATCATTGATCTCTTCTGGGCTACTTTGCGGCGCTTCACAAATTCGTCTTCGGGAAACATGACGGGTTGTTGCTGCGTTCCGTCGCGTAGTCCGAGTTCCAATACTTCCGCGAGGTGCAGGGCATGACGGTTGGTTTCCTGGGCGATCTGCTCCTTGCAACTGAAGCCGTCAGCCATAATGATCGTTGAAAGTCCTGCTTTTCGGACGGCCGGTAAGAGTGAACGCTCCCCGCACGCGATCGAAACGTCATATTTGTCTTTTTCGTAACCGAAAGATCCTGCCATGCCGCAGCAACCGGATTCCAATACTTCGTGGTTCAGGCCCATCTTTCCCATCAACGATTTTTCTTCCTTCAAGCGCATGATCGCTTTGTGATGGCAGTGGCCCTGCACGATCGCCTGGCGATTTAGCTGAGGAGGCTGATAGCCGGGTACTTTCTTCTCCAGAAATTCCGACAGCGTGAAAGTATTTTCCGCGAAGCGGCGGGCGTGTTCCGATTCAGGAAGCAGACTATGCAACTCATCGCGAAACACCGAGCAGCAACTCGGTTCCAAAACCACCATTGGCGTACCCGCTGCAATATGGGGCGCAAGCGCTTTCAGGTTGCGATGAAGATAGGACCTCGCCATGTCGAGGAAGCCGTAGTCATAGAGAGGCCGGCCGCAGCAGAGATGCTGGTTTAGACCTCAACCCGGCAGCCCGCGTGTTCCAGAACTTCGACAGCGGCCTGCGCAGTCTCGGGCATGAAGTAGTTGTTAAAGGTATCCGCCCAGAGAAGCACCTTAAGCCCGGCGCCAGGGCGTGCTTTCCGCTTACGGAACCATGCCTGAAACGTTTGCGCGGCAAATGCCGGAATCTGTCTCTGTCGAGGAACGTCAGCCATCATTTTGCGATGTTGCGCAAACCGGGAAATTGAGTGAACAGGTTGGCGAATCCTGGAGCGATGGACGCGAGTCGTGCCCACTTGTCGATCCATCCAAAGGCATAGGCAGACACAGGGCGAAGACTGCCTTTCCAGTAATGGGCCAGAAATTCAGCCTTGTAGGTCGCCATGTCAACGTTGACCGGACAATCACCCTTACATCCCTTGCACGCCAGGCAAAAGTCCAGCGCTTCCTTAACATGCTCGTCGCGCCAGCCGTCGCTGATGACGTCGCCATGCATCATCTCCCAGAGCAGATGTGTGCGTCCGCGCGTCGAGTGCATCTCTTCGCGCGTGACCATGTAGCTTGGGCACATCGTGTCCTGCTCGCCTTCGCCATTTTCCCGGCGGCACTTTCCAACTCCAACGCACCGCAATGCGGCGTGAGCGAAGCTGCCGTGGTCGTCGGGAAACTTGAAGTAGGTGGGCGGATTCCAGGGCTGGTAATCTGCACCTAAGCGTCAATGGCATCGACAAAATACCGCTTGGGCGCAGCAACGCCGGTTGTGATGGCGCCGATCAACGTGCTTGCACCAGTCGCAGAGCACGAGCCGTCGGCAAGACAATCGTCCAGCGTGTCGCCGCTCGCGTACGATGCCGCCTGCAACGGCCTTGACTCTTTTCAATTCCGCCAACAATACGTTGTCTACGTCCCGCTTGAAACCGCTATTTCTCTTCACTTGAAATGCGGGTCGGATTCATTGTGTGATCTGGTATTGCGGGTTCTGCGTCGCGGTGTGTTCAGTGCGCCAGCATGGAGATTGCCCGTGTCAAAAGAGACTATGCCCTTACAGTCACCAATCCCCGCTTTGAACACCGGCCCGTACGCGGGATGCCGTCACGAGTAGAGTCGTAGTGTCTTCGGTGCCGGGAATTTGTTGCGGCGGCGATAAGCCGAAGTTGCTGAAGATTATCGGGAACAACGGTTATTCAACAACAACAGTGGTCATCTCCACCATCTTAAGGCTCTTTCCGTCTCTGAAGCGCAATGTCAGGCGCCAGTCGCCCAACGGGAAACTTAAATACCAACTTTCATTTATTACGGAGGACTGCTGCAACACTCAGACCGAGAGGATGCCGCGTAGCTGCTCCACGATGGTTTGGAGTACCAACCTCTCTTCCATTTGCAAGAAAAAATGATTTCCGGGAAACAGGCATATTCGAAATGGTCCAGATGACTGTTCACGCCAAGCCTCAAGCTGCTCGTGACTAACATCCCTATCTGCAATCCCACCCAGCGCTGTTATCGGACATTTCAAGCGAGGTCTGGCAACGTATTCATAGGTCTGTACGAGCTCAAAATCAGCGCGCAGCAGGGGCAGAAGCAGCTCCAGCAATTCCTGGTTGTCCAGTATCTCGCGCGGAGTTCCTTCCAATCGGCGAAGTTCCTGAATAAATTCAAGCCTGGGAAGATTGAAGGTGATCGGGCCGGGCTCAGGTATTTGCGGAGCTAGTCGCCCGGAGACGAAGAAGTGAGCAGGCTCCAGTGCCCGTTCGGAGCGTAGCTTATGTATAAGCTCAAAGCTGATAGTCGCGCCCATGCTGTGCCCAAAAAACGCAAACGGTTTATCCAGGTTTGCAGAGATAGACGACTCGATAGCATCTACAAGCGCCTGCAACGAGGTGAGGGGTTGTTCGTGCAATCGCGTGCCGCGCCCCGGGAACTGTATCGGGCATACTTCCACAAAACCCGGCAAAAGATCTGCCCAATTGCGGAAAATGGCAGCGCTACCACCCGCAAATGGTAAACAAAACAAACGCAATTGCGCCGTTGGACGCGGCTTCGCGTAGGCAAACCATGGATTATTTGCTATCTTGTTCAACTATCAAACCCTACCTTCTCCCTGATCAGCCTCGCCCGGAGTTCCAGCATTGATCGGCTAATTGTATCTATCTCGTTGG
>CAVSYO010000059.1:0-4599 GCA_963732195.1 Terriglobia bacterium | reverse complement strand
CGAGGCGGGTCTCCTGGCCCGCCTTTTTTATGACGTCAGGGATTACTGGATCGATATTTGAACATCTGCTGCTCGGGATATTGGGTGAGAGGACGTGCGTGGCTGCGCAACACCTCACAAGAGCAGGCATGACTTTGAAGAACGCACGCCGCTCCGTTGTAGAGAACAAAGCTTCGCGCCCAGATTACGGCCCCGCGTTCCCGTGATGGGGACTGCAATCGCCGTTCGAGCGGCTGTTGTTCAAATGGCGATCGAGGAAGTATGAATCGTAATGCGGCACAGGAATTTTTGTGCGCGCTTCGCTGCTTTTCGTCCCAGCAAGCCAAAAACCGGGCCTGCTGGGAGCAGCTGCGCGCGAATCTCACCCCACCACGGAAACGGTGTGGGGACCCAGCCTGCGGCGCAAGGAAGGATCCTCTTTGAGGCGCTTTACGGCCTGACTTCGCAGCCCTCGATTCGCTTGCGCTCCTCTCGGGCAAAGCGCTCAAGTGAGGTCCTGACAGTCATCTTGTTGGCCAGACAGTTCACGGGAAATCCCAAGAAAAAAGGATGAACAAATTCCAGCTCTGGCATGCTATCCTCGTGTCGTCGGTGCCATCGTGCACACGACAAATTAACGGCGGCATCGTCCGCACAAAAGGAGACTTACCCGTTATGGGCAAGCAAGTTCATCGCATCACTGCATTCGACTCCCGCAAAGTTTCTCACCCCGTTTTTCCAGACATCAACAAGTACTGGCTTACCGTTAAGGCAATTGAATTTCCCTCCGGCATCAGCACTGCCGCAAACGCCCGTGAACCTGTGGGCCTCAATCGGCTTGTGTACCGTGATGTTCGGGAGAGCTTAGAAGGGACCGGAGCAGAACCTGGGACTTTTGACTTGATGAACAAAGGTATCACTATTTTGGCCACGAAAGTTGAAATGGTTGAAAAGCACAAGCATGGCCAGACATACGAGGTCACCGTAGATAAAGAGCGTGGGGGTATTGTGGATGGAGCGCATACTGCAAAAATCATTGAGAACTGCAACCGCGACCAATCGACTGATCCCAACCAGTATGTAGAAGTTTACATTCGGACCGGAGTTGAAGACGAGCTTATAACCGATATCGCTCGCGGGTTGAATACGGGCATGCAGGTCGCACCGAAGTCCATTTACAACATCGACGGGGTATTTGATTGGCTCAAAAAAGAGGTTTCAGGAAAGCCATATGAAAATATGATCGCCTGGCGGGAATCGGACAATGCTAAGTACGATGTACGCGACCTGATCAGCATTTTGGAACTGTTCAATATCTTTGATTTTCCGAACGACAAGTCGAAACATCCCATCGCGGCTTATGAAAAATGGAGCATTCCGCTCAAAAAGTTCGCTGACGATTTTGAAGACGAGTATCAAAAGAAGGGCAAAAAACATAGCAAATACCATCGGCTGCGCCCCATTCTTCATGATGCCCTCGTATTGTACGATCACATCCGTCACGATTTTCGGGACATTCACAACGAGGCTGGCGGCAGAGCCGGCAAAATGAACATCATGGAGGAAGCTGCGAAAGATCGTTTCCTGGATTTCCCCTTTGGCCAGTTGGAACCCAACAAATATCGGCTCACCAAAGGTGCGACGTATCCCATGCTCGCTGCGTTTCGGAACATGGTTGAGGAAGACGATTCAGGAAACGCGACCTGGCGCGGCGGATTTAAATCTGTTCTTCGGCTGTGGAAGGAATCGGGAACAGAGCTTGTTGCAGAAACCGATAATGCAACAGAAGACATAGGTCGCACACCAGATCACCTTGGTAAGAACCGCAAACATTGGGACAATCTCCATATGAAGCTCCGGTTGCGCTTGCTGCTTGCGCAACTGGAAGTGCAAAAAGCCAGAAAGTAGATTGCAGCCGGGTGCCCCATCCTTTCGCGCGGTTTGCGAAAGGGTGGGATTCGATTTCACTATTCCTTACGCGCTTCGGTCAGCGAAAAGTATCAGGGCACGACTTGAGCGCTTTGCACGAGATGAGCGCAGCGAATCGCGGGTTGCGAAGTCGTGGCGTAACAATCGATCGGAAGATTCTTCCTTACGCCGCAGGCCAGCGCGCAACGGAGCTTTCCCCAGCCTTACGGCTTCGCCGGGCGCCCCAGTCTTCCTTAGTGGTTTATGTTCCTCCACCACACTGTGGGTGCCCCATCCTTTGCGTCCCTGAAACTAGTGTGGAATGACGAATCTGACTGCTGACGCAAAGGGTGGGTATCGTTAACCGCCGATCCTGACTGGCCCGTCTTCTCCCAGAGCGTAATACCGGTAACTGCTCCATCGCCACTGTTCCGGTGACGCAACCAGGCCGCGCTTTACCGGATTCCAGTGCATGTAGTCCAGCTTCTCAGCGATTTTCTTCTCGCTGAACACGTTGAAATCATAAGAGCGGGGATACCAGAAGGGCGGCGGAGCGGCGTCCTGCGGCAAACGAGAGCGGCCTCTGGCTAGGCATTGACGCGATACGCGTTGCTTCAAAACCTGCACGGCCACGGCAACGCTTCTTTCGTCAGGCTCTCCGATGAGCAAGTGGATATGCTCCGGCATCACCACGTAGCCAACCACCTGGAATTCATATTTCTGACGGACTTCTTCAAAGATATTCAAGAACAGGTCTCTCCGCGAAGCGGAGCCGAGGAAGGGCTTTCTCTGGTAACAGCTACAGGTGATGAAATGGAGGTCGCCACCTCCATAGAACCTGCGCAGTCCTTTGGGCATGGAGAAGAATTCTAATACTTGGTGGAGCGTGAGGGGTTGATATTTTGTAAACCCACCCTTTGCGGCTGTGAGCAGGTCGGGCACTCATTACAGATTGGCGGGCCGCAAAGGATGGGGCACCCACGGTATGTGTTAGAGATGAATCTGATGATTGGAAGTTTGTAAAACCACATTTTGTGTTAGGGATGAATGTGAGGGTTGAGGTTCTTGTACCCCACCCTTTGCGGCGGGAATCAGCGGAGTATGTAAGACAGAGACGTGGGTCGCAAAGGATGGGGCACCCACGGTGTGGTGAGGGACAGAAAGCAAAATCAATGGGGAAGGGTCGGCGACCGGGCGCTACACGAGCACGGCGAAAAAGTTGCGGTACATGTCCAAGTTCGCGGCGATTTTCGTTAGGACTGATAACACGCACTTGAGCTGCACTCAGCCGATTGCGAATCTGCTGGGGTCGTGCTCGTAAATCTTTCCAACTCTGCTGGTTACATCATTTTACAGTGGTAAATTTTTATCAGACATGGCCAATGTCCTATTTCGCTATTGATTCGCAACGAAAATTTGTACTAAACTCGATCAATTTCGCCGAAATCAGATTTGGAGCAGTGTCTGAGGTCTGATAAAAGGGCGGGAAAGAGGACTTGAGCCATGGCGCATGGAACGGTGAACGGTAAAACAATGACAACCAACGGACATGAAGACTATCAGCGGCAGGAAGTGGAAGAGCAGGAAGCGACACAGCAGCGGGCGCAGGCTCTGGCGCTCAAGCTGGCGCAGACCTATGAAGAGCTGACGAGGCTGCTGGAGCGGAATCCGGCGGTGAAGCGGCAGATAACGGAGGGCGAGACCAAGGAAGACAAGGTTTACCAGAAGCTGAAACAACGGCTGAAGCTGGCGGACATGGCTCCGCGCTGCCAATGGGTGAGGCAGGACGGAACGAGCTGCCGGTCACCGCAGATGAAGCAGCACATCTACTGTTTTGCCCACAGGCAGATGGCGGAAGCCAGGGAGCTGATGCTGAGGCTGCCGCCGCCGGAAGACGCCAACGCGATCCAGATTGGGCTGATGCGGATACAGAAGGCGGTGATTGAGGACACGATCTCGATGAAGAAGGCCGGGCTGCTGTTGTATTCCATGCAACTGGCGCTGACGAATGTGGGCCAGACGACGTTTGGGCAGGCGAAGGACGAAGAGATGGTGCGGGAGACGGTGGATGAGGATGAAGCATTCAGCGAAACAGCAGTCAGCAATCAGCACGCAGAAGTTCAGCGAAAAGACAGAACGCAAAACGAAACCAGAACCAAAATCTTTTACCACGGAGGACACAGAGGACACGGAGGAAGAGAAGGGCTTACCGCGGATAGACGCGGATGAGCGCGGATTGAGAATCGCGAAACCAGATGGAATGGAAGCCTACGCCGGACATGTACAGAATGGACACGCCGGAAGGGAGAGAGGCTTACGAGGCGAGCTTTGGGATGACAAGTAGCAAGCCAGGCGAGCAGGGCGTAACGGCAAAGGCCGATACAGCGCCGGTCATCACACAGGAAGAATGCGCTGAAACGCACGCCGTTCTGGGATGACCTGGGATGCGGTGGGATACCAAGGGAGGGGGAGGGGAAGCGCCGTGATCGCGCGTAATCCAACCCCAGAAAGCCAAAACCGGGCTTTCCGGGACCCCTACATCGCCGACATCGCGCGTGATCGGAAAACCAGAACCTCACCACTGGATGAACACTGATGGCACGGATCAGAAGTCGGATGATCGGCTAAATAGCTCCCGAGCGGAGCACGGCATAGATGCCGGAAAGATCTTTGACAATTAAATGATCGGCGAATGATGATCGGCAGCGCCTC
>CAVSYO010000058.1:0-289447 GCA_963732195.1 Terriglobia bacterium | reverse complement strand
ACGCGCAGCCATTCGTCCTTGCTCAGCGTCGGCGTCTCGCCCGTGGTCCCGCAGGGAACAAGGAAGTGAATGCCAGAGGAAATCTGCCACTCAACCAGTGAGCGAAAGGCTTTCTCGTCGATGCTTTGGTCCTGATTGAACGGAGTGATAAGCGCGGTGCCGCAGCCTTGAAGGTTCATGGTCAAACTAGGATAACAAAAACTGAACCACAAAGGACACGAAGGAACACAAAGGAGGGGTGGCGAGAAACGGTAAAAAGCCTTCGCAGAGAAAAACTCGAGGGGGAAAGGACATTACACTGATTATAAAAGCGACTTGTCTTCCTTTGTGTTTCTTTGTGTCCTTTGTGGTAAATCGCCTTTAAAGCTGGTCGACAATGTCCGGGAACTCGTAAAACCCCGTTTTCCCCTTAATCCACTCGGCAGCGCGCACCGCGCCTTCAGCAAAGCCGACGCGTGACTTGGCGTCGTGGGTAAAAAGAATCGTGTCATGGGCCGAGTCGAGCATGACCAGATGCATGCCTACGGTCTCGCCTTCGCGCACAGAAGCGATTTCCACCTTCTCGCCCGATCCGGACTCGAGAAGTTTCTGGATGGTCACGGCTGTGCCTGAGGGCTTGTCTTTCTTGTGGACGTGATGGCGCTCCACGATGCTGCCGCGATATTGGTGTTTCAGGATCGGCGCAACCGCCTGCACGGCCTTGAAGAAAAAATTCATTCCAATGGAAAAATTGGAGCCGTAAAGCACGGCGGCTTTTCGTTCGGTAGTCAGCTCGCGGACTTTATCGATGTGCTGGTACCAGCCGGTGGTGCCGGCAATGATAGGAACACCAGCTTCCACGCAGCGAATAATGTTGGGGATCACGGCGTGAGGCGTGGTGAAATCAATGACCGCGTCAATTTCCTTGAGCGTGGCAGGCGTAAGGGCGCGGCCATCCTGATTTTCCTGGCTGGCCAGCGAGCGGACTTCGTGTCCGCGCTCTTTGGCTATTTCAACAACCAGAGCACCGGTCTTGCCGCGGCCCAGTACAAGAATTTTCACGCGAACACCTCAGGATCCACCTGCGCGAAAAACGTACGGTGCAGGCGCGAAACTACATCGGGCACGGCATCTTCATCAATCACAAACCCTATATTAATCTCTGACGCGCCCTGGGAGATCATGTGAATATTGGCTTCTGGAATGGCGCTGAATACCTTGGCCGCAATGCCCGGCGTGCTTTTGATGTTTTCACCAACCAGGCAGACGATGGCTTTGCGGCCTTCATATTTCACGTCGGCCAGTTTGGCCAGGTCGGCGGCAATGGCCGCGATGGATTCATTCGAGTCCACCGTGACCGAAACGCTGACCTCAGAAGTTGAAACCATATCCACCGGGCAGCGATGGTTGGCGAAGACCTCAAAGATGCTCTTGAGAAAGCCATGCGCCATGAGCATGCGCGTGGCCACTACATCGACGACGGTGATGCGCTTTTTGGCGGCAATCGCCTTGAAAATATTCTTGCTCTTGGGCGCGGTGGCCGTGATGCGCGTGCCTTCACACTTGGGATTGCGCGAGTTGAGAATCAACACCGGAATATTTTTCTGGATGGCCGGCAGCAGCGTGGCTGGGTGCAGAACTTTCGCGCCGAAATAAGCCAGCTCCGCTGCTTCTTCAAAGCTGATGTTCTTGATGCGCCGCGCGTCCGGACAGAGATTTGGATCGGTGGTCATCATGCCGTCCACATCCGTCCAAATCTCAATGCGTTCGGCATTCAGCCCCGCGCCGATGATGGCGGCGCTGAAGTCTGATCCGCCGCGCCCCAGCGTGGTACCAATGCCCTCGCGCGTGGCGGCAATAAAGCCTCCCATCACCGGCACGCGCTTGCGGTCCAGCAATGGCTTCACGGTTTCCGCCAGACGGGCGTCGGTCTCTTCAAATTGTGGAACGGCCTTGCCGAAGGTTGCGTCCGTCACGATGCATTTGCGTGAGTCAACATGTGCGGCTTCAATGTTGCGCTGGGAAAAGGCCGCCAGCGGCGATCTTGGATGAGACACGTTCGCCAAACCCGGCAATCGTGTCGATGGTCCGCGGCGTAAGTTCGCCCACGGCAACAACGCCGCGCAAAAGCTCGTCCAGGCCGTTGAAGTCGGCTTCCAGTTCCGGCGCGATCTGTTCAAAGGCATGCGTGCCTAGCAAATCACAGGCGCAGTTGTAATGGCGTTCGCGTGCGGCGCGGGAAAGCTCAAGCGCTCTTGTACGGTCTCCGGCTCCGGCAGCCGTTGACATAGCCAGAAGCTGATCAGTGATTTTGGCCAGCGCGCTTACGACAACGACGGGGCGTTCATCCAGGCGATCGCGGACGATTGCGGCGACGCGGTCAATGGCTTGCGCGTCCTGCACGGAGGTGCCGCCGAATTTCATCACGATCATCGGCAAGCTCCGATAGATGCGCACCGCGGAGGCGCGGAGGCGCGGAGAGCAGCAATACCGAGAAATGCGCTGCTGAAGAGAACTTGTACTCATAGCGTGCAGTAAAGCCAGATTTGGCCAATTCCGCCTTAAGAACGCTTTCACCGGTCACAGTCCCAATCAGTGGAATAGTCGCCGATCGCCTCCGACCAACCTGCGCGATGGGAAGCGCGAACGCTAAGAAGTTTTGCGGCAGGAAGCTGAAGTTCCTGCAATTTCGCTTTGGCCTGCGATTCACTCTTGCGTAGACGGTATTGCCAGTAAACGATCGCCCACCATATACAACAACCAAGAGAACCACGGCGATACTCAGGACACCACCCCGGCTGTACCTGCGCTGGAAGCCCCTCAACTGATGTATCCCTGCGCTTTGAGCAACTCGCCGTTCAGCACCGCGGCACCGGCAGCACCCCGGATGGTGTTGTGCGATAGCACGGTGAATTTCCAGTCGAAGATATTGCAGGGACGCAGCCGGCCACAGACAGCGCTCATGCCGCGGCCGCGGTCACGGTCGAGCCGAGGCTGAGGACGGTCCGGCGCGGCTTCATAAATGATCGGCTGTTCCGGCGCGGTGGGCAGCTTGAGCTTCTGCGGCAGGCAGCGGAATTCGTTCCATGCCTCGATAATTTCTTCCGCCGTCGCAGGCTTGCGCAGCTTGAGCGAGACGGATTCAGTATGTCCGTCTTCCACGGCCACACGGTTGCAATGCGCGCTCAGCGTGAGATCGGCGTCAACAACGCGCGAGCTGTTGAGCGATCCCAGCAGCTTGCGCGTTTCCGCTTCCATCTTGTCTTCTTCCTTGGCGATGTAAGGAATCACGTTGCCCAGAATGTCCATGGACGGCACGCCAGGATAGCCCGCGCCGCTAATGGCCTGCATGGTGGCGACGAAAATCTTGTCGATGCCGAAACGGCGGTGCAGCGGCGCCAACGCCAGCACCAGTCCAATGGCGGAGCAGTTGGGATTGGTAACCATGAAGCCGCCATTTTTCTTGTACCACTTCTGCGTCTTGATGAGCGGAACGTGATCGCCATTGACTTCAGGGATGATCAGAGGCACGTCTTCAGCCATGCGGAAGGCGCTGGAGTTCGAAACGACGGCGTGGCCTGCTTCAGCAAACGCCGGCTCAATCTGCTGCGCGGCAGTGGCGTCAAGCGCAGCAAATACCAGCTTGGGCGTGCTGCTGTCCGGGGCCGCGGTGGAAACTTTCATAGCGGCAATATTGGAAGGGATCGACATGGCCAGGTTCCACTTGGCGGCTTCTGCGTATGCTTTGCCGGCGGAACGATCTGATGCCGCGAGCCATGTGATTTCAAACCACGGGTGTTCGTGGAGCAGCTGGATGAACCGCTGCCCGACGGTCCCGGTAGCGCCGAGAATGCCGACTGGAATTTTGCTGGTCATGGATGTTGAAAATTAGATTCTAGCATCAGGGAGAAGCATTCAGCCGTCAGCACTGAGCATTACACGGAGCCACGGACGGCATCGATGCCAAGAACGAAAAACCTGAAACGCAAAGGAACTGAGTAAGCGGAGGAATCAAGAACTCTGATCAAGAACTCAAGTTCCTCCGCTACCTCCGTTCCTCCGCGTTTCGAAGGTTTTCATCAGGGTCACGGAGTACTGCTTCGGGGCTTCGAGTCCTGCGGCTGAATGCTGAGTGCTTAATCCGCTGCCGCTGCCTTCGCCACTTCTGCAGGTTTGCGCTTTACCAGGTATTCGTCGGCCAGCACCATAACCAAGGCGGCGGTCGGAACGGAGACCAGCGCGCCTACAACCCCGGCCAGAGCACCTCCGAGAGAAAGAGCGATGATTACGGTAAGCGGAGAAAGATTCAGCGTGTGGCGCATGATGCGCGGCGAGAGGAAGACGCTCTCAATCTGGAAATAGACGGCAAAGAAAATGACTACACCCACAAGCTTTTGCGGAGAGTCCATGATGGCCACCAGCCGAGGCCAGTACAACGGCACTAATGGGGCCTGCGATGGGCAGAATATTGGCGATGCCGGCAAACATCGCCAGCAGATAAAAATATTTCAGGCCAAGGGCCCAATAAACGATCAGGCTGCACACGCCAAGGCTGAGCATGAGCATTGACTGACCAATCAGCCAGTTTCGCATGCGGGCTTTGGCGCGCAGCAGAGTTGTGTTCAGCCGGTGTTGTTGGTGAAGAGGGAACATTGAGACGGCCCAATGGAACGTCCGGTCGCCATCAATAATGAAGTAAGCGGTAAGGATGATGGCGGTGAAGAAACCAAAGATTCCGCCGGCCAGGTTCAGGAAGAGTCCACCGGCGCCGCCCGCAATTTCGGTGGCATATTTCTCCAATCCGGCAGGATCAATTTTAGCGGCAAAGGGAAGATGCTTGATTCCCTCAGTCAGTTCCGTCATGTGCCGGGGCCAATCAGCGGAGAAGTTGCGACCATCGCGATAAACCGGTGGCAGGGCGAACGCCGCGAACAGAGTGCCCACAAGAGCCAGCATCAGGATCAAAAAGACGATGGCAAAGCCACGCCCAGCGCGCCAGCTGCCAATGTGGATCTTCTGGATCATGCCGATGGCCGGGGACAGGACCACGGCGAAAAGCGCGCTCACATAGATGAGCATCAGCACATCACGCACGCTGTAGGCGACCCACAATGCAAGGATCACGCCGAAGAAGAATAGAATGTCAGACCGGTGATTATTCGCCATACTTAGTTCGAGCCAAAACTGGGGGAGGGTTAACAAGAGTTTAACCCAGATTGGCTGGAAAGCTGCTTCCAGAGGTATTAAAACTTTGGGAAAAGCGAAGCGTTCTGTCCGGTGGGAGATTTGCCCCTGTAACCTTGGAAAACGGGGAGGTAAATTTCAAGTCAACTGCCTCAATTTGCCGTAACTTGTCGTGAATTGCCTTGATACAACGCATGGAACCGTGCATCTTACTGGAGAGACGGTTTCCAACATTCCATGAGACGACTTTATATTATTGGTGTTTTTTTCGCGTTACTATTCCCTGCTGCTTTGCCTCCTACCGCGTCAGCGGCTGAACTGAAACAGAAGACCACAACTGCTTTCGATCATTATGTCGCAGCCACAGAGGCCCGGTTCGCCAATGAGCTGCGGCCGGGCGGGGCTTTCCTGTATATCGATGCCATGAATCCTGACGCCCGGCAGCAAGCTTATGACCAGCTCAAGCAGGGCGAGATCCTGGTGGAGAAACTGGAAACCAAGGCGCCTGGCGTAAGCTCTGACGTTCCCGACGGCATAGTGCATCACTGGGTAGGGCTTATCTTTATTCCCGGCGCCACGCTGGCCAGGACGCTACCCATCGTCAAGGACTACGACCGCCGCGCCGACCTTTACAAGCCGGATGTGAGCGCGTCGCGCACCCTGGCCCACAATGGCGACGATTTCAAGATGTTCCTGCGCCTGCATCAGAAGAGATTCACTACGGTCGATTTCAACACCACGTATGACGTGCATTGGGGCAGCGTGGACGCGAGCAAGGTTTATTCCAACTCCATCAGCACGCGCATTGCTGAAGTAAAAGACCCGGCCAAGCCGGACGGTGAAGAGCTGCCTGTAGGCACCGGGCACGGCTACCTGTGGCGATTGAATACCTATTGGCGCTTTGAAGAAAAAGATGGCGGCGTTTACCTGCAATGTGAAGCGCTGTCCTTGACGCGTGACATTCCCACCGGCCTGGGATGGCTGCTGAAGCCGCTCGTAACGTCGATTCCGAAACAATCACTGAACCGCGCGCTGGGACAGACGCGGACGGTGGTGATTGAGGAAAGCAAGCACAATTGTTGTGGTGTAGCGGCAGCGCATTGAAACAACTCTCCCTGGCGATTCAGGCAAAAAACCCTGAAACCCGGAGGAACGGAGTAAGCGGAGGAAAATTGGTAAATGAGTAAGTTGGTAAATGAGTAAGTTGGTAATTGTGTAAATTGAAGATTGCCCCGCCTTCAGGCCTGCGCCGCGGCCTAACTGCGATGCATTTCCGTTATCGCCACAATTAGGCTTCCCGCGATCAGATTTTTAATCGATATGAGTTTTCCAATCCCTCCGCTTCCTCCTTTCCTCCGCGTTTCAAAGGTTTTGCTTTTCAGAAAAAAGGGCCCGCCGAAGCGGACCCAGTTTTTGCAAAGGATGAACGGTGCTGGTTATTTGTTGTCGTCAACGCGCGACGCGATCATGCTGTACGAGCCGGCGTTGACGAAGATGAGACCGCGCACGCGCACGGTGTTGGCGTTCACGGGTGTGACTTTCAGGTTAGTGCCGCTCACGATTGAAACCGCGATGGTCGATTGACCGGTCAGGGTAGCAAAAGCGGAGCTGGCGTTCAGCGTCAGCGTAAAGCCTGACGCGCTTGCGGCGGAGACTGTTCCCACCAGGGCCTGTTCGCGCAGCTTGATTTTGTCTGCGGGCATTGGCGAGACGGTGCTGCTGCCTGTGTCGGCTTCAACGCGCTGGCCTTTGCCAATGTGGCTGGCATCGAAAGCCGGCGTCGCGCCGCCCAGGTTCAGTTTGTCTGTACGCACGGAGAACGCGGTGCTTGCGCTAATAGCAAGGTCCACGGTCACCGGCGGTGTAGCGGAGTTCGACGAATCAACCTGGTGCGCAATCGTGATCTGCGTGGCCGGCGCGCCGGTCACCGCGGTAATTACGCCTTCAGCTTCTTCGCCGCTCTGGCTTTCTTCCACACCGATCTTGGTAGCAAGCTTGCTGCCATCAGGCTTGGTGGTTCCATCCACTTCAACAATGTCACCGACCTTGAGCTGTGAAAGCGAGGTGATGCCATCCTTGAATTGCGTGTTGGCGTCCGTGGCAAACACGATGCTGCTGGTCTTGGTCTGTATGGTGAAGTTCGGGGCGGCAATGGACGTCACGCTGCCGTGAACGTCATCCATTTCTCCGCTGTCTTCATCAGTGTTGGTAGCGGTGGCCGTGGTCACGTTGAATTTCGCCGTCACGGTGGCTGAAGTCGGCGGCGTGCCGGTTAGCACGACTGAGTTGGCCAGATCCAGATCAAAGTTAATGACCGAAGAGTTGCTGCTGGTCACGGTAATCGGCGCGGTAAAAGTCACCGTTACGCTGCCGCTGGTAAGAGTGGCCGGGATTTTTACCGGCGCCGGCGGTACAGCGTTGTTCAATACCACGACTTCAGGATTGGAAACCGTGAGCGATGCTCCGGAGTAAGTTCCCGGCGGAATGTTGACCAGGGCCAAAGGCTCAAATGATCCTGCCTGGTGGACAAACTCAACCTCGGACGTTTTAGACAGCAAATTGCCCGTGGTGGTTGTGGTTCCGCTTCCGGTAAGTGTCAGCGAACTGACAGAAAGCTCAAACTTCACGATCTGGTCATTCAGACCGTCAGTAGTGTTGATGGTGGCATTGGTCGGTCCGGCATTGAGATTGCCAGTTCCGCCGCAGCCTGTCGCCAGGATCAATGGCAACCATTACAACAGTTAGAAGTAAATACCGCTTCATAGGGGCCTCCAAGTTTTCAGTGAGTGGGGAAGTCCTCGCCGGTGGATAAATGCACTTGGCGGGCCAAGCTTGCCAAACGACCTAAGTGCTGCTTTTTCAGTCGACAGCGCAGGTCAGCCGTGGGATGGGGTGGAGGCGGCGCCATCATGGCTGTGGCGATAAGCCACACTGAATCAGACACTTGCGGCCAATGGTCGAAAGTAACGTGCGTTCGCGACAGGGATGAAACGCACGCAAGCAACCAAAGAAAAAGGCCGCGATCATCTGCGGCCTCCTGAATATCGATTGATAAGCGCCAGGTTTACTGCAATTCAATCTTGCTTACGGTCATACGCTCGCCGTTCACGGTTCCAGTGACGTTGACTTTGATGTCTTTCTCTTTCTTCAGATCGGCAATGAACTGCTTGGCTTTGGCGTTGCTCGCCGCATCAAACTTGATCACTTTCTTGTCGTCGGTCAGCACGCCATAGCCGCTTTTCGCGCATTCGGGCATTTGCAGGCAGATCTTTTGAATGCTTGGCCCCAAAGCCGGCTTTCTGTCCTTCTTCACTTGCAGCAGGCCAGGTCAACCAGATAACCCTGCACCTTGGTTTCCGCGGCAAATGCGCTCAGCGCCACGGCTGTGAGCAATACCAGCGTTAGTTCTCCTCATCCTTCTCCCCTGAACTTGATTGTCGTAAGTGTATAGATTGATAACCGAAGTGCGGGTTACAAGTAAAGCGCGATTTTGCGGCTGCTGGCGGGGCGACTCAGAGACGAAAACAGCCCGCTCAGTGTAAAATCATATTGTTGCGGTCATTTGTTGTGGTCATTGGACGCACCGTTAGTGCGTGCCGTCCCCAAATTTCCCGCCGCATTTGCCGCCGCCCGACTGAAGGCCGCGGAAACCCGACATCCCAGGAGAAGATTGAATCATGGCTAAGATCGCCAAAACGGCAGACCGCAAGAAAATCATGGACACCACCAAGAGCACCGATTGCCCTAAATGCGGCAAGCCGACCCGAATCGTAAAGCGCGTGAAAGACCGCGAACGCAACACCCCCGGCGGAATCTTTATTTCCTGCTCTGGCTGCGAATTCCACGAGAAGCTCTAAGCACTTCCACGGGCTGCCGGCCTGACCTGCGGCTGCCCTCGGCTTTTTTAATCCCTTAGCTACTTCTTGCCACCTATTTTTTCTGGCTCTTACCCTGCATGGCCGCAGGCGTGGGACTGGCAGGCGCGACTGGAAGAGCCGCCGGTTTGGCCAGGGCAGCTTTTGTCTGGTCCGGCAACTTGTCCGCATGCTGCAGCATTTGCGATACCTGCCACATCTGCGTGGGCGTGAGCATGTCCTTGAAGCCGGGCATTCCCGTCAGGCGAATTCCGTTTTCCACCGTCCAGAAAATCTTGCCCGTCGGATCGTCGGTGACCATGTCGTCGCCGGAGAGCAGCTGCGGCGGCAGTGGAAACATGCCTTTGGCGGCGAAGCTGGCTTTTGCTCCGGCAAAGCCATGGCAGAAGGCGCAATTCTCAACGTAAACATGCGCGCCCTGCGTCATGTTGGGCTCGTCCGCGGGGATGGGGGACTGCTGCATTTTATCCTTCGCCATGCGCGCCCGCAGGGCCATGTGCGCGATCTTCTCTTCCATCGGCAGCGGCGCAGAGGCCGTGGCCACCGGCATCATGCCCATCTTGATATAGAAATACCCGCCAATCACCGGAATCAACAAGCCAACAATCACGCCGACAATGAATTTCTTCAAGTTGTTTCTCCTTGGATTATAAAGAGTGAATGAACCGTGAATGAGTTACGCCGGACGTAAGAAATCTACAGGAAGCAGAGGCACAAGCCAAGCGGGAACCGCCTACCACAAAGGCGCAATGCAAGGATCTAAGATTGAATTTGTTTCCAGTGTTCTGTTTCTCCCAGCAACGTGATCGAAGGTCTTTCTCCCAACGAGCCCGATCCCGATGTCGCCCGCACATTCCTGACTCACAGGATAAAATGCAGCCACAAGGCAGAGTCCACTGAGCGGAGATAAACTCGCGTTCTCTGTCCCTGGGAAATGTAGCGGAGGGTAGATGCCCAAGGGCCGGTTGGAAGCGTTCAGCGACGGCGTGATCGCCATCATTATTACGATCATGGTGCTGGAGATGAAGGTGCCGCATGGCGACCGTCTGCAAGATTTAGAGCCTCTGCTGCCGGTGTTCCTTAGCTACCTGCTGAGTTTTGTTTACGTGGGAATTTATTGGAACAACCACCATCACATGCTGCATGCCTGCTCTGTGGTGACCGGCGGAATGCTCTGGGCCAATCTGCACCTGCTGTTCTGGCTATCGTTGTTTCCTTTCGCCACCGGATGGATGGGCGAGAACCATTTCACCGCCGCGCCAACCGTGCTCTACGGCGTGGTGCTCCTGATGGCCGCAATCGCATACTACCTGCTCCAGCAGACGATCATCCGCGCTCAAGGCAAGGGTTCAATCCTGAAAAAGGCGATAGGCAGCGACTGGAAGGGCAGGCTTTCGCCGGTGCTGTATCTCATTGCAATCGTTGCGACACTGCGTTCTCCATGGATCGCCCAGGCAGTCTATGTGGCTGCGGCGTTGATCTGGCTGATTCCGGACCGGCGCATCGAACACGTCCTGCCACGCAACGGCGGCTAGATTGGGTAGTCTTTTCTCAGGTCGTCATCCTGACGGCCGTTAAGCGAGCGAGCGCATTCTTCAGCGCGCGAGTAGGCCGGAAGGACCTTGTGTTTATCGATGGTCAACGATATCTATAAAACCGCTTTAGCTAGAGACGAGGTGCGAGTCACACTTCTTAACGCAGTATCGCGACAATAGGGTTCCCTCGCTACGCTCGGGATGTTAGCGAAAGTTAGGCAAACAACCCTTCCACCGCCGCGTAAGCTTCATTCAACGCAGCATCGAGCTGTGCGGGATCTTTGCCGCCGGCTTCGGCCATGTCAGGGCGTCCGCCGCCGGAGCCGCCAACTTTTTCCGCGACTTGCTTGATAACTTTTCCGGCCTGCACGCGCGAAGTGAGATCGGCCGTGACGCCGACGATCAGCGCGACTTTGCCGTCCTGCACTGACCCGAGCACCACGACGCCGGAGCCGAGCTTGTTGCGCATGTTATCGACCAGCGTGCGCATCTGGCCGCGATCAAGATTGTCCACGCGCTGCGCCACCACTTTTACGCCTTTGATGTCGCGCGCTTTCTCTCCCACGGAAGCCACCTGCGAACCAGCCGACTTCATGCGCATCTGCTCCAGTTCTTTTTGCAGCTTCTTGATCTCGGCGTCTTTCTTGTCGAGTTCGCCGCGCAGGGCCTCAGCCGGTGAATGAGATTTGGTCTGCGGGATCAGCGATGACACCAGATTTTCCAGCTTGTGGTCCAGCCGGAAATGCTTGAGCGAACCTTCACCGCTGATGGCCTCAACGCGCCGCACGCCGGAAGAAACGCTGCCTTCACTCATGATCTTGATCAGGCCAATCTCGCCGGTGGCGTGCGTGTGCGTTCCGCCGCAGAGTTCGGTGGAAAATTCGCCGATCTTTACCACGCGGACGCGCTCGCCATATTTTTCCCCGAACAGCGCCATGGCCTTGTATTCATTGATGGCCACGTCGATCGGGACATTCTCAATCGTATCCACGGGCGTGTTGCGCAGGACATGCTTGTTCATCAGGTCTTCAATGTCCTGCAAGTTCTTCGTCGGCCACGCCGGCGAAGTGCGAAAAATCAAAACGCAGACGGCCGGGATCAACCAGCGATCCGGCCTGCTTCACGTGCGGGCCCAGCGTCTCCCGCAGCGCCGCATGCAGCAGGTGCGTGGCGGTGTGATTGCGCATGGTTGATTCGCGCACGTCCACGTGGACCACGGGATCAACTTTCATGCCGACGAAAATCGGCTGGCGCGCCTTGACCTTGTGCGCGCGCACGCCCTGCACCGGCATGTAACAGCCATTTACTTCGGCCACGATGCTGGAGTGCGTGTCGTCGTAAAGGATTCCGATGTCGCCCACCTGCCCGCCGGAATCGGCATAGAACGGCGTGTGATCGAGAACGACTTCGCCTTCTTCATCCGGATTTAAGACCTTTACGCCCTGCGCGCTGATTCGTGCGCGCCTCCTGGCCGTCTTTTACCACGGCAAGAACTTCGCTGCCTTTTGATCGCGTGGCGCGATAGCCTTCAAACTCCGTCTTCTTCAGATCGCGATAGACCGGCGCTGCGGTTTGTTTTGACCCGCCTTTCCATGACGCGCGGGCGCGTTCGCGCTGCGCCTGCATGGCGCGCTCAAAACCTTCCACGTCCACGCTGATGCCGGCGTCGCGGCAGGTGTCCATGATGAAGTCAAAGGGAAGGCCGAAAGTGTCATACAGCTTGAAAGCGTCTTCACCGCGATAACGCAGCTCGCGGGCGCTCTGGTACTGGTGCTGCGCCAGTTCCGCGCGCGACATGCCCTGCTCGCCCAGGGGATCGCGTGCGAGGGCGGCTTTCTGGCTGTCAGCTTTTTCCTTGCGCAATGTCTTGAGGTCGGCTTCAAGACGAGCCAGGCCGGCATCAAGCGTGTGGGCAAAGCGGCGCTCTTCTTCAAAAACGATTTTGGAAACGCGCTCCGCCTGTTCCACCAGTTCCGGGTAAGCATCCTTCATCAGGTCGCGGACGGCCATCACCATCTCATGCATGAACGGCTTGGTGGCGCCGAGCAGGCGTCCGTGGCGTATGCCGCGACGAAGGATTTTGCGCAGCACGTAGCCACGGCCTTCATTCGCCGGCAGGATTCCATCTGAAATAAGGAACGTCACAGCGCGTGCATGGTCGGCGACAACGCGCAGGCTCGCCGCTGAGCGACGATCCCTTTTCTGCCGCCAGTTCTTTTTCCAGGTCGACGCCGGTGAGTTTTGCGGCGGCTGCCAGCAGAGGCATGAAGAGATCGGTATCGTAATTGGAAATCTTGCCTTGCAGGACAGAGGCGACGCGCTCCAATCCCATGCCGGTATCAATGGAAGGCCGGGGCAGCGGGTTGAGCGTGCCGGTATTGTCGCGGTCAAACTGCATGAAGACCAGGTTCCAGATTTCCACGTAGCGGCCGCAGTCGCAGGGGAACATGCAGTCAGGATGGCCTTCATCGGACGCGGCAGGCCCCATATCAAAATGGATTTCACTGCACGGGCCGCAAGGGCCGGTATCGCCCATGGACCAGAAGTTGTCCTTCATGCCCATTTCAAAAATGCGCTCTTTGGGAACGCCGACGGCGCGCCAGTGCTTTTCCGCTTCGTCGTCGCGAGGAATGCCCTGCTCGCCCTTGAAGATGGTCACGTAAAGATTGTCGCGGGAAACGCCGAACCAGTCCGATGAGGTCACCAGTTCCCAGGCGTAAGAGATCGCTTCCGCCTTGAAGTAACTGCCAAAGCTGAAATTGCCCAGCATCTCAAAGAACGTGTGGTGGCGCTTGGTAAAGCCCACGTTTTCCAGATCATTGTGCTTGCCGCCGGCGCGGACGCACTTCTGCGACGTAGCGGCCTTGTTGTAGTCGCGTTTCTCCACGCCCAGAAAAACGTCTTTGAACTGGTTCATGCCAGCGTTGGTGAAGAGCAGCGTGGGATCGTTGGCGGGCGCCAGTGACGATGAGTGCACGCGCTTGTGCCCTTTGCTTTCAAAGAAGCGCAGGAATTTCTCGCGAATTTCAGAGCCGGTCGGCATTGTTTCTATTTTAAACGCACTTTCAGGAAACCTTTGAAACACGGAGGAAACGAGGAAGCGGAGGTATAACAATCGCCGTAATCGCGCGTGATCGCCGAAATCGCCGTAATCGGAAAGCATTGAGCCGCGAATCTACGCGAATAAAGCACGAATCCATATTGATTCGTGCTCTTTCGCGTTAATTCGCGGCTCATTTTTGTTTTTCCGATTTCGACGATCTTTCTTAGGCTTCCTTGGGTTTCTCGCCTTCGGCTTCTTCCGCTTGCTCCTGCTGTTTGCGCAGCAGCGGGAACAGGATCACATCGCGGATCGAGCGCGAATCCGTCAGCAGCATGGTGAGCCGGTCAATGCCGATGCCCTCGCCTCCGGTCGGCGGCAGGCCATAAGAAAGCGCGCGGATATAGTCTTCATCCATGGCGTGGGCTTCTTCGTCGCCGCGTTCTTTTTCTTTTAGCTGCTGCTCAAAGCGGCGGCGCTGCTCTTCCGGATCGTTCAACTCGCTGAAGGCGTTGCCAATCTCCAGCCCGCCGATGAACACCTCAAAGCGCTCCACCCAGTCGGGTTCGTCGCGCTTGTTCTTCGACAGCGGCGAGATGGCGACAGGGAAGTCATAGAGAATCGTCGGCTGAATCAGGTGGTGCTCGGCCACGTGCTCAAACATCGCGGCAATGGTTTTGCCCGCAGGATCTTTAGGATCGTAAGGCATGTGCGGCGTGTGGCTGGCGTTCAGGCGCTTCACCAGCGCACCGACGGATTCATGCGTGGCAAAGTCCGCAATCTCCGGCTTGGGCGCGGCGGCTTCCGGCCAGTACTTAATGATGGCTTCGCGCATGGAGAGGCGCTGCCAGTCGGCAAAGTCAAATTCCTTGCCGTCAAACGTGGCTTTGGTAGTGCCGTTCACGTCGCGCGCCACCTGCGCCAGCATGTCTTCAGTGAGCTGCATCATGTCGTGATAGTCGGCATAAGCCTGATAGAACTCCAGCATGGTGAACTCAGGATTGTGCTGCGTGGAAATGCCTTCATTGCGGAAGTTGCGATTGATCTCATACACGCGCTCCAGCCCGCCCACCACCAGCGCTTCAGATACAGCTCCGGCGCAATACGCAGAAAGAGGTCGATATCGAGCGTGTTGTGGTGCGTGACGAACGGGCGCGCGGTTGCGCCGCCGGCGATGGGCTGCATCATCGGCGTTTCCACTTCCACAAAATCGCGGGCATCCAGAAAGCGCCGGATCGACTGCACCACTTTGCTGCGCTTCACGAAAACCTCGCGCACATCCTGGTTCATGACCATATCGACATAGCGCTGGCGATAGCGCAGCTCCACGTCGCTCAGGCCATGCCATTTTTCCGGCAGCGGCAGAAAGTCTTTGGCCAGGAAGGTGATGTCTTCCGCGTGAATCGTCAGCTCGCCGGTGCGGGTGCGGAACAGATAGCCGCTCACGCCAATGTGGTCGCCCAGATCGAGCAGCTTGTACAGGGCAAAGCCTTTTTCGCCGACGAAGTCGAGCTTTACGTAGATCTGGAGCCGCTTGCCGCCCTGCTGCAGGTGGGCAAAGCCGGCCTTGCCCTGGAGGCGTATAGAGATGATGCGTCCTGCGACCTTTACCGGAACACGCGGATTTTCCAGCTGCTCGGCCGTCTTTTCGCCGAAGTCGGCCAATATCTGCGGCACCGTATGAGTAAAGGCGAACTTGTGCGGATAGGCCTGCTGGCCCAGGGCTTCAATATCGCGCAGCTTCTGCTGCCGCAACTGGTAAACGCTATCTTCAAATGACACTGTGTGGCTGAACCTCGTAGGTGTAAACGCTCGATTATAAATGACTGGAACCGGCAATCCGGCATCAGATGTCATAGAGGCTGCGGCGCGTTTCCTGTATCATTTTGCCGCAGTTCAAGAGAGGAGCATCCATGTTCAAAGGTTTCCGGCAGTTCATTATGCGGGGCAACGTACTGGACCTGGCTGTGGCCGTAGTGATTGGTGCGGCATTCGGCGCAGTTGTTACCTCATTTGTCACCAACATTCTTACGCCGCTGATTGCAGCCATTGTGGGCAAGCCGGATTTCTCGGCGTTCAATTTCACGATAAACGGCGCAGTGATTTCCTATGGCATCTTTTTGAATGCGCTGATCGCGTTCCTGCTGGTGGCCGCGGCGGTTTACTTCTTTATGATCGCGCCGATGAATGCCTGGAAAGCACGCGCCGCTCGCAATGCCATCCCGGCAGATCCGACAAGCAAGAAGTGCCCGGAATGCCTGAGCGAGATTCCGATTGCAGCTCGGCGTTGCGCCTTTTGCGCCTCAGTGGTGTCCACGCCAACAACGCCGGCCAACGCCTAATCGTGTGGCAAATGCTGCCGGCCCTGGCATCCTCATTTTTCTGTCCTTGAGGATGTTCTTCTCGCCGGCATGGTAACGACCAGGCAGGTCCAGGACGATCCTTTGGCAGTCCTGCTGCGCACGCGGATTCTGCCTCCATATTTATTGGCGATTCCACGAGCCATCCAAAGGCCCAGTCCGCTGCCCTTTTCCGCTTTGGTGGAAAAGAACGGCTCGAAGATGCGGTCGCGGATGCTCAGGCGCAATGCCGGGCCCATCGTCGGCGATAACGAGACGGAATTCCGGCTGCGGGTCACCGCTTGCGGCAGTTGGGCTGTAAAGCCTGATTCGCACCAAACTGTGGGCCTGTTCAACCGCATTTTCCAGAAGCGCCGTGATCAGCTGGCGCAAGTCCGCGTCAATGCCATAGAACTCACATGGAGAAAATTCGGGTTTAAAACGAATGCCCTTTTTCCGGACACGCATGTCTAAATTCGCCAGAGTATCCTGCACCACGTCCTGCACCTCAATATGCCGTGCAGGAGCCGTGCGATTGTAAAGACCGATCATCTGGCGCGTGATCTTGGTAATTCTCCAAAGCGAGTCCTGAGCCGCAACCAGCAATTGGTCCGCCGATACTACATTTCCCTCCCGCAACAGGAAGAGAGCATTGGTAAGAGCGGCCAGCGGGTTATTAATCTCGTGGGCCAGAGCGTTCGCCATGCGCGCGCCGGCCGCATTCAACTCGCTGGAATTCAAGGCTTCTTCAGCGCGCTTAAGATCGGTAATGTCGCGTGAAATCCCCACGATGCCGATCACGGCGCCGGAAGAATCGCGGCAGACATTTTTGGAGGAATGCAGATGCCGCACACCGCCGACATAGGCACGCGTTTCCTCAAAAACCTCGGAAATCCCTGAAGCCATGATCTGGCGGTCTTTTTCCATGATGTGCCGCGCATGCTCTTCAGGAAAGAGAGCGCGATCATCCTTGCCAATAATTTCGTGTGGGGTCATGCCAACCGAATGCGCAGCAGATGAGTTGGCGAATACATACCGTCCGTCACGGTCTTTCATGTAAATGAAATCGGCAGTGCTCTCCAGCAAGGTTTCCAGCACAAGCTTGTGCTGAACGAGAGCGTGCTCGGCTGCTTCAGCAGCAGGCATAGGCGTGGCTTGGGGCGCACGCTGAGTATTCGGTTGTTTCAACGACATGGGCACAACTTCGAAGGCCGGAAGCCCTTCGAAAATTGCATTGAGAATACAACTTTCGGCGCACGGAAAGCCAAGACTTAGATTTACTTGTGTGCTCGAATTCAGGTAAAGCCCTGAGGGCTCAAATCAGAGCGCTCGATCCGAACTGCCCGATAGTCGCTCGCTGGCAGTCGAAATGCCGCTTCCCTCTTGATCTGCATGTTCCCATGCAGTTGCGCCGATGAGCGGCAATCCCGATGCAGTGCAACTTGCGCAGTCTACCTACAGATACTTCTCCCGCAGCACCGCCCCATGATGCACCACATGTCCGGCCACGACGAACGCGCAGGCCCTTACCGTGAATGGATTGCCGCTGGCGATTCCCTTTCTTGTCCAGGCTTCTTCAGGAAGGTTCCGGAAGAATGAAATGGTTGCGAGGCGAATTTCACGAAATTCCTCTACATGCCGGGCCCACGGGACATCGTCCGATCCCGGCCGCAGCGACGGCAATGTCCTGGTCGAAGCTGGGCATCGGCGTAGTCAAAATTGCGGGCAAACCACAAGGCGCGCATCAGGAAGACCCGCTCCGTATCATTCACGTGGCCCCACATCTGGCGGATGCTCCATTTCTCCGGCGCGTACCGATAGAGAGACTTCTCTTCCGGGATGCCGCGCAGAAACGGAAGCGTTTCGTCCAGCTGGCTTTCTAACTCGTGGAGGATATCGTCACTGGAAACGCGGTTGATGTAGCCGAAATAATACGGAGCGGCTTCATTGGATGCATGGGCGGCCGATCATGGAAGTAATGGTAGCAGCCTGGGACGGAATGGTCACACACTCCTGCTTAGTGGCAAAAGCGAGAGCTTGCGCCTTTGGCTTTCGGTCAGGAACAATGGGCAGTATGTTTCGCCGCAAAGCCAAACCAGAGCCGGTGCAGGCCACCAGCGGACGGCTTGAAATCGAGCGCCAGGGGCACGTGGCTTATCTGGAATACACGCTGGCCGGCAAGGTCCTGCAGCTTATCCATAGTGAAGTGCCGGCGGCGTTGCGCGGCCAGGGGCTGGGTTCTGAGCTGGCGCACTCCGCGCTGGAATGGGCGCGCGAACAGGGCTTGAAGGTTGATGTGATCTGCCCTTCCGTCGCCGAATATCTCAGCAGACATCCTGAATACGCTGACCTGGTGCTCTAACCCGGCTAAGGCAGCTATGCAATTGGACGTGATCGGGTAATCGAGCGCCAGGCAAGCGGCCGGTTTCTGCAGTTCGCCGCCGGCCGCTGCTTGTCTTGTGTGGCGTGCGGGCGACACACAAGATTTTTCTATACATCAATCTTTATCAATCAAGCAAGGGGCCATCCATGCAAATTCGCGCGCCGTTGCTCTCATTGTCTGCATATTCGGTTGTTCGGTACAGGGCCAGGACCAGTCTGCTCCCGTCGCGTTGTCCGTCCCGGATATTGAACTAGTAAATCAGGATGGCCGGCATGTGCGCTTCAATAGTCAGGTGGCCCCGGCTGGACCCTGTTGAGCGGCAATCGCGCAGAAGTGGACACGCTGCTGAAGTCACTGGGATTATTTGTTGAGTTGCGGCAGCGGCACCAATCCGCTCTGATGGTGGGCAGCGCGGCCACCGGCTGGGTGCGAATCAGCTCATGGAAGCCTTCAGAAAAACTGGCCCGGCTGGCGGAATCAATGTCATCGGCAAAACCTGTGGCAAATGCCAGTATTCATCGGCAGTGAGATTGAGATAACGTCCGCGTAGAGCCGAGCCGCCACTTTCCCGGTAAGACCGGCGCCGACAAACCACAACCATGACCGGAGCTTATTCGTTCATCTGCGGTTACTCATCCACGGACAGGCTGTGCGAGCGCCTGAATCAGGTGGGCTGGCATTGGCAATTGGACGATAGCCATTGGAATCGCGATTACGTTGTCACTCGGCCATTTCCAGGCGTACGTATTCGCATTGTGGATATTCCCGTCCGCACCGAAACCGGATTTCAGTATGAGTCCGACATTCATGTCGGCAATGAATGCACAACGCCAATGGCTGAAATCGACGCGGCTTACCGTAACGTGCTAGCGCAGATTCCCGCGCATGCAGTCCGGGAGATTGAGTGGTTTGATTGAAGGATGCAAGGGGCTGCGGTCACTCATTCTCCGGTGGCGACACGTAACTGCCCTTCCGCCGCATCTCTGCAATCCACTCTTTGTACGGATACTTTGACGCCAACAGCCTGCCAACTTCCTTCTCAACGTCATACGGCACGCGGCGGATGGCCGGCTTTCCATCGTCGATCAACAGGTAAGAAGCCCGCGGATCGCCGTCATAGGGCGAGCCTACACTGCCCGTATTGCAGACCGTCATGCTTCCAACTTTGCGGATGAAAGGGCGGTGAATATGGCAGTAGACAATAATTTCCGCATTTAGCTGCTTGTAAGTATTCTCCAACTCGGCATCATCGGCCGTATCCATGGGCGCGCGCCACAAGTTGCCAGGCCTGGCGTGCATGAGCACGAGATTTTCAAGTCTAGCTCGCTCAGCCGGCAACGCGCGTAACCACGCTAGCCGTGATGGGCCAATCATCTGGGCTGTCGCCGGGCCACACAAATCGAACAACGCTCGGAACAATGGCTTCAGTTGCGGCGCTGAAGCTTCCAGCGCGGACCGAGCCGAAGTGTCCCAGAGCATCTCGTCGGTATTGCCGAGCACTCCCTTCCAACCCTCGCGAACGATGCAATCGATCACTTCGGCGGGATTCGATCCTCCGTATGGCAGGTCGCCGCCGTGATAGATCGCGTCTGGTCTCTGCTGGCGCAGATCAGCCAGCACGGCATCAAGCGCGGTGAGGTTGCCGTGAACGTCAGAGATGATGGCGATGCGCATGGTCTCCCAAAGCTCTTTCTCAGATTAGCAGTTTATTTTTTGTTCAGCGCGCTCCGCTGACGCTGCACGCGAATCTCCACCCCGCCACGCGAAACCCGTGTCGGGGACCCCGGGCCTGCGGCACTTGGAATGGTTTGAGTGCGGAACTTTTCGGCCCGACTTCGCAGCCCTCGATTCCCCTTCGCAAGCTTAGGGTCATCTCGCGCTAAACGCTAAGTCAGGCCCTGACACTTGTCTCACTGCACAAAGGAGCTTCATATCCATATTGTTTGGATTGACTTTAAGGATAGAGCGGCGCATTGCCGGCAAAGCTATCGTCTAATTCTGGCAAAAAGATCCGAAAGCACCAGCCGGATGGGAGTACCCGGAATCGAGAACTCGGTCGCATCGAGAAGACCGGACGAGCGGCAATCGTAGCCTCTCTGGTTTGCTGGGTCCAGGACCCAAATATTGGCTACACCAAAGTCCCTGTAGTCGCTGATGCGTTCCTGCATGCGCCGAAGGGTATCTTCAGGTGAGAGGATTTCAATACATGCCAGCGGAGGCTTTGTGAGTATCTGTTCCACGGGCTGGTCAAGAGAGACCAGGCAAACATCGGGTACGCGAAATTTTGTGGCCGAAATGCGAATTCGCTGTTCGGGAAGGACTTCGATGTTCCACTCATCCTGGCGCTTACCAAACCAGAGAATCAGAGCTGCTTGCACAGCAGCGTGGTCATGTTCACCCACATTACGCTCCTCAACCCGCCCATCCACAAAGTCGCGGTCCGGGCTGTAGCTGCTCTTGAGGTACTCGCTTACCGAAATTGAGGTCATGCTGGACATAGGCGAACCTCGAACAGTCATCATACTGGCCTTGCTCAAGGGGAGGCGAATGCGAGACCGCTAAATTTTGGGTCTCATTCGGATAAAGATTTTACCTTATTTTATTTGTAAATTCCCGTTTTGGAACACTTAAGTACATTAATACTGGCGTAACATCCGTAACTTGTTAAATGCCTGCCGGCAAGGGCTAATGTGTTCCCAAATTGCCCACGTTTTTGTAAAGCAAGCCTTTGTAATTCAAGCAAGCCAAGGAGAAGTTTCTGTGAATTCGTCTACGTTAGTTGCAACGTACGATTTTCGTCTTGTTGCGCTTTCAGTCGTGATTGCCATTTGCGCTTCCTATGTCGCACTTGACCTGGCGGGGCGCGTCAACGCGGCGCGAAACAATGCGCGGGTCGCCTGGTTAATAGGCGGCGCAATAGCGATGGGCACGGGCATCTGGTCAATGCACTACACCGGAATGCTTGCTTATCACTTACCGGTCCAGGTGTATTACCACATCCCGACCGTCTTTTTGTCGCTGGTGGCCGCGATCGCCGCCTCTCTGGTGGCGCTATTCACGGTGAGCCGCCCGAGCGTAAGCGTATTGCACGTTATTGTGGGAAGCTTGCTGATTGCCGGCGGCATTTCCGTTATGCACTATACCGGAATGGCGGCCATGCGGTTGCCTGCAATGCACCAGTGGGACCAGACACTCGTTATTCTGTCAGTGGCGGTAGCGCTGATTGTTGCCTTAGCGGCGCTGGGACTGACATTTTTATTTCGCGAGGAAGGACACGACACGGTGCTGAAGGGTGTCTGCGCCGTGATTATGGGTTTTGCCGTCCCGGCCATGCATTACACCGGGATGGCTGCCGTGAGCTTTAAGCCGATGCCGGAGACGCCAGACCTGACGAATGCCATGGACATTTCTGTGCTTGCCAACACAGCCATTATCGCAGTTACATTTGTTGTGCTCGGCTCGGTCTTCCTGTTCAATCGCTGGTTCACTCCAGCGCAGGAGCCATCTCCTTCAAAAGCCTAGCGCGGTTATTTGTTTCGATTCAAGACGGGTGAGCCTCGGCGGAAGCCGGGGCTTTTTTTTGCACTCTACGCAATCTTTAAAAGGGCCGCTCTTCCATTACGGGCCCGATTACCTCATCGGTCTGCAAAGCGATAAACTAGTTAAATGCCCGATGTCGCCAGCAACTCTCTCTCGCAAGCCTCATCTTCTTACCTGCGTTCTGCCATGCACCAGCCCATCCACTGGCATGAGTGGGGCCCGGAAGCGTTTGAGACCGCGAAGCGCGAGAACAAACCCATTCTGCTGGATATCGGCGCGGTGTGGTGCCACTGGTGTCATGTGATGGACCGCGAGTCCTATGAGAGCCCCGAAATTGCCGCAATCGTGAATGAGCATTTCATTGCCATCAAGGTCGATCGCGACGAGCGCCCTGACGTGGACAGCCGTTACCAGACCGCGGTGCAGGCCATTAGCGGGCAAGGCGGCTGGCCGCTTACGGCGTTTCTTACGCCTGAAGGCAAGCCGTTTTACGCGGGAACATATTTCCCACCGCAGGATTACCAGGGGCGTCCCAGCTTTAGCCGCGTACTGCTGACGCTGGCGCAGGCGTATCGTGAAAAACACAGTGATGTGCTGGAATCAGCTGAGAGCGTGATGAGCGCCATCAGCCAGGCTGAAGGCTTTGCCGGCAAGTCTGGATCGCTCAAAGCTGAGCTGATTGACAGCATGGTGGAATCCGCCGTGAAATTGTTTGATCCCGAGCATGGCGGCTTTGGTTCGTCGCCGAAATTTCCCCATCCCAGCGGCATGGACCTGTTGATGCAGCGATGCGCCGAAACCGGCAGCGCGGACCTACTGAACGTGGTCACGACGTCGCTCGACAAGATGGCGCGCGGCGGCGTTTATGACCAACTAGCCGGCGGCTTCCATCGTTACTCCGTGGACGAGCACTGGATTGTCCCGCACTTTGAAAAAATGTCGTACGACAATTCTGAGCTGCTGAAAAATTATGTTCATGGATACCAGCTTACGGGCAATGAATTTTTTGCTTTCGTAGCAAAAGATATTGTCCGCTGGATGGATGAGGTGCTTTCTGACCGCGAGCATGGCGGCTTTTACGCATCGCAGGATGCCGATATTTCCCTGGACGACGATGGCGACTACTTCACCTGGACTCTGGACGAGGCCGAAGCCATTCTGAGTACGGACGAACTGCAAGTGGCCATGCTGCACTACGACATCGGCGAGGTCGGCGAGATGCACCACAATCCCGCCAAGAACGTTCTTTATTTGCGCGCCAGTATTGAAGAAGTGGCCGAGCGTGTAAAGAAGTCGCCGCAGGAAGTGCAGGCAATCCTTGAGTCGGCCAAAAAGAAGATGTATGCCGCGCGGCTGCAGCGCACTACTCCCTTCGTCGATAAGACCGTGTACGTGGGCTGGAACGCGCTTTGCATCTCTGCTTATCTCAAAGCGGCACGAGTGCTGAAGCTTGACGATGCTCGAAGATTTGCCTTGCGATCATTAGATCGCATACTTTCCCAGGGATGGGACGCGAAGCAGGGCTTGCAGCGCGTGCTTGCTTACTCAGACCCGCAGGCCGCGAAGCGTCGTGTTCCAGGCGTGCTGGAAGATTATGCGTTCACGGCAATCGCATGCCTGGATGCCTATGAAGCCAGCGCCGACCTGAGCTATTTCCATTTTGCGGAAAAGATTGCGAGAGCAATGGTCGCGCGCTTCCATGATCCGCGTGAAGGCGGCTTCTTTGACATGGCCAGCGGGCCTGACATGGGCGATGGGCTGGTGCTGGGCGCACTCGCGGCACGGCGCAAGCCTTTGCAGGATTCACCAACGCCAGCGGGCAATCCCATGGCCGCGATTGCTCTGTTGCGGCTGCACGCTTACACCAATGAAGCGCGCTATCGCGATTTGGCGGAAGGCACATTGAAAGCCTTTGCCGGAATTGCCGCGCACTACGGGCTGTTTGCTTCGACTTACGGGATTGCCCTGGATATGTATCTGCGTCCGCACACGCAGGTGGTGGTCGTTGGAAGTGGGGCAAGAGCAGAACAACTGGAAGCTGCGGCATTCAAGAAGTTTTCTTTAAACCAGTCCGTTCTTCATCTGCAAGAAGGTGAGGCGGTGCCACAGATGCTTCCGCCTGCACTGGCTGAAACCATCCCCAACTTGCCGGCGATCAAAAAAGGCCACACGGTTGCCGTTATTTGCAGCGGCTTCAGCTGCAAGCCGCCGATCTCTGAGCCTGCTGAATTGGAAAAGGTGCTGGGCGCGAACGCCTCCTCGAATCAGTAAACAGGCTAAGCTACAAGCTGGCCTGTGCGTCTCCATGGCTTTCCATAGCTTTCTATGAAACGCCGAAGCGCTTTGTACCACTATAGAGGGAAAGACGTCGGACTGCCTTTCCGCGCGTCAGCCTAGTCGCAAAGGGAGAGCTGGTATGGCAACCAGGAAAGTTACCAGGAAAAATATCACCAGACATGGAGCCGGAGGGGGCCGCACGCGCAGCGATTCCTCTGCTGGACTCGGCACCGACGGGAAGATTAGTGGACCAATCGGCAACAGGGCCGGCAGGAAGAGCGGGGAGCCAGTTCCGTCATCTGCTCAGGAGAGGCGTGACGCAGCCCTCAATGGTGGAGGCATTGTTCCACGGCGGAAGTTGCCGCCGCTTGTCCAACTTAAAAAGACGCCGCACACCGGAGGCGGCTCCGCCAAACCGCATGTCGTGAAGTTCCACGGCCCTGGCGATGCCACCAACGCTACGACCGACACCGACCACGGGAGCATCCTCTATAACGGCTCACTGCGGGTAATATTCTGGGGCCGGGAGTGGGGCTTGGCCACGCCTCCAGTCACGGTAAGCCAGGTGCTGAGCGATGTCGAAAGCATCATTACGGGCCCCTATCTTGACGGGCTGCTGCAGTACGGCGTCAGCAAGCCTCGTCTTGTCCAGACCCTGGTTCTTGACAGTGAGGATCCGCCGAACCCGTTTGACAAGGACGATGCCGGAAACAGGATAAAGGACTTGATTGGGGACGGCGTCTTTCCCGAGCCCATCGACGACAATGAGGCGGTCTATGCCGTGTTCCTGCCCTCCAAGGTAGGCGGCAAGGTACTCACGCTGCCTCCAGGCCAGATTGGCTACCACAGCAACTATCTCAATTTTGATTGGGGGGACTTCGATTTCAGCTATGTTCACGTTGCCTGGGCAGGAAACGACGGCACACGTCAGACCATCTCGTTGAATTTCTCCCATGAACTGGTGGAGACACTCACTGACCCCGACGGCAGCGGCTGGCAAGTGGACCCAAGAAGCAGATTTGATTGGAACGAGATTTGCGACGTCTGCTCGTCGGCCACGATTCTCAATGGCGTGGCAGTATCCTCGTATTGGTCCAGCCAGGACAATGCCTGCATCATCACGGATAAAAACTTTAGCACCTATTTTGTGCAATGGATCTGGCGCCCATCACACATCGAGTGGCTGGGCGGGGTGGATCAGGACGGTAATTCCTGGCAATTTCCGCGGCAGCTGGTGATGGACCTGATCCGAGGTGGCGATCAATTCAAGGTCGACGGCGCAATCTCAGGCAAGGAATCGACCGTAGGAATCTATTACCTGGACGCAAGGCATCCTTACGTGGCCACGAATACTGACGGAGTGCCGGACGACAACCTGCTGGCCCTGCCGCAGCGTCGGCCGGCATGAAAACTGCGTCCCCCAAATTTACTTATACGCTTCCAATAGCTCGGCTGCGCGGTTTAGCGCATCAGTCAATACCTGCAATTGTGTCGTCGTGAGCTGCGTGTCTTTCGCGTCGATAGATTCGTTCACCCCGGGAATCACCACGGCGGCGTAACCGGTGTATTGTCCCGGTGCGTAGATCAGATGTCGAAACCATGGACGATTGGGCAGACCCTGCGGTGAGAGCAGAGCGCGCTCGGCGGCAATCAAGACCTGGTTGAGCCTGGCTGCATCCTGCGGAGGATTTTTCTGGACCGCAAGAATTTTTGCTCCGGCATTCATGAAGCGCTTTGCCGCGTCGGACGCTTTGCTGAAATCAGGCGCGCCGGCGCCCAACATGCGGGTGGCTTTATCGCGCGCGTTGTCGATGTACGCGCCGATTTCCTTGCCATAAAGCTCGTAGTCGTAAGGCAGCACGTCAGCCTGCGACATGTGCAGAGCTTCAATGCCAAAGACGCGCGCCATCTCCTGCTCGTAAACAAACGTGGGATCGGCAAATTTCTTGAACCAGTTGAAGTTGTCAAACGCAGAGTGATACACGCCATACTGGCCGCTGGAGGTCATATCAGTAGAAGGAATACCCAAATGCTGAATGAAAACGCTGTAGTCAGAGCCGCTGCCGAGATCGCCCACAGGCACATCGTTTTCAACGCGAGCATTTGGCATGCGACCCTGTCCGCTATCCGGGCGGCGCTGCGGCTGTCCCATCTTTTCATCTTTCCACACGTTGTAAAGCATGCCGCCCTTGGGACTGGGAACAACTTTGGTAACGTCGCGCATAAAGCCTTTGAGGCTCGGCACTGCGGATGCACCAAAGTTGGAGCCGGACACCGCGACATCGAGATTGAAATACGCGACGGCGTGGGCCAGATCTTTTTCGTGCTCCTCGCCCCATTCAGTGCTGCCGATCAACCCTTCTTCCTCTGCATCCCATGATGCAAATACGATTGTGCGGTCAGGCTTCCAGCCGTGCCGCAGCATTTCGGCAAAGCCATGTACGGTTTCCAGCATTGCCGCCGTGCCGCTGTTCGGGTCCACCGCGCCATACACCCACGCGTCACGATGGTTCCCCAGCACCACCCATTCGTCGGGATACTTCGCCCCCTTAATTTTTCCGATCACATTCCAGATGGTCCAATACCGGTAATTCTGCTTGAGATGGATCTTCACCTTCACCGGTCCGGGACCAACGTGATAGGTAAACGGCAGAGCGCCTTGCCAGTCGCGCGGTGTCTCCGGTCCAGCCAGGTTTTGCAGGATAGGCTGCGCGTCACCATACGACAGCGGCGTCGTGGGAATCTTCGGCATGTCCAGCGCCTTCTCCGGCGGCACGCGCTTCGACTCCGGCAGATCAATGGTGGAAGCAAATCCCGGCGTGGTGGGATCGCCCGGATACTTGAACATGTACTGAATCGATCCGCGCTGCACGCCGCTCTCCGGACGCCACGGCCCTTTGGGATACGCATCGCCTTTGAAGTAGCCGTCATCAATCGGGTCAGAATAGATGATCACTCCCGCCGCGCCGTGTTCTTCCGCCACAAAACTTTTTACTCCGCGAAAATTATCTCCATACCGGACAATCACAATCTTGCCCTTCACATCGACTTTCAAATCCTCTAGCTTTTTGAAATCCTCCGGCCTGCCATAATTCGCATATACGACTTCCGCCTCAACGTCGCCTGAAGGCGATGACCCGTTAAACGGCATCACTACTCGCGGATTGTCAGCCAGCGGATCGCCATCAACATGCTCCGGCCGCGGCCCATTCATCTTCACGTTTGCCGGCGCTGTCACCGTCACGCTGATCTCTGAAGGACGATTCATCCAGACCGAGTACTTGACCTCTTCCGTTTCCAGACCGGCAATATCAAAGTGCTTGGCCACATGGTCCGCCGTGGCTTTATCTTCCGCTGAGCCGGCGATGTGAGGCAGCGCCGTCAGGATCTTCAAGTGCTGCTCCGCGCGCGCCGGGCTGGGACTGGCCAGAAATTCCTGGTCTACCTGATACTGCTTGGCAAAATCCCTGAAGCCAAAAATCTGCGAAGGAGCGCCTTGCGAAGGAACGCCCTGCGAAGCCCCCGAGCCGCGCCCGGCGTGGGGCTAGCCTGCGTGGCCGCGCCTTGTGCGGAAGCGGCAGGCGCGCTCTGGCGTGCGCTGTTCTGTACAGCGAAACTTGAAAGTACAAAGACCGACACAACAACAACGATGAGTTTGGCTCGTTTCAATGCGGTGGCTCCTGGAATACTCCGCCCGAGGTTTGTGAACCAACGTACTGCCTTAGGTGGAAACGAAAAAGCTTACACTATGGAGTGGTATTTATTCGAATCGTAATTCAGGGTCGTAGAAATTGAGTACGAATGCGGAGATAAATGGCGACGGCGCTGAACGGCCCTTGGTCGTGGATCCGGTCGGCAATGCCCACTTTGGCGAATCAACGATCGGCGTTTTAAAGCCCGGCGAAGCAGCGACCCGCGAAGCCATCGGCGAATTAACCGTCGATGAATTGACGACCAGCGGGTTAACGACCGGTGGGTTAGCTGCGAATGCCTCCGCCATCCCGCGCGCCGACGCCATTGATGGTCTTGCGCATGGCGCAGTTACTGACGCGGCTGAAACCACGCTCATTGAGATTCCGCGGCTTGCCCGCGCCCTGCGCCACCGCGATTTCCGCCTCTTCTGGACCGGCAACTTCCTCTCCAACATTGGCACCTGGATGCAGAATATCGCCCAGGGCTGGCTGGTGCTGCAACTTACCAACTCAGCGTTCTGGCTGGGCGTGGTTGGCTTTGCCGCGTCGTTTCCCATTCTACTGTTCGCGCTCATCGGCGGCGTAATTGCGGACCACGTGAACAAGCGCAAGATGCTCATGGTGACGCAATCCGCAATGATGACGTTCGCTTTCATCATGGCCGCGCTGGCGTATTTCAAAATCATCAACGTGCATGAGATTGTTTTTCTCGCGCTCGGCACCGGCATCGCCATGTCGCTCAATACGCCAACCTATCAGGCGCTGGTGCCGCAGCTTGTGCCGCGAGAAGATCTCACCAACGCCATCGCGCTCAACTCCGCGCAATTCAATATGTCACGCGTGCTCGGTCCGACGCTGGGGGGATTTGCCATGGCGATTGTCGGCGTGGCCGGAAATTTTTTCCTCAACGGACTCAGCTTCCTCGCCGTGCTCCTCGCGCTCACTCGCATCCGCTACACCGAGCCCCTTCTGCCGCAGGCAGAGCGTCCTGAAGCCCCGCAGGCAGACCATTTCGTTCCGCGTGCAGGCGGCATGTGGAAAAAGATAAAACAGGGTTTCCTTTACGCCTTCAGCCATTCGTCGATGTCGTCTCTCATTCTGCTGGTGGCCATCGGCAGCCTGCTGGCTATTCCCTATCTCACCTTTGTCCCTTACTTCGCCCGCGACGTTCTGGGCAGTGACGAACCCGGCCTCGGCATCCTGATGGCCTGCTCCGGCGCGGGCGCGTTTCTCGGCGCCATCACCATCGCGTCGCTTATGCATATTCGCCGGCGTGGGTTGTTCGTGGTCCGCGCTTTGGCCGGATTCTATGCCGCCATCATCGCTTTCACCTTCTCGCGCAACTTTTATCTTTCCGGACTGCTGCTCGCCGTGGCCGGCTATTGCATGATCATCTCCGTGGCAACGATCAACTCCCTGTTGCAGCACCTTGCAGAAGACCACATGCGCGGCCGCGTGATGAGCATCTATTCCACGGCCTTTCTCGGACTGCCTCCCCTCGGCTGCCTCATCGCCGGATCTTTGTCTCACCTCTTTTACGCGCCCCATGTCATCGCAGGAATGTGCTCGCTGGCCATTGGAGGAAGCCTGGCGGTGTACGTGAATAAGGAAGGGTTGAGGGAGTTGGATTAGAGCATATCCCGAGCGGAGCGAGGGAACCCTATCGTTACAATGAAACTAAACGTCCGCAACACACAATTCAGTTTCCACCGCCGCACCCTTTATAAGTCCGATCTGGCCTGCATTGCCGGCCAGCGCAGGGCCCGGGATTTCAGAAAAAAGATTGGCGCGCCTTCTCAGTCCCCTTCGCCAAGCGCAGGAGGGATAACATCGTTACACTAGGGCTCCCTCACCCAAGAGGCGGGGGATTCGGGATTTCAGAAAAAAGCCGAAGTTAAAGAGCGATGCTCCCGAGTTCGGAACCATCGCTCGGAACATCGCTCTTTACAATCATCGCCTATATCGATTTTCGTCAGGCGGCTCGGGTGCCGGCGGCGACCTCGTACGTTCCGTTCCAGGTCATTTCGATTTCGGTTGGTGAAATCTGGCGGCCTTTGAAGTTGCCGTTGCCACGGATGCCTTTGAGTTTTCCGGTCCCGCTGGTGAAGGTGAATGTGCCGTCAATCATGGCCTGATCGCCCGCCATTGTCACTTTCCCCTCAAACGCGCCGCAGTCGCGGTCGCCGTCGGCGTGTTCGTTAACGTAATAGCCCTGCTGAGTGCCGATGCCGGCCACGAGATCGGTCACGCCGTAGTAAATGAGTTGAGAGTTGTTCCAGTTCGGATCGGATGATTTCTGTATTGCGTGGATTTCCGCAATTTGCAATTGGTGGTTCGGTTGATCGTCTGGGAAGAGAGTGGTCTCTGCCGTAACGTGTGCAGAGAACGAGCCGGAAATGCTTGGCATACAGTTCTCCTTTTCATCTGACCATTGTTGACCTCGCGGTCCACTACGTCAAGCGGAAGAGCGGGGTTGAGGGAGCTGGATTGAAAAAGCAGCTCTTAGCTCTTAGCTTTTGGCCTTTAGCCTTTTGCGGCCGACGAGACTTTTTGGGTCCGGGAAACAAGTGTCAGGGCACGAGTTACTCGTGCCACAACCGCGCTTCGTACGCCTGTCTTCCAGAGCATCTCACCGGGCCTGCGGTGCGACCAGGCGTAACAGGATCACGATGACCAGGAAAGCAAGCAAAAGATGTGCGGCCGTCCGGATCCAATTTGTCGCCATCCTAGTCCGACGAAGTTGCCTTACTGAGTGGTTGAGCCGACAAATTGTTCGCAAGCAACGTCGGGGTGCCAATTCACGAACGCGCCGTTGGGATTGTCCTTCCATGCCCAAACATGCAGCGTATAGAACGCCGGCAGCCCAAAACGATTGGGGCTCTCGAAGAAATGAAAACGCTGTCCCAAAAGCTGCGGCGGGTCATTCGGATGCAGCGCATCCCACTGGGCGGCAAAAACTACAAAGTCAGCGCCGGTCAGTCGAAAGCCCCCGTTTGCAGCCGGCTCATAGAGCACGATCTGCGGACGCGTGGGATCGAATACACCGGTCTTGTTTACTTCGTCCAGGATTGCACCGTTTACGAAGTGCAGCCCCATTGCCCCGGCGTCGGGCCCAGTCACGCAGCCGAACAGAAGAGCGTATCCCGCATTCTTGGCCGCTTCCACATTCTGGAAGCGCGCGGTCGATTCCCGTACAACTTTGACAAGATTCTTCTGGTCCTGCGTCAGTTCGCTTTGTTGCGGTGTCACTGTGTTCGAGTGTCCGTTTCGCGCCAAGGCGCTTGACGAACCTACGCTGATAAGAGCGATCGCGAGCATGGAACATTGGAATTGCGTCGCGAATCGTTTGATTACCTTCATCGTAAAAGCCTTCCTCATTTGATTTCGGGTTGCTGGCTCAGCCCGGCTGGGTCTCCGGCTTTGCCCCGTGTCATCAAACTATCTTTCGCGACGCGTTTTCGTCTTGACGCCACAGTGAAGAATTTCTGAAGTTTCTATGACTTTTCACTCCTCGAACGTGCAAAGCGCCGAACCAGGAGAGTTGGCAGCAGGTCAGTTTTTGTGAGGATTCGTCGCTTCCGTGATGAACATCACAAAAAGAATGGGCAGGGATTGCTCCCTGCCCGGTTAAATCAAAAGGCAACTGATTAGGCGTTGCTCAGCACGCGCTCGCGCGTTTCCGCGTCCTGCCGCTCTTCCAGGCGCGAGCCCGGAAGCGCCACCTCCAGCACTTCTTCAATCGTGCTGACGAAGTGCACGTTCAGTCCTTCCAGTTGTTCCGGCGTCAGGTCTTCTTCCACGTTCATGCGATTGTCCGCGGGGAAGAGAATGTCTTTCACCCCAGCGCGCTTTGCGGCCAGGAATTTTTCTTTTACTCCGCCTATCGGCAAAACATTCCCGCTCAGTGTCAGTTCACCGGTCATCCCGGTCAGTGGACGAACTGGCGTGTCCTTGAGTAGAGAGACGAGCGCCGTCGCCATGGTCACACCCGCTGACGGGCCATCTTTTGGAATGGCGCCCGCCGGCACGTGGATGTGAATGTCATGGTCCCTGAAAAACTCGTCTGGGATAGCGAGCTTTTCTGCGTTGGACCGCACCCATGTCAAAGCTGCCTGCATGGATTCCTGCATCACCTGGCCAATCTGTCCGGTCATGGTGAAGCCGCCCTTGCCTTTCATCTTGTTGGCTTCGATGAAAAGAATGTCGCCGCCAGCCGGCGTCCAGGCTAATCCCACGGCTACGCCGGGACGCCTGGTGCGTTCTGCAATCTCCGTATCGATGCGGATCTTAATTCCGCCCAGAAATTCCTGGACTATCTCCCGCGTTACCACGAGTTTGTCAGTATTGCCTTCCGCAATGCGGCGCGCCTGCTTGCGGCAGACCGTACCGATATTGCGCTCCAGGTTGCGCACGCCGGCTTCACGCGTGTAATGCCGGCTGATGAACCGGACGGAATCTTCCGGAAATTCAATCTGTTCCTTCGTCAACCCATTTTCGTCGATCTGTTTCGGAATCAGATAACGCTCGGCGATGTGCGTCTTATCGTCTTCGGTGTAACCCTGAAGCTCGATAATTTCCATGCGGTCGCGCAACGGCTCCGGAATCGTGTCGAGCATGTTGGCCGTGCAGATGAAAAGCACTTTCGAGAGGTCAAACGGCACGTCCAGATAGTTATCGCGGAACGTGGAGTTCTGTTCCGGATCGAGCGTTTCCAGCAGCGCCGATGAAGGATCGCCACGGAAATCACGCCCAAGCTTGTCCACTTCGTCCAGCACGAAGACCGGATCGTTGGTCTCTGCGCGGCGCAGACCTTGCATGATCTGTCCGGGCAAAGCGCCGATGTATGTACGACGATGACCGCGAATTTCCGCCTCGTCATGCACGCCGCCCAGTGAGAGGCGCACAAATTTCCGCTCCAGCGCGCGCGCAATGCTGCGGCCAAGCGAAGTCTTTCCCACGCCGGGAGGTCCGACAAAGCAGAGAATCGGCCCCTTCATGCTCGGCTTCAGCCTACGCACGGAGAGGTAATCCAGAATGCGGTCTTTTACTTTCTTGAGATCGTAGTGATCTGCATCCAGCACCTCGGCCGCTTTCTTGATGTCCACCACAACGCCGCTTGACTTGGCCCACGGCAAAACTGCCAGCCACTCAATGTAATTGCGCGTCACGGAATAGTCCGCCGCCATTGGTGACATACGAGCGAGCCGGTTGAGTTCCTTGGTGGCTTCTTTCTTTACCTCTTCCGGCATGCCGGCGGCTTCAATCTTCTGCCGCAGATCATCCACGTCACGCTGGGTTTCATCCTGCTCACCCAATTCTTTCTGGATGGCCTTCATCTGCTCGCGCAGATAGTATTCGCGCTGCGACTGCTGCACCTGGTCCTGGACTTCATTCTGGATCTTGTTGCGCAGCTGCTGCACTTCCAGCTCTTTGGCCAGATGATGGTTAATGGCCTGCAGCCGGTGGCTTACGTCCGGCGTTTCCAGGATTTCCTGCTTGTCTTTGGTCGAGAGAAACGGCAATGACGAGGCGACAAAATCCACGAGCCTGCCGGGCTCTTCAATGTTGATGGCCACGGTTTGCAGTTCGTCAGACAATGTAGGCGAACCAGCCACGATCTGCTGGAACAAGGTCAAGACGTTGCGCTGCAGCGCCTCGACTTCCGGCGACGATTCCGGTTCCGCATCAGGAATCGGCTCAACATTGGCGCGGAGGAACGGCGTAAGCTGGGTAAAGTCCTGCAGCTTGCCGCGCGTCAGGCCTTCAGTAAAGACGAACAGGCTCTGGTTCGGCATTTTGACCACTTTATGGACAGTGGCCAGCGTTCCAATGGCATATAAATCAGTGGGTTGCGGTGCATCGACACGGGCTTCACGCTGGGCCACCACCAGGATGGTCTTTTCTTCACCCAGCGAATTGATCAATTGTATGGAGCTCTCGCGTCCTACCGTGAGCGGCAAGACCGCATGAGGGAACAGCACGGTATCACGAACCGGCAGGACCGGTATGCTCTTCTGCTGCTCCTCAGTTAAAGTTGGGCGCTGATCGGGCGTCACAGCTATGGGCTCAATATTACTAGTCGTTTTTGTTTCAGACGCCATAATTTATCCTTGATATAAGTACGCTCACATTTGATGATACTGTAATACGGAAAGATGCAGTTTACGCAATCTTTTCACCGCGCGAATTGTACCACCATTCTCTCTCGTCCAGCTGCAAACCATCTTTATTTCAATGCCTTAGACCTGTCGCCCTGACGCCCGCCCTCACCTGGCGCCCGGATAGACTCCCAGCACTTTTACAAAGCCCGCGATCTCTTCCAGATGGTTCAAGGCCAGCTTCATGGCCGGCTCCTGGCCGCACAGCACGTCGACATAAAAACGATACTCCCATGGCTTGCCGCGCACCGGGCGGGACTCAATCTTACTCAGATCGAGATCCCGTAGGGCAAAAACGCTCAAGGCCTTGAACAGCGCTCCGGAGACATTCTTCAACGAAAAAACCAGAGAAGTCTTGTTGGCCCCAGAACCCGCTTTCTTCCTCTTGTTGATAAGAAAAAAGCGAGTGAAATTCCGTTTATTGTCCTCCAGGCCGGACATCAGCACTTTGCCCCCGTACTCTTTGGCGGCCTGGCTGCTTGCGATGCCCGCTGTATCACGCAGGCCCTGCGCCATGATGTGCTTGACGCTGCCGGCGGTGTCATAGAAAGGAACGGCCGCCACCCCCCGATGATTGCGAAAAAAAATCCGGCACTGGTCCAGCGCCACCGGATGCGAAAGCACCTGGCGAATATCTTTGAGCTTCACGCCCGGCTCGACGATCAGGTTGTGAGCAATCCGCAGCCGCATTTCAGCGTGGATGAAAACATCGCGCTCCAGAAGCAAATCAAGATGCTCGCCCACGGGACCGGCCAGCGTGTTCTCCACAGGAATCACGGCAGCAGAGGCACGGCCGGAATCCAGCGCGTCAAAAACCTGGATTGACGTGGCGCACGCCAGCACATCAACGCCGCGCACAAGTTGCAATGCCGCTTGATGGCTGAATGCTCCACGCTCTCCCTGGATGGCCACTTTCATTTTGCGCTTCGCTCCAAACCGCTGTGGCTTCACCTGCCGGCAAAAATCGTTCCGCTGCCTGTCGCAGCGGGCTCGGCGCGTGGTCGGCCTCGCCCTTGGTCATTAAGTCTTGTGGCTTCGCTCCAAACTTGAGGGCGCTCAGTGACGCGTGCATGCCCGCTGCCAAAACCCTGAGCGTAAGCGAAGGACCTCCGAATCTTAGGTGAATAACAATATAGCTTGGCTATTGGCCGCTAGTTACGGCGATACTAAGTCCAGGAACTCCTGTGGAGAAAGAATCCGAACGCCCTGGAAGGGGTCAAGGACAAGCAGATCTAAATCGCCGGTGATGAGTTGAGTTGCCCGACCGCTCACTGCGATCTCTAGAAACTTATCGTCCTTTGGGTCGCGGCACGCCTTAATCTGGGCATTCACCTTAATCCACTCGGACTCCCGTGCCAAAGCCGCTATAAAACTTCGAGCATCTTCCTCATCAATGTATCGGCGGAATTGCTTTCGGTGCAAAACATCGTAGACTTCCGTGAGCGTTGCAAATGAAAGTAGAACTTTTCCCTCTCGAAAAGCGCGATCAAGAGCTTGGCGGGGTTTGGAGCGCGGCACGAGCAATGCACTCACAATCGACGCGCGGCTGCCAGCGACAATGGAAAGCTGCGGCATTACGAACGGTTCCGCCCTTGAGATCGATCCGTGGGCGACCTCAAACAGCGATAACCTCTTCAGTCGAGACCTTAATCAGAGCAAAGACAGAAACTCTGCAAGAAAGACTGCTTTGGAAATCAATAACCCTTTAACATTCAGCGGCACAAGCACTTAGCGAGCCATGTATCAGCAACTCTCGATTTTTAGCAACCGCCTTAGCCCTGTTGGCTTCAAAGCTATTGACGAGATGGTTAGGTAGTTTACGAAAACATTACTGACGAGAAAACGTATTTGTGAGGGTGACATGCTTTGGACTCTATTTGTGATTTTGCTTGTTCTCTGGCTGTTGGGAGTGGTCAGTAGCTACACCATGGGTGGATTTATCCACATATTGCTGGTGTTGGCTGTGATTGCGCTGGTATTCCAATTGATCACCGGCAGACGCGCCGCGGTCTAAGGGCCGTTCAGGCAATCCGCAGGCACTTGAACCCGAGCCACTCTCGGACACATTGCAACTACGGATTGGCAGGCGGACGTTTGCCTTGTCTCTCCGTGTGACATCAATGAGCAGGAACAACCACACCAGAAGGGGGATTTGATTTATGGACAAGGAACGCATTAAAGGAAAAGCGGAAGACGTTGCTGGACGCGTTGAGCGCCAGGTTGGCGAGTGGACAGGCAATGAGAAAGCTCAGGCCGAGGGCTTGGCAAAACAGGCCGAAGGCAAGGCCCGCAACGCCGTTGGCAAAACGAAAGACGCCGTGCGTGACGCAGCCGACAAGCTGAAAGAAACCAAGATCGAGAACGAAGAAGAACGCCGGATCGAGCGCGATAAGGACGTTGCGTAATTCCACTTCCACTTATTAGCAAGAGGCGTCCCGATACGGGGCGCTTTTTGCTGTGCGATACCCCATCCCGCTGTTAGCGCGGCATAGCCTTTGCACAAAAACCCCAAACCTCACCACAGATCACACTGATAACACTGATTTACACGGATCAAAAGAGTTCAATTAGGACCCATTTTTAAATTTGTAAATCCGTGTCATCCGTGTTCCCATCCGTGGTGAGATTTTCTTTTTTATACAAAGCAAGCGGCACCAGCAAAGTGACTCGCCTTTACAGGCCGTGTTGTGGCATTCTTATGTGCATGAAAACCAAAAACATGCGCGAGTTGGAAAAGATGTGGGCCAAAAAGGCCTCGGAACAAAGTAATCCCAAGCAGAAGCCAGGCACGCCTATGCGGCAGACTCCAACCCACACCACACGCGCCGCCAGAAAATCCTCGCGCGGACGCTAAACGCCGTTACATTTCAATCAACAGGTTCCCTGCCCGGTCTTTTTGATAGCGCAGTCCGGGTGAGAACCACGGTGGTTGCGCTGTACTCTGTGATGATCGCCGGCCCGCGATAACGCCTACCTTGATTTATTGAGGACCTTGGGACTATCTGGGTCTTGTATCGTCTTCCGGCAAAATGGACCATCTGACTGGAAGATTTGAGCCTGCCCTGTTCTTCCTTTATCTTCAGCCGTGAGAGTTTTTCCGGCGACGCCACGCGCCCGCGCATCCGCACGGTCACAATCTCCACATCGCGCTCCGGACTGCTGTAACCATAGCGACGCTTGTGCTCGGCATGAAACCGCTTGAGCACGTCAGCGCTGTAAGGCAGGTTCAGTTCGTATCCCTGGCCGCGATAGCGAATGTCGCAGCTCGGCTCAAAGAGTGATCTTCCCTGCCAATCCTCTTTCTTTAGCTCCGCCGCGATGTTGCGCTTGAGTTCAGCAAAGACCGGGTCAAGTCGCGCTGAGAAAGCTGCGCCCTGGGCGCGACGCGCAACAATATCGTCCGGGAATGGTCTTTCACCACGTCACTGATGAGAATGCCGAGCGCTGAGAGCGCGCCCGGATAGGCAGGGACGATCACGCGCGGAATCCGCAAAGCATGGGCCAGCTCGCAGGCATGCATCGCGCCTGCGCCGCCAAACGCGACCAGCGAGAACTGCCGCGGATCATGCCCGCGCTCAATCGAGACCACGCGGATCGCTTTTTCCATGTTGGCATTCACGACGCGTACCACGCCGGCGGCAAACTCTTCCAGAGACAGACTGCTGCGGTTTTTCTTAAGCCAGTGAGCAACAATCTTTTGTGTTCGTGGCAGATCGAGTTGAAAGTCGCCGCCAAGGAACTGATCTGCGGGTAGGCGGCCCAGAAGAAGGTTAGCGTCAGTCACTGTGGGGCGCTCGCCTTTTCCATAGCAGATTGGCCCGGGATCAGCCCCGGCCGATTCTGGTCCCACACGCAAAGCGCCACCCGCGTCAAAGCGCGCGAGCGATCCGCCGCCCGCGCCCACGGTGTGAATATCAAGCACCGGCACGCGCACTGGAAGTCCGGCCACATCGGCTTCATTGGTTGTTGTGGGGTGTCCATCAATCAACGCGACGTCAGAAGAGGTGCCGCCCATATCAAAGGTGATGATGCGGTCAAATCCACTGCGCTGCGCCACCGCGGCTGCGCCGACAATACCGCCGGCCGGCCCTGAAAGCACCGTGCGTACAGGCTGCTCTGCTGCTGTGGCCAGCGCAGTGATGCCGCCGCTGGATTGCATCACGAAGATGCGCGCGGGTGCCCCATCCTTTCGCGCTTTTGCGGGGCCCCCAGCAATCCCGATGTTGGCTTGCTGAGGCGTGGAAAGGGTGGGATTCCCCAGAGAGAGTCGATCCCGCAGGTTCTCAAGATAACTCTGCATTACCGGCTGCAGATATGCGTTGACCAGCACAGTGCTGGCGCGTTCATACTCGCGGAACTCCGGCAGGATCTGGTGGGAAATAGAAAGCGGTACATTGAGCGCGGCCAGCGCAGCGGCCACGGCTTTTTCATTCTCCGGATTGGCAAAAGAGAACAACAAAGAAAGTGCTATGGCCTGCGGATGTTGCGCCGCAATCTGCTGTACAACACTCTTTAATGATGCAGCGGTAGGCGCGCGCAGCACGGTGCCTTCGGCTGACGTGCGTTCGTCCACGCCGAAGCGCAGTTCAGCCGGCGAAAGGGCAGGATCCTTCTCAAAGAAAAAGTCGTAAAGTTTGGGACGTTGCTGGCGGCCAATCTCGATCGAGTCTTCAAATCCTTTGGTCGTGACAAAAGCCACCCTCGCGCCTTTGCGCTGGAGAAGCGTATTGGTACCAACCGTTGTTCCGTGAAGCACAACGATATCCTGAGAGCCATCGGCGATCCTGCTGACGGCATCGGCGATCGACTTCGACGGATCGGTGGGCGTGGAAAATACTTTCAGGATTTGCAGTGTGGAATCCTGCAGCCAGACACAATCGGTGAAAGTGCCGCCACTATCAATGGCGATTCTGAGAGGTGCGCTTGCTGACCGTTGCGTGGTCCTGTTTTTTGGCAATCGAATAGTCACTCTTGGGGGTTGCCGTCCTTGAGCGAGACCGAGCGACCATGGCGGCGAGTCGAAGGATCCCGAAAATGTTTATGCTACCACGCCGCAGAAAGGCGTTCGCACGGGGCCTGCGTTTTGCCGCGATGATGCATCAGCACCACGACATGCTGTTCCGAGCGAGCCATGTCAATGCGCGCTTGATTTTTGAACAGGTGGCGGCGAAGCGAGGAATCTGCTCCGCTGATCTTCAGGGCTACCGCACACGGCAACGGAGCCGTTCCCTCACCGCTCGGCTCACCAAGGCTCGCCGTCGGGATTCGGGATAGCATGTCGAGGAGGATGAACTGTTTTTTACACAGTCATTCTGAGCGAACACGAGGAATTCACAGCCTCTTCCCCATCAGCAATCCATCGATGGAATCCAGATAATACCGCGGCAGCACTTTCAGCACCGAGTATCCATGTTTTTTGTAGAACTCAAGTGCCGGCTTATTATCGACGGCAACTTCCAAAGATACATAGTCGCAGCCCGCACGCTTTAGTTCAGCCTCAGCCGACGACATCAGCAAAGTGCCTAAGCCGCTGTGCTGCGCCTGCGGAGCCACGTCAATGGTGATGATCTTTCCCACGGAGCGCGAAGCCCGGCGCGGACGAAAACGGTCTGCAATCACAAAGCCAATGATCTCTTCATCCTGCAAACCCACAAAGGAGATGGCCGTGGGCATGCCGACAAAGTAACGCATCTCCTCTTTCGAATAAGCAATGCCTTCAACAAAGCATGCCTGGTCAATCTCAAGCAGACGCGGGAAATCTTGAGATTGATATTGGCGAACAGAGAGCACGAGAATATTGTAAGGCCTGGAACATAAACACCTTGAAACACGGAGGAAAGGAGGAAACGGAGAGACGGAAAGAAAGTTCTTGAAACGTGAGAAACCACTGGATTCAGAATTTGTTTAACATGGCGTTCCTCCGGTACCTCTGTTCCTCTGTGTTTCAAAGATTTGGGTCTTGCTTTTAAGAACAAAAGAACTAGATTGCTTTGCGGCTCTTCTTGCGGCAATCTTCGCACACACCGTAAATCTGGAAGTTGTGGCGCGTGGCGTCAAAATGATATTTGCGGCCAATCTCTTCTTCCAGCTTGTTTACCTCGGGAGAGAAAAACTCAACTGACGCATCGCATTCCGTGCAGACCATGTGGTGATGGTTGCGGCGATTGAACTGGTGTTCATAGCGCGCCATGCCGTCAGGGAACGGAACAGCGCTGGCCAATCCGCATTCCGCCAGCAGCTTGAGCGTACGGTAAACCGTGGTGAAGCCGACCTTGGCGTCTTTCTTGCGAACGAGGCGGAAAAGCTCGTCAGTGGAAAGATGATCGCGCGTTTCAAGAAAGGTGCGCAGGATGGTATCGCGCTGGTCAGTATGCTTAAGACCCACGCGCTTCAAGTGCTTGTAAAAGATCTCCTGCGCTTCACGCATGGATTCGCGCGAAGGCGGCGCATGATCGTCAATCCGTGTTTGCAGCATGTTTAAGCAGGCCCCTCACCGCCAAATGAAAATGAATTTCATTTTCATTATACCCCCGCGGCACTGGCGAGGATTGTGGTCTCTGTTCAGGTTCCCGTAAAATCGTGGCCCATGGCTACAACTGTTGCTGCTCCTGCCGCGCGTAAAGGCTTTTTCGGCATCGCCATCAAGATCATTCTATGGGTTCTGTTACTGGTTCTCATTGCCGGGACTCTGGCGTTCCTCTGGTTCTATAACGGCGCACGCTCTGCCCTGCCGCAACTCGATGGCACAATCATCGTGGCCGGCTTGCAGGCGCCAGTCTCGGTCGTCCGAGACATGCACGGCGTACCGCACATCACGGCAACAAAGCTTGAAGACCTGTTCTTCGCCCAGGGCTATGTGACGGCGCAAGACCGCTTGTGGCAGATGGACCTCACGCGTCGCGCTGTGGGCGGTGAGATGGCGGAAATTTTTCCCGCGTCCAGTGCGCCGCCTCAGCCTGTTTCCCGCGCGACTGCCGTTATGCGTCCACGGCAAACCTGGGTGGATTATGACAAGCAGCAGCGCACCATGCGGCTGCGCGTGATTGCGGAGCGCGTGACCCAGCAGCTTCCCGCCACGTGATCGCGCATTTTTTGAGGCGTACGCCAAAGGCGTAAATGCCTTTATTGACCAGCACAGTAAAAAGCTCCCAATGGAGTTCACCCTTCTCGGCTACAAACCCCGGCCCTGGACCGCGACGGACTGTCTTCTCGTCGGAATCGGCATGAGCCAGTTGCTCAACCCGCAGTATGAAACTGAATACTGGCGGGAAAAAATTGGCGCAAAACTTTCTCCGGAGCTGATGGCCGATTTGTATCCGCCGGATTCATGGCGTGACCATCCGCCGGCGAGTGAAGCGGGAACCAGCAGCGATACAAACGCTCCAACTAAAAACGCACCTGCAACCGCACCCGCTAAAAAAACAAGCCAATCCTCACCCCGCTTTGCTGGCCCGCGATCTCTGCCGCAGATCGATGACGACTCCTGCGAAGCCTGCCTGCCGGGATCGAACAACTGGGTGCTCTCCGGCGCGCACACGGTTTCCGGCAAGCCGCTGCTCTCCAACGATATGCACCTGCCGCACCGTGTCCCTGGCGTGTGGTATGAAGTGCAGCTCCATTCCGGCGACTTCAACATTGAAGGCTTTTCCCTGCCCGGCCTGCCGTTCATCAGCGTGGGACACAACCAGCGCATCGCGTGGGGCTTTACCAATCTCAATCCTGACGTGCAGGATCTGTTTATCGAAAACTTCAACGCCGCCGGTGAATACCAGACGCCCACCGGCTGGCAGAAACCTGAGATCGATCATCAGGTGATTCATGTGAAGGGCAAGCCAGACGTGGCGTTTGACGTCACCGTCACGCGGCACGGGCCAATCATCACGCCGCTGCTGCACGGAGAAACGCGGCAGATCGCGCTGGGCTGGCTGGTCTATGATCCGCATGCCATCAGCGTGCCGCTGTTTGATCTTGATTCCGCGCAGAACTGGGACGAGTTCCGCAAAGCGCTGTCGGCCTTTGCCACGCCATCGCAAAATGTGGTCTATGCCGATATCGACGGCAACATTGGCTACCAGCCCATGGGCTTTGTGCCGATCCGCGCCTCCTCCACCCCAGCAAGCGCAAAAGCGGCGCTCGCCGGGGGCCCCGGTTCCGGCGATGGCACTGTGCCCGTGAACGGCGCAGACGGCAAGCATGACTGGACCGGCTATCTGCCTTTTGACAAGCTGCCCAGCCTCTACAATCCGCCGTCGGGAATTATCGCCACCGCGAACGCCAAGATCAGGCCGGTGGGATATCCGTATCAGCTGGCAACGCAGTGGTTCCCGCCGTATCGCACTGAACGCATCTACAAAGTGCTGAAGACGGACAAAAAGTTTTCTCCGGCAGACATGCTGGCCCTGCAGACTGACATCACTTCTGAATACGACCGCTTTTTTGCCGACAAGATGGTGTACGCAATCGATCACAGCGCCAAAGCCACAGACCGCACGCGCAACGCAGCAGACATCATGCGCGGCTGGGACGGACGCATGCTGGCCGACTCCGTCGCGCCGACCATTGAAGTCCGCACGCGCCGCTTCCTGTGGGAGATGCTGCTCGATCCCAAACTTGGCAATGATGCCGACAACTACGAATGGTCAGAAGCCGCCGTGGCGCTGGAAAACATCGTGGCCAACCAGCCGGCGCGCTGGCTGCCTCCCGGCTATGCCAATTTTAATGACGTGCTGACGGCGGCCGTGGAGAAAGCGCTTAAAGACGCGCCCGCCGACCTAAAGACATGGAAGTATGGCGAAGTTTATCCCGTATCGATCAGCCATCCGGTATTCAACGGACTTCCCATTTTGCATGGACACATGAGCGTTGCCGGGCCGGGCACGCGGCCACAATCCGGCGGAGGCTATACCGTCAAGCAGGTGGGCCGAGGCTTTGGCCCGTCCGAGCGTATGACCGTGGATTTCTCCGACCTTGACGCGTCAACGTTCAACATTGTGCTGGGAGAATCCGGCCAGCCCTTCAGCCCGCATTACATGGACCACTGGGACGCCTGGTATAACAACAAAACTTTCCCGCTGGCATTTACGGATGCGGGCGTGCAGGCGAGCAAGATGCATGAGCTGAGGCTGGAACCGAAGCAAATAAAAAATGCAGCGAAGAAGCAGGACGCTTCTTCGCTGCATAGTATCCAGAATTAAGGGTTAACGATAGACGCGCACAAATCCGTCTAACGTGTTGTAGGGGGCGGTTGTCCAATCATTGTGGCACATGCCATCGCTCCCTTTCCAGGATTTGGAAGTCGCCGTATAGATGATAGACCCGACGCTGCCCTGGCCATCCCAGGAGCGGCGGATTCCATCGCTATTGAAGTATTTCGTGTAGTAGCTTTCCTGGCCGGTGCAATTAGCCTCAGTAAAGTGGCTGATGTATGCGCCCTGCACGGGAGTGAATTGCGTGTCCCTATAGACGGTCACAAAGCTGCTCAAGGTGTTTCCGACCGGCCAATCATTGTGGCACTGGCCGTCACTTCCCTTCCATGAACGGTTCGTCACAGTGGTCAGAGCAGTTCCGTAAAAACCTTGTCCATCCCAGCTGCGGCGAATGCCATCGGCGCCGAAATACTGCGTGTAGTAATGTTCACCGCCCGTACAGTCAATTCCGGTAAAGTGGCTGATGTAAGCGTTCTGCACCAGAGTGCACTTGGTTTCCGGGCAATTCGCGCTCGATCCAAAGGACACATTGATTGGCATCTCTGCGGACGGAATTCCATTCGCAACCACCCGCAGCGTGCTGGCGCCGGTTTCAATGTTGGCGGGCACATCAAACAGTGTAGACACCAGCGCCGATCCGGTGGCTACGGCCATGGTGCTGTGATCGTGCGTGCGCGCAAATGCAAGATCGCCCGTGGCATTGTTGATGATTTGGACCAGCGGGTAGTTGGTAGCCGACTGCGCGTCGTCACCATAGGATGCGCCCTGCGAAAGCCCGTTGAATTGCGTTCCAGAAATAAAGTTATTGATGCTGCTGGGATTCAATGTATTGGGAAGCGACGAAGAAATAGTAGGCCGCCACGCGTTCTGGTAGGTCCCCTGCGGAGTGTAAATCTGTATCTGGTTCGATCCGTGAGTAAAAAGGATCTGTCCGGTGGGAAGGACAAGCATCCGTCCAACAAAGGAAGGATCGTTGCCAGTGTTCGGCGGCGATGATACTGAAATCAGGCTCGTGCCGTTGAACTCAAAAAACTGTGAAGGCGGAATTTGGAATGGGCTGGCGTCCACCAGCACATTGCCGTTTGGCAAAAGTGCAGCTGGACCGTCAGCAACACTCAGGCTGTTTGGGAAGGTAGGCCCAGCAGACCATGCGCCCGTGTTTGGATTGAAGATCGCTGTGCTGGAGGTGGCCCCCGTGGCAAACACGGTGCCATCAGGACGCAGGAGCGCAGGCCCGACCTCTGGAACAAACCTAATGTCCCCGTTATTGCTGGGCAGCGTCACGATGGTGCCGCCCGCGGATGACCACGCGCCGCTGACAAAAGAATAGATTTCGCTGTTGGTCCCATTCTGCGCGTCCACAGTGAGCACATTTCCGTTGGGGAGCAGAGCCCAATTCTCTTCAGAATTCGCATCCGCTTTGCCGGAACCTGTGAGAGTCCAGTTCAAAGTCGAGGGGTTGAGGATCCATTGGCTGGATGAATTGACAGGTCCCAGCATGAACGAGCCATTGGGAAGCACGATGCCGGAAGCATCGCCGATCTGGGTGACTCCGCTGGGGGGTGTGATCGATATCCAGGAATTGCTGACGGGATTGTAAATAGCGCCGCGCGTGGTTTCAGCCGCGGGGCCGGTGATGTTGAATTCGCCTCCCTCAATCACCACCCGGCCATCGGGCAGCACAGCCGAGGCGTAATACAGTGGAGCATAGCCGGAAGGCAAAGACGCAAGCTGCGTCCAAGTACCGTTGATGTAATTGCCAGTCTTATCCGGGGTAAGACGCCACCACGCACTGCTTTCCTGCGCCTGCACCATCACGGTGCCGTCCGTCAGCAGAAGGGCGGTTGAAGCTGTAAAAGATGGTTGATGAGCCAGTGGCGTCCATGTCTGGGCGCCTGCCCATGAAGCGAGTGTCAACAGCACTACACAGATAAATGCAAATCTCTGAGGGATCATTTCTTGCTTCGTTCTCCTGAATTTCAATTGTGGTTGGATCTAATCGTCTATACCGCCTGTGGTTGAAAACCCGGCGGGTAATCCCGTTGTGGCGCAGACGAGGCAACTACGAATTGAAAGCAGAGTAGCGCATGAAAGGAACGAATAAACCATCCAGCATCAGAGTTCCGGATTTTCGGAATCGAGTGGGAATATCCGTCAGTCTTGAAAAGGCGTAAACACGTTACCGGGCTCCCGCTGTGTTCGAAAAGACGAACAGCCGGGTGTTTCTACCCTACCTTTTTCATTTCTTGCGTGCCGAACAACACTCCGCATATGGTGGCGATAGCAAAGAATCAAGAAACCCGGCGAGCAGTTGATCGGGAAATCTCCTCTGCTAGTTCGGAATTCGGACATGAACCAAGTGTAAGCAGAGGGTCGCAAAAGACATGTCCTGCTTGGGTGAACTAGTTCGCGCGTGATTGTTGGAACGGATGGCGCTAAGATGAGGCAACCCTTAAGGGGTGGAAATTTTTGATCTTTGAAAAATTAGCAATCAGCAAGAAGACGGTACTTGGGTCTTGGTATTTAGTACTTGGCAAAACGTTACGACCCTCTGCCGAAGCTTGAGTGAATTGGGTGAGCCTGGGTGAAATTGGGAGCCGGACCAGACAAAACCCGCGCCAATCTGGGATGAGGTGGGATGTCGAGATATAACCCGTTTGGAATCCTAGTTAACGGTGGGGGAGGGCACCTCTGGAGTTGCCAAAATCGCCGGAAGAGCCAAAGATTGGAAAATCGGAACCTGCTCAACCCGCACGCCATTCCACACCCAGATGCTCAAACCCACGCCAATCTGGGATCACCTGCGATGAGGTGGGATACACCGGGAGGGGAGGCCCCATAGATCGGGTCGAGTGATCGGAAACCCCACGCCGCTTTCCGAAATGCATTTTGGTCGGAGTAGGGATCGCTCGCTCCGCTCGGGACATAAACAAAGCGTCTACGGATCGATCTGCACCACGTCAAACGCCGTGCCCACTACGTCGAGCTGGGTAACGCCCGGAGCCAGAGTATCGGTGTTGGTGTCGAAGATATCGAGTTCGTCGCCCTGGACGACGTAAATGATGTTGCGGCCGGAGATAGGCTGGAATCCTGTGACGTCAAAGTTCTGGCGGAAAGACGACTCTATAGGGAAAGTGGTAGCGGATGTGCTGGTGTTGAAGATACTCAGGCAGCCGCGGACAGTGTTCGCGGCTGAGCCGGGCTCAACCGTGCATCGGGCGGCGCCGACGTAAACGCGATTATTGGCGAAGGACACCTTCTCGTGATCGCCGTCGGTAATGGGGATTGGCGTTCCGGCGGTAAGGGCAGTGGCGTTAATCACCGTCAACTCGCCGCAGCGGGAAATTGGACAGCCAGCACCCGGACCGGTTGGCGCGGGGTTGGGCGTTCCTGCAACGTATAAGTTGGTGCCGTTGATGAGCCCAACGGTCGCGCCAGGAACGGGAATGGGAGCGCTGAAAGTGGCCGTTGGATTTGTGAAGTCAGCAAGGACCACGCTGGCGGCGGTTCCACCGCATTCGGCGCCGCAGTTCAGGATGAAAGCCTTAGTCTCACTGCCGTTAAAGACGGCAGTAAAGGGCTGGTCAAGATGCACTGCATCTGTAACGACTTGGACTGCCGAAGTGGCGGTATCGACCACAAAAAAGGTGTTGGTATTCGGTGGAACCTGGCCCTGGGGATCGGGGAAAACCAGCAGCTTGCTTCCCTGGGGGCTCATCACCAGGCGGCGGGCATTGCTGATGCGCAGCACCGGACGCGCGACACCTGTGGTTGTATCCACAGACTGAACAAAACCAAAGTTACGCATGGCGGCCCAGGCATTTTTGCCATCAGGACTGATGGCGATGTCAAAGGGCTGGTCGCCTATCGGCGCTGGAAAAGTTACAGCTTCTGTTGGGTTATCGATGACCGTAATCAAGCTGCTTGTGCTGCTCATGGCGATGGTAGTGCCGCCGGCTGTCAGCATTTTGGTGGGAGAGGTAACGCCCAGAACTTTGGTGCTCGACACGTCTCTTTGAGCATCAAGCACGGTCACGGTGCCGGCGGCCGTGTTGGAAATCAATACCCGTTTTTTCAAGCCGGTTGGCTTAGGTGTGTTGTTGCTGGTGCTGGAACCGCAGCCGGCTATCGCCAGGGCAAGGCTTGCAACCAACAAGTGTGAAAGATAGCTGTTTCGCCGCATTCTTTAATTAGACCGTTTCCTCAGGGAGCCGCGCCAAATGATGTTGAAATCGCGATTATAACAGAGCCACTTTCATGCCCCGGGAGCTTCCTTCCACGCGCTCACTCGAGCATTTGCCGCCAGCTGCGCGCTGGACAAGGATCTCCCTGGCACCCCATAGAACGCACTGGAATGCGCTCCATGCAGGAAATATTGCCACTCCCTGCCAGCGCATGGCGCTGAATGAGTGGGCTAAGGTATTCTTCACAGTAACGATGGCGAACGATCTGTTAACCCGGTTGAAACAAGGTCCCGTTCTTTGCGACGGCGCAATGGGCACGTTGCTCTACGCCAAAGGCGTGTTCATCAACAAGTGTTATGACGAGCTGAATCTTACGCAGCCGGACCTGATCCGCGGCATCCACCAGGAATACATGAATGCCGGGGCCGAGATCATTGAAACCAATACTTTCGGCGGAAACTCTTTTCGATTGGGACGTCATGGTTTAGCCGACAAGGTAGAGGAAGTCAATCGCAAAGGTGCGGAGCTGGCGCGCGAGGCCGCTGACGCCTTCAATCTGAAGAAAGCTACTGACGTTCTAGTCGCTGGATCGATTGGGCCACTGGGCCTACGCATTGAGCCGCTGGGAAAGACCTCGCGTGAAGAAGCTCGCACTTCATTTCGCGAACAGATCACAGCGCTGGTGGCAGGCGGCGTTGACGTGCTCATGCTGGAAACGTTCGGCTATCTGGAAGAGCTGCATCAAGCCATTCTGGCAGCGCGAGAAGTTGCTCCGGAGAAGCCGCTGGTAGCACAGGTCACTATCGACGAAGAGGGCAACTGCCTGGATGGCGCCAGCCCGGAAACCTTTACCGCCAAGCTCAATAGCTGGAGTGTGGACGTAATTGGCTGCAACTGCAGCGTTGGTCCGGTGGCAATGCTGGAGGCCATTGAGCGCATTCGTCGACTTACGGACAAGCCGCTGGCCGCGCAGCCCAATGCCGGAATCCCGCGCAGCATTGAAGGCCGCAACATCTATCTGTGCTCGCCGGAATATATGGCCAGCTATGCGCGCAAGTTTGTGAATGCCGGCGTAAACCTGGTTGGCGGATGCTGCGGAACAACGCCGGAGCATACCAAGTCAATGAAGTCCGCGCTGCGCATGACCGATGCCAAGGGCAAGCCCGGAGGCTTTCGGGTAATCACTGAAGCCAAGCGGGAATCCAGCATCACGCCGCCGCCTTTGTCACAGCGATCAAACCTGGGCAAAAAGCTGGCGGCCGGTGAGTTTGTAACTCTGGTAGAGATCGTTCCGCCCAAGGGAATCGACTTCCGCAAAGAAGTGGAAGGCGCAAAGTTTCTAAAAGCTGCCGGTATTGACGCCATCAATATCCCTGACAGCCCGCGCGCATCTGCCCGCATGAGCAATATGGCGCTGTGTCTTCTGGTGCAGCAGCAGGCAGGGATTGAAACGGTCCTGCATTTTACCTGCCGTGACCGCAACGTGCTGAGCATGCAGTCTGAACTGCTGGGCGCGTACACAACGGGACTGCATAACCTGATATGCATTACAGGCGATCCGCCCAAGCTCGGCAACTATCCTGACGCAACTGCGGTCTTTGACGTGGACGCAATCGGCCTGGTCAATATTGTTCACAACCTGAATCATGGGCTGGACGTAGGCGGCAACCCGATTGGCTCGGGAACAAAGTTCATGATCGGCGTGGGAGCGAATCCGGGCATTGTGAATATTGACGAAGAAGTGCGCCGCTTTGAATATAAGGTTGAAGCCGGTGCGGACTTTGCAGTGACGCAGCCGGTTTTTGATGTATCACTGCTGGAGCAGTTCCTGCGCCGCGTTGACCATCATCGCATTCCGGTGCTGGCTGGAATCTGGCCGCTTACCAGCGTGCGCAATGCCGAATTTATGAAAAACGAGCTGCGCGTTTCCGTGCCGGATGCAATCCTTGAACGCATGTCACGCGCTGCCAAACGCCGAGGCAGCCCGCGCTGAAGGTATCTTGATTGCGCGCGAAATGCTTCACAAAGTCCGCGGCCTGGTGCAGGGAGCGCAGGTAGCTGCTCCGCTGGGACGTTACAGCTCCGCTATCGAGGTGCTGGATGGCATTGGATCGGCAACGGCTGCGGGTTAAAGTAAAACTTTAAGCATGGGTCCATCATCGGACTTGGAAGTGCCAGGATTAGCGGTTGACCCTGGGACCTTCACGCCGAAACATCGGGATTCATAGCGGATCCGCGCTTGAGGTGAAAATATTCCAGTCTTTTTCCAGCTGATTGGGACTGAATCGTTTTCATTTCTGTTCCCATAATGTGGAAAAAATAAACGGAGCGGCTCCTGCTTATGGGGTTAGAATGTGCCATGGAGTTTCGGCTCTGTGCCTAAGTTTGAAGATTGCCTCCAGCGTCTGGAACAAATCGTCGATGAGTTAGAAAGAGGTAATGTCCCGCTTGAACAGGCATTGAAGCTCTTTGAAGAAGGACTGAAGCACTCGTCTTCATGCCGCAAGGAACTGGAAGAGGCAGAAGGCAAGGTCGAGATTCTTCTTCGCCAGAATGGAAAGCTACAGCCTGAGCCCTATGAGCCTGCCGAACGGGCGCAGACGGTCAAGAAATAGTTCCCACAGCCTGCGGAAGTCCCAGCAGCGTGAAAGTCGAAGCGAAACCGCCAACGTGTTTCGCACAGCCCAATAAGGAAGTCTTTCATGAAACCGCTGAGTGTAGTTGTCGCGCAAAGCAACAGCAAAACTGCGGAAATGTTGGAGAAATCGCTCTATAACCATTTCCGTGTGGTGCATCTGGCCGGAGATGTGGACGAGTTGCGCCTGGCCATTCCCAGGTTCCGGGCTGATGTGGCTATTATCGACCTTGAGTTGGCCGCGCTGAGTGAGGTGCAGCAACTCAAACGGGATTTTGCATCAACCACCATTGTGTGCACGCATCGCCTGGCCGATGAGAAAATGTGGGCGAATGCGCTGGCAGCGGGCGCAGCAGATTGTTGCTATGCCTCCGACGTGCGGGCTATCGTTCTGGCGGCCAGCCATACCAAGTTTGTTGCGCACGCACACGCCGCCTGAAAATATTGTTGTACCCTCCTCCGTCTAAAGGGAGCATCGATAAGATGCTCTCTTTTTTGATTTTCGTTGGTTTTTATTTGATCAAGGATTTTTCGCCGACTCCGTATCCTCGGCGCTCACGATCTTCTCGTCTCTGACACTCAAATCGCCAGCTTCTAATTTTTACTCCTGATCACCCGGTCACCCGATGTCCAGATCACCCGGTCTCTTGTTTTATACTCAAAGCTCATGCTGAATGAGATCCTTGCGCAAGGCCAGCGCACCATTGACGCTTCGTTGGAAAAGCTTTTGCCCGCAGCCACGCAGCGGCCGGACTCCATCCATCAGGCGATGCGGCACAGCGTTTTTGCCGGAGGCAAACGTCTTCGTCCTATTCTGTGCCTTGAAGCTGCGCGCATGATAGCCGGACGCCTGCCGGAAGGCGTTGAAGAACTGGGCAGCGCACTGGAAATGCTGCATACATATTCGCTCATTCATGACGATCTGCCTGCTCTCGATAATGACGATCTGCGACGCGGCAAGCCAACCTGCCACGTGGTCTTTGGAGAAGCTTTGGCCATCCTGGCCGGCGATGCGCTTCAGACGCAGGCCTATGAAGTTTTGGCGCGGCTGAAGTGTCCGCCGGAGAATCGCGTAAGAATCATTGAAGAGATTGCTCGCGGCACTGGCACCATTGACGGAATGATTGGCGGACAGGTCAAAGACCTGGAAGCCGAGCGCCAGCGTGCTGACGCTGCAACACTGGAGTATATCCACCGCTCCAAGACCGGAGCGCTCATCACTTCCAGCCTGGTGAGCGGAGGAATTTACGCCAACGGCTCGCTGGCTGAAATCCAGCGTCTCCGCGACTTTGGGCGCTCCATTGGATTGGCATTCCAAATCGTGGATGATGTTCTTGATGTTACCCAGTCTTCAGAACAACTGGGTAAGACCGCGGGCAAAGACACAGCTTCAGAAAAAGCAACTTACCCTTCCCTTTTTGGGATCGATGAATCATTGCGCCGGGCTGATGCTTTGGTCTCTTCCGGCTGTAGCGCGCTCGATTCATTTGCCCAGCGGGCCCAAACGCTAAAAGACCTGGCCCACTTTCTGGTGCAACGCAAAAATTAGCCAAACCTTATACGGTATCTGGGACGAAGTGAAAAGTTCTTCATTCCCCCTGCACCCGCATGTTAGTATTCCCTCGCATATTTGTCCCTATGGAACATGTGTGTAAAAATTCACTTACCGGCGGTACGTGCCGCCGCATTGATGCTCCACAAGAACAATCCGTTTTACAATGTTGTACGTACTTCAAAGGACGCTGATCGGGAGTGGTTAAAGGCTTCTGTATGCGGCCGGACAATGCTCTCATCAGACATTTAAAAAACTCGGAAGGGAGATTTACCAATGACTAAGTCTGTACGTTTACTGCTTATGGGTGCTGCCCTGACAGGATTTGTGGCTGGCCAAAGCGCTTTTGCCCAGGCCGCCGGTGGCGACGATGCCAAAAAAGACACCGCTACCAAAGGTGATAAAGCCAGCAAGAGCAAAAAAGACAAGCACGCCTGCAAGGGACAAAACTCCTGCAAAGGCAAAGGCGGCTGCGGATCCACTAAAGGCAAGAACGATTGCAAAGGCAAGGGTGAGTGCCGGACAGATGGCAAGCCCATGGCCAAAGAGGGCGACAGCAAATAGTTACAGGTCCTCTCGGTTGAAGAGGACCGGTGGATTGCCGCTGGTCCTCTATTTCAAAAAAACTCCCCGCTATCTTTATCAGCTTTATGCCCGCAAATCGCTTCAACGGATACAAAGACTTCGGCGTAGGAATCGGGCTCCGCATTCCTCATTACAACCATATTTTTGAAAAGAAACCCGTCGTCGATTGGTTTGAAATCATCTCTGAAAATTACATGGTGGAAGGCGGCCGCCAGCTCCAGGTACTGGACGAGATTCTGGAACGCTATCGCGTGGTGCAGCACGGCGTCTCCATGTATTTTGGCTCGGCTGAACCGCTGAACCGCGAGCACCTGCGCCGGCTGAAGAAACTTGTCCGCCGCACCAATACGCCGTGGCTCACTGACCATCTCTGCTGGGGCAGCGTGGATGGACGTTATTCCCATGACCTGCTGCCGATGCCTTACACGTTTGAGGCGGCAAAGCGAACGGCGCAAAAAGTCCGTGAAGCGCGCGATTTTCTGGAAGTGCCCATCGCCGTGGAAAACGTAAGCAGTTACGCTGAATACCACGTTTCAGAAATGACGGAATGGGAGTTCCTGAATGAAGTAGTGGAAGATGCCGACTGCGGCATCCTGCTTGACGTCAATAATATTTACGTGTCATCGCGCAATCATAGTTTTGATCCGTTTGAGTATCTGCGCAGTGTGCCCGCAGAGCGTGTGGCCCAGATTCACATAGCCGGACACTCCAACTATGAGAAATATATTCTGGACACGCACGATCATCCGGTGCTCGACCCGGTGTGGCAGCTTTACGCCAAGGCAATTGAAATGGTCGGCCCCACGGCGACTCTTCTGGAATGGGACGATCACATCCCCTCTTTCGATGAAGTCCACAAAGAAGCGCTGAAAGCGAAACAATACATTCCAGCCAGCTCGGCGGTGGCGTCATGAGTCAGGGCCACTTGAACTTGGAACAATTCCAGCGCGCGGTCTTTGACGTGGTGCGGCAACCGCTTACTGAAGATGAGCGCATGCGTGAGCAAACGCTCGACGGCCGATCGACTAAAGCCATTGCAGAAGAAATCGTAAAGCCGAATGACAGGCTGACCTCGGTCGAGCGCCTGGAAATCTACAACCGCGTTTACTGGTTCCGTCTTCTCTCTTCCCTTGCCGACGATTTTCCCGGATTGCGCGAGGTCATTGGACAGGAAGCTTTTGACAAAGTTCTTCTGGGCTATCTAACAGAAATGCCCTCGGTGTCATACACGTTGCGCGATCTCGGCTCTCGGCTTGAGAGCTGGCTGCGTGCGCATCCTGATTTGATTTCCGGCAATGAGCGCATGGCGCTTGATATGGTGCGGCTGGAGTGGGCCGACATTGAAGCTTTTGATGCCGCTGAGTATCCGATTCTCAGCCAGGCGGAATTGGCCAACTTGGGTGAAGATCCAGTCTTTCATTTGCAGCCTTATCTCCAACTACTCGATCTGGCTTATCCCGTGGATCAACTTTTACTGAAGGTGCGCGAAACTGAAGACCCGGAAACCGACATTTCCAGCAACGTGGTTATGATGGACCATTCGGATTCCGCGCCACGCAAACAACTCCCGCTGCCCAAGGGTAAAAAGGTATTTCTGGCCGTCCATCGCCAGGAGAACATTGTCTATTTCAAGCGTTTAAAGCCGGAAGGCTTTGCACTGCTGCGGGCTCTGCAACAAGGTCAGCCACTCTCACAGGCCATTGAAACCTCGGTCAACTGGTCAGGCAAAAAACTTGAGCGCGTGATGGAGCAGTTGCATGACTGGTTTGCCAACTGGTCACAGCTTGGCTGGTTCTGCCGTCCGCCGGAAAAAGAAGCTCAACCATGAATGCGTTGATGCAAAAAGCGGAAGTCGCTTACGGCTGGTTTCTTAAGGTCGTCAACTCGCTGCAATCGCCTTTTCTGCTTCTCATTCGCGTTTACTGGGGATGGCTTTTTCTCCAGAGCGGCATCGGCAAGTTTGGCCACATTGACAAAGTCGTGAGCTTCTTCACCGATCTGGGTATTCCCGCGCCGACCTTGAATGCCTACTTCAATGCTTCTCTGGAAACCGTCGGCGGCATTCTTTTGATTCTCGGGTTGGCATCGCGGCTGATCTCCGTCCCTTTGCTCATCAATATGATCGTGGCCTATATCACTGCCGACCGGGAAGCATTCACCTCTTTCTTTTCCGAATCAGGAAAGTTTTTCGGCGCAGACCCATTTCCATTTCTGCTGGTATCGCTGCTGATTTTGATCTTTGGCCCCGGCAAATTCTCGGTCGATACGCTGATCCTCGCCTATCGCAAGAAACATCCTCCGGCGGCCGCGGCTGCTGCATCAAACTGATGCAGATGTATTGTCATCCATGGGATTGCGCCGCACCAGCCTCGAGCTCATTCTTGCAATGGCTGCGCTCATGGTGTTCTCGCTAAAAACTTCCGGCGCACAAGAAAACAATGCCGAGACAGCGACGCTGAAAGTAGCCGGCGGCACAATCGACCTGACGCTGCCGGAAGGGCCAATGAAGCTCTCCCGCGAAGAGCTGCTGGGCTGGGTAAAAGCATCCGCTAACACCGTCGCCAGCTATTACGGGCACTTCCCTGTTCCGCACCTCACGTTAAAAATGCGCAGCACATCCGGCTCCGGCATACGCCACGGCGTCACTTATCCCAAAGATGGCGGACTCATTTTCATCAGCGTGGGCCGCGACGCCGATGTCGCGGCCACCAAAGAAGACTGGGTGCTCGTCCATGAAATGATCCATCTGGCGTTCCCCTCCATGGAAGACGATCAGCACTGGATTGAAGAAGGCATCTCCACTTATGTTGAGCCGGTGGCCCGAGCGCGCACCGAAAGTATGCCGGTGCCTGAAGTCTGGCGAACCTTTGTCCGCGACATGCCCAAAGGCGAGCCGGAGCCAAACGATCGGGGACTTGATAACACGCATACGTGGGGACGCACCTATTGGGGCGGCGCAATCTTTTGCCTGCTGGCTGACGTGCGCATCCGCGAGCGCACGAAAAACCACAAAGGACTGGAAGATGCGCTGCGCGGCATCAACCGCGGCGGCGGTAACATCAATGAAGACTGGGAGATTGGCAAAGCTCTGGCGATGGGCGATAAAGCCACCGGTACCACCGTGCTGCGCGATCTTTACAACCAGATGCGCGACAAGCCGGCGCCCGTCGATCTTGACCAGCTCTGGAAGAAACTTGGCATCGCCATGAACGACGGCGCAGTCGCGTTCAATGACAAAGCGCCGGAGGCCAACATCCGCAAGGCGATCACGGCACCGCCTCAGCTATCTGCATCCTGCAGACGTCGCTAGCGATCTCGGTTCGCAGCGTCGAAGAATCGTCATCCCGATGGCCGTCAAGCGAGCGCGCGTTGTTGCCAGCGCGCAAGTAGGCCAGAGGAACCTTGTGTTTGCCTTTCTTGACCGTTCTCAAAAACAAACACAAGGTCCCTCGCTTCTATTCGGACGCTGAAGACAGCGCGTCCTCATTTACGAAGCTCGGGATGACGATCTGAAAAGCCAATGTGTTTCTTCCGCCGCTAGTAATGGAACTTGTACCGCACCTGCACTGCCACCATTCTCGGATCGCTCACATGCGAGCCCCCGAAGGTATTGCTGAGATCGATGAAGTAGCGCTTATCTGTAAGATTTGTCCCCGTAATCTTGGCTGACCAGTTCTCGCCGAAGGAACGTCCCAGCGCCAAGTCAACTGTGGCGTAGCTGGGCAGATGGCCCGGCCCATCGCCGTCGAGAAAGCCAGAACCCGCAGAAACATTGCCGGAAAGCCAGCTCTTGTACGGCAATATGGCAGTGAATCCCGTGCTCAAAGTGTGCCGCTGGTCGTGGTCCAGGAAGAAGAAGCCTTCCGCAGGAGGCGAAAAGTCGGTCAAGCCACCCGTGACCGCTCCTGATCCTTCCACCGACTGGTGCGAATACGCCAGGTGCAAAGTCAACCTTTTCTTGAACAGCTTGGGCGAGCGCACTGTGGCTTCATAACCCACAATTCGCACGCTCTGAATCGTGAGCGGGATAAACAGGTTGGAATTTCCGATGGCGTCATGATCAAAGAAGTTATGCGCGCCGGTGCGGAAATAATTGAAGTCAAACGCCCACTCATGGACTGGGATGGTTAAGCCGATCTCATGCTGCTCGTCGCGCTCTCCGCGCAGGGGCAAGAATCCCGTTGCCGGATCAACTGCGTCCAAAATCTCATTGGAGATCGTGTCTAGCGGCGGCGCCTGGTAGTAACGGCTGTAAGCGCCACGCACCACCCAGTGCAGACGTGGAATTTCGATGGCCACTCCCAGGCGCGGGCTGGCAGCCGTCTCCGTCAGCAGTCCGGAGAAATGCGTGAGGCGAACACCGGCATTCAGCGCCAGCCATGACGTGGCCTTGTACTGGTCTTCTACCCACAATGATTCGAGCTGGGCGCCGGCCTTGCGCCGGGTGGGCGGCACATCCACAGGCGTCAGCGTCGGCGGATCTGTGCTGTCGTCCACGTTATTGCCAAACAGGCCGATCAGCGTGTTGTCATGCTGATAAAAACCATAGGCTCCCAGCTTCGCGTTGTGGCGTCCTTTCACTACGCTCAGTTCCGCTTGCCCGCCGGCATAAGAAGAAGCACGATTGTCAGTGGTAACCAGCCGCTGGTCCGGCGCGCCAAGACCTTCAAAAGCGGCGCGATTGAAGTGGTATGAAGGCGAGAGAGTGACCAGGATGCCCGAGCCCACCGTGTGCACCCATGAAAAATTGCCGAAGATGTCCTGCTCGCGGTCACGATCGCGCACGCCCGCAGCCTGCAAATCGGGATCATTCGGCACCTGGAAATAGTCGGTCCGCGCCGAGCCCACAAAACGAAACTGGTCATTCGGCGTGGCATTGAAGATCAACGAGGTAAAAGCCCCTCCTCCCGCGGATTGATTATGCAGGTTGTCGGTGGTTGGAGTTTCCAGGCCGTGATCGCTGCGGTTGCCATTCAGGCTGACGTAGTACGCGGAGCGGTCATTGTGATCGCCGAAACTGAGTTGGTTGTCCGTGGTGTTGAAATTACCGTAGCTGGTAACCAGCTCGCCCTGGCGAGAGCGTTCAAAACCGGAGCGGGTAATCACGTTGAAGACCCCATAGGTGCGGTCACCAGACTCAGCAGAAAAGCTGCCGCGCTGCACCTCCATGTAATCAACGTCCTTGGGATCGAATTGCGGCCCCACGTTGGTGGCGATATTGGTGTTGGGCACCGGCACTCCGTCAATCGCCCAGGTCACTTGGTGTCCACCGCGCACGTGGAGTTGATCGTGCACCATGGCCGCGCCGGGAACAAAGTCGGTGATCATTGACATGGAGTTCGTGCGGTCAGCCCCGGGCGTCTGGGCAATGTCACTTCGGTTGACCAGCGTTTGCGGCGTTGATGAAGTAGGATTCACCGTCTCCGGCGCTCCAGAGACTTCCACAGTTTCCTGGTGCTGCGCCACAGCCAGCGCAAAATGCATTTCCTGCACATTGCCGGAAGTCACTGTCACGGATTGCTCCGCTCCGCTGAATCCGGGGGAGACGATCTTGATGTCATATTCACCCACCGGAACATTGGACAGAAGCGCCATGCCTTCTTCGTTTGTTGTGCCTGAAGTTTTAAACGCAGACGTGCGGCTCTGTGCCTCAACCTGCGCTCCTTGCACCGGCCGGTGTTGCGGATCGTGAACAATGGCCTTGATTGTTCCGAACACTGAGGCTATAGCCGGCAAGCACGAAAACAGCGCCAGCGAAGTTATGATCGCGATAGATCGTTTTGACATTTTGATTTCCCCGGAGGAACCTCCGTCAGGGTTCCCGTTTTGTCCTTGTCAGACAGCAAACCGGCTTAACTCCTGAGCGGCAATATCTGCAAAGGAGTTGGAAACAGCCGGAACGATGGCCGCTTTTGGGCAAGCTTTAAGGCAGAGACAATGCACAAACAGGCCGAGAAAAACTCAGCTGTTACTTCTCTGCTTTGGGCTGTGCCTTAGACGAGGGGAGGGCCGCGATCGGTATGAGAAGAAAAACCGGCAACGGTGAACACAACCGTAACAAACTGGATCTTGCGGTCGCTCACTGCCGGTGGGGGAAGATCAGGATTGGTGGAAATGGTTGCGCCGCTCCGCAGATGTCCTGGGGTGCAGCAATCCATGGGACACTTAGCATCATCGGGTGCCGCGGAGAAGGCTGTCTTTGATTCTGGAGCGGTCGCGGATTCTGGAGCGGTCGCGCCGTGGTGGTGATGCTGGTGCATAGGGCGATCACAATGGTCTACAGCCACTGCGTGGCATGAAACCGCCTTGCCTGTTCCGGTGCAGGCCGCCGCCATAATTGGCGAGAGCATGGACGAAACCAGAGCAAGAATCACGGTGATGGATAAAGATCGCCGCATGTTACAGCTTGCACTATACCTTTATTTTTACCCTGAAAGCAATCAGATTCAGAGTTGCTGAACCGGCAAGATCGTTAAACTTGTTAATCTTTCCCCTGAACTTTCGTTACTATTTTCATCTCCATTTTCCAGCAACTCTGGTTTACTCTATGCGGGAATGAAAATCACTATGCTTGCCCTGCTGTTCCTGCTGGTTGGGTGCGGCGGCTCAGTCCACCCAATTCAACCGCCAGCTCCCTCCGTGGTCTTCTTTGGTGACTCCATCTTTGGCGGCTGGAATCTGGAAGCTTACTTCCCCGGTAAAGCGTATGTAAATGGCGGCATGTTCGGCTATCGCACTGATCAGCTAAAAACCATTCTTCCAGATGTCCTCTCAGGGAACAAAGTTTGTCAGGGCCTTGCTGACAACGATACTTTCCCTCTCAGTTGTGTCCAGGTCCCTCCGCCCAAAACCATTGTGATCATGGCTGGGTGGAATAATTTTTTTCAGGGCAATTCCGGCAATCCTGCTGACGACCTGCAAAGTATGGTGGCTATGGCCACCGCAAAAGGCGTCAAGGTAATCATCTGCACTGTCTACGCCTATGATCCCGCGCACCCAGCTCCCTGGATGGCGCCAGCCGGCAACGCGCCCGTCACTTTCTATGACATTTGGCGGACTCCGTTGAATAAGAGCATCGGCTTGATGCAGGGAGTCACTTTCGTGGATTTCTCCGCGCTCTTCGACGGACAATCTGACTACACAATTGACGGCATACATCCCAATGATTCCGGGTACCAGCAGATGCGTGATCTGATAAATCAAGCTCTTTAAGTTCCGGCACTGCCGGCTCCGCGGTGCATCCATCCATATTGAGATTTCTGGTGCGAATTGGTTACAGCCCGGAACAGCGATTCAGGCTCGGGCGTGACGTTTTCCCATATAGAAATAGACAGCCGGGGTTACGATCAAAGAGAGCACCATCGAAACCAAGATTCCTCCAATCACGGCAATCGCCAGCGGTTGCAGCATTTCTGATCCGGCGCCCAGCGCAAATGCCAGCGGCAACATGCCTGCCATGGTCGCCAGCGCGGTCATAAAGATAGGACGCAAGCGGCGACGTCCCGCCTGCACCATGGCTTCTTCCGGCTCAAAGTTGGCATGTGCAAATTTCTGGTTCGCATCCAGCAGCAAAATACCATTCTTGGCCACAATGCCGATGACCATGATCATCCCCATCAGCGACGCCAGATTCACGGTCTTTCCCGTAATTAGCAGAGCTAGAAACACGCCGGAAATCGAAAGCAGAGCAGAACTCAGAATTGCCACTGGAGCCGAGAAGTTCCGGAATTCAAACAGCAGCACCGTGAACACCAGCACGATCGCCAGCAGCAGCACCATGGCCATGTCATGAAAATCTTTCTGCTGCTGCGCGTACTTGCCGCCGTATGTCACGCGAATGCCGGAAGGGAGATGCAATCCGGCTACCACCTTCTGCACTTTTTCCATGCCCTTGCCCAGGCTCATTTTTTCTAGACGCGCCGTAACCTCTACCATGCGCTGAAGATTTTCACGATTGATTTCCGTTTGCCCCGGCAGCTCGCTTAACTGCGCCAATGAACCCAGCGTCGCTGTCCTGCCGGCTGAACTTACCAAAAGGGTGTTGCTCATCGCTTCCAATGATCCGCGATTCTCGTCCGGGAAGCGCACGCGCACGTTATAAGCACGGTTATTTGCAATCACCGGATTTGCGCCCGTAACGCCCTGCAACACCGCCGTGGCGTCAGTGGAAACTTCTTCCGCGGTGAATCCGGCTTTGGCTGCCGTGGTTGTGTTCACACGGAATTCCGCCGCGGGACCGCTCATGGTGTTCTCAATGCCGTTCTTCAAGTCCACCACGCCGGGGATCTTTTCGATCGCGTCAGCCACGCGCGGCGCCTGCTCTTCCAGCAGCTTTGGATCCTCAGAGAAAAGCTTGATTACTATCGGTTCCGGCTCGCCCGTCAGGTCGCCGATCATGTCCTGCAAGAGCAAGGGAAAGTCGGCATCCACCGCTGGTTCTTCTTTTTTCACTTGGTCGCGCAGATCAGCAATTACGTCGTCGGTGGCCCGCTTGCGATTCGCCTTCAACTTTACTGAGATATCGCCACGGTTGGCCTCCGTCACAGCTGCCAACCCAAGCTGCAAACCTGTGCGCCGTGATGTGCTTTCCACCTCCGGCGTTTCCTGCAACATCTTTTCCAGATGGCCCACAATGCGGTCAGTTTCCTGCAACGAGCTGCCGGGCGGGGTCAGGTAATCAAGAATGAAACCGCCTTCGTCCATTTCCGGAAGAAGGTCCGAGCCCAGGAAGTAGAAGCATCCGAATGAGATGACGATGAGTGCAGCCGCACCCGCGAGCAATGTCCGCGGGTGTTCCAGGGCGCGACGCAGCCAGCGTTCATAAAACTCAATGATGCGGCCAAAGAAGCCTTTCATCGAAGATTCTTCGGCAGCCATGAGCTTACGGATCTCAGAGTCCACGTCTCCATTGGAAGCTGGATTTGCACCTTCAGTTTCCTTGCGTCGCAGCAGGAATAGGCTCAGTGTTGGCGTCCACGTAAGCGCAAGAATGAGCGATGTCAACAGAGCGGCGCACATGGTCACGGCCAGGGCGCGGAAGAACGTCCCGTTCACGCCCGTCATAGAGATCAGAGGGAGGAACACAACAATCGGGGTGAGCGTGGAACCGATCAGCGGGACGGTAATTTCGGAAAGAGCGCTCTGCATGGCTTCGATCTTTCCTTCGCCCGCGTCGCGATGCAGCACAATGTTTTCCACCACAACAATCGCGTCGTCAATCACCAGTCCAACTGCTGCAGCAAGGCCGCCCAAGGTCATCAGGTTAAAGCTCTGGCCCAGCAGCTTGAGCACCATGAAGGTGATAAAAATCGTGACCGGGATAACGAGCCCCGCGACAATCGAGCTGCCCCAATCGCGTAGAAAAACCACTAGCACAATCGCAGAAAGAATCAGCCCCAGCAGGATCGCGTCACGCACGCTCTTGATGGAATCCCGCACAATTCCCGACTGGTCATAAAAAGGCGTGAGCCGGATTCCCGGAGGCAGCGTGCTGCGGATGCGTGCAACTTCGTCATGCACTTCATTGGCGACTTCAACCGTGTTGCTGTCTGGCTGGCGATTGATGTTCAACAGCACCGCAGGTTTCCCGTCGGCCCGGACAATGGTATAAAGCGGCTTGACCGACTGCTGGACCGTGGCCACGTCCCCGATGCGCACCGGAAGCCCCGCAGGCGTGCTCTTGATGACAGTATTCGCCAGATCGTCAGCGTTGCGGGCCTGCCCGCTCACCAGACCGAGCACCAGTTGGTGATTGCGTTCGAATAGTCCGGGAGAATCCACCAGGTTGGTGGCTTTCACGGCATTCAAGATGTCAGTTACGGTCACGGATGTCGCCAGCAGCCGGGCCGGGCTGGGTGTGATCTGAAATTCCGGTTCTTGTCCGCCTTGTACAATCACCGTCGCAACGCCAGACATGCGATTCAGCCGCGGAGCAATGTCATAGGTCGCCATTTCCCAAAGCCGATTTTGCGGGACCGAATCTGACGTGAGGCTGTAGCCAAGAATAGGAAATGACGCAAAGGTGAGCCGATGGCTTTCAACCTTTGCGGTTGGCGGCAGCTCGGTCGCAATCTTTGACAGCGCCGCATCCACCAGTTGGAGCGTCTGAAACATATCGACTTGCCAGTTAAAGAACAAGTCGACTTCCGCCGAGCCGCGGCTGGTGATGGAACGCACCATCTCCAGGCCCTGCACGCTGTTCACGGCCTGCTCTACCGGGCGCGTGATCGTGACCATCATTTGATCAATCGGCATCACGCCGTTATCAATGCCAATCACGATGCGGGGAAAATCTGTGGAAGGAAAAACAGCAATCGGAATATTGAAAGCCTGGTAGCCGCCCACTAACGCCACCACAATGATGAGGAAGATTACAGTCGTGGAGTTTTGAGCCAGCCAGTGGCGGCGCGGCGCAATCGCATTAACGTCGCTATGGTTCGTGACCTTGGGTTCATCCGCCATCTGGACTTAATCCTTTGATCCGCCGTTCTTGTCCTTGGCTTTTGGCTGCGCGGCCTTCATGCTGCCGGCATCAGGCTTCGCCCCGCCTGACTTTTCGTCATCATCTTTGTCCTTGTCTTTATCTTTGGCGCCTTCGCCGGCGGATTCCGTCTCCGGCTTTTCGATTTTGACTTTCGTCTTGTCGGGCAGGCCGTAAGCTCCTTCAGTCACCACCATCTCTCCGGGTTTGAGACCAGAAACAATCTGCACCTGCTGGCCGCTCGTAATGCCGGTCTTCACGTCACGGCTGCTGGCCTTGCTTTGTGAATCCACCACCATCACCTGAGCAGCGTCACCCTTGGCGTTGAGCAGCGCGGCGGCGGGAACTACCAATGCATCCTTAACGGTTTGCGCGGTAATGGCAATCTGCGCCGTTGTACCGGGACGCAACAACTGATTCGCGTTCGGGGCCTGCACCCAGACTTCAACCGTGGTGCTATTAGGATCAAGCGCTGGACTGATGAGAGAAACTTTGCCGTTAACGGCCTTGTCCAGTCCGGCTAATGAAATGGTGGCAGCATCACCTTTGTGGAGTTGCAGAGCGTCGCTCTGCGGAATGTGCGCCTTGGCGATGACTTGCGAGATGTCCATCACCGTGAGCAATGGCGCTGCGGTTGAAGCCATTTCACCGGGATAAAGCGGTCGGTCAGTGATGAAACCGGTAATCGGGCTGCGCACTTCAGAATAGCTAAGCTGCGCTTCAGAATTCAGCAGTTTCCCTTTCGCCGATGTGAGCTGGCCATTGGCCGTCTTGATTGCGCCTTGTTTGCCCACGGCATTCAATCCATCCAGATGTTTCTTGGCAATGTTGTAAGCGCTCTTGGCCTGGGCCAGCGATACAGCGGCAGCATCAAGATCTTTGCGTGGCAACGCTCCCTGCTTGAAAAGATCCTGGCGGCTGTTATAGAGCTTCTGCTGTGCGTCCAGTTCCTGCTGCGCGGTCTGGACGTCAAGCTCGGCTTTTGCGTTCTCTTCCGGCAAAGTGGCGCCCAGGCTGGTGCTGTATGCCGCTTCAGCTTGTTCGTACGCGCCTTTGTTATCGAGCGCGGCTGCGGAGAGATCGCGATTTTCAAGTGTTGCCAGCAGCTGCCCCTGGCGTACCTTCTGTCCACGTACTACATAGAACTTCTTTACCGGTGCGCTGATCTTTGGAGTGATTGCTGACTGGGCCACAGGAAAAATAATGCCTTCAGTGTTCACCACGCGAGAGATGTCAGCGGTGGCGGCCGGCGCGGCTTGTACGCTTACCTCTGGCGTTTCTTCTTTTTCACCTTTGCCGCAGCCTGCAGCGACCAGAGAAATAGCCAGTGCCAGTGCGACGAGCGACATTACGCGGCCAGCGCTACGCTTCTGTATATCCATAGACCTGAGATTCACATTGTACCTGTTAGAGTTTGCAGATTCGCTACAGCGGTGCGCGCGCGGACCGCGCCATCGCTGAATGCATTGCGCGCCTGTGTAAGCGTATTCTGAGCGTCCACTACCTCCAGCACCGTCGATTCCCCGCCCTGGTAGCGCAGAATCGTGAGCCGCAGGCTTTCCGCAGCAAGGTCGGCTGAGCTCTTCAGCAATTCCAGTTCTGCGCGGGCCGCCTCTGCTTCGGCATACAACTCTCGCATGTCCGCCTGAAGTTTGCGCTGGGCCATGGTGAGTTCACGCTGCGCCTGCTTGCGCTTCAGGTTGGCTTGCACAACTTTGCTGCGCGTCGCGCCCCAATTCCATATGGGAATATTCAACGTAGCCGCCACGGAATAGCCGAGGTTGCGCGTTCCATCGGGCTCGTGCGCGGCGAAGTGAGGCGCATCAATGCCGTAAAAATAATCGAGCGTAAGCGTGGGAAGGTATGCGCTCTGGGCGGACGAGACCTCGAATTTGGCCGCCTGAAACCCAGCGGTGGAGGCGCGAACGTCCGGGTTCCGCTCCTGCGCCGCTTTCACGAATTCATCAAAGCTTATGAGCGGCGGGGCAAGCTGAGAATCGTCGACGACAGTGAAGTTCAGGTTGAAGTCGGGAAAAAGAATCACGGCCAGGTCCAGCCGGCTCTTGTCCATGGCGAGCTGGGCTTCGCGCAGATCGCGCTGGCGATCGTTGTACTGGATCTGGGCTTTGATCACGTCAGCGTGAGCTACTTCACCGCCGTTTTCCAGCTTCTGGCTCAACGCGAGAAACTGCTGCGCTTCAGACGCCGCCTGTTGCACGTTGGCGTACTTCCTCTGCGCGGCAATCAACCCGTAATAGCCCTGCACCACAGCAACGACCAAGCCGCGCTTGGCGACCTCTGCCTTGGCGCGCGCCACCGCCTCCAGCGCTCGCGCCTTGCGATAGTCGGCATAGTTGCTTAGTCCAATCGCCTGATGGAGATTGCCCTGGCTGAGGTACTCATGCACTGTGTTGCTGGCAACAAATACGCCGGAGGCACTGCCGTTTGGCTCGGTATAAATAAACGTGTTGTTGTAGTTCACGCTGGGCAGCAATCCGGCCCGCGCCTGCACCTTTTCCTCACGCGCAATTCCCTGGTCGGTAAGCGCCGCCTGGAACTGGACACTATTGGCTCGCGCGCGATTCAGAGCGTCTTGCAACGTGAGCGTAAGCGGCGCCTGGCTGGAACTGGCGGGTTGCGCTTCCTGAGCGGGCACTCGGACTATTGAAAAGAGGACCATCACTAATAGCGCGCTGTCGCGTTATAGATTTTCTGGCGGACAAAAGTGACCTCCTGCGAGCGCCAATAGTATACGTTTCACAAACTCAGGAAAGAACTCCCCACCACGTCAGCCAGAAGCATAGATACAGTAGAATTGAGATCGTCAGGTTGGCGTTGAGAGCTGCACATGGGCATTCGTTCGATGGTCCAATTTGCCGTGAGAGTTGCCGCATTCGCGGCGATAGCATGCCTCTTGCTGCAGGCCGCCTGCACTATTGGCGTTCCACAGCTCATACCTGTGCAGGCTGAAACGCACGGCGACTCCGGATGCCACGAATCCACGCCGCTCACTCCAAACACGCCTGATTCCAGCCACATCTGCTGCAGCGGGGACCACTCTCCTGACGCGCTTCTGAGCACAACTGCCACATCTCCGCCGCTGGCGCTCGATGGAGCTTTTTTAAGTCTCGCTTCAGCTTTGCCTTCTTACGCGCTAGCCTCTACTGCCTTCCCATCCTCGTTTTCTCCGCCACACAGACCGTTCTCGCTTCGCATCTGATTTCCGGTTTCTGCAAGTGTGCATGGATGTATCCAGCAACGTTGGCATTGCCTGTTTAATTCTTTTTGCAGAACTCAAGAAAAATCGGTAAGGATCGACATGAAGCGTTCGTTTTTATCTGTCTTAATTATTATTGGGTTTATTCTCTTTTCGGCCATCGCCTTAGCACAGGACGCGGAGGCTGCGCATCATCAGCACGGCGCCAATCCAACCTCCGCCGAGAAGCCTGACAAGGAAATGCAGAACATGCCCGGCATGCAACCTGACGCGATGCACGAGCAGCCGGTTACCTTCATCGACGCAATCTTGCATCACGACACGGCCGGCACATCAGCACAGCCGAATTCAACCAGCGAGCCCATGATCATGCGTTCGCGCGGCAAATGGATGTTCATGTTTCATGGCGCCGCATTCCTGAACGCGTTACAACAAAGCGGTCCGCGCGGGTATGACAAAGTTTTTTCCACCAACTGGTTCATGCCCATGGTGCAACGCCAGATAGGCCGCGGCGAGCTTACCTTGCGCACCATGATAAGTCTGGAACCCGCCACCGTGACCCAGCGTTTCTATCCGCTTCTTTTTCAGCAAGGAGAAACCGCATTTGCTAAACCGATCAACGATGGCCAGCACCCGCACGACTTCATCATGGAACTGGCCGCGCTGTACGATTTGCGACTCGGGGAAAAGGCGCTGCTATCTTTTTATGCTGCGCCTGTCGGCGATCCCGCGATGGGGCCCAGCGCCTACGCGCATCGCGCTTCCGCCGCGGAGAATCCGGTGGCGTCGCTGGGCCATCACCTGCAGGATTCCACGCACATCGCCGATGACGTGGTCACCGGCGGTCTGGCTTTTCACAACGCCCGCATTGAGTTCTCAGGCTTCCATGGTCGTGAGCCCGATGAATTTCGCTGGGACATCGACTCAGGCGCAATCGATTCATGGTCAACGCGCCTTACTGTGCAGCCGGGCCAGAACTGGAGCGCACAATATTCATTTGCTCATCTCGCTAGTCCGGAGCAATTGCATCCTGCAGACGACGTTCAGCGCATGACCGCCTCAGCAAGCTACAACCGGTCATTCACGAAAGGAAGTTGGGCTTCGACGCTCGTCTGGGGGCGCAATCGCACGTTGCAGAGCGGGCAGATTACCAACGGCTACCTCGCCGAATCTACGTTGCGGTTTGCTGAGCATAATCATGTGTGGACAAGAATTGAAAGCGCCGACCGCACCAGCGAATTGCTGCTGGGCAAGCAGGCCGAGCCCCCGGGATTCGAAGAGCAGTTCCTTGCCCGAATTCAGGCTTACACCGCGGGCTATGACCACGACTTTCCTCTAGTTCCGAGGCTCTCAACCGCGCTGGGCGCTCAGGTTACCTTCTATTGCAAGCCTGACTTTCTAACGCCCATTTACGGGCAACATCCCGTGGGAGTTATATTGTTCATACGGGTGCGCCCCACAGGTAACGCGCATCCTTATTGAGGACCCGACAATGACAACATCACGCCGTGATTTTCTGATTGCAACTTCCGCAGTGGCCGGCTCTTCCCTGGTAGTGCCGCTTTCAGCGCTGGCTCAACAGAAAGCCCCCAAAAAGGCCACAAAGAAAAAAGAAGAAGCAGAAGAAGACGTTTCCACCAATGAAGACCTGATGCGCGAGCATGGCGTGCTCAATCGCGTTCTGCTGATCTATGACGAAGCTCTCCGACGGATCCAGGCCAACGAGAAATTTGACGCGGCGGTGGTAACAAAGTCCGCCGGCATCATCAAGAGCTTTATTGAGGACTACCACGAGAAGCTGGAAGAAGACCACATCTTCCCCCGCTTTGAACAGGCCGGAAAGCTGATTGAGTTGACAACGAACTTGCGGGCGCAGCATGCCGTGGGACGGCGCTTGACGGAAAGAATCACCGCAGCAGCGAAGAGCGGGGACAACGAGACGCTGCGCACGTCGCTGGCGGCGTTCAACCGCATGTATCGCCCGCATGAGGCGCGCGAAGATACTGTTCTCTTCCCCGCGTTGCACAAGGTCGTCAGCAAGCATGAGTATGACGCCATGGGCGAGCAGTTTGAGGGCATTGAGCGCAAGACCTTTGGCGGCGACGGCTTTGATATGGCCGTGGACAAGGTGACCGAACTGGAAAAACAATTTGGCATTTACGATATCAGCCAGTTCACGCCTACCATTCCGCCAACTAAATGACTGCTGCTCTGCTTTTTGTTGCCGCGATTGTGGGCGGCGCTATTGCCGCCCTGGCAGGCTTTGGCATCGGCAGCATACTTACGCCGTTGCTGGCCTTGAGCGTCGGGACAAAAGAAGCCGTGGTCGCCGTGTCGATTCCGCATCTGGTTGCGACGGGCATTCGTTTCTGGAACCTGCGGCACAAGATCGATCGCCACTTGCTCAAGAATTTTGGCATTGCCAGCGCCGCTGGAGGATTAGTGGGCGCGTGGCTGGGCTCGCGCTTTAGCAGTCCGATTCTGGCTTACATTCTTGGCGGTCTTCTTGTTTTTGCCGGATTCATGGGGCTCACCGGACTCTCAAAGAAGATGCGCTTCGGCAAGAAAATAGCGTGGCTTGGCGGCGCGCTCTCAGGCCTGCTTGGCGGCCTGGTGGGCAACCAGGGCGGCATCCGCTCCGCGGCCATGCTGGGTTTCAACCTTGACGCCAAAACTTTTGTCGCGACCGCGACTGCAATCGCACTGATTGTGGATGGCGCACGCATGCCAATCTATTTCTTTACCAGTCCGGAAACGGTGCACCGGCTAGCCGCCTCGATCGTCATCATGGTAGCTGGCGTCACCGGCGGCACGTTGGTTGGCGGCCGCGTTCTTGCGCGTATTCCCGAAGCATACTTCCGCAGGCTGGTTTCTCTTCTCATTCTTGCGCTCGGCATCATGATGTTGAGCCACGTGGCTAAGTAACGGCTAAAGCACGCGCTGGCAACCATCCCACAAAGCCCGATAGTATTGGGTAGCTAAACATGGCAGGTAACAAGAAAGGAGTTGCTATGTCTGCAAAGTTCAAATACTTCTTGATCGTTCTTCTTCTCTCATCCGTCGCGGCCTCGGGCCAGAATGACAAAGCAGCAAAAGCTTCCGCATCCCTAGACTGGAAAGATGTGGACTCTGCCATAGGTCGCGCCGGGCAAGACCAACCCGACGGCACACACAAGTACTCTCTGCCGCGCAAGGATATGAACGTCACAGTAAATGGCGTGCAGATCAAGGCCGGTCTGGCGCTGGGATCATGGGTGGCGTTTCAGTCGACATCTCAAGGAAACTCCATGGTGATGGGAGATCTTGTCCTTGCCGAAGATGAAGTGGCTCCTGTGATGGCGGAGTTGCAATCCGGTGGGATTGAGATCACCGCGTTGCACAACCATCTGCTTGGCGAGTCGCCGCGCGTGATGTACATGCACATACACGGAATGGGCAATGCAGCCAACCTGGGCAAAGCCATCCACTCAGCGATTGCAAAAACTAAGACGCCTGATGCCAGTGCTGCCGCTGCGCCGCCTGATCTCGATATCGACACTAAGCAGATTGACCAGATCCTGGGCCATGGCGGTAAAAACAACGGTGGAATCTATCAGGTCGGTGTGCCGCGTGCAGAGCACATTAGCGAAGGCGGCATGGCAATCCCGAATTCCATGGGCGTGGCCACCGCGCTCAATTTTCAACCGACCGGCGGCGGCAAGGCGGCAATTACCGGTGATTTTGTGCTGCTTGCCAAGGAAGTGAATCCGGTGATCAAGGCGCTGCGTGAAAACGGCATCGCCGTGGCGGCGCTGCACAGCCATATGCTTCAGGAACAGCCGCGCCTCTTCTTCATGCATTTCTGGGCCAATGACGATGCATTGAAACTGGCCAAAGGCCTGCGGGCTGCGCTGGACCAGACGAATTCCACCAAGAAATAGCAACTGCGGCACGAAGATCCTGGAGGACGAAGCGATGAAGCAAACAGTTTTCACGGCAGTTCTTCTTGCCATGTCAGGGCTCACGTTATTCGGGACGAAAATGTTTCGTCCAACGGCTGCTGCTGCTCCTCCACCTGCCGGAACTACGCTGAAGCAGGTCGCGACCATCGATCTGCCTGGGCCTCCAGGCAAACGCTTCGACTATCTCACCATCGATTACGACGATGGCTATCTTCTTTCCGCGCATCTTGGGGCGGGACTGCTTTACGTCATCGACCTCAAGACCAACAAAGTGGTGAAGACTATCCCTGACGTGCCTGGCGTCGAGGGTGTGGAGTACGTTCCGGAACTCAAGAAGATCTACACCTCAGACTGGCATGAAAAGAAAATCGGCGTGATTGATCTGCGCCAGGGCAAGGTCATCACCAAACTTCCCGCACAGCAAAAGCCCGACGGCAGCGCCTACGCTCCGCCGTTCCATAAACTTTATGTTTCCGATGAGCGCGCCAGGACGGAAATTGTGGTGGACGTTCAGACGGACAAGATCGTCAACACACTGAACTTCAAAAGCGAAACGGGAATGCCGCAATACGATCCCGTGGCGAAAGCTCATCTACATCAACCTTCAGGAACTCGACACGATGACTGTGATTGATCCGGCAACGGACAAAGTCAAAACGCCGGTGTACGAAGTCCATCCCTGCAAAGGCAACCACGGCATGGCGCTCGATGCGGAACACCGCCGCGCGTTCCTGGTTTGTGAAGACAACAACCTGATGGCGGTGATCGATCTGGAAAAGCATCGAGTGGTCACCACACTGCCCATAGCCGACGGCGGCGACGTGATCAAGTACGATCCCGGGCTCAAGCGCATTTACGTGGCGTGCTATAGCGGCGCTATATCAGTGTTTCAGGAAGATGATCCTGATCACTTCCGCAAGCTGGAAGACTTTCGCGTGCAGCACAAAGTGCATAGCCTTGCCGTGGATGAGCGGACCCATCGCGTGTACGCTCCCGAGGAAGAAGAGAACGGCAAGCCGGTGGCAAGGATGATTGTGTATGAGCCAACCGGCAGCCACTGAATCCAAGGCTGAGGCCGTGACGCCCGCGCGAGTCCTGCCGCAGCTTGTATGGTACTTTCTGCGGCTGGGAACATGGGGATTCGGCGGCCCCATTGCGTTGGCCGGTTACATGCAGCGCGATCTGGTGGAAGAAAAACGCTGGTTTACCAGACAGGAATATCTTGATGGACTTGCGCTGGCCCAGCTTGCTCCCGGCCCGCTGGCAGCGCAGTTGGCAATGTATCTGGGGCTGCTGCGCGGCGGGACGCTGGGCGCGTCACTGGTCGCAGTGGCATTCATTGCGCCGTCATTTTTGATGGTGCTGGCGCTCGCATTCTTCTACGTGAAATTTGGCGGCCTGCCATGGATGCAGGCCGCCTTTTATGGCGTAGGCGCCGCGGTGGTTGCGATCATCGCTCGTTCCGCCATCAAATTGATCAAGACCGCAATTGGCAAAGACAAACTATTGTGGGCCATCTTCCTTGTGCTGCTGGCGGCAACCGCCATTACTGAACGCGAAATCGTCTGGCTGTTCCTGGCGGGCGGACTGGTATCGCTGATCATAAAAGCCCGGCCTGGGCTTTCGCCCTCACTCAGCAGTTTTGCGCTACTGACTGGCGGCAGCGTGAGCGCAGGCACGTCGTTGTTTTTCCAGATCCTGATCTTTTTCACCAAGGCAAGTCTGTTTGTATTTGGCAGCGGACTGGCGATTGTGCCTTTTCTCCATGGCGGCATTGTGCTGGAACGCCACTGGCTTACAGAACAACAATTCATTGACGCTGTTGCCGTGGCCATGATCACTCCCGGGCCTGTTGTGATCACCGTGGGATTCATTGGCTACATCGTTCATGGCTGGAGCGGTGCGGTCGCAGCTGCGTTAGGTGTTTTTCTTCCGGTCTATCTCGTGGTCGTGATTGCAGGGCCGTTCTACAAGAAATTTGCCGGCAACCCGCAGTTGCGCGCGTTTGTGCAGGGCGTAACCGCCGCGGCAACTGGAGCAATCGCGGGCGCCATTGTTGTTCTGGCACGGCGATCTGTAACAGATCTCCCGACGGTACTCATCGCGGTCATCTCTCTCCTGCTGCTGTTTAAATGGAAGATTCCTGAGCCGTTGCTGATTTCCGCTGCCGCAATTGCTGGACTATTCCTTCATCGCTGAATATGGCTGCGCGCTCCCGCGTGACATAAATCACAGCGTAAGCTATCTGGTCCCATTTAAATTTTTGCAGACAGCCATTGCGCGCGCGTACAGCACGCCATACGATTGTTGTTTACCCGCAATTGCGCGCAGGCAAGAACGATAAGGAAGTGTGCATGGATAGTGCGCTGCTCATTCATCGGCTTCATTTTGCTTTTACGGCAACATTTCATTATCTCTTTCCACAGCTCACCATGGGACTGGCGCTGTTGATCGTAGTGCTGAAAACGCTGGCTCTGCGTACGCACAATGAAATTTACAATCAGTCCGCACGCTTCTGGGCAAAAATCTTTGGCATCAATTTCATTCTGGGCGTAGTCACCGGAATTCCCATGGAATTCCAGTTCGGCACCAACTGGTCGCACTTTGCGCGAGTCACAGGAGGCGTGATCGGCCAGCCGCTGGTGATGGAAGGCGTGTTCTCTTTCTTCCTTGAATCCGCTTTTCTGGGGCTTTTTCTTTTCGGAGAAAAACGCCTGAGCCCCAAAGGGCACTGGTGGGCTGCCTTCCTGGTATTTTTTGGATCGTGGCTCTCCGGATATTTCATCATCGTTACCGACGCATGGATGCAGCATCCTGTGGCTTTCCAGCGCGCAGCGGACGGCAGCTTTCAGGTGATCAGCTTCTGGGGACTGCTGCTGAATCCCTGGGCCATTTTGCAATATGCGCACAACATGAGCGGAGCTGTTATTACCGGCGCATTTGTCATGGCCGGAGTGGGTGCGTATTACCTGCTGGAAGGAAAGTTTACTGACCACGCGCGCGTATTTGTGCGCGTTGGCGTAATTGCCGGCTTTATTTTTTCCGCGCTGCAGATCTTTCCTACGGGCGATCTTCACGGCAGATACATGGCCCGCATTAGCAGCCTGTCACCACGGCCGCGATGGAAGGCTTGTTCAAGACTGAGAGCGGCGCGCCAATGGTGATCCTGGGCCAGCCCGACGAAGAGCATCAGCGCATTGACAATCCGCTGGTGGTCAATAAAGTTTTGAGCTTTTTGATTTATGGCACGAGCACCGCTGAAGTTAAAGGCCTGAACGAATTTCCCAGAGACCAGTGGCCCACGAATATCCCGCTGCTCTATTACAGCTATCACATCATGGCGGGATTGGGGACAATCTTTATCGCCGTAATGGCCGCAGCAGCGTTTCTGCTGTGGCGCAGAAAGTTGTATGAATCGCGCTGGCTGCTCTGGATCATTATGCTCTGTCTGCCGCTGCCCTATATCGCCAACACCGCCGGCTGGATGACCGCTGAAATTGGCCGCCAGCCATGGCTCGTCTATGGGCTCATGCGAACCAGCGAGGGCTACTCGAAATATGTCCATGCCGGCAACGGATTGTTTACGCTGCTCGGCTTCATGGGACTTTACACCGTGCTGGCGATTCTGTTTCTGGTGCTGGTCAATCGCGAAATCGCACATGGCCCGGGCGCAGACGCTGAGAACGTCCATGTCGGCAATCCTTACACGGGAGCCTAGGAGAAATCGACGAATGCTTTTCATATGGTTCTGGCTCGTAGCGATCATGATCACCGCATATGTAGTACTCGACGGTTTCGACCTGGGCGCCGGAATTCTGCATCTCTTAATCGCCAAGACTGACCAGGAACGGCAGCACCGTGATTCGCACCATTGGCCCCGTATGGGACGGCAATGAAGTCTGGCTGATCGCCGGCGGCGGAACGTTGTACTTTGCCTTCCCATTGCTGTATGCTTCCGGTTTCAGCGGCTTTTATCTTCCGCTGATGATCGTTCTCTGGCTTCTCATTCTGCGCGGCATTGGCATTGAACTGCGCACGCACATTGAAGGAACTGTGTGGCGCGGCTTCTTTGACGGCTGCTTCGCTCTCTCCAGCATTCTGCTTGCGATTTTCTACGGCGCGGCTCTCGGCAATGTCATTCGCGGCGTGCCGCTGAATAAAGATGGCTACTTTTTCCTTCCTCTCTGGACCAACTGGCGCACCGGCGCCGATCCCGGAATTCTGGACTGGTACACCGTGATTGCCGGTGTGGTAGCGCTGCTTGCTCTCACCATTCACGGTGCGCACTATGTCGCCGTAAAAACTTCTGGCGATCTCAACCTGCGTGCCCGTCGCGTCGCTTCTCTGCTTTGGCCCGCTCTGGTTCTCGTAACATTCGTCAGTCTCTGGGCGACGCTTTCCATCCGGCCAGACGCGCTAACAAACTACCGCAAGTTTCCTGTGCTGTATGTCATTCCTGTTGCTGTTGGCTTGAGCCTCATGGCTATGTACCTGCACCGGCGTCGAAACCAGGACAAAGGCGCGTTTCTTGCTTCCTGCGCTTATCTGATTTTCATGCTCGTAGGCGCGGCTGCAGCCGTCTATCCCAATCTGCTCGTTTCAACCACCGATCCCGCGCTGAACATCACGGTCTACAACGCCGCCTCTGGTTCCTACTCGCTTTCATACGGCCTGATCTGGTGGAGCTTTGGCATGCTGCTGGCCATTGGCTACTTCGTTTTTGTCTACCGCATGTTTCGGGGAAAGGTTGCAGCATAAGCCGTTATTCTTCTCAACCAATCTTCATAAATCAAAACTAGCAAACCCTGCCTGCCCGGATGCCAAATATATCTGCCAGGGAGGCATGCTCGTATGAACAAGCATTGGAAAGCACATTCCTTTGTAGTCGGGTCCCTCCTGCTCGCCGCGCCGGGAATACTTTTAGCGCGTGAGCCTAAACTCCAAAATCCTTGCAAAGACCTAAGAATCAATCTCGATAACCAGGTCAACAGCCTGCACAGACGCCAGGATGATGAACTATCCCTGTGCCGCCAGACGAATGGCAAAAATGCCGATGTCTGCCGCGAATTGAAATCTCAACAACAACTTGCGCTGCGCCAGTTGCGCGACCAGCGGCAATCCGAGCTGAGCCGTTGCAACCCTCGCTTGAATGGTTCCTCTATTCAATCCGGCAGGAACAATTCCTGCGATAACCCCGCTTACCAGGATAACGATCGATATCCTCACAAAAAGCATCCAGAGCCACCGTATCCACCAAAACCTAATCCGCCGAATGCTCATAACCCAAAGCATGATGGCGGCGGAAGTGGGCATCGCGGCGATCCTGATGCAGGCCCAACGCGCAACGCCGGCGGCTCTGGCTCCAGCAACATGGCTCCGACCGCAACACTGGATCATCGTCTTCCGGCTCCGGCGGCTCTGGATCATCCTCGGGGGACAGCTCGTCTTCGAGTTCACATTCTTCATCTGCTGGTCTTCCGGTTCCTCATCGTCCGAATCCTCAAACTCAAGCAGCAGTTCGTCCGGATCAAGCTCCAGTCCTCCGGCACCGTCAGCTCCGGCACAATCAGCTCCCGCGCCGTCGGCTCCCGCATCGCATTCAGATGCAGGTGCCTCTCGACCGCCCAAATAAAGGCTTCACTCTTACCAAAGTCGAGCAGTGTTCCGGACTGCTCGACTTTGCCTGTGCTCCGCTGTTCTATACTGCATTGCGTGCAGAGTGCAGCCATCCTGGAACAAAAACCGCCTGAGCCTGACCTGCGCTTCCCGTATGGGCAGGACCCAAATCAATTTGTCGACGTTCGCATTCCTGCCGGAAAAGGCCCTCATCCCATCGTCTTCTTTATTCACGGCGGCTACTGGCGCGCGAAATACGATCTAACCTACGCCGGACACCTTTGCCACGCGCTCAAGAAAGCCGGCATAGCGACATGGAACATCGAGTACCGTCGCGTGGGAAATCCCGGCGGCGGCTGGCCCGGAACATTTGAGGACGTCCGCAGCGCCTACCGCGCATTGCGCGAACACAAGAACGATTCCATCGCCCGGCTCGATCTCAAAAAACTCTGCGTCTGCCGGACACTCCGCCGGCGGCCATCTGGCTCTCTGCCTTGCCGCGTTTGAGCATTCCGTCACGCATGTGCTTTCTCTCGCCGGCGTGCTTGACCTGCGCCGCGCATGGGAGCTGCATCTGAGCAATGACGCCGCTGCAGCATTCCTCGGCGGCTCACCGACTGACGTCCCCGATCATTACCGTGAGGCCTCTCCCGCGGAGCGTTCCATTCCGCAAGCCACGCAAAAGCTGATTCACGGCACTGCCGACCAAGACGTTCCTTACGAAATCAGCCAGTCCTACGCCGCCAAAAAGAAAAAGACCGGCGAACACGTTGAGCTCATCACGCTTCAAAACATTGGACACTTTGAAATCGTCGATCCCGGCTCCAGCGTCTGGAAACAGGTGGAAAACACTTTCATCTCACTTACTCGACGCTAAGTTACTTAAGCGTGAGGTCAAAATGAATTCAGCCGATGGCATCATCGCCAAAACTGCCAACTGCACCGTGGAAGAAGCCGTCAATAAAATCAAATCGCTTCTCGTCATCCGCGGCATCACGCTCTTTGCCGTCATTGATCACAGCGGTGAAGCTGAAGCCGTCGGCATGAAGATGCCGGACACCAAACTCCTGATCTTCGGCAATCCCAAGGGCGGCACGCCGCTCATGCTGGCTTCACCGTCCGTCGCCATCGATCTCCCACTGAAACTCTTGGTTGCAGAAAACGCGAATGGCAGGTGTTCAATCTCATACAACAGCCCGCAGTACCTCCAGCAACGTCATCGCCTGTCGGACGACCTGATACAGAACATCGCCATCATTGAAGCGCTTGCCACCGAGGCCGCAGCTTAACCGCATTGAACGATCCGGCTCCTGCGCCGCTTCAGTCTTGTCATCCTGAGCCGCACAAAACAACTGAAAGGAGTTGCGCGCGTGTCGAAGTATCCCTGCGCTCTCTCGTTCGTAGTTGCAGCCGCAGGGAGTTCTACCCGAATCTTGTCTCTCGTTTCTCCGTGTCTACGGTACCAAACTGTGGCTCCTGATCATGCGATCACCGGCCTCTTCCTCCTCGGCTTCCTCCGTTCCTCTGTGTTTCAAAGGTTTGCTTGTCCGAACGCGTACTTACGTCGCTTTGCCATTCGTCGCCTCAGCTTTCCGCCAGTTCATTCCCAGCGCAACCAGTGATAGCAGCATAATAAGAAAAATGATTCCCCACGAAATCACGCAATAGATACACCATTTCTCCAGGATATATTTTTCGATGTAAGCCAGATAGCACGAAAAACCGAATGCAAGGACCGCCGCCGCCGCTAACAATCGCCACCATCTCATCAATGCCAGCAAGCCAAGAAGTATGTATCCGGCAATGCCCACATCGGCCACCGGAATTTTGCGGATCGCCTCGAACCGCGGCTTGGCGTCGTCTGAAGACACAGTGTTCCGGTTTGTAAGCTTGTCAAAAACTCCGCCCATGGAAGCAAACCTGCTTTTGTTTACGGCCCCGCAGTCCCATCGTTCATTAATGCTGCACGGTGACGCTCCCTCTGTGCGATAGTGCTCTCTCCGCGCCAGGATCGCCGCCACCATGCCCGCCAGGGCCAGAAACGCAATTAACCATCTCATATTGAATCCGTCATTTCCCCTAAACTTCTTATTGCAAGCCGCAGCCACAACTGCGTTCTACACTCGCTACGACAGCTCGTAAATCTGACTACTCTCTACTTCGTCAACCCCAGCGCCTGCGATTGAAACGCCATTGACGCCTCCAGATGTTGCGACACGAATTGCATATCATGGCCACCCGGATATATATGCGCTTCGTGCGCCACATGCGCGTGCCGTCAAAAGCTTGTCCAGTTGGCGCGTGCCGGCGTTAAAGCCGTAATTATCCTGGTCTCCACAGTCGAAATAAATCTTCAGGCCTTGCAGGTTTGCCGTCCGCGCAAAAACAAACGGTGAATTTTCTTTCCAGAAGCGTTCATTTAGCGGCGAGCCAAATGCATTGCCCAGAAACGCCGTCAGGCCCACGTCCGCCGATCCATGCGGCAATTCTTCCAGCAGCGCCGGCATATGCACCGCCACTGACGCAAACATCTGCGGATACTTGAAGGCAAACCGCAACGCGCCGTACCCGCCCATCGATATCCCGCCAATCGCCCGGCCTGCGCGACTGCCCGCCAACCGGAATCGCCGTTCCATCTGCGGCACAAACTCGCGGATAAAAAAATCCTCGTACAGAATGTGGCCATCGCGCGAGTTGATGTAAAAACTATTCTCGCCCTGCGGCGTGATGATCACAAACTCGCCCAGCCGTTTGTCTTCCCATGCCTCTTCTATTCCGCTCGACGCCCCGCTCGAAGCCAAAAAGCTCTGGTCGCCGCCGAGTCCGTGCAGAGAAATACAACACAGGAAAGCGTTTGCCCGGATGCGCGTCATAACTCGGCGGCAGCATGGCGCAATACCCGATCCGACCCGGCACGTATTTGCTCTTCATAGCGCCGCATTGGGTCCGCGACGCCGCAAGAGCATTGACTGTAAAAATCAGAAATAAAAATGACAGCAAGTATTTCGACATGAACGTTAAGAATAGCAGTCAGCAGTAAGCGATCAGCACTCAGTCAAAGCCGGTTTACCGCAAAGGTCGCAAAGAACGCAGAGAAAGACCAGGTTATTCGCAAAAACCATAGACATCCGAACTCTGACTCGTCGAATCTCTGCGTTCTCTGCGGTTTTTATCCTTCAGATCGAGACCACAAAAGCCGGACGCGAAGCCAATTGCGAATTCTTTATTTGCGGTCCTCTTTTCCCTTAGCGCACTTTGCGTCCTTTGCGGTTAAGTCTTCCGCCTAAATCAAGAGCATAAGACCACGAGACAAAGGCTAATTGCCAGTTGCTAATTGCTAGTTGCTCTTTTCGCCCTTTGTGGTGAACCGGCTTTGGCTGATTGCTGAGCGCTGAATGCTGAGTGCTCCCAATCAATCATGCCTCAGCGCCTGCACCGGATCGAGCTTTGCCGCGCGCGATGCCGGATACAATCCCGCAAACATGCTCACGAAGACGGAAAATCCCAGCGCGGCTGCCACCAGCCACACCGGCACCACCCAGAAATTTTCCGGCTTGATGTCTTGCCGCTGCAAATAAATATTCGTCGCAAAGTTGATCACGCGCCCAATTGTCCAGCCCAGGCCGGCGCCCAGCGCGCCGCCCAGGATTCCCATTGATCCGGCTTCAACAAAAAAGATGCGTTTCACATCGCCGTCACTCGCGCCCAGCGCTTTCATAATGCCGATCTCGCGCCGACGCTCCAGGATCGCCATTACCAGCGTATTCACAATACCCAGTGACGCCACCGCCAAGGCAAGGCTGCCGAAGATCCCGAGAAACAAATCGAGAAAAGTAAAAAACCGCGTGATTCCCTTGGACGCATCGAGAATGGAGAACGTGCTGAATCCCTGCTTGCGGATTTCGTCTTCCACCTGGGAAACGGCTTTGCTTTTTGCCACGCGCACAATCAGTGCGATATACGTTCTGGTTTCTGACGGCCGCAGCGTGCTCCACAGTTCGCCCGGCCTGCACCATGTCAAGCGATTCTGCCAGCGCCAGCGGAAGGAACATTGGCGTCCGGCCTTGCCGCAAGCCACGATTCGGCTCGCTGGAAACAATGCCGACAATCTTCAGCTTCAACGTCTTTGGCACCAGGTTGAATGACTGCGCGTCGTCAGCTTGCTTATCGTCCGCGCTGTCCACATCATCCGGATCAGCCTGGCCCTTCTTCGTAGTCTTGCCCGCCAGCGGCGCGCTCTCCCCGGCCTCACGTTTGTGGTAGCGCAGCACAATGTATTTGCCCAGAAGCTGGCTAGCCTGGTCAGGAGTCAGTTTTACGTCCGTTCCGCGAGGCTCGCGCGGCAGGTTCAACAAATCGCGTCCAAAATCGCCCAGGATAATTGTTTCTTCCGCAGCGCCCGACGAGAAGAAACTTCCCTGCACGTCATCAAAGGCTTCACTGCTTCGCGCCGACTGCGGCAGCGTTCCCACCACCGTAAAGTGATTGCCGGTCTTGTCGCTTTCCAGCCGTACATCGCCCACGGCGCTGAAGTTTGGATAAACCTCAGCCACATTGGGCATCTGCTCAAAGCTATGCCTCGCCGCATCATCCAGAGGTTTGGCCTGCGCCGTGACCGGCGAAGCTTGCGCAAAGCGCGGCGCACGCGAATCCTGCCGCGACGTGACCACCACCGTATCAAACAATCCTGAGCGTCCCAGCTGCCGTGTCGCCAGCTTTTGCAACCCAATCCCCAGAGACAACATGGCCACCAGCGAAGCCACGCCCACGCCGATGCCCAGTGTTGTAAGCGAATTTCGCAAGCCTGCTTCGCGCAGGTTGCGTCCGGCAAGTTCAATCAGGTCGTATGCTCTCACCGTGCCGCTCCAATCTTTTCCAGCTTGGCGTTCTCAAGTTCACCCACCAGCCTGCCGTCGCCCAGAAAGACCAGGCGGTTGGCGTAGCGTTCCGCCAGAGGACGCTCATGCGTGACCATAATCACCGTCATCTCCAGTGTGCGATTGAGTTCGCGAATCAGGTCCATGATCTCCGTCCCGGTTTTTGAATCCAGATTGCCCGTCGGTTCGTCCGCCAGCAACAGCTTTGGACGGTTAGCCAGCGCCCGAGCCAGCGCAGCTCGCTGCTGCTCTCCGCCGGACATCTCGCTGGGCCGGTGCTTCATGCGGTCACTCAATCCCACACGCTCCAGCGCTTCCACCACGCGCGCCCGCCGCTCCTTGCGCCTCACTTCGGCAAAACGCATGGGCAGCTCCACGTTTTCATACAGGGTCATGGTGGGCACCAGATTGAATGACTGGAAAACCATTCCCACCGTGTGCCGCCGATACTGCGCCAGTTGCTCAGACGTCATGGTGGCCAGGTCTGCGCCTTCAACCACAATCGCGCCGGAATCTGGCCGGTCCAGCCCGGCAATCAGGTTCAGCAGCGTTGACTTGCCGGATCCTGAAGCGCCCAGCAGGGCGATAAACTCCCCGCGTCCGGCCGCCAGGCTTACGCCATCCACTGCGGGGATCAGTGAGCGCCCCAGCTTGTAATGGCGCACCACGGAAACCGTTCTTACCGACTCAAATTCAGTACCGTTTGTTGCCACAATCAGTTTCTCCAGTGCTTCTGTCTGAATGTTACTACGCCAGTTTCGGTTTCGTGCCCCCAGTCCAGCCATTCACCTTAGGACGAAAGGCGCGCTGTTCACCGTGTCCCTCAAACCTGTTGACCTGGACTTCCGACTTGGGTTGGGTGGAGCATCAAGTTCTATGCACCTATGCTTTCCATCATTCGATGGAGCGCAGGCGCCCTCGCCTGCAAGTCTTCGTGTTCCTTCGTGTCCGTTGTGGTTAAGCGGTTTTCCGATCTCGTGCGATTACGGCGATCACGCGCGATCACGGCGATGAAATGCGCCGCGCGGCGCAAATTCGCCGCGCCTCAACGCGTCATCCTGAAAGAGCGGCCGCCTTTGCCGCGAATGAAGGACCCAGATGGCGAAGCCCACTATTGCAGCCCTCTGCCTGTGCTCTCAGCCCGAGTAAACCGACCCCCACCCCCCATTTTCTTGTTTTCGTTGCAAACAAAGACGCTTCCCCAAATCGACCCTTGGGCCTCCCTTGGGCGACGCTTGGGTGGCCCTTGGGCCACGCTTGGGCCACCCAAGGGCCACCCAATCCCAGACCCAATCCCAGAATCGGCAGAGGGTCGCAAAATCCCCCAAAACACAAAACGCAACGGTTTCCCGTTGCGGATAGGTGTTAATCCTCGCCAATTAACCTCGGTTCTGCATTTCTGTCACTCACTTAAAAATGACGAACCGCAGCTTGCACTATTATAGCAAATAAATAACGAAACAGCTGAAAATAGTGATGCCATAGTCGCGGAAAATCGCAATGACTTACGGCGTGGCTATAATGCTCTGCGGACAACTCAGAATGTTCGAGAGATACGCGGAAGAAACTCGGAGAGCCATTTTTTTCTCAGCCTGGGAAGCCCGCCAAGCCGGCTCTGGCTATATTGAACCAGAACATTTGCTCTTGAGCCTGACGCACGAGGCCAACAACAAAGCGAACCAGCTTTTCTCGTTGGCGGTTCACGTCGAGAGTTTTCGTCGGCAATTAGGATCTCATACCTCCGCAAAAATTCCCCAGTCCGTAGATCTCCCTCTGTCCAACGCCGGCAAACGTGTCCTGGCCTATACCGCTGAAGAAGCAGAGCGGCTCGCGAGCAGGTCGATTGGCACAGAACATCTATTGCTGGGCTTGCTGCGAGAAAAGAAATCAGGCGTGCCGGAAGCGCTCGCGGCAGTGGGAATCAATCTCCAATCAGCAAGAAATCGAATCAGGGAAGATCGGGGCCTACCGACCCTTGACCGCGAGCCAGACGACAAAGAAACTTCGCTCAGACCTCTGCGACCTTTCGCAGCTTTCGCGCTTCTGATCGCAGTTTCGTCGCTGTTTTATCTGCTCCTCAGGTTGGTAAACTCCTGATTTGCCTGCGCCTCGCTCCTCCGTGTTCCGTAGCCTGCCCTAAGCGAGAGCCAGCGAGTCGAATGGGTGTCCTCTGTGGCTAAAGGTTTTCTGCCCTATCCGCGCCCATCCGCGTCAATCCGCGGTAGAGCGGTTCGGCGATTCATGGCGATTCTCTCCCACCTTTGCGTTCTTTGTGTCCTTTGCGGTTAAAGGTTTTGCTCTCTTTTCCGCCTCGCGTCACCGACCGCGCATCTTCTCCGGATCAATCCTCCACAGCTCGCCTTTGCCGTGATCGCTCACCCAGACTGAGCCAAACCCATAGCGGATAGCGTCGGCCTTTGGGTAATTGCCATACTGATCAATCACTTTGTTCGTCGCCGGATCAATGCGCGTGACAGGATTTCCATCCATCGTGACCCAGATGAAGCCTCCGCCATAGCAGATTTCACCGCCTTTGCCCGGGACATGCACCGGGATAACCGCCGCCACCTTGTTGCTGGCCGGATCGATGCGTGAAACGCTGCCATCCGATTGGCTCAGCACCCACAACGAACCTGCTCCATCGGTGGTAAACCGCGGGCCTTCCGCCACGGTGATCATGGCCGTCACTTTCCTCGTCGCCGGATCAACCCGATAGACATTCCCCTCTCCGGAACTGATCGCCCATACTGACCCAAAAGCCAGCTTGACCACGCCGGTATCTTTGCCCACGGCAATGCCTTTGAGTTTGCGGCCGGTATTCACCTCAACCTGTGACAGCGTGCTGGAATGGCCATCTTCATTGCTGGCGTACCAGACATAGCGCTCATCCACGGCAATCGACCCTTCGCCGCTGTCATCAATCTGTGCAGGCACGCGCATATCCACCGCATTGGTTTTAGGATTGATGCGCGTCAGCGTCTTGCCCTGGCAATTGAGCACCCACACGCGGTCCACGCCAATCCCGATGCCATAGCAGGGCTCTTTATCCACCCTCACGCGCGCCTGCACCACGTTGCGCACCGGATCCACGCGCACCACTTCATTGTTCTTCGCCACCGTCACCCACACCGAGCCAAACCCAATGGCCAGCCAGTCCGCATCGCCGCCAATCTGTATCTTCTGGATGATGGGCAAAGTTGAAGCGTCGAGCTTAAGAAATTCGCGCAGCCTTGGCCGGGGGCTCTTTGGTGGCTTTAGATGGAAGCTCTTTCGTGGCTTGTGGCTCCTTCGTGGCCTGGGGCTGAGACCCTTTGGCCGCCTTCGCCTGGGGTTCTTTGGCCGATTGCGCCAGGGCACTCGCCACAATGCTATGGTAAGAAACAGTTGTATCGGTCGTGACCGTGTTCGCGGTCGTCGCGACCGTCGCGTTCGTCGCGAGCAATGCCACCGCAATCCCCAACAGTAATCTTGTCGAAATCTGCATGCTGACCCATACTAGCGCATCGCGCAGCCGTGCATCGATTCGGCAAGACAGCGTTCTGTCAGTGTCGCTGCGCGATAAGGGCAGAATTTGGGGTGAGTGTCGCTGTGCGATGCTCAGAATTTGGGGTGAGTGCGCCGGACGCCGGGGGCAAAACTTTCTGCCAACATTGCGGCGCAATCAAGCCAATGCCTTTTGTTAATGGTGCGTGCAGGTAGGAAACTTTTTCGATCCTATGAGTCCCGTAACCCACTTCTTTGCCGGATGGCTGCTCGCTTCCGTCTCACCCACCGGACGCCCCACCTCACTCACGCGGCGCGAAAAAGCGTTAGTGGTAGCCGCAGCCGTAGCGCCTGATCTCGATGGCCTCGGCATCATTCCCGAACTTCTCACCCGCAACACATCGCATCCGCTGCTGTGGTTTTCTCAGTATCACCATTCACTGCATACGCTGGCCTTTGCCTTGGTGTGTACTCTTGCCGCTTACCTTATCGCCGGTCCGCTGGCCACCGCCCGTCCTTTCGCGACACCCAGCCCTATTTCTGTTTTCACATTCAGCCCGTTTTTCCAACGCCGGCGATCACGCTCTGTTTCAGATTTCACCTTCGGCCCGGCCATTCGAGGGCCACAACCTTCAGTCCGCCGCTCGCCTTCGCACCCGGGACTCACAGCTTTTCTGGTCTTCATCAGCTTTCACTTGCATCTGCTGTGCGACCTCATCGGCGCCCGCGGCCCTGACGGCGATCAATGGCCCATTCCCTACCTCAAACCGTTCTCCAACGCCGTGCAACTCACTTGGCACGGCCAGTGGGCGCTCAACGCCTGGCAGAACTTTGTGATCACCGGCCTTTTTCTTGTGGCCACTTTCTGGATCGCCTGGAAGTATGGCAGCTCACCGGTGGAGCTGGTCTCAGAGAGGGGGAATGCCACGTTCGTGCAAGCTATCCAAAAACGATTTTCCTCCAACTACCAGAGAAGAACTGAGTGAGGGCACAATACGGCCACACTATTTGAAAATGCAGTAAATATTTCAGGCCAATCCAAGATTGCTCAAATGTTTGATTGACATAGTAATATGTATGAGTTTGTCATCTGTTGCGGTCAGTCTTGTCTGCTTGCTACGCGCTAGCAATAATCTCAAGAATTATTTTGATACAACTACTCTAGATGTGGAGCGTGATTTCAGGGGGGGTGGGTTTAGGCCTAATGATATGCCGTCCTCCATAACCATGATTGAAGCCCCACAGTCATGAGGCCCACTGGGGCCGCCCGCAAAAGGAGGCACAAAACTTTGTGACCGAACTCCCAACGTGTCAGGATCCTCTCCAAAAAAAGCCTTCCACGTATCGCAGGGCCACAGCTTTTCCCGCATGCTTTCAAAGCAGCTTTGGGCATCGGCAAAATACTCCGATTTTTTGCGAGCTACACTGTGATAATGGGTATAACGTATTTCAATGGAATAACCGGGATCGGCGCCGCCCAAGTGCTTGGCATCGAAATGCTTGCTATCAAGCTCGTTAAACTGCGGAGCGGTGGGCGAATCGTTGTACCTGAACCGTAGAGCACGAGCATAGTGAGTTTGCTCTCGCTTGCTTGGGTCAGGAGCCTTGCCTAGGTAAGGATATCCATAAATCCATACGTACTCTGGCACCAAGCCATAAATATAATCTGGCGATGGAAAGCTTAAGACATAATTCCAGTGCCTTTCTGTATTAGGCCAAGTCTTCTTCCACTTATAATTTATGATCGAACAAGAGCTTCTTGACACTGTTTTCCGGGGTGTCGGACCAGTCATCTCAAATGTCCTGATACGTTCATTAGTTTCCTTATCCATGGGAAGAGTGACATCCTCCCTATCAGTCAAAATATTCAGATAATGTTCGTCGCATCGTGGCGCGTAAGCCCAGGCATACTCACGACCAAAGCGAAATACAAAAGGCCCATGGAATGTAATTTCAAGAGGTTTTGCCATGGCATATTTCTCCTTAAGATGTGGGTCTTTTACGACTTCCCAAACACTACAAAAGATCCCCAGTAATAGGGATTTTGATATCCAGAGATGTTTCTCAAAACAGTGGCTGCAGTTCGCAGCGCGCTCGTCGGTGTTTTGCCCGATAGCAGGCCGGCATAGAACAAATGCATGAGTTGACGCGTGGCGTCGGAATCGACTCGCCACCGGCTGGCGACGACATTGGGAACGCGTGCGCCAATAAACGTGCGGGCGAGACTATTCACATCCGTGAACGCTCCATCTCCGCCGTTCGCCGTGTCGCAACCGGAAAGCACGGCAAGCTGCATCTTCCTCAGGTCAACTGTAGCCAGGCTTCGCGCATCGAGCAGGGAATCCTCACCCAAAACAAGACCCACAACCAATTCATTAGCGACCGCGTGGCCAGCGAAATGGAATAGGTGGGCCTCGGCCAAGTTCCGAAGAAGCTGATCGCGCGTTATCTGCCCTCCTGCTACCAGTCTTGCTTGCCTGAAATGCGAAGAGATATCGGCGCCTTCCTGAGCAGCTTCGGGTAGGGCGGGCATGCCTGCCCCTTGAGCATCACTCACGGTAACGATAAGAGCGGGGCTCTCCTGGGACAAAGACTCCCGCGCGGATGGTGAATTGTAGGCAAGGCCTGGCGAGAAGGTGAGGTCGAAACGGTCTGCTAAATACTCGCCATGAGCTTCATGCAACAGGTCGAACGGAACACGATCAAGCAAGCCGTCCGTCTCAATTTGAAGAGCGGTTGCACCTCTAAGATGAGCTTCTATCGGTGCAACCAGGATCTTGTAGAGTTGCGCGCTCTCGGTCTCAAGCAATTGAAGGTCGGCGGTAGGTGTTGAGCAGTGTCGAAGAAACCGCAGGACAAGAGGCTCAATACGGTCTGCCGAGGATAGCGTATAGATGGTTGCCTCACCTTCATGGAATACGAAGGCTGTGGTACTTGTCGGAAACATCACATACGAAATAAGGGCAGTTCCGTGAGGCAATGTGTAGCTGGAAAGTGGTCGCGGAACGATATTCGTGGAACGAGCTATATTTGCACGGGGGGTGAAAGAGGTACGCAATGACGCTCCCTTGTACCATTCCCACCAGGCCAGAGCTTCCGAGGTATCACCAGAACTCAATTTGATGGTTAGTATGTCACGATAAAGCTCGCTTTGAAGGCGGCTCCAGGAAAGCCGAGCGGCTTCCAGCCGAAACCCGGTTAAGTATCTCTCAGTTATGCTCAGGGCTTGTTGGAGTGGTGCCAGAGCCTCTGATTTGCGTCCAAGTGCCAGCAGAGATTCCCCGTAAGTCTTGAAATACTCACCTTGAAACTGCCCGAAATCAATGGTATTAAACTGTTGGCTAAATTCATTCAGAAGGGCAAGTGCCCGCTGAGCATCTCCCAAGTGCAAACTAATACGGGCATTTTGCAAGGCCATTTCGCCCTTGCGGATGACGACGGCCTGATCTTCCGGTACGACGGCAAGCAAATTGGATGCCTTTTGCAGCGCGGACTGCGCCGCCACATGGTTATCAGCCTTTTCCTGCGCCAAAGCGAGTAACTGATATTCGATCGCCTGGTCCAGAGTGTCTTTCGAGGGAAAGTCAGCTATCAGCTCGGCGGTTGCGAAAGCGTTCGTGTGGGGCCACTCTCTTGCTTCAGCAAATTCTGACAGCGCTACGTAGAGATTCTGGCCCCGCGTATTGCTAGCATCAGATTGCCAAAATAGAGCTAAATTCCGTGCAACTTCATTCAGGCCGCGGTCGAAGTTGCCCGCATAAAGAGAGCTAGTGGCAGCAAAACTGCTGGCCCGCAATGAGAGGCTCGGATAGTGAAACTTTTCGCTCAATCGTGCACCCTCGAGTTCGGTGCTGATCGCCTCCTGTATATAAACCGTAGATGCCTGGCACTCTCCCATTTGAATCGTCATTTGCGCCTGAAGCCAACGGTAATGCGTGCCTTTTACTTGCCGAAGTGCTTCGGATCCAACCCGAATGCAATCAGCGTAATGAAGTCCAAAGGTGTCTGCGTACATGAGCGCAAAATCCGACCAAAGGATTCCCGCGCGATTTCTTGATTGCTGAAACTCCGATAGCGATCTGCGAGCCATTAGCACTCCACGCTCGTACCGACCGACACGCACCGCGTCGCCACTGGAAACCAGATCAAAAATTGCCTGTTTCTGCTCTGTAGACTTAACTTGCTCCAGAAATTCGGCGAGCCATTCATCGCCATGACGATTTTTCAACAGCGTCGCAAGGCCAGCCAGTGCAAGTTGTACATCAAATCCTGCTCCTGCGGCATCGATGCTTTCCGTATAGACTTGGGGCAGCCAGGACTGCATTGCAGTGTCAAAGTAGCGTTCCACTCGCCGGTCGAGCGCCGAGATGTCCGTCTCATCCGCGAATCCTATGATTCTGGCGAATTCCCGCGGGGGCAGCAAAGGAACTTGCGATCGCTGGCCGCGCTCCGCCAGCCTTTGTTTGACCCTTTGCAGATTGACGCGCGCTTCATCCGCCCAGGGCGAATGCGGATCTACAGCAAGATAATTGTTCCACGCGTCGATCGCTCCTTGAAAGAAAAAGAGTCGCTCCAAAACGATTCCCTCATTGAAGAGCGCGGTCAGATTACGGGGATCGGAATGTAGCACCTTCTCCAGGAGAGCTAGAGCGTCATTGTAATCCGCTGTGTTATTTGTGGCCTCCGCCCGCGCGAAAAGCGCCGTTGCTAGATCCAGTCGCAGTGAGTCGTCGTCACGGCTTTGCTCCCAAAGTGGTTTGAGACTTTTTACAGCCGCATCCGCATGGCCTTCGAGCACATCGGCCCGAGCCCGCATTTGCAACCAACGAGCGTTGTCTGGTTCTCGCTGGAGGTGATGGGCAATCACGTTCTCCGCCTCAAGAAGAGCCAGAGAGCGGCTGGCAGTTGAGTTGTCGGTGGGTGAGCCGCGGGTTACCACCCGATCGCTGTGCGTCGCTCCGTCGAACCGCACTTCCAGTGTTCGACGGTCCGTATAGGCCTTCGCCAGCAGCTGATTCACATCGGGCTCTCGCGTAAGCCTGATTCCTACCAAGACCCCCACAATCACACACGACCAATCCTGAGCCTGCCCACACCAGTTTCGGCCACCATGCAAATCCGGCTTTCTCTTTACTCTTGGCAGCTTTTCAACCTCCGCAACCGCCCCGCATCTCCCGCTGGCCGCCGCCATCTTTTTGGCCATCGCGCGCTGCCAGCCCGGAGAAGCGCTCGGGAGTTTCTCCAGAGCTTCCTGCTCTTCCGCGGTCACGTCTTGTGCCAGGTCTTCCATTGATTCCTTCAACAGCGGCCCACACCAATCGCACTGGGCGGCATGGCTCACGTAGCGGGCGGCTTCTTCTTCTCTCATCAGGCCCGCAGCCAGGCTCGGCCACGTTTGCTCCGCAGGACAATCGCCCGCTTTGGCCGATCCGATGTCCCTGTGTTTCCGGACGGCTCATTTCCAGAAGATCGATTCCGGAAGCCTTTGTTCCCGGAACTCAGGCCCCGGAACAGCGAATCGGCATTGGTATATTTCTTGGCCAATGATTGGCAAACCGCACACCCGCTAAGGTGCTGTTGTGCCTCAGGCGCCGCGCCGCCCCCGGCGTTGTCCTTCGAATCGTCAACTCCGAAGAGCAGCTGGTCGATTTCGTGCGGCGTCAAATGCTCGTCCGCGGACCTCATGGCTGTCCTTCTCCTTTAAACAACGTTTTGCGGGACAAAATACCTTCAGCCCCCCTTTTTTGGCGTCTCTTCGGGCATTCTGTCTTGCGCGAGCCGCTCCCGCAACTGGAGCATGAGCCGGTGGAGAATGCTCTCAACGCCTTTATCCGTCAGACGGAAGGTGCGGATCGAGGCAATCTGTTTTGCGGTGAAGCCGTACCGATGGTGCAGCCAGAAAATTCCGCGATCGCGTTCATCGGACGACGAAGACGCGGTGATCGATAGCAGCGCTTCCTCGATCTCGCGCATCTGGATACCGTGCTGAATTTGCTTCGGGCCGGAGGAAGTTGAAGGCACAATGGTTTCAATTTCGCTCAGATCGGCCTCTTCTTTATCGGGTTGGTACTTGCGAAAGTAATCGTGGACCAAGTTGGTAGCGACGACCTTGACCATGCCGTAGAACGCGTCTTCATGGCGGGGTTCAAACTCCCGTAGCCGCCTACGGTCATCAGCAAGGAATTTAAAGTAGGTGTCCTGAACCAGGCCTTCAATGACCGCGGGGCGGAACTCTCGGTATCGCCTGGCGACACGCCATACTATAAGGTTAATCGTCGGATTAAATCGCCGGACGAACTCATTCCATGCTTCGGCATCGTCCGATTGCGAACAAACCCGGGCCAACTCGTTAGCCGACAAAGAGGCGTAATTCATTGCAGAGTTGCCGAACTTTATACCAGTCTTTTCAATGGAAAGCCACAGTAAACAAAGGCATTGCAGGCCAACCTCAGATCGTGACGGCGAGCGGGGCACCTTCAACGCCGGACATTAGAACATTTTTAAGAATGGCGGCCAGGGTTTGGTCACAAAGCCGCTTTGCGATATCCTCGCTAGTCCGTTTGGAGGATACCTGTGCACATATTCTGGCGTTGGTTTACGTCCACCTTAAGTATCGCAATGGTGATCACTGCTATGTGGTTGCTGCCGGCCGCGGCCCAGCAATCTCAATCACCGCGCAACCTGCACGCTGTTGCCTCTAAGAAGGAGGTTGCTACCAACCAGCAGAAGGCATTAGCAGCGAAATCAACCCAGCCCGCACCGCTGTCATCGCTTTCGCCCACGTTGCTTCAATCCCTCCACTGGCGCTCCATCGGCCCGTACCGTGGTGGACGCACGCGCGCCGTTGCTGGCGTGCCCAGCCAGCCCAACGTCTTTTACATCGGCGTGTGCAATGGCGGAGTGTGGAAGACTAACGATTACGGTCGTACCTGGCAGCCGATATTTGACGACCAGCCCACAGGCTCTATCGGCGCGATTGCCGTAGCGCCGTCGGACCCGAACGTGGTCTATGTCGGCAGCGGTGAGGGGCTGCACCGGCCGGACTTGTCGGTCGGTGACGGCATTTACAAGTCGACCGACGCCGGTAAGACCTGGACGCACCTTGGCCTGCGCGACGGCCAGCAGATTCCGCAACTCGCCGTCGATCCGCGCGATCCCAACAAGGTCTTTGCCGCGGTGGCGGGGCATCCGTATGGGCCGAACAAGGAGCGCGGCGTTTATCGCTCGACTGACGGCGGCCAGAACTTCCAGAAAGTCTTGCCGAAAAGCACAAACGAGACTTCCGCCAATCCAGCAGCAACAGGAAGCGACGCCGCCGGCTCATCCGACGACGAAAACATCGGCGCTTCAGACGTCCTGATCGATCCCAGCGATCCGCAAATTGTTTATGCCACTCTGTGGGAAGCGCGCGAGGGTCCGTGGGAAAACGGCGCGTGGAACGGCTCGGGCGGCGGCATCTTCAAATCGACCGACGGCGGCCAGACGTTCACGCAACTCACCGGCGGGCTGCCCAAGGATATCATTCAGGCGCACATCGCCATCGCGGAAAGCAATCCTAACCGCCTGATCGCCTCTGTCGCTTCCAAGCCCAATAATGTCGGGCTCTACCGCTCAGACAATGCCGGCGCCACCTGGGCCCAGATCACCACTGACCCGCGCCCTGCGGGCAGAATCGGCGGCGGCGATCTTTCTGTGCCGCGCTTCAATCCCAAAGATGCTGACATGGTCATCGTCACCAGCACGGTCACCTGGAAATCGACTGACGGCGGCAAGACCTGGACGGGTTTCCGCGGCGCGCCCGGCGGCGACGACTACCAGAATCTCTGGATCAATCCCAACAATCCTCAAATCATTGCTATCGTCAGCGATCAGGGAGCCATAATCACCGTCAACGGCGGCGAGACTTGGAGCTCCTGGTATAACCAGCCCACGGCGCAGATGTACCACGTGAATGCGGACAACGCTTTCCCTTATCGCCTGTGCAGCGGCCAGCAGGAAAGCGGTTCAGCATGCATTTCCAGCCGCGGCAATGACGGTGAGATCACCATGCGCGAATGGCATCCCGTGGCGGCGGAAGAATATGGTTATGTCGTGCCAGATCCGCTCGATCCTGACGTTGTCTATGGCGGCAAGCTTTCTCGCTATGACCGTCGCACCAATCAGGCGCAGAACGTCGCACCTAAGCCCTTCCGCGCACCGGACTATCGCGTGCTGCGCACTGAGCCTATCGTGTTCTCGCCCGTCAACCCGCACATTCTTTATTTCGCCACCAACACGTTGTGGAAGACGATGAATGGCGGCCAGAGCTGGCAGCAAATCTCTCCTGATCTCACGCGCCCGACGTTTGACGTTCCCGTCAGCGTCGGCAAATATCGCAATGAAGAAACTGCCAAGCCCACGCCGCGCGGCGTGATTTATGCAGTTGCGCCTTCGCCGCTCGATATAAACCGCATCTGGGCCGGCACGGACGATGGCCGCATCCATCTCACCACGGACGGCGGCAAGAAATGGAATGAAGTCACTCCGCCAAACATGACCGCTTTCCAGAAGGTCTCGATCATTGAAGCCAGCCACTTTGACGCGCAGACCGCATACGCTGCCATCAACACGCTTCGTCTGGACGATCTGCGTCCGCACATCCTGCGCACGCACGATTCCGGCAAGACCTGGACGGAGATAGTCAACGGCATTCCCGCCAATGAAAACGTGAATGCCGTGCGTGAAGACCCAGTGCGGCGCGGCCTGCTGTTCGCCGCCACGGAGCGCGCAGTTTATGTTTCATTTGATGATGGCGACCACTGGCAATCGCTGCGCCTCAACATGGCCGCAAGCTCCGTCCGTGACGTGATTATTAAGGATGACGATCTGGTGGCTGCCACACATGGCCGCGGCTTCTGGATCCTGGACAACATCACCCCGCTGCGCCAGCTCGACCAGAAAGTCACGTCGGCAGACGCATTCCTCTTCAAGCCGCAAGTGGCCATCCGCGTCCGCTGGAACATGAATACGGATACGCCTCTGCCACCGGACTTCCCTGCCGGTGAAAATCCGCCTGACGGCGCCGTGATCGATTACTACTTGCAATCGGCATCGTCCAGCCCGGTGACGCTTGAGATCAAAGACAGCACTGGCAAGACGGTCCGCAAATATTCCAGTGCTGATAAACCTGTGCCACCAGATCCCATGCTCGCCATTCCCACGTATTGGGTGCGTCCGCCGCAGAGACTTTCAGCAGCAGCAGGCACGCATCGCTTTTTGTGGGATATGCATTATCCTGACGTGCCGGGCGTTGAGGCCGAATATCCCATTGCTGCGATTCCTCACAACACCGCGCCGCAGCCATCCGGCCCGTGGGCCCTGCCCGGCCAATACACTGTTGTTCTCACAGCGAATGGCAAGAGCTATTCGCAGCCGCTCACCATCAAGATGGATCCGCGCGTCAAGACTTCACTGGCCGGTTTGCAGCAACAATTCAAGCTGTCCAGCGATCTTTACACGCAATTGCTCACACTCTCTCCCGCTGCTGAAGAAGCTGGCGCGCTGCGCAAGCAACTCAAAGACCTTCAACAGAAAGCCACAGGAGAATCCCTGGCTGCCATCAAGGCTTTCGATCAGAAACTGCAAGCTCTTGCCGGCGGCGCAACTCGCAGACCCGGCGCGGGCACAGAGCCGCCAACTCTTGGCGGTCTAAAGACAAAGTTCCTCACTCTGTTTGGTGTCTTTCAGGAAGCTGATGTCGCTCCCAGCACCCAGGCCTCAGCTGCCGTCGCTGATTTGCAAAAGCAACTTCCGCCGCTCATGGACCGCTGGAATACCGTGAAGACGCAAGACCTTCCCGCTCTGAACCAGCAACTTAAAAACGCGAACCTGCCGGAGGTGAAGCTGGAGAGTGCTCTAGCGCTTCCGGCAAGAGCAACCGTGTCATCGAAGGATGAAGAGTAGAACGTTGAAAGAATGCTTCGCGTTGTGACGCATTAATTTCCGTTACGCGTTTCCCAGCCCGCGTTCAGGCTGCTCTTGTTTTGCGTTGCGCAATGCGCGGGCTGCAATAATTTAGAATTTGAGTTCTGAGACCGAGTAATTTTGCAATCCTGAAGCTCTGGACTGATGGATGGAAGCTGCAACCCTGTATTTTCACTATCCGTGTTTTGACGGGATCGTGTCCGCCGCGCTGGCCTGGGAGTTCCTGGAGACGCAAAAAGGCTGGCGCGTGGGTGAACTCTGCCCGGTCAACTACACAGTCCGCAACACTTGGCTCGCCGCGAATTGAGGCATCCCTCCGCGATTGTCGATTTTCTTTATCATCCCAGCGCGGATTTCTGGGCCGACCATCATGCCACCTCGATGCTGACCAAAGAGGCTGAGAACGACTATCAACGACGGCGGCCAAACGCCTGTTTACTCTTTGACGAACAGGCGGGTTCCTGTGCATCTCTTCTTTTTCGCCACCTGGGTACCGCGTTGGCAGGCAAGCCGCATTTCAAAGAGATGGTCGCCTGGGCGGACAAGATCGATTCCGCCCGATATGCGTCGGTGGAAGAGGCGATCCTGGGCGAAGCAGCGGCCCTTAAGATCAATCGCAGCATCCTGCTCGAGCCAGGCGCGGACTACGCCCGGTTTCTCTGCAAAGCGTTGCGCACCCACCCTCTTGATGATGTGGCCGCGCTGGACGAAGTAAAGACCCGCCAGGATGATGTAGAGCAGCGGATCCGCGCCGGGTTGAAGCATGTGGAAGGACGGATCAGGATGGAACCGGGTGCGGTGGCAACCTTTGAGGCGGAACCGGGCAAGGACGAGATGATCAACCGCTACTCAGCCTATTACTTTGCGCCCGACGCGCGCTATTCCCTTGGAATTATCCACTCTGAAGAGGGGACTGCGATCACCGCCATGCGCAACCCGTGGCGCGAATTTCCCAGCTTGGCTATCGGTAAAATCTTCGTCCCGTTTGGCGGCGGCGGGCATCAGCGAGTAGGATCGGTCTTCATTCCAAAAAAAGAGTCACAACGCATCCCCGATGTGGTAAAGTCCCTGCTTTCCCAATTGTCCGGCCCTGAAGTGAACGTGTGATTGCTTGATCGAAAAATTTAATTTCTACGATATTTATGGCTACTTCCTGCCCGGCGCGGTAGTTCTTCTGCTCTTCTGGCTGCCAATCGGCATCAAGCAGCATAAGTTGCCCACCGGCGATTGGACCTCTGCCCTACTGGGCGCTGTGCTTGCATACGTAACAGGCGTCTTGTTGCAAACGTTCGCTGACAAGGTATTGCGGTCGACTGCCTCAAGGGTCAAAGAAGGAAATGAGGTGCGCGAGCGGTTTCCGTCACAACAACTCCTCGACAAGGGTGGGCCACTTTCTGACACGGTTAAAACCGGCGTTGCCGATGCAGTGGAAGACAAATTCGGAATCAAGAAAGAGAAACTAGCGGTAAACACAACACCCACCAAGGAGCAGGATGGGAACCGAAATGACGCGTTTTTTCTGGCGCGTCATTACCTGGTTGGCGCAAAAGAGGCATCTTACGTTGAGCAATATGAGGGGATGTATGCGCTCACGCGAGGGCTCGCCGCAGCGTTTGGACTTGCCGCAGTGTATTACCTTGGGTGGACACTGAGCTTTCAGGGCAGAAGCTGGAGTTCACAAGCTGCCTACGTAACCATAGCTGCAGGGCTTGTTGTGGCGGTCCTGAGCACGATAGCTCTGCTCTTGCGAAAGAAAAGCATTCTGAGAGTGGAATGGCTGGCAGTGTCAGCGTTGTTCGTGGCGGCATTGGGGCTGGGCTTTGGCATCGCGCACCGTTATGGAGACACATCGAGGCTGTCCGCCCTGCTTCTGCTGTTCGCGCTGGCAGCGGTCCTGGGGAGTTTGCGCGCGTACCGTTTCTATAAGGAATTTACGGTGACGTTTGCCGTAACGGTATGGCGCGATTTTTTTGTCGCTGGAAGGAAAAAACCGGCGCCGTCACCGGATGAGCAACTGGGCAACGTTTAAACTATGGCTGATCAACAGCAACAAAATAGCCAAGAAGCCGACCGCAAGAAGGAGCAAGAGTCCGCTCTATCCAGTGCCCGGAAGCACTGGATAATATTTGCTTTCCTGGGCGCACTGGCAATCATCGCGTTGGCGTTGCTGGTGAATCTGAACGCTCGCGGAACCAGAAGCGTTTTTTCACCAAAGCAAGATAAATTCATTCCTTCGGAACCAGGCACGTGGCGATTCATCGTCTCCGGAGACTCGCGCAACTGCGGCGACGTGGTAGTGCCCACAATCGCGGCGGACAGCCTGGCGAAGTATCAGCCTTCGTTCTACTGGCATCTGGGCGACCTGCGGGCGATTTACAAGATTGATGAAGATATGGCGGCGGCTGCGCAACAATCAGGCCAATCCCTCAGTTGCAAAACATATTTCGAGCGTGCCTGGCCTGATTTCATTGACAATCAGATCAGGCCTTTTGGCAATACGCGTTTTTATCTGGGCATCGGCAATCATGAGGTAATCAAGCCCATGACGCGCGACCAGTTCTCCAGTGTGTTCGAAGACTGGCTCGCTACCCCGCGCCGACTGATGGAGAGGACTGAGGCCCAGCAGATCGCCAGTGCTAAGAGCGGCCCTTGCGTCGAAATAGCCAATAAACCTTATGTTACGAATCTGACTTATTACCACTTCATCCAGGGCGTGGTGGATTTCATCTACCTCGACAACGCATCTGGGAGCTTCTCCTATCCAATGGAAAAGCCGGCTGGCTCCTACTCACGTGACCAGGTGAGTTGGTTTGATTGCATCCTTGAGCGAGCAACGAACAATCCCTCAATCGCAACTGTAGTGGTGGGCATGCATGAGGCCTTGCCGTACAGCAGGGCCAATGACCATTCCATGTGTGACGACCCTACCCAGAAAACCGAGGGATGCGAGACCGGCAAGCATGTTTATGAGGCGCTTTTGAAGTTGCACGAGAAAAAAAATGTCTACGTACTGGCGAGCCATTCCCATTTCTACATGGATAAGCTGTTCGATGATCAACCGCCTGGCCATCGTTTGCCCGGCTGGATTGTTGGAACAGCAGGCGCTGTACGATATCCTCTTCCGCCACATGTGGATCCCGGCCCCGGAGCACAGCGGGATGTATATGGATATTTGCTGGCGACCGTAGAACCAAACGGCGAGATCCATTTTGATTTCAAGGAAGTGAAGGAAACTGATGTTCCCGCCTGGGTACGCAAGCGATATCCTTCCGCTTTGCTGGGATGGTGCTTTGCCCACAACTCACAGAACAAAGACCCGATCTCTGAGGAAACGACGAATCGTTGCGTCGGACCTGTCTCGTCTTCCAAAGCTGGCCAGAAGAGTGCATTGAACCCAACTGAGCCCTGAGATCGCAGCAAGCTAGAATTCATCTGCCCGCCAAAGCATGCCATCCATGTGTCATTCTCCCAGGACTCATCATCGTCGATTGAATGATTCACGACGCCAGGAACTTCAAGACTTCCAAGGGTTCATGACAGACTTCGTCAACCCGCGAAAGTCCGTGGAGTTGCGCGTAACGAGCGTAAGATGATGGATTTCCGCCGTTGCGGCCAGGAATGCATCCATTGTGTTGCTCGGCCTGCCCTCTCGGTCGCCATGCGCAACAGCTTTCCCCCAGGCGTGAGCAATTGCCGCATCGATAGACAGAATGCGGCCTTCAAATCGCGCGGGCAACTCGTGGTCTAGCCAGTTTTCGAGTCTGGCCCGGCGCGCAGTTGCGGACAGGCGCTCAGTGCCATAGCGCAATTCGGCCAGCGTGATCACGCTGATGAAAGTGCGATCTTCATCGACCGATTCACACCACGCAATGAGACCAGGATCAGGCCGCGGCTTGACCCATTCCGAGACCACGTTTGTGTCTAACAGAAAGCTCACAGGCTCACCTTGCGGGGACGATCACGGCGGCGAATTTTGAGCTTTGATCCGCGCAACGGAGAAGCGGCAAAGAATTCGGCGAGGTTGCCCTGGCGCGTGGTTTTTCTTTCCCATTCTTCAGCCGCTACCACAACCGCGGTTTTGCGACCGTTTCGCGTTATGGTCTGGGGACCTGTTGTTTCGGCACGGCTGATCACTTCGCTCAGCTTTGCCTTTGCCTCAGCTACTGTCCAGGTCTCCGCAGACATTTTCGTACTCCCCTAGCCAAATTGGTCATCATAGTCATAATAGTCATAATAGTCATTTTCATGGCCCAATGCAAATGTTTTTCGCCACAACGCGGCCTTTTGCGCCTGGCACTCTTTACTTCGTTGTCCTGGCAATAAGCTTTTTCGCCTTCCTGAACACATCCAGAAACATCTTTTCCGTCAGCTTTCCCGTCAGCGTGTTTTGCAGTGAAGGATGGTAGGAACACAGCAGCGTGCGACGGTTCGGCAGTTTGTACGTCTCCCCGTGGCCAAAGAGAATTCCGCTTTTCGATTTCAACTCCCCTCGGCGCTTCATGTAATTCAGGTAAGCATCGAAGGCGATCTTGCCCAGCACGACCACTACTTTTACGTTGGTGAGCGCGGCAAACTCGCGATCGAGAAATGCAGCGCAATTGCCAATCTCTTCCGGTAGCGGCTTGTTCTCCGGCGGGGCACAGCGCACAGCAGCCGTTATGTAGGCATCGATCAGTTGGAGCCCGTCTTCGCGACGAACGGCGGTTGGCTGGGAAGCAAATCCTGCTTTGTGCAGGATGGGATACAGAAAGTTGCCGGAGCCGTCGCCCGTAAAAGGGCGGCCTGTGCGGTTTGATCCGTGGGCTCCCGGCGCGAGACCAAGAATCAGCAGGCGCGCATTGGGATCTCCAAAGCCAGGCACGGGTTTGGCCCAATAGTCCCAATCAAGGTAAGCGCGGCGCTTGATCTCACCCACTTTGCGGCAGTGCGCAATCAGCCGCGGACAGAGAGTGCAAGCAATAATCTCCTCATTGAGTGCTGCAAGGTCTACGGGAAAGGAATCACGTTCGGCCGGAGTGCTTTGGCTTGAATTGCTTGGCATTTACTAAAGTTTATCAGCGCAGCAGCTCAGGCATGGCGATGATCGCGCTGCATCAGGGAGGCCAGAGCGTCCAGGAACACTTCGGGACCGTCCAGCGGATTCACGTGAAGCTCAGATTCGTCTTCATCCCTCTGGTCGTAAGGATCAAGCACCACGGAAGGAACGTGCTTGTTGTGCCCTTCTGAGCAGACGCGCCGGCGTTCCGGTATGGGCACGGAATTAGCAATCACAATAGCGCAGACATGGCGGACGCGAAGAATTCTTAGCGCTGCTTCCACCGTAGAAACTGGTATAACCCCATATCCGGCATGCGCCAAAACGGCATTTCGGATGGGAGCCAACACCCTCTCTGCGGAGATAGAAAGGACTGATGGACGCATAGTTTTGTCCCGTCGACTAACCCTTGCCTTTTTCCGTTCCGGTGTGTTTCAGTATTGCCCTCCGATTAGGGCGAAAGCAAGTAAAAAAACCTTAATTTTTATGAAAACTGTCAGGCATGCCCGGTTTTTGAACTCCACGCCTGAACACAGTAATCCTCGTTGCTCTTTGATTGGTAGGCTTTGGCGTTCCGGCGGATAATAAGTAAAGCTCAGGATGCACAAAAGCTTTCAATTCCGTGATCTGACTGACCTTTTCGCCAAGGCCAATGAAGAAAAGTCTGGCGATCAGCTGGCCGGGCTGGCGGCCCAATCTGAGCAGGAGCGTGTGGCAGCCAAGTATGCGCTGGCCGATGTGCCGCTTCAGAAAATTGTGGCCAACCCACTCATTCCGCCTGAGCAGGATGACGTGACGCGCCTGATCCTCGAGACCCACGATCATGAGAGTTTCTCAACCATCAAGAGCATGACAGTCGGCGAGTTTCGAGAATTCATCCTCAGCGATGAAACCGAAGAAGCCACGCTAAAAGCTCTGCACTGGGCCATCACGCCGGAAATTGCCGCCGCCGTAACCAAGCTGATGAGCAACAAAGATCTGGTGCTCGCCGCGAACAAAATTCGCGTGATCACGCACTGCCGCAACACCATGGGCCAGCGCGGCGTCCTGGGCATTCGGTTGCAGCCCAATCATCCGGCAGATGACGCATCGGGAATCCTGCTCTCGGCTTTTGACGGCCTGCTCTATGGCTGCGGCGATGCCGTCATTGGCGTAAATCCCGCGACTGAAGCCGTAGAAAGCGTAAGCGCGATTCTTCACGCGCTCAATCGGCTGATTGACGCATATAAAATTCCGACGCAAGCCTGCTGCCTGGCCCACATCTCCACCCAACTCAAGGCCATGGAACGCGGAGCGCCGCTGGACTTGCTGTTTCAATCCGTGGCGGGAACGCAAATGGCCAATGAAAGTTTTGGCATCACGCTGAGCATGTTGCGCGAAGGACGCGACAGAGTGCTGGAACACCATAAGGATCGAAAAATCTCACCACTAATTAACACTGATAACACTGATCCGAGGGTTCGACGAAGAGCCAACAGCCAAAAGCCAGGAGCCGAAAGCCAACTGCCATTTGCCAGCCGCTAATTGCATGTATTTTGAAACCGGCCAGGGCAGCGCGCTTTCTGCTGACGCTCATCACGGCATCGACCAGCTTACCCTGGAAGCGCGCGCGTATGGCGTGGCCCGCGTTTTTGAGCCATTTTTAGTCAACAGCGTCGTTGGTTTTATCGGTCCGGAATATCTTTATGACGAGCGCCAGATCATCCGCGCCGGGCTTGAAGATCATTTCATGGGCAAACTCCTGGGCCTGCCCATGGGCTGCGATGTCTGTTATACAAATCACGCCGCCGCTGACCAGAACTCGGCCGACAATTTGCTGATGCTGCTAACCGCTGCCGGCTGCAATTACTTTATGGGAGTTCCCTGCTCAGACGATGTGATGCTTAACTATCAATCAACCAGTTTTCATGACGCGCTGGCCGTTCGTCGCCTGTTCAATCTGCGTCCTGCGCCGGAGTTTCTGGCGTGGTTGCATGAGATGGGCCTGTATAAAGAAGGCGAACCTGCAAGGATCGAAGGCGGGGCAAGGAAGCAACTTGCTGCTGGGCTGGAGAAAGTGATGAAGTGAAGACATTTGGTAATTGGGTAATTTAGTAAATGAGTAATTTGATTTTTTGGCAATTATGATTTGAGGTTCACCAACAGAATTGCGCTCAAGAGAGTCTGGGATTTCAAATTCTCAATTACCAAATTACCCAATTACCAAATCTCCTCACTTGAGCCATTTCGCCCTGGGTAGCTCTTCTTTGATTGCCACTCCGCTGGTCTGCCGTCGCATCATCTGTTCTGCCAGATCGATGATTCGCGAGGCAGCGGCTTCCGGGCTCACGCCGCGCGCATGAATGTTGGAGATCAGGTTGCGGTTGGAATCATTGTGGCCCGCCCGCGGCTGGTATGACATATAAGCGGAGAGGCTCTCCGCGGTCGCCAGCCCTGGACGCTCGCCAATGAGCAACACAACCACCTTCGGCTGAAGCAGCTCGCCTAGGTCATTCATCACTCCCACGCGGCAATACTTTACGGCAAACGGCTGGCCCAATGTCCACCCGCGTGATCGAGCTTTTTCAGCAAGCAGGGGAAGCAATGCCGGGACCTGAGAGGAAACCGCGGTCACGGAAAGGCCGTCGCCAATCACAATTTGCAAATCGGCATTGCGCGCACAATGCGCTAAAAGCAGTCTCTGCGCGTTTTCATCGAGCCGTCTACCCAGGTCAGGGCGACGCAAATATTCTTCCTTGGAAGCCGCCATGGTCGAAACACTGAAGAGCTTCCAGCGCTCCACAAACTCGGCGCCCAGATCTCTCTTCAACACAAACTCAGCACGGACGGCATCTCGTGCCGCAGCGTGGTCCTGGCGCAACTGTAATTGCGTGGCGGTACGATAAGCCGCTCCCGTGCGGTCGGCCAGAACGCGCGCCGGCGTCCGCGCCCGGATCTTTTCGATCAAGTCCGGCCATATACTAAGACCGTGATTTTGGTCATCAGCCATGCGGTAGCAAGTGTATTTGAGTCGACATGAAAAACTGAATGGAAAGCTTAGGACGCGCGATGCTCAACGTTGCGCGCCACGGCGCGCCGAAACGCTTTCTGGAAAATCAGGACATCAACCGCCTTTGCTTATAAATCCTTACTGAGTCTTTGTCGATCCTGCTTCCCTTCCTCAGGAAAATAAATTTCTCCCGCTCTTGACGTGACCATACAGTTACGTTACTATTTACTCACATAAAAATACGAGGAGATAAAAAGCATGAAACTGGAAGATCTAACACTGGACGTTGAGCAGCGCATTGACATCAAGGCGGCGCCGGACAAGGTATTTGCCGCGGTGCTGGAAAGATTCGGCAAGAAAAACACGCGGCCCAACGGAGAATCGCTGGAATTGCAGATTGAAGCCAAGCCGGGCGGCCGCTGGTATCGCGACCGTGGCAATGGCATTGGGCATCTCTGGGGCTTTGTGCAGGTCATCAAGCCTCCAAGTTTGCTGGAGCTGAGCGGCCCAATGTTTATGTCGTATCCGGCCAACAATCACATTGAAATCAAAGTTGATAAAACCGCCGGCGGCAGCCAGGTTACGTTGCGGCATCGCGCGCTTGGCATGATTGATCCTGAGCACCGTAAAGGTGTAAGCGCGGGATGGGGTCACATGCTCGCTGAATTGAAAAAGGACGCTGAGTAAACCACGTGCCCAAGATAATGCTTCAGGCCCAAAGGACAAGCTCGATCCGGTGTGGAAAGCGTTGGCGGACCCTACGCGGCGTTCGATTCTCGATCTGCTGCGCGACCGGCCGCTCACGACTACTGAGATTGTGGACGCGTTCCCTCACCTCACGCGCTTTGGCGTGATGAAGCATCTGGACGCGCTGCGTGATGCCGAGCTGGTCCACACGCGGGAAGAGGGCCGGCAACGGGTGAACTCATTAAACGTTTTTCCCATCCGCCAGATTTATGAGCGATGGGTCAGCCCCTTTCAGGAAGTATGGTCAAGCCACCTGCTGGGGATCAAGGAACTTGCTGAACAAGAAGACTCTGAAAGCGGCACTCATTCAAGAAAGAAGAAAAAGAATTAGGCTGCACACCTGCAACGCTGACCCGCACCTCAGCGGGTCCTTAACAACAAATTTTTTAGGAGAAATTGTTATGGCTGAACTGACTGTACAAAATGCAATTGAAGACCATCAGGTAGTTTCCAGCGCAGAGTGGCTTGCCGCGCGCAAGGAACTGCTGCGCAAAGAAAAAGAATTTACCCGCCAGCGCGATCAAGTAAGCCAGCTCCGGCGGGAGCTGCCGTGGGTGAAAGTCGAAAAGAATTATGTTTTCGACGGGCCCGCCGGCAAAGAGACTCTGGGTGATCTTTTCGGCAGCAAGAGCCAGCTGATCGTCTATCACTTCATGTTTGGTCCGGGATGGGAAGAAGGCTGCCCCAGTTGCTCATTCCTGGCCGACCACTTTGAAGGCAGCCTGGTGCACCTTGCCAATCGCGACGTGAGCTTTGTGGTGGTTTCGCGCGCGCCGTTAGCTCAGATTGAGGCTTTCAAAAAGCGGATGGGCTGGCGCTTCAAGTGGGTATCGTCTTTCGGGAATGACTTCAATTATGACTTCAACGTGTCATTCACCAAAGACGACATCGCGCAGCACAAGACCTATTACAACTACCAGATTCAGGACTTCCCGCGTGAAGAAGCTCCCGGGGCCAGCGTCTTTTACAAAAACGCCGCTGGAAATCTCTTCCACACTTACTCAACGTACGGGCGCGGGCTGGACATTCTGCTGGGCGCTTACAACTTCCTGGACATGGCGCCCAAGGGGCGCGACGAAGACGGCCTGGACTTTACCATGTCATGGGTCCGCCATCATGACCGCTATCCCGAAGAGAAGGCTGCCGCGGCGCAGAAAGGGGCCGCATCCTGCTGCGGGAATGAGAGTCACCGATGAGCAAATCCAGTTGCTGCACTGTCACAGCCAGCGCGGCACGCAACACCTCGATCAAGGCGGCGGATGGCAGAGTCCATCCGTCGTCCATTAGGCGACGCGGGTTTGCGCTGGCGAAGTGTTCGCTGCCGACGCTTATCCTCGCGCTGCTGCCAAAATGTCCGGCATGCTTTGCTGCGTACGTGGCGCTGGGGACGGGCGTGTCTCTTTCGGTAGCTGCCGCATCAGTTTTGCGATCGACGCTGCTCGCATTGTGCGTGGCCGCGGTGGTTGTAGCGCTCGTCACTAGCTTTCGCGCAATGCCGGCAAAGCGGCTGCTCTCCAGCAGTCTCCACTAATAAATCAGGGCGCCAAATAAGACGCCCTGAATCTTCTCCTTGCGTACTGTACCAAGCGCGAAATCCAAACGGGTTACAAGAATTTCACCAGCGCTAATCGATGTTTCTGAGCTGTGGCTAACCCACTCGACCAGACACAGCCCCAAGTTCCGTACCCGGTAAAGGTTCGTTAGGTTTCATCCAGTAGGCCATGATCGCGCCAAACAGAAGCAAGCCGATGCTGCCCAGGAACGGCAGGTCCCAGTTTTTGTCTTATCGATCACGTAACCTGCCACCAGCGGTGAAACCGCTGCGGCAAGCGCCGAACCAACATTCATCAAGCCGCTGGCTGAACCTGAGAAACGCGGAGCTATGTCCATGGGGATCGCCCAGAATGGCCCAATAGTAAATTCGGCAAAGAAGAAAGCCGCGCTGAGGCAAAGCGCAACGATGGTCAAATTATGGGACCGCAAAATCGGAATCATGAACAACAACGACAGTACAAAGCCGGCAATTACCAGATTGCGACGCGCCTTGTTGCGGTCTCCGGTTTTGATGAGGATGCGGTCGCTCACCACACCGCCGACCGTATCACCAATCACACCTGCCAGGAAAACGCCGCTGGAAAACAGCGCGGAGTTTTTGAGGTTGAGCTTGTAGCCGTGCATGAAGAACTGCGGCAGCCATGTGAGGTAAAGCCAGAGCGTCCAGCCATAACAGAAGTAAACCAGTGTGACCGGCGCCATACGGAAAGTGAGCGCCTTCCAGGGAACAGGATCTTTTTTCCTGTCCTGTTTTGTTGCGTAGTTCGGTATTCGCGTTAATTCTTGCGGCGTAATGCCGCGATGCGTGGCAGGATTGTCACGGAAATAGAACCACCAGACGATGGACCAAATCAGACTCACTACACCCAAAACCTTGAAAGCGAGCCGCCAGGAACCGAGGCCGATGAGCAATGCCACCAGCGGCGGAGTGAAGAAGTTCCCCAATCGCGCAAAAGAATGCGTAATGCCCTGGGCAAAGCCACGCTTCTCAGCAGGAAACCAATCCGCCAACGCCCGCGTCGCCGTGGGGAAAGTTGCGCCTTCACCCAAACCGAGAATCACGCGGCACACGATCAACGCCGCGAAGCTGCCGACAAAGCCAATGAGCATAGTGGAGCCGGCCCAGATGATTCCGCAAACCGTGAGCGTGAGGCGCGCGCCGAATTTGTCACTCAACCATCCGCCCCAGACCTGCAACGCCAGGTACGCCCATCCGAATGCGGAGAACACCCAGCCCAATTGAACGGTGCTGAGATGCAAGTCACGCGAAATCGAGGGGCCCGCAGTGTTCACGTTGATCCGGTCAATGTAGGTAAGCCCGTACATCAGGCAGACCATAAAGAGCACGAGGTTCGTCGAGGAGAAAATTTTCTGGAGAGGGCTGCGTCCATCGACGACGGGAGTGATTTTGATATTGGGGGTGGCCATATGAGTGCCGCCAGTTTTATCAGGAAAGCGTCCCTGCGGCAATGTTCTTTTGCGTAATTCGCCGGAATGCGCTGATGCACTAAATACTTACTAACATCGCCTGCTGTTCGCGCTGCGCCCTCAGGTTACTTCTCAAGCAACATCCAGCTACTTAGCCAGCATCATACCCTTTTACGCCACTCGCGGAATCCGAGAAAAGAGACCCCATTGCCCCAGACGCTGGTGTTTAAAAAATCCGGTAAAGCATTGCCTCAACCTACTCTTGTAGCCCTGAAGGGCGAAACCAGGCCCAAAAAGATTGCCGCGATGTTCGCGGGCATGACAGAAGCTGAAGTTATCCGCAAGGCCCAGGCCGGCGATGCGCAATGTTTTGAAGCGCTGTATAACCATCATAAGCGGCGCATCTTTTCACTCTGCCTGCGCATGACCAACAACTATGCCCAGGCTGAAGATTTCATGCAGGAAGCGTTTCTGCAGCTCTATCGCAAGATCGCATCGTTCCGCGGTGAATCGGCCTTCTCAACCTGGCTGCATCGCCTCTCAGTGAATATCATTCTGATGCACTGGCGCAAAAAGGGCCTTAACGAGGTATCACTGGAAGAGACTTTGGACCCGCAATCGGAAGACGCTCCCAAAAGAGACATTGGCAAACGGGACGAGTCGCTTCAAGGTTCAGTCGATCGCATGACGCTGGAAAATGCCATATCCAGTTTGGCTCCCGGTTACCGCATCATTTTCCTGCTGCATGACGTTGAAGGCTATGAGCACAATGAGATCGCGGAGATGCTGGGCTGCTCGATTGGAAACAGCAAATCCCAGCTGCACAAAGCGCGCATGAAATTGCGGACTTTGTTGCCACGTGCCGGTAGCGCCAAGAACGTCAACATGGAAGCGCGGGAGATGGTTGCAGCCGCGTAACACAAGGGCCCACGCTCCAATCTGACAGATGCAAAGCCTAGTATGCCTCGCGAAAAGCGCGTACTATCCTGGGCCGCAACAGGTAAATGACAACCCATCCGTAACAGGCAGTCCTCAGAACCAGCACATTGAGGACGATCTTGGGAATTTTGACATCGAATGCCAGCAAATTAGCCCAGGCGAAAAAACATCCGAGAAGCGATAAGCAGTATACAACCAGCGCAAAAACACGCGCCCAATTGGCCATGAGGTACAAACCGATGCTGAAAGCCGCAGGCAGAACTGCGAGGAGAGCAAGATAAGAAGCGCGGTTGGCAAGAGATCCGAGAGCCTCCCGCGAGGCCCCGCCCAATACCTCTCCGTGCGCCATCTGATACGAAATTACGAGCATGTAGACGGCAACAAATAATTGCCTGCGTCAAAGCATGACGACGCCCAGTGGACGAGGTTGTGATTCTGAAGGCATGTCCAAGAGCATAATCCGCATTCAGTCTGACGGATAGTAGTGGCTGATCTACAACTTGGAAAGCATCAGGGACAGACGGAATATTGTTTCCGATCGGAAAGGTCTCGTGTGTCCGCTTATCACGGAGCATGCCTCCGGCTTCTCGTGGCGACTTTGGCTGCGTTTCAAAGTTGCCTGAGTCTCACGGGCGATCTTGCCTTTTGCGATCAAGTTGCATGATGACCGCTTGGCTTTCAGGCTTGTCGTCGAATAAGTAGTCGGCCTTGATCTCCACCTTGGTTGAAGTCATCGTCCGAGTCCTGCTGCGGACACGCTACTTCCATGCCGTGTCAATCGCTGACCGAATCCAGCTTATACCGAGCGTGTCCTCCGGCACCGAGCGAGACACGTTAACCAAGTTGCCCAAGCAATGTTTCCGACCGCAACATTCCTCTATTTCTATCGAGCTAAGCCATCGCGCATTGTCATTGAAATGGAGTATGTCCCCAAACGTAACCGGTTGCCCGATCCCTTCGGCATTCCGGTTGTGCCGTACAAGAAGACTCTCGATAATACGCCGCGTTACGTTCAGCAGATTCGTGTATTCCTCTATATACCGCCGATGTATTCGAACGGCCCGACCGCAACGTCCACCCGAGGAGCGTAGGTATTGCGTCCCTGACCGCGGAGCGCACTCCATTGCACCGATACCTCACCATAAATGCGTTCCAGAGACAGTTTTACTTGCGCTTGGTATTCGGTCTCGGTTAGATACCCTGGCGGACGCTGTCTTCTCGGCATAGTTATCGTGCATTGACAGATTCAGGAACATTCTACGATTAAACCATTTCCCCATGACCCAATTGCTTCCGATGCTTGTCAGAGTCAAGGCACGCGATGCGCCAGCGAATCGCTGACCTGGTACTGCTAGTAGGTGATTTTTTCAAACTAACCGACTACCGAAACTTCTCACGTTCGAAATTGCAGGAAACCGCGATCAGTCCTTGCTTGGCTTTTTGGGCTTCAAGTCGCAAGCCTGCCTGACTCGCGCCAGATCAAGACCTGCCGGCGAAAACTCCGCGATTTCCGGACCTCTTGGTCCCGGAATTTGCACCTTGAAGATGTGCGCTCCCATCAGCTCGCGGGCAGTGCCTTTATCCATGGAGAGGAAGCGGCCATCCAACCAGTTCCAGCCGTGATAATGATGCGTGTCATCGACGCGGATCATTACTTCAATCTGGGGCTGTCCCCAGAAGCCGGGACGATTTGGCGGGCCGAGACGCATGCCGGGATTGAATTCAGCGGAGGTGTATTTGCGATTGGTGCAGACCATTTCAATGCGCGGCTTATAGTCTGGACTCAGGCTCAGGTAATTGTCCGCCTGGAGCTCAAAACGGACTTTCTTTGCGGCGGTCATTTTGTCTTCAGAGCGAAACTCAACCCAATTGCCGCCGACGCTGACGCCATCACTTTCTCCCTGGTAAGGACTGGCTACCCTGTGCTGGGCGCCGGCCGAAAGCGCAGCTACACCAATGAATACGAAAACCGCGAAGAACTTCATGGAAAGTTCGCCTCCGAACAAGATAGTTCTTGCCAACCCCAACGATCAACTTAAATGAATTTGGACAGCACATAAATGCATTTTATGGGCCAACTTTCAGTGGCTGTATCCGCTAAATATCTCCTGATTTTGCATACCTATTCTTTTTTGTGCAAACCAACTGGTGGTTTTCAGCCAGACAGAATGGCTGATTTGGGCCAGAGAGCAATACCAGCGGTGAGGCGCCATTGGCCATCGATGCAAAGGGACGCTGGGTTATCGTGCGCAATGCTGACGGATCGCCGGGCAACGTGAGCAACGGAGAAAACTTGTTCAACCAGAAGTGCACAGCAATCCCGCGCTGCCGAACATTGCTATTGATCCGCAAGGCCCAAAAAAGCTTCATCTCATGCAATCCTCTGAACCCAGCCGTTCTGGATCGCCAGAAAACCTATTCAGAAAACAGGAGCGTCAAAGTGTGCGCTCCTGCCTGAACCGCGTGTCCCTTCCGTAACCCTTGCGATTTATGGTCGACGCAACTCATCACCATACAGACTCATCCTAATCAATGAATTTCGCTTACAACTCACGTAGTATTGAGGGCGGATGCCGTCTGTTCTGCTAGTTGATCCCGAACCGAGCGTGATTGTGACGCTCAGGATGATTCTTGAACAGGACGGCTATCAGGTGAGTACCGCAACTTCTTATGCGGCCGCAGCGGCCCTGCTGCAAAGCGAGAGCTGGGACATTCTGATTACAGAGCTGGACCTGGAAGCAGACGCTCTGGGACTGCGGCTGGCCCGCGAAGCCAAGTCTCTGGAGTATCATCCCGCGATTTTTGTTTACGTCTCATATCCCAACGTAGAGCGTTTGCGCGCTGCTCTGGCTTTGCGCGTGGATTATTGCGGCTTTAAGCCGCTGGAAGTGGATGAGATACGAAAGGTCGTCCGCTTGTTGGTGGCCCGCAACTCCGCCAGCAGAAAACATGGATTGCAGCCATCCAGGCAGAGATAGCCAGCACGACTTTTTCAGGCACTCACAGGAGTACAATTAGTTTAACGAATCCTAAACCTAAAAGACTTTTTCCTATGGCTCGACAGCCTTCTCTCCTCATTGTCGATGATGAAAATAATGTGGCCCTCACATTGCAGATGGTGTTTGAGCGAGAAGGATATGCCGTTCGCACCGCCAATAGTTGCGCCGGAGCACTGAAACTTCTGGAGAACGGGCACGTTTTTGACGCAGTGATTACCGATCTCAACATGGAGAAAGAAAATATTGGGCTGGAAGTTGCACGCGCAGCATTGCGGTTGCATCCCAAGCCAGCAGTGGTTCTATGCACCGGATACGCGAGCGTAGATAATTCCGCGGCTGCTCTGCAAATGAAAGTGGATTATCTGGCGACAAAGCCGGTGGATCTGGACGAATTGAAGCGGGCAGTAAGCCGGTTGATGGCATTTCGGAATGAAAAGCAATGAGTGACACGATCAAAACAACGAAAACAGCGTTGATTGTCCATGCGGACATGAGCGTGCTTTCGGCTTTTCAAAGCTCATTTGTCAGCAAAGGATACGTTGCCATTCTGGCCCGTGACCTTCCAACCGCGCTGCTGGCGCTCACGCAACACTTCTTTGACGTAGCCGTGATATCTTCCCGGCTGGCAGAAGGTGGTGACGGTTGGCCACTGGCAGGAGTTGTCCATCTAATTTTTCCCAAGGCTTTTGTTGGAGTTCTCACGCCGGAAACCAACGTGCTTACGTTGCAAGCAGCCATCAATAATGGAGTAACGCAAATCTTTGATGCTTCCAGCAACCCGGACCATGTGGTAAACACATCATTGGGTAGCCAGCAAGCAGGTTCGACCAAACCTTCCACCGAGCCTGGAACGTCCATCCAGTAGAAATCGATCCCAGAAGCAAAAGCGCCCGAAAGACAAAGTATTTGTCCTCCTGCTTCTTCGCGCGTCCATGGCTCATTAAGTGAAGATTTCTCTTCTTCAAGTGCAAAGCAAACCGCCCGAAGCATAAGCACTCGGACGGTTTGGAGCCAACGAACAGAAATTACAAATAGCGCTCTCTCGATATCTCCGGCTGGACGGCCGGCGCTGGGATCGTCTGAGCGCCTTCTTCCGGGAAATCCGGGAGCGGTGTTTCCAGCGCGATCTTCAATACCTGGTCCATGTTTTCCACGAAGTGGACCTTCATCTGACCGCGGATATTTTCCGGAACGTCAGCAAGGTCTTTTTCGTTTTCTTTCGGGATGATCGCTTCCTTGATCCCGGCGCGCAGTGCCGCGAGCAACTTCTCTTTCAGCCCGCCGATGGGCAACACCTTGCCCCGCAGCGTGATTTCGCCGGTCATGGCGATATCGCGGCGCACAGGAATCTTGCTCAGCGCGCTCGAGATGGCCGTGGCCATGGTGATACCTGCAGACGGGCCGTCTTTGGGGATAGCGCCTTCAGGCACGTGAATGTGAATATCGAAGTTGCGGTAAAAGTCCTTGGGGATGCCGAGCCGCAAGGCGCGTGAGCGCACGTACGACATGGCTGCATGCGCCGATTCCTGCATCACGTCGCCCAACTGGCCGGTGATGGTGAGCTTACCCTTGCCGTCTACGATGGCGACTTCAATGCTCAGAATCGAGCCGCCAACTTCTGTCCACGCCAGCCCGGTGACCAGACCAATCTCGCTCTTTTCACTGGCCAGCGTGTCACGGAACTTGGTGACGCCCAGGAACTCATTTACCTTCTCCGCCGTCAAGGCGGCGGTGTACGTGGCGTCTTTCACCACTTTGCGCGCCACCTTGCGAGAGATGTTTCCGATCTCGCGCTCAAGGTTGCGGACGCCGGCCTCACGCGTGTACGAACGGATGATCTCGCGCAGAGCGTCATCACCAAACGTAAGCTGTTTTTCCGTCAGTCCGGTGGCTTCGCGCTGCTTGCGCACCAGGAACTGCTTTGCGATCTCAACTTTTTCCAGCTCGGTGTAACCATGCAGCCGCAGAACTTCCATGCGGTCTTGCAATGCGGCGGGAATCGTATGCAGCACGTTGGCCGTGGCGACGAAGAAAACCTGCGACAGATCGTATTCCACGTCAAGGTAATGGTCCTGGAACATCCAGTTCTGCTCGGGATCAAGCACTTCCAGCAACGCTGACGATGGATCGCCGCGGAAGTCTGAAGCCATCTTGTCCACTTCGTCCAGCATAAAGACCGGGTTCTTGGTGCCGGCTTTTTTCATCATCTGGATAATCTGCCCAGGCAGCGCCCCGATATATGTGCGTCGATGTCCACGAATTTCAGCTTCATCGCGCACGCCGCCCAGTGACATGCGGACAAACTTGCGTCCAGTGGCTTTCGCTATCGACATGCCGAGTGAAGTCTTGCCCACGCCCGGAGGGCCAACAAAGCAGAGAATCGAGCCCTTGGGATTTTTTACCAACTGGCGGACAGCCAGGAACTCCAAAATGCGGTCTTTGATTTTTTCCAGACCGTAGTGGTCCTGGTTCAGGATTTTTTCTGCATGCTCAATGTTGCGGATTTCTTTTGATTTCTTTTTCCACGGCACGGCCAGCAGCCAGTCAAGGTAATTGCGGGAGACCGTTGACTCGGCCGACATAGGCGGCATGGCTTCCAGCTTCTTCAATTCCTGGATCGCCTTCTCATGCACTTCTTTGGGCATGCCGGCGGTGTCAATCTTCTTTTTCAGCTCGTCAAACTCGCTCTTTTCGCCGCGGCCCAGCTCTTTCTGGATGGCCTTGATCTTCTCGTTGAGGTAATACTCTTTCTGCGCGCGTTCCATCTGGCGCTTCACCCGCGTCTGGATGGTGCGGTCCATGTTCAGCTTTTCAATTTCAATATCCAGCACGTCAGCAATGCGGTTCAGCCGCTCCGCCGGATCAAAAATTTCCAGCAGCTCCTGCTTTTCTTCAATCGAGAGTTGCAGGTTCTGGGCGATCGTGTCACTCAGCTTCGCCGGATCGCTCATCCCGGTAATAATCACGGGCTCAAGATTCAAGGATTGGCAGAGCTTTACATACTGGTCAAAAAGATTGTGCACGCGCTGCATGGCAGATTCCAGCGCCTTGGTGGGATCGGGGGGATACTTCACTGTCCGGACTTCGGCTTCAAAATAGCCTTCAGTATTGGTGAGCTTCAAGATCTTGCCGCGTTCCACGCCTTCCACCAGCACCTTAATATTGCCGTCTGGCAGCTTCAGGTTCTGGACGATATTGGCGATCGTGCCCACCTGGTAAATCTCATTCGGCTTGGGCTCGTCAATGCTCGCGTCATGCTGGGTGGCAAGAAAGATCTTGCGGTCAGAGGCCAGGGCTTCTTCCAGGGCCCGCACGCTGGACTCGCGGCCCACGATAAACGGGGTCATCATGTACGGGAAGATGACCACATCGCGTATGGGCATCATCGGGAGCTTGCGAGTTTCGAATTTTTCCTTAATTTGGGTCACTTGTCGCCTTTTCTCTCATTTTACTGCGATGGTTTCCACCATCTTGCTACTTTTAAGAATATCACGCAAGGCAAGGGGCCGTTGTGTGCGTATTTCTGCACAATTTCTGAAACTCCGCCGAATGGAATCAATGGGTTAAGCAGAGAAGCGCCACTGCTCAGCGGATTTCCAGTGCCTCGATTTCCAGATTGTCTAGGTCTCGTCATTTCTGTTCCCCGATCTCCTTTGTCCCAATCTTTGCTGCCCCGATCACTATATTCCGATTCTCCCGATGTTCCGATTCCCCGATTCCCCGATCCCCAGATGTCCCGATTCGCCCGATTCCGCCGCCCCCTACGCTGGTATCCCACCGCATCCCAGATTGGCGTGAGTTTGTCCCATCACTGGGGAACCCCGCCGCCCTCGGCGGTATGCCAATTTCCGGTTGGGTCCGATGATCCGCTGGTCCGATCTAGCTGTGGCTCAATCTTCATTCCAAAGCTCGCCTCGTACGCCTCTCTCCCTTCCGGGGTGTCCATCCTGTACATATCCGGCGTAGGCTTCCATTCAACCTGCTTTGCCCCGTCCTCCAATCCGCGTCCAGGTAAGCCGTTTTTCCCGATCACCCGATCACGTGCGATCACCGGATCACCCGATCTCCGATCAGTGTCATCAGCGTTTATTAGTGGTAAGCCTTGGTCTTTCTCCTTTGCGTCCTCTGCGTCCTTTGCGGTGAAAAAGTTTTGGCTGATTGCTGAGTGCTGACTGCTGAATGCCACTTCCTCATCCACCGTCGCCCGCACCAGCTCCTCCGTCTTTGCCTGCCCAAACGTCGTCTGCCCCACGTTCTGCAGCGCCAGCTGCATTGAGTACAAAAGCAGCCCGGCCTTCTTCGTTGAGATCGTGTCTTCAATCAGCGCTTTCTGTATCCGCATAATTCCAATCTGGATCGCGTTTGCATCCTCCTGCGCCGGCAAACTCAGCGCCAGGGCCCGCGCTTCCATCATCTGCCTGTGGGCAAAGCAGTAGATATGCTTCTTCATCTGCGGTGACCGGCACGCCGTCCCGTCCTGCCTCACCCACCGGCACCGCGGCGCTTCGTCGGCCAGTTCCAGCGCCGGGGTCCCCGGCCCGCGCCGGTTTTGCGCGGGCTGGGGTGAGAGCCTCGCCTTCAACCGCACGTAAGCGTCTTTGTGCTCTTCCGCGCCCCGCGTCACCCGCCCCACCAGCTCCGGATTCTCCTCTGCCAATCTCTCCAGCTCGTCGCAGGTCTCTCCAATCCTCCGCACCAGCGCCTCCGCCCGCTGCCTTGTCCGCTCCTGCGCTTCCAGTTGCTGCCGTTGATGTTCCGCGGGTTCCTTCCCTGTCAGTTGTCTACCGTTTACGATCTCATGGGCCATGGCGTTTTTCCCTGCTTCGGTGGAGGTTCAGTTGAACTTTCCTTCTCACAGGCTCGTCATCCCGATGGGCCGTCAAGCGAGCGCGCGTACCAACCAGCGCGCGAGTAGGACGGAGCGACCTTGTGTTTCGCTTATGAGAACGATTTCAGCTGCTACCGCCACCCCTTTCTCTTCCCCTGGTAGGAAGATTGATTTTTTTGCTGAATGGGCAAAGTTCGACCATTCTGCATCTTAGGCTAAAACGTACCCACAAAGAAAGTACGAAACCGGCCATCGTTCATCTTCGCGTGCTGAGAGAAAACGCCACTGGCCAAAATTCTTTGCAACTTTCCGGCAGTACACCTGCCCCAAAGTTAGGCGCGCCGGCGCCGCTCTCGGCGGTGTGCCAATTTGCCGGTTGGCTCCGATGATCCGCTGGCCCGGGTCCCCGGACCGCGCCGGTTTTTCGCGACGTTTTCAAAAAACAATTCCAGCCGCAGGTCCCGATCGCGCGGGCGCTTCAGGTATATGAGGTCCAGGGCGCTTTCCAACGTCTTCGCGTGGCGGCCGTGATAACGGGCGCGGCTGCCGCAAGGGCAGGGATGCTCCCCTCTCCCACAGGATCGCGAGTATCAGCGTTGAGTCGTTGTTCCATGGCGCGAACTTGCCCAAGTCCAACGCCTGCGGCCGCGCCGCCATCTCGATGGCTGAGAAACCAAATCGGCCAGTGACTGGCGTCCTAAAGGGTTTCGATCTCCGGGACCATGTAAGCACCCCTGATAAGATCACTTCCAAGGTCATAGATGGAACTTTTTTGGCACGATGTATTGCACGCTGCCCGGGCATTGATCAAGCACCGGGGCTACTCAGCCTTTGCCATCCTGACGCTGGGGCTCGGCATTGGCGCGAATGTGGGAATGTTCAGTGTTTTCGGATGGTTGCTATCTCCAAAACTTTCTGTTCCACGCTCTTTTGAGCTCGTGGAAATAGACAGACAGTCAACGTCGATGCAGCCATCCGGGAGGGGTTTGTCATGGCCAATGTACCTCGAATACGTGAACGCGCAACCACACGCTTTGCCGGAGCTTGCCGCCTACTATCCCGCTCTGGTTTTCGGAATTGGGCACAGCGATAAAGATAAAACTGTATCCGCGATAGTTACAGCAGTTACGGGAAATTACTTCGGCCAGTTACAGGTGCACGCGTTTCGCGGCCGGGTCATCGACGAGCAGGACGATAGCCCAAATGCCGGGGGCGATGTGGTGGTATTGAGTCATCGTTGTTGGCGTGAGTTGTTTGGCGGCAGAAACGACGCATTGGGAACTGAACTCCGCGTCAATGGGACAGCATACACAATCATTGGGGTTGCACCGCCAACATTCACCGGTATTGATCCGGAAACCTCACCCGACATTTGGATTCCGTTGTCGCGAGTCAGCCGTGCCCCACTGTTTGGCAAGATGATGTCGGATGTAACCAGCGCTACTTTCCGAGTCTTTGGCAGAATGAAGCAAGGTGCTTCTGTATTTCAGGCGCGCGAGCAAATGAAAGCAGTTGCCGGACAACTTGGGTCGGGAAAATCCCAAATGACTGGATGGCGCAACATCGGCAAACGAACGGTCCCCTATTATTGGGAAAAACCCTGGCCCGATATCCAACTTATTGATGGCCACAGACAGGAAGAAGCTCATAAGTTCTCTCTGGTGGTGTTTGGAATAGTTGGAAGCATACTGATTTTGGTGGCTGGAAACGTAACGACAATTCTGCTGGCACGGACTGAACGGCAGTGCCGAGAATTCGCTATACGCATCGCCCTCGGAGCATCCAGGTGGCGAATTGCGCGCGGGATTTTGATGGAAAGTTTCATGGTTTCCGCGCTTGGCACGGTTGTGGGGCTTATATTTGCGTTTTTTTTCATCAGACTGATGGTGGGACTTACCTCCGAAAGTACACGGTGGCACGAAACAATCGCGACCGGTGTGTTTGACGGCCGGGTGCTGGCTTTCGGATTCGGTATTGCTGCTCTCGTGGCAGGCGGATTCAGTCTGGTGCCAATGGTGAGGGCAGGATCATCCAATCCAAGGTTGGCAATGCAGATGACTACAGCTACCGGCACAAGTGGACGCACTTCCACGACCTTCAGGAACCTATTGACAGTATTCCAGACGGCAACGTCCGTTGTGTTACTTGCGTTTACTTTGTTACTCCTTCAGTCTGCCTGGAACAGATCGGCAGCTGTATTTAACTTTGATACGCAAAGCGTTTGGGAAATCTCTTGGAATCTACCTGGTATGCCGAGCGGCTCCGACGCTGAAAGAAGTTTCCAGAATGCTTTTGTCGAGAGGGTGAAGAATCTCCCGGGAGCACAGGCGGTAGCCTTGTGCAACCCTTGCAGGCTAGGCGCGAGTTTCCATGTGCCGCCAGACTGGTATGACTCGGTTGGGATTACGCCCGAGTACTTCGGAGTCGCGAACACTCCCATATTACAAGGGCGCAATTTTACAAATCAGGATGGCAAGGGGGCCCCTCTGGTGGGAATCATCAACCTAAAAATGGCGCGGCAGCTTTGGCCCAGGGAAGATCCCATTGGTAAGCGATTGGAACATAGCCGCTGGGACGATAGCACAGTGGAAATCGTGGGAGTCGTGGCTGACACTCGGAAGGAAGGACGTGGCGAGCCCGAGAATGCTATTTTGTACCGGCCGTTGGACCAGGCCAGCACTGACGCGATAAGGACATTCCCTGTCATTCGAACGGATAGCAGGTCGCTGAATCTGCCAGCTTTACAAACAGCCGCAAGGGAGATAAATGGGAATGTGACGATATCAAAGATGCAAACAGTTGCCGATCACCTTGCAAACAACACCAGAGATCTGAGATTGGAGGCGCTCGCTCTTGTTGCTTGCGCAATGATCGCGGTGACGCTCACGGTTGTTGGACTTTATGGATTGTTGTCATACATCGCCAGTGCACAAACGCGAGACTTGGGCGTACGGCTGGCACTTGGAGCGCCCAGAACAAGTGTGTTGCTGCTGATGCTGAAACGCGGCGTGGTTCCAGCACTGATTGGCGTGATTATCGGTCTTATTGCCGAAGCTGCATGCCCAAACATCTTTTCGGGTGCTTTATATGGCGTTGGCATGCATGACATACCGACTCTCGGGTTTGTTGCTCTCACTATGTTCTGCGTTGCTGTCACCGCCTCATGGGCTCCATCGTGGCGCGCATCCAGGCTCAAGCCAATCGAGGCACTACGTGAGGAGTGATCCCGGCCGAAGATCCCTTCCCTTCTGAAGACCTTTGTGTTGGCTTCCAGTGAGCGGCGGGTGGCCCACCCTTCGTCCGGTTTTCCTGCCGCTCTTGAAAACCGCGGGTGCCACATCCTTTCGCAGAAAGCTGGCTTCTGTTTTTTAGCTGCTGCGAAAGTGCGGGATTCGATTCATTGTTCGCCCTACGTGCTTCAGTCAACAAAAACAAGTGTCAGGGCACGACTTCAGTCGTGCCTAAAGGCCTGAAATATTTCTTCTTCCTTTCTGCCGAAGGCCAGCGCGCAGCGTCAGCGGAACGCCAAAACAAAACTTGCAATGACCCGCTTTCCCGCTCGCCGATCTCCTCTGCCCCGATTTCCCGATGCTGCGGCGTCCCAATGCCGATGTCCCGATCACCCGATCACGCGCGATCACCAGATCACTGCTATGCTTCCTCCGTGGCCCTCAAGCGCCCCAAAGAGATTGACGACGAGAACGCGCTCTATGACTACGCCGTGCGCTCGCTTGGTCGCCGTATGCGGACAGTCGCCGAGTTGAAGCGCCTGATGCGCCAGCGCGTTCCCAGGGACGAGATCGGCCACCTGCTGGTCGAAATGGTTATCCTGCGTTTAAAAGACCAGAAATATCTCAATGACACGAATTACGCCGCTGCTTACTCCAGTTTTCGCCGCGACAACGAGAAATTCGGCAAGCGTCGCGTAATTACTGACCTGAAAGTGAAAGGCGTGCACCAGGACGTGATCGAAAAAGTAGTCGATGAAGCTTATGCCGCAGTGGATGAAGAAGAGTTGGCGCGGGCCTACTTGAAGCGCAAACGGCTGAAGAAGCCCGCCAATGAAAAAGAAGCGGCGCGGATCTTTCGCGGGTTGATGCGCGCCGGGTTCGGTGTTGCCATCGCCATCAAAGTGCTTAAGACCTGGGACGTTGAGGACGAGGTTTTGAACGCATTGCAGGAAGAAGAATAGGGATATGGGGAAGGCCTGACGCCTCCCCCGCCTTGGTTATGAGTGACGTTGCTGTTTAGATAATATCTTCCGCCTTCATGGCATCCAGCTTCTTGCTCTGGTCAGCGTTCAGAAACTGCCTGATCTGGCCGCGGGCACTGTCGTGGACTGCATCCATTTTTGACTTCTTCTCTTCGATGCTCCGCGTCGTATCGTTCTTGACTGCCTGGAGCCGCTTGGCCGCGTCCAGCAAAATGGGCTTGATCTGCGTTTTCTGCTCGTCGCTCAGGCTCAGCTCAATGGTGAGCTGTTGCATCCGGGCGTTGACCCTGGCGGCAGCCTCGGCATCAGATACTCCCTCCTGTCTGGCGTCTGTGCTTGGCTGGGGATTGGTCTGCGCGCCGGGATTCGCAGTTTGTGGGGCCGGTTGGTCGGGCTTGTCCTGTGCCAGGGCTTGCAGACCGGCGCATGTGAGGGCCAGGACGCAAATACAAATCAGAGTGAGTTTCTTGTTCATTTCTCCTCCTCGAGAATATGGGCAACGACGAAAGGCGGCATCTGAGGCCATACAGTTTCAGGAGCCGGCCTGAACGCCGTTGAATTTCCCGGCGTTCTTGCAGCACAACGGCGTTCCAGACTGTCCGTTATTGTAGGAGCGTCTGCGCCGCATCTTGTCCAGACTGGTCCTGAACTGCTCTATTTTCTTGGATGCCCTCCGCTCCCGCGACTGGCTGTTATGACAGGGACCAATGAAAAATGAACAGTTGACTTCACGGCTGAGGTTTGTATCAGCTTCCCTGAAATGCCGCGCCAGTCGGGTGACGGGCGCTGCAGGAAGAAGCGGAAGAATCAATAAAACACGGGGACGATGACCGCGGCTTACGCTTACCTCGCCATCGCTAACACAAGCTTTGGCTCAGGCGAGAGCCGCTCCACGGTTTCGTCCATGGTTACATCAAAATCGTGGCCGCATCTGGGGCAGATGATCTGTTGATGGCCCGTCGACGGGCTGGCCGTTTTGCGGACCGGAAAGGAATCCCCGCGAGGGCACTTCACAAAAGTGATCTCTCCGTCCATAGCGAATCTCCTCGTCAGGCAGCGGCGTGCGGCAACCTGACTCTGCTTCCACGATATTGGTGGAAGAATGGAGCCAACAAGTTACTGAGGTGAGGTTACTGTTACATTTCTGATGCTTCACTTCTTCCAGCGCGCGATGAAAACCCTGTATTTGCTGGGGAACGCGATAGATTGGCCTGATGCCAAAACGGTAACGCGCATCATCGATTGTGCACTGTTTTTGCAGCAGCTATGGCTTTGGCGGCGCAGCCGACGCCACTGCCACTTTGGCATTTGTGGTGCCGATCAAGCCTGTGCGGTTGTCGCGCACGCCAAGCCGCAGGTAATATTTGCCGGGCTCAAGATCGATCGATTGCTGGCATGGAAACGTATCCTGCATCACCTTGGAAAACGTATCCGGCTTCAACGCGGCGTTGACCGTTGTAAGCTCACCGCGCACCAGCTTGCCTTTGGCAGAAAACGCCTGGATGGTGCACTCCAGCGTGGCATGTTGCAGTCCGTCCGGCAAGCGCTCAAAGCTAATGGCATGGGGATCGACGCCAAAGTTTACGCGCACGGTTTTTGGCGTTGCTTCCGCAGGCGGAATCACCAGCGCATTAAAAGGCAGGCCGGTAGCAATCGGCGAATCAGGGCTCAGCGCCAGAGCAAAGGCCGAATCCTGCTGTTTCTGGTTCTTCTCCGCAAATAATGTGGGATCTACCGCGTAATAGCCCAGGCGGTAACGCAGCTTTACGCCGGACCGGTTCACCTTTATATGGATCTTGCGAAACTTGCCATTCCAGTTCTTGTTTTCCGGGTAATAGGCCAGCGTGTAATAGGTTGATCCATCTTCAATGCTCTTGCGGATGGATGCATCAATGCCGTTGGTGTTGTAAAACGCTCTTCCGCCGGTGCGATCGGCCATTTCCTGCATGGCGCCATGTACGCTTTGCAACTGCGCAGACTCAGCACTGATGGCCGCAGGCATTCTGCCGGGCGTGACATGGAACGGCCAAACTTGTCCCTGCCGGAATTGGAAGCGTCGAACATTGAAGATGGCACCAATCCCCGCGCGTCAATCGGGTACATGGCAATCTGGGCGTCGATGAGCGAATCCGCGGCCTCGGCTATCTGCGGGCCGTAGTTGCGCGTTCCGGCAAAGGTATCTCCAGTAAGCTCCATGTTCGGATCAATGCTGAGCGGAAAAGCCTCCGATATCCAGATCAGGTTTTTGCGTCCCGGATAGCCTGAAAGCGCCCGCGCAATCGAGGTGAGCGCGTTCAGTGTGTAGGTCAGCCGCAGGTCGGTTTGGAAAGCGACGCGTTCCTGTTCAAAGCTCTGCATGGCGCTGAACATTTGCGCCGGCATCAGGCCGGAATCAGCCAGGCCCGCCGGTAGAAGTTCCGCGTCCGGGCCGCCTGCGGGATTATCCAGCAGCGGCGACATGTTGGTCTTGATTTCTTTGGCTCACTTTTCGCAATGCCGCAGGATCGTCAGTGAAATCCTGCAGCAGCGTGAGCTTGGTGCTGAGCATGTAAACCGCCACGGGCTGGCCTTCCGGCATTTTTTGCAGATAGCGAATCATCTGGTCCCGAACGTAAGCCTGGTGCGGAAGATTTGTATTCAGCGCGTCCAGCAGCAGGATGTTGAGCGCGCTGCTGGCGCTGAAGCGCGCCACGTTGCTGTAAACATTTTCCGGTGGCTTGGATGCCGCCACCGCCGCAGTTCCGGGCGGATTCGCGTGGCTGGGCTGCTGAAAATTGAACACCCTGATCTTCTGCTCTTTGCCATCTTCTAAAATGGTGAAATCATCTTGTTTCAGGTCGGTAACGGCGCCATCCTTCTCCGTTGCCACCACATCCACCACCACCAGGCGGGTAATACTCTTGAGCACCGTGGCCGATTCGTACACAGGAGCGGGCTTTTGTTCTTTGTCTTGTTCTGGGGCTTGGGCCGGAGCGGCGGCGCTGGCGCAGCTTGGGCGGCTGGTTCGATGCGGCGGATGTTGACGTCTGTGGCTTCATTCCCGCAGCCAGCAGAAGCATCAGGCCACAACCCAACATCTTGGTGCAAGCGCTTGTCATAAAACGCTCCTTGAATGGAGCAGAGTACCAGATATAGTTTGCTCCCGCACGAATAGACTGTAAAGAATAGTTTGCCCAGTTGACGCTACCAAGTCATCAGAACTGGGATCTCAACATCCGCCAAAGCGATGGTCAATCTAAGGCTAGCCAGAACCCGGAAAGTACTCATCTGCTTCGCCATCATCGAACTTAAAAAATGCCTTCAATGTTGTTTGCGAAGGTAGCGTCTCATGCACTTCGCGAACATGCATGAGCAAACACCAAGAGCTTCGGCGTTTCATTTCGGGACTATGTTTTTGCAAGTTTAACGAAATTTCTATATTCATTTCGTTCGCAGCAACTATTATTCACGATAGTTTTTGGGCCCAAACAAACCTTGGAGGCTGCATGATGCACCATCTGCGCCGTAGTCGTTTGTTGTTGGCTGTACTCCTGCTGGTTGTTCCAACATCGCTCTTCGCCCAATGCGGCGTAGAGCGCTGGTCAGTAAAAACCGGGACTGACGCTGATGTCGGCCTGGTCAACCTGAACTCTTCCACCAACACAACCATTGCGGCATTGCGCGCGCCGGCCGCGCCCAATCCTATCCCGCCCAATAACCGCGTGTCGCCGTGGGAGACCACCGAATGGGTGCTTAACGCCACGCTCACCCAGTACAAACTGGAAAGCGATTCTGACTATCATCTGGTGCTTAAGGATGCCGGCGGGCTCACCATGATCGTTGAGATTCCATCGCCCTCGTGCGTTGGCGCGGGCAGTCCATTTTTGGCGGGCATTACCAACGCCCGGAATGAATTTAATGCCAGGTTCACCGCCACCACCAGCTTCCAGACAGCCAATATCCCGGTCCAGATCAAGGGCGTGGGCATGTTTGATTTTCTGCACGGGCAAACCGGCGTCGCGCCGAACGGAATCGAACTGCACCCGGTCCTCGATGTTATTTTCAACCCCGGCACGCAGACTCCGGATTTTGCTCTCACCGCTTCGCCCACTACAGTGTCCGTGGCGCAGGGTGGAACAAAAACAACCACAATCTCAACCACGGTCTCCGGCGGCTTCAACTCCGCCGTGTCGCTTTCCGCCAGCGGGCTTCCTGCCGGCGTGACTGCTGCGTTTAGTCCAACTTCCATCGCAGCGCCGGGCTCTGGCAGTTCCACTCTGACGTTTACCGCCAGCAGCACCGCGGCGGCAGGCACATCCACCATCACGATCAATGCCAGCGGCGGTGGCGTTTCTCACAGCACCACCGTTTCTTTGACTGTTTCAACCAGCGGCGGCACTACCACTCAAATCCTTGGCAATCCTGGGTTTGAAAATGGTTCTGCCAGCCCAGCGCCCTGGACCGTAACCAGCGGAGTCATCAACAACTCCACCAGCGAACCGCCTCACGCCGGAACCTGGGATGCATGGATGGATGGCTACGGCACCACGCATACTGACACGGTGCTGCAGCAGGTAACGATCCCGTCCGCCGCTACCGCAGCAACGCTGACGTTCTTCCTGCACATTGACACCGCTGAAACCAGCACCACTACTGCGTTCGACACGCTGACAGTGCAGGTACGCAATTCGTCCGGCACCGTGCTTTCAACCCTGGCGACCTTCTCCAACCTGAACCATGCCACCGGATATTCGCAGAAATCTTTTAACCTGCTCAGCTTCAAAGGGCAGACAATCCAGATATTCTTCAAGGGCGTGGAAGATTCCACGCTGCAAACTTCATTCGTCGTGGACGACGTAAACCTGAACGTAACGCAATAAGGAGAGCTTATGAAAAAATTCGCGCTTGGGATTTTATTGCTTTGCGGCACGGTGACCTGCGTCCTGGCCGCGCAACAACAGGCTTCGGTGGACCGTCCAGCGGAGCCGAACTTCGCTTTTGACGATGACGGCGGCAAAGCCCAGATTGTTCCTGTCGACTTTTCCGTGGCTGGACCAAAAACTTTCCACGGCGGACCAGTCCTGGCTTCAGCCCAGCAGGTCAGTATTTTTCTGGGCGCGGGCTGGGGCGATACGCAAGTCCGTGGTCGTGAAGCGTCTCTGCTCGATGTCACAGCATCTGCCGGGAACGCGCAGGTTGCGGAGTTGAAACAGCACAGCATCAAGACGCTGCGTGCCGCTCCAAAACTCGAAGACTTCAGCGATCTCAGCCAAAGCAAGGTGAATGACCTCACGATTCAGCAGAAGCTCTCAGACCTGCTGAAAAGCAAGGCCATTCCTGCGCCGACGGCGGGCACTGTCTTTGTGATCTTCCTCGCTCCAGGCATTCAGTCAACCCTGGGAGGGCTGCAGGGCGGCGTCGATTACGCGGCATATCACAACTTCGTCAACCTTGAAGCCGGCGAAATTCACTATGTGGTGGTGCCGTTCCATGAAAATGCTGACACACACAGCGCGGCGGCAACACGCGCCTTCGCTGAGACTGCTTTGAATCCGAACGGACAGGGCTGGTTCTGAACAACTGATACGACTAATGGATGGGCGCAATGCTTCTGATCTGAACTCCTATTGTTGAGCCACGAACAGAGAAGCGGTGCTTGCGGGAGGAGCTTTATCGCTCCTCCTCTTTTGTGTTCTACCAGACCGGATCGAGCTGTCTCCTCTTCGCTAGTCCTGCTTATCCAGCCACGGGGTGGAGCAGGCCTTTTAGGCCTGCGGTATAGCTTGTGGAGAATGCGGCTTTAGCCGCTGAGGTATTCGGATACATCATTATCAAAATGCGACTGGAGTGTTAACGTCAACTTTTTTATAGCGCGTCATCCCGACCGTCCGTTAAGCGAACGCTGCGCCTTTACCAGCGCGTGAGTAGGACGGAGGGACCTTGTGCTTGCTTTGAAAGTTCACGCTATCGATAAGGCCGCTAGCGCTTCTCCTCTTCGTCTTCTTCTTTGTCGCTGCCGGGATGTTCTTTGATCCATTTTGCCGCCGCTAATTCAGCACGCTTTTTCTCCGCCGATGGCATGGTCATCGACATCCTCTCCACTTCCTTCTTGCTTTCTTCTGATCCGAACTTCGCCCCGATCGTGAACCATTTGAACACCAGTTCTCTGTTTGGTCCGCATTTGTTCAAATAAAGCCTGCCAAGCTCGTACATTGCCTGTGCCTGGCCGTGTCCAGCAGCTTCCTCATACCAGTGGACCGCCACGGGACAATTGCCCTGGCCTGCGGACTGTCTTGCCAGCTCCAACTGCGCCGCCGGCTGCTCCTGCCGCGCTGCCTTGGCATACCACTTGCGCGCTTCTTCAGCATCCTTGTTCACGCCAGCGCCCTCGTCGAGCGCCTTGGCCAGATGAAGCTGCGCCTCCGCATTTCCCTGCGTCGCGGCCTTTTGGTTCCACTCGGCTGCTTTCGCGGGATCGGCTGCCACCCCGAAGCCGCGCTCATACATAAACGCCAAATCACGCTGCGCGCGCGGATCGCCCTGCTCTGCCGCTTTGCGCTCCCAGATCAGCGCCTGCGCATAGTCAATGGTTACGCCGCGACCATAAAGGTAAATCCTGCCCAGCTCATACTCAGCCGGAACATAGCCCTGGTTCGCCGCCTTGGTAATCCAGCGGATTGACTCTTTTCCATCCGGCTTCACATGCATTCCCAGGTCGTAGCAGGAAGCCAATGTCGTTTGCGCCGCAGGATCATTGGCGTCAGCGCGCTGCTGAATGGCGACGAAATCTTTGTCATCGCGCGGACAAACATCAGATTTTTCTGCCTGCGCTAACGCTGATAGAGAAATGGCAATCGCGATTACAAAGAGCCTGAGTTTATGTGCTGGGATCATGAATTTGTTCTCGAACCGCAGTAAGTATAGTTTGACCGTGCATTAGGTCCCAGCCGCTTTTGCGAGCTTTATTCTTTTTTTAACATTCCCGAAATGAAACTCCTTTATTCCCCCAAAGACTGGTTAATGATTGGAGTCTCAGTAACCCATCGCAGCCGTCAGGCGACGCCGGCCAAGCACTTCAACTCCAGTCATACAGCACGAAAGCTCGAACTCGCTGCCGACCACGTGGCTCGTACAAACTGAATGCGAGTTGTGCAATCGCGTCGTGTCGGGGAGAGGCGGCGGCCGGTGTACTTTCTCATACCCCCGCTCACCAGTAGAGTACGCAGCGACGATATTAGCTACGTTTTCCATGAGTCTCTTACGTCGTTGGTATTTCTCTCTGTTCCTATTTAGGTGTTCAAGCCGATTCAGCCAGACTCGGCCTCGATTGGAGTTGGTGCTATCGAGTGGCCACCACTGCTACACCGGTGGGCTGATTATGCAGCACTCGGAATTTGTGCTGCGGACTGAGTCAGCCAGGTTTCGAAACTCGTCTGGCCGAGGCGTGCGTTATTGCCCGGAACCAGTGTTTTCTCGCTGACTTTCGCCCCAGAGTAAAGCGCTTTTGGGTCAGCGATGACTTCGCGGGGATCTTTCAGCGCGGCCAAGCGCCGCCGAACTAGATCATCCAGGCGAAACTGTTCCGGGCCGGCAATTTCGACGATGCCGTTTACCGGCGGGCCTACCGCGATCCTGGCTATGGCACTCGCGACATCGTCGGCGGCCATCGGCTGGAAAAGCACAGGCGCCAACCGCACCTTGTTGCCATCGGTGGAAATGTCGGCAAGCCCCTTGAGGAACTCGAAGAACTGCGTCGCGTGCACGATGGAGTAGGGGATTGAAGATTCTTTGATTAATTTCTCCTGAGCAATCTTTGCGCGGAAGTAACCGCTTTCAGACAGCCGATCGGTTCCTACGACAGATAACGCAACGTGATGTCCTACGCCTGTGGCCGCTTCAGAGGTGAGGAGGTTACGAGTTGATGTTTCGAAGAACTTCAGTACTGCTGCGTCCTCCCAGGAGGGAGAGTTAGATACGTCAACCACCACCGATGCACCCTTCAGCGCTTCGGCCAGTCCTTCGCCCGTGAGAGTGTTGACCCCTGTGTTGGGTGCTGCCGCAACAGCTTCATGCTCGTGCTCACGAAGCTGGTTGACAAGCCTTGAGCCAATGAGTCCAGTACCGCCGATCACTACGATTTTCATAATTGTCTCCTTCATTTTCGACCGGCGCATTTCGCGCCGCTGAGATGTAAGTTGTCAAATTCTTGCGCCTTGAGAATTGTGCCGATGCCTGCGATGGCATAGCACCATACGACCGCAGAGATCATGGTGATGAGCCATTGGAAGCTGTAAGCGGCAGCAAGCATGAGTTGACCGAGGTTGTTCATTTCTTCCATATACGAGTTGGCGTTTTTTTGAGGAGGAGGAGAGGGGACGGCGTGAATTTCCTGGCAGAGTGGCGAACCCATATACAACACTCAGAGCTAGTTTAGCTGTTCCATAACGGAGATGTAAGAGTCGGGCAACGCGTTTCCCGACCCGCACTGCTTCTATAAATTTTTTCCAGACTCGCTGAATGCCAACGACTGTGATCTCTTATAGTGTTTTAATCGCTCCGGGCAGGATCGGGAAATGGGCGACTGCGGCGGCGGAATGGGATGCCAACCAAAGCGCTGGAAAGCCTGCGGTGCGCGATTCCTTTCGCTACTTGGACGTGCGCACAAGACACGCGCCACCCCTGAGAGTTACAATTTCGTTTTCGCAACTTGCTGTCATTCTGATCTGCAAAGTCCAAAGTCAATGGAGGCATCCTGTGGACGATCTGCCTGAGAAGCCTGCAAAGCACGACACAAAGCGACAAACCCGAAAAATCCAAATCGTCATCTTCCAGCTCTGGTGTCTCCCGGCGCGACTTCCTGAAAATCTCCGGCGTCTCCGCGGCCGTTCCGCTGGTCAGCCACGTCAGCGCGCTCGCACTCGACGACGCGCCGCACGTTCAGGGACCGGGCAAGGTTCCGGTATCGCTCAATGTGAACGGCAAGAAGCTCAACGCGCAGCTTGAGCCGCGCGTCACCTTGCTGGACGCTCTGCGCGACCAGTTTGAGCTTACCGGCGCCAAGCGCGTTTGCGATCGCGGCACCTGCGGCGCCTGCACCGTGCTGATGGACAACAAAGCCGTTTACTCCTGCTCGGTGCTGGCCATCGACGCGCAAAATGCGCAGATCACCACCGTGGAAGGCCTCGGCGATCCGGGCCATCTCCATCCTATACAGCAGGCATTCATTGACAATGACGCGCAGCAATGCGGCTTCTGCACGCCGGGCTTCGTTGTCGCCACCAAGGCTTTTCTTGATCAGCATCCCAATCCCACGCCGGAGCAGATCAAGCACGGTCTGGGCGGAAACTTCTGCCGTTGCGGAACTTATGCCGGAATGCGCGCCGCCGTTTTGCAGGCCGCCAAAACGAAAGGAGCCTGATCCATGGCAGACGACAATACTAAATATGGATGGCCCGCCGCCGACCAGCGCACGCTGATTGGCAAGCGCATCTCCCGCGTCGATGGGCCGGACAAAGTTTCAGGCCGCGCCAAGTACACCTATGACGTCCATCGACCCGGCATGCTTTACGGCAAAGTAGTCCGGTCTCCGCACGCCCATGCCAAAGTCGTAAGCGTGGATATCTCCGCCGCGGAAAAAATGCCCGGAGTAAAAGGCGTTTACATCATTCAGGATAAGGGCAGTGAAATTCACTGGGCCGGCGATGACATTGTTGTCGTGGCTGCCGTCGACGAACCCACCGCAGCCGACGCCGTGCGCGCCATCAAAGTTGAATATCAGCCGCTTCCCTTTTTCGTCGACGATTTTACGCAACCGCAAGAACGTGGCCGAGAGCACCGGCCCGCTCACCCAGCGCGACATTGGCCAGATGCTGAACGACGACGCGCCGGACGATCAGGTGATTGCCGCCGTGCAGAAGCGCGGTCTGGCATTCAAGGTGACACCCGAACTGGAAAAACGGCTGAAAGACAATGAGGTGAGCGATGAAGTAATCAAGGCGATTCAGGCCGCTCCCGTGAAAGAGCCTCAGCCTAATGATTCGCCTTATAAGAAGGAGACCGCGCAGGTCAAAGGCGATCCTGACGCGGCTTTCAAAGAAGCGGAAGTTGTCTCTGAAGGCGTTTACGGCTGTCCGGTAATCACGCATAGTTGCCTGGAAAGCCATGGCTCAATCGCGGAATGGACTGACAGCGACCATCTCTTCTCCCACATCTCCACGCAGAATGTTTCTGGACTAGCCGGCCAATACGCCCAGGCCCTGAAAATTCCTGAAGCCAACGTCCATGTGCATCAGGACCACGTGGGCGGAGGCTTTGGCAGCAAGTTCGGCATTGATCGCTGGGGCGCTTACACCGCGCAGGTTTCAAAGAAAGCCGGCGGCAAGCCGGTGCGCGTGATGCTGGAACGTGACGCCGAACTCGAGGTCGCGGGCTGTCGCCCATCGGCTTTTGCCAGGGTGAAGGTCGGCGCCAAAAAAGATGGCACGCTCACCGCGTGGCAATCTAATTCCTGGGGCACAGGCGGTCCCGGCGGTGGTGGCGCTCCACCCATGCCTTACGTTGTAAACATTCCCAACCAGCGCAAGCAGCATACGGCTGTGGCTACCAATATTGGGCCCGCGCGCGCGTGGCGTGCGCCGAATCATCCTCAGGGCTGTCTCATCACTATGTCCGCCATTGAGGATTGCGCGGCAAAACTCGGCATGGACCCGCTACAACTGATGCTGAAGAACATCGCGCTCACCGCGCCATCAGAAGACACTTACCATCGCGCCGATACATACCGTGACGAGCTGACGATTGCCGCAGACCTGATCGGCTGGAAGCAGAACTGGCATCCACGCGGACAAGGCTCCGGCACAACCAAACGCGGCCTGGGCTTGGCCATCCACACCTGGGGCGGACGCGGTCATGAAAGCAACTGCGCTCTCACCATTTATCCAACTGGCTCGGTAGAGATACAGATGGGCACGCAGGACCTGGGCGTAGGAACGCGCACCGCGATCCTGATTGTTGCCGGTGACACGCTGGGCCTTCAGCTGAACCAGATCGAATTGAAGATCGGCGACAATCAATATCCCAAGTCAGGCGGATCGGGCGGCAGCACCACGATTGGCGGCGTCAGCTCTTCCACACGCCGCGCAGCCATTGACGCCCGCGAACAGCTTTTCGCGAAAGTCGCTTCGGCGCTCAATGCTAAGCCGGAAGATCTGGAAGCCGTTGGCGGAAGCATTCGCGTAAAATCCGCGCCCTCGCGCAGCATGAGTTGGAAAGATGCCTGCGCCAGGCTCGGTACTCAGCCAGTTCAGGCTCTGGGCAAGAACCCTGGCCCTGGAGATCTGATTTCCAGCGGCGTCGGCGGTGCCGTCATGGCCGACGTATCTGTGGACACAGAAACCGGCGTAGTGAAAATGAACAAGATGGTCTGCGTGCAGGATTGCGGGCTCATCATCAGCATGAAAACCGCTGAGAGCCAGGTTTACGGCGCTATGATCATGGGCATCGCCACAACGCTTTACGAAGAAAAAATCATGGACAACAACCTTGGCACTATGCTCAATCCCAACATGGATTTCTACCGCCTCGCGGGTATTGGCGATGTCGGCGAGTTGGTGGTGCACATGATGACCGGCAAAGGCTATGACGAGCGCGGCCCAATTGGCCTGGGCGAGCCACCCACCGTGGGCCCCATGGCTGCGATTGGCAATGCCGTAGCCAACGCTATCGGCGTGCGAGTGCCGTTTCTGCCCATCACTCCTGACCGCGTAGTGAATGCGCTCAATCCGAAAGGAGGCAGCAATGCGACCGTTTGATTACGCCTCTCCCACTGCCGTAGATCAAGTTCCCGCGCTGCTCGGCAAAAGCTGGGGCGAAGTGGAAATTCTGGCCGGCGGTAGTGACCTGCTCTCCCTGATGAAAGATGAGATCACCACGCCCAAGCGGCTGGTGAACATCAAGCAGATTCCTGGCCTGCACGCCATCAGCAATGAAGGTGGCGCGGCGAATTTGGGCACTCTGGTCACGCTGGATGGAATTGCGCATGCGTCTCAAATCCAGCATCAGCATCCCATGCTGGCTTCCGCAGCCGGGGATGCGGCGAGCCCGCAAATCCGCAACGTGGCGACCATCGGCGGCAATCTCTGCCAGCGGCCGCGCTGCTGGTATTTCCGTGCAGGCCACGGTTTGCTGGCACAGAAAGACGGCAAGTCGCTGGTCCTCCAGGGTGACAATCGTTACCACGCCATTCTCGGCAATGATGGCCCGGCGCTTTTCGTGAGTCCGTCAACCATTGCACCAGTGCTGATCGCTTATAACGCGAAGGTCCGGATCGTCGGGTCGCGCGGCGCCAGAGAAATTCCTGTAGAAAAGTTCTTTGTTATTCCCAAGACTGAGCAGGAACGCGAACACGATCTCAAGCCAGATGAATTTATCTCGCACGTAATCGTGCCGCCGGCTCCGGGAGTTCGCGCTGCGCATTATGAAGTCCGCCAGAAAGAAGCTTTTGACTGGCCATACGCCACCGCCGCTGTCGCCTTAACGATGAACGCCAGCACGGTGCAGAGCGCTCGCATCGTCATGGGGCACGTCGCGCCGATTCCGTGGGTTTCAGTGGAAGCAGCGCAGGCCCTGCAAGGCAAAGCCGTCACGCAGGCCACGGCAGACCAGGCCGCGCAGGCCGCCGTAGCTAAAGCCAAAAGCCTGGGACACAACGCCCACAAAATCCATCTGGCCCAGGTCGCGGTAAAGCGGGCCATTCTGGCCGCAGCCGGATCGCAGGCCGCAGGAGGCGCAGCATGAGCAACGTACCTGAAAGATTTAATACTGATCGTCCGGGGCTGTGCTCCGCGCTGCATTGGAAGAGCCAGTACATTTGGTCAGAGCCTGATCCCACAGTCCCTCGCTCCGGCGATGGCCTTTTCTGGTGCGCCATGACCCAGACCTGCATTGGGCCTGACGGCAAGCTTGCCGAGCCGGGAAATTGCTGTTCCGGCGAGCGCGGATGCCACTGCGGAGCGAGTAAGTAGCGTGTGAAGAAGGGTGTGGGACCAAGTTCCCTACGAATTGCTAATCCCACGCCCTTTCGCGTTCGTTAATCGAAATTGTCGATGTCCTATCTTTCTTCTTCCAAATCCGCATTCAAGTTAACGCTGCCCCCTGACGCGGTTAAATTGCGCTCCCAGGTCTTGTAACCCTTCTTCGTAACTTTGATTGCATGGTCTCCAGACGCCAAGTTCATCGAAGAAGGCGTGTTACCAATAAATTTTCCATCCACTTCCAAATCTGCTCCTGGAGGTACCGAGGTAATAGATATGGCGGTTTGTGAGGATGTCAGAGCTGAAGCCTTGAGAGATTGTTCCCTGACTGTGCAGTTAAATCGAACTTAGATCTTTCCAAAGGGATATTGCCAGCCACGTAAGCTGTAATTTCAGTACCCTTCGGAATGTCAATATCTTTGCCATGCATGAAGAGGAAACAGAGGCGCGGCTGGGAAAAAGACTATACCCGTTGCCACCATAGCGCCTGTCATCGCACCGACGTGTCCGCCACCTTTATTGTCTTTCACTGCTCTTAACGCTATTTTTTCTCCATCTTTTAACCGGAGGGTATCGATATTGACGTCGAGCTTGCCACCGCGCCCCATGCGCCGTTTGGGCTGGGCGTCGGTAATAGTTGCCCATGCGACCCCTCCTCGCGGCGCCACAATCACTCCTTGCACACTCACATCCTCTAAAACCTCAAAGTCGACCGTATCTCCTTTTTTGTCCGTCCCCGAAGACAAGTTTCGAGTTAAGCGTAAGCTTGACTGGGGTTCCATCTTCAATTCCGAACCCAGCGAGTGCTGGCGTCGAAACTGACGTGGCCGCAGCAGGCAGTTTCTGTGGTCTGCACTCGCTGGTTGGGAAGTTTTAGGGTTATCTTGCGGAGTGGGAGCAGTTTCTTGTGCCATAAGTATGGCGGCACTCAAGACGATAGACAGCGCAGATGTAACGATTTTCGAAGCATTGTTCAACTCTTTCGGTATCGACCGGACACAACGACGAAGCCATTTTTATTCGCTTGTCCGCGACTCTAATGGAATCTTTTGGGGGGCGCGGTTAATCTACAACATGTCGGGGATTTGGGAAAGCAAATAAGCGTTTGTTTTGGACATTTTTTGTGAAGAAAGCTTGCTTCTCCGGCATATGAGATTTCCGGGAGTTTTGCGGAAATCTCTACCTTGCTTCGCGATACCGGCTCTACAATAGATATAGGTTTTGGGAGTTTCTTATGTATCAAAAGCTTGCATCAATGCTCATGTTTGCTGTGTTCTCTGCTGTAGCAGTTTGCGCTCAGCCGCCTGCTCCGCCAACCAGCCTTACGCCACAGATCAAAGGCCAATACCTTGAAACCCGCAGCGCCGATGTGTACGTGGGCCAGTGCTTTGCTAATGGCGAGATGAATACCGCCGGTCAGGAGGCGATCGTCGCCTGGCATATTGGCGAAGGCAAATGGGACGGCGTCTCGCTCGACGGTCTGACCGTCGTCGGCGCGATCAAGGCGCAGGCCACACTGGGCGATCCTTACGGCAAGCCGTACCCCGCCAAATCTGTGCTGCTGGTTGACCGGCAAGCCACGCCGGAACAGCGCGCGGCCCTGATCAACTTTGCCCAGGAGATGGGCGGCGAACTTCTGCGCCATGTGGTCCGCGTGGTCGATGCGCCTATTGACATGGAAGTGGCACAAGGCGAGCACAGCACCCGCGCCCGCCTGCAGGCCGGCGACGAGGTAACGGTTGAAACCCGCGCCATCGGTGACAAAGACCACCTTTGCGGCAATGAAGATACTTTCTACAAGCCGCTTACGCAGACGGCACACGCCATGCCCGCCGTCGCTATGACCGACGAATATCGCGGCAAAGACTTGAACACTTCATGGACGCTGCACGACAAGCGCAGCGCGTTTGTCGGAACGTTTGCGCGGTAAAGTATTACGATTTATCGACGACAAGGCTGCTGAATCCGGCAGCCTTTATTTTTTGCCTGCTACAGACGAGGTTGATGCCTATCAACATTCCCATATGGCCGCCGTGTTAAGCTTTTCTGCTTCCATTTTCATCTATGAATAATTCTCATCCCTCGCACTTTGATCTTCAGGCAGCGGCCAAACAACTGATGCTGCAAAATGGTTTTGAGCCGGAATTTCCACCCGCCGTCGCGCAGCAACTGGCTGCCATCAAGAGCAAGCCGCCGCAGGCAGCCCCAGGAAACGTCCAGGACTTGCGCCACTTGCTTTGGTCTTCCATCGACAATGACACCTCTCGCGATCTTGACCAGATTGAATACGCAGAAAAGCTGCCCGATGGCACTACCAGGGTGTTGGTCGGCATAGCCGACGTGGATTCGTTCGTGCCCAAAGGCTCGCCCATTGACCTGCATGCGAGCAAGGAAACGTGTACGGTTTATACCGGCGTGCGCAATTTTCCTATGCTGCCGGAAGAGCTTTCCACCGGCACAACTTCACTGCTTGAAGTGGACGGCAAGTTGGGCGTCGTCACAGAATTCGTGGTTGATGGCAACGGACAGGTCAGCAAGCACCAAATCTATCCAGCGCTGGTTATCAATAAGGCCCAACTTGCTTATCCGGCTGTGGGAGCATGGCTGGAAGGCACTGGTCCGGCGCCTGCCAAGGTCGCTGCTTCTCCTGAGCTACAGGCGCAGCTCAAGTTGCAGGACGAAGTGGCGCAGGCGCTCAAGAATGAACGCTATCGCCATGGCGCGCTCAATATTGAGACTGCGGAAGTTCATCCGGTGATCCTCAATGACAAGATAGTTGACCTGCAAAAGCAGGAGAAGAACCGCGCCACGGAGTTGATTGAAGATTTCATGATCGCCGCCAATGGCGTGGTGGCACGCACGCTGGAAGAAGCCGGGATTTCGTCCATCCGGCGCGTGGTGAAAACGCCGGAACGCTGGGACCGCATTGTGGCGCTGGCGGCGCAGCAGGGCGGCAAGCTTCCCGCGGTAGCGGATTCCAAGGCGCTCAATGATTTCCTGCAGACACGCAAAGCCGCCGATCCTGATCACTTTGCCGATCTTTCATTGGCCGTAATCAAGCTGATGGGCCCCGGTGAATACGTTCTAGAGCGGCCGGGTCAGCCTTCTCCCGGACACTTTGGCCTGGCCGTGCAGGATTACACCCATTCCACTGCTCCCAACCGCCGCTATGCCGATATCGTCACCCAGAGGCTCATCAAGTCTGTGCTAGGCCGGCAAAAGAGCCCGTACCAGGATGCCGAGCTCTCCGCAATCGCAACCAACTGCACGGTAAAAGAAGACGCGGCGCGAAAAGTTGAGCGCGGAATGTCCAAGCGAATCGCCGCCGTGACCATGAGCAGCCGCATCGGCCAGACGTTTGACGCAATCGTGACCGGCGCCACGCCCAAGGGAACTTTTGTGCGGGTACTTCAACCGCATGTGGAAGGCCTGCTGGTCCATGGGCAAGGCGCGGACGTGGGAGACAAACTGCGCGTGAAACTAATCAGTGCCGATCCCCAACGCGGTTACATCGACTTCGCCCGGGCATAGAATCCCGACAACTCATCCCAGCGTTGCGTGTAGGCGATGGCGCATCTGCGTAAAAGATCCGTCCACATCTCATGCCAATAGTTCCAAAATGGGAAAATAGTTTGTTGCTAGAACAAAACTTGCACATTTCTATATTTTCACGACCCGTTTGCACTCTTATGAGTAACGCGAAATAAATCAGAACCTGAACATGAAATAGCTTTAAGTAGTTGGAAACAGGTGGCTTGTTTACCTTACCGGGAAGGAAGCCCAATCGCCGTAGTGTTGAGATAACTGTAATTGCTGAAATGGCGTTGAGTAACTAATTCACTGGTTTGGAGACAAAGCACCATGGACGACGATCAGAAGTGGCTGGAAGCGGCAGCAGCAATAGAGCAGGACATCATCTATTTAAAAGCTGCAATAGCCGATGGCAAAAGAAATGGGATCCCTCTAGAGCTGGGACAGGAAATCCTTCAATTGAAGGTAGTGCTGGATGTTTACCGCATGAACGCTGCGAGCGGTGTCGCCTTCCCTCACTCGGACGTTCTATTTTGCATCAGCAATCCTTATGACGCAGCAAATGCCTCAAAAGCAACCCGGCAGGGCCTTAAGGCAAGCGCATTTTAGTCCACCTTTACGGTTGGCCTGTCGATGAGAAGCGCTGAGTGCAACACTGAGCATTGCTGCTCTCGTGAGATAAGTCCCGCCTAAACCTTCAGGCAGCAATGGTAAACAAAACCTAATGCGCAACAGCCCTTGACTGTTGCGCATTCTTATACGTTGCGCTACTCGTTAAATCCGAATTCCACCAGTGCCTTGCGCAATTTTTCCAGACAGCGCCCGCGGATGAACCCGATGGATCCTGTGGCAAGCCCCATTCGACGGGCCACTTCAGCATATGGCAGCGGTGGCTGTTCAAAGAAAAGAAGCTGGACCAGCTCCCTGTGCCGTGGTTCCAGCCTGGCCACCACGTCCCGCACAATCTGTTCTTCTTCTAGCTGAAAAAGCGTTTCCGCCGGAGGTATGGAAGCCAGCCCTTCCGCAACGTCAGGTTCCATGGCATCCAGTTCAACATGGCTGGATTGCTTCTTCTTCCAGCGGTAGGACTGGCGTATGGTGACTGTAATCAGCCATGAGCGCAGAGATTGGACATTTTTCAATTGAGGCAGGGAGTTCATTACTTCAATACATACGGATTGAAAAACGTCGGCTGCATCAGCCGATGAGGCGCCGTACTTGATGGGGATTGAGAATATCAAGCGTTTGTATTTATCAATAAGGTCTTCCCACGCTTTAGGATCGCCCTGAATGCAGCCCTGAACGAGCCATTCGTCTTCGTCCATCTCCGCGCCATCATTACAGAAGCACTGCTCGATGTCGCTTTCATTAAGGAGTGGCGGCTGGCCTGCAATAACAGAGGCGGCAGCGGTGGTGGATGTGTACACTTCTGAGGATTTCATTTCCATTTCCTGTCTTTGATTTCAAGGTTCCATGTGTTTCCGGCAGGAGCAGTGAACATTGCTCCAGCCACATCTGCGCCCGCAAAAAGCTGCTTTTTGAGTTCACTGGTAAAGGAAACTCTGGGCTACGGACACACTTCGGGAATGGAAGGAATCAAATACGGAGAGGAACGGCAAAACAGGAGAAGGCCGACTGCAATGGGGCTACGTCACGGCGTGAAGCCAGAAAAAATCATGGTAGGTGGCCGCACATTCGTGCAAAGAAGCTGCGGGAATAAGCTTAAGGATCCCGGTAAATACAAAGAACATTCCCGTTTCAAACAGCACGGAAATCAGATGTGCTTCCATGTCGCCAGTAGCCACGGGAAAGTTGTCCAGGCTATCGAGCTGCATAAATGGCGAAAACACGGCCATCAGCACGATCAACAGGAGCACGATTTTTGGCGTCTTGCGTTGCATAAATTTCAGCCGCGGCATTCATGGAAAAGCGCCGGGCGCGCCTAAATCCAGCGACTGCGGTGACTATAGCACCACGGTAATCAACCGCAACAATCTAAGCATAATTGATCTGAAAATGAGGTCAACTGACAACACTCGGATCGCATCTAACTATATGATTGCAAAAGCTTTAGATACAATAATAAAATGACGCCATCACGGCCCGCTTGGTCCCTTACTTTTTAGATTTTCTAACAAAAATCATGGCAAAGTTGAAGCGATTCTGGTTGTACTTATATTTTTCTTGTTTCAGCAAGCCACTATATTTGTAGCGGCCACGCTTTTCGAATTTCGTTAGAAAGCGCCCGCTTTCCAGCATTGGGAAAGCGGTTGTTTTTGAAATTCATCGACTTCTGTTAGTCCCAGCTATGGAGTTGGTTCAAGCAGGGAAGGAGAGCGGGGGAGCGAGTGGGGATATAGCACGTTCTCCCGCTACTTCAACGCATTGGGAAAGGCGAACTTTCAAGGTCAAGCCCCAACTGCAGCTTTGCCGCCTCAGTCATTTTACCGGGATGCCACGGCGGCTCAAAAACCACTTCAACATTCAGTTCCTTCACCGTAGGCAAATCCGAAATCTTGCGCTGAATATCTGACTTGAGCACATCCGCCATGCCACAGCCCGGCGCGGTCATCGTCATCTTAATATCAATCTTATTTCCCTCTGGGATGGGCGCGATGTGGCAATCATAAATAAGCCCAAGATCAACCACGTTGACCGGGATCTCGGGATCGTAGACAGTACGCAGCTTGTCCCATACCAGCTTTTCGCTGAACTCCTGCGGAGCATCGGTGGCGGCCGCGCCTGGCGTGAGGCCAAGAGCGTCGATATCTTTGGCATCGACCCGGACCATATATCCGATGTCGGTCATTACCGTGTAAGTGCCACCAAGAGCCTGCATCAGCCGCACCCGGGTTCCGGCAGCAAGGCGATGAGGTATCCCGCTGGGAATCTGAGTGGCGTCAACTTCGCGCGACAGCTCGATTTGTTCGTTGGATGCCATGACTCTACTCGGTTGAGATAGCTTCCTGATCGCCCCTGAGTGCCGCCCGCAGCGCATGCCAGGCGAGTGTCGCGCACTTTACGCGCAGAGGAAACTCTGAAACACCGGCAAAGACAGCGAGTTTCCCTATATCTTGTCCATCGCCGGCTTGGCCGGTTACAAGGTCGTGAAATCTGGTGAAGATGCCTTCCGCTTCGGTCTCTGTTTTGCCTTTCAGCATCTGCGTCATCATGGAAGCCGATGCTTTGGAAATAGCGCAGCCACTACCCTGAAATCCAATGTCGTTGATTGCGCCATCCTTCACGTCCACATAGACCGTGAAATGATCGCCACATAGCGGATTAAACCCTTCAGCCTTGTGGTTGGCAGTCTCAATCGCGCGGAAGTTCTTGGGCTTCTTGCTGTGCTCAAGAATCACTTCCTGATAAAGGTCGCGAAGCTCGCGAACATCAGACATTAGCCCAGCACCTCTTGCACCTTGCGTATTCCCTTTACCAGTGCATCCACTTCTTCGCGCGTGTTGTAAAGCCCAAACGACGCGCGTGCGGTGGCAGGAATGCCAAAGCGCTGCATTACGGGCTGAGCGCAGTGATGTCCAGTGCGAACTGCAATGCCTTCGGTATCCAATATTGTGCCGATGTCGTGAGGGTGAATATCTTCCATGACGAAGGAAAGCACTCCGGCCTTTTCCTTCGCCGTGCCGACCAGCTTTACTCCTGGAATCGCCTCCACGGATTTTGTTGCGTAGTCGAGCAGGTCGGCTTCATGCTGCTCAATCTGCTCCAGTCCCAGATTGTTCAGGTATTCGAATGCCGCGCCCAGACCAATGGTGTCAGCAATATTCGGCGTGCCTGCTTCAAATTTATACGGCAGCCGGTTATAAACAGTTTTCTCAAACGTAACCGAGGCAATCATGTCTCCGCCGCCCTGATATGGCGGCATAGCTTCCAGAAGCTTTGTCTTGCCGTACAGAATACCGATGCCCGTAGGTCCGTAAATCTTGTGGCCGGAAAGAGCATAGAAGTCACAGTCCAGGGCTTGCACATCTACTGGCATGCGCGGCGCTGCCTGCGCTCCATCGACTAAAACAGGAATGTTGCGCGCGTGCGCCATGCGCACGATCTCGCGTATGGGATTAATGCTGCCCAGGGCATTGGAGAGATGGCCAATGGCAACAATCTTCGTTTTCGGGCCGAGCAGCTTCTCGAATTCGTCCAGAACCAGTTCGCCGCGTTCGTTAATCGGCGCGACGCGAAGCTTCGCGCCTTTTTCTTCGCAAAGAAGCTGCCACGGCACAATGTTGGAATGGTGCTCCATGGCGGTGATCAGGACTTCATCGCCACTGCCAACGTTCTTACGGCCGTAAGTTTGCGCGACAAGGTTGATCGCTTCCGTGGTGCCGCGAACAAAGATGATTTCTCTGTGATCTGCTGCGTTCAGGAACTTCTGCGCGGCCACGCGGACTTTTTCATAGTCTTCCGTCGCGCGCTCTGAAAGCGTGTGAACTCCGCGGTGGATATTGGAATTATCCCGGCGGTAATAGTTCTCAATCGCCTCAATTACCGCCAGAGGCTTCTGCGTTGTGGCGGCGTTATCCAGATAAACCAGCGGCTTGCCATGTACAGCCTGGCGCAGGATGGGGAAATCCTTGCGGATCTTCTGTAGATCGTAAGTTGAAGCCGCATGAATTCTTTCGGGAAACTTGGCGACGGTGCTCATCCCACTTCCTCCCAATTTCTCCCTTTGCCTTCGCCAGAGCGAGGGCCGGGGTACGTGGCGGCTTCCGGCATTCCTGCCACGACGAGTTTTTCCATGTGATCGCGCACCTGCGGCGAGTTCATTCGATCCAGACACTCATTGGCAAAAGCCAGCAAGAGAACATGGCGGGCCGCGGCTTCTGACAGGCCGCGTGAGCGCAGATAGAAGAGCGCATTGTCATCGAACTGGCCGATGGTTGCGCCGTGGGTGCACTTCACGTCGTCAGCGTAAATCTCGAGCTGCGGTTTGGTGTCGATCTGCGCGTCGTCGGAGAGCAGCAGGTTGCGATTGGTCTGCTTGGCGTCAGTCTTCTGCGCATCTTTATGGACGATAATCCGCCCGTGAAATACGCCATGTGATTGCCCATTCAAAATGCCGTTGTAAAACTGCCGGCTGTCGCAATGCGGGCTGGCATGCTCCACAAGCATGTAATTGTCCATGTGCTGGCGGCCATTCGCCATGAACAGTCCGTTGATCAGGCATTCACTTCCCTCACCCGCCAGCACCGGATGAACGTTGTTGCGCACCAGAGCTCCGCTTAGAAGCAAAGAATGTGTGGCCACGTTGGCATGGCGTCCCTGCTGGATGCGGAGGGTGGAGAAGTTGTACGCCGAATCGCCTTCGCGCACGATCATGTAGTGGGAGACGTTGGCATTATCTCCGGCGACAAGCTCAGTTGCAGTGTTAGAGAACGTTACGCCCTCGCCCAGCGAAACGTAATCTTCGAGGACGGTAACCTGGCTGTTTTCTTCGGCGACAATCAGGTTGCGCGGATGGTTCATCGTGGGCGCCGCACCAGGCACAGTGACGTAAAGCGCGTAAATTGGCGCTTCGACCACGACGCCGCGCGGCACATAAACAAAAACTCCGTCTTCAATGAAAGCCGTGTTAATTGCGGCAAAAGGATCTCTCTGAGTATTCAGGTACTGTCCAAGGTGCTGCTCAACACTGGCAGGATCATCTTTGAGTTGAGCCGCAAGGCTCCCGACGTCACGCCTTCGGGCAGGTGCGCAAGCGTTGAAAGCTCTTGTGAAAACAGTCCGTTCACGAACACCAGACAAGAAGCAAATTGTTGACCGCCGAACGGTTCCAGTTGTTCCGTGCTCACCGTCTCCGGGCCAGCCAGTTCGAAGGGCGTGCTTGCCACAGGCGAGACGTTCGTGAAACGCCAGTCTTCGTCATGCGTGGTGGGAAATCCGGTTTCAGCAAAACGCGCGAAGGCGTCCTGTCGCAGTGATTGCAGCCAGCGCGGCTGAACAGCCGCAGCGCGGTTGTTGAACTGATCGAAAACCTCCAGATATTTTTCCGGAGCCTGGGTTGCTGTAATCACGATTTCTCTTCCTTCACTTGGGCCTTTTTCTAAAATCCCGAACTCGCGCTCTTTGCGAGTGAGATCCCCTATGTTCTTCTAAGCTTTCTGGAGTCGAGAGCCTTTGTCCCCTGGAATCCTGCTGCGATAGGGTTCCCTCGCTGCGCTTCGGGATTTCAGAGAGCCTACCGCTTCCCCGCCAACTCCGGCTCGGTCCAGCTGTAACCCTTCTCTTCCAGTTCCAGCGCCAGCTCAGGCCCGCCGGACTTCACAATGCGTCCATTTACCAGCACGTGGACAAAGTCGGGCACAATGTAGTCGAGCAGCCGCTGGTAGTGCGTCACCAGAACCATGGCGCGCTTCGGGTTGCGCATGGCGTTCACGCCCTTGGCCACAATCTTGAGCGCGTCGATATCGAGACCGGAGTCGGTTTCGTCCAGCACCGCCAGCTTGGGCTCAAGCACTGCCATCTGCACAATCTCATTGCGCTTCTTCTCGCCGCCGGAAAAACCTTCATTCACAGGACGGTTCAGAAAACGCTCGTCCATTTCCAGCAGGCGCATCTTTTCTTTCAGCAGCGGCAGAAAATCCATGGCGTCCATTTCGTCCTGGCCGCGATACTTGAGGATCGCGTTCAAAGCTGCACGCAAAAAGTACGCATTGCTGATGCCGGGAATTTCCACCGGATACTGAAAAGCCATGAACAGGCCTTCGCAGGCCGCGTCTTCCGGCTTCATCTCCAGAAGGTCTTTGCCATCGAAGGTGATCGAGCCGGCAGTGACTTCATAGCTCTCTCGGCGGGCCAGCACCTGGGCCAGTGTGCTCTTCCCTGAGCCGTTCGGGCCCATGATGGAATGCACCTCGCCGGGATTCACCGTCAGGTCAATTCCCTTCAGAATCTCGTTGCCATTCACGCTGGCGTGCAAATTTTTGATTTCAAGCAGACTCATTGTTTATCCAACACTCCCCTCAAGACTAATGCTGAGTAATTTCTGGGCCTCCACGGCAAACTCCATCGGCAGCTCTTTAAAGACTGCTTTGCAGAAGCCGTTGATAATCATGCTGACGGCCTCTTCCTTGGAAATTCCGCGCTGCTGCAGATAAAAAATCTGGTCTTCGCCGATCTTTGATGTCGACGCCTCATGCTCCATGCGTGCGCTGGCATTTTTGACTTCGATATACGGGAACGTATGCGCGCCGCACTTGTCGCCGATCAGCAGCGAGTCGCACTGCGTGTAATTACGCGCGCCGGTCGCGCCTTTCAGGATCTTGACCATGCCGCGATACGTATTCTGGCCGTGGCCCGCTGAGATGCCCTTCGACACCACCGTGCTCTTGGTGTTCTTGCCGATGTGGATCATCTTTGTTCCCGTATCGGCCTGCTGATAATTGTTAGTCAGCGCCACGGAGTAGAACTCGCCCACGGAGTTGTCGCCCTGCAGAATGCAGCTCGGGTATTTCCAGGTGATGGCAGAGCCGGTCTCCACCTGCGTCCATGAAATCTTGGAATTCTTGCCCAGCGCCTTTCCGCGCTTGGTAACGAAGTTGTAGATTCCGCCTTTGCCTTCCTTGTCGCCCGGATACCAGTTCTGGACGGTCGAGTACTTGATCGTCGCATTGTCATGCGCGATCAACTCGACCACGGCGGCGTGCAGCTGGTTCTCATCGCGAATCGGTGCCGTGCAGCCTTCAAGGTAGCTGACGTAAGCGCCTTCGTCGGCGATGATCAGCGTGCGCTCAAACTGTCCGGTGTTCTGCGCGTTGATGCGGAAATAGGTTGAAAGCTCCATGGGGCAGCGAACGCCCTTGGGAACGTAGACAAACGATCCGTCGCTGAAGACGGCGGAATTCAGCGTCGCGAAGAAATTATCCGAGTATGGAACCACCGAGCCGAGATACTTCTTCACCAGCTCAGGGTGGTTCTTCACCGCCTCAGAGAACGAACAAAAGATCACGCCCGCCTCAGCCAGCTTGGCCTTGAATGTGGTAGCCACGGAGACGCTGTCAAACACGGCGTCCACGGCCACTCCGGCAAGCAGTTTCTGCTCATGCAGCGGAATGCCAAGCTTGGCGTAGGTGTCCAGAATTTCCGGATCAACCTCGTCCAGGCTCTTGAGCTCTTTCTTCTGCTTGGGCGCGGAGTAATAGGAAAGCGCCTGATAGTCGATCGGCGGATACTTGACGTTGGCCCACGTTGGCTCCGCGTGCTTCTGCTCCAGAGATGCCCAGTGGCGATACGCCTTCAGTCGCCACTCCACCATGAACTCCGGCTCCCCCTTCTTGAGGGCGATGGCCCGAACGACGTCTTCATTCAGTCCAGGAGGAAGGCGGTCTTCATCGATGGACGTTATAAACCCCCATTTATATTCCTGCTGTGTGAGGTCGTTAATCTGGTTGACTGTGCTGCTCATCTCACTCCTTCCGCAACGCTGTCTGCGGGTTTTATGGATGCCACTAATTCCTGGTCGTGCTTGCGTTCGTGGTGCGCCATCTCATGGTTCAGGTCGGATAAAGTCACGTGTTCCAGCGCGTCGCGCAGAGCGTCGCCGATGATCTGCGAGTTGCTCATGATGGCGCATGAGCGCTCCATATTGCATAGCCCCTTGACCACGCTGCATTCGGTAAAGCCGATAGGGCCTTCCAGGGCCAGAATGATCTCGGCCACGCTAATCGAACGGGCTTCGCGGGCCAGGTTGTATCCGCCGTTCACGCCCCGATGCGAACTCAAAAGCCGATGCTCGGAAAGTTGACGCAACAGCTTGCCGACGGTCGGCAGGGGCAATCTGGTCTCTTTGGCCAGGCTGCGCGCGGTATGCGGCGTCTCTTCAGGGCTGCGCGCTACGTGCGCCATCAGGACAATGCCGTAATCCGTCAATTTATTGAGTCTAAACATCGTTTCTTCCGCGAACCCAGCCACACACGCCAGCGGCTGAATACAATACCAATCCAGTATTATTTTATCTTTTGGGCGGCAGGAATACAAGACCGAAACGGTACGGATTCAGAAAACCCCTAATTCGTACGGCCGTTGGGGTGCAACTTGAGTGGTAGTACTCGCGAATAGTGCTTGAAGTCAAGATCCGTAGTGAAGATCAACAAGTCTCTGTGCAGAGCTACAGCGCACAGCAACGCGTCCACGGCCGATATAGCTATTCCCTTGGCGCGACAGCGATTGCTTGCATCTGCGGCCCGCTCATAGTCTTCTATATTCAAGGGCTCGTCCGGAAAGGGACGTAGAACCAATCGCAACTTTTCGAACTGATGGTGGCTCTTGATACCGGAGAGGACTTCCTGACGCACCAGTCCAAGCAGTTGGGCACGATCTTCTTGAACCAGTTGACGCAACTCCTGGACAAGGGATTGTTCGACCGCATTTAGATCTTCAGGTTTACGGCGAAAAGCCAACGACCAGACGGAGGTATCTACCAGGACGTTCATCGCCGTTTGGGTTTCCGATCGCGCTCAAGCTTATAGTCGTAGTTTTCGTCGTAATCGATTTTTCCAAACATCTCAAGGACATCTAACTTTTTCCTTTTTCTGATGTATTCATCGAGCGCGGCAGTTACGGCTTCCTTTTTTGTCCGATGATGTCCAACTTTTTGGGCTTCCGCAATCAGACGATCGTCGATAGCAAGGTTGGTGGGCATGGAATAATTTTACACTTTTGAATGTGTAAAGCCAAGTGTAAGATTTCATATGGAGATCAATATTTATGATGGGTCATTTCTCAAACAAAGTAGCTCTCGTTACCGGCGGCACTGGCGGCCTGGGCCGCGCCGTAACGCTTGCCCTGCTTCATGAAGGCGCGTCCGTGATCGCCACCTATATAAAGAAGGACGAGGCGGAGGCCCTTAAAGATGCCGTTGGTCCCAAGTCGCCGCTGGAGCTCCTGCCTCTTGACGCCACCGATGAATTTGCATGCCGCGCCCTGGTGGATGGAATCACGGCCCGTCACGGCCATCTGGATATTCTGGTCAATGCAATTGGCGGTTATGCCGGCGGAACGCCCTTGTGGGAGACCGATCCCAAAACCTACCAGCTAATGCTGACCTTGAACCTGCACGCGGGTTTCAACCTGGCGCGCACGGTCTTACCGGCCATGCTGCGGCAGAAGAGCGGATCGGTCGTAAACATTGCTTCAAAAGCTGCGCTGGACCACGCCGCAGGCGCCGGAGCGTATGCCGCATCCAAAGCCGCTGCATTGGCGCTGTTCGATTGCCTGGCTCAGGACGTGAAAGGCACCGGCGTGAGAGTCAACTCAGTCCTGCCGAGCATCATTGATACAGAGCCCAATCGCAAGGCCATGCCCACAGCTGATTTTTCCAAGTGGCCCAAGCCGGAGGAGATTGCGCAGGTCATCCTGTTCCTGTGCAGTCCGGAAGCAAAGTTGATAAGCGGCGCTGCGATTCCGGTGTATGGCGAGAGCTGATTCAGCTATACAGCAAGACCTTAGCGGCTGAACCCGATAAATTTTGGAGTGCTCAACCGCAGACATAATGCGCTGCTCCACCCGTTCCAGTGGATGCTGCACTTAAGGATTAGCAGGAGCACAGCGGGGCAAAGTGAGTAAAGAACTGTTAACAGAAACTTCGCGAAACTTTCAGCAGATGCTTTTCGCGTTGATAATATAATCAATCTTTGAATCTCCCCATTCGTTTTTAGCGTCAACATAAATATGTTTAAGCCGCGTGTTTTTTGGCTCGAAGTAAATGTTGCACGCGGCGCTTCCAAAAGGACTAGCAGATGTGGATTGTTCGCCTCGCGTTACAGAGGCCTTATACCTTCGTGGTGATGGCGCTTTTGATATTGATCTTAAGTCCCATCGTTATCATCCGCACGCCGGTCGATATCTTTCCTGAAATTAATATTCCCGTTATCAGCGTCATCTGGCAGTTCCAGGGCTTGTCTCCGCAGGAGATGGCGGACCGCATCGTCAGCAACACAGAGCGCGGTTTAACAACAATCGTCAATGACATTGAGCATACTGAAACGCAGGCGATGGACGGTCGCGCCATCACCAAGATTTTCTTTCATCCCACGGCGAACTTGCAGATTGCGCTCTCGCAAGTCACTGCCATCTCACAAACGGCTGTGCGACAACTTCCGCAAGGGACCACGCCGCCGCTGATCATCGTTTATTCCGCATCAAGCGTTCCGATTGTGCAGGTTGGCATCAGCAGCAAGACGCTGCCGGAGCAGGCGCTGAATGATCTTTCCGTAAACTTCATTCGCCCACAAATGACAACCGTGAGTGGCGCGGCGATTCCTTTCCCTTATGGCGGCAAACAACGCGTAGTAGCCGTGGACATCGATACGGCCGCGATGCAGGCTAAGGGACTCACGCCAGTAGATGTGGTGAACGCAATCAGCGTGCAAAATCTGATTCTTCCCTCGGGAACAGCCAAAATTGGCGCTTTGCAATATGAAGTCTCAATGAATGGAAGCCCTGATACGATTGCCGAAATCAATGGTCTTCCCATCAAGACACAGAACGGCGCCACAACTTATATCCGCGACGTAGCCCATGTGCGCGACGGCTTCTCGCCACAGACCAATGTCGTCCGGCAAGATGGCATCCGCGGCACGCTGATCACTGTAATGAGAAATGGCGGCGCTTCCACGCTGGATATTGTCAGGGACCTCAAGGAGGTCCTGAAGCGCGTGACCGCCACCCTGCCCGGCGGCGTTGACATGAGGCTGCTCTTCGACCAATCGCTGTTCGTGCGGGCCTCTATTAACGGCGTGGTACGCGAAGCGCTGATCGCGGCGTGCCTTACGGCTGCCATGATCCTGCTGTTCTTGGGCAACTGGCGAAGCACAATTATCATTGCCATTTCTATTCCCCTATCCATTCTTTGTTCGGTCATCAGCCTCGCGGCTCTGGGCGAGACGTTTAACATCATGACCCTGGGAGGGCTGGCGCTGGCCGTCGGTATCCTTGTGGATGATGCCACGGTAGAGATTGAGAACATTGACCGCAACCTGGCCCAGGGAAAAGAACTGAAACAGGCCATTCTGGATGGCGCTTCACAAATTGCGGTCCCAGCGTTTGTCTCCACGTTGTGCATCTGTATTGTTTTTGTGCCCATGTTCTTCCTGACCGGCACGGCGAAATTCCTGTTTGTTCCACTGGCTGAAGCCGTCGTATTCGCCATGATGGCCTCTTACCTGCTCTCCCGTACACTGGTTCCCACACTCGTGATGTACTTCCTGAAGAACCATGAACATGAAGACAAATTCAAGGTGGGTACCGGGATCTTTGCTCCGTTCAAACGTTTCCAGATTGGTTTTGAGCGCCGCTTTGAGCAGCTTCGCGACGCTTATCATCGGACGTTGCGTTCTGCCATGGACCATCGCGCGCTCTTTGTTACATCGTTCCTGCTGTTCTGCATCCTTTCCATGGGACTGGTCTTCTTTCTGGGTGAGGATTTCTTTCCCAGCGTGGATGCCGGCATCTTCCGTATGCATCTGCGCGGCCGCGCAGGGTTAAGGATCGAAGAAACAGCTCGCCTGTGCGACGAAGTGGAGAATTACGTCCGCAAAAAGATCCCGAAAGACGAGTTGATCACGGTCCTTGACAATATCGGCCTGCCCTACAGCTCCATTAATAACTCCTATAGCACGGCCGGTAGCATTGGCACATCAGACGCGGAAATCCTGTTTTCACTGAACCAGGAAAAACATCGTCCCACCGACGGCTACGTAAAGCAGCTTCGTGAAGATCTGCCGCGGCAATTTCCCGGAGTTGAATTCTTTTTCCAGCCGGCAGACATCGTTACGCAAATTCTGAACTTCGGTCTTCCCTCCCCCATCGATATTCAGATTGTGGGCAAAAACCAGCAGCAGAATTATCTGTTGGCACAGGATATGGCCAACCAGTTGCGCCATGTTCCTGGCGCTGCCGACGTTCATGTGCAGCAAATGGTCAATTCGCCGGCGCTCAACCTCAACGTTGATCGCACGCGGGCCCAGCAGGTCGGCTTGCAGCAACGAGACGTGGCGCAAAACCTCTTGGTTTCATTGAGCGGCAGCTTCCAGACAGCTCCGACATTCTGGCTGAACCGTGAAAATGGCGTCACTTACAACGTTGCCGTACAAACACCGGAATACCGTGTGGACTCGCTTCAGGCCCTGATGAATACGCCAATTACGGCGGTCGGAGCACCCGCTCCGCAGGTGCTTGGAAACCTGGCCACGGTAACTCCGGGAGTGACTCCGGCCGTGATTTCCCATTACAACATCCAACCCGTTATGGACGTTTATGCCAGCGTCCAGGGACGCGATCTGGGCGGAGTGGCGCGGGATACGCGAAAGATTGTCGCCAGTTTTGAGAAGAAGCTGCCAAAAGGCTCGCGTATTGAAGTTCGTGGACAGGTCGCCACCATGACGAGCTCCTTCGAAGGTTTGGGCATTGGCCTGATAATGTCAATCGTGCTGATCTACCTGCTGATTGTGGTGAACTTTCAGTCGTGGCTGGATCCGTTCATTATCATTACAGCGCTTCCCGGGGCGCTGGCGGGAATCGTTTGGATGCTATTGCTGACGCACACTACCCTGAACGTGCCGTCTCTGACCGGCTCTGTAATGTGCATGGGTGTGGCAACGGCCAACAGCATTCTGGTGATTTCATTCGCGCGCGAACGCATGGCAGAGGGGCTTACGGCGTTCGACTCCGCAATGGAAGCTGGCTATACGCGCATGCGTCCCGTAATTATGACCGCGTTGGCCATGATTATCGGTATGGTGCCCATGGCGTTAGGAATGGGCGAAGGCGGAGAGCAGAACGCCCCGCTGGGACGCGCGGTGATCGGCGGGCTGATTTTTGCCACAGTGGCAACCCTGCTGTTTGTGCCCGTCATTTTCAGCATGATCCATGGACGCAGAGAAGCAAAAGCGGCAAGAAAGGCTATCCTCCCGCAGGAAGCTTATTCCAGGACATAAACCAACTTATGACACAGCTCACGGAACAGAGGAATTCGGAACCGGCAAGTAACATCGCTCCGCCAGCGAAGCACCAGGCGCAGCCTGCCAAAAAGAGCGGATTGTTCGCCATCGTTGTGCTGGCAATCCTGATGGTGGCAGGCGCCTTCGCGCTGGTGCGGCGTTTCACCGAGCGTGGAGCGCTGGCCAAAGAAACGGAGCGGCTGGCCATTCCCACCGTCGGCGTGATCAAACCCAGTGCGGAACCCGCTGCGGACCAACTCGTGCTGCCCGCGCAACTTCAGGCCTATGTTGAATCCGCAATCTACGCCCGCACCAATGGATATCTGCTGCGCTGGAACAAAGACATTGGCAGCCAGGTAAAAAAGGGTGAACTGCTGGCAGAAATCGATACCCCGGAAGTTGACCAGGAACTCTCACAGGCCAAGGCAGCCCAACAGCAGACTGTGGCGCAATTGCAGTTGGCCAAATCGACTGCCGAACGCTGGATCAACCTGCGTAAGACGGACTCGGTATCTCAACAGGAATCAGACCAGCAATCCAGCGCTTACACGCAGGCGGTAGCAAATAATGCTGCGGCAGAAGCCAACGTACGCCGCTTGCAGCAACTTGAGTCCTTCAAACATATTTATGCGCCGATTTCAGGTGTTATCACCCGCCGCAACACCGATGTGGGCGCTCTGATAACCGCGGGCAGTACCAGTACGAGCAAGGAGCTGTTTGACATCGCGCAAGTGGATCCTCTACGCGTTTTTGTCAGTGTGCCGCAAACCAATGCCAGTCTCCATTCGCGCCGGATTGCCTGCCTACATCGTGTTGAGCGAGTATCCCGGTCAGAAATTTACCGGGAAAGTGGTTCGGACTGCGGATGCCATTGATCCCGCCACGCGCACCCTGCTGACGGAAATTGATGTTCCTAATCCTCAGGGACATCTGCTCCCCGGATCGTATGCTGAAGTCCATTTCGCCGTGCCGGTCCAGATCACTCGCTTGTCGGTTCCAGTGAATGCATTGCTCTTCCGTCCGGAAGGTCCCCGCGTAGCGGTAGTGGGCCCGGATCACAAAGTCCATCTCAAAGCCATAAACATTGGCCGCGATTACGGGATCAAGGTGGAGATCCTTGGCGGGCTCGATCCTAATGACCAGATCGTAGTGAACCCAGCCGATTCCCTTGAAGACGGGCAGGAAGTCAACATCAAGGCCGGGGCCGGAGGCGGAGCGCAATCGTGAGGCTTGGTTTGGTTCGCTTCGCTGCAAAGATGACTGAAAATTCCTCTGGTCACCCGACAAGTGTCAGGGCACGGCTTCAGTTGCGCCGCAAATGCTTTAACTTGGATTGGGCTTTAGCCCCTGTAAAAAGAAGTGCTTCCTTTCTCGGCTGCGTAGCCTTTCTATTCTTCCTTACAGGTTGTGCTGTTGGCCCCAATTATCACCGGCCAGACGTAGCTACAGCCCCTGCATGGAAAGAACAGCCGCCCTGGCGCGCCGCCGATCCCAAAGATTCAATCCCGAAAGGCAGCTGGTGGACCACCTTTGCCGACAGCGAATTGGACCAGTATGAAACTCAGGCGCTCAAATCCAATCAAACAATTGAGGCAGCGCGCTACCAGCTGGAACAAGCGCGAGCTTCTGCGCGAATCACCCAGTCAGGATTGTTTCCGCAACTGACTGCGGGCGTTTCCGCGCAACGCTCGCAAACTTCCGTCGGCAAACCGACTGTAAGCGGTATCCCTCTTGCCTCACCCACTACGTCCAACGATTTCATAATTCCTTTCAACCTCACATGGGAAGCCGATGTCTTTGGCGGCGTCCGCCGCAGCGTCGAATCCGCGAATGCCACGTATCAGGCGTCCGCTGCCGCCTTGGAAAATGTTCGGTTGGTGATTACCTCAGAATTGGCGGTAGATTACTTTTCCCTGCGTGAGCTCGACGCTGAGATAGCCGTAGTGAATTCTTCTGTGGAGTATCAGAATAAATCGTTAACGCTGGTACAAAACCGCCATGCTGGAGGCATTGCCTCAGGGCTGGACGTCGCCCAGCAGGAAACGCTGCTGAATTCCACGCGCACCCAGGCCACGCTGTTGCGACAGCAACGGGCACAGTTTGAACACGCGATTGCCGCCTTGGTCGGGGTTCCTGCCTCCAGCTTCAGCGTACCGGTAAAGCCGCTGGCACTGTCCCCGCCTGCCGTCCCAATCGGCGTGCCGTCAGACGTTCTGGAGCGCCGGCCGGACATTGCCCAGTCTGAGCGGCAGATGGCGGCACAAAACGCGCAGATTGGCGTCGCGAAAAGCGCTTATTATCCCGGCATTAATCTCTTTGCCAGCGGCGGCTTTGAAAATACCTCGTTGGGCAGCATCATTGGTGCTTCCACAGGCTTTTGGGCGATCGGCGCCAACGTGGCTGAAACAGTCCTGAGCGGCGGCCGCCGGCGCGCCCAGGTGGACTTTGCCAAGTCAGGCTATGGCGCTTCGGTTGCCAACTACCGGCAGAGCGTGCTCACAGCCTTCCAGGAAGTGGAAGACTCGCTTTCCGGGCTGGGCGTGCTGGCTGAAGCTGCGGAAACCCAGCAACAGGCCGTGAACGCAGCGCAACGGGCGTTGCAGATTTCAAACGATCGCTACACGGGTGGCCTGGTTACTTACCTTGATGTAATTACTGCTGAAGAGAATTTTCTGGACGCTCAACGCCTGGCTACCCAGATCCTTGGGCAGCGCCTGGTGACTTCAGTGAGCTTGGTGAAGGCACTCGGCGGGGGCTGGGATTCTTCCAGCCTGCAAGCCATCCGCGTAAAAGCGACCTTAAAGCAAGCACTTGAGCCATAATGTCGCTCTTTGCTCAAAGCGCACCTGGAAGCGGCCGCCACTACCCTAACGTGCCTGGTCTAAAGTCGGCCTTGTACACGCTGGTGTTGATCGCGCTGCTGACCAGTACAGCTCTGGCGCAAAAATCGCCCCTCCCAGCATCTGAGGAACATCTGGCGCTCATCGCACGCGCCTCCGAACATGAGCGAGCCGAGCTTGAAAACCCCAAACCGTTTCGCTATCAGGAGCGTTTGGACTGGAATTGGGGCTCCGAGACACGCTCAGTAATTGAAACGGCAGAAGGCCGGGCAGACCGCATCGTGTTGTTCAACAGCGAGCCGCTCACGCCAGAGCAGCAGCCAAAGCAGGAGCACCGGCTGAACAAACTGTTGTCTGACCATGATGCCCTCAAAAACGAACTGAAAGACCAGGAAAGCGAGGCTCTGCGCCGCGTCCGGATGGTGAAAGCATTTCCCACAGCATTCTTCTTTGACTTTGCAGGATCTGAGAAAGGCCTGCTCCGCTTTGATTTCCGTCCCGATCCGAAGTTCTCTCCGAAAGATCGCGAAACTCAAATGTATCGCGGCATGAAAGGCTCGGTGTGGATTGAGCCCGTGCAGGAACGAATCGTCCGAATCGAAGGAGTGCTGGTAAAAGACGTTAGTTTTGGTTGGGGCGTTGTGGGGCGCCTTTACAAGGGCGGAATCTATGAGATCGCCCAAACCCAGCTCTCACCGGGAAGGTGGCGCATTACCTCCATGGACATCAACCTCAAGGGAAAAATGTTTCTGATCAATTCATTCAGGTTCCAGCGTAAAGAGACTAATTCGCGATTTAAGCCGGTTTCTTCCGATATGACTTTGCAGGAAGCCATACAAGAGCTGCTAGACACTCCAGAGCAGGAACGATCTGGCAAGCACCCGCCGCTACGAAAACAAAATCCGCACGACAAACGCCATTCAGCGGCGCATGAAGGCGGTCAGAGTCTCTCACAAAGGCACTAAGATTGAACAGGAGCGGAGCTCGGATTGAATTAGCAGAGACTTAGAGGGAATTGCAGGATCTAGGCAGAGGTGGTTTTTTCACGCCGGGCAAGGAATACCTGGAATTTCTTTTCAGTTGCGGGAAAGCGATGGAGCAAAGTGCTCATCCAGCGGCGCGCCCAGGCATACTCCAGGGAAAGAATTGATAAAGCAACCACCATGAGCAGCACGCCTGGAAGGATCGGCAGGAATAGACCTACGACGCCCAGCATCAGCAGGGCCCAACCAGCTGCGTTAAATGCCACACGCTTCATCATGTGCTATTGGATGCATCACAGAGAGATTTTGATCTTGCTGTATTCGAAAATAATTGTGAGCAGACCGCCATCTCCGGGCTGACATCTACGGTGCTCACCTCTTGCCATGGATTGGAAGGAAGATGTGATAGGCAGGATCGAGCTCACCAGAAAGCTCCGGCTCCAGCGCGGCTGCTCATGGCACAATAAAGACCATGAAGCAAAGTGCGCGACCAAAAGTGCCGGAAGCGATTGCCGATCTGGCAATCGAGGTCACAAAAGCTGCTGACAGAATTCGGCCAGTCGTGATCGAAACGCCAGCCGAGCAAATTGAGGGGCTAGCGACCACTGGCGGCGTAGAACTCTTTTTCAAGCTGGAAAACCTGCAGAAGACTGGCTCATTCAAGCTGCGCGGGGCCAGCAACAAGATTCTTTCCCTCTCGCCCGAACAGGCGGGGAAGGGAGTAATCGCCGCTTCCAACGGCAATCACGGACTGGGAGTCGCCGCCGCTGCCAGGCAAGCCGGCATCGCCGCCGAGGTCCATGTCTCCAACCATGTCTCGCCTTCCAAAGTGCGACGCATCGAGGAATATGGCGCTCTGATCAAACGTATTGGAAATGATCCGCTCGAGGCCGAGCTGGCGGCCCGTGCCGCCGCGTCCCAGCAAGGCAAGGTATTCATTTCACCCTATAACGACGTCCAGGTAATGGCAGGGCAAGGCACCATCGCCGTTGAGTTGCTACGCCAACTGCCGCCGTTGGACGCACTCTTTGTAGCGGTTGGTGGTGGCGGGCTTATCGGCGGAATAGGCGCTTACATGAAATGCGCTTCTCCTCAGACTGAAGTTGTGGGCTGCTGGCCGGAAAACTCCCCTGTCCTTTACGAATCGATCAGAGCCGGACGTATTCTCGACGTTGCCTGAACAGCCTACTCTTTCTGAAAGTACGGCCGGAGGCCTTGAGCCCGGTTCCGTGACCCTGGAAATCTGCTCCCAGGTAATGGACGGCTCCGTCCTCGTGTCGGAAGCAGAGATTCTCGACGGCATGCGGAGGGTTCGCGCACTGAAAGGCTGGGTCATTGAAGGCGCAGCCGCGGTGGCAGTTGCGGCCTTCCTGAGGAACGCTGAAAATTATCGAGGAAAAAGAGTGGCAGTCGTGATCTGCGGCGCTAACGTATCGGAAATGGTCCTCTCCGCGCTGGGGTGAAAACTGTTTGCAATTTCTGATCTCTTGCCCGGTTAGTCCGCGACGGTGAAAGACTTCGGCATCGGAAGAAATAATTTCTGCCTTTCACGTTCCGCCGGAACGCTTTAGGATGGATCAGCAGCACACCAGCATTCTCTGCCTGATGAAAATTGCCATTGACGTACACAGCTTAGGCACTCAGTCCGGAGGCAATGAAACATATTGCCGCCAGCTGCTGCGCGGGCTTACGCAGTCAGCAGACCGGAATCAGTATGAACTTCTCTATGCCCATTCGGCCGCGCTTAGCCAGGAAGGTGTAAGCGATCCTCCTTTTCACTTTGTTCCGATCCCTAAAAATCCATTTGTAAGGATTTGTGCCGCTCTCCCAAGCCTGCTTGCCCAAACAAAGCCGGATGTTTTCCACGGCCAGTATGTGCTGCCGCCATTCGTGAAAACCAAGACTGTTTTGGCGATCCACGACCTGGCGCACGAGCATTTTCCAGAGTTCTTTCATCCGGTTGAAGCGTTTCGTATGAAAACGCTGGTGCGCTGGTCGGCAAAACGCGCCAGCCATATTATGACAATCTCGGAGTTTTCAGCGGCTGATATTACCCGCCGATTTGATCTCCCTCGCGAAAAGATCACAGTGGCCCACCTCGCTGCGTCCCCGGATTTTCATCCCAGAGATAAGGGGCAAAGCCAGGAACATCTGGCCAGAAAATATGGACTCGCCTTCCCTTTTATCTTGTACGTGGGGAGAATTCAGGCGCGGAAAAATCTCTCTCGTCTAGTGGAAGCATACGCCCGGCTGCGCAAGCAAGGGTTGGAAGCCAAACTTGTGCTGGTGGGCAAAAAGGACTGGCAGGCCGGACAATTACTGGAAAAGATCAAGGAACTTGGATTGGAGGATTGCGTTATTTTTCCCGGATTTGTGCCCTTTGATGATCTGCCGATCTTTTATAACGCCGCTGAAGTTTTTGTTTTCCCCTCATTTTTTGAAGGCTTTGGACTGCCCGTTGTGGAAAGCATGGCCAGCGGTGTTCCAACGATCACTTCTTTCGGATCTTCGCTCGAAGAAGTCGCCGGTGATGGCGCGCTTCTCATCGATCCGCGCGATACCGGTTCGATAACCGACGCGCTTAGCAAAGTTCTTGGCGATCCTGGCCTGCAAAGGGATTTAACCGCGCGCGGGCTAAAAAGAAGCAAGGACTTCACCGCAGGCAATTTGGCGGAAAAAGCGCTGGCCGTGTACCGCTCACTGGCCGGAAGTTAGATCACTCACCATTCAAGCGGAAATCAGGCTGGCGCTTTGCGCCCGACGGGCCAGATAGCGTTCCAGACCCTCTTTCCAATGGGTAAACACATTCAGTGATCTGCTCTTCAGCGCCTGGTTCTCAAGGACTGAATATTTTGGCCGGGCCACCTTTACCGGAAACTCTCCGGGCCGGGCCGGCTCCAGACGAATGTTGGTCTTCGTCATGGCAAAAACGGCAGCGGCAAATTCAAACCATGAGCAACTGCCTTCCGCGGTGGCATGATAAAGCCCGTAATCTGACGAGTGGCTCAGCGCAACTAGTTGCTGCGCGATCTGCGCGGTAGGAGTTGGGGTAACAAACTCATCGTCCACCACCCTCAGTTCCTTGCGTTCAGTGGAGAGCTTCAACATCAATTCCACAAAGTTCAAGCCGCCTTTGGCCCGGCATGGATTTTCACCATAAATTGCAGAGGTACGAACAATAAAATGGCGCGGGTTGGTAGAACGCACAAACAGTTCGCCGGAAAGTTTTGTGTTGCCGTATACATTCAATGGAGCTGGCACATCTATTTCAGTGTAAGGAGCATTCTTGCGTCCATCGAACACGTAATCTGTGCTGACATGTATCAGCGCAGAGCCCATTTCCTGGGTTATCTGAGCAAGATTGCGCGCCCCAATTCCATTGATGGCGAATGCATACGCTGGATCAGCTTCACATTTTTCAACGTGATGGAAAGCCGACGTGTTCACCACTAACTCAGGCCGCACAGCGACGAGCGATTCACGGACTGATGCTAGCGAGGAAACTTCGATTTCTTGGTGTGTCAGATTCGTAACAGCATGGCCCTCATCGGTAAAAGCCGAACCTACATCCCGGCCCAGTTGCCCATTTCCACCGATTACCGCAACCTTCATTGCGTGGCCCCAACTGAACTGGTCACCAGCTTTGATTTGTCGTCGCGCTCAAGCCCCTTGAATACCTGAATGTTGTAATAGTTGGGATTGTCCCAGTCCTTGCACTTTGACATGTTCTCTATCAGGTTACGGACAATGGTTTTGACGCTGTGATGAGGATGGAAGCTGAGGATGTTTTTGGCCCGCTCAATTGCCACCTTGTAATTACGAATGTCCTGAATGTGCGCGATATCCAGTGCAGGGCTGCTTCCCGTCTCTTCATGGATGGTGCCTTTCACTAAGTCGGCGACCTCTCCCACTGTATGGTTTCCGGATGCGATATTGAAAATCCCTGAAAGAGATTGGTTCGCTTCAATGGCCCGAATGTATGCCATTGCGGCATCTTCAATGCTCAGGATAGGCCGCCAAGTTGCAGGGTTGTTCACCCGGATCACGCCATCTTTCATCGCGCACTTGAACATGGTGTTAATGATGAGATCAAACCTCATGCGCGGACTGTAGCCTGAGACGGTACCCTTGCGCAGCGCAATGACAGAAAAATCATTGTCAATGAGCTGCATGACCGCCTGTTCTCCCTGGAGTTTGGAAATCCCATAGGGATAGGACGAAGCCACGGGGCGGTCTTCATCGAACAGTTCATTTTCCGTGTAGCCGTAAACGGAGCATGAACTGGCGTAGATATAGCGTCGCACCTTGGCCTGCTTGGCGATGTAGCAAAGATAGGCCGGCGCGGCTGCGTTAAAAATGAAATTCTTGCTCGGCGAAAACTCGGCCATCGGATCATTGGATAGACCGGCAAGGAATATTACCTGCTCATAGTTCTTCAGGTCGCTGACCTGAAGATCAAACAGGTCGCGATTAATAATGCGGACTTCCGCCGGAAGCGAATTTCCAAACCAGAAGAGGTCGACTACATCAACGTCATAACCCCGCTCCAGCAGCTTGGGTATGAGTGCTGAACCAACGTATCCCGCGCCGCCCGCCACCAGAATCCGCATAGGCCTCCCTTGTTGTAAACAGCAGCTTTTAGGTTATTTCATCCCCAATGACCGGCGCAAGCTGAACGGGACACGTCTGCACCTTAGACGTCATCCTGCAGAGGCACGCAGGGGCAAACACTCTGGTAATGAGAGCCGCCGTGGATGTAGATTCGAAGTCCTAGCGGCTCGCCAGTTGTGTTTCAGCTTCAAGTACGCTGGAATGGACTCGCGTGGGATCTTCTCCGGCGGCAAGCTGGTAGAACAACTCTTCATATTGGTCCACAATTCGATCCCAGTTGTAAAAATTGCGGATTCGATCAGGGGCGCGACGGCGGAAGTCTTCAGCAAGGTTCGGACTATCTTCAATGAGCCCGATTTTCGCGGCCAAGTCGGCGGCATCTGCAAACAAGAGCCCGTGGCCGGCCAATACTTCGGCATTGAAAGGGTTGTCATGCGCCAGAATACAGTTGCCGAAGCCGAGTGCCTTAAGGAGCGCAGGGTTGGTTCCGCCCATCATGTGGCCGTGAATATATGCGTATGAATTACAGTGAAGCTCTTTGACGTGTTCAATGCTGTCAACGTGACCAAGGAAGCGCACTCTCTCGCCGGCATTTCTCTTGAGATCATCGATAAACGCACTGTGATAGTTCGCATCGCCGGCAATGGCAAGTAGACGCTTCGTCCGGGCCTGCTTGAAGCCTTCCACAATCAATGCAGCATTGTTTTCAGGCACCAGCCGGCTCGCGATCAGATAGTAATTGCCTGGCTCAAGTCCATATTGTCGAACAATCTCCGACTTGGACGAAGTCTCAATGTTGCCCCCGTAAGCAATACACGCCGACGGCGTTTTAAATTCGTCTAAATAAAGCTTTCGCATGGCATATGCGTCCGTGATAATGCCCTTGGGAAGAATCTTTCCTGAGAGCCGCGCATTCCAGTAAAAATAGGCCTTACCCAGACGCCCCCACTTACCGCGCTTCCACTCAATTCCATCCACGTTGAGCGCGCATTTCTCGCCCAATATTCTGGGAATAGCGCAGTGAAAGGCATTGGCTACATTGGTAATGAGCATCGCATCCACGTTTCGACGCTGCACATCTATCATGCAGGCCAGAGTGTGGGTAAACGTCCCAAAGTTTTTGGTTTCAAAGGTGGGCGTGTAAATCAGACGGACGCCCTTGTAGACCGGTGGACGCTCCTTGAAAAGCGCCTTGCGGCAATAGACGATCACTTCATGCCCGCGTTCCACCAATCGAGGCGCAAGCTCGATAAAAAATGTCTCAGTGCCGCTATAGGTTGAAGGGATGCCCCTTCCTCCAAAGATCGCAAGCCGGAGCTTGCGGCCGTAAATTGGATTCGATTGTGCCGCGTCTTTCATTCGTTGGGTCCCGGCTGTGGCGACATGGATCGCGGCCATTGTCTCATTTTTGCTGATTTCTCCTGGATCACAATAAGGCCCGCTCAAATGCGCTACTGAAACAAATATGTAAGCGTTCCGGTAAGCGCGCGAGCAATTATTTCAAAATAGTGAAGCGTATTACCCGATTGCCAATTCTTTCCCGGCTCAACCCGAAACAATTTGGTGCGTCTCTTTCTCGTATCCCGCTTCAGAAGTGGACAATACGGAGATAGCGCAACCGATCAGTCCCAGATGGACCCAGGGAAAGGCCAGCAGCGTACCTTCAGTGGCTTGAAATGAGATGCAGTAAACAAGGGCCGATGCCAACAATGCAACCAGCTCTGGATTGAATTCCACTTTAAGAACCTTCCTGGATCGGCGAAACAAAGACACTAGAAATGCGACGAAGATTACAAGGCCTACTACGCCAGTATCGTGCAGAACGCGCATTTCCGTATTGCCGATCCACCCTTGATCCTCCCATTCCTCTCCCATCGACTGCCAATCGAAAGCAAGTTGAAAACTGGAGGTTCCACCACCCAACATCGGATGTTTGAGCACTTCTTCAAAAGCTGAGCTCACCTGCACAATGCGCGTAAGTGTGTTGGGATCCACCGCAGGTTCACCGATATCCATGGTGTTAAAGCGCTCGGAATATTGTGGGACAACCGCTGGAAGCACTACGAGAAGGGCGCACAACGTGGCCTTGGCAATGCTTATTCCGGTTTCGCGTGTCAGTAAACCCTTTCGCGCTGCAAAAAAGGCTGTCACCACCAAGCCAACCAAAGTGGCCCCCAGTGCGCCGCGCGAAAGACTGATAGCCATTCCCGCAAAGGCAAGGGCAAACCCCACGAGAACTCTGCGGCGACGCTCACAGAGATACATAACCAGCATCATTACGGACAAAGCGCCGCTCGTCGAGCCAAGAAGATTCGCTTCATATTGCAGGCCATAGGGAGCAGAGAGATCACCATACTGAGCTATGGTCATGCCGAATTCAGTGCCGAAGAAAAGATTGGAATAGAAACAAATGATTCCGTACGCAACTGCCACAGCCCCAACCACCAGCATTGCCATGAAAGCTTTGCGCAAATCCTTCCGGTCTTGTATGAGAACACGAAGGAAGAAGTACGTAAGAATAATCAGCACCTGCTGCAGCGCCCATTTGACGGTCTGCCTGGGCCCAATCGACTCGAACAGAGAACTAAAAACATTCATCGCAGCATAGGCCATCAGCAAATAGTCAGGCCAAATCCATCGGACTGGCTGGCTGCGTTTCTTCCAGAGAAAGAAGATGCTGATGCATAAAATTCCGCAGACAAAGTGTTCGGGTCTCGCTTTAAGACCGCCAATTTCAACAAACAGGCGCGGGGCACACGACGCGATTATCAACGCAATAATCGCGCCGACTGCACTATATGACAACCAGAATGCTGCAATTGGAACCGCAATTGCCGCCGCTACCAGAAGGGCAGTCACCCCTGATCCATCTGGCCAGAGCAGGACCGCAGTAGCCGTTATGAGAAACAAAAGAGGCGTCGGATTGGGAATGGACGCGGTTGAAGAACCAATTTTCATTCAAATAGAGAGTCGCGCTGAATGCCTTAACATTACCACAATTTTACAGCGGGCCGCGATTACCACTTGGTAGCAGCTCCCGGACTGTGGACCAGATTTGACGGGCTTCGCCCATGTTCAATAGGCGTGCCAGCAACAGGTAAATCGCGCGCCGCTGATTGCGGAAACGCATTGTCTTTCCCCGCCCCCTTCCACCAGCAATTCATGCATGATTAAGCGATATCCATGAGAAAGCGGCCCGGTTGAAAATCAACCGTAAAGAATCTCGCTCTCCGGCGGTTTTCCCTTGGTGTGAAAACGACAGCCCAGCCACTGGCAGGCGATGAGGAACAAATACGCCGGGCTCAACAAAAGATATCGACGCCAGAGCCGCCGGGGCTCAGTGCTCAGCCGGAACAGCCATTCCAATCCGCGGTCTTGCATCCACTGTGGCGCTTGTCGCAACGTACCCGCCAGAAACGGAAAAGCGGCTCCTACCGCGAGAATGGGCACATTGACGCGGTCTCTGAATTCATATGCCCAGACCTCCTGCCGGGGGCATCCCAGGCCAACGAACACGATTTGCGCGCCTGATTCTCTGATCTGTGCGCCAATACGATCTGCGGCCTCAGGGGTGATTCGCCCGAAAGTTGAGGGACTGACGCCGGCAATGATGAGCCCGGGAAATCTCTGTTGAAGGTTGGTTATCAGAAGCGAAAGAACATCCGGTGAGCTTCCGTAAAGATAAACCGGGAGCTTTTCCTGCTTCGCGCGGGCAAGAACTGAAATCATCAGATTTGGTCCATAGACGCGTGCGCGAAGGCCGGCTGAGTGCAGATGGTTGAGGGCCCAGCGTACGGGTTGACCGTCTGCCACGACAAGTTCGAGACTATTCAGGCGATAAAGCTGTGTGGCATTGAGCACGCCTTCCATCACTCCATGCACGGCAATCGCTGAAACGCTGAAAGGGCCACCACGATGCGCGGCGTCAATCACCATGTCAGTAGCGGTTTGCGCATCTGCGTCATCGATCAGAACCCCGAGAATATTTCTCTTTTCCACCGCACTCATGCGTGGACAACTCGAGAAGAATCCTTCCACCGCTCGTGGTTCCGGTCATGGATCTCGCGCAATATGGCGAGACTGTTAAACTGCAACTCGTATTCGGGATAATGCGACTGGAATTTTCTGATGTCGCTGATCCACCAGATGTGGTCTCCCTTTCGATTCTCACCACCATATTGCCAGTTCATTTCCCTGCCGGAGATTTGCTGGCACATGGAGATAGCTTCAAGCATGGAGCAGTTGGAAAATCGGCTGCCACCGATGTTATAGACCATTCCTGATCTGGGCGCCTGAAAGTACCTGTCGAAAGCCCGCACCAGGTCAGCGCTATGCAGGTTGTCGCGGACCTGTTTGCCTTTGTAACCAAAAACGGTGTAGCGGGTCCCGGTGACATTACATTTCATCAGGTAAGCGAGAAAGCCGTGCAGTTGTGCGCCTGAATGGTTCGGTCCGGTGAGACATCCGGCTCGAAAACACGCGGTCTTCAGCCCAAAATATCTTCCGTATTCCTGCACCATCACATCGGCAGCTACCTTGGAAGCGCCGAAGATGCTATGCAGTGAATGATCGATCGACTGTTCTTCGGTGATTCCGTGTTCGGCAAATTTGTGGGTCTTATCCAATTCCCAGCGCGACTCCTGTTCCACCAGCGGAAGCTCATTGGGGGAATCGCCATAAACTTTGTTCGTCGAAGTAAAAATGAACGGCGCTTCCGGGCAGAACTGCCGGGTGGATTCCAGCAGATTCAGCGTGCCTGTGGCATTCACGGAAAAATCGGTGAGCGGCTCACGTGCCGCCCAATCATGAGAAGGCTGCGCAGCAGTATGGATTACCAGGGAAATTTCTTTTCCAAAGCGCTTGAACAGATCGAGAATTGCCGCGTGGTCGCGAATATCAATGCTGAAATGCTGATAGTCAGCGACCGTCGCTTCAAGATTCTTGCGCATCCACTCTGTGGAAGCTTCCGGACCGAAGAAATACCTTCGCATGTCATTGTCGATGCCTACAACATGCATGCCTTTAGCCGCAAAATAGCGGACCGCTTCCGAGCCAATCAATCCCGCCGATCCCGTGATAACGGCGACGCTCATGCTGGCCTCATTGGAATGTAGCGCAACATGACTTGTGCAGAATTTGCGGCTAACTTCTGTATCGGTTTGTCAGCATGGTAAAAGCTTGCTTGGGCCATTGTCTGAGATAGTTGGACCGGATACCTGAGTTAATGTTTTTGGAGACGATGCTGGGTCGAGAATAGCATAGACATAGAGGGGGTCGGCAACCTTGATTCAGTCAGTTGACGCGACAGACCGTGATCTTCAGTCATGATTATCCTGAATAAGCGCACGCTGCCGTTTCCCGCGCTCTTTCATAAATCGCCAGCAACATTCTGGCGTTGGCGGCCCCGGTGTAGCGGCTCTCAAACGCCTGCCTGGCCTTGGAGCGCATAGCGCGGACCTGATCGAGGTTTTGTGAGCACCATTCCACCCGCTCGCGCAATTCAGTGACACTGCCCGGCGTGAAATGGAAGCCGGTCACGCCCTGTATCACCATCGTTGCTGGCGGACCGATTCCAGCCGCAACTACGGGAGTTCCAACGGCGAACGCTTCCATGATGGTGCGGCCCATGGTTTCATACCATTCTGAAGGAAAGACTAAAAATTCCGCGCTCCGCATCAGATCGAGCACTTCCGGCAGTGGCTTTGCGCCAAGGTATTCAATGCTTTTGCATTCTTGCATGGCCGCAATCACAAGTTCCGCCAATGGGCCTTCACCCACAATCTTTAGCGGAATGGCTTCATGGGCTCCTTTCCACGCATTCAGCATTGTCGCAATGCCCTTTTCCGGGCTTAGTCTACCCACATAGAGTGCGTAGCCGCCTCCTCCAGTGCCCGGCAGCGGAGTCGGGTAAATGAAGTTTGGTTTCACCGCGATTTTATTCGCGGGCAAGCCGCCTGCAATGTATATGTCTCGCGCGAACTCCGAGACAGCGATGTACGTGGAAACGTGCTTACGCCACGTACCCGCCAGCTTGTGGGCTCCCACCATACTGGCAACAACGGCGCTGGCAGCGCGGCTGTTGCGATAACAGGCATGCACCACCCCATGCCACGGCAAAAAGCGTCCCAGGCATTCCTGACACAGATGTTGGTCGCGAAAGAAGAGCGAGTTAACGCACATCAGCCGGTAGTTGTGCAGGGTTTGGACAACAGGAACGCGGTTGCGGGACGCCGCGTAATAGACTGACGGAGACCAGAGAGGGAAAAAATTCTGCACGTGCAGAATGTCGAAAGAGCGGGCTCTCAACAACTCATCGATGCGGCGATACGATTCGCGCGACCACACGGTGCGTATTGCCGTTCGTGCTTCACCGAGCTGTTCTATACGGCGATTGTCTTCCTCCAGCAGCTCTACTTCGTGCCCATGGTCGCGGAGAAGGGCGGCTTCAGCAACGCTGCACTGATCCTCCCCGCCGGGGATCAGATATCTGTTGTGCAGCATCAGAACCCTCATTGCATCCTGAGCCTGATTCCAGATCGCTTCGGAAGAAAATTGGCTGACTCCGATTCGTCAGCAAGATAAAGCTGTGCCATCGGGGCAGAGTATAGCACGCCCTTCAGCGTGCTAAATCGAATGCCCGGCACTCGCAATCAGCGAAAACCGGGCATTATCGAAGGTTTGTTCCGTGCCGCTTACGGCGTGAAATATCCAGACATATCAAGAATTAACTGTACCGGATGTGATCCAAAGGCATTGATCAAGCCATTCGCTGTTGGCACAATTGCCAGATTCGACGTAATTCGCACCATCAATTGCGTTCAACGTGAAAACAAGCGGTTGCGTTGTCCCTCTGGGGCCACAGCGTAAGGAAGCCAAAGGGACCTGGGGGAACCACTGTGGCATTCAATACAAAAGATCGAGCGCTGGCAGGGGCGACACAGCCGCTGAGCGCCATCAATGCAAAAGGAAATCGTGCTGAAGGGGGAATGAACTACTATCGCAGGATCGCAGCAAAAAGCAAAGATCAAAGCTTTGTTTCTTCTTCGGGAAGCCTCAGGAAGCAGCCAGCCAAAAATCCTTTGTATAAGGACAAGACTTTTTGCCAATCCCGGCGAGATGAGAACACCACAGTACGGTAAACCATCCAGGCGCCAAAAAACGGCATTTTGAAAGGCCAAAGCTTCAGAGGAACATGCTTTCGAGCAAAAATCATGTTGGCACGCGCCAGATAGAACTCGATGAAACCATTGCCCTGGTTTTTGTTCGTAACGTAATGCTCCTTATGCCAGACGACCGCCGAAGGGACATACATATCTTTGTATCCGGCTTTCAGGACGCGAAGCGACCATTCAATATCTTCATAAAAATGGAAGTAAACTTCTTCCAGCACCCCTATTTGGCGGACCGCCTTCGCTTTGATCAGGAATGCGCAGCCGGTAAGAAATGAAACTTCGCGAATTTTGTCATAACTGCCGTCATCAAGCTGGCGTAGACCAAATACTTTGGGAAAAAGCCTCCAGCGCCTGTGCTCTCCTCCCGCGTAATTGAGCCTATCAGGATGATCGAAGAATAATATCTTCGGACTCACCGCGCCGATCTTTTCATCCGACTCGGCAACACGGACCAACTGATTGAGAAAATCAGGCGCTACGATGGTGTCATTGTTGAGCAAAAGAACATAGTCAGTACCGCGGCGTAGAGCATCGCGAATGCCAACATTACAGCCCCCGGCGAAGCCCAGGTTTGTGGCATTCCTGATCAGCCTGATCTCAGGCACATTTTCCAGAAGTTTCACAGGTGAGTCATCAACAGAACCGTTGTCCACCAGGACCACTTCAAAATTGCGATAGTCCATTTTACGGAGCGACAACAGGCAATCCAACGTGACCTGATAGCTGTTCCAGTTCAGGATCACGATGCTGACGCGCGGTTCACTCGATGACATTGGGTGGTTTTCTTCACGGCCGATGACCTGCGGCTTTCCCCATTGTAATGTGAGAACCTGAAGCCCGTAAGGAAAGCGCGATGTTACAATTGTCCTCGTCCATCCAACGAAACGCTGATGCATCAAGCCACCCTGAAGAGCAGTCGCTATGAGATTTCCACCAATGGCGATCGTTTCAGCCGGAATCATCTTTTCATTGAAGAAGCCAAGAAATACCGCAGCATTCTGGAATGCGGCTGCTCCACCGGTTTCCTCTCCAGGCAACTTGCGGCGGGCGGCTCCCGCGTGGTGGGCATTGAAATTGACACGGAAGCCGCGGAAAAAGCCCGCCAATTCTGTGCCCGTGTGCTGTCTCTGAACCTCAATCGACCGGGTTGGAGCAACGCCATGGGTGAACGGTTTGACCTGGTCACTTACGGCGATGTGCTTGAGCATCTTCTGGAGCCGCAGGCTGTTCTCCGCGAGACCAAAGATGTCCTGAAGCCGGGTGGCCGCGTGCTTATTTCCCTTCCCAATATCGCCTACTGGACTATGCGCGTAAAACTGCTGATGGGAAAGTTCGAGTACGAGAGTATGGGACTGATGGATTACACTCATCTTCGATTCTTTACTTTTCATACAGCCCGCAAGATGATCGAGCAAGCCGGTTACCGGATTGTTCATTTCCATCCGGTGATGGGCGACAGGTTCACTAGTCATTTTCGTCCGATGTGGCAGCGATTGACGAATTTATTTCCTAATTCTTTGGCATATCAAATGTTGTTTCTGGTTGAGCCGGTCGCTGACACTCATGAATCCAGACCCTCCTGATCTAACGACCGCTCTGGCGGCGGGAGCCGCAACAAAAATATGTGCTGTGATGGTGGTCTATAACCCAGATTCCACGCTGGAACAAAACATATGGGCGCTTCTAAACGAGGTGCCCAGCCTCATTGTGGTGGACAATTGTTCAGAGCAATCCGTCCGATCGAGGATCGCGGCGCTGGCTACGTTCTGCAATTTTCGAAGTGATCTGGAACAGGGAAAATATTGGGCTGGCGGCGGGATTGAACAGGGGTATTCGATGTGCGTTCGCAAATGAGCAATATCAGTGGATCGCTCGTTCGATTCTCCCTTGGCAAAAGCATAGATACTTTTCTGGCAACAGGCTCGAGCGACGTGTGGAGCACTAAACCCTTCATTGATCTCAGCGGATTCATGAAGCAAGAAATCGCGTCCTTCGAGCCACTGCTGCGATGCTAGCACAGAGAATTGCAACTACAAAACCCTCAAGCAACTTAAAAGTCTGCGAAGGAACCCGTTCGGCGCTGCTGAAACTCCGAACTTCCGCTCGCGCTCTAAGTCATGTTCATAGTCGTTGGGAAACATACGGAAATATTCCTGGACGGCTTCATAAGGCCCCGGACCGAAAGATTTCAGTACCGGGTGCCCATTCACGTTCGAGTCTTCCACAACAACATAGTCGCCGGCGACCAGGATGTCTCGGAGATTCATCATTTCGGCCAGGACGTGTTGCTTGGTATGATCACTGTCTAAAATTGCAAACGCCGGACCAGGATAATTTTGTCTCAGGATTCTTGATCGATTCTCTGGCTTCCAGGGAGGCAGAGGACATGGTCAACAAACGAATATTTGGATCCGCCTTTGTTTTTTCGGAGATGCCAGATGCAGTGATGTCCACGGAAACCACCACATATCGACGGCCGATCTGCTGCATTACGGACGAAAAGAAAAGAGCCGAACCGCCATGGCACGTGCCAAATTCAATAAGCAGGGAGGGCTGTAACGAAACCAGAATTTCCTGATAATTCCACATATCCATTGGGAATTTGTATGTGCGTACACCCATCCAGGTGGTTTGTTGCCAAACAAGACTGTTGTAGTACCACAGATGGTAGTAGCGCTTCGCGGCTAGGTAAATTGGATTGAAGCGATAGAAAGCTTTCTTGATGTTGGCTGATGGCTTCACAGCAGAGATTATATCTTAGGCCCATCAACGCATAAGCTCCCCCGGCACATCAAATCTTCCGCCGCTGCAATAAGAAATGCAATGGCGCCCGTTCGGCAGGAGTAAACATCCATAGCCACAAAGCCGGAATGGCAATCAAAAAAACTGCGGAGGCAAGAACAATCTTAACCGTAAGGCTTGCAATCAATGCCACAACCAGATTGAAGGCCAGCGCCCCTGCCACCATGAGCGGCAACCGGGTAATGATGAAGCGACATTCCGGCAATAAGCGAAACGAAAACCAGAACAAGAGGAAAGAATCGAGCATGACACGCAACAGCCAGGCTACGGCTACGCCGGTAATCCCGAAGTGCCGGGCCAGGAAGAATAGCGTTACCAGATAAACCGGTAATTCCAGCAGATGGAATTTTGCAGTCACGTCAGGCCGCCCAACGCTTTGCAAATGCGTAAAAGGCACCTGCGCCATGCTGTTTACCAGAACTGCGACGGCCAGGAGACGCGCGACCGGCGCACTGTTGCGGGCAAAATCATTGCCCAGCCAGAACGCCAAGCCTTCCGGAGCAAAAACTACCAGAAGCAGCGCGAGAGGAAGCAGGACGATGAAGATGTATTTGACCCCGCATTTAAATAGGAAGACCAGCCGAGTGCGGTCAATATGGCTGGTGGCTGAAAATGCCGGGAACAAGACGCCAATAAGGGCGCTGGAAATCAGCCACAGCTTTGTGACTACTTCGTACGGAATGGAGTAATACGCAACTGCGGCAATGGAAATGATGCTCCCGATCAGGAAACGGTCAAAGGTGACCATCAGTGGGCCCAATACGTTGCTCACGGTCATCCAGCCGCCAAAGATAAACAATGGCTTGACAGAAGCGGCATCAAATCCGAACTCACCACGTAAAGCAGGCATCGCGTGAAAGCAAGCCCATAAATGGGCAGCGCAGGCAATAATCCTTCCCAGCACCAGCACCGCAATAATGGGAATGAGGCTGTGGGTAAATGCCAGAAGTGCTGCAGGCCCCAGATAAGTAAAAATTCCCATCGGAATACGAATGGCCGTAGCCAGCCGGAACCGTTGCAGGGCTTCGAGTACACCGCGCAGCCCAGCGGTCAACACCACTACAGGCACCCCAGCGCCCAACCAATAGAAAGAGACTAAAGCCTCATGGGAAAGAGACGCGGGGACTTTTAACAGCCGTTCCACCAGATAAGGCGCAAGAAGAAAAGTTAAAACGGCCCCGACTATGGCCACTCCGGTCATCAGGAAGAGAGACGTCCAGACCAGTGATGGAATCTCAGACTCACGCCTTTGCCCGATTCTCTCAGCTACCAGTTTAGTCAGTGCCCGCGAGAGGCCAAGATCGAACAGGCTGAAATACCCAATCACCACCCACGCCAGGCTGATGATTCCGAGGCGTTCCGTACCTAAGCCACGCTTGAGAATGGGCAAACACACCACTGCCACGACGACCGGGAAGCAGTTTCCAAACAGGTTCCAGAGCGTATTGCCGGCGAGCGAACGCCGGCTTGGCACCGCAACGTCAAATGACGTTGTCTCCGGATCCAGGTTTTCCGATGAGAGAGACATTTCCTGCGAGGTAATCTTCATTCTTTGCCTGGGCTTCGCGATAAAACAGCAGTTCGCCTCTTTCCGGAGGTTTCCATCTTCGCAATCTCCAATTCTTCCCGCACCATTTCGGTCACCAGTTCATCGAACGTGGTGCGAGGAATCCAGCCAAGGTTTTTTCTGGCTTTAGCGGCATTGCCTAACAGGTTTTCAACTTCCGCCGGTCGAAAATAGCGGGGATCAATTGCTACGATTCGGTCGCCCGTGGTGACGTCAAAAGCTGCTTCATCCTGGCCCGTTCCTTCCCAGCGAAGGCCGATCCCGAGCTTTTGCGCGACCGCGCAAACAAAATCCCGAACGGAATGTTGCTTGCCTGTGGCGATCACGTAGTCCTCAGGGCGATCCTGTTGCAGCATGAGCCACATCGCTTCCACGTAATCGCGCGCATGCCCCCAATCCCGCCGGGCCTCAAGGTTGCCCAGATAAAGGCAGTCTTGAGCACCCAGCTGTATACGGGTAAGAGCGCGAACAATTTTGCGCGTAACAAATGTTTCGCCCCGCAACGGCGACTCATGATTAAAAAGGATGCCACTGCAGGCGTAAATGCCGTATGTTTCGCGATAGCTCGCAGTGATCCAGTGAGCATAGAGCTTGGCAACACCATAGGGCGAGCGCGGATAAAACGGCGTGGTCTCACTTTGCGGAACTTCCTGGGCTTTTCCAAACATCTCTGAGGTGGACGCCTGGTAGAACCGCGTTTTGTTCTGAAGACCCAGCGCGCGGATGGCTTCCAGCATGCGCAACGGCCCCAACGCATCGGACTCCACGGTGTATTCAGGCTGCTCAAATGAAACAGCCACGTGACTCTGGGCCGCGAGGTTGTAAATCTCATCGGGCCCGACCATTTCTATGGTGTGATTCAGGCTGCTGTAATCGGTCAGATCACCATAGTGAAGAAAAAAGCGGCAGCCTTCCGTATGCGGGTCCTGGATCAGATGATCGATTCTGCCTGTGTTGAAGGAAGACGAGCGGCGCCTGATTCCATGGACCTCATAACCCTTTTGAAGAAGGAGTTCCGCGAGATAGGAACCGTCCTGGCCGGTCACGCCAGTAATTACCGCCCGCTTAAGCGCCATGCTGCTGCTCCATTTTCATGCCTGTCTTAAACACACAACTCACTGCTTCAGGATGGCTTTCTTCCTGTTTCCTGGACTTGAGCATTTCTATTGTAAGTGAGTAAGAGCGCTTTGAACGCTCGTCTTGGGGTACGGTTCCTTCCAGTGATCTGATTAGCGCGGAAGATCAGTGGCCAGAGCCTCGAAAAACGACAGGAACGGTCTTGCAAAGAATTTTTAAATCCAAAAACACGTTCCAGTTTTCGATGTACTCCAAATCAAGCATAACGTTCTTTTCGAAGGAAGGATCATGGCGGGCGGTCACCTGCCAGAGCCCGGTGAGTCCTGGCGTCACGTCCAGCCGGCGAAAGTGCTCAAGATCATAGCGCTTGAAATCATCTTCAGGATGCGGGCGCGGGCCCACAACGCTCATATCGCCCTTGAAGACGTTAAACAGTTGTGGGAGTTCGTCAATGCTGTACTTGCGAAGGAAACGGCCGAGCCGGGTAATACGCGGATCGTCAACGATCTTGAACGTAGCGCCATTGCGCTCATTCATATGCATCAGGCCATTTTTGCGGGCGTCAGCATCCGCACACATGGTACGGAATTTATAACAGCGGAATTTACGTCCCTTGCGGCCAACACGCCACGCCTTGTAGAGGATTGGTCCAGGGGAATCGATCTTGACGGCTATGGCGGTCAACAGCAGCAAAGGCGATGTAACCACGAGCGTTACGATGCTGATAAAAAGGTCCATCAGGCGCTTCACAAAAAGACCAAGAGCGGGGATCGGCTGGCGATTGAGCTCCAATACCGGAACGGAGCCGATGTAATTCATCCCGGCGCCGATCGCGAGGCCTCCATAAAGATCAGGGACCACCTTCACGCCAATGCGCTGGCGGCGAGCCTCAAGCACGATGCGAACCACCAGGTCACGGCTGATGGACGGAGTGAAATAAATCTCATCAATAAAATTTTCGGTAAGAATCCGGGGCAGATCGTCGGGCGTTCCCAGGCAGAAAGGCCTGGTGCCAGGCTCCCAGTCAACAAATCCGCAGAATGTTTTCCCTAGCTGCGTATGGCCCTGCAGATAAGAACGGAATGCTTGCCCAACTTCGCCACTGCCAACAATAAGGACATGTTGATTGCCAATGCCGCGCTCAATGCGCTTAAGGTTATAGCGCTCCATGACATAACGCAGGCACAGAACACCTACCAGGCTGAAGAGCGGCGTGCTGGCGACGATCAGGCGCGGAACAGCCTGCTCGCCGGCGATAAACACAATCATGATGGAGATCATGGAGGAAACCATGAAACCCTTCATGATTCTTATGCGGGCGCCCCTGGCAGAACGGATGGCAGCATCGGAATAAAGATTCTGGGCAGCATTGCAGATAACGGTGAGGCAGGCATAGGTCAGCAGGAACACGAACAGGCGCAGGGGCGGAGTTGTAATATCCACCGGGGAAACCCCAACGAGGTCGCTTAGAAAGTCGCGTCCTGAATAGGCCGCGTAACCGGAAACGATCACGATCAGGGCCTCTAACATGGCGACCGCGGCGCCGAGTCCAGTCCCTTTTTCATGTGCCAGAGCACGATGAATCTGGGTCCCTGCGAAATGCGACACTTCCAAGAGATTGCCTTGTTCCTTCACTACCTCTTGTGTAGACACCCTAGCCTCCTGACTGTGTCTGTGCTCATGCCTGCGAAATCTCGTCCGGCCGTCCTGCACGATGGCGCGGAATGCTGCTCACTGAACTTGAATTTCTACGGCCAACGCGAAGCACCTGCGAAATCAATATGCGTCTGGGATCATCCTGGTCCCAGCGGTCCCACCAGTTCTTGATGAAGTAGCCCAGGCAAGCCAGCAAGGCGCTCAGCAACGTTCCCAGCGCAACAACAAGCTTCCATGAAGGCTCTCTTCTCTCCGGGGTTGAAGCGGGATCCAGCACTTTGACTGACGGTATTTCTTTGGCTTCCTGGATCCTCGCCATTTCATATTGCTGTGTGAGCAATTCGACTACCGTTTCGCGAATCTTGGTTTGGCGGTACAGATCGGCCCACTTCACTCCCAATAACGGCAGGCTCTTGACTGACGGGTAAGGGCTCGTGGGATCCTGAACGTTGGGCGCGCGGCCTGAGTTGATCTTGGCCAATGCGCGTTCCAATTCGTTTACGTGAGCCTGAACGCTCTTCACGCGAATGTTTTCTTCAGTGTAAGTCTGCTTGAGTCCTTCCAGTTGTGCCTTTGACGCGATCAACTCACCTTGAAGCCTAGCTGCTGCTTCCACTGTGACCTTGGTTTGTTCGGGCACGTCCAATGCCATGTTGGAGCTGGCAAACTGGCTGAATTGCCGCTCGGCATCTTGCAGATTATTGTTTTCATCGGTCAACCGCTGTTCTATAAAAATACGTTCACGGCGTGCAGCGGACGTGGAAACTTTTGCCATCACCGAACCGAGTTCCTCTACATAAGCATTAGCAAGTTCCGTGGCCAAAGCTGCGTCATGATCTTGAACGGAAATGGCGATCACACCGCTCTTCTTATCTTCAGAAATTACGGTGCGCCTGGTCAGCTTCTTTCGCGCATCTTCCCAAAACTTTTGGCTGTATCTTTTTCGGAGATCGAAGCGCTCAATTAGATGGTCCTGCACGGTGCGGCTTTCCAGCACTCTGGCAAAAATCGCACTCGTGCTTTTCATTCCCACCATGTCGCTTGCCATACCAATAAGCCCCGGTGACTTTGACAGAGCGGGCAGAAGCGATGCCAAGCCGGACCCACCGCTATCAGGCGGCATGATCTGGGCCGTGCTTTCATATTTTGGATAACGCCAGGCAACTACCAGAGACAAGACAAAACCCAGAACCACCCATCGAAAAATCTGGCGGCGCTGCAGCCAGAGATGGTAAAGCGCATCTGTCCATCTCAGCCAACTGGGGCTGGGTGCAGGCAGTTGGGCGCCATTGGCTTCACTTCTGAGAACTTCTCTTTCGGCCTCGCTTAGCGGCATCCGCCAGCCTCCCTTGTGTACATCCAAGCAAGCCTAGCGATCCAATTCCCAACAATTTTCAGCGGACCAGATTTTTGAACTTCCAATTTACGTCCAATCCCCTTCCAAACGTCTTAAACATCTTCCAACATATAAAGTTGCAGAACCCACTCAAACTGTTGCCGTTCCTAAGTAGAGAGAAACCACCGTTCAACCCTGAGAGCCGGTCAAAAAGACCGGTTTCTCTCCCCTGCCGGACGCGGATGCATTTAACAATAGTGCACTTATGTAACCATTCAGCTTACCTCAAATCAGGAGCTGAAGTTGGCCATGAGGCAAACAGGTAACGAATCCAGATTATAAACCCCCTGAGAGAGGTTCTCCATCGCCGCGAGGGAACACTGCACCAGATTGGGGTCAGTACTCGTGGTGTATCTGCTGGAAGCAGTCGTCCACAGATATGTGTTAGAAGGCAACAGGCCACTGAACAGCATTTATCGTGATTCGGGGCGCGTGCAAGATGGTCTTTCGTTTGCAGTCAATGTCGTAGGTCTTTGGCGTTAAGTGGCGACCAGAGATCAACCTCAATTGCCAAAATGAATCGTGATCGTGGCAGGGGAGAACGCGGCAGCAGCTCTGATTTGACGACCACACCTTTAAGAATAGATACTGACACGACAAATAATCCCAAGTAACTGGTAGCGGGATTTGTTTTGCTTGGAGAAAAGCAAGAACATGCAAATCTCTGTAATCGGTTCGGGCTACGTGGGTCTGGTTGCAGCAACATGCCTGGCGGAGTTAGGTCACAAGGTAATTTGTGTCGACAGTGATTTAACGAAAATTGCAGCCTTGAACGCCGGCGAACCCCTGATCCATGAAGACTATTTACAGGAACTATTAAGCCGGCACCGCGGCACTCGTCTTTCATTTTCCACTGACCTCCAGGATGCGGCACGAAAATCCGTTGTGATTTTCATTGCCGTGGGGACCCCCTCCACCGAAAATGGCGCAGTTGACCTTTCCTGCGTGGAAGAGGTGGTTCAATCGCTGGCCGGGCGCGATGAATGGATATAAGGTCATCGTGGAAAAGAGCACAGTTCCCGTCTACACAAGTGAGCGGGTGCAAAATGCGTTGTCTTCCAAAGGCCACGCGCAAGCAGACTTTGACGTTGTTTCCAATCCTGAATTTCTGCGCGAAGGGACCGCCGTTACCGACTTTCTTTATCCTGACAGGATTGTGGTGGGCGCCAGCAGTGAACGGGCAGCGGGAATCATGCGTGAAATTTATGCTCCGCTGATTGACGGCTCTTACGCTCAGCTTGCCAGTGCGGTTCCCAAGCCGGAACCGGCACGGCCTGTCCCGATGTACATTGAGACTTCGCCGCGCAGCGCAGAGCTGATCAAGCATGCATCCAATGCATTTCTGGCATTGAAGATTTCATTCATCAATGCTGTGGCAAGTTTTTGTGAATCTGTGGGCGCGAACATTGAAGAGGTATCAAAAGGCATTGGCAGTGACAGTCGTATCGGTCCGGAGTTCCTGCGCGCCGGCATCGGCTATGGCGGCTCATGCTTCCCCAAGGACGTAGCAGCATTTCGCGCGGTCACGCACGAATTCGGATTTGAATTTCCATTGCTGGATGAGATCAAGAGAATCAATGACGAGCAGCGCGTACGGTTTATCGGCAAGGTCCGAAGCGCGTTGCGGACGATCAATGGCAAAAGACTGGCAGTGCTCGGGCTGGCATTCAAAGATGGAACCGACGATGTGCGGGAATCGCCGGCCATCAAAGTGATCGAGCAACTGCTGGAAGAAAAGTGCCAAATCACAGCCTTTGATCCTGCCGCAACGGAGCGGGCGCGACAGATTCTTGGCAACAGAATCGACTATGCATCCGATCCCTACGCTGCCGCCGACGGCGCTGATGCGCTGCTGATCCTGACAGAGTGGAAGGAATTTGCGAGTCTCGATCTAGTCCGCATCAAGCACCTTCTGCGCTCTTCCATTGTGCTGGACGGACGCAACGTTTTCTCCCAGGCGGAAATGGCAGAAGCAGGTCTTTCCTACCACAGCATTGGTCGTCCGGCGCTGGATGCTTCCCGCAGCTTGCTCAAGAAAGGCCAGAGCGCAAGATAAGAGGATAAACGCGAGCACGTTCAGTCTTGCAAAATATGGTTCGAGAACAACGGGGCTGCTTTGACAGCCCCGTTTTCATCTGCACTCAAGAGCTTATGAAACGCAGGTCCCAGAAAAGCGAAAGATCCGGCGGGCAGAACCGCGCCGGATATTCCCGCTGACATTCGAGAACTTACTTTGTCAGATGGTATTTTCGCGGATCCTGAGATTTCATTTCGAGAATGCCTCATTGAAAATTTCAGCTTCAAAGACCGGTCGTTTAAATCAGTCGTGTTTGAAGCCTGCGTTCTGAAGCACGTGAACTTTAGCCGATGCAGCCTGCGAGGATTGCGGTTGAAAGACGTGCGTCTGATCGAATGCGATTTTGCCAACTGCCGAAGCAATCGGGTTGAAAGCCAGTGCGTGCGGAATTCATAAATTGCCGGCTGACTGGGCTTCGCGCTGTTGAATCCGAATGGCAGGACCTTTTGATCTCTGAGCGGAGACGCCAGTTTTGCCCAGTTTCGGTTCGGAACTTTCAAGACCAGCGAGTTCAACGGCGGCAACTTTGCAGAAGCTGATTTTCACGGCTGTGACCTGCGTGGCGCGTTGCTGAAATCCTGCGAGTTCAAAAATGGGATATGACCGGAGCCAAATTGGAAGGAACCGACTTTCGTGGCTCGCGCGTGAAGGCCTCATGGCGCTGGCCGCGGATCTTGAAGGGCGCGATCGTTGATCCCGCTCAAGCCATGATCTTTGCCGAATTCCTGGGCTTGAAGATTCGTTAACTCCGCCTATCTGACTCACGCCCAATTACGTCGTAGCCGAAGAGATCGAGATGAGGGCGTGCCTTAGACCGCGATACTCCAGATTCAGACGTCCTATACCCAAGAACGATCATGTGGATATCTATCTTCAGATAGTCTGATCAGCCTCGACCCCAAGTCTGCAGTCCTTCCCGCCCCTGGCTGGTGACCTATGCGTTTAGTTTCCAAACGGCTCGATCGCCTCCGCTACGTAGAAATCAGGACCAACCGCCGCCTAGCGGACACCTGACCCAATACAAAAAATCGGCCATAGGTTCATAAGGCACATTGGAATGGTACATGTCCTATCGTTTAATTTTCGCTCTAATTCCGAGCCTATTTAAGGCGCGGCGGCGAAAGAACAGGACTCATATAAGCCTCATACAAATATTATTTATCAATATTTACCACCTCTCCTGAATCCCCTGCATTGTTATTAAAAGTTTTAATACACCCCCAATGAAACCTTAATCACCACCCCCCAGAATGTGCATTGCAATGCACTCCGGACAGGACTCGTGTGATCCGGCGGCACTGAGCGATTTAGGAGAAAAACGATGAAACCGTCTTCCGGGACTCTCTGGTTCCTGCGCGTTTTCGTATGTGTAGTTGCACTCGTTTTTGCGGTGGGCTACTACGGCCACATTCGAGCGCAGGCTACTGACTCAGATCCGAGCGGTACCGGCTCCGTCAGAGTTCCATTGCGGCCTCTCGCGCCGCTTTCAAGCGTTCCCATTCCTCCAGTCTTCGGCATGGAAGGCATCATCGCCGATAAAACAGCGGCGATTGAGCTGGGAAAAGCCTTGTTCTGGGACATGCAGGCCGGAAGCGACGATATCCAGGCTTGCGCCAGCTGCCATTTCAATGCAGGAGCTGACAGCCGCGTCAATAACGACGTAAATCCTGGACAGCCAGGCGGCGATAACACCTTCCAACTCGGCGTTCCTGTCAACGGTTCACTGGGACCAAACTACCATTACAAAGCCGGCACTGCAGATGCTGGATTTGGCGGCTACCACGATGGAGACTTCCCTTTCCGTAAGCTGGCGGACATCAATGACCGCTTCAGCGTAACTTCTGACGTCAATGATGTCTCCGGATCTGAAGGCGTATTCGGCCTTACCAATGACACGATCACAGTACAGGTTCAGACGGGACACGGTATCGGCGAAGGCAATCCCGGTCAGGTCGCCGGCCATGAGGGTGCCGACGATGGCAATGATGAGGGTATGACCTACGGGAACGGCACGCCACACCTACCGGGCGCCAACCGTGGACCTGGGAATAGAGCGGGCAAGGGGAACGGATCTAACCCATCAGCCAACAGCCCACACAATGGCGTTGGCGGTTCTACAGTCAACAGCACCAGCGTGGAATCCACGACTGCGGCGATTGAGCCGGTCTTTTCCTATCCCAGTGAGGCTGACCCAACCAAGCGAATCAATACTCGCAGGGTAACCGGCCGCAACACACCCAGCGCGGTGGATGCGGTATTCAACTTCCGCAACTTCTGGGATGGCCGTGCGCAGAACGTTTGCAACGGCGCAAATCCATTTGGCACCCGCGATAAAGCAAACCACCTGCTTGTGGTTGATCCGGTTGACGGCAAGCTGGGACCAACCCAGGTGAACATGGTGAACTCGGCCCTCTGCTCGCAGTCGCTGGGTCCGATTCTCAGCTCAACGGAGATGTCTGCTGACAACCGGAACTTCCACCAGGTCGGCAAGAAATTGCTTGCTCGCGTACCGTTGGCCAACCAATTGGTTGATCCGACGGACAGCGTATTGGGCGTGTTTTCAAAGTCTCCCGACAAAGGGTTGAAAACCAGTTACTCAGCGCTGGTACAGAAAGCGTTTCAGCCGGAGTGGTGGCAGTTCACGCAGCACGTTTGCGAAGCCGCCGACGGCACCATGACAGGTACGGTCAATCCAGCCAACTTTGAGACCTGTCCGGCCGGCACCAATGATTACAGCCTGATGGAATACAACTTCTCCCTGTTCTGGGGTGTAGCGATCCAGATGTACGAAAGCACCCTGGTAGCCGACCAAACGCCGTTCGACAAATACCTGGAGCAGCAGCAGACCTACACGCTGATTGGCGACAACCAGAAGAACCAATACACCATTCAGTTGAAGCCCGGCGTAACGCCCTACACGGTTTCGATCATCGGGTTGAATCAGAGTCTGGACGCCAGCGACCAGGACACTTACGCATTTGACGATGGCCAGGGACGCGTGATGGGCAATGGAGTCAACGGCGGAACCATTGACTACGCCAGCGGTACTTTGACTGTCTTCTTCGGAGAAGCGCCGGTATCGCAGGTGCCAATCCAGATCAACTACTCGGTGGGCGCAGTACCGCTAACTCCGGGGCAGCTCCGCGGATTGAACCTCTTCCAGACCAAAGCAGGCTGCGTGGTATGCCACGGCGGTCCTGAATTGTCCAATGCTTCAGTGGGAACCGTAACCGGCTTCCCAGTGGAACGGATGATCATGGAAGACGACAGCGCTCGCGTTTATGACACAGGTTACTACCACATCGGTGTGCGGCCAACGGCAGAAGACGCCGGTCTGGCAGGAACCGATCCAGTAGCGGGTCTGCCGCTTTCGCAGGCAGAAATTCTGCGCCAGCACGTTTGCGATGGCGGATACGAGAGTGTGATTGTCCCTGGGCGTCGCGGTGACGGAATCGCGCCGGCTCCGATGAATTGCAACGATGACATCGCCCGTGGCGGATTCTTCAAGGCGCCGCAGCTTCGCAACGTTGGCCTGACTGCTCCTTATTTCCACAATGGCAGCCAGCTAACGTCTGGAGCAGGTAGTGGAATTCTACAACCGCGGCGGCGACTTCAACACAGTTGAAGAAGTCAAGTACATGGATCCGGATATCGAGATTCTGGGTCTTACGCTGCAGGACAAGACAGACCTTGTGGACTTCCTGCGGAATGCTCTAACGGATCCAAGGACAGTCGCGCAAGCTGCACCGTTCGATCATCCGCAGTTGTTCGTGCCAAACGGTCATCCGCATAGCGCGAATGGCTATCCGGTAATACCGGACCCAAAACATCCGGACCGTGCAACAGACCAGCTTATGGAAATTCCAGTAACGGGAGCCAAAGGCGGCAAGCCTCTTCCCACATTCCTGGAGAACCTGTTAGGAGGCCAAAATGCCGGCTCCAATTAGGTTCGGAACGAATATGGCTTTGACCCAGCCTCCGGCGCGGTCAGGGCAGCACGATCCAGACAACACATCAGCAAGGCAGAGCAGTACGAAATTGCAGTACACCGACGGAAGGAGCTTCAAAATGCGGGGATTTGAGCAACTAACCAAGAGATTCAAAGTAGCGGGAGTTGTACTGCTGCTGCTGATTATAGGGCTGGGCACGAAATCACGAGCCCAGAGCCTGAACCCAATTCCGTGGCCGACGCCAGCCGCAGTTCCTCCGGCGCCGCCGATACAACCGCCACGTGAAGGCAATATGCCAACCGGCTTTCAAATCACCGGGTTCATCCAGTACGCTTCATTGGATGCAACTCCGGGGCTGTGCAACAAGGATGACAATCCATCACCGACGCCGGCCAACCCCCCACTGCCGGCGCAGTGCAAGATCACCGGTGGCTGGGTTGAGGTAAACAACAACGTCATCCGTATCCCACAAAGCACCGTGGTCATCTTCCCCAACACGTTGTTGACGTGGGAAGAAGCTTTCGAATTGAACCCGAATACGCATCAGACCGACCCGATTATTCAAACCGGGCTGGCGATGTCTGACACCGTGCGGTTCCCGGGAACCTATCAAATCAGCGTCCAGGGAAACATTGTCAACGGTCAATACATTGCCGGCTTGGTATTTCTCTTCCAGGATCCGGGGAACTTCACCCAGGGCTATATCGAAAAATTTGATTACGCCAACGGCGTCATGTGGGTGAACGGCATGCGGGTCCAGATCAACGATCCGCCAATCACCTTCACGGTACCGAATCAGGATGGCACGCCGCTTCTGGATGGCGGCGGAAACCCTACCGTACTGACGAAAGGCCGTTATAGCGCCGGAAAGTCGGCTGATCCGCGTTTTGCTGTTGACCAGAACAACCCGACCGTGACCTCGGAAACCGGCTATCCGATGTGTATTCCTTCGGTCAGCCCGTATGTGGATGGCAGCGATGGATCTGAAGGCCCCTCTCTGACGCTTTTAAATCCCGAAGCGCAGCAGGACCCGCAGTGTCCGGAAAAGAACCGGCCTCGTGATCCGACCACCGGCACGCTGCTTGTGCCGATATTCACCATGAACCAGGTGGGCGATCCCCCGACAGTGGAGAACCCGATTCCGCAGGATCCTCTTCTGGAAATGCCGTTTGAAGTGGGCGATTTCGTCAACATCATTGGCACGCTGGAAATGGATGACCAAGGCCCCTTCATTACTGCAACGGATGTTCAGGCTCTAACGGTTGGCGCTTATACATGGCCGGGGACCGATCCAGCCTACGTTATCGAAGAAGTTGTCATCCAGGGTACCGGCGGAGTGGATCACGCGCTCTTCCCACAGGAAGCCGGCGTACGCACCAGGGTAGAGGGTTTTACCACTGACATAGCGCGCCAGATTGACGTCTCCGCGATTGACCAGGATTGCAACGGCAACCTGACCTTCCGCGAGCCGGCATGGGCATCGAACTTCCCGGTTGAGCCGGGACCTCCGGGAGTCGGCGTAAAAGGCCGTTGGCGCATGCGCTTCCCCCAGGGCGGCAATTTCCTGCCCGCCGTACAGAACGTGGGCGCGCGCGTGAGTGGCAGCCTCCCGGGTAAAACCAAGAACGGTCTGACCTACTCCGAATATCAGTTGCCCAGCAGCGAGTTCATCTTCCCAGAGAACCAGGTGCCAGGCTCACGTCAGCCCGTGTCCAACTTTGCTGACATCCTTTTCCTCGACAACGGCATGGGCCAGTTGCCGATGGTAAGCGACGTTTTCGATAGCTCCCAGGTTCAGCTGGGACAACAACCAATTCCGTTTTACCCCAACCAGGTGATGGGCCAGCTGAATCCGTTCCCGGACAACACGCTGCCTCCGCTCACCTGCGTTCCCGGCGCGATCACCACGCTCGCCGTGCCGAAATTCACTTCTAACCCGAACCCGCCGTTCCCTGGCGTTACTGTCACGCTTGACGGTACAAGCAGCAATCCGCCAACCGGTCCATTCCAGTGGGCGCAGATCATCAATCCCGGCGATCCGGTCGTCACTCTCAGTGACCAGTTTGCCGCCAAACCGACCTTTGTGGCTCCGACAGTCGCAGGAGCGCAGAACCTGACGTTCTCCCTGGTTGTAGGTGGACAGAGCAGCAGCGTTCCGCAATCGGCGCCGGCAAGTCTGATCGTACCGGTAGTGATTGCGCCTGCAGGGACTGCGCCAGTTGTCAACGCAACGGCATCTGGTCCGAACCCTGATGTTCAGCTTCCGGGTGGACCGATCATACCGCCAGGCCCTGTGACGGGAACGACCATCACAGTTGCCAGCGGCGCACCGGTAACCTTGAGCGCGACCTGCGTTGATCCTGCTCAGGCGCCGGGTACACCGTGCAATTCCACCTTCACCTGGACCTTGGTATCTCCGGCGGCTCTGCCTCCCGATGCCACACTGTCGGGGACAACGGGCTCACCAGTGATCTTCACAGCAGGTACAGTGCCGCAGCTCACGCCAGCACAATCCTTCACCTTCCAGGTGACGGCAACCAGCAGCGTAGCTCCGAATCTGGTCAGCGCGCCTGCAACTGTAACCGTAATTGTCCGTCCGGCGGCCGATCTGATCGTGGTCAGCAACGTGGTTTATCGCCGCACCAAGGGCCGTCTGATCGTGAACTGCAGCGACTTTACTCCGGGCGTCACGTTAACTGCGACTCTGGACATCATCAATCCCGCCACGGGTCTCCAGTGGCAAGGCGTGATGGGACCAATCATCCCGTTCGCACAGGGCGTGTTCTCGCTCCGCTTCAGCAACATACCGCCGCCGAACCTAGTGACGATCACTTCGGACGCTGGTGGATTTGCTCAGAGTGGCATCACGTTCCTGAGGTAACCAAACCAGGGGGCTGCCGGACTCCGGTCCGGCAGCTCAACAGCAGAAAGAACTTCCCCCGCATCGGGCTCGAAGAGGCGGGATTAGTAAGAAGAAGCATTCATCGAAGAGAGGAACCAACAATGAACTCGAACTTTTTGCGGGCCGCAAGCAAGGACAGCAAACAGACCTTGCTAACTCGCTCATGGAAACGCAGCCTGATGCTGGCCCTGGTTACCCTAATGTGTGTAACCAGCGCGTTTGCAGGACCGGGCGTGCAAGTCGGCAACCAACAAATGTTCCGTCCCAGTGGGTTGATTAAAGCCACAGTGCCAAATCCCGCCGGCGGAGCTCCATTAGTTGACTGGTGGGTGGCGGATGAAGCTTCGGGCTTTTGCCGCCTTGATAACACTGGTCCGGACACAGGGCCGTCTAACGGTATCCTGAACCTCAGCACCTGCTACCTGCCGGGAACGTTCGCTCCGGTGGATTACCAGGTAGAAACCCGCGGCGTCATCAACAATCAGGGCCTTCCTTCCAACGGTTATGTTTTTGTTGCCGGAGTTAAGGAAGTCACCCGCCTTGAGTTCATGGCCTCTCCCACGGAGCTGGGCAGAACCATCATCAATGCCAAGAGCCAGGTCTCAATTTTTGACAGCACTAAGTCCGTTTTCACCAACGGCGCTCCCGTCAACGGACCTCGCTTCGTCCGCGACACTCGCATGGGTCCGGATGGCAAGCTTTACATTTGCTTCCAGGGCAGCGGCGATATCTGGCGCATCAGGAACCCGCTTACGCCCAATTTCACGCCTGCCGGAAACGCGGTAGAGCGCGTGGGCACCTCATTCAGCGGCGCTACACTGCTTAGTCTTGCCTGGGTGGGCAATGATCTGTGGGCTACGCAAGCCGGCTTCCTGAACCGCATTCAGAACGCCATCGATTGCAACTACACTATGCCTGCCTGCCAGGCAATGCTGGAGTTCGGCAAATTGCAAAGCCAGCAGGGACTGGTTTCTGACCAGTTCATTTCCTCCCATACTGACGGACGCTGGCTCTACTGGGGCAACGGCAACCGCGTAATCCGCTATGACACTTTTAGCGCCGGCAACATGCAGGTCTGGAACCAGAGCGGTATCCCTTGCGCAGTACCTAAGGTCGCCCCGCCCTGCGTGCCCAGCACTATTCCTCAGGAATATAGTCTGATTTTTGGCATGAATTTCATTCAGGGAACACAGGTGGCCCTGGCTGATGGCAGCGGTTCTATTGAAGACATGACCGTCACCACTGATCCGATCATTGAAGCTCCGCCTCCGGCCGTTGCCGGCATTCTGCCTAAGACCGGCAAAGCCTGGTTGTACAAGGCTTCCAGCGGCCTGACGCAGGAGCCTTGCGTTGTCACGCCGCTCAATCCGCCCCCATGCGTCAACAGCGAGACTGGTAACGACAATCCTCCGGTCGGCGCCCCCAGCAATGATGCCAGGAGACGTTCGGTTCTGCTCCTCTCCGGCGTGACCCATGCAAGAGGCCTGCTCTGGTTGCAGACCAACTGGTGGGTCTCTGATGAAGATCATGGCTTCTGCCGCATTGATCAGAACCCGATCACCGGCGCGGCTGCCATGACTCATTGCTTCCAACCGGCGGGCTTCGTGCCTGGTCAGCCTGCGGCTTCCGCGGTTGATAAGCTCGGCCGCCAGAATGTATACATCCCGGATTCTGCGGGTTGCAAGATTCTGCCTTGCGGTACGACTGGCAGCATCGCGCGGCTCGTCTTTATCCCAGATGGCACCGGCGGTACGGTGTCGCAGACTGGCGTGCTGAATTCCGGCAAAGGTGTGCCGGCAGCAGTGGCCATTCCAACCGGCCCGTTCAACGATGGAGCGGTTTACGTTGGCTATTACAATATCGGCTCAATCTTCAAGATCCAGCAGCCGGCAACGGCTCCAACAGCACCAATCCCAGTGGGTGGACTCGGCCACGGTGTTGGCGTACTCAGCATGGCCTTTATGGGGAATGATCTCTATATGGCCGAGCTGGCGCCGCCGCCAAACGCCGGGGGGCAGTTGATCAAAGGCAGCCAGGTAACTGTGCTTGTGTCAGCCTCGCCTGATCTGCAGAGAGGCAGCGCTCGCGAAATTGATAAACCCATCTCGCGTCTGCAAAGCCCTGATCCGCAGTCTCTCCTGAGCCCGCAGTTGTTCACCAATCCGGCGGCATTTGCTGTTGGTCCGGTGGGTGATCGCGAAAAATGCCTGCCGCCGCTTGGTGTAAAACTTTCCGCCAGCGTGCCGGCAGATCCTGGAACCGCTCCTGGTCTCTTCATGGGCAGCATGGGACTTCCTCCGGCAAGCGCGGTAAGCGGCGGACTGGCCCTGCCGCCTGAAGTTGCCCAGTTCGGATCCATCTGCACCACCATGATCGACTGGGTGGCGCAGGGCTCGCTCAATCCGCTCCTGAGCCTGAACCAGGATTTAGCACCGGTAACAGCGTTGGCTTTCAACAGCCAGACCGACTCCAAAGCTAACCTGGCGATTGCCGACGATCCGGGGTTGGTCGTTCCTGACCAGACGCTGCAAAAGAGCCAGTTCGTGCCTCCCACAACCGGGCTGCACGGACAAGGACACGTTTACATCGTTCCGTAACTTCAACTCTTAACCAACAGGCTGGCGTAAGATCGCCAGCCTGTTTTATTGCAAAACGCTATTGATTCGATTGCTGCCCGCGAATTTCACCTGAGGTAAACTGCTGCTTATGCGATTCCTTTTTCTGTTTGTCACATGTTTCTGCGGATTGCTGTTGTTCGCCAAGGACACACCAAAGGCAATGTTGGTGTCACACAATGACATCAAGGGCCCCATTATCGGGAACATGCACATTGAGGACCTTGAAATATTTGCGGACGGCCGCGTGCGCTACAGTGAATCCGGCAACGATCGCAAAACGGGCGCTTTTAACACCAGGCTCACCCCTGCGCAGTTGCAAAGGTTGACTGTTTTGCTGAACAGCAAAGAAATGCGCGCGGTGCCGGCTGAGATCCCTTCACAGATTAAAGTCGTGGATTTTGACTGGGAAGCGCAACTGAATATCCAGCATGGTTCTGCCAGGCAGACCATCGCCATCAAAAATTTCTATCCCTTGTTGAACACGCAACGTCCCGCTTATCCCAAGGCGTTGATCGAGCTGGAATGCATTCTGCGTGATATCCAGGCACGCGCCACCAAGCGGCCCGTTCATACCGAGGACGAAAAGAAGACTGGTGCCCGGAAAAAGCGCAATAAATTCACTGGGCTGTTTCCGACATCATTTATTGCTGCTCTATCACGGCTTCACCAATAAACAACCCGCCTTTTCTGGGCGGGTTTTGTTTGATGCGGGTTGGGTTCCTATTGGCCCTTTTTCTTCTTACGCTGTTTGGCCAGTTCTTTCCTGCGTTCTTCGGCGTGAATGAAAACGTCATCAGGATCTCCGAGATACTTTTCCCACTTTTGCGCGGACCTTACCGTATCGGTTCCAGTCGTCAAGCTCGATCTGCTCAAGGTCTTCAAGAAATTCCTGGTTGCATTTCGGCTTGCAGCTCCTGCGACGAAACTCGGCAGAACGTTTGCCGCTTTTGATTTGAACAATCCGGTCTGCTGCAATGTGTTGCAGTGGCCCACAATCGCCGCAAACGCTGTGTTGAGTTCAGAGAGCGTGTGATAAATCCGGGACTTTTGAGTAACATCAGGGGTAGCCATTGTCGCCTCTCACTAGGTGCTTTGGTTAGGGACGTTACCCGGTCTTATCCACCGGGAGCGTCCCGACTTGCTTATACACTCAGGGCAAATTGGAAAGCAACGAAAAAAGAGCGAATTAGAGCATTATTCTTCTCCGTAAAAAACTGCAGCCGTTCAGTCCGTCAGCCTCATCCTCATCCCCGATTTCCGCCGCGACCAATCATTTGAATTTTTAATGTGTCCTTAACGGCAGCCTAATTCCGCCTGCCTATTCTTGCCATGTCTCGGAGTACGAACTTTCGGTTCCGGCTCCTTCCGGACTGGACCCAAACAGTGCAAGTCTGAATATTTTTTTGAGGGAATGAGATAGCGGCATTCCCTTCCGGTCTCAAAACCCTCGTTTTGTTGAGTTGTTATTTTTTGCGGCGATATGTCCGTTGATACGGAGACAGGAATGTCGGGCAAGTCAATTTTGTTGACTTGCAGGACGCTCGGCAAAGTAAAGCATTGGCAAGACTGGCGCGCTAAATCACTGAACATTTGAAATTTTAATTCGACTCCAAGCCGCCCTTAATGCCTTCGATATTAAGTATCGCCATAGAAGTATCGCAACGCGAAGTATCGGGGTAAGAGGCAAGTCCCTTCCGGGCTCCCATCCCTAAAGCAGTTTCAACAAGGCTTTCATTTTTTGTCTGGTTTCAGCCACGGGCTGAAACCGCTGGAGGAATTCCATGATTTCCGCACGCACATCCCTGCGAATCTCTGCCGTTATATTGCTTGCGCTCGCGTTGAGCGCGTTTGCCGCGCCCGCCAGTGACTTCACCGGCACATACACCCTGGGCGCTGCGGCAGCGGCGGGAAAAGACGTTCAGCTCACGATCATGCTGACCGTCGCCAACAATACTTCCTCCAGCATCGGCAACGCCACCATCTCGCTGCATGAGCCGCAGGCCGGCCGCGTGATTTACGGACAGCTCGCTGGTCTTTCTCTTGCCGCAGGCAGCAGCACTCACGTCAGTGGCTCATTCCGCGTTCCGCAGGGCCTGTACGAGTCCTGGCAAAAAGGCAGCAGTCCGGCCATGAGCGTTACGTACAGCGACGCACAAGGCAATCCCGTTCAGACATTCATTCAGTTCTAAGCACCCCCTTTGGAGGCAACATCCATGCGCGCCCAAATTTCCACGCAAATTAATACAGGAACCAAGCCTGCCGGATTGCTCCGGCTTTTAGCCATGTTGCTGCTGGTGATGGCGGTCCTGTCTCCTCTGGCCGCGCAGGCCCAGGGGAATTACGTTTATGTGAATAACCAGGCGGCCGCCAACTCGGTCTCCGCTTATTCAGTCTCCGCCACGGGTGCGCTTACGCAATTGAGCGGCTCGCCCTATTCCACTGGCGGAGTGGGCGCGAATGTGGTCTGTTACGGCCTCAATCGGATCACGCTAAGTCCGATCAATAATCTGCTGTTTGTGGCCAATACGGGCGACCGCACCATCACTTCGTTCACAATCAATCCGGCCACCGGCGTACTCACTCGCGTTGGGTCGCCTGTTGCCACAGTGCTCACACTGGATACCTGCCAGGGTATTTCACTGGCGGCGACACCGGACGGCAGTTTCCTGTTTGCCTCAAGCAATGGCCAGATTGAAACTTTCACCATCGGCGCGGGCGGAGTGGTGACTCCGCTGATAAACCCGGTTACAGGAAACCCTACTGTTACATCGAACTGCTGCTCGCCCAATGCCAGCATGGTGATTTCTCCCAATGGCCAGTTCCTGGCGATCTCAAATCAAACCAGCGTTTCAATGTTTACCATTAACGCCGGAGTATTAACGCCGGTCCCGGGATCGCCATTTGCCAAGACAGGTTCAGGAAGTCTTTCCGGTCTCGATTTCAGTTGCGCCGCCGATCGTCTCTATGCCGGTGAAGCCACCGGCAGTCCCGCTCTTGCCGATGCGTGGACAATCGATAACGCGCCGGCCAGCCCCACTTTGGGCCTTCTTACTCCGGTGCCGGGAACGCCGTTTACCTCATCCGGAAACAATTCCAACCTGGTCCAATATAGCCCGGACAATACGCTGCTGTTCCAGAGCAATCAGTTCACCAACAGCGTCAACTCTTTCCAGGTGAATCCTGACGGCAGCCTGGTGAACGTTGGAAAATTCGGCACCAGCACACAGGTCCACACGCCCGCGGGAATGGCCACCGATGCTACCGGCACTTTCCTTTATGTGGCGGACGACGCTTTTGGAGTCGCGGTATTCAGGATCGGCAATGGCGGCGTGCTGGCGGCATTGAGTGATGTTGCCATCAATCGCCCCGGCGAAATTCAGGACCTGGTGGCGTATCCGGCGCGCAGCTGCACCACAGCGGACCTTACGCTCACGATGACGGCTGTCCCAGCCACGGTCCAGGCGGGCGCGCCGGTCCAATATACGCTCAACATCACGAACAACAGCAGCACCACAATTTCATCGGCCGTGGTGGCAGATACATTCCCGCCCACGCTCAGCGCCGGCGGAAGTTCGCCTATCGTGAATCCAGCAGGCGCATCGCGTCAAAATGACGTTGTCAGCGGCCTTAGCACTGTCACGATCACGACCACCGTTCCACACCAGTTACAGCCTGGGGAAAACGTCACCGTCAGCTCAGTGCCCTCGCCCACCACGCCGAACCCGATCCAGTCAGGCTTCTTCCTGACCGATCCCACATTTAACGGCGTCTATCAAGTTTTAACGACCACTGCCAACACCTTCACCTATCAGCAGTCGCTTACAACCTCGTCCTTTCCGCAGCCGACCCTTGCGATCGCTCGCCACGAACGGCGCGCAGCGCTTGAGTGGCACTGTCACCATCACGACAACCCAGCAGTTCCAGTTGCCGGCGAACGAGACGTTGACGATTACCAACGTGGGCAATCCCAGCTTCAACGGATCATTCCCCGTCACCCAAATTGCGCCGACAAAATTTACCTATCAGCAGGCCGGACCAGACGCAGTCAGCGGCGGTGGAACTGTCACCGCACCGCCCAACGTGCCGTCTTCCGATAAGGCGGGCGGCGGAAGCACCAACCTTGCAACCTGCCTTGTAACCGCCGGCCCGGGCACTTGCAGCTTCTTTAACTTCGCTCCCCACCCGGTGATCGTGGCCGGCACAGGGGCAAATCGCTCCGGCAATGTGGTGACCATCACTACTACCGCGCCGCATCAGATTTTTGCGGGACAGACAGCCACCATCAGCGGCGTCGCGAATACCACATTTAACGGAGCATTCGTGGTGACGTCGGTTCCTTCTCCGACGACATTTACTTATAAGCAGACGGCAGCCAACGCAATCAGCGGCGGCGGCAGCGTGAGCGTGCCTGCCACACAGGCCCAGTTAATTACGTTCCCGAACCTGGGCTTCAATGAAACGCGCACCGTCCTGCTGAACGCGACGACAAAAGGCACCCTGACCAACGGGACCGTCGTCAGCAACACAGCGAACATCAGCAACAAATCCACGGTTGATCCTAATCCGGCGGACAATTCAGCGACTGCAACTGTCACGATTGGCACGCAGACCGGGACAACGCTTACCGTTCCGCCGGCCACCGGTCCTTACGGCGGAAACGCGACCGTGACCGCCACGCTGAAAACCAGCAGCGGCACACCGGTTCCGAATGAAACAGTTGGATTCAATTTCAACCAGAACAACAGCAATTACAACGCGGTAACAGATTCCAACGGCGTAGCCACAGTCATCATCCCGCTGGGCTTCACCACGGTCGGCTTCCACCCGAAGGCGTTCACTGTGACTTTTGGCGGCGATGCCAGCTTCGGCGCCAGCAGCGCCACGGGCGATTTGACTGTGACCAAAGCGCAGTTGACCGTCACCGCAGATAATCAATCCAGGCTGTATGGCGATCCGAATCCGCCGTTTACTTACACCATCACCGGATTTGTAAATGGCGACGATATCTCTGTGGTAAGCGGAACGGCAGATTGCACAAGCACCGCGACCCAGGCAAGCCCAGTTGGCGCTTATCCGATTACCTGCACTGTCGGAACGCTTTCTGCACAGAATTACGTGTTCGCCTTCGTCCCCGGCACGCTTACGATTAATCCGGCGCCCTTGACCGTGAACGTGGACAGTGCATCGCGCGCTTATGGCGATCCGAATCCAACATTCACCGGGACGATCACTGGCCTGAAGAATGGCGACGTGATCACCGCGAATTACAGCACCACGGCAACGCAGCTCAGCCCGGTTGGAACTTATCCGATCACAGCAACGCTGGTCGATCCGAATAACGTTGTGGGCAATTACACAGTTACCATCAACAACGGAACGCTGACGATCACTCCGGCAGCCCTGGTGATCACGGCCAACAATGCGGCGCGCCTCTATGGCGATCCGAATCCGGCATTCACCGGCACCATTGCTGGAATCAAGAATGGCGATAACATCACCGCGATCTATACGACACCGGCAACGCCAGCCAGCCCGATTGGAACTTATCCAATCAACCCCTCGCCGAGCGACAACGGCACGGGCGCATTAGCAAACTATGTTGTTACGCTGAACAACGGTTCGCTCACGGTGAGCCCTGCTCCGTTGACCGTAACCGCTGACAACGCAACCCGCGCTTTCGGCGCACCGAATCCGGCGTTCACCGGCACGATCGTCGGCATCAAGAACGGCGACAACATCACCGCAACTTATTCCACTCCGGCCACGGCCAGCAGCCCGGCGGGAACGTATCCGATTATTCCTGCTCTGGTTGATCCGACCGGCAAGCTCGGACAACTACACGGTGACCATCAATAACGGCACGTTGACTGTGACCACCGCAATTTTGACCGTCACGGCGAACAATGCCAGCCGCTTCTATGGCGATCCGAACCCGGTCTTCACCGGCACGATCTCGGGAATCCAGAACGGCGATAACATCACGGCAACTTACTCGAGCGTTGCTGATCCAACCAGCCCGGTAGGAACGTATCCAATCGTGCCCACGCTTTCAGATAACGGCACCGGCGCGCTGGCGAACTACGTTGTGGTAAGCAACAACGGCGTCCTCACCGTAAATCCAGCGCCGCTGACCGTTACCGCAATCAGCGTGAGCCGCCTCTATGGTGATGCGAACCCGGCGCTCAGCGTGACGATTGTCGGAATCAAGAATGGCGATCCGATCACGGCCAGCGTGAGCACCACGGCTGATCCGACGAGCCCGATTGGAACTTATCCCATCGTGGCAACTCTGATCGATCCGACGAACAAGCTCGGCAACTACGCAGTGACCATCAACAACGGCACGTTGACCGTCAATCCTGCTCCCTTGAGCGTGACTGCGGCGAACGCCAGCCGCCTGTTCGGAACTCCCAACCCGCCACTCAGCGGAATCATTACGGGAATCAAGAACAGCGACCCGATCACGGCAACGTACTCAACCACGGCAATCGCTACCAGCCCGGCCGGAACGTATCCGATTACTCCGGCGCTGGTTGATCCTGCCGGCAAGCTCGGCAATTACACTGTCACGTCCACCGATGGCACGCTGACCGTGAATGCTGCGCCCACGGCAAACTTCCTCTTTGTGAATAACCAGGCCGCAACCGGCAACAGCATCGCCAGCTACTCGGTGGCCGTTGACGGAACTCTGACGGCTCTGGCTGGCTCGCCTGTTGCAACCGGCGGTCTGGGCGCGAACGCAGCTTGCTCTTCTGTGAATCGCCTGGCCCTGAGCGCAGGCAATAACCTGCTGTTTGTCTCCAACGGCGGCGATCAGACCATCAGCGCCTTCACTATCGATCCCACCAGCGGCGCGTTGACGGCGGCAGCCGGTTCACCGTTCGCTTCTGGTCTCACGCTCGATGCGTGCTCCGGAATTTCCCTGAGCGCCACGCCTGACGGACGCTTCCTGATGGCTTCGAGCAACGGCCAGATCAAAACTTTCAGCATCGGCGCGGGTGGCGTACTTACTTCGCTTTCCACCGCCGCAAACCCGGTTGTCCCGAACGCCAGCATGAAGATTTCGGCCAACGGACAGCTTCTGGCAGTCTCGAACGGCGCCAGCGTCTCAGTGTTCTCCATCAATCCTGATGGGTCGCTGACCGCGGTCGCTGGATCGCCGTTCGCAGAGGCCGGAACCGGATCGCTTGCGGGTCTTGACTTCAGCTCCACCAGCGGCTTGCTCTTTGGCGCGGAAGCCAGCGCAACAGCAGCCTTCGCGGATGCATGGACGATCGGCGCTAACGGCGCGCTCTCATCCGTTGCGGGCAGCCCGTTCAGCACCACCGCGATTAACTCCAACGTGGTCCTGCTCAGCCCGAATGACAGCTTCCTGTTCGCCAGCAACCAGGGCAGCAACAGCGTCAGCTCATACGGCGTGGGCGCGGGCGGCAGCCTGAGCAGCCTTGGCAGCTTTGGCAGCGCGGCTTCACTGCACGCTCCGGTGGGCATGGCAACGGACCGCTCCGGTAGCCTGCTCTTTGTGGCGGACGATACCTTCGGCGTGGCCGTGTTCAGCATCAATGGCGCGGGCTCGCTCTCACAGCTTGGCGATGTCGCGATTGCGAATGCAGGCCAGGTCCAAGACCTGGTTGCGTATCCGCCGCGCATGGCCAGCAACGCAGATCTGAGCGTCGCGATTTCGGCTTCGTCTCCGAACATCGTGGCCGGTCAGAACGTGACCTACACAATCTCCGTCACGAACAACGGTGCTGATCCGGCGGCGGCAACTGTCACCAACAGTCTGCCTTCCGGCTTCACGCTGGTCTCCTGCAGCGCGACAGGCAACGGAGCGTGCATCGGCAGCTCAGCGGCAGCGAACTTCTATCTGCTGCAGAGTGGTGAAACGCAGACCGTCACCCTGGTCGCGCAAGCGGGCACGGCAATTCCTGACGGCACGGTAACCACTGATACCGCAAGCATCAGCAACAGCTCAGCGGTTGACGCAAACGCTGCCAACAACTCGGCCAGCGCCACCGTGACCGTTGCTCAGCCTGCAACTACCAGCCTGGCGGTGACGTGCGGCGAGCGCCACGTACGGAAGCGCCAGCACCACGCTCTCAGCAGTTCTGACCACGCCCGGCGGTCCTCTGGCCGGCAAGACGGTGAGCTTCACGCTCAACGGCTCGCCCGCAGGCAGCGCAGTAACCGATGCGACTGGTCTTGCGTCAGTTTCCGCAAGCATTGCTGGTCTCGGCGCGGGATCGTATCCCGTCACGGCCAGCTTCGCCGGCGACGTAAACAACACCGCCGCTTCCGGCAGCGCAACCTTGATCATTAATCCGGCGGTCTTGACCGTGACCTCGGCAGATGCAACGCGGATTTACGGCGATCCGAACCCAGCCTTCAGCTTCACGATCGCTGGATTCGTCAACGGCGACACTGTGGCTGTGGTAAGCGGCAGCCCGGCTTGCACCAGCGCTGATCCGACAGCTGCGGTTGGTACGTATCCCATCACCTGCACAACTGGCACGCTCTCAGCGGCGAACTACTCGTTTACCTTCGTGAGTGGCAACGCTGACGATCACTCCGGCCGCGCTGAGCGTTGCAGCGGCTGATGCAACTCGCGTTTACGGCGATCCCAACCCAGCGTTCACGGGCACGATCACCGGAATCAAAAATGGCGACAACATCACTGCCACTTACAGCAGCACGGCCACAGCCGCCAGCCCGGTGGGAACGTATCCCATCACTCCGGCGCTGGTTGACCCAACGAACAAGCTTGGCAACTACACGGTAACTTCCACCAATGGCACGCTGACGGTAACGCCGGCACCGCTCTCAGTGGTCGCTGCCAATGCAACTCGCTTCTATGGCGATCCAAACCCGGCATTCACTGGAACGATTACCGGAATCAAGAATGCTGACAACATCACCGCGACCTACTCCAGCGTGGCAGACCCAACGAGCGCGCCAGGCACTTATCCAATCGTGCCCGCGCTGGTTGATCCAACCAACAAGCTGGGCAACTACACAGTAACTTCAACCAACGGCGTGCTCACGGTAAGTCCGGCTCCGCTGGTTGTAACAGCGGCAAACGCCAGCAGGCTCTATGGAGATCCGAACCCGGCATTCACCGGATCGATCAGCGGCGTGAAGAATGGCGATACGTTCTCGCTCAGCTTCTCGAGCGTTGCCGACGCCACGAGCCCGGTTGGAACTTATCCCATCGTGCCCGTGATCGGCGATCCGAACAATAAGCTGTCGAACTACTCGGTGACCATCAACAACGGAACGCTTACCGTTAACCCGGCTCCGCTGACGGTTTCAGCCGCCAATGCGACTCGCGTTTATGGCGATCCAAACCCGGTCTTCATCGGCACACTTACTGGAATCAAGAATGGTGACAACATCACCGCTACTTACTCCAGCGTGGATGCCACGGCAGCCGTAGGAACGTATCCAATCGTGCCTGCGCTGGTTGATCCGACGAACAAGCTCGGGAACTACACTGTCACGTCGAATAACGGCACGCTGACGATTACGCCCGCGCCGCTGACGGTCGCGGCCGCCGACGCCACTCGCTTGTATGGCGATCCGAACAACCTGAGCGGAACGATCACTGGAATCAAGAACGGTGACAACATCACCGCTACTTACTCCAGCGCTGATCCGACCGCCGCCGTGGGGACGTATCCAATCGTGCCCACTCTGGTTGATCCAACCAACAAACTGGGGAACTACACCGTGACGTCGACCAACGGCACGCTGACTGTAACGCAAGCGCCGTTAAGCCTGGTTGCTGCTAACTCCTCCCGCGCTTATGGCGATCCGAACAACCTGAGCGGAACGCTCACCGGTGTGAAGAATGGCGACAACATCACCGCCGTTTACAGCACCACGGCAACTGCAACCAGCGCGCCCGGAACGTATCCGATCACGGCTTCGCTGCTTGATCCAACCAGCAAGCTTGGCAACTACAGCGTAACGATCACCAATGCCACGCTGACGATAACTCCGGCCACTCTGACCGTTACCGCGGCCAACGCCAGCATGGTCTATGGCGACGCGGTCCCTGCGCTCAGCGGCACAATTGCTGGAATCAAGAATGGCGACAACATCACGGCCAGCTACAGCACGACGGCCACGTCGACCAGCGCACCTGGAACTTATCCAATCGTAGCCGCAGTCTCGGATAACGGAACGGGCGCACTGGCAAACTACACGGTGGTAATCAACAATGGCACGCTGACCATCAGCCCAGCTCCTCTGGTTGTAACTGCGGCCAACGCCAGCCGCCTGTACGGTGATCCGAATCCTGCATTCACCGGCACGATTACAGGCTTGAAGAATGGCGACAACATTGGCGCCATCTTCTCCGCTGCTGCCGATCCAACCAGCCCCGTCGGAAACTACGCAATTATCCCGACGCTGACTGATCCAAACAGCAAGCTGGGGAACTACTCGGTGACGCTCAACAATGGCGTGCTCACGGTTGATCCTGCGCCGCTGAGCGTAGTCGCTGCCGATGCTTCCCGCTTGTATGGCGATCCTAACCCGGCATTCACCGGCACGCTGACTGGCATCAAGAACGGCGATAACATCACTGCCAGCTTTAGCAGCGCGGCTGATCCGACCAGCCCGGTGGGAACGTATCCAATCGTGCCCAGCCTGGCTGATCCAACAAGCAAGCTGGCGAATTACGTTGTTACTTCAACCAACGGAACGCTCACCGTCAATCCAGCGCCGCTGACCATTCAGGCCAATGACGCTACTGCACCGGTCGGCGGGCCGTTCCCAACCTTCACCGGAACCATTAGCGGACTGAAGAATGCAGACGTGGTAACGGCCTCTTACAGCACCACGGCTGATTCCACCAGCCCGGCTGGACAGTACCCGATCATCCCTGCTGCGGACCCGAGCCCCGCGCTCGCGAACTACGCAGTAACGTTGATCAACGGAACGCTAACTCTGCAGTAAATGGAAAATCCAGGGCCGGCTAAAGCTAGTCCTGGATCTTCATACTAAGATCGCAAACAAATCTCCGCGCAACAGCAGGAGGACAGCATGGGCCGTCCTCCTTTTTAAATTCACTTCTCTACGGACAACACCAGGCAAATTTCTCAAGCAAAGTCTGCCGAAAATTTTGGATAGACGTCATCGCGTAACGATGAATCATTTAACAAGCTGTACCACCAAAATTTTTCCCAGTTTCTTGTGTAGCGGTCATCTGAAATTCATGGTTCCAGTGCAACTTACGCAGCGAATACTTAGTAAAAATAACGAAGATTAAAAACTTTAATTTTTCTCCAATGTCGGTCTAATTCCTAAGGCCTAAAACTGAGGAACTAATTGGCGAATCTTCGCCTTTTTAAGGAGCAGGGCCTCGCTCTTCCGGAATTTTGCAAGCCCTGCCTGGCGAAGATCGTTACTATCCGCATTCCCGAGGAATAGCTCGTAAATGCGGCTGTTTTGTTGTGCACGGATGATACCTTGCCACATTAAAAAGCAAGGAAGATCCTGGGGCTAAGCTCCGGGACAAAAAGGCGAAAAAAATGAGCTCCTCCACACGGACTATAGCTGCCCAGGGCAAAAACTGCGTTCGCACACTCTCAGCGCGCAATTTGTTCTGTCTGGTTACAATTCTGATGCTCGCCATTGTCACGGCGAATGCCCAAACCATCGTTACGCCAGCCACCACAACGGTGCAATATCTTGGCGTACCTAACCCGCAGAACACGAGTGATGCCGCGGTTACTGCACCTCTGGCGGGCATCATCCTGAAGGGGACGGCGCTCAATCCAACTACCGGCCAGCCGGAACGCCACCTATGGGTAGCTGACGCTACTTCAGGCATTTGCCGCGTAGATCCGGATCTGGATTCGCCCGGACCTTACTTCATGAATCTGCAAACTTGCCCTTTCAAGATCAATGGCGCTTCCATTACTGGCGGCCCAATGGCGCTCGATCCCACGCCGCGTTTCCTGGATCCTGCGAATCCTACGGTCGCGACAAATTACCTTTATTTCCTTGATGAGCAGCGCGCTTCGCAAGGCATTATGCGAATTGGCTATCTGGCCAGCGGCGACAGCGGCCATGGATTTCTGAATTTTGCCAGTGTATTTATTATGGGTGGCAACACCACCGGCGCGCGGTTCGGCGGAGGAACCACGGGGTGCCCTCTGCCCGGCAATCCCGGACTGCCGGACGCAGCCGTTCTCAGCCCTCTAGGCGATCTTTGGGTCGGCTTCAAGAAGAGCGGCTCCATTGTTCGCTTCAACCAGCCGGCTACAGCTTCTGAGACTGGCTTTGGCACTTGCGATCAGTTCATTACTCCCGTCGCCATAGTCGACAAAATTTCCAATGGTCTCACTTTTATCGGCCATGATCTGTGGGGCGCTGATGGCACGTCGCCGTTCTTCGTGAAGAACGCTGACACCACCTGCGCTGTTCCTCCACACGGAATTTGCGTCGCCCCCACGGATGTGATCAGCGTATTAGCGGGACCAATTGCCGCAGCCGCTACGGCCACCATGAGCGATCAGTACTATCCGGCGATTAACGGCAACAACGTGTATTTCACTGAGTCTCCGGCTGGCGGTCCTTTCAATACCGCGTGGTTAGGAAACGCCGCGGCCGCCGACGCTGGCATGACGGCAACGACTCTCGACACTACTTTTTACGGCACATTCAATCCCGCAGCCGGCCCCAGTCCGGCGATTGCAAACATCAATGGCCTGGCAGTAGATCCCTCTGACCCCGCTAACATTGTGCTATATAGCGCTGACGACTACGGCGGTGGCGGCGTGCTGGCGCAGGGAATGTGGTTCCAGACTTGCCAGGGCACCCCTGGTCCCGCACCGGCACCGGCGCCTGCACCTTACGTGCTGAATTGTCCGACTCCTCCCGCCACGGCTGCTCCCGGCGCTCCGCTCAACGTTTTTGGAGTCGCCAGCAATAATGCCGTCACCGTAAATTGGAGCCCGGCGCAATCGAATCAGCCGGTCACCAGCTATACCGTAAATACCAGCACTGCGGGCCCTGCTGTTGCTCCAGTGACGGTGGTTCCAGTTGCTGGATCCGCTTTCCCGCCGACTTCAGTCTTGATTAGCGGGTTGGTGAATGGCACTTCATATACATTTACTGTCACGGCGACGAATGCTTCCGGCACTAGCCCGGCTTCGGCTCCCAGCGCTCCTGTTATACCTCCAGGCATCGCTATTCCTGCTGCGCCCACGGGCGTAACAGCAATTGCCGGAGATACCCAGGCTTCCGTAAGCTTCACAGTTTCACCGCCTCCGCAGGGCGCACCGATCACGAGCTATGTTGTGACGTCGAGTCCTGGTGGCATCGTGGTCAGCATTCCACCACCGGCCAGCGGAAACATCGCTACGGCGTTGGTCGGAGGTCTCACCAATGGCGTGAGCTATACATTCACAGTCCAGGCTGTTAACCTTGCTGGTCCGAGCGCGCCTTCCGCGCCTTCGAACGCCGTGGTTCCGTCGGCAGCGCACGTGCCGGTCCTGAACGTGGCGATCAATGGGCCTTCGTCCGTAAGCTCGGCGCCGGCGCAGGTCACTTACACGATTACCGTCACGAACCCGATCACTCCCACGTCGAACTTCCCGGCCAACGTTTCTGTGACTCATACGTTGTCTCCAGTTCGCGCTGTCATTGCTGCAGGCGGCGCTTCGCGCAATGGGACTACGGGCATTGTTACTATCACCACAACGAACCCGCACGGATTGAACATCGGTCAAAGCGTCACCATTGCCGGCGTTAGCGATGCGTCTTTCAACGGTACTTTCACGATCCAGGACGTGCCGTCGGTTACGACGCTGACCTATGCTCAGGCAGGCGCGACCGCTACCAGCGGTTCCGGAACTGTGACTGGCTTGCCGCTGGCAAATATCGTGCTGGCGCAAACTAGTCAGGGTACGTGCACAGCGGGTGGCGCGGGCGTAATCACTGTTACCTGCAACCAGGGATCTTTGTCTGCCGGCGCATCGACAACCATGACGGTGATCGTGCAGATCCAGAGCCAGGCCATCCTCAACTCGGTTGTCGCCAGCGGTACGGATGCAGCGGGCACGGCACTAGCGAACGCGAATGCCAGCCTGACCACTACTGTGCCGTTGCCGTCAGTCTCCACCGTTTCAGCCCCGGTTTCTGTGACAGGAAATCCGCAGAACCCGAACCCCAATGTGGGACAGGCTGGAAACATCACCTGGACGGTTAGCAACGTTTCAACCACGGCCACACCGAACGTTCAGCTTGTGATCTTCGTGCCTACGGGTTTGACGATTAACGCTCCCAATCCTCCTACTCCAACCTTTGATAACGGCGGCACCGGCTCATGCACAGCGGCGTCTCCGGTGGCTGGAGGCAACCAGTTCGTCTGCAGCACGCCAACGCTGGGTGGATCGAAAAAGAACGGCGCTAAACCGCCATCAACCATGACTGTGATCATTAACGTGACGCCCGCGGCTGGGACCTCGAAAGCGGTCTTCCATCCAACAGGCACCGTCAGCTTCGGCCCCGGCGGGACAGATACTCTGCCCAACGTGGCCACTTTGACGATCACCGTGCGATAACGATCAAAGGCCGCCGAGATGCAACAGCATCTCGGCGGCAACATCGGCATCAGCCATTCCAATTAAGTAATCTGGATTTTTTTGCACAGGAAGCGGGCATGATAGAGGCCCGCTTTTTCTGTGCGCAGCAGCGTAACGCAAACAAAAGCCAGGTAACCTCCGTGCCAAGCTCTGGTAATGGTGTGGCTATCAGCCTCAATCCCGGGAAAATGCAGGAACTTTGCCTTGATTATCCAGAACACCAGCAGCGCACATGAAGGCGGGCCGCTCTGCGGTCCGCCTTCATGTTACGTGTTTTTAGATCAGGATTTCTTTTTCTTGGCTGGCGTGTGCGCCGGTGTTGGCGCAGCCTTGGCAGGACTTCCGGCGCTGCAGTAGTGCAGGGTGGCGGCTGGCATTCCGGCAGATTCCGCAACGGTCATTACGAACATGCGGTCATATTCATTTTCGCCGATTGGCGCCACTGTTCCGCCCTGAAGGCGGGCAATTACAAAAGGTATCGTGTCACTGTGCCCCACCACAAGAATGTTTCCGCCGCCCGTATAAACCAGGTTCTTGATCAACGCGTTGGGGTCTTTGGCGGGAAGAATTGTGGGTTTAATCTTAAGCGCTTTGGCCAGCGGGGCTGCTGTCTGTTGTGTGCGTGTAACATCTGTCACATAGATCTGTTTGATGCCCGCATCCTTCAGCGTTGCTGCCAGGCACTCTGCCCGCTTCTCCCCTTCAGGACTCAGCGGCAGCGTCGGCGGCGGTTGAAGCCTTCTCTGCGTGGCGAACCAGAAATATGGTGCGCACGTTCTGCTGCGCGGCTGCCATCTGGCAAAGCAATAGTGCTGGGATAACTGCACGTAAAAATAAATGTTTCATAGCGTGAATGATTGGCCTCCAGGGTCTCACCTGATGTTTGTATCACCTTTTCACTAATTCGGTTCAGCGGAAAATCCGCGTCTTTCGCTACACCCGTTTTATTCTCGCAGGCATGGTGGCAAGCCCGCATCAGGTGATCGCCTTATAAATTCTGCACGCAAAGAAGAAAGCCTGCCCTGAAGAACCTATGGTACGATATCGCATCTCCCCCAAATTTTCTTGCCATTATTGATGAGGAAGGTCTCGTTATCCATGATCCGAGTTTTTATAGATTTCACTTCTGGCTGGAACTTGTGCGTTCGCTCAGACATCGGTCGCTCCTGCGGGGCAACCCCTTTCTCGTCTCCCCGTCACCCAGCAGCCTCCTTTACCGCAACAGTCTTTTAATCCCGATAACGTGGCCCCGAATGCCCCCGTGGTAACGCTCCATGGCGTTTGTCCCAAGGACGTTGCTTCCGCGAAAACTGCATCAACGAAAGCCGATTCCTGCGAGACCGTGATCACCAAAGAGCAGTTCAACAGGATGCTCTCCGGAATGAACCTCGCGGCGCAAATCTCAAACCCGGCTGCCATGCGAAGTTTTGCAGAAGGTTATTCCCAGCTGCTGGCCCTGGCTAGTGAAGGTGAAAAAGTCGGCGCGGAAAATGATCCGCGGTTCCAGGAGTTGATGAAGATTGCCCGCATCCGTGCCCTCGCCGATTCATACCGGCACTCCCTGGATGAGAAGTACAGCAACCCGTCCCAGCAGGAAATTGAGGCCTACTACAACGAAAATATTTCCAAGTACGATTCCTTCAAGGTTGATCGCATCATCGTTCCCTCTATCAACCCCAGCCGCACTCCGGCGGCACGCGCGGAAAACGACAAAAAGGTCCAGCAGCTGGCCAATGACATTCGTGAGCGGGCCGCTCGTGGCGAAGAAATGCAAAAGCTTCAGGATGAAGTCTATAAAACTCTCGCTCTTCCGTCTCCGCCGAAGGCCGATCTCGGCATGAAGCGTAGAGGCTCCCTTCCTGTCGCGATTGAAAAGGACATGCTCGCCTTGAAGCCTGGTGAAGTAACCAAGCTTGAGACCGAGATGTCTGGTTTCAATATCTATAAACTTCGCAGCCGCGACACAATTCCGGTTGAATATGTCAAAGCCGAAATTGTCCGCGATCTCCACCAGAAAAACCTGGAGGTTGCCATTAAGGCCGTGACCGGAAACATACATCCGGAGCTCAATGAACAATTTTTTGGATCCACTGGCAGAACAGGCGGCCCAATCCTGCGAAATCCGCAGTCAACCCCAATGCCGGGTGCGGCAGCGGGAAACCCAGCGCCAACTATGCCGGCACAACAGCCTGGCTCACCAAAATAAAAAGCCAATGCCCATTTAAAGATTGGCCATTGGCTCAGCAAGAATGCGGTAATGCTCTATTGATGAATCCGTGGAAGCTCGCCGGAATCAATAGTTTCGCCGCTGCGCGCAATCGTCTGGAAGTACAGCTTGTCCCCTGCGATCTCCACCAGCATAAAACTCTGGTCTGTATCAAAACCTTTTACTCGTTCCCTGGGCGCGCCAAAATCATGCGTCATCAGCTTGCCGGAATTGCCGAGGACAAAGTAGTAGATATTATTTTCCGGCTTGATTCTTTGATACACATGCTCATGGCCTGAGAAAACTGCATTCACGCCATAGCGCTGGAAGAGCGGAAGTACCTGTGTGCGCAGATCCGCGTCCGCGCCATGATGCCGTCCATCGTTATATAAAGGATGGTGGAAGAAGCAGATTTTCCACGTCCCTTGCGAATCTTTCAGGTTCTGCTCAAGCCAGCTGAGTTGTTTGGGGTCCATATAATTGCTATCCAGCGCGAAGAAGCCGGCTTCCCCTTTGCGGAACGAATAGTAGCGCTCGCCGCCCATGTTGAAGGGTTTATAAAGCCGTTCGTCATCGGGATCGTCATGGTTTCCCAGCGACGCGTAGAACTTCACTCCGGCGTCCAGAAGGGGCTTGTACGGCTGCTCGAACTTTTTTACAAAATCTCTTGGCGAGTGGCTGCCGTAAATGTTATCGCCCAGCATGATCACGAAATCGAATTTCGTGGCCTGCCGGTAAGCTTCCATTCTCTGCGCCACTTCATACTGCGCGCGATCTCCGGTCCCGCTGTCTCCTATCACGGCAAATCGTACTGATTTGTCTTGAAGCGGAATTCTGATATCGAGCTTGCCGGCGGGCGACTGCGGAGCAAGCGCTCTTGGATCAGCCTGGGCCAGATTCAGGTGTGCTGCCAGAGCAAACACGCACGCTGCAACAAACAAAACGGCACTTCGATACATTGTGGGTCTGTTTTGTTTCATGCCGCCGGTACCGCTCCTGGTATGAAGTCCACAACCAGACCGGATGCCACGTCATAAAGCACCAGCGTTGCTCCCACGATCCTGTACTGAAGCTCTTTGGGAAGCGGCGGCAGGTTCTTCAACAGCGTGGGTGGCGTGGATTGCAGCGGCAGGTTCCGCGGATACTTTGCGTTCACTTGCAGTTGCACGTTCGGCAGCGGTTCGGCATGGCGCAGGCTGGCGCGGACTTTGTTGCCGTTCGGCCCCCGCAATGTTCCCTCAATCTGTTTTTTGAAATATGTCGCAACCGGCGGTGTGAAAATGTCACCCTGCTGAGCTTCTGGACGCGCTGCCTGCGTCTTTTCTACTGTCTGTTGCTTTTCCTGGGCTAGCTTGCCCGGAGAGTCTGTCGGCTTCTTCGCTATATCCTGTTTTTTCTTGGCGGAAAGATAGTTATCGATCCGGTCCTGGAATTCCTTGACCGCCACCTCATCGCCCTTTTGTGCGATTGCGCACGGTACCAACAAAATGGAAAAAAGGCTCAGTGACAGCCATCTTCGGCAAGCCTGGAGGCCCATAAAAAACCTCATTCTTTTATTAGTACTTAGATGCAGGAACCCTAATCCAGCTGAGCAGCTACTCCGCTACCGCTTCTTCCACAATTTTTGCCGCCACCTTTTTCACTGCTTTCGCCAGCGCGCCTTTCACCACTTCGCTTGCCTCGGCGCGGTCCACCTCGACGTTAGCTTCCTTTTCGATCGTCTTTACCACGCGCTGGACCACCGGCGCTGGTGCAAGCTTACTTTTTACTGCCTTCGTCACTTTTCTCGACGTCCGTTCAGCCTTGGCGCTCACGCGCTTCTTATCTGCACGCTGGTCTGCGGGCGTTGAGGCCTTCCAGTCATCTTCGAAAACCGTGACCAGTGAACTGACGGCCTTCACGTTGTTCACAATCATGCCGATTTCGCGCCGCTCATCCAGTTCGAGCCTCCTCAAGCTCTGGCTGCCGAGAAATGCCTGCTTGCAATCGCGAATGATTACCCGCGTATGCAGCCGCATGCGCTTAAATACCCGGGCGAAAAGACGCTTGTTGTGGGAAACATGTCCTATGATCTTGACCTGCACTCCTGCCTGGAACCGCTCCTGCAGTATGCGCAGGATCTCTTTGTCGGCGATGTCCACGTCATAGATTAGAAGTTCCTTCTTGGCTCCCTTAATGAACGTCTCCAGCCCCTGGCGCGCATTCACCGGGCTCACCAGAAACTTCTTTGACGCCGGTTTATATGGCTGTCGCTGGGTATCACAGGCAAAGAGCCGCGATGCTTCCTTTACCAGCTCATGGTTTCTGGTCACAATGCCAAAGCTGCGGCTTCTTTCTGTGTCCAGGTGGGTAAAGTTGTAAGTCAGCAGGTAGAGCTCCTTGCCATCCACCAGCATCATTTTGCCGTGATATCGTTTCAGGTCGTCCGCAGTGCGTGCGACCGTAATTCCCTTCTCCAGGAACCGCATTTCCAGCTTGCGCAGGTTCTTCTCTCCGCCGCGATTGGTAAATGCGATCAGCGCATGGACAAACACGCCCCGCTGCGCTGCGTCTTCCAGCGCGTGCTCGATCTCCGTCTGGTCGAAACGGAAAATGACAATTTCAATGCTTTTTTTGGCCCGTTTAATGGCTTTGAGCAGGGGCGCCGCGCCGTCCGCCGGCTGAACTATCAGCTTCAATGGTGCTCCTTAATGTCTCCACAGCAGTAAATTGGGGCGCTGGTGGTCGCGCGCTTCACCCTAAATGTTAGATGCAGCTCTGGCCTGCAGCTTTGGCTATTTCCTCTACTCTGAATTCAGCATCCAACTTTCGGGTACTCTGATGTCTTTTTGCCACAACTCACGTTTTCGCCAATGGACGCTCGCAATTGCGGCGCTAGTCATTTCCTGCGCTGCTATCGCCCCGGCCCAAAATCCGGCAAAAGATAGTTCCTCCGACGCCCCTGCCATCTGGCATGATCCGGGCGACATCAAGTCAAAAGATCTGCTGAACGGCCCCGGCGGTGAAAAACACCATCCGCAGCTGCCGGTAAAGTTTCTGAAGGAAGATAAGCACGGACAGAATTCCAAGTTCGACGTCGAGGACGCGAATGGGACGAAGTGGAAAGCCAAGCTGGGAATTGAAGCGCAGCCGGAAGTCGTGGCGACCAGGTTGCTATGGGCCATCGGTTACTTCACCAATGACAATTACTACGTCCCGAATTTGGAAGTGAAGGAACTTCCCGCCCACCTGCATCGCGGACAAGGCCATGTAATTTCTCCAGACCATGTTGATGGAGCCCGGTTGCAACGCCATACTGGCGGCGAAAAAAAAGATGCCAACTGGAACTGGCAACACAATCCATTTGTGGGCACGCGCGAGTTCAATGGGCTGCGAGTGATGATGGCTTTTCTCAGCAACTGGGACCTTAAGGACGAAAACAACGCGATCTTTACAGCTAAAGACGGCCAGCAAGAATATCTTGTAACGGACGTAGGCACAGCTTTCGGCCCTTCCGGCACCCGCTACACGGAGGCGGGTTCCAAAAATAATCTCAAGGCATATCGCGAATCCAAATTTGTCGCGAAAGTAACACCGACCTACGTGAACTTTGATTTTCCCCGCCGTCCGCCATGGGTACACGTCGTTGATCCTCCACATTACTGTCATCTGGTGCATATGCACTGGGTGGGCAATCGTGTCCCACGTGCCGATGCCAAATGGCTGGGTTCCCTGCTTGCTCAACTCTCCACGGACCAAATCCTTAACGCTTTTCGCGCCGGAGGCTATCCGCCAGAGAAAGCAGCAGCCTTCACCAAAGTGGTACAAAGCAGGATTGCTGAACTGAATCAGTTGTAATGGAGACACTTGCTAGGCGGCTTCTTCGCCCTTGAACTGCAGCTTGTGAAGTTTCGCATATAATCCGCCCGCTTTGAGCAATTCTTCATGCTTGCCTTGCTCCACGATGGTGCCTTCATTCACCACAAAGATCACGTCGGCGCGGCGGATCGTCGAGAGGCGGTGCGCGATCACGATCGTCGTCTTCCCTTCCATCAGCCGGTCGAGGGCCTCAAATACCAGCTTCTCTGACGCCGCATCCAGCCCCGACGTGGGTTCGTCCAGCATAAGGATTGGCGTGTTGCGGATGATGGCGCGTGCAATTGCGATGCGCTGACGCTGCCCGCCGGAAAGCGTCATGCCGCGCTCACCCACGATAGTGTCAAAGCCTTGCGGCAGCTTCTCAATAAATTCCATGGCGTTGGCCAGTTCGGCGGCCCGCTCAATTTCCTTCTGTGTCGCTTCCGGCTTTCCATACGCAATGTTCTGCCACAGCGGCCCGTGAAATAGCACGTTTTCCTGCAAAACATAGCTGATGTGCTGCCGCAGAGATTGCTGTTTGATCTTTCTCACATCCATCCCGTCAATTTTTATTACGCCTTTGTTCGCATCGTAGAATCGCGGCACCAAGCTTACGATCGTCGTTTTACCAACACCCGTTGGACCCACCAGTGCCGCCACCTGTCCAGGCTCGATGCAGAAACTCATGTCCTTGATGATGGGCTGGTCAGGCGAATACGCGAAAGAAACGTGCTCAAACTCGATCTTTCCTTTTAACTTGTTTACCGCCTTTGCGCCCCGCAGATCGTGCACTTCATCATCCGTTTGCAGGATTTCCTGAATGCGCTCATAACCCACGGCCGCTTTGGAATACGTGTCAGTCATCTTGGAAAGTTCCTGCATGGGCTTGTACATCTTGCTCAGGTATTGCACAAACAGCACCATCGACCCCACAGACAGTGCGCCGCTGAGCGTAAGCCGCGCACCGAACCACAGCACCAGGCATGTTCCGGCCGCCACGATCACGTCGACAAGAGGAGTAAGCTTTGCCTTGAGGCTGCGGGCGCGCAGTGAAGACTCAACTTCTTCCAGGCTGGCTTCTTCCAGTCTTTCCTGTTCATACCGCTCTCGCGCGAACGCTTTCACTACGCGAATGGAAGACAAGACCTCTTCCACTACGGAGAAAACGGCGCTTTCTTTTTTCCTGACTTTGCGGGCAGCTTTCTTGATACGGCGCGTGTAGCTGTAAACCACTAGAAACAAAACTGGCGCCACGGAAAGCGCAATCAGCGTAAAACGCCAGTTCAGCCAGAACATCACGCCCACCATGCCGACCAGCGTCAGCACGTTAATCACTGAACTCAACAGCCCTGAAGTAATAAAGCTCTGGATGTCATCCACGTCAGTAGTAACACGGCTGATCAGGTCCCCAGTCCGGCTTTGATCATGGAAAGCCAGCGAAAGCCGCTGCATGTGGGCATAGATAGCTCGCCGCAGATCGTACGTCACCCACTGCGCGACGCTGGTGGTCAGGTACTTTTCTCCATAGGTGGAGAGAGCATCCAGAATCGCAATCGCCATCACGGCAATGCAGGCAAACTTGATCGTGGCAAACTTGTCGACTCCCACGAATCGATAGACAAAGTGAGGCAGGTCAGATCTTCCGGCGTGGTTCTTAAACACCTCGTCCAGCACGATTTTGAGCGGCCACGGCTGCAGCAGGTTCGCAATCGCTTCACCCACAACCGCAAGGAAGCCCATGCCCAGAGATGCGGCATGAGGCCGCAGTAGCGCTCGAATGGTCAGGCGTTTGCGCTTCTTCACTACAGATGCACCCGTGCCGGCATCATCTCTTTTGGAGACCTCCTGCACGGCGGCAGGCGCTTTTTCTTCGAGTTCGAACTCTTGTGCCACCCAGATCGTCCTTCCTCATGCTTAAGATGCAGCAACACAGGATGACGACGGCCTTGGAGAACGGCCAACGCTGAATGTAAATAAATGTAGATAATGGGCCAACGAGGGGCAGGATCGGATCGAACCGCTGACACCGGTCTTTATAGTGAAGGTTTTATTGGGAAAGCCGGAGAAATTCTGGGGTAAAGCTCTTTTCGCTCAACATTGGAACTGCTTGCCGCACGATCAGCTTCGTTGGTTGATCGCCAACTCGTTCCGCGCAGACCGCCACCAGATATTCCGGTCTCGGCTGGAATTGCCAGAACTGCCAGCGCGCTGCATCGTCGGCCAGTTCGGGATCAATCGTGATTTGAACCGCACGATCATGAGGGTAGTGAAAGCTAAACTTGTCGAGCGGCAATGACAAACCCATGCCTCGCGCTTTGATGTAGGATTCCTTGAAAGTCCAGTACTCAAAAAATCGATATTGCTGTTGATGCGGCGGCACGCCAGATAGTGCTGTAACTTCTGTAGGCGCGAAAAAGCGTTCCGCAATATCAATTGATACGTCACGCGTCCGGAAATTCTCGACATCTACGCCCAGAGCGCGACGCCTGGTTACGCCCAGAACGATCAGGCTGTGCGTGTGGGAAATATTGAACGACAAACACTCTTCCCTCACCTGCGCATTGGCGATTTCAGGGCGTCCATACGCATTGGTAGAAAAAACCCACTCTCTTGGATCGATCAATACATAGCGCGACAATACCGTCCGCACCAATGCCCGCGTAACCAGATACCGGAGCCGGTCCCTGGCAAAATAGAACCGCGATTGCTGCTCCTTCTCTTCGTAATTGAGCAAGGCTCGATAGTCCGAAAGCAGACGCTCGTCGGTTATTTCATCGTAAAAGGCGAGCCATAAATGAATCTCCGCCGGCGTGAGCCGGAGGGTGGCGTTCATTCCTCCGATGTTATGTGAGTTGCAATCCCCGCTGTTAGCACTCATGGATACAAATCAATTGCTTCGATGCTATCCGCGTTTCATTCGGATAGCCGAATGCATTGTTGATGTACGTAACGCCATCGATCTTCACATGGCGATTCACATGGCTGTGTCCGTAGACATGAATGTCCGGGTTGAGTTTCCGCAACTGACGCTCAAGCTGCACGGAACCCAGGACCGGATACAGGATCCTGTTGGCGCTCGAAATGAACTCCGGCATCAGATCAATGCGAGGCAAAAAGTGTGAGTAGGTGATAACTTTGTTGCCTGCCATGCTGTTTCGTTCTTCATTGAAAGCTGCAAAGTGCGCCGCAATGTCCTGGTCCGTAAGTCCGTTCGGCCAGCGGCAGGAGCAATAGTCCATCCACATCGACTTCAGCTCTTTGCTCGGCTCGCCAAAGGAGTAGTCGTACCATCCGAGCAGTGGGATGATCGAGACTCCGCGCTCGTGAAAGGCCTGCATAGAAGCCCCGGTCGATTCAACCACTGCACATACCTCGTCGAACTTCTGCAATGAATTCTTTTCACGGTCTTCGCGTATCACCCACAATTCGTGATTTCCCGGGACGAACAAGACTTTCTTGAAGCGCTTGGTGAGAGTGCTGAGGCACCAATCAAGCAGCCGCCGTGTATCAGTCACATCGCCCGCAAGAATGAGAACATCATCCTGATATTCAGCGACGGATAAGTTTGCAATCCACCTGGCGTTTGCGCTGTAGTCAACATGGGTGTCCGACAAGGCAAATACTCGCATTTACGACTCATCTTTCGGAGGCATCTATGTTCGCTAAGCCAATAAGGCCGTCAGATTTTTCTGGTCGAAACCAAGAGTCAGGATAGCATGCACCGTCGACTTGGCATTGCACGTAGCCTTCCGGCAAAGAATTTCGGGTACGGCAGCCTTGTTGCGTAAATGCGCCCTCACGATTGCGGATATTAGGCCCTAGCTATCGGATCGAACACCTTCATTTTCGTCCTAATGACCACCGTCCCGGACCTGAATATGCCAACATGAGCAAGCCACCCGTGATCGCCAGATTTTTACGAAAATGAGTTTCCTGCATTCCCGCCATGTTGCCGGGGAGTGCCCAGTAATTGTGAAACGTAAGAGTGAGCACAATCATGTACCCAGACATCACCAGAGCGGCCACTCGCGAATGGTAACCAGTTATCAGGCAGATACTGCCGCCTAATTCAATAACAGCGGCCAGTGCCAGCAAGACGGGAATTGCAGGCAGGTGCCGCGTGCTCATGTACTGCACGTTCGCTCCCCAGGAGAATACTTTAGCAAGACCGCTGGTGACGAAAATATAAGACATGAGCAATCGCCCGAGCAGCGGGAGAATGGGATTATCGAGTTTCATTGGACTAAGATAGACGAGCAGCAAGTCTGAAAGCCAGCGTCGGATGATGCATAAGTTATTGCAAGATCGTGGCCAGGGACGGCTTTGATCGGCATTCCACAGCAATCTCTGTTCGAGCTGACGGTGTAATCCTCAATCCGCTGAACTGCTTCACGTTAAACCTGAAAACGGCCGCTCAACTTATTCTTATCGTTTCATCCTGGCTCTTTGGCGTTCACGATGGTATCGAATGCCAATCCGCTGGAGCGTTCGCCGCGTCCGGCCTGCTTCTGCACTCCGAGCCAAACACAAGCTTCCCCGCTGGTCCAGCGGGTCCTGCGGAATGCCTGGCTCACAATCGCTCCGGCGCGCGGCACTTCCTCCTCGTGCAGGAAGTACGGCTTTTTAACCGTCTCGTCCAGACCCTCACGCATTAACATTGTGCGCGGCGGGACCTTCTCCGGCGGCAAAGGGTCGCCTTCTATGATTCGCAGCATGCGGCTGCGTTGCAGCTGTATTTCCCGTAGTGATCCCGGTACATGCACAGGAACAAACGGAATGAAGTGCTCCGGCACGCTGGTCATGGCCAGGTAGGCGATACCCGCCTGAAACGCCGGCGGTGGCGGATTGCCCGCCGCTACCAGACGCTCGTGATACTGCAAAGTTTCCCGGGCCTCATCTTTACCCGAGCGGCCTGATCCGCTGACCGTTGGAATGGTGCGCTCAATCGCCCAGACCATGTTGGCAACTTCATCGCGCGCCAGTTCCACTTCTTCCAGCGGAGACCCGTCTATGGTCTTCGCCACTACCGGAGGAATAAATAAACTGGTATCCGCGAGGCGTTTGGGCGTGCCCAGGGAGTTGATCTGGAACATCGCCCAGCGATGCCAATTCTGTTCGCTGCCAGTGCCCGCCGCAGTGATCCAGAAGCGCTCGCCGAAAGTGTTGGTTACCGCCATGCCGTCAATTTGTGCCAGCGTTCCAGCCGGCAGACGAAACGGCACCAGAAACCAATCATCGGCATAGACCAAAGCAAATTCCATGAGCAGGAGTTGAGCCAGGTCGGTGGTGGAGGGCTTCACCGCGCCAAAGTCCGTCTTGCTATCTTCCAGTGCCCACCAGCGCGGGTCGGGCATTCCCTGAAAGGTGACAGGCGTCGGCAGGAATGAGCTTGCGGCCACCTGTTCGCCGGGATCGGGTGGGCCGCCAAGGTTGCCTGGCGCGAAATCAAACGAATACCAATCCAGGTGCCCCTGCGAGTATTCTTCAGCGGCCAGTACCTGCTCCGTTCCCTTTTTTGGTGCAGAGCAGGCAAACTGGTACTCCAGATAAGGCGGCTTCCACGCTGCCTCGCTCGCCGGCTGTTGATACTGCATGGCAAACCAATGTGCGAACTCGTCTCCCAGCGTATCCAACTTTCCCTGGTCCGTTGCGACAGCCAGAGTAATTCCGTCAGACGCATGGTTGCCGGGGTTGGCCGAAAGATGCAACAGCAAGTCGGCGCCATCCATGCATCGGGTTGCCAGCGCCGCATATTGCTGCCATGTCTGCCGGTGCGCATACACGTAGTCAGTGGTCTCGTCGGGCGCCGGTAACGCGATGGGATAAAGATCCAGATACTTTCCCTGATAAGCGACCAGCCCGGCATCGCGAAGCATGTTGCGCCATTGCCGTCCGAGTTGCGCACGCAGGTCAAGGTGCATTTTCTGCCCGTTCAACTCCCACTGCAGAATGCGCTGCTCGACCTTCGCTTCCAGAGGAAGACTGGTTTCAAACGGTTCGGTGGCGCCGCCGTCTGGCTGGTATTTGGTCACCGGCGCGGCCCGCATGCGCACTTTAGTAAAGACCGGAGAGCCCGCGTCATCAGCCTTGAATTCGCCGATTTGCCACTGCTTGGTCAGCATCCAAAGCGGGTCGCGGACCTCGGCTTTTAACGCGCGATCAAAATCAGCGCGCCGCGGCCGCCCTTCCAGACGGTTCCACACCGTTATGGTGGGGAACAACTGCTGTGTGAGCGCGACGTTCAGGTCATTGACGACGTACTTGGCATCCATGCTCAGCTCCGAATCATTTCGTAAATGTGATTGTTGAGCGCCAGGTTGGTAGCGATTTGGATCTGATAGAGCGTTACCGCCATCAAGGTTGCAGGCAGGAACTGCGCGTACGCCGACGCGTCTACCTGGGCCGGCTCCACGGCGCGCGCTTTTGCAGCGTCCAGCGTTTCGTTGATGGTTTCAACCAGGTCACTCCAGTTCCAGCGTCCGTTCAGCGCGGCTGGCACCGCAAGCAGCATCGTTTGCGGCGGCTGAGAACTAGGTCGGTCGAAATGAAACGTGACGCCGGAAGTAACTTCAGTGCCCGGCACCAACTCCGGCCATTCATCGAGCAGCAGCGCACACTGGTCTGCCGTTCGGTCAAAGGGTACGGCAAAATGCGCGGTATATAGAAGACGATTGTTCAAAACCGCTTTCGTCGGATCAAATTCCAATCCCAGCCAGCGATCGTCCGCTGTGAGCGGCAGTTGCACCGGACTGAGATCAGCGCTTGCGGAGCCGAACCCTTCGCTCAGGATCGTCACGTTTTCCCAGGCGTTCAGCTTTTCACGCACTCGCGCCAGGCCATAGAGCCAGTCGTCCACCGGGAAACGGCGTCCGCCGGCTTTGAGGTCGGTCAGCAAAGCAGTGGAACCGGCGGCGCAATTGCTGAATTCAATGCCGCGCGTATCCGAGAGAATGAAGCGAGGCACCATTTTCATTTCGTCGCCAAGAACGCGTCGTGCCGCGCTCTGCAACATCTGAACGCGCGCCTCTGACGAGGTAAGTGCCGCCGCGGCTGTCACGTCTGCCTGAGCGTCATCAATGCGCTTGGTAAGTTCGTCAGCCAGACCAGTGACCCGCGCCACTAACGTGTCACGCAGCGTTGGCATGGCTGTTGTCTGGTCAGTGATATCGAACGGAACGGCATCATGCACGGCTAGAGCGGGCTTCATCGCCCCAGCAGCGGTGGCAAAATCCACCAGCTTATTACCGGCAAACTTGAGCAGGTTCTTGAGCTGCCCGAGCCGTGTGTCAAACTGGCCTTTCAGTGTATCCACGGAGCCCTTGTAAACGGTGGGATCCGCCGGCAGCGGCGCGGTGGTGCTGGAGGCGATCAAGCCTTCGGCTTTCTGCAGCAGCGCGAGCCGGTCTTCATCCGTGGTAAGCGCCAGGTATCCCGCCATGAGCGCCGTGTACGCAGCGCTCTTTTCATCCCATCGATCCACAAATTCTTTGATCTTGCTCGCGATGGCGTCATAGATGGTGCGGATATCGCCATGGATGTGGCCGGTCCCAGTTTGCGGAATACCGCTCAGCGCGGTTTGTAGGAACGCTTCCGAGACCATCCGGGCGTAGGTGTCCAGATCAGAGCCATCCGCCGCGAGCGTCACCAACGCGTCGCGCCGGGTCGTAAGAGTGAGGATGGCCTGGTTTATCCTGAGCTTCAGTTCGACATCGTCCCAAATGGACTCTTCAGATTTGGTTTCCAAGGGCATGGCCAAATCGGTCGGACCGACCACACGGCTCTTCAGGATCAGCGTGCGCAAACTACGCACCAGAGCCGCTATTGCCAACAGAGTAATGTTGCTACCGTCCGGCTGCGTGTATTCGATGGTGACGGCCATGTCGGGATGCGCATCCGCACCGTAACGGACAGCCTGGAGAATGCGGTCATCGAGTTCCGACTGCGCCTGATCAAGATCCAGGTTCATCAGGTAGAGCAGGTCGATAGGCTGCAATTTCAGATCGGCTTGCGACAGCTTGACCGTCTTGGGTCCCGGCAGCACCGGAGTGGTGTACGTAACCTTCACAAAAACACTTGCCGGATCAGGCAGGCGTCCAGCAAGCCAGAGGTTCAACGGGGCTTCTGCCTTTGCTCGCGGCGTCATCGGTACGGCGCTGGGTGAGACCGCTGGGTTCGCGTTGGGATCAAGATGCAGAGCGACACGGTGGGTCAATGTGATTCCGTTGCGCGGCGTGTTCACCACTTCCACTTCCGGCGGGCGGCTGCCTTTGCTGAATGCAGTGGTGTTGGCAGCGGCGCGATCGAAATTACCCAGCACAACCTGGTAAACGCTCTCCGCCATCACCAAGTCAGCCACGGCGTCATAGAGGTTCATGAGAGCGTCGGCTTCCGTATTAATCGCAAGGCGCTCCGGGTCGCTGGCAAAAGGTACCTGGTCGGGATTAGGGCCCATCGGCAATCCGAATGGATACGATTTCTGGCCGCTCGTCTTGATCTGCGTGATCAGCTTGACGCCGTCGATGACATTGCGCGCCTCCAATAATGTGATGTCAGTCTTATCATCCGGCTTAGTGTTCTTTAGTTTCTTGGCCACAAGCGGAAACGCCTGACGCAATGGATAAATGAATTTGTCTACCTCGGCCAGCGTGTGTTCATCATGCAGGCCACGCTCAAAACGGTAGCCCAGGAGCGCCGGCAGAGTCTGGCCGTTGCGTATGCCCTCTAGTATGTCCATTGCGCGGCGCACGCGGTCAGAAGAAAGGTTCACCGCCATGGCGTCCGGGTTTGCCGGCGACGCATTCACGCGATAAGCATTCTTCAGAATCGCCGCTGTAGCTGCATGGTTGAGCGAGGGCGCGTGAATATATCCCGCGTTGGCAGGATCGTGCTTGAGCGGCGCCTCGTTCGCACGTTGAAAGACCGCCGCCAATTCCGCATCCAGTGCCACCGGCCCCGGAACCGTTTTGTTCGGCCGCAGGTCCTCCAGCCAGGCAAACGCGCCCAGGTAGATTCCAGTGTTGCCCTGCTCGCCGCCCTGGGCCCGCATTTCTTCCAATCGAGCGGCAGTGATACCGGTCTTCCATGCATCGAGCCGATAAGTGCAGCAATCGATATGTTCAGCAAAGGCCCGCTCCAACCGTGCCGTCGGCGCGTCTTTCAGGAAGTCCAGCGCGCCTAGGATTTCCCGCAAGTCTACGGTCTCAATTGCATTCTGCAACACGGAAGGCAGCAGAACGTATTCTGCGAGCGTGGTGGTATTGCTGCCGGTGACCTCCGGACGCGGCGAGTAAAGGTGCTTGAATTTGCTCTGCCCGGCTCCAGCCGCGGACTCCACGTGCACAAAGGCCGGCTCGCGCCGTTCCACCGCTGAATCCACCAGAGCATGGCTCTCCAGAAACCGAATGCCGGCATCCCAGTGCCCCAACATCATGGAGTGCCTCAAAAATAAGTAGAGCAGCGCTGTCGGGGCTGCATTGCCGCCAAAATCCTGCTTCCGGATCGTATCCAGTGACGCTGAGGCCAGCCATTCAATGTAGTTCTTCTTGTCTGGTGTGTAGCCGCGAATGGTTTTGGTCTCCGACAACGGTACGTCGTCAACCACTGGGCCATTCAGAAGAGCGCTTTCGCCATAGAAAAACTTCTCCAGGATTGGAGGTTGGGCGTTGGGATCGGCTCCCAGTTGGCTGAGGATCTGCTGGCTACGCTGCTTCAGCCATGCCGCGACCAGCCCGCCCCAAAACTGGCCCAACTCTAGAACCAGCTTGTTGTAGAGCTGATCAAAACTTTCCGCGTAACGCTGGTGATATTCCACCGAGCCGGAATGCAGCCCGACCACATCGAGTAAAGTCTGGTGCGCGTCTTTTCCGGTTTGGCCCACATGAGCGACGCCGGCTGACATATTGCGCCAGTCAGTGTCCAGACGCGTCAGCAGTGCATGCAAACGCTGCAGATAATCGCCACCGGCAAACTGACGGAGAAAAATTCCGCGATCATCGCCGCGTGAGCGATAGCGCGAGAACGCCATCGCAGGCAGGATTCCATAAGGCTGCCTGCCTACGCGCATCGCCGGCAGCGGCCCGCGGCCAGATACGTAACGCGTGAAAAACCACCGCGTAAGGGCGATATCCGCTCTTGAAAACAGCGGAGTCATCATCTCTTCCATGGCGTAGCCAAGGGTGGCCTGCCAGAGAGCGATATTCATGGCTCGCGCTTCGCCCTGATCGCGGGCGGCGGCGTTGGGAATGAGTTTCATCAGCGCATCATCAACACCCAGGGCCTCGGCCAGCCATTGACCATCGCGGCGCTGGAGTGGATCGTTGGATTCGGCGTAAGCGTCCTTGCCCTGAAACACCACAGCGTACGACGCATCGGCATCGTCGGCCCACGTGTAGGCGGCGCTATCAGACTCCGTGTTGTTGGTAGGACTGCCCTGGGGAACCAGGCTGAACCCATGCTTGCTTGCGTAATGGTGCGCGATGAGCGTCTCGAGCTGGTTCTTGCTGTCTTTTTCGTCGGAAGAAAAGCGCAGTCCCAGAACCACAAGCCGGTCAAAGCCATTGGCTGCTTCGGCAGCCGTCAAATTCACCTTGATGCCCATTCCCACTGCGACGGCGCGGTCAAAGTCGGACATCCAGAGCAAATCATCATTGAGCACAAGATCGTCGCCTGATTTTTTGATTTGCTCGTCCGGCGGCAGCGACGGATCGGGGCCGACAGCCAAGCCATCGGTCACGGGGTTTCCTACAATCCGTTGGACCTCAACCCCGCCGTTATACAGAATGGCCACGAAGCGATCCGGCATGGCAAACGCTTTGGGGGCCTGGGTCCACGCGGTTGTTTTTGTGGGAGGAGAGGCCGGCAGCTTGAGCACCGAACAGCTCACCCGTACTTGCGCGCGTGTATACGGTTTTGGAGGATCCTGCCCATTTGCTTCCGGCGCGAACTTTGTCTTGATGTCATCGGCCAGCGCATTGCCTACCGCCGTTTGCAACGCCGTGAACGCGTCGTCCTCTTTCTGCGAATCGCCGTCTGCCGCCCAAACTGCCGTGAAGTACGTAAACGCAGCGGTTTGTTGAACAGGTGTGAGATCGATCTGCGGCACAATCACCAGGACCACATCTTGCGGATCTACTTTGACCGGCTTGTCGGGGAGGTTATCCGGCATGTACTGCTTAATAATGTAGGCCGCCCGTCCTGATCCCGATCCGCCTACCAACGCCCGCCATGCTCCGCGTTCCTGCGCTTCCACTCCGCCAGCGCGCCACATGCTGGCCCAGAATTCACGCGCGTTCGTGACCTCGGTTGCCGAGAGCAACTCTTCAAAGGAATCTACCTGGCAATCGTCCGGATAGATGCGAATCCAAAGCTGAGGCGCCGGCGCCGCGACCGCCAGCGATGACGCCGATCCGTCCAGGGCTTTCCGGCTGATGGAAGCGGGTCTCAAGTCGCACTGGAAACAAAAGAATGGGAAATGCGTCATTCAGTTGCTCGATCTGCTTTGTGGGATCGGCGAACGCGGTCAACTGGCCCAACAGGTCGGACGCGCCGGCTTTGAGTCCGGCCACGGTTTTTCTCTGCCGGTCGATTTCCTGCGTCAGGGCCGCTGCCTGCTTCTCCAATGCCGCCAGGCGCTGGCGTTCGCGCGGATCGGTAACGCGGCGCAGGTCGGCGATCTGCTGCTGCAGGTTTCTCAGTTGCTCGCGCAATACGGCCAGCCTCGCCGCGGATGCGTCCTTGTCAGCCCGTTTCTGGGCAAGTTGAGTGCGAAGATCGGCAAAATTTGTCATGGCAGCATGCGCGAAGCGTGCACGGCCACCAGGACCGGCACGCGGTAAAGAATGTAGGCCAGTTCGGCCGCGTTCGTGTTGGGATTCCACTTGGCTTGAGCATCTTCCGGAACCGGCTTGTCTTCCTGGTCCAGAGGCTCGCTATAGGGAGTAAAACTGAGTGTCTTAGTGAGTTGAATCAACTGCCCGGGCGCGGTGTCGATATGCTTCCATGCCAGGTCATTCCAATTGATAAGCCGCTGCGTTTCGCCTTCAGGAACATCGTCCAGACCAAACCGCGGCTCGCCTGGCCGCTCCTTGATCACAAAAAACCAGCCAGGATCGTCCGTAGCTTTCGTACCACCACGGGCTTCCAGGGCCGTCAGGTCAAAACCGATAAAGTAAATATCAGGGTCCACCTTGGCTTCGAAGAGCGGCATGCGGATTTTGTCCGCCGGCAGTGAATCTTCTTCCGCCGGTGTGAGGTCAACCAGTTCACGTTCGGCATTTACATCGATGCTATGGTCCGGTTTTCTATGCCACTGCGACTTCTGCGCATAGATCACGGCGGTGGGATAGCGTTTGAGCAACTCACCCCTGATCACCAGGACCAGTTGCGCCGCCTGTCCATGCATGGCGCGCTGGTTGTGGTCTCCCAGGCCGGAGTGCAGAGACCACGTGTGCAACTCGGGGATGTCGCGTAATTTTTCGCGATCGTCAGGCGTGGGCTTGGGCGGCAGGACCATGCTTACGTCCCAAAACTGGCGGAAGTAGCTGCCGCGCTGGTCTGTCAGATATTCGCGCCACAAGAGCTCTCGCGCCATCTCATGGTTCAGGCCAACCATATACGCTTCAATAAAGCGCTGATTCGATTCCAGCAGCGTCATGCTATTGGGCGGGATCAGGTTGATGTGGGGCAGGAAAAGCTCCGACGACAAATCGGCGAGCGGCTTGTACATCGGCACGTCAAAAACCGGGTATGCCATGACCGGCGTGAACTGCTCCACAAGGTTGTCGATGACCCATTGCGGCAGCATTACGGTGGAAAACACACGGCGCGGAACCGTCACCACCGGATCAAGCGCCGCTACTGTGGTCTGTGCGAGCATCTGGATGTTAAGCGGCTTCTTGACCGGTTCCGGGAATTTGATTGAGGTGTAGGTATAGGCGTCGCGCAAGGCGGTTTTGAAGCGCGTGCCCTCAGCGCTGTCACTTGCGCCCGCGGACGGTGTAAAACCTGAACCGGGCCGCGAAATAACGAAATTCGAAACATTTGGCAGGCTGTCCACTGAGGCAGGCGTCTGCTTCTCTTCCTGGATCGAGTTGGCCAGAGACCCCGCGCGGTACCAGCGCGCAAGCAGCGCGTATAACCCAATCATGATTGGAGCGACCACTCCCAAGACCACCAGCGCGGAGCCGGGCGCAAGCAAAAATACCAGCAATGCGACGATCAGCAACACCAGCAATGGCAGGAAGCGCAGCCAGGGATATTTATCCAGCAGGTCCTTGATTGCAGGCGGCTCGTTTGTGGGGACCACGGCTTTGACCGCGTCACCGGTGCTGATCGCTCCCGCCGGCGCTACCTTGGGCGGTGCGGGCTGCAGTTCCCCCGCATTGATGCGCACAACCATTTTCGCCGGAGTGTTAGGAGGGAGATCGAGCCGCTTTGTGAGTGCCGTGCCCGGGCGGACAATCCTGCGGAATGGCGCAGATGTAACGACCGCGGGCACCACACTCTCATTCACGTGCGCGGACACCGTAAGACCTTCAGCAATGACACGCTTGTGTACGGGCGCGGTCAGAACGAAGGCCCGCTCGCTTTCCAGGGAGACAATGTGGCGCGCGTGCCATGAAAGCAAGGCCGCCTGCGCAAGCTGGGCCATGCGAATACGGTTGTTGGCTTCAATGACGTCACCAATCTGCTCCCAGGCGGCATTCATGTACTTCTCGTCGTTTTCCTGAACAACCTCCGTGCCGAATCCGGCTGAGACCCGGAAGCGCGGATCAAGATTCAGGCGATGCACCCAGTTCTGCGTGTTGGGCAAGGCGGAGCCATCCGCCGCTTTCAGCACGCGATTGGTCAGCGCATGCCAGCGTCCATAAAGAGGAGATGTAACGACAGGATCGGGGTCACCATCTGGATTCACGGCGGACGGAACATTGCTGCTGTAGTCGTCAGCGAGATTGATCCTGTCCGCCATGGCAACTTCAAACGGATGCGGGAACGGCTGGTCCCACTGGTCATACTTGGTGACTTCCGCCTGATCGGGAGCAGGCAGAGTAGCAAAGGGCACACGCAATGCGCCACCGAGCTTCAGCACCCCGCCCAGTTCCGCCGGCACATCGATCTTGGGAAGGTTTGCTCCCGGATGCAGCACGTCCATGTCGCGCACGCCAACTGTTTTGTCGACGGGGCGCGGCTTGAGCAGCTTGACCAGATATTCGAAATCGCCGAAATCACCGGTCTTGAATTGCCAGCGATAGTAATAAGGAAACTGCGTCTGGTTGTTGTCCCAGGCAGACGCCGTCGCGACCGTGGCATCCGGAATATCCTGCCCCAGGCCGGCCAGCCGTCCGGTCTCAAAGCTGGGGACCACGAAGGCGTGGTAGGTGATGTCCGGCTCCAGACGCCGCGGGCACATGATGCGCGAATACGCACGATCCGGATTGTCCTGGATGGTCTGCGCGTAGCGCTGCAACACTCCGGGCATGGATTCATCGCCATTGTTGGAGAGGTCCGTATTTACATGGACGTGGGACCAAGCCCATAGTTCCGACGGCCTGGGGAAAACATTGGCTGCCTGCACGCCGCCCGCAAGATCGAAATAAGCCAGCGGCCGGCCCTGCATGTTTTTGCCGTCAGTGAATTCAGTCTCTTTCAGCACCACAAGGGCAATCCATGACCGGAGCCGGTGCTTGCTGCCGTCAGCAGCGGCGGGCACGTATCGCCAGGGAAAGTCCTCGTCATAAAACTCGATATAAGGAAGATAATTCGGCTCGAAGTTGGTAATCCAGTTTCGCGGGTCCACCTTCACGATTGCGCGGGCATCGATGCCGATAATGTCGCCCGGGCCAAACAGGCTGACATCGCGATGGATGATTTGCGTGGCGAGAGTCCCATCCAGTTGTGTGCCGCCCAGCGTGAGGTCCAGCGGCAAAGCTGCCCGCACATGCACGCCGGCGTCTCCATCGTGTTGGGTAATGCTGTTGGCCACGCCAGTGCGCAGCCACGGAAGAAATGAGTATGTGGGAGTTTGCTGGCTCACGGGTTCACCTCGTGATTGGGCAGGACATGGATACTACCGGCCAGGGACGGGTCCGTCGCGACCTTGGACCGCATGTAGTCAACCGCCATGGCTTCGCTGGAGAACTTGGATTGCGCGTCGTGCGGCTTGTTGTCTTTGGTAGAAGCAACGGTGTAACCCTCAGAAGCAACCGAAACTTTGTCAGGGTAAGGTTGGAGCTGGGTCTTTGTCTGATATGAAATCGAAGACCGCGCCACGGCGGCTCCACCCAGGAATGAGTGGAATAATCCCGCAGCCGCTCTAAGCTTGAGCAGAGGACGCACCGGTTCCTTGTCGATGATGGTGACTTGATACTCGATCTTGCGACTCGTCATCTTGCTGGACTGCGGCCCGCCCGCGGCGCCGATAATAACGCCGCCTTTCATGTCCTGATACGAAGGCCGCGACAGTTTTTCCGCGTCGCTCATTTGCAGGTACTGGGCGGCGGCAAAAGATTCGTTCACCGGCGTGAGCGGCAGCGCGGTTGCTCCGCTCATGGCGATCGTGATGTCCACGCGATTTACGTCATCGGGCTTTTGCGTGCCCAGCTTGTCCAGCGTGAGATTCAGCGGCAGCGCGCGCTGGCTCACCGTGAGCGAGCCGAACGGATGCAGCACCAGCAGATCAGGGTCAAGCTTGCGCAATGACACCAATAGGTTTGTGGAAGGCGGAGGCAGCGCTCTCCAGTTCTGCTGCTTGTTGACTTCATCCAAAAAGACCGGCATTACATGGACCGGCGGCAGAGTAGTGTTGGCCTGGTCTCCCCAGGTGACGTCGAAGTTGACGTCGACGCTGAAAAACAAAATGGAAATGCTGCCCGTACCTTTGGCCCGGTAAGGAGAGACGCCTTCGAGTGAAAAACGCAGATCGATGCTGAGCAGGTCAAAACCGGCCACTTCCAGGCTGAGCGATCCGCTGATCATCGCGTTGAAATAGAAGGGTGAAAACTGGAAGAGAACATCAAAACCGAATTGGCCGGAGATGTTGCAGCCGTCCACGCCAAAGAACAGATAGAGATGAGCGCCAAACTGGACGGTGTTGGAGGTGACGGCAAAGTAGCCTTCGACCCGGATGCGCGCCCAGTCATAGTTGAGAATCGTGATGCTCAGGCGCCGGAGCGTGGGCAGGTTCAGGGGCGGAGGCTGAAAGGACGGATGGAAACCACCAACAGACAACAGGAAGCCGGCATTGTCTCCCCACTTGAGGCGCACGGCCATGTCGCCTTCCAGCGTGATGAAGAGAATATGCGAATCGAACAGGCTGGCGTCGAACGAAAGAAGCTTCTGGTCGAAATCCAGAATACCGACGAAGTTAATCTGCAGTTGTATGATCGCCGCATCTTCCGTGGGCAGCGCGACCTTGAGCACGCCAAGAATCGCAATGTTTCCGGGCGGGATTTCGACGATAATTCCCAGCGAAAGCGTGACCAGCGAAGGCGTGCCCCAGCCAAATTTGGCCATCGGGCCGATGAGGAAAGTATCTTGCTTTGGCGGAAAGATGGCTTTCAGATCACTGATGATGCGGGGCGCGTTAGCCACCACGTCAGTGGGGAACATGATGCTGTTGATGGCGCCGGTGCGGACACCATCGCGCAGCACATCGAGCAGCACCGCGCGATTCAATCCCAGCAGCCCGCCAACACCAACGAGGGTGAAGCCAAAACCAAGCTGGATCGGCGTGAACTCGGCGCTGATAATGATCAGCAGCGAGAAACCCTGCGAGCCATCGGGCATCTTGGTGGTGATCAAGCCAATGGCTTTGACCGTAACGATCTCGGCGATCGAAAGCTCGGCCACGCCGGCATACTCGCCCTTATCGGGATCAAAGTAGAGATAACCTCCGCCCTTGACGATTCCCGTATCGATGCTTAAGCCCGCGCCCTTGGGCGGTTTGAAACCGAGGCTGATGTCAACCGGCCCCGCATTGCCACTCCGGTCGTCCTTGAGTGAAAAATCAACTTCCAGACCAATTTGTTCCACTACGACTTGCAGTGGACCCAGCGCTGCCTTGATGTCCACGGCAATGCCGGTGGGAAACTTCTGGCCCTGAATGCCGACGGAAAAAGTGAGCGCACTGATCTCAACCGGGCCAAGGTCGAGGTGCAGAGGCAGTTGGATCTCCAGGGTGCTGGCACCGGTAAAATAGAGCCCGTGGTCGGTGGAGTAACCCATGCCGAAATCGAAATCGGAGTTGAGATGAACGCCTGAGAGCAGCTGGCCAATGAATCCATCCGCCTCATCAAAGGAAATCGCGAGCTTGCCGCCTGTGACTGCGCCGCCAATGCTGAATGAGCCGTTCGCCTTGGAGCCGTCCCAGGTAAAGCCGCCGCCCACATCAACCTCAAACTTGCGGACTTCCAGGCGGCTTCCTCCCGGCTGGCCGAGCAAAATGTAACCATTCGCCGCCCCGGTGCGATCGGCAATAAACTTGACCGTGGCGTCACCGGCATAGGTGCCGGTGGCCGCCGGTGGAACAAATGTAATCCCCGTCGGCTGGATAATCAGAGAACTGGTAAAGGGCAGCTTGAATCCCAGAGTCACTTCAATCTTCCAGTCATCAGCGCCGAACGTGATGGGCCCGGTATTGAAGTCGGATCGGAGCGCCGCAACCAGGCCCTTGGGAGAAATGTCGGTTTTGGGAGTTACCTCCAGCAGAACAAGATCAAGCTTCGGCGGTACCGCCGTTCCGTCAAAATGGACAGGGCCGCCAATGGCCGCCAGCAGGTCAGAGATACGCTGGAGCATTTCTACTCCGGTGAAACCCGGATCGTCCCAATGGTACAGCGTGCGCAGCACTGTTGCCGGCGATTGGAACCAGTCCGCCAGGCGGCCAAAGTGAAACGAGGAAATCGTATACGGCGGATTGTCCGGATCAACGGACCCGGTGTTGAAGTTCTGCTGTTCCAGGATGCCGAAGAAAGCCAGCAGCTCATTGGCGCCGCGCGCCGAGGCCAGCGCGCGCACCAGCATGAGGTTGAAGAGTCGCTCAGGAATTGCATCAATCGTGGCCGGAGGAATAGCCAGTCCCAGTCCGTGAATGCCTGTTACCAGAGCGTCAATGCTCTGAATCAGGCCGACAATTTTTTCGATCAGCCCTGCGGATTTGGCAATGATGGTCCCGGTGTTGTCCGCATCAATGGCGGCCGTCAACTCGGCGCCCAGCTGAAGCATGTCGTGCGCATCGCCGACGGCAGCGGACAGCGGCGCAGCGATTGCAGATTCCTGCGCCGGGCTCATGGGAATACCCAACTCAAGAAACGCAACGCGGGCACGCCCAGGAGCAAATTCGCGTTCGATAGGAGACAGCGCGTCCGCTATCTGCAGCAGCACCATCTGGACTGTGTTGGCGGTATCACTCATACCAGTTGCCTCTCAGCCAGCCGATCAACCAACTCATGCAAGCTGTCACATTCTTCTGCAAAGCTCAGGATTGTTTCGCGATGCTCTATAACGGCTTTCCGCAGCGCCAGGCTGCCATGCTCAGACAGCGCGTCCGCCATGTTCCCGAGTAAAACCTTGTGCGTGACCCCTTCGATCTCGCGTGGAATCGTCTCCTCAGGATCACGCGCGTTGTTCATGGCGCGGTTGAGAAATGCGGGACCCTGGTTCCGATGCCACGCGACCATCACACGGCGATTGTGGTTGACCAGGTGCACCACTTCCGGCCGGTGCTGCTCCACAAGCTCCAGCATGCGCCTGCCTTCAGCCGAGGCAATAAATTTCTCTCGCAACTGAAACGCCTGATTAGGACGGCCGGAAATCATCAGCGGCATGTCTGCGCGTGCTTCGACTGACGCCTTGTTGCCATGGAGAGGATGCGCCTGCGTAATGGCAGTGACTTTCAGCGTGGCCAGCACTGGATGAATATGGCTGGCATACGATTTCGTAATGTCGGTCGTATCGTGTCCAAAGAGCAGACCGACAATCTTTCCATCGCCATTGAGGACAGCGGAGCCGGAATCTCCCTGATCAGAGAAGCGCAACGTGCCGCTGCCATTGCAATCCCTGCCGGTGGCGTTGATCTTCATCGCATTATGACCGTGAATCGTCCCGTCCGTGACCCCCGCCGTCACCTCGATCACTTCTCCTGTCGACCGGCCCGTCAAGGCGCCAACTTTGTACACAAGCGCTCGCGGGGTCCCGATGTCCTCATGCTTGACCCGGTCTATATCCATCACGTCATCAGAATGATTGAGATTCAGGCCGGGAATCACTCGCGAAAAGTCGAAGCCGCTGCAGTTGGTGTGGCACAGGCTGGAAATACAGATGGCGAGTTGCACAGCGGCGCAATCCAGGTAATAGTCCGCCTGGGACTCGCCCTGATAGGTATAGGGATAGTCTTTGCGGTCGGGAAGGGCCCAAATCTTGCCGATGGGAGTGCCTGCGGTCGGTGTTCCCGGCGGCGCATGCAACAAGAGGGCTTCGGCGTCATCCAGAGGCGCGGGCTTGAACGTATGGGTAAGGTCCTGGATCCAGGGTGGCTGGTAGACGTAGTCTCCGACACTCTCACCTGCCAAGCCGAGAACATGGTTATTCGTAATTGCAACCACATTCTTTGGACCGTCTTCACCATCGATGGTGGCAAAGAATCCCAGGGTGCCAGCCTCGCGCGTTTGATCGGCTTTTCTCTTGTATGACAGGATGTTGATGCCGCCAACCAGAGTGCCATGCTTCTGGTGATCGGCGCAGTCGTCGGGTACGAACCAGTTCTCTTCCAGCACGTCCGTCGGAATTCCTTTATAGGCTGTAGGGAGAATCTCCGCCGTGCTGAGCTCATGGCGCGGCTTCTTCTTCCGGACATAAACGCGAAATGCGATATCCCGCGTTACTTGCCCGCTGCGCTCGCGCAATCCGTAACCGACATTCAGTACGCCGGGGACCTTCTTCAGCTCTGCGCATGCCTCGCGGTGGAGGCGAAGGATGTCCTCTTGCTTCATCATGCCGGTTGCCTCTCACTCAAGCGATCCACCAACGCGTGCAGGTCATCGCATCCTTCGGCCAGGGCCAGGACTTCCTCGCGATACTGTCCGATAGCATCACGCAGCGCGGGGCTGCCCTGTTCCGTGAGCACGTCACCCATGCCGGCCAGCAGCATGGTCCCGGTGATCCCCTTGATTTCCCGGGGGATCGTTTGCTCTGGGTCACGGGCGTTGTGGATGGCCCGGTTCAGAAACGCGGGACCTTGATGGCGATGCCAGGCCACAGTCACTCGCCGATTGTGGTTCACAAGATGAACCACCTCTTGACGATGCGCTTCGATCAGGGCGGCAATACGCGACCCCTCCGGGGATTCGAGCAGCCGATCGCGCATCGCCAGCGCCTGGCTGGGACGCCCATCCACCAGCACCGGCACGTTTCCGATCATGCCGACTGCCGCCGCGTTGTCATGCACGGGATTGGCGGTGGTGATTGGCGTGACATGAAGAGCGTCGAGTACAGGATGGATATGCGAGTTAAGAGAATGTGTGGGGTCCGTGGCCGCGCTGTAATGCAAACCAACGAGTTGGCCGCGATTGTTCACTATAGCCGCTCCCGAATCGCCTTCGTTGGCGAAGCGCATCACGCCATCGCAGTCCGGACCCGCGGCAGCAACTTCCAGGATTCCCTTGGCGGTAAGCCCCCCGCCACTCACCACGGAAGCCACGTCCACCACGCGGCCAACGGTGCGGCTGGTCCGCCAGCCCACTTTGTAGACGGTATCCCCCCAAACCGCGCGCGCCACATCGGTGAGCGCGTTGGAGTTGTTGACGTTGAGACCGCGAATTTCGTTCGCAAATGAAACTCCGCAATTCGTACTGCAGCAACTCGAAATGCAGATACTCAATTGCGCGCTGGCGCAGTCAATCCAGAAGTCGGCAGCTGCCTCGCTGGGATAAGCATACGAGTGGTTGTCGATTTCAGGCAGGCTCAGGATTTTCCCAATCGAATGGTTCGCAGTATCGCCATCCTGGAAGTCCGGTTGATAAACAGTGTCGCCCACGATGCCGTTGTTTTTCCCCAGCACGTGCTTATTTGTGACCAGGGCAATGTTGTCGGGTCCGGAAACACCGTCGATGGTGGCAAAAAAACCGAGTGTACCTACCCAGCCGGGAGCACGCTGCGGACTGATGCCAATCCCTCCAATCAGAGGCGAGTGATGACTCTTGTGTTCGCACGAGTGCGGCACCGCCTGCCTGACTTTTAAGACATCGGTTCGTATCCCTTGAAACTCCGGCGGTATTGCATCTTCTTTCTTGAGCCGCGACAGATCCTTTTTTTCGGCTACGTATACGCGAAAGGCGACCTCTTCGGTAATCGCGCCGCCGCGCTCTTTCAAACCCAGCCCAACGCCGATGACACCTGGATAGCGCTTGAGCTTTTCTTCCGCCACACGGTGCAGAAGGCGCATCTCCTGCTCGGTCATGCCATCCCTCCGGCCATCATGGTAACGTTGAGGCAATCCAGCACAGGATGAATATGACAGGCATACGCGAGATTCGGATCGCGGTCATTCCTGCCCCAAAGCAGGCCAATGGCTTCATCGCGCTCGTTGAGCAGCACGGCCCCCGAATCACCCTCGGCAAGAAACGGTCCTCCGTCTCCTTTTACGGCAAGATTGTTGAGTCGCCGCGGTCCAGAGGCATTTTCCACAGGCGCCGCAGCGTCGATGACCCAGCCGTACGTGATACCGGTTGCGCCGCCTAGTTTGCGCACTCGGGGTGCGCGTCCACCGATTACGTCAAGAGCATGCATGCGTGTCGTACCGCACACCGTTTTGCGGTCTACGTAATGTTCCGCTGTCCTACGGCTCGGATGTCGCAGCATGCGGGCTGTAGCACAATCCACAAAATATTCCGCCGCCGCCTCATCAGGGTATTGGAAACGATGATTCTGCTCAGCGCCCTCATGCATGACTTCGGCCACGGGATCGAGCGAGTCAGCCCTGACCGCAGCGGTTTCGCCTCGATGTGAAAATACCGGCCGGTAAATGGGATCGCCACGGCCGGCGCCGTGCGCCAGCAAAACATGCCGGTTGGAAACCAGAGTCACCTCTCGTTCGCGCGTGCCATTCACCAAAGCAAAGAACCCCAAAGTGCCCAGGCCAGCAGCATGGCTTTCGCCTGAATTGGAGCGCGACAGACTACGAAGGTTGCTGATGGTGTCGCCGGGCGCTGGAGAGACGCCGAGACTCGTAAGCGCGAGAGCCGGTTGGGCAAACCCGGCGGGAACCACGTCGGTGGCCATCCCTTCCAACTGCGGAGGCACGCGATCATCTTCCTTCATTCTCTTCGCCGGCAATTTCTGGGTCACGTAAACGCGCCACGCGGGGACATCCGTGATCCGACCGCGCGTCTCCTTCCACCCCACACCCACCCCGGTGACATTGGGCAAGTGCATCAAGACCTGCCGCGCACACGCCAGGCGCTCCTGCAAGGTCGAATGCCTCATTTCGTGCTCATTTGCGGCAGCTGCAGTTGCGCCGCCAGGGACTCAATATCATCGATTTCTCTCGCCATCTCGCGGACTTCGTCGGCGTGGCATTCAATGTCCGCGCGCAATCCGGGGCTGCCGTGCTGCGATAAGGTTTCCAGCATCCTGACCAACGCCTGGTCCCGTCCCTGCCCGTTGATCTCCCGGGGCACGGCATACGCGGCATGACGTGAAGCATGCAGCACATGGCCGAGAAAATCCGGCCCTTTGAGGCGGTGCCATGCCACGGTGACGGGCCGCACGCGGTTTACCAGATGCACCACTTCATTCATATGCTTCTCTATCAGCGCACGATAGCCGCGTCCGCGTTCGGAATTCAGTAATTCGTCACGCAAAGCCATGGCGCGGGGAACGTCGTGCTCGCTTTCATCGAGCGCAAGCGCCATTTCAAGGGACGTGGCGCCACCGCTGGCGCCGGCGGTGTTCTGCGTAGAAACCATGGTGATGCCGAGATAGTCGATGGTGGGATGGATATGGCAGGCCACATAAATCGCAGGAGTAATTCCGGGAAGAGCGCCCACTAGGTGCCCGATGATCTTCCGGTCTTTATTCAGCACTACTGCGCCTGAATCGCCTGCGGCCGCAAAGACCGCACCGGCTCCGCAGTTCGGCCCAGCGTCGGCAATGATCATGACGTTGTTGTAGGTAATGGAAGAATCGACGGGATCAGTCCAGGTCATAATCGGGATCGCGATTTTCCCGACCGTCCAACCGGTTTTCTCGCCAACCTTGTAGACCTTGTAATCGGTACCAGGGGGCAGGCTAAGGAATCCCGCCTGGGAAAGACGTTCGATTCCCGAGACGTCGCTGGTGGTGAAATCCGGACACTGGTTCAGGTTATGCAGGATGTTAGCGAACTTGGTGCCGCAGTTCGAGCCGCAGCAGCTGGAAAAACTGGTGCTGACCTTAACGCTTGCGCAGTCAATGTGATACAGCGTGGGCTGTGCTCCAGGCGCGAGCGGCGGATCTTCGGGATACTGATACGGATGTTCACCCTGCAGGCCGAGATTTTCGATAGTGCCGATCGGATGCATGTCTTCACGGACCAACGAATAGGTCGGGGAAGTGCCAGTGAGCCTGGGCTGAAAGAAAGGGTCGCCACGGGCCGCGCCGTTGGCTGCGACGACATGGTTGTTGCTGATAAGAACTACATTGTCCTTGGAACTGGAGGAATTGAGGGTGCCGAAGAAACCAAGGGTGCCTACATCATCGCCGACGAGGCTGCTGGTGTTCACGTAGTTCTTCAGGTTGGAAATTTTCGCGCCACCAACCAGCACGTCAAACTTGTCAGAGATCTCGCAAGCCAGGCTGAGCAGGCCGGGCGCCTGCCAGACGTCCGTCGGGTACCCAAACAACTCGGGAGGAATGGTTTCTTGCGGAGAGAGCGCGTTCAAAGGCTTTTTTGCGCGCACGAAGACAATCCAGCTTTGCTTGCCGGTAAATTTCCCGGCACTTGCCTTCAACCCTACACCGACCCCCAACACACCGGGCAGGCGCATGAGTTGCGCTCGCACCTCTTTCAATTTCAGGTCAATGTCATCGCGTCCGGTTGGTCCCATTCTGTCCTCTCATGCCGGGTACCATTACATATTTGGAGCGTTTGGTGATTTGCCTTTGCCGCGCGACTGTATACGAGCGTACCCGGGAACGCAAGCGGTATGCAGCACAATTCCCGTCTCGGAACAGAAGCCGAAAGGCTAAGGAGAAACATCCTCCAGGTCAGATAGTGCCGTGCACCGCCAAAACGTTACTAGAAATGATTTGGTCCCATACAAATTATATGGACAAGGCAAATGAAGGAAGCCCCAGATTGAATCGTCATCTGCTGACGCGCCCAAGGAGGAGCAGGCAATGCAGTCCTTACCGAATCCTTACCGATGATGCTGGTGCAACGTCTGTATAATCTAGGTATTAGGTGAAGAGCCGCTTCCAGATCGTGATTTCGAACCGCGAGTCTTCCGCCAGTCAGGCATCCGCGCCTCTCGGATTCTGGACTCGTTTCAAGATCCTTTTTCTCGGATTGGCGCTGACGGTGGTTGCTCTGGCTATCCTGATTGCCGCGCTACTTTTAGGATGGTTTTTTGCAGCAGTTCTTGGGATTGTTGTTGTGATAGCGGTCGCGATTGCAATTCTCAGAAAAACTCTGGCGCGAGTCCAACGATAAACATTCGCAGTGCGTCAGACTCGGCTCAAGGTCTGATTTATCTTCCGTTCGTCACTTCTGACCGACAATCAGTTCGTCCCGCGCGTAGGTTAGAGTGTTCTAATCCAAGAATGCCCGTCAGACGCTAGTTGACTGGCAAGCGATCGAGGAGGGGACGAGAGTGTAATGCAGATGGTGGCCAGGGACGGAATCGAACCGCCGACGCCAGCCTTTTCAGGGCTGCGCTCTACCAACTGAGCTACCTGGCCATTTCGGGTGGGTTACATACGTGCATCTTCGGTGGGACCGGCTGAAGACTATGTGCGTACGGAACGTTTTCGATTATAACAACCCCGCTGAATTCCCTCAAACCGGAACCGCCCGCTCAATATACAGCCCGATTTTGCGCCGTCTGCTTTGCCGCGAGTGAAAAGCGCGGTTCGCCGGGAACGCCATGCAGAATTCGTTCGCTCAGGTATTCTCCCAGCGCAGGTCCGTGTTTAAAGCCGTGTCCCGAACCTCCGCCTGCGATCCAGACATTCTCGAACTCAGGATGGCGATCGATCAGGAAATCGCCGTTCCATGTATTTTCGTATTGGCATACGCGCGTTTCGAGCACGGGCGCATGCGCCAGCTCGCGGTATGTGTTGCCGCAAATATGCACGCAGATAAGTCAATTGAAGATTCCGCTACTACCGCATACCTGCGTCAGGATCAAAATGATCGCCATGGCGGTCAAAAGCGATCTTAAATCCACGCCCCTCAATATCAGGTAGTGCGTAAGGCAGTCCTGGATGCGTACGATGCAGCCACACCGGCATCCTGGGCGGTCGAAAATCCGCGCTACCCGCCAGCGCTCCCAGAAAAAATACTTCCTGCCTTGTTGGAAATATCCGATCACCCAATAGTTCAGGAAAAATCTTGGGTAGCCACGGCCCGCAACAAAACACGAACGTTCCCGCAGAAACTGATTCGCCTGCGCCCGTTTTGATCTGCGCCAGCTTTCCATAGCCGGAAGGCGCTTCTACCGCTACTGGCAGATATTCCACGCCACTCCTAGCCAACTCTTTCACGAGCGTTTGCACCCCTTCGCGGGCCAGCAGCAGTCCGCTGCTCGGTTCCATCACACCCCGTGTCACATCGTTGAAGCGAAGTTGCGGCCACCGCCTGGCAATTTCTTCGCCCGTGAGTTCTTCGCGCTCGACTTCCGCTTGCGCCAGCACGCCGCACAAACTTCTTAGATACGGATCGGCATCATTGCTAAGCCAGAGAACGCCCGTCTGTCGGAAAATCTCTCGTCCGGTGCGCGCGGCAAAGTCGCGCCACAGCGGCAACGATCGCATGGCCCACCGCGTGTAAAGTTCATCGGGGCCGTAGCCCATACGAATCACGCGTGTTTCGCCGCCAGAGCTGGCGCGGCTGTTTGCAGGTCCATAAGCATCCAACAAAGCAACTGACGCGCCACTCTGGCGCAAAAAGTGCGCAGTCCACGCGCCAAAAACACCCGCGCCGACCACAGCGAAATCGTATGTTTTGTTCGTCATCTCTGAGGGCTGCTAGTTCCTATTTCACACTGCTCTGCTGATAAATCAGTTGGGCTGTTACCAGGTCTTCCAGCGCACATCCCACGCTCTTAAACAATGTAATTGACTCCGCGCTCGTACGCGCTGCTTTCTTGCCTGACGCAATCTCGTGCAGATCGGCAATGATATGCGAACGATCGATGGCTCCATTCTTGATTGGTATCAGCAAGTCGCCGGCTTCCTGCAGCGCACCATCATAAGTATCCACCACTACCCGAGCCCGCTTTACTGTAATGTCATCAACCTCGCGCGTCTCGGGTTGAAACGCTCCTACTAGATTCAAGTGTGTTCCGGGTCGCAGCCAGTTGCCATTGAACAACGGCTCACGCGAGGTAGTGCAGGTACAGATCACGTCGGATTCTCGCGCCACAGTTTCAGCATTCGCCGGCTCTACATGAACGCCCAATTCGTTTTTCATTCTGCCGCAGAATGCCGACACGTCAGACCGTCCCGATCCGCAAACCAGAAATCGCTTGAAACTCCGAATATGCGGTAGAACGGCGAGATGCGCTGCCGCGAGGCGACCGCTGCCAAAAATGCCGACTGTCTCCACATCCGTCCGCGCCAGCAGGTCGGTTGCGACGGCCGAGGTCGCTGCGGTTCGAATGTCGGTAAGGTACTTTGCTTCCAGGCGGGCGACCGCTATACCGGTCTGGGGATCGAGCAATTCGTAAACTGCCTGAACGCCTGCTTTCGCGCTCACGCTGACGAGTTTGACTCCGGCCGCATGGACCCCGCTGTCATAGCAGGGCATCACCAATAGAATGGCCTTATCCATGTTCAACATGGTGCGCGCCGGCATGTGAACGGTGGCAAAGCCGCGGGCAAACGCTTCTCTGATCTTGCGGATCAGGTCATTGATGTTGATAGCTTGGCGGACTTGGTCTTCTGAATAAAGAAGCATGTGAGAATTTACTTTTTTCGCTTCCCTGCCCGGGCCAGAATCCGGCGCACCTTCTTTGGCGACACGGAAAGCCGCTTGGCCACGCGTGCAACCTTCCTGTCCTCTTTTTCCCAGACTTTGGGAATTACGATTTCGGCAAACTGTTCGGTCAATTCCTGGAATGTCTCCTCGCCGGTGATTCCCTGGGACCATGCGCGCAACAGTGGGTCGATACTGCCTTTGGGCATTACCTTCTGTTTCAGAAGCTGGAGCTCTTCCCAAAGATCGTCATAGTCCACCGCCTTCAAGAAAGAGCTGGCGAGTTCGCAACAGCGCTTGGCGTCCTCCGTGTCATGGATCGCAGGATGACAAGCTGTGAGACCGCGCCATATGTAAGCGCGTGCCAGCAGACGATGGTTTTGCGTGTGCTTGGCCGCTTCCACCGCTTCGCGGGCATAGTCGCGGGCAGCCTGCGCATGCTCCCAGGTGTGCGTGCTGCCTTCAATCTCTTCTTCCAGTTTCCCGTTTTCCACTTCACACTGCAAAAGCCGTGCGCGGGCCATCAGGATGGAATCATTGACTTGTTTGCCCAGTTCAAATGCCTGCGCCGCCTGGGCGCTGGCATTGTCAAGATCGCCCAACATCAAGGTAGAGCAGCCCGCGATTTTCCAGCACACTGCCGATCCCATGATGATGATTGTGGTGGCGATAGATATTTCTCTGCCAGATCCAGATTGGCGAAAGCGCTGCTGCGCAGTTCTTCATGCTGTCGCAACTGTGTCTGTTTCTGGTCGCGCAGCTGGCAACGGTCTTGGCGCCCTGGCGGCGTTCTCTTTCCGCGTCAATCTGCTTGCCCATCTGTACCGCTACAAGCCGTTGCACGTAAGCGATGTTGGTAAGCGTCCGTGCCAGATTTCTGTGTTGCGGGTTCCTCTTCTGGAAGTGCTCGATGGCGCGGGAGAAAAATTTCAATGCTTCCTGGTAATGTCCCTGCCGCCGGACCATGCGGCCATGAGCGGAATAGATGTTGCCCAGCGTAATGTGGTCGTCGCTGTTGCGGAGCGCCGCTTCAGCATGATCCAGAATGCGCGACGCTTCGCGGAACTGCCCTTTTTGGAATAGCAGCCAGCTTTCCAGAACGCGCATGACCGCAGCCATGTTGGGGAAACCCAGCACCTGCGCCAGTTCGCGTCCCGACCCCAGCGCGTTTCAACGCCTCGTCATACTCGCCCTTCTTGCGATGGCAGCGCGCGTTCCAGAAGTGCGCTATCGCAACCACCTCCTTGTCTTCTATTTCGTCCTGCATGGAAAGAACGAGGTCGAACTGGCGCAATGCTTCATCAGGATTGTCACGCAGAAGCGCAAGCAAACCTTCAGCCATTCGAAGTTGAAGAAAGTCACCTACGGAAAGACGCCCGCGCTTCTCTCGCGGAAAACGCGCAAGCGCCTGCTCAATCAAAGCAGGTTCGCCATACCCGATATCTACCCACTGCGCCAGGCAGCCTACAAAAGCGGCAGAATTCGGCTGCTCCGGGCCAACATTCGCAAAGAGATGCTCATGGCGATTGAGCAACTCAATACCGCTGGATACGTGGCGCATCGCGAGGTTGTACCTCAATTCATGGAGAAGCTGGCGAGGCACGCCAGAATTTTTCTTTTTATTGAGCCGTGCTGTGGCCACAGTGTTGAGAATGATAGCACTTTTTTGTCCAAGTCGTCCGAATCGGACGACTTGGTTTGCAACCCGAACCGCACACGCATCTAATGGGGGCGGCAGAAAGAAATCTTCTTTTCTGCCCGGCAATCTTACCCAAAGATTTACGGAGGCTTCATCGTGAGACAGACCCCAGAACAACGCTTACAGGAAAGATGGATACAAGATCCCCGCTGGACCGGCATTGAGCGGCCGTACTCGGCAAAAGACGTGATCCGGCTGCGCGGCACCGTGCAGATTGAGCACACGCTGGCTTGCCTGGGATCGCTCCGACTCTGGGACATGCTCCACACAGAACCTTTCGTAAAAGCGCTGGGCGCGATGACCGGCAACCAGGCCGTGCAGCAGGTGCTGGCCGGACTGAAAGCCATTTATCTGAGCGGATGGCAGGTGGCCGGCGACGCCAACCTTGCCGGGCAAATGTATCCGGACCAGAGCCTCTATCCCTGCAACAGCGTTCCCAATGTGGTGAAAGAAATCAACAATGCTTTCCTGCGCGCTGACCAGATGCATCATGCTGAAGGCAAGAACGGTATGTACTGGTTTGCGCCGATCGTCGCCGATGCAGAAGCCGGATTCGGCGGCAACCTGAACGCATTTGAACTCATGAAGTCAATGATTGAAGCCGGCGCGGCAGCGGTCCATTTTGAAGACCAACTGGCATCGGCCAAAAAATGCGGGCACATGGGCGGCAAAGTTCTTGTTCCCGCGCAGGAGTTCGTACAAAAGCTGGTAGCAGCACGGCTGGCGGCCGACATTCAGAACGTGCCCACCATCCTGATCGCCCGGACCGACGCGAATGGCGCCCAGTTGATTACTTCAGACAGTGACCTGCGCGACGTGGAGTTCCTGACCGGCGAACGCACACCGGAAGGATATCTGGGCTTTAAGGGCGGAATCGACGCGGCCATTGCTCGCGGCCTGATCTATGCGCCTTATGCTGACATGATCTGGTGCGAAACCTCAGAGCCGAATATCGAGGAGGCGCGGCGCTTTGCTGAAGCCATCCATGAGAAGTTCCCCGGCAAGCTGCTGGCATACAACTGCTCGCCTTCATTCCACTGGAGGAAGAAGCTGGACGAAGCGACGATTGCGAAGTTCCAAACTGAACTGGCTGCCATGGGATACAAGTTCCAGTTCGTAACGCTGGCCGGTTTCCACGCCCTGAATTACAGCATGTTTGAGCTTGCGCATGGTTACGCGCGTGAAGGCATGACGGCATATTCACGGCTCCAGGAAAAAGAATTCAAGAGCGCGGAAAAAGGTTATACGGCGGTCCGGCATCAGAGGTTTGTCGGCACCGGATATTTTGATGAAGTTGCGCAAACCATCGCCAGTGGACAGTCGTCCATTACGGCCATGGAGGGATCCACGGAGACAGAACAATTTGTTGGTGAGCCTGCAGCTGCGCCTGCTCTTAAGCCTGCTGCTTAGTTGTATCCATTGAGGTGACTCGGCCTTCTGCCTGGCCCGGCAGAAGGTCATTTTTTCTGCTGCTGCGTATACTTAATCGATTAAAACCGCTTCGGTGGTCCATATTTTTTGCCTTCCAATTGTTCCAGAGCCAAACCTCCTACAATAGAGCCGACCGAAGTCAAGGAAACTCCCGCCAATCCTTGATCCCAATGCGATTGAAGAACTTCGACGTCGATGAGATCGCTAAAGCAATCTTCCAAACCTTTTGCTCTCCTTTCATCTGCAACAATAACGTTAGATCAGGTGCAGAACTTGGACCGTAGCCAGCACAGGCAATTGCTACAAGGTGCCATGCGTCTCCTTCATTGAATTGGAAATGCTCGAATCGCCTGAGATGGATCTCTAGCCATCTACGATAGTGAGCAGGAGATTTAGGATGCTGCAATCTAATCTCCTTTAAGAAGCAGCACAATGCGCATAAGTTGAAGTTGTCGACGCGTCGAACGCGCAATCGCGTCCTGAAGGTGGAGGCGAAGGTGTGCTTCCAGATCTTACTGTCCTGATACCGAAGTTTGCGCGAACACTGTCCTTGACTGCCGTGGAATGGGTCGTTCATGCGGTGCATTGCGCAAAGCCCACTCTAAAAGTCAAGCGCGTCCTTGAAAGCCAGGCTTCGTCGTTAAAGTGCTGCACCGAACGACAGCCTATTCTATTATCAGGAGCTGTAGATTGACAAACAATTTGCCATGCTACCGAAACTTTACGGCTTTAATAGGTCTTCCCAGGTCTCCACCAGCAGCTTCGTATCGTCGGAGATGATTCCGTCCACGCCCATTGCAGCGGCTTGCAGCATTTTGCGCGGATCATTGACGGTCCAGGTGATCACGGTCTTGCCGGCGGCATGCAACTCGTCCACCAATTTTGGGTGTAGCAGTCCATAGTGAGGCACCACGTAGCTGACGGGCAGGGCCTTCCATCGCCGCAGATGCCAAGTTGATTTGGAGATTGCGCCCAGAACCAGCGAACGATCCAGAGCATGCAGCTTGCGCACGACGCTGGGCAGGAATGACGAGATGAAGTAGCCGCGTTGCGGAGGAAAGCGTTTGACGGCATCCAAAACCACCTGCTCCATGCCACGCACCTTCACTTCAATATTGAGGAAGGCCTTGCGCGAGTAGAGTTCAAGTACGTCTTCCAGGCAGGGCGGCTTGCCATCCACAGAACATTTTGCGTGGATCTGTTCCAAGTGTGCGCGTGCGCACCGCTATGCGGTTGAACTTTCTGTCATGACAAACGATCGACTCTTTGCTGCGGGTGCAGCGGACATCAAACTCAAAGCCATCGACGCCATGTTTCAGTGAGAGATCGAAAGCCGGGACGGTGTTTTCCGGTGCGTAAAGCCGAGCGCCGCGATGTCCGAGCAATAGGAGTTTGGCGGGCAAAGCGGTCTGCTAGTCCAGATCAAAGTCGCGCAGGGGGCGGCCTTCGTCGGGCGTTTCTTTGGCTTTCTTCACGGCTTCCTGAAACTTCTTCTCCAGCAGGCTGGCATTGTTCTTTTGCGCGTCCACGGCCTGGCGGAAGATGGATTCCTTGCGCCCTTCCTGTTCGCGCATGGCTTTTGCGGCAGCCTCAAAATCATTGAACATCTTGGGCTTTACGGCTGCCACGTGCGAGAGTACCGCCTTGGTGTCAGGATCGATTTTCAGCACCGCATTGCAACAGGGGCAGCCAACTTCAAAGGGTTCAGACGAAGACTTTGCCATAAAGAGATTGTAAGCCCGATTCAAGCCATTGCCAAAATCGCCGAGATTGCCAAAATTGAACGTCCTGCGGCGGCGCGGTTCCAAATCGGTACACGTTTGCCAAGCTCGGAACAATTTCAGGTTTGCTACAATTTGGCGAGAGTTCCTATGTCATTTTCCACAGCATTTACCGATGTTCCCACGGCGATCGAAGAGATCCGCGCCGGACGCATGATCGTGGTGGTAGATGATGAAGATCGCGAAAATGAAGGCGACCTCACCATGGCCGCGGAGAAAATCACCCCGGAAGCGATCAACTTTATGGCCAAGTTCGGGCGCGGATCTGATCTGCCTGGCCATGACACCCGAACGGCTCGACTACATGCGCATCGGGCCCATGACGCGCGAAAACACTTCTCCTTACGGAACGGCCTTTTATGAAAGCGTAGAAGCGCGTGAAGGCGTCACTACCGGAATTTCAGCCCATGATCGGGCGCGCACGATTCAGGTTGCCATTGATCCGGCAAGCCGGGCGGCCGATCTCGTCCGTCCGGGGCACGTCTTCCCTCTTGCTGCACGCAAAGGCGGTGTGCTGGTCCGTGCCGGGCAGACAGAAGCCTCGGTCGATCTGGCGCGGATGGCCGGCATGATTCCCGCGGGCGTGATCTGCGAAATCATGAATGAAGATGGCACCATGGCCCGCGTGCCTGATCTCACTGAGTTTTGCAAGACCCACAACCTGAAGATGCTCACGGTGGCGGAATTGATTCGCTATCGCATGGAGACAGAGAGTCACGTGGTCCGGGTGGGCGAAGCCATGCTGCCCACGCGCCACGGCGAGTTCCGCATGATCGCTTTTGAAAACCAGCTTGACGGCGAATCGCACGTTGCCCTGGTCAAAGGCGACGTGGAACAACGCCACCGACCCCGTGTTGGTGCGCATGCACGCACATTGTCTGGCGGGCGATGTCTTTGGCGGTTCGCTTTGCGATTGCCAGCAGGTTCTTGATCGGTCGCTGGAAATAATTGCGCGTGAAGGCGACCGGCGCGCTGATCTACCTGCACCAGACTTCCAAGGGCTTCAACGTGGATGACGAAAAGCGGCTGGCCTTTCATCATGAGCGGCGCGCAGACAGCGCCGGCACACCAGAGAAAGACCCAGCGCGAAATCGGCGTAGGAGCGCAGATTCTTTCTGGTCTCAACATTCGCTCCATACGCCTGCTCACGAACCATCCCAAGCGCGTGGCTGCGCTGGAAGGATTCGGGATCAGCATCGTTGAGCAGGTGCCGGTGCCGACGACGAAGTCGGTGGCGAAGTAAGCATCCGCGTAACGGATGGATTTAGAAAAGCAAACCTCACCACGGATAAAACATGGATTTAACGGATCAACAATTGCTCTCTCTGCGGAAATACAAACAAAAATCTGTTTATCCCTGCAAATCAGTGTGATCCGTTCCATCAGTGGTAAGGTTTCTGTTTCAGCTTCAAATGCATGGCCTTCACGTCATTTGAAGTAAATACGCTGATGAATGGCGCTGGCGCGGCAGCCTTCTCCACCGCAGGACGGCCACCAGCTTCAAGACGTTCAACCAGACAAACGACCCCGGCAATGTTGAAGCCGAATTCTCGTGCGGCTTCAATGGCCTGGATCGTCGAGCTGCCGGTGGTGCAGACGTCATCCACAATCACCACGCGCGCACCTTTTTCCTGAAAGCCCTCTACGCGACGACCCATGCCGTGCTCTTTCTCCGCTTTGCGCACCAGAAAACCATGAATCGGAGCGCCAGCCTGTGCGCTGATAACCGATGTGGCGACAACGATGGGATCGGCGCCCATGGTAAGGCCGCCTACGGCCTGCGGCTGCCAGCCCTGCTGTTGAATGAGGTCGAGAAAGACACGCCCGGTAAGTTCCGCGCCCTGGGCATTAAGCGTGGTGGTACGGCAATCAATATAGTAGTCGGTCTTGCCACCAGAAGAGAGCGTGAATTCGCCCAGACGGAAAGAGTTGGTAGCCAGCAACTCAAGAAGTTGGTCGCGCGCAGAAGACATAGGTTTTTAAGATTAACTTATTTTCGGCTCAGATTCCCTGCATCTGACGGAATCCGTGCGTGGCAATGTAGGTTTGCAACAACAAGACAAAGTTGTAAGTCATGTGAACGATAACGCATGTGGCCACCGAGTTGGTCCGCATCCGGGTGATCGTGAGTGTGAGGCCGACTACAAAAATCAGCAGCAGAGGCGCCCAAGCATAGCCCAGTTGCGCGCCGTGCAACAACGTAAAGGCTGATGCCGTAATAATCAGCGATGCAGTTGCCCCTGTCCAGCGAGCCAGAGCGGGATAGAGAAAGCCGCGGAAGAGTAATTCTTCCATGAGCGGCGCCACCAGAATGCCGAAGGCCCCCAGCAGCAAAGCTGACGGACGGTCCTTGAAAAACTCCGTGATCGGCAATGTGTCGGGTATCCAGCGATGGAGCGCGAATTGGCCAACGTCGGAAATCGCAGCCAGGGCTGCACCCGCGATCACGGCATACGTCCAAATGTGCGGATGAGCGGGCACGTTCCAATGGACGGCCTTGGCCAGCGAAGTCTTGTGGCGGACCCACACCAGCAGGGCCATGAAGCCAATAATCGCTATATAAATCACAAACTGGGTGGGCACGATGAAAAAAGCGTTCTTCGTCATGGCATCTTCCAGCACTTTTGGGTTCAGGCCAGAAGACCGATGGTTAAGAATGAAGATGGTTGCCGCCAAGGTGCCAAAGACGACAAATGCGACGGCCATCGCCACGCCCACCAGCAGGACATCCAGGAGATCAACTTCGGTCTTTGCCGGTTCAGGAATCGGCAAAGACTCCATTGCCAGTGGAGGCAGCGAATCAGCTTGCGAAATGGGATCAAGAGACTGCACAAGATTGAGGCAATGAGGCCTCAAATTCCAATTTACACCATGAAGAGTTTTCTTAGGAAAAACTAAAGGGGTAGCGTTTAAAGCATTGGAAGCCAAAGTCGCTACCCCTCGATTGTGCCCAGGTATAAGGAGAAGGTTGAAGGCAATCTACTTGATTAAAATCAATCATGAGATAACTTTTATTGTTTGTTACGAATCTGGAACGCCATAGCACAAGACCTCTGCAATCAATCACTTGCGTGATCGATTCATATATTCCGCAAGCGCCTGTCCCGTGTAGGATTTTTTAATTTTCGAAACCTGATCGGGAGTTCCCTGGGCCACAACGCGTCCGCCGTCCTCTCCACCCTCAGGCCCCAGATCCACGATCCAATCGGCATTGCGAATTACATCAAGATTATGTTCAATAATGGCAACCGAATTCCCCAGATCGGTAAGTCGATGAATAACCTCAAGAAGTTTACTCACGTCTTCAAAATGCAGGCCAGTGGTGGGCTCGTCAAGCAGGTAAAGGGTGCGTCCGGTCTGCCGCTTGGAAAGTTCCTTGGCCAGCTTCATACGCTGGGCCTCCCCACCCGAAAGCGTGACCGCTGACTGCCCCAGTTTGATGTAACCCAATCCCACGTCATCCAGCGTTTGCAGCTTTTGCCGGATCTGCGGAATGTCTTCCAGAATCGGCAGTGCGTCGGCGACGGATGTTTCCAGCAGGTCAGCGATGGACTTGCCTTTGAACCGGACAGCCAGCGTTTCATGGTTATAACGATGGCCGCCGCATACCTCGCACAGGACGTAAACGTCGGGCATAAAGTTCATTTCGATACGCCGCTCACCTTCACCCTGGCAATGCTCGCAACGGCCGCCCGAGACGTTAAAAGAAAAGCGTCCGGCCTTGTAGCCGCGTTCGCGCGACTCCGGCAGCATCGCGTAAAGATCGCGGATGTGAGTGAAGACCCCGGTATAAGTCGCCGGGTTGGATCGGGGCGTCCGGCCAATGGGCGATTGATCAATGCGGATGACTTTATCAATGTGCTCAGCGCCGGAGATTGCCTTGTGCGCGCCGGGCTCTTCCCGCGATCGATAGAGCGCCTTGGCCAGCGCTTTATAAAGAATGTCATTCACCAGCGTGGATTTTCCCGAACCTGAAACGCCAGTCACAACGGTAATCACGCCCAGAGGAAAAGTAACGTCAATGCCGCGTAAATTATTGGCTTTGGCTCCCAGCACAGTAACGGCTTTGCCGTTTGTGGCGCGCGGCGCAAAACGCGCAGCAATATTTTTTTGCCCGGAAATATACTGGCCGGTAAGCGAACCGGCCTGGCCCATGATCTGCATGGGAGTGCCTGAGGCCACCACGCCTCCGCCCAGCAACCCCGCGCCGGGACCAAGATCAATCACGTAGTCAGCGCGACGAATGGTTTCTTCATCGTGCTCCACCACCAGCACGGTGTTTCCCAAGTCGCGCAAATGTTCCAGCGCCTGAAGAAGCCGATTATTATCGCGATGATGGAGGCCGATGGAAGGCTCGTCGAGAACGTAAAGCACGCCGCGCAGCTTTGATCCGATCTGTGTCGCCAGTCGAATGCGCTGGCCTTCGCCACCGGAAAGCGTGGCCGCCGAACGATCCAGCGATATATATCCCAGGCCCACAGCATGCAGAAACTGAAGGCGTTCGCTGATCTCATGCAGCACCCGGCCGGCTATCAGTCGTTCGCGGTCTGTCAGCGTGATCTTTGCGGCAACATCTACCGAGCGCGAAACCGGCAGCGCGGTAAAGTCTGAAATGGAGAGCCCATTCACCTTCACGCCAATGCTTTCCGGACGCAGCCGCTTGCCTTGGCAGACGGGGCACTTCGTCGCCGACATGTAGCTCAGCATCCACTCGCGATAGCTCTCAGAAGTCGATTCTTCCAGGTTTTGCTTCAAAAAACCGAGCACGCCGCGAAAGCCCAGGCGCGGAGCTTCCTTTTCATCAGGACCATAGAGCAGCAGGTTCTGGATTTTCGCCGGAAACTTTTCAAACGGTGTCGCGAGATCAAGTTTATAGGCCGCAGCGACAATGTCGACCATCCGCTGAAGATACGAAGATCCTGAACCGGGGCCGAGCGCGCCATCCAGCAGCGGCTTGGACCAATCCACAATGATCTTGGCCGGATCAAAATCATACTTGCTGCCCAGCCCATTGCATTCCGGGCACGCGCCGTACACGCTGTTAAAAGAAAACGAGCGCGGCTCCAGCGAAGGAATGTTAATGCCGCAATCGGGACAGGCCATGCGCGCCGAATAGAGATGCTCTTCCCCGTTCACCACCGCCACCTGAACCAGTCCCTTGCCCAGCTTCATGGCTGTGGCCACGGACTGCTCCAGCCGTTTCTCAATTCCGGGCTTCACCAGCAGGCGATCAATCACAACTTCAATCGTGTGGTTCTTGCGTTTATCAAGCTGGATATCGTCCAGTTCTTCGTCCAGGTGGCGAAGCTCGCCATCAATGCGGGCGCGCACAAAACCGTGTTGCGCCAGCTTGGCCAGTTCTTCCTTGAACTCGCCTTTGCGTCCGCGCACCAGCGGCGCCATGATCATCACGCGGTCTTCAGCTTTCAGCTGCATCACGCGTTGCACAATCTGGTCAGAAGTTTGGCGGCTGATGGGCTTATCGCATTTGGGGCAATGCGGCACGCCAACTGAGGCGTACAACAGGCGTAAATAATCGTAAATCTCAGTGATTGTTCCGACTGTAGAGCGCGGGCTGCGTGAGGTAGTCTTCTGCTCAATGGAGATTGCCGGACTCAGGCCATCAATGGAATCCACGTCCGGACGCTCCATCTGGTCGAGAAACTGGCGCGCGTATGCGGAAAGCGTTTCTACATAACGGCGCTGGCCTTCGGCATAAATAGTGTCAAAAGCGAGCGACGATTTGCCCGAACCGCTAAGCCCCGTGATTACCGTCAAGGTATTGCGCGGGATCTCAACCGAAATGTTTTTCAAATTGTGCTGGCGAGCGCCGCGCACGGTGATGTTGCTGATAGCCATGGATCTTATAAACCTGGTTCGGAAAACGTGTGTACAACCCCAACAAAACAAGGGAAACCGTCACTAGAAGGCTCCGGAAGGTGAGCGCACAGCTCTACTCCGTATCTTATCGTCGGTGCTCAGGATGGTCAATTCCAGGCCATTGCCAGGCTGAGACTCGGGCTTTGACCTAATGACTTCAGTCACTTGCGGGTTTTATGACCAAAGGGCATGATGACGTATCAAGGGTGCAGGAGCGGGCGTAATGCAGACATTTGAACCAATATTGCCGACAATGCACTCGGCTGGAGAAACCAACCGGCCCAAGAAAAGGACCATCAAAGAGATTGGACAATGAATCCCATTCTGGCTTCCTCCACCGTGCTCTTTACCATTCTGTTTTCACTCGTCTTTGGTATTGCTTGCGGCTACGCTGTTATCAGCGCGATCCTGCACGCTTTTGCCCGTAGACAGACTGAAACTCAGGCGACAACAACTGCGGTGATTGCCACTACGGCATCCAGTCACTAATTTCTTATCTGTTGTGTCCGTCGCTTTGCGAAAAACGCTAGCCGGCATGCCGATCCATGGCCCCGGAATGCGGAAAGTTTCTCCTCTGCAACAGGAGTAACGCCAGCCATCCGCCAAAAATCACATCGAATGCCATGCAGAAACCCGGCCACCAGTGCGGCACTCCGGGATTTGCGATAAAGTTGGGACGAATAAAATCAAATATCCCGTGACCCACCAATGCAGCCGCTACCAGCCAAAGACTCCCTTTAAAACCAAGTACGGCAAAAAGAATGAAGCCGCTCGCGATTGCGATTTCGATCATCAACGTTCGCCCTGACGCTCCCATCGCGGCGAACAGAATGTAATATGTAGCGACGACAATCAGCACCGTCGAATAAAAAGATCGTTCCCGGGCAAAGCCAATCATAGCGGCGAAGACTATTGTCCCAAGGACAATAAGATGCCAACCAGATATTCCATTTCCTGTCACCGCTTTCTAACAACCAATTCTCAAAAAGCCGGCTGAGTAGCGGCGTGTGACTGTCCTATCGCGGCGGCAACTTCCGCGGGGCCGGATTCGGATTGTTAGTTGGATCTTCCGGCGAACCTTTTTGCCGGCGCATTTCCTGCAGCTCTTGCAGCAATTGTTCCGGCGTCTTCGGCTGTTGGTTAGGCGGTGTCTCAGCTTGTGGAGGCGGTTGCGGCACCGGAGGGTTGAACTGGCGTATCCTGCGGCTCGCCGGATTGGGTTGTTCCTCTGGAACTTCTTCTTCTTCGCCCTGATTGGCCGCTGGCGGCTGCTGTTGAGCTTGTGCTTCCCCTGGCGCGCCGGGCTTATTCTTGACCGTCAGAATGACCTTTTGCACAATGCTTGGACTGTCTGGCCTTCCGATGGCAAGAAAGTCGTATTTCGAGCCCGCAAAAATCGCAGCTAACACGTCGCCTTCCGGCGCAGGCCCCAGGGCAATTGCTACTCGTTCTGAAATACCCTCTGCTCCTTCAAATTCAATTCCCGTCTTGTTCCGAATGGCAGTCACTACGCTGCTTAAGTTTGAATTCAAGGCCTGCACGCTAAGCAATCCATCGCGATAAGTAACCACAGGCGCTACAGGTGGGCCCATTGGGCTTGGTTGCACTGCCGGCTGAGTTGGCTGGCCGGGCCGGAGCTGGGGCTGTAGGAGACGTGGTGGCGGGCTGAGGCATTTGAGGAGCCAGGCTGCCGGGCGGATTGGGGCGCTGGACTGGCACCGTAGGACGCATGGTTTGCGCCTGAACCAGCGTCACTGCGCTGTAAGAACAAAAATCCCGCAAAGTATTGAAGAAAAACGCGCCATAATAATTCTTAACTGAGCGACCGCCCCTGAATTTGTTTGTTCTTAGGATTTTACTACTTATGATTAAAGAACGTTGGGCCGCCGGAAACTTGTCCGTTAATTTCATCGGAAATTTTCCACGCCGCCCCCACTTCCCTGCACATCCGTCAAACCGATATATTTACCTATGAGTTACGAGCTTTGGTCGGCAATGGCGTGCATCTGAAAAGCCGTCAAAAGCATCCTAAATAAACCGGAGTAGCGCACTTTTATGAAGCAACTTACATTCAAGATTCTTACAGCAACGCTGGTTCTGGCCGGAAGCTTTTCTGCCTGGGCCCAGACCTGCCAGAGCAAGGACGAAATCCCAGAGCCTGCACGTAAAGCCATTGAAACCGCAGCGCAACAGGCTTTCGATCAAACTGCCGGCGGCAACGTACAGGGACTCCAGGCCAGCGCTATTCCTTCGTTGCAATCCAATTTCGACGGCATCTCCGGGGCCGTAGCGATAACAAAGACGCTTTTGCCGGCGCGAAGCCGCAACTCCGCAGCCTCTATTTTCTTGATACCGGAACCAATCCCGGCCCGGACGGCACTTTTTATTGCGGCGTCTTTGGCGCAAATGGCATGAATCCGAATACAGCGGAATTTGATCTCGCCGGAATAGCCGGTCGGTAAATATGCCATCGCCATTCAGGATTTTATCGGCAACAAAGGGCCTTACGTTCTTTCCATCATCTTTCAGGACCTTGGCGGCTGGAAAATTGCCGGATACCAGATTCGTCCCGGCTCCGCCTGCGGGCCATGACGGCCTGTGGTACCTGCTGCAGGCGCGCGATTACAAGAGCAAAGGCCAGACCCACAACGCCTGGTTCTATTATCTGAACTCTTACGATCTGCTGCAGCCCGCGACGTTCATGAACACAAAGATGCTCAGCAAGATCACCGACGAAACCAACAGCATCCAGCCGAAAGACATTCCCGTGGGCGGCAAGCCGGTGGCGTTTACCGCCGGCGGCAAGACCTACAACATCACTGAGATGAATTTCTTCCGCAATGACAAGAACTTTGATCTCACCATGAAATATTCCGTCCCCAGCACCGCGGATTTTAACGCCACCCAAGCCGACGCACGCAATCTAGCCAACGCGATGATTGCCCAATATCCGGAATTGAAAGACGGATTCAACAACGTGTGGGTACATGCCGTGGATCCCAACGGCGGAGACGTGGTGGGACTGGTAAAAATTAAGTAGCTTTTACTGTGGCGCGTTGGCGTAACCGCGTCAACGCGCTATCTCCACAACACGAATTTCCCTCCGTTTGTCGTCATGATAACCAGATTCATCACTACCAGCATCAAGTCATAATGCCAGCCATCCGTGCCGTGCTTGCCCCAAAAGCCTGTTTTCCATACGAATATTTTCTTTTGGATAGCGCCCAGCATCAGCAAAATTAATCCTGCGGCTGCAAGTTGCGTCAGCACGCCGAACATTACGCCCAGCGCACCGGCAAGCTCTGCCGCGCCAAGAAAAACCGTAAAGCCCTTGCTCATGCCAATGCTTTTGCTGCGACCCTCCGGATCTTTCAGATGGCTCCAGCCGCTGCTGGCAAATACAGCTCCGACCATCAGCCGCAGCAGCAAAATGGCAACGTCTTGAAACATGGACAGTTGAGGGAACATAGCTCTATTCCTCCTTTGCTTCTGCGGTTTCGATGAGATGTAGCTAATCCCAACCGAATGGACTGCGCCTCTGCTTTACAAAATAACTCACTCTTTTACCAACTGTTTACGCCTTCCCGGCAAACATCTGACCGCTAAAGACAATCTAATGTATTACTCACATACTGACTGGGACTGACCGAAAAGAGATTCCCACATGCGTAAGTTGGCATTGTTGGTGGCAAGTCTGTTGATCATTGCAAACGGCTGCGTAATATCGCCGCGCCGCACCGTCACCGGTACCGGCGGCGGCGGAAGCAACTCAGAGTTTAGTTTGTCCGCTAATCCTACCTCCCAGGTAATCACCGCGGGCGGCTCTGCCACCTTCGCCATCAGCGTTACCGCGGTAAATGGTTTTACCGGCACCGTGTCACTCAATGCTTCTTCTTCCAATACAAACATTACTGCAAGCTTTGATAATACGACCATCACTGGCGGATCTGGCTCCGCAACTTTAACGGTTTCCGCCGCCAATACCTCTACATCTGGCAATGTCACCATCACGGTCACGGCTTCAGACACTGCAAACAATATCTCCCAGAATGTTTCCGTGAATGCTTCCATTCAAAGCGCAGCATCCACTGTGAGTTCAATGAACGCCATTGAACCGGTCGCGTCTCAAACAGGATGTGTAAGCACGCCGCCAACTTCACATGCTCAACGCGTGAGCTTCCCCGTTTCACCGACCAACTGGCTTCACCGCAACTTTTTCCGTTACGCCTTCTTCATCGGCCATGGACGCTGCATTAGGCCCCTTCGCTCCTGCTTCCAGCAATCAATCAAGCCTTGAGCAGCCTGATCAACTTCAGTCCCGACGGTGTAATTCAGGTTCGTAACGGCGATTCATTTGTTTCATCTGGTGTCTCCTACGCTGCGGGTGAAACACTCCAATTCCGATTGGTAGAGAATCTGCCGGCAACCACTTATTCGCTGTTTGTCACGCCTCCGGGCGGCGCTGAAATTCCATTGGCAACCGATCTCCAGGTTCCTTCCGACCAGCGCGGTGCAACAACGCTGGGCGGATGGGGACAGCTAGTGAAGGCTCCCGATGGCGCGACGCTAACTGTCTGCAATTTTTCTGTTCAGTAGCCGATTACCTCATTACTATTCGACACTATTCGACGCGAACGAGCTGCCGTAGCGTTGAGCGCTCGCCGCTTCCCTATTCGGATCCGTTGCAGCCGTATTGCTCCGTGGAAGGTTTTGGTCTTCCGATCTCGGAGATCACGTGCGATGTCGGCGATTCCGGCGATTTGACACCCCTCCCCCTACCCCTCATCTAGTCGCGCACGGAAACGCGCGCCTCAGTTGTCATCCGAAAGAGCGGCTAATTAGGCTCTTCTGCCACGAAAAGACTGATCGGCGTACCCCCTCCCCTCATCAGGATTCCAAAAGACTTACGCAACTCAACCCCGGTGATGACCCCGTTATTTCCTGTTTCCGATCAGTATTATCCGTGTTGATCAGGGGTGATGTTTTGCCTTTCCGATCACGGCGATCTTTGGCAATCATGGCAATCTCGCTCACCCCACCCCGGCCTTTTTCCAGCTTTTGTTGAAAACAAAGGCCGAACCCGAAATCTACCCTTGTGCCGGCGTGGCCCTTGGGTGGCCCTTGCGTGGCCCTTGCGGGCCCTTGGTGGCCCTTGGGTGACCCAAGTGACCCAATCCCAAAATATCGGCAGAGGGTCGTATTGCTGGCCAAGTACCAAATACCAAGAACCAAGGACCCGCCTCCTGGCTAATTGCCAACTGCTGTTTGCTTATTTTCAAATAGCTTTTTGTCGACCTCACACCCTAGGGTGCTGCCGGAGTATAGCCGCTTTGGATGAGCGAATCAATTACGAATAAGGACAATGCTAGCCCGGCCAATTGCCTTCCTCGCACCGCCGTCCGGCCCAGTCAGTTGGTAGAGTGGGCATACCGGGTGGTATAACCCTGTTTGCCCCGGACATCTCTTTTGAACAAGAGCAAAATTTGACATAACAATGATCTTCGATCGTTACATCGGCATTGATTACTCTGGCGCTGAAGTACCTACGTCCAGTCTCAAGGGTCTGCGTATATACGAGAGTGACAGGCTCACGCCTCCCCGCGAAGTCGCTCCCCCAAAAAGCCCCCGCTGGTATTGGACCCGCCGCGAGATCGCTGAATGGCTTGTGGCAAAGCTCAGCGCCGGCCCTCCCTCTATCGTCGGCATCGATCACGGATTCTCGTTCCCAATCCGCTACTTTCAAAAGCATGGCCTGCCCCTTGACTGGCCTGCGTTTCTTGATGATTTTCAGCAACACTGGCCCACTGACGACGAATATACTTACGTCGACTTCGTCCGCGACGGCATACGCGGAAATGCAGCCGCCCGCTCGGGCGATTCCCGTTGGCGGCGACTGACCGAACTGCACGCCCGCACCGCCAAGTCGGTTTTTCACTTTAATGTCCCGGGATCTGTTGCAAAATCCACCCACGCGGCCTTCCATGGCTGCGCTATCTGCGCCAGCATCTTGGTAGTCGGGCACACTTCTGGCCCTTTGACGGGTGGCAGGTTCCGCCCAACACCTCTGTGATCGCCGAGGTTTACCCCGCGCTGTGGAACAAGGGCTTCCCCTCAGAAGGACGAACCCGCGATCAGCAAGACGCCTTTGCCATTGCTGAATGGCTGCGCCTTACCGATAGCGCAGGAACGCTCTCAGATTTCCTTTCTCCTGTCCTTGCGCCAGCCGACCGCGAGATTGCTGAAATCGAAGGATGGATTCTCGGCATCGCACCCACGCCTCCCTGGACCGATCTTAAGGCGTCCACGCGAATTCAATAACATTAAGATTGCTTTCACCCATTTGGCCTTCTCCTAACACACGTGTCAAGGCATGGACTTGAGCAGGCGAGATGAGCGCGGCTAGGTTCTCCATCCTTCGCCGCCTTTGCAAAGGATGGGATTTCCGCACCGTTCGCGCAACAATTCGCCCCAACAACTCTGATTCGTTTTACATCGATCACGCATCCACGCCCGGACAAGGCTTCAATCGTTCGTCAGCGCCAGAGGCGCGTTGCACAAGTTAGCCCACCGTGAAACGGTGGGTAAGCGAGAGTCAGAATGAGGAGCCCTGGAGGGGCGACACCTCATTCGTTCGATTTCCGCGATACACATTGATATTCCTTAACCGTTCGTCGCACCATACTTGGTTTTTTCTATTAGAGGACTGAAGAGCTGCATCCACGTCCACACGTGTCAGGGCATGACTTGAGCGTTTTGCCCGAGATACGCGGAGCGAATCGAGGGGCTGCGAAGTCGTGCCGTAAAGGCACACGCAAAAGCTCCACTTCCTTGCGCCGCAGGCCCGCGCGCAGCGTGTCGAGCGCCGAGGTTGAAAGAACCGATTTATTTCCGCCCTTCGCAAAACCGTGAACGGATCTGGCACCCGATTGGTTTGATATTACAAACGCTAAATCTGCAAGGCAAGCCCGGCAGATTGGCTAGAATCCTGGCATGGGCAGCAGATTCGCCTGTTCTACGCCAGCAATTACGAATTCTCGATTCACCGATCGATCTCATTGGCCTGCCGAAATCCTCGACACATTGGAGTAATGATTAGGTTGCTAATTGCGGAATCTGATTACAGTACTGTCTCCGACCTTCATCAGGATCGCATTCAACAATCGCTCACGTCACGATCCACAACATCTTCTCGTGAAGCTCCGATTGCCGCGAGTGCCGCTCCTGTGCCTTCGCCTACTGTATGGCTCTTACTGGTGGGTGCACGCGACTTGCAGGCACGAGAGTGGCTTTCGATGCCCACATTTTCTTCCTGGTATTCTACGGTGGTCCTGCATCCCTGCTTTGCCGCGCATGATGGCAGCCTGCTCGCATCGGGATGCTGCTGGGGCATCGCCTTCCTCGGCGCCTTCAGCGATCTCACGCTGCAGTGGCATGGCTCGAGCCATTGCGGACGGCATCGCAGCCTGTCGTGGATCGATCCACCTCGATTCATCGAGGGTCCGGCCGGTCGAAGGCATCGTGCCTTGCCTGCTTCATCGCTTGATGACCTACGCGTGGCACGGCCTGCGTGCTTCATCGCCGGCTCTTGCTGCCGTGAAGCGGACATACTTCCACGGTCCGGCACCAAGCAACTTCTACTCACCTGACCGAAACCGAACAATGCCCGGCGTGAATCGACGGCAGTCCCGGGAGACGGCCACGCTTTTCTCTCCCGCAACCGGACGCGCAGACCAAGCAGCATTGGCGGCGTCTGAAAAGTGCGCGCTGCTGGTGCACCGAGATACGACGAATCGAGGGCTGCGAAGTCATGCCAAAAGGCCTTTATGTCCCCAAAAATTTTCCAATCTTCTCATTTAGAAATTTCAGGTCCTCCGGATTCGGCCCCGCGCCAGCCGTATGCCCCCACAATGACGGAATCGGCGTCAGCGTCACCGTGCTCATAAAAGCCGCTTCATAACGCGCGTCGCCGATGAGGGAAATAGAGGTCTGTCTCCGACGGCATATAAAGAAATGGCGTTTTAATCGACCGCAGCGCTTTCTCCACGTCGCCGTTAAAGCCCGGAGTTGCGCCCACGTCGTGCTTCTCCCATGTGCGGCATTGCAGGATCAGATTGTTGGCATCCGCGCCGGGAATAAAATTCGTCCGGAACTCGTGCAGCGTCTGTTCAAATGTCGTACCTGGCGGAGCTGAAGCCTTCCACAACTCCCTGCGCCACCACTCCTGCGAGAACAGCCATGCCGTCCACACCGTGGCAAAAGCTTCCAGGCCTTTTTTTGGCGGCGCTGTGTAGTCGCCGTTTTGAAACGCTGCGTCCGCTGTGAGCGCGGCTATCTGCCCTTCCAGCCGTACCACTCCGTGAGGATAGGTTTTTGCCGTCCCTGCAGTGGCCACAATTTTGTCCGCAAACTCCGGATAACTCACCGCCCACTGAAATGCCTGCTGCGCTCCCATGGAGAAGCCAACAATCGCGCGCAAATGCTTGATCTTCAATTCTTCTGTCAGCAGCCGATGCACTGCCTCCACGTTGTCGCGGATCGTCGTCACCGGAAATCGCGGCCCATGAAAAGGCTCCGGCGTATTGCTGGGCGACGATGAATGCCCGTTCCCGAAAAGCTCCGTTGCCACCAGAAACAGTTTGGACGTATCCAACGCGCGGTCCGGCCCGATCAGCCATTCATATCCGTGGCAATCAGCCATGTAGTGCGACGGCAGAAGCACCACGTTGTCTTTGGCGGCGTTCAAGTGGCCATAAGTTCCGTAAACCACCCGCGCCTGCGGCAGTGTGACGCCGCTTTCGGTCTTAAAGTTGGCGATAACAAATTCGTGAACCTCGGGCTTCTCTGCCGTATCCTTGGCCGCATCCTGCGGCGCAGCATCTTTTTTGGACGGGCCCTTGCCTCGCGCGTCTTTGCTTTGCGCGGCTGTGGTTGCTGCGCTCTTGCTTTGCGACTGATTGGCAGCCATTAACTCTGAAACACCAGCCAGCAACACCAACAACGCAATTAGACTTTTTGCCTTCATATATCCTCTCGACTTGCCAGCCGCCTATGCTATCACCTTGGCGTTTCGATCTGATGACCTTAAGAAACACAAATTCTTAGACTCCGTTGCCTCCGATCCTCTGCCTTCAAGGTTTTCTCCATGTCTCCGTGGTGAAGATTCTTGATCAGTGTCATCAGTGTTTTATCAGCGGTAAGGTTCTTCATTTAGAATTCTCTTTCGCTTTATGAACCGTCCTCTTGTTCTTATCATTCTCGATGGCTGGGGTTATGCGCCGCCATCCAAGGCCAATGCCATTGCGCTGGCGCGCAAGCCCAACTATGACCGGCTGCTCACCGAGTATCCCAACACGCTCATCCACACCAGCGGACGCTTCGTCGGCCTGCCGCAAGGGCAGATGGGCAACAGCGAAGTGGGGCACCTGAATATCGGCGCCGGGCGCATCGTTTACATGGACATCACCAAGATCGATCTCATGATCGAAAAAGGCGATCTCTACAGCAATCCCGTATTGATGGAGGCGATGAAGAACGCGCACAGCGGCGGACGTCAGCTTCATCTTTGCGGACTGCTCTCTGATGGCGGCGTGCATTCCCACCAGAACCATCTTTACGCACTGCTGCGCATGGCCAAACAGAGCGGCGTGGACCGCACCTACGTTCACTGCTTCATGGATGGCCGTGACACTCTGCCAACCAACGGCGCCGTTTACCTCCAGCAGTTGCAGCAAAAAATGCGCGAGCTTGGCGGCAAAATCGCCAGCGTGAGCGGCCGTTACTACGCCATGGACCGCGACAAAAAGTGGGACCGCGAACTGAAGGCCTTTGATGCCATGGTCGCGGGCAAAGCCGAAGGCGGAGAATTTGTCGACCCGGTGCAGGGCGTGAAAGATTCCTACAACCGCGACGTGACCGACGAGTTCATCGTTCCCTTCACTTGCGTGGATAATCGCGGACAAGCGGTTGCGACGATTCGAGACGACGACTCAGTCATCAACTTTAATTTTCGCGCCGACCGCGCGCGACAGATCACCCGCTGCCTGGCCCGGGAAAGCGGCCTCACCTTCCAGGGCGGACGCGAGCTGCCCGACGCTGAAGCGCTTGACGCAGCCATCCCGCGCAGCCGCGTCCCCAAGAATCTGAAGTACATCTGCATGACGCAGTATGACAAGCAGTTCAGTCTGCCATTTGTTGTGCAGCCGGATTCTCTCAAAAATATTCTGGCCAACGTGATGGCCGAGCACAATCTCCGCAACCTGCGCGTCGCCGAGACAGAAAAGTATGCGCATGTGACGTATTTCTTCAATGGCGGAGTGGAAAAGCCTTTTCCCGGCGAAGACCGCGTGCTGGTTCCTTCGCAGAAGGTCGCAACCTATGATCTCAAGCCGGAAATGTCTGCTCAGGGAATTGCAGACGCCGTGATCAAAGCCGCCAACGACTCTGCCTTTGACGTGGTGATCGTGAACTTCGCCAATGCCGATATGGTCGGCCACTCCGGCAAGATTCCACCCACGGTACAGGCTGTTGAAACCGTGGACGCATGCCTGGGCGAAATTTACAAGTCTGTCCGTGCGCGCGGAGGAGCGATGCTCATTACGGCCGATCACGGCAACGCCGAGCAGATGATCGACCCGGCTACTGGTGGCCCGCACACAGCGCACACCACCAATCCAGTTCCGTTCATCGTGGTGAGCGAGGACGCAAAAAAGCTGGCGCTGCGGTCAGAAGGTTCATTGCAGGATATTTCTCCCACGGTCCTCGGCATGCTGGGCTTCCAACAGCCGAAGGAGATGACGGGAAAAGATCTGCGGGTAGTGAAGAGTGGGTGAGTAAACAATTGATCCGTGGGGGAGACAGGTGTGAGGGACGCGAGTTCAATCCTGCCGTCAAAAAGCCTTATAAGTTTAGGCTTTTGCCCCTGAAATCATTTTTGTCGCTATTGTTTTCAACCAAATTGATTTTGCTAATTGCTATTTGCTAATTGCCAATTGCTCCAAATGAAAACACTCATCGTCCACTATCACAGCTTTGAACTCTGGCACGCGCCCTTATGGATACGCGAGCGCCTGCAGCAGGATTTTTCCGGCCATACGTTCATCCAACTCCAGAACTATGACCGCGTGCCGGAAGAGATTGCCGATACTGATGTCTTTATCGGCTGGTCGCTGCGGTCCGAGCAATTCGCCGCCGCCAAAAAGCTTCGCTGGATCCACTCGCCCGCCGCAGCCGTTCACCAGCTCATGTATCCCGAACTCATTCGGAGCAAGGTTGTTGTCACCAACTCAACTGGAATCCATGGCCCGGTCGTCGCGGAGCATGCGATTGCCGTTCTGCTGGCGATGGCCAAACGGCTGCCTCAGGCAATGCAATACCAGGCGAAGCATGAATGGTCACAGGACCAGCTTTGGCACAGCCAGCCTCGTCCCCGTGAAGTGGCCGACTCCACCGTGCTGGTCATCGGTATGGGCAGCATCGGACGCGAGTTCGCCGCGCGCGCCAAAGCGCTGGGCATGAGGGTCATAGCAGTTCGGGAAAACCCAGCCAAGGGGCTTGACGGCGCAGACGCCGTCTATGGTTCCGCACAGATCGACGAAGTTCTGCCCCAGGCCGATTACGTTCTTCTCTGCACGCCAGTAACTCCGGCGACCACTGGAATCATCAACGCCGCACGGCTGAGCAAAATGAAGCCCGACGCCTACCTGATAAACGTCGCTCGGGGGCCGCTGATCGATGAAACCGCCTTACTTGACGCCCTCAGGCAACGGCGCATCGCGGGGGCCGCTCTCGACGTATTCAACGAAGAGCCATTGCCGGCGAGTTCGCCTTTCTGGTCGCTTGATAACATTCTGATCACGCCGCACACTGCCGCAGTCACTGAGCGTCTCTGGGAGCGCCACTACCGCCTCATCGCGGATAATATGAAGCGATTTATGGCAGGCGAGCCACTGCTCAACGAAGTAGACAAGAAGAAGGGATATTGAAGAAGAGCAATTGGTTTCCAGCGTCTCGAGCGTAGCGAGAGAACCCTATAGCCGCGATGATGATTTCAAGATCAGGGACACTGAGTTCTGGGATCGCACGCATGAAAAGTTGATTGTCTATGCTACAAGGTTCGATACTAGCTATAGAGATCCTCGCTGCGCTTCGGGATTTCAGAAAGAGCTAATTGGCAATTGATATTCCCTGTCGTTGCGTCCTTCGCGTCCTCTGCGGTAAAAAGGTTTGGCTAATTGCTAACTGCCCATGACTCTCCACATCAACGGCGAACAACGCGACTTCCCCGACGGCCTGACCGTTGCTGCCCTGGTCGGGCAGCTTGGCATGAAGCCCGACCGCGTAGCCGTGGAATTGAATCTAGAGATCGTTCCCCGCACCCAATGGGAGGCCACGCCGCTAAAGAATGGGGACAAACTGGAAGTCGTCCACTTTGTCGGCGGCGGCAGCGCAGGCCTGCCAATTCCTTGATGCGCTGCATCCGTGTAAGCTTTTAATTCCATTCCTCTGGCATCCAGGCTGGTTGCAGACAGGATCGCCGCGAAGGGCCTCGCTCTCGCCCAGTTCGCTCCTCTCTTTGATCACGTGGTTGACGTGCAGGCCCGGTCGCTCGTGTTGGTGATGGTAATCCTGTATGCCCTTTTGGTGGCGATTCTGCAATGGCGCAGGAAACAGTTCTTCGGCCAGCATTTCGTCTTTAGCCTGCGTTTCACCGCGTTCTGGCTGATGGCCATCTTCGTCGTCTTGTACCCTGGCTTTTCTGTGCTATTGAGATTCGCCCTCAGCCGCGGCGTCCACCTTCCCTCCATGAACTGGGACAACCTCATTTTCCCTGTCGCCCTCTTGCTGTTGCTTGTTTACAGCTTTCTCGCCTTGCGCACCGTATATCGAGAATCATTCTTCCTGTCATTTGTTAAAGCGCTCGTTCTCGCCATTTCATTCCATTACGTTCTGGATATCTATCGTTTCATCCTCTTCCTGACGGCCCTTTATTCCTCCTGAGCAGCTCTGCTTCGAATATTTCTGTTGACTTTCTTGATACTGCTCCTAAAATGAGTCAAACATTTCTGTGTGGAAATGTTTTAAACATTTCCTATACGCAATGGACCAGCGTTTTACATCAGCGCAGGTGGTGAAACTTACAGGCATCACGCCGCGCCAGCTCCAGTGGTGGGACGAGCGCGGCATTGTGCGGCCGCAGCGCAATGGCCGCACCCGGCAGTACTCTTTTGACGACGTCACCGAGATTGCCGTGATTTGTGCTCTCCGCCGCAAGGGCTTTCCGCTACAACGCGTTCGCAGCATCATGAAGTTCCTGCAAAAGGAATTCGGCAGGCGTCTGGCGGAAGCGGTGAGCAACGGATCGGAGTATCACTTGCTGACCGATGGCAAACGCATTTACCTGGAAAACTCAGAGCGCCAGGTGATCGACATTCTCAAGAACTCGCGCCAGCCTTTGCTGGGCGTGTGCTTGAGTGACGCTGTGAAGGAAGTCCGAGCTGAAATATTCAACCGCCGTCCAGCGCAGAAGCAGGCGGCGCGCAACGCGGGCAGAAGGCAAAGTTCATAGGGCTGCACGCGCTTGAATGCAGGTCAGAAAAAAGGGAGAACTGAAGTGGCGGAGGTGACCATGGTGGCAGAGTTGAACATCGTGACGGAATGGCTTCCGGAACAAATGGAGCCAGGAACAATCTTCGTACTGGAAAATGCGGGCGAGGTCGGCGATCAGGAAGATCCGTACTGGGCCGTGCTCTCCTGTCCGGAATGCGGCACGCTGGGCTTGATCACCCGGAGACAGATGCGGGGGGTGGTGCCGGTGATCTGCGGGTCGAACACCTGCCCGGCGCAGTTTGTGATCATCGATGAACAAGTAGTGCCGAGGCGGCCCAACTAGCAAGGAACCAGGATTATTGATTCAACAGCTCCGCCCTGCTGCGGATCAGGTTCAGATTGCGCTTTTCAGAGACTTCCCTGTCCTATGGCCGTGCGCGGAAGATGCGCGCCTTTCTCTCACCAATTACAATCTAAGTAGATGATTCGCACACTTGAATGGACCAGCCAGGGAGTCCGCTTTATTGACCAAACGCGGTTGCCCATGGAGGAAGTCTTTGTAACCTGCGGCACCTATCTGGAGGTTGCAACCGCCATTCGCGACATGATTGTTCGTGGCGCGCCGGCCATTGGCGTGGCTGCGGCAATGGGTATCGCGCTCGGCGTCAAGCATTCCGCCGCGCCGGACATTGCGACTTTGCGTACTGAATTCGGGCAGATCTGCCGGACCATGGGAGAAACCCGGCCCACGGCCGTCAATCTTTTCTGGGCCATCCGGCGCATGCAGCAGAAGTTTGAAGCTGCGGCGCCGCAGGGTGTTCACCAGGTGAAGGTCAACCTGGTGGAAGAAGCGCAAAAAATGCTTGTTGAAGATATTGCCGCCAATGAAGCCATGGGGCGACACGGCGCAACGTTGATGCCTGGTTCCGGCGGGATCCTCACCCACTGCAATGCCGGCGCTTTGGCAACGTGCGGTTACGGCACCGCACTTGGCGTCATCCGGGCCGCCATCGATTCCGGCAAAAAGCTGCATGTTTTCGCCGATGAAACTCGGCCGTTCCTGCAAGGCTCAAGACTCACCGCATGGGAGTTGATGAAAGACGGCATTCAGACCACGCTCATCGCGGACAACATGGCCGGGGCGATGATGCGCCAGGGCAAGATCAAGGCCGTCATTGTGGGCGCGGACCGCATTGCGGCCAACGGCGACGTAGCCAACAAGATCGGCACTTACAGCGTGGCCGTTCTGGCCAAAGAACACTCGATTCCGTTTTACGTTGCCGCGCCCTGGTCCACCGTCGATATGAACATGCCCAGCGGCGATGGAATTCCCATTGAGCAGCGCTCGCCCCGCGAAGTCACTCACCACGCCGGCAAACAAGTTGCGCCCGATGGCGTGCTGGTGGAGAATCCCGCGTTTGACGTAACGCCGAACAAGTATGTGACGGCCATCGTAACCGAGCGCGGGATCGCCAAGGCCCCTTTTGCGGAATCGCTCAAAGAGCTTGCTCAAGCCTCGCCCGCCCTGGCAGAAAGCAGGCATTGACCGGGAACGCAGTCTTCACCGGTCACTGGATACAGTGAGAATCAAGCAGCTTGAGGATGTTGGACCGTGATCGCTTCGCCCTCAAGCTCATAGCCTTCATCGCTGAGCATTGATTGCGCTGCCGATCGAAGGTCCGATTCGCTTGCGGTCTGGGGTAGACTGCAATAACGGCGAATTACTTCTTCGCCAACAGAAATTCTAACCACCCACTTTGATTTCTCGGAATCCCAGGAAACTTCAGCACGATCTGCACGCATTGCTTGCCTCCGTCCGTAACTACTTTTCCGATTGCCTGAAATGGATTTTGGTTGTTCTTAAAACTCCATTGTCTTCAAATTCGGGCTTACGATCAATCGGGCAGCGGTGGCCTTTTGCACGTCTTCTGCTGTCACACCCGGCGCAACTTCTTCCAATACAAGGCCTTGGGGAGTGACGTTGATATAAGCCATTTCCGTCACAATGGTGTTCACAACTTTCATTCCCGTCAACGGAAGTGTGCACTTGGGCAGGATCTTGGACATGCCCTCTTTTGTCGTGTGCTCCATGGCGATGATCACGCGCCGCGCGCCTGCCACCAGATCCATGGCTCCGCCCATGCCTTTCACCATTTTTCCAGGGATCATCCAGTTGGCCAGGTTTCCTTCCTCATCCACTTCCATAGCGCCCAGCACGCTCAGGTCAATGTGTCCGCCGCGGATCATGGCAAATGAATCAGCGCTGGAAAAATATGCAGTGCCCGGAACTTCCGTCACGGTCTCTTTGCTGGCATTGATCAGATCGGGATTTTCTTCGCCTTCAAATGGAAACGGCCCAACGCCGAGCATGCCGTTCTCGCTTTGCAGAATCACTTCAACTCCGGGAGCAATGTAATTGGCCACCAGGGTCGGCATGCCAATGCCCAGGTTCACGTAGAAACCATCCTGCATCTCGCCGGCGATCCGTTTCACGATGCGTTCGCGTTTCTCTACGTCTTTCTGCTTGTCTGGTTTAACCGGTGTGGTCGCCATAGGTGATTAGGCCCTCTTCCTGACCGTATGCTTCTCAATCCGTTTCGGCTGTCCCGTGCTCAATACGATTCTCTTCACGTAAACGCTGGCCAGGTGCACGCCGTCCGGATCAAGCTGCCCGGGCTCCACTATTTCTTCCACCTCGACAATCGTGACCCGTGCAGCCGTAGCCATCACAGGATTGAAGTTTCTTGCGGTCTTGTGGAAGATCAAATTGCCCCAGCGGTCAGCCTTCCATGCCTTGATCAGCGCAAAGTCGGCCTTTAACCCGCGTTCCATCACGTAGGGCCTGCCGTCAAATTCCCGAATCTCTTTGCCTTCTGAGACCACGGTGCCCGCGCCTGTGGGAGTAAAAAATGCCGGAATGCCAGCGCCCCCCGCACGTATGCGTTCGGCCAGTGTGCCTTGTGGATTCAGCTCCAGCACCAACTTGCCGGTGAGAACAAGTTTCTCAAATAACTTGTTCTCTCCCACATAGGAGCCGATATGCTTCTTGATCTGGCCGGTCTGGAGCAGCTTGCCCAGACCAAAATCGTCCACGCCGGCATTATTGGAAACCGTGGTCAGGTCTTTTACGCCCTTGCGGACAAGGGCATCGATAAGATCGGCAGGAATCCCGCACAGACCGAAACCGCCCACCATAATCATTGAACCGTCTTTTATGTCGCGGACGGCTTCATCAGCGCTGGCAACGACTTTATTCATAAACATGAAATTCTAAACAGCAATCCCAGACACCGCAAACTGAGCCTTACGACGCCAGCTTGTAGGCGACAAGGCAGAGACTGTCCTGAAATCGTTTTTGCCTGCATTCGATGATGTCACCAGGTTTAAATCGCCAATCCTCGTCCTCGGGTTGAGAACCAGTAATTTGAAAACGACCATCTCCGAGATCCTTGGCCTCAACTGGACGCCAGCAACCAGTGCCCTCATTCATTAGCTCAATGTAAACAGTCATAGAGTTGACGTGCGCAAGCGACGAGTCATGAACTGTTCACTCGCCCTCAACCAAATGCCTGAGCAGCCGCTTCCCTTCCGGCCAGTCGCCCAAGCCGGATTCTCCATTGATATGGCCGGCCGCGCCAATATCGACAAAGCGGCTGCCCCATGAACGCGCAAATTCCCGGGCACGCGCGATTGTGAGATACGGATCAGTGCTGCTGGCCACAACGATGGAGGGGAATGGAAGCACGTCGCGAGGGACAGGCGAAAAATCCTTGAGTTGCTTGGGAGCGTCTTTGCCATCCACATCAGCCGGCGCCACCAGCAATGCGCCTTTGATCTTGTGGACCTCAGAAGGCGACGCCTTGCACCAGTGTGCCAGCGCGATACAGCCCAAACTGTGTGCGGCAAAAACAATTGGCGGCGGCGATTGCTTCACCTCTGCCGCAATCCGCTCCAGCCACCAGTCGCGATGAGGATACTCCCAATCGCGCTGCTGCACGCGCAGAAAAATGGGGTTTTGCTGCTCCCATAGCGTCTGCCAGTGCCGCGGGCCGGAGTTCTGCCATCCGGGCAGCACCAGCACCGTGGCCGCAACATCTCTTGTGCCCAATTCAAAGCGGTTGGCGTGATCAAATTCTTCGCGCAGCGCCGGTGTGCGAAGGTTTTCGCGGATATGCACCAGCCGCTGCTCCAGTTTGCTGAGCACCGATTCAATGTTGGCGGTATTGGTGTGCGCAATATCGCGCCACATGGAATAAGGGCTGGAAGCGATGCGGGTCATCTCGCGCAATGCGCGTCCGCCAATGGCATGCACGTCAGGATTGTCGCCCAGTTCCTCAACCAATGTCGCCGCCAGCGCAGTAGCAATCATCTGCGGAAGATGGCTGGTCCAGGCGCACATCTGGTCATGGCGCTCCGCATCCATTTTCAAGATGCGCACGCCGATTCGCTCCAGCAGTTCGCAATACTCCTTGATCTTGCCGCGGTCCGTGGATTGATTCGCTTGCGGCACCAGCAGCCATACGGCATTCAGAAATAACTTTGCTTCGGCATTTTCCAACCCGCTATGTTCCTTACCCGCCATGGGATGGCCGCCGATAAACCGCTGCGCAGCTTTATCGCCAAAAACGGAGCGCACTCGTTCAAGGATTTCTCTCTTGGTGCTGCCAACGTCGGTGATCAACGCATCGGGCGGAGCGACGGGACCAATCCGTTCGATCAGGTCAATGATTCCGCCCACGGGCGTAGCCAGCACGATCAGATCGCTTCCGGCCACAGCTTCCACCGGATCTTCCGTGCCGGTATCGATGGCGCGCATGCTGCGAGCGCGGTCCACAACTGCCCGACGATCGCAACCAACGATCTTTCCTCCGAACCCTGCGGCCTTCAAGGCCAGGGCCAGAGACCCGCCGATCAGTCCGGTACCGATAATGGTGATCTGCTTGAACACTTATCGCTTCCAGAGACAGAAATCCGCCATTCAGGGCGTAAGCGTATCTCGCATAGCTCGTCCTTTTGGCAGTCGCTTCAGTTGATTCTAAACAAGCCTTCGTCCAACGGCGGGAGCAATGACTCGCAACTCGCCCACCAGCTTGGCAAACTGCTCAGGATACAGGGACTGAGCGCCATCGGAAAGGGCTTTGTCAGGACAGTTGTGGACTTCAATCAGCAAGCCGTCCGCGCCCGCTGCGATCGCGGCGCGTCCCATGGGGGGAACTTTGTCTCGGCGGCCCGTGCCGTGCGACGGATCGGCAAGAATCGGAAGATGCGAAAGCTTTTTCACGATCGGGATGGCCGAGATATCCATCGTATTGCGCGTGTAGGTCTCAAAGGTGCGGATGCCGCGCTCACATACGATGACGTCATAGTTGCCGCCAGCCATCAGGTACTCGGCGGAGAGCAAGAGTTCTTCAATGGTTGCGGCAATACCGCGTTTCAACAGCACAGGCTTGCGGACTTTTCCTAATTCGCGCAGCAAATTGAAATTCTGCATATTGCGCGCTCCTACCTGGAGCAGGTCAACATAGGGCAGCATCAGCGGGATCTGTGAGATTTCCATGACCTCGCTCACCACCAGCATGCCAAACTGGTCTGCTGCTTCGCGCATAAGCTTTAGGGCATCTTCGCCCAGTCCCTGGAAGCTGTAAGGCGAGCTGCGAGGTTTGAACGCGCCGCCGCGCAGGAACTTGGCTCCGGAGCGTGCAACCGATTCCGCAACGGCAAAAATCTGGTCGCGCGATTCCACCGAGCATGGCCCGGCCATCAGCACCACTTCGTCGCCGCCAATACTCACGCCGCGCTTGAACTTAACCACCGTACCTTCCGGACGAAAACTGCGGGCCACCAGCTTGTAAGGCGAACTGATGCGGTGCGCTTCGCCCACGCCGGGCAGCACCTCGATATCGCGAATATCAAATTCGTGGCGAGCGCCCACCGCGCCCAGCACCGTTTGCCGTGCTCCCGTGGAGCGATGGACTTCAAATCCCATACCGATCAGCCGCTCAATTACCTGCTGGATCTGTTCTTCGCTTGCTTGTTCCTGCATTGCAACAATCATGTTTTTATTTGAAATCCCGAATCCCGCGCAGCGGGTGAGGGATCCCTATTCCCCTTACAATCTGGTCAAATCAAAAAACTCGGTTTCCGCCCCATGTTGAATCGCAGGTATAGGGTTCCCTCGCTGCGCTCGGGATTTCAGAAAGGACCTAATCGTTTACCTCAACGTCGTATTCAGTGTGCCGGTCGCCCGCCTCAATCTTTGGTGCGATTTCATTCTTCTGAATATTCCGCATCACGTCGATGATTCTCTCGTAGACCTGCCGCAATTCGCCTTCCGGCAGCGGCCCGTGATTCGCCCTTTGAACGTTCTCAAAAATCTTTTTCTCGCGCTCAGGTTCGTAGATCGGCATGCTGGTATTGCGTTTCAGCTTGCCGATTTCGTGCGCTGCCTGGGCGCGTTCGTTCAGTAATTCCACCAGTCGGCGGTCAATCTCATCGATTTTTATGCGCCAGTCGGCGATCTCCATAACCCTTGTCGTCCTGATATACAGACGTTAAAGACTGTATAGACTTTATTAAATCAATATTCACCTAGAATAACTTAATGATATTAACTTTGTGAAGAGGCTGCGCTCTTGATGCCGGACTTCAATCCACGCACAAAGCTCTCCACCGCCTGCGCTTCACGGCCCGGATTCTGCTCAATGATCTGCACAATCGCGCTGCCGACGGCGACGCCATCTGCAAATTCCCCGACTTCCGCAAACTGTTCCGCGTTGGAAATGCCAAATCCCACGGCGACCGGCAGCTTGGTGAACTTGCGGATTCTTTTCACCAGGCCTTGCACATCCGCGGCTACCTGCTTTTGTGTTCCGGTGATCCCTGTGCGCGATACGGCGTAGACAAAACCCTTGCATGCCTCAGCAATCGCTTTGAGCCGCTTATCAGTGCTGGTTGGCGCGGCAAGAAAAACTGTGTCGAGATTATGCGCCGCCATTACGCGGCGATAGTCGCTCGCTTCTTCCACCGTCAGGTCCGTAATCAGGGCGCCGTCCACGCCCGCCTTTGCCGCTTCCGCGCAAAAGCGCTCCATGCCAAACCGCAACATGGGATTCAGGTACGTAAAGACGATCAGTCCGGCATCGGTTTGTTTGCGAATCCCACTCGCCAGCCGCAACACGTCTTCCAAAGAAGTTCCGTGTTTCAGTGCTCGCTCACTGGCCCTTTGGATCACCGGCCCGTCCGCCACGGGATCACTGAACGGCACGCCGAGTTCGATGACGTCCGCGCCCGCGCGGCAAGCAGAGAGTATGATTTCCCGCGTCGTGACAATATTGGGGTCACCACAAGTGACATAAGCGACCAGTGTGGGCTTTGCCGTAAAGCTTATACGACTTGTTGTTTTGACTTTTCCCATGATTGCTTTTGGCTTCCTCCGTGCCTCCGTGGTAGGGGTTCGATCCTTATCCGATCTTGAGGTTTTCCCGCAAAATCCCAATATCTTTGTCGCCACGCCCTGAGATATTCACGATCACAATCTCAGACTTCTTCATCTTCGGCGCTCGTTTGATGCACTCTGCCACCGCATGAGACGACTCCAGAGCCGGAATAATTCCTTCCGTACGCGCCAGCCGAGTGCATGCTTCCAGCGCTTCAGCGTCGGACGCGGCAACGTATTCGGCGCGTTTTGAATCCGCCAGCGCCGCATGTTCCGGCCCAATCGAGGGATAATCCAGTCCTGCGGAAATAGAGTGCGTGAGCCCGATCTGGCCATGTTCATCCTGCAAGACATAAGAAAAAGTCCCCTGGAGCACGCCCGGCAATCCTCCACGAAAGCGCGCGGCATGCTCGCCCGAGTTCGTTTCCACGACCGCCAGCCTCCACGCCGATGAGCTTGACGCGTTTATCTTTCAGAAATTCATGGAAAATTCCTATGGCGTTGGATCCGCCTCCCACGCAAGCGATGATCGCCGCAGGCAGCTTGCCTTCGGCTTTCAGGATTTGTGCACGCGCTTCGCGGCCAATCACCGAATGAAAATCGCGCACCATGGTGGGATAAGGATGAGCGCCCAGCACACTGCCCAACAGATAATGCGTGTCGCGGACATTGGTGACCCAATCGCGCATTGCTTCGTTAATCGCGTCTTTCAGCGTACGCGAGCCCGACTCCACGCCGCGCACTTCCGCTCCCAGCAGACGCATGCGGAAAACGTTCAATTCCTGCCGGCGCATGTCTTCCGTGCCCATATAAACAACGCATTGCAGTCCGAAGAGAGCGCATACAGTGGCTGTAGCCACGCCGTGCTGACCCGCGCCTGTTTCCGCGATGATGCGCTTCTTACCCATGCGCACCGCCAGCAACGCCTGGCCCAGGCAGTTGTTGATTTTGTGCGCGCCGGTATGCAGCAGGTCTTCGCGCTTGAGATAAATCCTGGCCCCGCCCAATTCTTTGGTGAGGCGCGCCGCATGAAACAGCGCCGTTGGACGTCCCGGCATATTCCTTCAACAGACGCTCAAACTCGGCACGAAACTTCTTGTCACGCTTCGCCTTGTCATACTCGCGCTCCAGTTCTTCCAGCGCCGCCATCAGCGTTTCAGGGACGTAGCGGCCACCATAGAGCCCGAAACGTCCGGCAACTGGTTTCTCTTTTTTCAATGCGCTCGATCTCATATCTGTTCCGCCTTCCGCACCGCCGCAACAAATGCCTTCAGTCTTTCTGAATCCTTCCGTCCTGGCTCGCGCTCCACGCCGGTTACGACATCCACGCCCCACGGCTTGAAGATCTGTATCGCATCGCCAACATTTTCCGGGGTAAGTCCACCGGCGATCACGAATTGTCCTTGCCGTTCACCCAATTGTGCCCGCTTGGCTTGCCAGTCAAATGTCTTGCCGCTCCCCGCGCCTGAATCCAGCAGCCACGCATCGACCATGCTTGACGCATCGGCACGATCAAACTCAATCTCATGGCCGGGCTTTACCTGGATGGTTTTGATCTTGCGCATTGCATCCCGCCTGATGGGTGGCAGACATTCATACACGGTGGCCGGCGATTCTTCTCCATGCATCTGCACTCCTGTTAACTCCACTGCTCCGACTACGCTACAAATCTCTGCCGCTGAACTGTTCATAAAGACGCCTATCCGCTCAACTTCGCGCGGCAACTGACTAATAATCTGCTGTGCCTGCTCCGTCGAGACACGACGCTTGCTGGGCGCAAAGATAAAGCCCAACGCGTCGGCGCCGGCTTCAATCGAGCTGAGCGCGTCTTCAAGAGAGGTAGTCCCACAGATTTTGATCCAGGTACGCATGCAATTTATTTTTGGGAAAGCTGTTTTGGCTTCTTACTGGACTGTGCCACGCCAATGTGGAGAAGCCGAAGTGGATGGTGAATACCATCCTGCATCCTGTAAGAGCTGTTGCAGTTTCTGGCCGGGATCTTCAGCGCGCATCAGCGCTTCACCAATCAGGAATGCCTGGTAGCCGGCGGCATGCAACTCGCGGATTTCCGCTCCGCTATCAATTCCGCTTTCGGCCACGCGAAGCACGTGGCTGGGAATACTGTCTGCCAGATCGATGACCGTGTCCAGGCTGACTTGAAAGGTCTTAAGATTGCGGCTATTCACTCCGATGATATCTGCGCCGCCCTCAAGCGCGCGCTTCAACTCTTCTTCGTCGTGGACTTCACACAAGGCATCCAGATCCAGAACGCGAGAGTAATCCAGCAGCCGGCGAAACGTGGCATCATCAAGAGCAGAGAGAATCAAGAGGATTGCGTCGGCGTGATGAGCGCGGGCTTCAGTGATTTGAAATTCATCGATAATGAAATCTTTGCGCAGGCATGGCAGGCTGGTAGCGGCAGAAGCCTCAAGCAAGTTGGCCAGCGATCCATGAAAAAATTCTTCGTCGGTAAGCACGGACAACGCGGACGCTCCGCCGCGAGCTAGCTGGCTGGCCAGCGTTCCTACGGGAAACATGCCGCGAATGGTCCCCTTGGATGGAGACGCCTTCTTCAATTCCCCAATCACAGCCGGCCCCAGCTGCGACATGGCAACCAGCCGCTTGCGAAAACCGCGCGGCGTATGCGCCGCAGCCGCTTTTTCCAAAGGACGGAGTTGTGCCTGCTCCTTGGCGCGGTCAACGCGCTCACGGGTAGCGGCAAGAATCTGGTCCAGTGTGGTCATAGCGGCAGCAGATTCAAGTATATGGCTTTGGCGCGAGAAACCGAAGAGGAAAAGCCGCCTTGGTCCGCGGATATCCGAAATGGGACTAAGATAATGCCCAGCAAATTCGGGTCCCTGCGGTCCTTTGGCGGCCTGACGTCTGTCCCAATAGAATGCCTATAACTCGCCGCGCGTGCGAGAGCGGTCTTCAATCACAATGCCGCCATTTTCCGTGGTGGCCCTTACCTGCGGGTTCGCGCCGCCCATACGGAACAATTTGTGTCCGCTATCCCATGTGCGCTCGCCGGCATCGCATGCGTTGTCCTTACAGATGATGGAAGTGTGCTCTGATGCCACAACTTCCAGTCCGCCGGCAAAAGTCTTTGGCACGGAAACTACCAGGCCGCCATTGCGGGCATGAGCTTCCAGGCCTTTGCCTTCCCAGCGGTCCGGCAAAGTGATAGATAGCCCTCCATTTTCGACTTTGGCGCTCACATCGCCTCCGCAATCCTTGATGGAGATGCCACCGTTCTGGGCTTGCGCCGTTAATTTTCCAGTGCTGCGCCGGAAAGAAATGCCGCCATTTTCAGCGTGGGCTTCAGCCGTGCCCGTGAAATTTGTTAATGACACCCCACCATTGTGGACGTTGAGATTTAAATCCGCGTTCCTGGGCGCTTTGACCAGAAGAAGCGTGCCCAGAGAATGATGATTCTCTTCCGGCGCGTGTATAGAGATTTTGGATCCGTTGATCTCCAGCCGCGTATCGGCCAGCAGGCGGCGACCCTCATTTTCATCGTCAACAGCAATCTGTTTGCAGAGCTTGAAACTGAATTCCGGCTTGTCCCAGGTTGTAACCTGGATGCCGCCATTATGCTCTGCTGTAATGGTCAGCGGCTGATTGGGGATGGTTTTCACCTCTTCATCGCGGACATTGGAGCGGTAGTCGTCATCACTAACCCGGAGATGCTCGCGGCAATCGTCACTTGCTGAATCATCGTTCATGGTCATGGTTGAATTGTGTGAGCGATGCTCCCCAGCACGAGCCAACCCAATGGACAGCGGAAACACAAGGCCAAAAACAAGCAGTCTTCTCATAGTCCACCTCTTCAAATCGAGTGGTTAGACTGAAAGGCTTGGGGCGCGGTTAGCTCAAAATTGATTTTCGTTTTTGACAAAAAGACCAGGATAGCGTGGGACGAAACGACAGGTTCTAGGCGGTGATGAGCCCGCGCGGCTTGACGTTTTTGCGAATGAACTCGGCGATGTTATCCATGGGCGTGCCCGGATTGAAGATCGCGCTGACGCCGGACTTTTTCAGGAAATCGAAATCCTGCTCCGGAATAATGCCGCCGATCAGAAACAGCACGTCTTCCATCTTGTTCTGCTTGAGCAGATCAGACACGCGCGGGATGATAGCGTTGTGAGCGCCGGAAAGAATGGACAGGCCAATCACGTCCACATCTTCCTGCAATGCCGAGCTAACAATCATTTCCGGAGTCTGCCTGAGGCCGGTATAGATGACCTCCATCCCGGCGTCGCGTAAGGCACGGGCTATCACCTTGGCGCCGCGGTCATGGCCGTCCAGGCCGGGTTTGGCGACAAGCACGCGGATTTTGCGGTCAGCAGCCATTGAACCTACGATTCTACCAAAAGCAGCTAACCACAAAGGACACGAAGGACCACAAAGGGGTTTTAACATCCCGAGCGCAGCGAGGGGATCCCTTTGGCGGCGATGATCTAAAAAAGAATCGGGCATATGGAAAAACAGCGATTGATGTTGCAAAGTCCGAATTCATTGTTTCGCGAGGATGACTTCAACACCAGTATGTTGCTCTTACACTCTGCGCGGTCGGCATGATCCGCAGAATCTTTCTCCAGTTCTATAGGGATCCCTCCCCTTCGACAAGCTCAGGGTCGGGATTTTAGAACTCTTCGTGTTCCTTTGTGTCCTTTGTGGTTTGGGCTTTCCAATGCTGGCAGTTCCAAACTCCGCCACAGGTACCAAGCAGCATAGCTGCAATACGGGTGCCAGCCTTTGGCGATCTGCTCCACCTGCTTCGGCGTTGGCATCTTGCGTTTTCTATAAGCCTTTTGGATTGCCATCCGCACTCCCAGATCGCCGATTGGAAGCACATTGGGCCGCCGCAGTGAAAACAAGCAGAAACATATGCGCCGTCCACACGCCCACGCCTTTGATGTCAGTAAGAGACGCAATCACTTCTTCGTCGCTCATGGCAGGCAGCCTGGCAAAATCCACTTTTCCGCTGAGCGCGTGCTCAGCCAGGTCGCGTATGTAGCCGAGCTTTTGCCGTGAGAGGCCGGCACGCCGCATCTCGCCCACGCTCAGGTTCTGGATCGACTCCGGCGTCAACGCGCCGCCCGCTGCTTCCTCAAGACGGCCATAGATCGTCCGCGCAGCCTTGGTGCTCAACTGCTGGAAGACGATGGCCCGCGCCAGCATTTCAAATGTAGGATCGCGATAGGCCATCTTGCATGGGCCCACACGGGCAATAATAGAGGCAAGGATTGCGTCCGATTTCTTGAGATGATCAAGGGCCTTTTTCATGGATGACCGTGATTCTAACCTAACCAGGGCTGCTCCTGCCGTTCCGACTGCGAACTCATTCAGCTTCTGGCGGGCTTTCGCGCGCTACTGGCGGGAAAGCGTGCGCTACTTCGGCTGGTGGCGGTCTTTGCGCGAGATGGCCAATGCAACATGGGACGCTTTCCTTGAGTTGCTGCCGATCACGCCGCAAAGCCGCTTTTGGCGATCTGGATTATGACTGGGAGCATTCCGTGGATACCACGCGCTCTAATGTCGCCGTGGGCACGCAGTTCCTGACGGGCGTGATGGCGCGTCCGTACTTTGCCACCGAGCCATGGTTGTTCGAGCAGATCATGGATGCGCTGGCGCGCAGCATTCAGCGGTTAGCAATCAGCCAAGAAGCGGTTGCTCAAACCATGTTGCAAGACTTCACCTTTATCGATCTCGGCTCCGGCAAGGGTCGCGTACTGCTGATGGCATCCGAGTATCCGTTCCAAAAAATTATTGGTGTGGAATTTATGCCCGAATTACATCGCGCCGCGCAGAAGAATATCGCCGGCTATTCGCATGCGATCGGCAGCGATGCAGGCAGATCGAAACCCTCTGCATGGATGCGCGGGATTTTCAGTTTCCTGCAGAGCCGCTGGTGGTCTACTTGTTCAATCCTTTTTCCGAGTCAACATTCACGCGGGTGCTGGAGAATTTACGGCAGTCGATCGAGCAAGCGCCACGACCGGTTTATTTGGCTTACCGATTCACGGAGCATGAAAAGGTTTTGGCGCAAGCAGGATGGCTGGAAAAAATTGCGGGAACCGAGCAATGGGTGATCTATGAGAATCGCCGAGATCGCTCCTGATCGCCGACACCGGATTTCACCACAGAGCATGGAGCGCTATAGGGATCCCTCACCCGCTACGCGGGATTCGGGATTTCAGAAGAAATCCGATCAACCGATCACGCGCGATCACCGATCATCCGATCCTACGTAATGCTTACCTCTTCATACGTCCCATAGACCTCTTTGAGCGCATGGCAGACCTCGCCGACGGTAGCGTAAGCGCGGACGCAGTCGATAATGAACGGCATGGTATTCGCGTCGCTGATGCGGCCATCGGAGCGGACGACTGGCTCCTGGGCTGCGGCTTTCTTTAAGCGCGTCCAGAGTGCGGCGGACTTCGTCATTCTTGCGGCGGGCGCGCAGGGCTTTCAGTTTTGCGGTCTGATGGCGAGCTACGGATTCGTCGATGTAGAGCGTATCCATCTGTTTCTCTTCGACGGCAAAATCGTTTACGCCTACCACGATCTTTTCTTTGGCCTCAACCGCGCGCTGGTACTGGTATGAAGCTTCAGCAATTTCTTTCTGCGGGAAGCCGTTCTCAATGGCCTTGACCATGCCGCCCATGGCGTCGAGGCGCTCAAAGTAGTCGAACGCGCCATTCTCCATGTCGAGCGTGAGCTTTTCCAGGAAGTAAGAGCCGGCCAGCGGATCTACGGTCTGGGCCACGCCGGATTCATAGGCGATGATCTGCTGTGTGCGCAACGCGATGCGCGCGGCTTCCTGCGTGGGCAGCGCCAGTGCTTCATCGTAGGAGTCGGTATGAAGAGATTGCGTTCCGCCCAGCACCGCTGCCAATCCCTGCAATGCCACGCGGGCAATGTTGTTGAGAGGCTGCTGCGCGGTCAGCGATACGCCGGCGGTCTGCGTGTGGAAACGCATCAGCCAGGTGCGCTCCTGCTTCGCGCCGAAGCGGTCTTTCATCAGCCGATACCAGATCTTGCGGGCGGCGCGGAACTTGGCAATCTCTTCAAAGAAGTCACTGTGCGAGTTGAAGAAATAGCTCAGTCGAGGGCCAAAGTCGTCTACGTCCAGGCCACGACGTCGCGCCCACTCCACGTATTCAACACCGTCATAAATGGTGAATGCCAAGTTCCTGCAGCGCCGTGGAGCCGGCTTCGCGAATGTGATAACCGCTGATGGAAATCGAGTTGAATTTGGGCGTGAATTTGGCGCCGAACTCAAACGTATCGATCACCAGGCGCATCGACGGCGCAGGCGGGTAAATATATTCCTTCTGTGCGATGTATTCCTTGAGAATGTCATTCTGCAGCGTGCCGGAAACTTTCTTCCAGTCGGCACCCTGCTTTTCCGCTACCACCAGATACATGGCCCACAAGACGGACGCCGGAGAATTGATCGTCATGGAGACGGTAGTCTTTCTCCAGATCGATTCCGTTGAAGAGGATCTCCATGTCTTCAAGCGAATCAATGGCCACGCCGCACTTGCCTACTTCGCCTTCACTGGCTGCATGGTCAGAGTCATAGCCCATGAGCGTGGGCAGATCGAAAGCAACTGAAAGTCCGCCGCCGCCGCTGGCCAACAGATATTTGTAGCGCTCATTCGTTTCTTCGGGAGAGGCGAAGCCGGAAAACTGGCGCATGGTCCAGAGACGTCCGCGATAGCCGCTGGAATGAATGCCACGCGTGTAAGGCGCCTGGCCGGGATAGCCAAGATACTTCTCGTAATTCCAGTCCTCGGGCAGATCGGCCTGGGTGTAAAGCCGACGGATAGGCACGCCACTGATGGTGGTGAACTGCGCATGTCCGCTCTCATCCAGATTGATGCCGCTGGCCGCGCCTATCGGCTTTTCAGGCGACTTCTCCAGCGTTTTAGCCAGAGTGGTTTCAGCCCAGCGCTTTTCCGACTCGGCCGGATGCCGGCCTTCGAAACACATCTGCAATGGGGCTTTCCGCAATGCCGCTTGGGTCTTTCTTCTTGTTCAAGTGATCTGCCATAGAGGATTCCTGCTCCATCATAGAAGATGCGGAAAAGGCAGGGCAAGGAGCGAAAGATTACTTCGGTTTAGGGACGCAGGCTCGCTGCGGCGAGTTGCAGCGTTTGCCCCAAAAAACTGGCAGCCTTGCGGGCTGCCAGCTCATTTTCAAACTGACCCCGTTCCCGCTAGTTCGCCTTCTTTAAGACTGCCATGTTCTTTTCGTCCGAATTGATCTGGCCGAAGAGCTTCTTCAACTGGTCCATTTGGTCCATGGAAACCAGCGTGGAATCCATCCGATACTGTCGGGTGTATTTGAGGATGTTGCCGGAATTCTCAGTCTTGCTGACATATTGTCCGAAGGGAAATGAAGACTTCGCCGGCTCCGGCAGTTCATCGACCTTGAAGCCTTCCGGCAGCGTTATCTCCACACTGTCATTGTCAAGAAAGGGAGCGTCAAATTGGTACGCATAGTGCCGCGGCTTGTTCGCATCCCATGCTCCGGCGGCTTCTCCCACAACATGAGGCCGTACCAGCAGGAGCTGACCTGCATTCTTAGCATAATGCTCGGCGGAAAACTTATAGCGGACGATCAGGTCTTTATCGATTTCATCGGCGTTCACCACTTCAAGCCCTGTAAGCTGGAAGTTGCTCACGGTTCTTCCCAGCATGAGTTCGATCGTCTTCTTGCGGTCGCCTTCGGTTTCATGCAGCAAGAAAGCGCGCCCGCGCATGGCTTCAAAGCCTGAACGGATTTCCTCGATTTCGCCCTGGACGGCGCCGTCTGGCTTAAGAGTAAGTTTGGCATTGCGAGTAACGCCGTTAGCCTCAGGCGGGCTCAACGGAAGATGAATCAAATCGCCACCTCGTTCACCCACAAGCAAGCCGTAATTATCCTGTTCGTAGAAAGGAATCTGGCCGAAAGGAACAAATTCGTTTGTAGGATCAAAGATCAGGAGGCGCCCGAGTTTGGGATGCTGATACATGGCCGGCATCGCTTTGGGATAGCTGGCTTCAGGCAAGGAAATCGCCAGGATCATGTGATCGAATCGGGCCATGGGTGGAGTTTTCTCGGTGAAAATACCCCGGTCAGTGCGGACCAAAAGGTAATATGATTTGACCCCGATCTGTGCCAGCATTGAACTCAGCACGGTCGCTTTGTCTTTGCAATCCCCATACCGATGGGTGTAAATGTCCGCAGCTGTGTGAGGTCTGTAACCTCCCACGCCGATCTTGATTTCCACGTACCGCACATCCTGCTGGGCGAAGCGGGCAAGCGCTTTCATCCGTTCCAACAAGGGCATGCTCGCAGGAGCCAATTCCTGTACTTTCTGCTGCAGGGGGCCGCTGGCATCGCGCACACCTGTGGACAACTGCGTGTACCAGGAGCCAAATTCGCTCCAGTCCCGATAGCTCTTGCCGGGATTTTTGTCAGAGAGAAAAGTCAGCACCATGTGTCCCGACAGAGCCTCGCTGGGCGGACGGTGCGGCTCGCGCTCAATACGGGGAACATTGCCGAGTTGCCACACCAGAGCGCCACCTTCTTCTTTTGGCTTCTGCTCTTCATGGTTCACCCAGTCAGCCTTGAACCGCCAGCCAGGGGCCATGTGCAACTCATAACGGCTCGATTCAACGGGTACGGTAGTTTGAAAATCCCAGTTGTCCTGGAAAATATAGGGGCGTTCCTTCTGTTCGAACTCGAAACCGACGACGGTACCCACATCGGCGCCGGGCACACGCACGGCCTTTACCTTTAGGTCGGAATAGACCTCATATGAGCTAACTGTCTGCTCCATCACATCCTTAGCTTCATACTCCTGACCCTTGCCAGTGATGCTCCAGCCGCGAAGATAACTTACCTTTGAGTCGCTATCATAAAAGACAGGATAAGCGGCAAAGTCTCTGCCTTCGGGCCGAAGAATTCTTGCTGCAAAGCGACCGTGACGTATGATCTCGCCGTTTTCCTTAACGGTAGTCACCTGGTCATCCAGCAGGATTACCGCATTTACATCGTCGGCATAGGGTTTGGCCGGCTGCCGGGAGAGCGTGCGCAGCCACTCAGGAACATCAGTGGCGGAAGCAACAGAACCCAAGCCGAGCAGGGTAAGAGCGAGCAGTAAAAATCGCGGGTTAATTACCTTTTTGAGCACTGGTGCTACCTCCTGCGTGCAGTACAGCCTGCTGTTCGTCGCCAGTCTGGACCGTACCGAAAAAGCCTTTGAGTTCCAAATATTTTTCCAACGGGAAATACACTCCGTTGAAGATTAAGCTGCGCTGTGTGACCAGTTGAACCCCGTCAAACTGGCTCGTGCTTTTATAGCGGGCGTAGGGAAGTTTGGCCTCACGCTCCGTTGGAACGGTCTCTATAGAGAATCCCGGTGGCACCTTGATACCTACCACATCTGCTTCTGTGAACGGGTAGGGGAAATAAACCGGATATTTGCGTTCGCCGTGCGTGAATGCCTGGTTTTGCCTTAACTGGAAAAGATAAGACGGGGCCAAAAGACGCTTGCCTGCCGTGGAAGCATAATCCGGTACTTCGACGCTGAATTTGGCCACCAGCGGCTCGTCAGTGGTTTCCCATCCTTGTGATGCTACCATCTTCACGATGGCGCCTTTGGGAAGCCATTCCTTAATCTCGTCTTCCAGATCTTTCTTTCGTCCGGCATCGTCACTGTCAAGTTCATCCAGGCGATGCTCCAGGGCCTCCGCTCCAACGAATTCTATGGTTATGTCGCCCTTGAGCTCGCCATTGGCTTCCAGCGTGGCCTGGGCGATCCGGCGAGTCACGGACTTGTCATAGGTGACGGGGGGCGCTTTCACAAACGTGCCGCCCTTTTTGTCGAGCTTTATGCCATCGGTAGCCGTATGGTTCCATCGCAGAATTCCGTAAGGACAAAAGCGGGTCCCGGGTTCGAAGTAAAGATCGGAGCCATTGACGTTGACGGCGGCAATCACGTTATCGATCTGACGAATCGACGTCCAGTCTCTGGCGAAAAACCTTTCTCTGCGATCAGAGACCTGGACAATGGAGGCATCAAATCCAGCGGCCCGCGCCATGGCGACAAACAAAAGAGTAATCTGGCGATTGTAGCCGTATCCGCGCGCGAGGACGTCGCCCACGCCTTCATTCTTTTGCAGATTCTCCTGCTTGAGTTCGTTGTCCGTACGGAAGCGTTCAAATGTAAGGTTGCGAATCTTTTGCGTCCGCTGATAAATCTTACGCAGCTTCTTTTCAGGATCGGTTTCGCCGGCAACGGCTTTTGCGGCTTCCTCTTTCACGCCACGATTGTTTGCCATATAAGATTCAGACGTCTCATACCTGTTCTTCCCGATCTCCTGCCACTCCTTATCGACAGATGGACTACCCTTGCGGTTATAGAAAAAGATCACCGTGGGCTTGAAATTTTGCTCTGGAGGCATGTACTCCTCCGTCTCAAACGCGGGCACATTCGCCAACTCCAGTTGCGCCGCACTTCCAACGTCCCTTGGTTTTTCTTTGAGATTGAGAATCACCCGGCTGATCACGGCCCCATCAAAATCAAACATGGGCCTGGACGTGCTCTGATAGCCGCTTCCATCATAGGGTTGATAGTAGAGGCTTTCCTTTACGGTATGCAGCTCGCTCTGGATGTCCCATACGCTTGGCGCAAAAATCTTGACCATCATGTAGCCCGGGGCCGAATAGGTGCGCCTGAATTTGTACTCAACAATGCTGCCAACGCTGACTTCCGGCATGCTAAAAGCCTTAACGGCAATCTTGTTACCGCGGCTCTTAAAAATGATCTTTTCAAATGGCTTGCCGGTAAATTCCACAATGGTGCCATCAGGCTTGATTGTGCGCGCCTTTAGATCAGTGATGGTCTCAACGATGTCTTCGATATTAAACAACGGGATTTCTACGTCAGCATACGTTTTGCCACGGGCATCGGGGTTGAGCGCTTTTTCATTGAGGATCTTGATGCGCTCATAAACGAACCATGACGAAGTGTTGTCATTGATGTGCTGGGCATAGTAGAGCCTGACTGCGGAAGCACCTTTGTTTCCGGGCACTTCCTTGTATTGCAAGTCCTGGGGCGTCACTGGAAGCCAATCTTCTTTTTGCGCAAAGGAAAGAAGAGAGACAAACAAGCAAAGAACCAATGAAAGATACCGTGCAACTCGCATCGTGGAAAACCTCAAGGCGGTGGAATTCCAATTGCCGCAGCGGGCATTGGCAACAAGGGGGATGTCAGAGATATACACTAAAACTACAGTTTTGACCAGAGTTCCTCATCAGTCTAGTTTCAAGTTCTTTTAAACTTAAGGTTCTTTTAAACTTAAGGTTCTTTCACCTGATCCCTGCTACTGTACGTTCGAGTGAGAAGGTGTTCCGCCTCCTGAATTCGGGCCGCCCGTAAGAACCGCCTGCTGTTCGTCGCCGGCCTGGACCTTGCCAAAGAAATCTTTCACTTCCGGGTACAGTTCCAACTTGAAGAAAATGCCATTCACCTGCAATATCCTTTGGGTAACCAACTGTTTTCCATCAAACTGCGCCAGATTCTGATAGCCCGCATAGCCTATGCGGACAGTTTGCGCCTGCGGCGTGTTTTCCAGGGTATAGCCCTCAGGGATCTTGATGTTGACGCGATCAACTTCACCAAAAGCGTAGGGAAAATACACAGGATATTTACGGTCCACATGCTTGAAAGCGTCCATTTGTTTGGCCTGAAAGAGATAAGCCGGAACCAGAAAACGCTTGCCTGCTGCGGAAGCGTATCCCGGCATATCAACGCTGAAGGTTGCCGTGAGCGGACCATCACTGGTTTCCCAGCCTTCCGATTTGGTGATCTTGATAATTGCGCCTGTGGGAAGCCAGCCTTGCAACTCATCTTCCAGGTCCTTCTTTTTGCCGGCTTCGTCGGTATCGAGTTCGTCCAGGCGGTGCTCCAGCGCCTCACCGCCTTCAAACTTGACGGTGATTGTTCCCGTCAGATTGCCGCCGCTGTCCAAAGCCATTTCTGCATTGCGCCGCGTCGTGGCTTTGTCATACCCGGCGGAGGGCACGGTGATAAAAACGCCGCCTTTTTTATCCAGCTTGATTCCCTGGGTTGAAGTACGAATCCAGCGAAGGTACCCGTAAGAGCAAAACTTGGTTCCGGGATCAAGATAAATGTCTTTGCCCGCCAGATTGACGACAGCAATCTCAGTAGCGAGCTGTTGCGCTGAAAGCAGCCCTTTATCAAAAAATTTACTCATGCGATTGCTAATGCGCACGATCGAAGCATCGAATCCGGCAGAGCGGGCCAATGCTACGAAGAAGCGCGTTATATCGTCGCGATAACCGGCGCCCCGCGCGAGAACATCACCTGCATTCTGGTTCAGCTTCAATTTTTCCTTCTTTTGTTCCTGTTCGGTCCGTTCGCGCTCATAGGTCAGGTTCCTGATCTGCTGCGCCCGGGCGTAGAGCTTGCGCAGTTTCTGCTCGGGATCGGTTTCATTTCCGATGGCCTCCGCCGCAGCCTGGCTGATCTCCTTGCGATTGCCGATAAAATGTTCTGCTTCGTCATTCCATCTGCGTCCGGCATCCTGCCAGAATTTATCGGGAGTGGATTTTCCCGTGGTGATGTAAAAGAACCGCATTTGTGGCTTTAAGTCTTCTTCCGGCGGCATGTACCCTTCTGATTCGAAGGCCGGCATGTTCTCAACATCCAATTCGTACCCTTCGCCCTTTTGTAGCGGTTTGATGTTGTTTGGCATGTGCGAATACAAAGCTGCCACCCGATATCCGCCCTCAAGGCCCTCTATTTGGCCGGAAAATGCCTTCATGCGGAAGCTTTCTTTCACGGTATAAAGTTCATGCTGGATGGTCCAGGAGTTATTGCTAACAGTAACGTACCCCGGCGTGTCTATGTGGTATTTGTACTCAATAATGCTGCCTACATTGACCTCCGGCATGGTGAATGCCTTGGCCAAAATCTTTACGCCCCGTCCTTTGATGACAGTCTTTTGAAATGGCTTGCCCGTAAACTCCGTGATCCTGCCGTCCGGCTGTATGGTGCGCGCCTTGAGGCCGGAAATTGATCCTTCCGGCGGTACAATCAGTTCCACGTCTGCGTGGCGCTTACCCTTTTCATTCAATACCTTGATGCGAACGTAAAAAAATTCAGTCTCTTGCTGATCATTGATGAAATCAGCGTAATAAAGCTGAACGGCATCCGCCCCGGGATTACCCGGGACCTGCTTCATCTCCAGGTCGTGCTGGGTAATGGGCTGCCAGTCTTCTTTTTGCGCCTGCGCAGGCGCAATGAAAACTGCCAAAAGAGCAACTGAAAACAATAACCGGATAGGATTCGCCACGAACACCTCAGCACAGTTTAGGGGGGATTGTTTGCAGACTATACAACAAGAAAGGCAATCTGGCCAGAGTTTCTGATTGTTTCAGGTCCTATCGCGCGGGCGGCCAGCCGATCAAAAACTTTGGCGTTTCTTATTTCTTGTAGAGATCGAAGAAATCGCGGGGACTTACTTTGAGAGCGCGGGCGAGCTGAAGGATATTGTCAAGACAGATATTCTGTTTTCCACGTTCCACTTCGCCCACGAAATTACGGTTGACCTTTATCAGGGTGCCCAGCTTTTCCTGGGACAGGAGCCGTTCCGTGCGTATGGCACGCAGACGTGCGCCGAAAGGTGAGCGGGAATCCACGAATTAAGAATCTTGCGGCTTGCCATAAAAACTTTCTACACCGATATACAATGACATGTTATACATGTGATAAGCTCTGCCGTCCAGTGATCTTTTACGCGGCTTGCTGGACCCAGGACGACGGCGTTTATTGTTGCGGGCATACCCACCTTGGTGTCCGTGATGCGATGAACTGCCTTGTCCCGGATGGCGGGGGCTTTATCCGCGCGAATGAAGCCGGGACCTTACGCTCTTTTACGAATCGGGAATTCATCGATTTTCTCGAAGCGTTGCAAGAGATGGGCTGGAGTTGGCGCAATAAAGCTCAAGGAGGCGTGATCCGTCCCGCTAACGGTGAACGCCGATTAAGGAGCCGCCATGGAAGCGCGGGGAGTAAAGAGGCTCTCCGCGCTTTTTCTTTACCCACCGTTAGGAAAAACCTACCACGGAGGCGCGGAGACACGGAGAAGAGCCAACCTAGGAAGATTGCCAAAACCGCCACCCGCCACACTTTCCCATGTATGACAATAATGCTTACCGATCTTCATTGCTTACCATCGTCATGCTTATCGTCAATCTTTACCGGCCTCGACTCGTTTGAGTTCAGCCAACAAGCTGTCCTCGACCGGTTCTGAGCGCCTCTCACCGCGTGCCACTCTACTCACGAAGCTACGGTGCACTCCGAGCCGACGTGCGACCCGGGTATATATCCCGCATACCGATTCAACCAAGGCATTCAGTTTTTTCAACTTCGCCGTTGGCGACAGTTCTTTTGCCGTTGTCCTCTCCTGGCTCATAATGTCTTTCACCTACTTCTGTTTAGTTAGATGTTTTAGGTGCGGGGGACGTTTTGCGCGCGGACCATTCATGCACAGCAGCTCTCGATTTTGTCACGTTTGGTGCCAACCCTGCTGTTTGTAGAAGACTCTCATACAGTGAAATGGTTCTCGTCCATTCGGGGTGGGCGATGATGCATCAACTTCGGAAGCCAATGATTTTGTGCGTAGACAATACTGCAAATGAAGTAGAGATGCGTCTGCGGAAGTCCGTTCTGGAGATAGCAGGATATGGAGTCTGGGCGACCCGCAACCCATGGGAGGCTGTGCAAATCATCCGCAACAATGACGTTGAATTAGTATTGACGGAACATATCGTGGAGATGAACGGCGGCCCACCTCTTACGCAAGTCTTAAAACGCCTGAAACCCCATGTGCCTGTCGTCATATATTCAGGGACCTGGGCGACTCCCCCTGACGGCATCGGGATGGCCGATAGGTTCATTACGAAATTGGTCTCCACCGATGAGCTTCTATGCACGATTGAAGAACTGCTGGCAAAGGCTCAAACCAGGGCAGCCGCTTAACCCGATAGTGCCATTCGCAAGGCGCTTTCGCCGATGCCATCTCTGTTTGCTGCGTTCAAATCGGTACTGCCGGAGAAGATGAATCGTGCACCTGCCCCTGCGAACCAATACCGAGGATGCCGGGCTCAAAGAGATTCTTGAGCGAATTCTTACCGGGGTGATTGTCTTTGAGCCTTCTTCCCGTCTTCTGTTAATCGTGACCGATCTGAAGAATGCCGCGACCCGCGTCGTAGTCGCTCCTGAACGCCGCCACCGCCCTTTCATCGTTAAGGCGGGTTAAAAGGGATCTTTTTCTTATGGAAAAGCGCAAGACGAGGATTCTCTTCGCCGATGACGAACCAAGTATTCGAATGACGCTGCCACTCATCCTGATGCAGGAAGGGTTTGAGGTGTCAGTGGCGGCCACCGTTGCAGAAGCGTTGGCGCTTATCAACCGAGATCAATTCGATGTGTTGCTGGCGGATTTGAACATCGGCGAGAGGGGAGACGGATTTACGCTAATCAGTGCGATGCGCCGCGTTCAACCGGGGGCCGTCACATTGATTCTCACCGGGTATCCTGATTTCGAAACAGCACTGCAAGCGATACGAAGCCAGGTTGACGATTATTTGACAAAACCGGCTGACGTTAAGCAACTCGTCGAAACGATCAAAAAGAAATTCAAAAGTCCCCTGCGCACCACTCCCTTACAAATCAAGCGCGTGTCAACCATATTGCGAGAATGCGCTGATGAGATCGTGGATGACTGGCTCAGCGAAGCAAGCAGGAACGAGAGGCTTTCTTCCGTTCAGCTCAGCAAGGACCAGAGACTCGATCACATTCGGCAGATCATTGAGGAACTTGCAAGGCGAATCGAAGCTGGCCCTAACGTCATCGCCGACAATGAGATGGAAGGCGCTATGAAACACGGTCAGGAGCGGTACGAGCAGGGCTATACCGTACAGCGTATCGCGATTGAAGCCCGACTCCTGCACAGTGTGGTATCCCGTGTTCTGTACAAGCACCTGCTCTCTGTTGACATGAGCACCTGCATCTCCGACATGATGCAAATGGGAGAGAGCCTTCACGAACAGTTTGAAGAATCGGTCCGGGCCTTTGAAGAGCAGTCACGCCAATCGCAGATAGCGCGAATCTCTAAATAACGAGATAAAGCTAAGAATCCAGCCATCGGTCTTGGCAGGAGTTAAATCACGTTGAGAACTTTCAGTTCATAGAGAAGATGCTTCCGCACGAATGGAATCAGCTCTGGCGAACGGCGTGGAATCCCACTCCTCTGCTGCGCCGGGGAATCCCACATCTCAACGAAACCCAAAGCCTAAAAAAAGACCAGAGCAGTTATGTCTCTGGCCTTTTGAGGGGTGCCGGCCAGAAGCCTTCCGGGGACTTGTGGCCTTATGTGCGGGATTTAGGATGAAACCTGCTTCAAACAGTAGAGGCGAAATGGCGACCGAAAATATAGTTGAGCTGATAAAAAAGGGTTAACTTTCTAGTTGCCGATTATGTGTGGCGATTGGTGATTTCCTTCACGTAACCCAGGAACTGCTGAGGGTCGCCCGGATCAAGGTTATATTCGGCAGTTTTGAGGGGGGATTCATTGGGCCTGCGCAGAGCCAATACGGGTGTCCCGCATACGGCTCTCAATTGTTTAATAAGCGCCGCTTTATCTTCCGGCGGAATGGAGTGCCCCATAATCACCAGATCAAACTCTCGTTTTTCACACGCGTGAATGGCAGCGGAGAAGCCTACCGCCGATTCAACTTCAAATCCTTCACGAGAGAGCATCAACTCTCTGGTCTGCAATAAAGCCTTGTCGTATGAGATGGACAGAATGCGGGGCATAAGGACTGGTTGTTGGACCTGACAGCAGCAGTGCGCCAGTATGGCCCGACGCTGTTGCTCGCTTATAAGAGTCGTTTGAAGGTGCAATATAGCACAGAACCAAGATTTAGATCGGGACATCGGGTAATTTGGTCATCGCAAAAGCAGGAAAGATTGCCGGCGGCTCAACGCCGATGGGCGCGGATCGGGGAAATGTGATGCAGCTGGTTGTTGGTTTTGCGCAGGATTGTTGGCCTTTAGTCCAGCGGAGCCGATTCCTCGGGCCTCACACGGAAGCGCTATGCAAGATTGTGACAGGATGGAATCCCATCCTTCGCAACACCGGCGAAGGATGGGGCACGCATTTGTGAAATGAAGAGAAGGAGAGGAACGCAAAACCATCCATGCGTCAGGGATTGCGGGACTGACTGCGGATGAGCGGCCATCGCTTGATGCGACGCCAGTTGCCGGTCTTCCAATCAGCGTAATCGGTTTCAAGGGTGAACCCGGGTTCAATGACAAAGTGCATGGCGGTTTTATCCTGAAAGCGAACGTCAATGGAGTGGTACTCACCGGCGGTAAAGAATTCAATGTAGTCCAGAGGCTTGCCCTGGGCTTCTTCAAAGCGGTGGAAGCGGCGTCCGTTATAGCGGCGAATGGTAGTTTTACCGCGCCTGGTGATGATGGGTTTGGGCAGGGACGGAAGCTGTGGCGGTTTGCGGGTTTTGCGTGCGGGTTGCGTGCGGCGGGAAGAGCGTTTACTTTCAAGAGCAGCCATGTTGCCTCCTTTGAAGGCGATTTGGTTAGGGCGCGTTCCGGTGTTAATGGCACCGGGCGCTGCCCGTCTTTGATTTGCCCGCAAGGTCAAGCTTGCGGGGGTTGAGCAATTAAAGCAGTTTCAGCGTTACCGTAAACTCCGAGAGAAACCCTCAGGGGCTAAAGCCCGGCAATTTATCGCAGAGTACCGCAGGCATGAATGTGTTCAGTTTCATGACATCCTTTACACAATGTTCCGAGACATCCTTTACACTCCCGCCCGAACGGAGCGAGGGCGGGAGTAAATCAGCCCTCTCCGAAGAGGGCAAGGATGGCTTGGGGAATGAAAGATATTGGGGAGCAACGGGTGCGATTCGTGGTGGCGGTCAGCCGGAGAGAAAAGCCCTTGGCCCAGCTATGTCGAGAATTCGAGATCTCGCGACCGACGGGGTATGTGTGGATCAAGCGTTATCGCGAACAAGGAATTGCGGGGTTGGAAGAACACAGTCGTCGACCGCGGCACAGTCCGCGACAAACGGCAGAGGCTTTAGAACAGCGGGTGATCCAGATGAGGAGCCGGTGGCCGGATTGGGGAGCGCGTAAGATCGGCAAGAAGCTGGAGGAGGTTGGGGTGAAGCTGCCAGCCAGTACCGTGCATCGTATTTTTCTGCGTCACAACCTGGTGCGGGAGCAGGACCGAATCCCGGCGGCAGTCAAGCGGTTCGAGCGGGAGGCGCCCAATCAGCTGTGGCAGATGGATTTTAAAGGCCCCAAAGGCTGGGATGAGCCGGTGGGACCGCTTTCGGTGTTGGATGATCATTCTCGCTACGTGACGGCGCTGGAGCGGACGGGTTCGACCCAGGCAAAAGGTGTGCAAGAGGCCTTGGAAAAGGCTTTCTGCGAATGTGGAGTTCCGGAAGAAATGCTGATGGATCATGGAACGCCGTGGTGCAACGGGCAAGGGTATCGGGGCTGGACCAAACTGACGGTGTGGTTGATGAATCAAGATATTGAGCTGCACTTGAGTGGCTTGCGTCATCCGCAGACGCAAGGCAAGGTGGAACGGTTTCATGGCTCGATGGTAGCCGCTCTTCTCCGTCGTGGAACCCCGCGCGGGGAACATCGGCAGGTCTGGCTAGATCAGTTTCGTTATGAGCATAATTATCTCCGTCCCCACGAAGCTTTAAAGATGAAAACTCCGGCCCAGCTATGGCAGAAGAGTGGCAGGGAGTACCAGCTTCGTCCGGCACAATGGATCTATCCCTACGGGGACGGAGGTGGCGGAAGTGGATCGCAGCGGCTCGATCCGTATCGATGGCCGTCGTTGGTACCTCACGCAGACACTAGTCGATCAGCTAGTGGGTGTGACCGCAGTGGGACCACGATTTTTAGTTCACTATCGGCGTACACTGATCGCCGAAATCGACCCGCTCAAGTCCCGATCCACGGCCGTGGATCGGGACTGAGCGGCTTTACTGGGAAACCAAAAGTGTAAAGGATGTGTCGGAACGTTCTGTAAACGATGTCGTGGAACTTTACACATGAATGCCTGCTCCACCCCGCTATGGTCTACATTCACGCTGAGAAATGCTTTAGCCGGGTTGGTTCATCGCGTACAAACATATAGGCAAACAGCGACAGCGTGTAAAAAGTTTTATTCGTTTTTTGCGGCGTCTGTTGGGAAATACTGCTGAAGAAAATTAAGTGAAGGTTTTTACGCTGCGCTGCGCGGGACTGCCGCAAGGGATAAACCCTTTCTTACCGCGTTGCGCGGATAGTAGCCCTTTAATCCAGCGGAGCCGATTCCTCGAGGCCTCACACGAGCTGCGCCGGAGATTTCAGCAGCGATGATGTTCGGCTCTCGGAACGGCATGTCGTTGTGTTGGCTTGATTGAATCTCACCCTGCGCAACAGCGGCGAAGGATGGAGTCGGTGGAGATTACTGGCGGAAGAATATACATCAGGCGTTGGATAAACCAGAAGTTCTTAGCGAAAAGTAGCCGCTGATCGAGATTCCCAAACAAAACCGGCCAGCCCGAAGGCCAGCCGGCGGTATGATTGCAAGAAAAGCTATTTTGGCGGTTGCTGCGCCGGAGGGGTGGGTTCCTGAAGAGCGGTCTTGCTGGGAACGGTCCCCGGAACATTGGGCTCGGTTTTGATTTGTCCGGTAACGGCCTCATCTATTTTGATGTTATAGCGGTCAAGTGTCTGTGCGGTGTCTCTATCAAGCTGCACGCGCGCCTTGGCATAATTTGTCATGGCGCTGACCAGAGTTGATTCTGACGCGGCAAGATCGCGTTCATCCTGCAAAACAGCGAGATAAGTGGAAGCGCCCAGATTATATTTCTTCTGTTCGGCATCAAGGGTCTGGGCCGCAAGATCACGGGCCTTCTGCGCGGCCACCACACTGGCACGGTTGTTTTCCAGCGTGAAAACATCATTGCGAATACCGATAGTAATGGTATTTTCCACGGTTTTCAGCGATAGCTGCGATTGCCGATACTCCAACATCGCGCGCACCTGGGTTGCCTGAGCAACGCGATTGCCCAGCGGAATCTGGATATTGATGGCCACGCCCTTGTCGGGCGCGCTGGAGTTGAACAAATTGGTGAATGCATCACCAAAGCCGGTGGAAGGAATGCTGCCCGCCGGAATACACCCGGTGGTGGCGGGCGTGGCCGGAGGAAGGCACGTCGCCAGCGGGTTCTGCATACCCGCAATCGATGAAGCGCCGTAAAACCCAACCAGATCCACCACGGGAAGCAATCCGTTGTTGACGCCTTTGATGTTGATCTCGTTGTTTTGCAGCGTGATCCTCTGCTGTTTGTAGTCAGGCCGGTTGTCAAAGGCCATCTTGATGAGCTGCTCAACCGGAGGAAGATTTTCCTGTTCGGGGATCTGTACCGTATCCGTGGGGACCACCTCTGCTTGTACCAGAGCGGAGTTGCTGGGCAAGGTACGAGTCAAAGCATTCTTCATCACTAACTGCTGGAGTTGAAGGTTTGTCCTGGATAGCGATGAGCGCCTGCTCAGCCGATGCAACGGAGCTTTGGGCGCGAACAACGTCAAGAGGCGCCAGAGTGCCGATTTCGACCTGCTTCTGGTTGTCTGACAAGGTCTTCTGGGCGAGAGCCAGCGAACGTTCATTCACGCGGAAAGCTTCGAAGGCATTGACCAAGTCCCAATAAATGTTCTCAATCTGGCTTACCGTGGAAATTACCTGCAGACGGAAAGCTTCTTCCGCGATCTTCTTGTTGTTGTGCGCGGTGCGCAGCAGGCGCAGATTGAGGTCGCGTCCGAATCCCTGGAGCAGATGCTGACGGATCTGGGCACGGAAATTCGACGACAGGTTCGGGTCCAGTGAGGAGCGCGGGCTGTTCGATGTCAAACGGCTATTGTTAAATCCCACCGTCAGGGCAGTTCCCGGAGAGAAACCCTGAAAATAACTAATGTTGCCGGTAGTCGTATTCTGGTTAAGCACGGAGGTACCCGCAGTAACCGAGTTCGACAGTGGGAAAATGGCCCGCTCAAAACTGACGGTTCCGGACAGAACAGGGTCAAAGCTATCCGGCTGCGGCCCGGCGCCGCTGGTGCTGCCAACGAAACCGCCGGCTCCCACGCCCGCGCCGCCTGCACCGGCCGTGGTTCCACCTGCGCCCGCGCCGCTGATTCCCGATCCGACTCCCCCTTGACCGCCGCCGGGTGTATTGGAAACAACGCCCGAGTTTACGCCCAGGAAAGAACCGCCGGCCTTGGTGCGAAGAATGTCAGTATCGGCGATGGGCAGGTTGTAACGTGCCACTGCGATATCGAGGTTATCTGCCAGGGCGATGGCAATGGCGTCATTCAATGACAGCATCAGCTTCGCGTTCTGGATCAGCTGCTCGATCCTCGGAGCATTCGTAAACGATGGCGGCAGCACATCGCGTGGGATGTAGCGCGCAAAGGGGTTTGGCAGCAGAGGCGTCGGTTTGGAATAGTCTACGTGGGTGGGTTGCGGTAAGGTTCTTGACTTGCGGCGCTTCGGGCAGCGGCGCCTTGCCTGACTCCGACTGGCCGCCTTGCTGCGGCGTCGACGGCTGCTGGCTCCGCTCGCGGCTGCTGGCTTCCACTCTGCGCCGCACTCCCCGATTGCTGGGGCGTCGCCTGCATTTGCAGGCCGGTATTTGCCTGTTGCGCCACTGCCGGGAAAGTCAATAGACAGACTACCGACACTACTTTTCTTGCAACATTACTGCGGATAAATCCTACAGACATTCTTTTTCTCCAGATCTTTTGTAACTGGCTGATTGGTAATTTATAGAGACTGTAATTTTCAGGTTCCGTCACCTTTGCTCATTGAAGATACGCGGCAAACCCCTCTGCGGTTCCAGAATCGAACAGTCAGTGTTGCGGAAACCCGTTAGTATATCGGCTCAGTGCTGCTTTAGGCGTTAAAAAGTGTTGGGCAGAAGAAAGAGGCCATTCTGTCATTTTCCGAACGCTTGAAACATCAGGTACCGATTTGCCACGCAACCTCAAACTCACGCTGGCTTACGATGGCCACGACTTCGCCGGATGGCAGGTCCAGCCCGACCGACTGTCCGTTCAGGGGACGCTGGTGTCCGCTTTCGAACACCTCACCGGCGAAAAAACCTTGCCGCAAGGCTCCGGCCGCACCGATGCAGGCGTCCACGCGCTCGCTCAAGTCGCCACCGTAACCACCAATTCTCCCATTCCGGTCGACAATCTTGTTCGCGCATTAAATGACATACTTCCACGCTCCATACGTGTTCTTGCCGCGGAAGAAATGCCGCCTGATTTCCATGCGCGCCGCTCGGCTGTCGCCAAAACTTACCGCTACCACATCTATCGAGGAGCAATTTGCTCGCCATTCCAGGCGCGCTATGTTTACCACCATCCTTATCCGCTCGATGAATCTCGCATGATCCAGGCCGCCGCGCTCGTCGAAGGCGAGCATGACTTCACCAGCTTCGCCGCCGTCGATCCTGAAAAACGCAAAGAACGCTCTTGCAACCGACAAAGAGAGATCTGTAACCAAAAAGCCGGAATCGATACCAAATCCGGAATCGAAATGAAACCCGGGCTCGAAACCAATGCCGGGCTCGACAACCGATGCCGAAGTTGAAACAAATAATCCAGGACTTGAAATCGATAAAGCCGGACTTGAACCCAACAACGTCCGCACCATCTTTCACTCCCAGTGGCAGCGCCACGGCGACGAACTGATCTACACCGTCCGCGGCAACGGATTTCTCCACCACATGGTTCGCAATCTCGTTGGAACATTTCTCATGGTCGGCAAAGGCAGCCTCACTGTCGCAGATGTCAAGCGCATTCTTGAACTGCGTGACCGCTCCGCCGCCGCAGCCACCGCCCCCGCCAGCGGATTGTTTCTGGTGAGCGTGGAGTACTGAGACGGATCGGGTCATCGGATAATCCGGATGGACATCGGAAGAACAAAAGCTCAAGTGTTTCCTCGGTTTCCGATTCCCCGATGTCGTGCGATTTCCCGATTTCCCGATTTCCTATCAGCGTTCATCCGCGTAAATCCGCGGTAGGCGTTTCTCATGGTTTTGGTTTTTCTCCGATCATCCGGATCACTCGATTCCTGATCCGTGTCATCCGTGTTAATCAGTGGTAAGTTTTTGGTTTTGCTGCGGCAAAAGATTTTGGCCGAATGCTGACTGCTGAAGGCTGAGCACTTTCCTCAGCTCCAGCACCTCCATCGGACACTCCGGCCAGTTATGCCGCCAGCAGATAATCAAATCGCATCCCTTCACGTCGTGCATGTGTTTCAGAAAGTTGCGGCTCTCGTGTTCAAACTCAATCCGTACCAGCTCGCACGTGTCTTCGCCCACCAGGCGCATCGCTTCGCAATCCGGAAACTCGGGCTGTATCCTGTGGACGACATAGCCTAGCTGCGGCGCCATCCATCCAAACAGAAACACCACGCCCAGCTCATTCACCGGCGCGTAAGCCAGCGGCCCCGGCCACATCGGAGGTCCATACGTTGGCCCCGCGGTTGGCCCTGCCGTCAGCGCCCTCTCCCGCCAGGCCGCCAGCATCTCAGGCCGCGAGGCCGCTCGCATATTCGATCTGCGCGGTCGGTGCTTCCCGCGGTAACATCCATTGCGCATCCTGGTCACCGCTCTTCACCGCCGCCAGTTCCAGTTCCGCCTTCCACTCCTCCGCCAGTCCGCGGCCCTCCGCAAACTGCGTCAATCCATACGCCACTTGCCGCCAGCTTCCAAAACACCTCACCAGCGGTTTGCAACTGTATTTGCTCATCGCTTCGTACTCGCTCATGCTCGGCGCTTTTCCCACCTTCCGCACCACGCCTGCCCAATCCACAAACAATGGTTCCAGCGGCACTTTCTGCCCGCTGCTGGTCTCGCGTTCCAGGTTGCACTCGCGTAGCGCTTGCGTAAACGAGCCAAACTCCGCTCTGATCTGCCGGCGCGATACCTGCGCCATCTTCATCACTTCAAAAATGCTCGGCGTGCGCCCCAGCTTTTCCGCGCAGCCCGTGATCGCTTCCATGATCTCCTGCTTCGTCATGCGTCTTCTCCTGAATTTTGTGGCACAGAGCCTGCCCTGAGCTTGTCGAACGGG
>CAVSYO010000057.1:0-9105 GCA_963732195.1 Terriglobia bacterium | reverse complement strand
GCCTATCCATCAATTTCACATGAACACAGAGCCACCCCGAGAGGCGGCTTTTTTATTGGAGACAACATGATTAAGCAAAAGGACCGTTCAACCTCTGTAACGAAAGAAGTGATTATTGCCACACTACACGCCTGCGCCAAGAAGCTGGGGCGTGTTCCCACGCACCATGAATTCAGCAAAATGAGCCGCATAACAATCAGGCATATTCAGAGGCATTTTGGAACCTTCACCCAGGCCCTACGTGCAACGGGAATGGAAGTGGGACATAGGGCGGTGACCGCCAGCATGAGCGATCTGTTCCGGGACTGGGCAGCGGTAGCGCGGAAGGCGAAGAGGATCCCTTCAATCAATGACCAGTCCATGCACGGGGAATACAGCGTAAGGCCATTTCTTTCGAGATTTGGAGGATGGAAAAATGTTGCCGAGGGAATGCGCACCTTTGCCGAAAGCAGCGGCCTGGACAAGAAGCACCCGGCATTAATGGAGATGATTGCGCAATGGAGTCCGCGCGGGGCGGTGAGACGCAGGGCGGTGGAACGCGGAGTTGACGGGGCACCTCTTGGGCAAAAGCCAAGGCTGTTGCCGGACCGGCCAGTCTATGGGCGTCCGCTGACGCCGCCAGGGCTGGCGCACGAACCGGTAAACGAGATGGGCGTGGTTTACCTCTTTGGGCTGCTCGGCCACAGGATGGGCTACGTGGTGACGCGCATCCAATCAGAGTTTCCCGACTGCGAGGCGTTCCGCGAAGTAGCGCCGGGACGGTGGCAGAGGGTGCGGATTGAATTTGAGTTTGAGAGCCGCAATTTTCTGCTGCACAAACATGATCCCAAAAAATGCGATGTGATTGTGTGCTGGAAACATAACTGGGCGGAGTGTCCGGCAAATATTGAGGTGATTGAGTTGAGCAGCATTATGAAGCGGCTGTAAGGAAAAGAGTTAGGACGAAGAGCGCAAAGGAAAAGTGGCGCGCGCGAGAAGTGTGGGTGGGGACTAGCGGAGGCATTGCTGAATGCTTGGAACCTTGCCTTCGACGGCGAGTTGACTAGCCGGAATTAATGGAAGATGAGCGAGGGTGATGTTGTAGGCGCGACAGAGAGGGTGCCTGATAAGATAACTGCCATGGACGACGCCGCTTTGATCGCGCTTGCTGCAGATCTAGAATCCGACCGAGTTGAGCGCACTGTTTCTAGTAATGATGGCGACAAATTTCGTGAGGCGGTCTGTGCATTTGCGAATGATATGCCTGACCATCGCCTTCCAGGCGTGCTGTTTGTCGGCTTAAGAGACGATGGGACTTGCGGGAACGTCCCAATAACGGATCAACTGCTCCAGAATCTAGCTTCGATTCATTCGGACGGGAACGTGGTTCCATTTCCGAGTCTAGTTGTTCAAAAAAGGACTCTCAATGGCTGTGAAATAGCAGTCGTGATCGTTCAACCCTCATACGATCCTCCGGTCAGATTTAAAGGAAGAGTGAGCATTCGGGTCGGTCCGCGACGAGCAACAGCGAGCCCGGAAGAAGAGCGGAGATTGATCGAAAAGAGAAGATCGCGAGATGTGCCATTCGATTTATTGCCTGTCCGCTCCGCAACGCTGGATGATTTGAATTTGGAATTATTTGAAAAGCAGTACCTCCCCTCTGCAGTTGCAATTGAAGTGATTGAAAAGAATAATAGAAGCGTTGAGCAGCAGCTCTTATCTCTTCGATTCCTTTCCCTTGATCGCGACAGTGGCGAGATGTTTCCAACTGTGACAGGACTGATAGTGGCAGGTCGGGAGCCGCGAGATCACGTGCCTGGTGCTTATATACAATTCATTCGCTTTGCAGGGACCCTGCTGACCGATCCGATCAAAGATAACAAAGAAATTGCAGGTCCATTGTCGGAAATGATCCAGAGGCTAGATGAGGTTTTCAGGGCACACATAGGAGTCCAAACGGAATTCAAGTCTGGAACAGTCGAAACACGCCGTCCTGACTACCCTCTCGTTGCCCTCCAACAAATAGCAAGGAACGCGATCATGCATCGAAACTATGAAGGCACAAATGCGTCCGACTCGGATACATTGGTTCGACGACAGAATCGAGGTTCTGAGTCCAGGAGGCCCTTTTGGACAAGTAAGCATCGAGAATTTTGGGAGGCCCGGAATTGCAGATTATCGGAACTCTCATATTGCAGAAGCGATGAAAGCACTTGGATATGTTCAACGGTTTGGAGTAGGAATTGCCACTGCGAACGCCGAAATGAGAAACAATGGCAATCCGATTGTTGTGTTTGACGTGCAGGCAAACAATATTTTGGCGGTATTGAAACAGCAATGAGTATTCCAGTCATTACATTCTTCAACAATAAGGGTGGAGTTGGCAAAACAACCCTTGTCTACCATCTGGCGTGGATGTTTGCTGAATTGGGGCTTAAGACGCTGTCCGCTGATTTAGATCCGCAAGCTAATTTGACCGCTGCTTTTTTGAAAGAAGAGGAATTAGAACTGATTTGGCCCGAAGGGCCTCATTCCGACACCATTGCGGGCTCCCTCGATCCACTGCGACGGGGGATTGGAGATATCGCGGACCCCACAATCCAAGTAATCACACCTCGACTTTTCTTGCTTGCTGGCGACCTTCAACTATCGAATTTTGAGGACGAGCTTTCGGTTGTATGGCCCAAGTGCTCGGATGGCGATGAACGGGCTTTTAGAGTCACCTCGGCGTTCTGGCGGGTAATGCAAAATGCAGGTGCAAAGAATGAGTGCGACCTCATACTCGTCGACGTAGGTCCCAATCTAGGAGCCATCAACCGGGCCGCGCTCATTTCCTCAGACTATGTGGTCGTGCCACTATCTCCGGATCTTTTTTCAATCCAAGGTCTCCGAAATTTGGGTCCCCGTCTCCGAGAGTGGAGAGCGGGTTGGAAGAAGCGCACTTCCGCAAACCCCAGTTCCGAGTTGGGACTTCCGCCGGGCGAAATAAATCCCATTGGCTATTTGGTTCAGCAACACTCCGTGCGCTTAGACCGTCCTGTGCAAGCATATGACCGCTGGATTCGGCTCATTCCAAACGTTTACAGCAGGGCAGTTCTAGATGAAACCGGTACAAGTGCGCCGGTAAGTTCTGACCCTAATTGCATCGCCTTGGTAAAGCACTATCGAAGCCTAATTCCAATGGCTCAAACAAGCGAAAAAGCCAATGTTTGCGCTCAGGCCTGCAGATGGAGCCTTGGGATCACACTTCCAATCAGCGCAATTGGCATATAAGGATTTTTCCCGCATCGCCCAGACTATTGCAAATCGAACAGCCATAAAGATACCCGCTTCAATTTTTTAGGCGGCCGCCTATTCTTGTTGTTCTTCCGCCCTTTGGGCTGTGCGGTCGAGCAGCCTATCGTGTTCGATTGGCAATCACATGATAGTTGCGCATGCTGAGCAGGCCTTCCCAACTCCCTACTGCCAGGGGAAGAATGCGCTCCAGTTTGTGGTGCTCCTTTTTGTGGGCCAAGTACATCAATCCCGCCATCAGGCCGAAGCTGCCCGCGTTATAAACGGCAGCGCCCATGCGGCTCTGCACAAACGGGCGTGCGATGGGATTCATTTCCACAAAGCCAGGATATGCGAGCCCTTTTTGCGTGGAGAGAGCATCCGCGGTGAGCGACGCGCCCAGAGTGGCCAAGCCCAGTGTGTTGCGGGCGTCAAAGAAGCTGTGTGTGTGCGGCGGAGTCTTAAGCTTGATGAGCGCGGCTGGCGGCGTGAGCGGGGGCGCGGGGGACACGGGTTCAACAGTCCGTACTTCTGCGGATATTGGAGGCGCATCGGGCAGGGCAGCTACCAGCGCATGGGCCGAAACTGAAGTTGTGGCCGAAGCCGCGTTTGCAGCCGATGCAGAGGCAGGCGCGGCGGAATCGGAGGCCGGCGTTGACGCAGAAGCAGGCGCGCGACGTGCGTCTTCGCCCAGGGCAAAGGCCGACGATCCTAAAAACACCAATAGCATGGCGGCAACGGCAACTCTCACCAGTCTCCCCCGGACGTAAGCTTCAAAATGCGTGGTCGAGCAAATTGAAGAACTCTTGAATGTGAGTTTCTACTGGCAATTCTTGCTACAAATGCCTCAGCTGAAAATAGGGCCTGCTACCGAGATCAGGGGATTAAGGGCCTTACCTGAGGAAGCGGATAGACGCCCGGAATAAAACATTTGCCGCAGATTTGCGCTGATGGACGCAGATTAAGAAATCGGATGATCACCGGATCACGTGCGATCACCCGATTTCAATCGATCTACTCTTCCAGCGTCGAGAGATCGCCGACGTCGCGGCCCAGTTCCTGCGCTTTCAGCAAACGGCGGATGATCTTGCCGCTGCGCGTCTTGGGCAACTTATCAGGGAATGCAATTTCCGCGGGCACGGCGATTGCGCCGAGCACGTGCCGCACATGCTCTTTCAATTTCAATTCAAGTTCCGGCGAACCGGTGTGGCCAATGCGCAGGATCACGAAAGCCTTGATGTTCTCGCCCTTGATTTCGTCGGGACGTCCGATAACAGCCGCTTCAGCCACGGCGGGATGGCTGACTAGAGCGCCTTCAACGTCAGCCGTGCCAATGCGATGGCCGGCAACATTCAGCACATCGTCAGCGCGGCCGACAACGGTAAAGTAGCCGTCCTGATCGCATATCGCGACGTCGCCGGTGGTATAAGCGTTGGGCACTTTGCCCCAATCCTGCGCATAACGCGCCGAGTCGCCATAGACAGTGCGGAACATGTGCGGAAACGGCTTGCGGAGCACCAGCAGTCCGCCTTTGTTCGGCGGCATCTTGTTGCCTTGCTGATCCACAACTTCCGCCACCACGCCGGGAAGAGCCTTGCCCGCTTTTGCCGGACGCGCCGCCATGATCGGCAGAGTGCCCAGGCACGGGCCGCCGGTTTCAGTCTGCCACCAGTTGTCGGCAACGAAGGCCGTGGTGCCGTTGCCGCAGAGCACACGATATGCCCAGTTCATCGCCTCAGGATTCAGCGGCTCACCCGCACAGGTGAAAAGACGCAGGCTGCGCAGATCGAATTTTTTTGGCAGCTCGTCACCGTGGCGCATAAACATGCGGACAGCCGTGGGCGCGGTGAACACCACAGAGACGCGATATTTTTCCACCAACTCCCAGGCAATACCAGGATTGGGATAATCAATCGCGCCTTCGCGGAACAGCGTGGTCACGCCCGCGAGGAGCGGCGCGTAAACGATATAGGAATGCCCCACAACCCAGCCGATGTCAGAGGTGCAGAAATAGACATCGTCATCACGGATATCCCAGAAGCGGCCCATGTGATAGTGAATGCCCACAGCGTAACCGCCATGGACGTGCACCACGCCTTTGGGCTTGCCGGTGGTGCCGCTGGTATAGAGGATGTAAAGCGGGTCTTCGGAATCCATCACCTCAGCCAGGCACTCGGCTTTCTGCGCCTGTACCAGCTCGTTGAAATCCACTTCGCGTTCCGTAAGTTCGATCATCGGCTTGGCTCGCCGCAGCACGACAACTTTTTCCACCAGCTCCAGTCCGGCAATCGATTCCTGCACAATGGCGCGCAACGGCACCTGCTTGCCGCGGCGATACGTCACGTCTGCGGTCAGAATCACACGCGCCTGCGCATCTTCAATGCGGCTGCGCAACGCTCCCACGCTGAAGCCTGCGTACACCACGGAGTGCACTGCGCCAATCCGCGCGCACGCCAGCATTGAGACCACGCCTTCAAGGCACAGCGGCATATAAATAATGACGCGATCACCTTTCTTCACCCCAAGCGACTTCAGCGCGTTCGCCGTGCGGCCCACCTGGTCCAGCAACTGGCCGTAGGTAACCTGGCGTTCCGTGCCATCCTCACCTATCCATATATAAGCGACTTTGTTCTTGCGACCGGATTTCACCTGGCGATCAAGGCAGTTATGCGTGATATTGAATTTGCCGCCCTGAAACCACTCAAACGTCGGATACTTCCATTCAAAAACTTTCGTCCACGGCTGGAACCATTCCAGCTCACTCGCGGCGGCGGCCCAGAACGCTTCAGGATCTTCCACCGATCGTTTGTATTCCGCGGCGTAATCTTTCAGGCGCGCATTTTGTACCAGAGATTTTGGCGGTAGAAGTTCGTTTTCCGCGTGTAATAGCTGCTCAATCCCGGCTTCCTGGTGGGCGACCGTTGACATGACTCCTCCTCAGGCGACGCGGCCAATCCGGCCCAGACATGCTGGCCCTCTCAGTTGCTGGCCTTCAGCCGAAAAATGGCGACATGGCAATCAGCCATCTCGCCCAGGTGGCGACGCAGCCAATTGTACGCCGTCAGGCAGCCTTGAGAGCACATCATAGAATCAGCCTTGCTGACTTGATGTGACTGGGATCACAACGTGAAGAACCACTTCCGCGTGCGACCTATCCTGAGTACGCTGAGTATTCACGTAAGACCGCGCGACTGCTCCCTTTTGTGGTTTAATGCCACAGTCGCTGGCCCGGCAAGGGAAGCAGGGCCAAGTTTCCAGATCTCAATTTGATGCCAGTGAGGCGTTCCATCCAAATGCGTAAACTCGCCATCGCTTTTGTGTCTTTGGTGAGCTGTCATTCGAACTGCTTCCTGAACTCCGCCATCTGTTGCTTTAACTCGGCGACTTCACTGTGCAACGCAGCCACTTGTTCTTCCAGTTGAATCAGCCGCTCGGCATCGGCCGAGGACGAACTGGAAGCCGTTTCCGCCGGCGGCTCCCAGGCTTCCACGTCGCCGGAGAGCAAATGCGCGTAGCGGATTTCTTTTGTTCCGGGCCTGCGTCCCAGCGCCTTGGCCAGCGGAGGCTCGCGGCGCATGAGCTGTTGCAGGCCGCTCAGACACTTCGTCCAGGTCTTCAAAGCGATGCATGCGCTCGCCGCGTCCGCGCAACTCGCCGGGCGTCTGCGGGCCGCGCAGCAGCAGCACACAGAGGATCGCCGTCTCAGGGCGGGTAAAGTTGTAGACCTCTTGTAGGCGGTGTTCATACTTTGCCACTCGACCCTCGGCGCCGCGCGCCATTCCCGCCAGTTGCTTGTCGCTCAGGTTGCGCAGCGCCAGGCGGACGGTCTCTTCGTCAAAGTTCGTTACCGGCTCGCGATTATTTTTCTGGTTGCACGCGTTGATCAGCGCATTCAGTGAAAGCGGGTAGTAATCCGGCGTGGTGATGTCTTTCTCCACCAGCGACCCGAGCACCCGGGCTTCAGCGGCATTCAGGACAATATTCACGCTAACAATTTATCAGGAGCGGCGGGTGGAACGCTTTCTCGCACTCGCAGTGCAGCAAACAAAAGGTCCCTCGCGCTTATTCGGGCGCTGAAGACAGCGCGCCCTCATTCACAGGGCTCGGGATGACGATTCAATAGAAAGTCTGGCTAATTTGAAGTCTCCTTCAAAGTCTCTCCGGAGCTGTGAAGATAAAAAGCTATGCCCCAGAAGTCTCGCGCTTTAAGATGACGGCAGGAGAGCAATGCTGCAATGAGCATGAGATCGCTGGTTTCCGTGGGATTGATCTATGTTGCGTTGTTTTCCGCAGGCCATTCCCAGTCCGTGCCCAAACTGGGCCAGATCCTGCCTAGAATCCAGCAGCATGTGAAGGAATTTGAAAGCTCTCTTCCTGACTTTATCTGTGACGAAAAAATTACGTCCAAAGAGCTGATGGGCGGAACGACCATCCATGAGACTGACATTGACTCTACCTTCCGGGGCACGCAGAACAGAGATAAAAATCCAGACGGGAAATACGAGCCTTTTACCGAATGGCGTGACATCCAGACGATTGACGGCCGTCCCGCTCCCAAGGGCCAGCAACTTACCGGGCCGTTTCTCTTTGGCGGCGGCTTCAGCTCGATTCTGGATGAAATCTTTTCTGCAAAGAATTCCCAGTATTTCAATTACAAAGTCATCGGGGCTGACAAGGTTGATGACAAAGCCGCGGTGGTCCTGAAATTTGAGACCAAAAAAGATCAGAACGCGCTGCTGCATCGTGAATTGTTTGGCACCCAGTACGTCATGAAGGGCAGCGGAAAGGCATGGATTGATCTCTCATCCATGAATGTGCTTCGATTGGAACTCCAATATCTGGATCCGCCGATGCCGGAAGGAGTGCTTACGCTTGCGGTCGATTACGGTCCGGTGGTGATTGACGGAAAAACCTTCTGGATGCCCAGGACAGTCACAGCCGAGCAGACCGTGCCAAATCCTAAAATGCCGGTGGGCGGACAATACGTTGCGGAGTACTCGAATTATCAGGAGTTTAAGGTTTCGGTAAGGATCAAGTATTAGGGCGAGATGCGTCCATTTCAGTCATTCATCTCTGTCTCAATGTCTCTTCGTTGGCAGCGACTCCCAAACCGCCAGTCTATTTCCGAAACGCCTTGTATAATCCGGCATGTCTGACGAGCAAGCGGAGCACAAAACTGCGATCATCCAAGGGGGCCCGTGTTGCTTTTGCGCGAAGCAGAGCGCTCAAAGCAAGATAGATCCCTGTCGGCTTACTGTCGAAACAGACCAAGGAAAATGGCAGACTTGGTTCTGCCACGCTGCTTGCTTCAAGAAGCGCCTTGTCCAGCAGCCAAGAGTTGCTCGGTTTGTTGGATCCCGCGCACTTCTGAAACAAAGTGAATCGCACTTCATGAGGCAACGCTCAGTCGGCATATGAAAAAGCCTGGAAAGAAAGAACTCTTGCAGGCCGCCTCTTTTGTTCTGTGCGTCGCCGTGGCTTGGAACCAGGCGGATCGAGTTGACGGATCAGAATTTATCGGAGGCCGAGTTACTCGCCCAATCTTCACGCTCTTCGAGAGCGGCTTGCTCATATTCGTGCTGGCAGTGGTTGTGACCTTTATATATCGGCGGGCTGCTGCGGTCATGGGTATCGCGGCGTGTTTGCTCTGTTTCCCTCTGTATCTTTACTTACGGCTCCGGGTCCGTTCCGCTTCGTATTTAGGGGTACCTACTCGGTTCCACTCCAATCCAACTTCGTATGGGACGTAGGGATAATCGCGGGAATGCTAACCCTTGCAGTTGCAGTATTTGTCACATCCACGGTTTTCCAGCTGCCCGCCCGCAGAGAGATGCAGACGCGCACAGATAACCT
>CAVSYO010000056.1:0-32537 GCA_963732195.1 Terriglobia bacterium | reverse complement strand
CCTGCTGGGCATGCTCAACTCCTGTGCTTCCAACGTGAGCGTGGTGAATATAGATAACGGTTTTGGCGCGGGGTATGTTGCGTCAATGATTAACCGCCTTTAAATATCACTCCGCTGCTACATCACATTCTTGATGTGGCGAGCCTCTATTACGCAGCAACTCCGTTCACAGAATTTTGCGCAAAGCAAGAAATACATTTACATTTCAAAACTTTTCGTGTGCAACGTCCGAAATTTGGTTCGCGTCTTATTGGCAGGTGTAAAATCTGCATTGAATGAGGGCCTGCGGACCTTCCGTAAGGGATTTTCTCCCAGCCGAGGCACACATGAATCTCCACGTCAGCTACAAGGCAGGCAAGACGCCCGACACCGAGCGCGAATTCAAGCACCAAATACAAAAACTAGAACCCCGATTGCAGGTTTTTAAAGCCGACCTGGTGCATCTGCACGCAGTAGTGGAGCCGGACAATGACCGCGGCGTCGGGGCGTCATTGAACTTGCGATTGCCTTCTGGACAGATGACAGTGCAGCGCTCAGGAGAAAACGCTTTAGCGGCAATCAAATCCGCTTTTGCCGATTTGATATCGCAGGTGACAAAACATAAAGAGCTGCTGCGCGGCCATTGGACGAGAAAATCATTGCGGCGCGCAGGTCGTGAAAGGCTTACGCAAATGCCGATTCCTCCTCAGGCCGCTCTTGCTCGCACGAACGGCAAGGCGCATGCACAGACGCCTCGCCCTGGGGCTGCGGAAATGCGGCCTCCGGCGGCGCAGACCGACAGTGCGGCTGTGGCGGACGTGGAGTTATGGTTGAGCGCTAACCTCAGAAAACTTGAAGAGTTTATCGACCAGGAACTGAATTTTCAGATTGAGTCAGATCGAATCCGTGAAGACCAGATCTCGCGCGAAGAGGTTATCGATGAGGTGATTGTCAGCGCGCTATCTCATGAAGGCGGCAAGAGGGAACTACTGTCACCAGAAAGCTGGTTTCATCGTCTCGCTTTGCAGGCGATTCGACGCCTGATCCATGACAACGCCGATACAGCCAATATTTCGCTCGATGCCTCCGCCGGAATTCAAAACGTGACAGGCAGTGACGAGATTGTGCTCCAGTACCATCAGCCCGATGACAGCCTGCCGGAAGAAAGCATCATTCGCGATGAAAGCGTTCGCACGCCGGAAGAGATCATGGCCGGCGACGAGATGGTGGCGCAGCTGGACCTTGTCCTAGGCGGCGTCAAATCAGGTGATCGCGAAGCTTTTGTGCTGTACACGCTGGAAGGTTTTACGGTGGATGAAATCTCGCGTCTGGCAGGGCGTTCAGCGGAACAGGTACGCCAGTCCATTCAGGCCGCTCGCGCCCACATCCAGCAAAAGCTGCCAACGCAAAACCAGCTCAGGAAGAGCCTGCTCCACCATTCCCGGGTTGCGTAAGGGAAAACAGACAAGGAGATCCGCGAATGATTACACGTGAAGAAATTCGCCAGCTGGCACAATTTGAGTCGCCGGTGGGGTGCGCCATTAGTTTTTATTTCCAGCCACAGACACCACAGAATAAATCGCACCGTGAAGAAGCCATCATGTCGAAAGACCTTGTGCGCGATGTCTTGCGGAAGGCGGAGCGCAATGGCAACCACACAATCCTGCGCCAGGACCTGGAGAAAATATTGAATATTGCAGAAGGGCTCCATGGAAACCATTCGCGCGGCAAAGCGATTTTTGCCTGCCGCGAGCAGGGGATATGGCGTGAACTGGATATTCCTCCGCGGCCGGAACGGCCACAGATCAGGGTGAACTCGCGGTTTCACCTGCGTCCCCTGGTGGATGCAAACTCGGGGCTGCCGCGCACGTGCATTGCGCTGGTGAACCGTAAGAAGGCGCGCATCTTTGAATTGCAGGACATGGAAATCACACAAAAGCCGGACCTGGAATTTGGTCCTTCTCCCGCCGTGCCGCGCAGTGACGGCTTCCAGGGCTATGAAGCCGGTCATCGCGAGCGCCATGTTGAGAATATGGTGATGCAGCATTTCAAGATGTTTGCTGAATCGCTCCTGATGCTGTCCTATCGCGATAAGTTCGACGCGCTGCTGATCGGATGCCAGGATGACTCATGGCCGGAAATCGACTCGCAACTACACAGTGATCTCAAGCAGAAGTTGCGGGGAAGGTTCCCGATCGATGTCGTTTCTGCGACTGCAGAAGAAGTTCGCCAGCACGCTAACCGCATCCTTAGCGAATGGATGTTAAACGGACAATTGGGGCTGATACGCGAAGTTATGGGAGAAGTGCAGCGCAACGGCCGCGGGGCCATCGGGTTAAAGCACGTGCTGAATGCGCTGGAGCTGCAGGAAGTACAGACTCTTCTGATGATGCGCAGCTTCAAGGCGGAAGCCGTGGAGTGCCCGAACTGCCGTCACCTGGATACGCGCATGGTGAAGACCTGCGCGGTCTGCGCGCATGAGACGCGTGAACTCAGTGACGTTTCCGACGCGCTGGTGGATCTGGCGCTGCGTAACGGATCCGATATTCGCTTTATCGACAGTGATGCTTACATGGAAAAAGCCGGTCAGGTGGCCGCGCTGCTGAGGTTCCGCGCCGACCAGAACACGGCGGAAAAGAAGATGGCGGTGTAGATCGGCTTGTAAAACTTTACGCTAGCGGTTCGAGTCATAAGAAACCCGTATGTCCCACAACGCATTCGCAAATTTTCGTCTCTTTCCCGCGATTTCTGAAGCATGGGAGCTGACGCGCTCAGGTCTGGTGATAATCCGGGAAGAGTTGTACAAACTAGAGCTGTGGCACTCTTACTCCAATCCTGACATTCCTTATTACGTTTCCATCTACATTCAGAAAAATGGCACATGGACGCGGATGCCCGATCCGCCATTTGCCACAGGCCGTGATGGAGATCAGGCGCTGCGCGACGCCATGGCATTTCTGACCGAGCGGTTGGCGGCGTAATCGCAAGTTTATTGCAATGATTATTTTGAAGAGCTTTGCTACAGGTCTGCTCGCAGTGCTTGCTACGGCGATGACGATTACAATTTTGGCGATTGTGGCATTATTGGCGTTGTCCGCCGGAAATCACAGGGAAGATACTTCCATCGGTTGGGATCCGGTTGCGTTTGCGCGGGCGCCTCTGGTCTGGATCATTTTCCTGCTGGCGTTCGCAGCAGGATTTTATTGGCAGTATAGAAGGATCGTAGCGCATTAGCTTCCTTCATCAGTGGCAAGGGCATTCGATCCCAAAAGTCTTGTAGTCATAGGGACCTCTCGCTACGCTCGAGGCTTCGAAAAAACCTCGCTTCGCTCGGAATCGGAGAAAGTGTTATCCTTCTGCGTTTCCTCCATCGCGAAAGTGAGGCCCCATGAAACGCAGAGATTTTATTTCCGGACTGGCAGTTACCTCCGCCGCCGTCGGCATCCGGCCAGGCTGCCAAGAGCACGGACGCGCCACAATCACAAAATAAAGACAACCTGAAAGTGCCTCGCACTTCTCCGGCCAAGAACATCATGATTTCGGCGGCGAACGGAATCACCTCGCGGGGAAACCATCTCCAGGCCGGCTATGAGAAGCTGAAGGCCGGCGCGGACACGCTGGAGGCCGCCATTACCACAGTCTCTGGGCCGGAAAACGATCCTGAAGATGACAGTGTTGGTTTGGGAGGCTTACCCAACGAGGATTGCGTGGTGGAGTTGGATGCCTGCTGTATGCACGGTCCCACGCGGCGCGCGGGATCAGTGGGCGGTGTGCGCGATATCAAGAATGTTGCTTCTTTGGCGCGCACCGTTATGGAGCATACAGGTCACGTGATGCTGGTGGGGCAGGGCGCCACGCGGTTTGCGGAGCTGATGGGCTTTCCCAAGGAGAACCTGCTGACCGAGCACTCGCGCAAGATCTGGCAATTATGGAAGGAATACCACTCTGATCGTGACTGGTGGGGGCCGGGCCTGGCTGATCCCAATTTCAAATTTCCCGCAGGTCTGGAGACAGGCTCGCTCAAAGAGCAGCCGCAGCCCATCCAGCGGCTCTACGCCCTCGCGGCGGAGATCGGCATTCCGGAAGAACGCCGCACGGATGCAATCCAGAAAGTTCTTAATCCCCCCACCGGCACGATTAATTGCTCAGCGTTGAATGAGAAGATGGAAATGTCCAGCGTGACCACGACGAGCGGGCTGGCGTGGAAACTTGCGGGACGATGCGGAGATTCGCCGATTATCGGCGCAGGCTGCTATTGCGATCAGGAGGTAGGTGCGGCAGGCGCTACTGGCAGCGGTGAAGAAAACATCAAGGTGTGCGGAGCGCATACCATCGTGGAAAACATGCGGCGCGGCATGTCACCGGAAGAAGCCGGCATGGATACGCTGAAGCGTATCGCGCACAATTACAACAATGACATGTCCAAGCTGATCTACGTCAGCATGCATTTCTACATTCTGCGCAAGGATGGAATGTATGCGGGCGTTTCCATGTGGTCAGGCTCGGCAGAGCATCCGGCGCGCTTTGCCGTGGCTGACGGCAACGGCCCAGCAAGGCATGAAGTGGCCAAGGCGCTCTACCAGGGCAATCCCAAGGACTGGCCGCCCATGCCGCGAGCGCGGAGACCTTAGAACAAAAACTTACCACTGATAACACTGATTTTCACAGATCAGAAAAGGATTGGCCGCGAATCACGCGAATGAACATGAATAATGCTTTGATTTACGTACGTTCGCGTTATTCGTGGCTCAATCTCACCTTTAGATCAGTGTCATCTGTGTTGCATCAGTGGTAAGGTTTTCTTCTGTGCAGGTATTGAAACTCTACGACCCCGCCAGAAAACCCACCGAGTGGACGGGACTGGTGCACGCGGGTCAGGTCGCCGTGTTTCATTCTGACGTCGCCACCGATGTTGAGCGTTCCGCGGATGGACACTACCTGCAGCCCGGAAAAGACAGTGTCTGCATCGTGTTTGACTCGCTGGCGGAAGCGGAAACCTACTGCGAAACCAAAGTCGATGAAATCCCCAATCTGCGTTGTGACATTTACGATCACACCGGTAAATCCAGGCCGCCGCTGCTCACTTACGTAAACAAGATACATCTCAAAGCCGGATCAAACCGCGCAAAGTGGGGATGGGCGCTGGTCGCCGCCAGCCTGCCCTTATTCTGGATTGAGCACCATTGGGGCAACACTCTGGTCATACCGATGGTGATTGGCGTAAATCTGGTATTCGCCGGGCTGCGACTTGTCTATTGGGGCAAAGGCGGCGCTGAGAAGCGACGCGCGGTTAGAGAAAAGCAAACTTAGCCGCGAATTCAAGCGAATAAAATCTTTTTGAAGTTCGAGTCGTGCTCTTCGTGTTCATTCGCGGCTGATGCTTTTCTGATCAGTGAAAACAGTCCAATCAGTGTTATCAGTGGTAAGGTTTACGCGAATCGAACCTTTACGTCGGCGCGCTTGGCCAGGTGAATGCTTTCTACAAAGCGCACCTTGCCGCTGTGGCGCGTCATCACGATCGATGACGTACGCGTGCCTTCACCAAAGAAGCGGACGCCTTTCATCAGCGCGCCGTCTGTCACGCCGGTAGCTGCGAATACGATGTGTTTGCCGGGGGCCAGATCTTTTGCTGTATAGATTCGTTTTTTGTCCTTGATGCCCATTTTTTCAATACGCGCTTCAAGTTCCGGTGTGTTGATGACCAGCCGCGCAAGAATTTCACCATTCAGGCAGCGCATAGCAGCGGCAGTGATCACGCCTTCCGGCGCGCCTCCGCTACCCATCACCACGTGAACGCCGGTACCAATCACGGCCGCGGCGATTCCGGCGGAAAGATCGCCATCGGTGATAAGCCGGATGCGGGCTCCAGCGCGGCGAATATCATCAATAAGTTTTTCATGGCGCGGGCGATCCAGCACCACGACAACAAGATCGGCAATGTCACGGCTCAGGCGGCGCGCAATGGCCTTGAGATTTTCCTTTACCGGCGCGTCAAGATCAACGGCGTCTTTGCAGGAAGGCCCGACGACAATTTTTTCCATGTAGCAATCCGGCGCGTTTAGCAGCCCGCCTTTTTCCGATGCAGCCAGCACCGTGATTGCACCGGGAGCGCCGGTAGCGCAAAGATTGGTACCTTCAAGCGGATCCACCGCGATATCGACTTCCGGCAGCTTCTCACCGTCATGCCAGCCTGCGCCCACATGCTCGCCGATATAAAGCATGGGCGCCTGATCGCGCTCGCCTTCGCCGATCACGATGGTCCCGCGCATGGGGACTGTGTCCATGGTGGTGCGCATAGCCTCAGTTGCTACGTGATCGGCCCGTTCGCGATCACCTGTGCCCATGGTATGCGCTGAAGCGATAGCGGCATCTTCCACCACGCGCGCAAACTCCAGCGCCAGTTCGAACTCCATCTGGTTGGCCAGATTATTGGACTGCGTTTTTTTCTCAATCGTGGTCGCCATGGCAGCCTCCTAATTCGGTTGAATCAATTTTTGGCTCTGTCATCCTGAGCAAGGCCAAGTCCCGCAACGCGGAATAAGGACGAGTCGAAGAATACAGACGATCTTCATCCCAACTTGCCGAAGGGAGTTCTTCTGAGATTGCATCGCAAGAACGCCTTAATGCTGCATTTATTGAGGCCAGCATTCTCGGGGTCCTTCGACTGCGCGCCCGTCAGCCATAAAATCTTGTACATCCTAGTGGCGCTTCGCTCAGGATGACAGACCTGAACGGCGTCTACCGAAAAACACACTGCGGCTACATCCATTCTTTAAGGCCCAAATCTTCACGGATTAAAACGCGCTGATGCCCGTTACGCTCTCACCGATGATCAGCGCGTGGATATCGTGCGTGCCTTCATATGTTTTTACTGACTCCAGGTTCATCATGTGGCGCATCACCGGGTAATCGTCGGCAATGCCGTTTGCTCCCAGGATGTCACGCGCCATGCGGGCGCACTCCAGGGCCATCCATACGTTGTTTCGTTTGGCCATGGAAATGTGCTGGTGCCCAACTTTATTTGCGTCCTTCAGGCGGCCCACTTGCAGCGCCAGCAGCTGCGCTTTGGTGATCTCGCTGATCATCCACGCCAGCTTTTCCTGGACCAACTGGTGAGATGCAATAGGCTGGTCACGGAACTGCTTGCGCACCTGGGAATATTGCAGGGCCGTGTCATAGCAGGACATGGCAGCGCCAATCGCGCCCCAGCCAATGCCATAACGCGCCTGGTTCAGGCAGCCCAGCGGGGATTTCAGCCCGTCTGAGCCGGGAAGAATGTTTTCCAGCGGAATGCGAACATCCTGCAGCGACAGCCCAGAGGTCACGGAAGCGCGCAGCGACCACTTGCCGTGCACGTCAGAGGCTTTGAAGCCGGGGCGGTTCGTTTCAACCAGGAATCCTTTAATGCGGTCGTTATGCTCTTCAGACTTGGCCCATACGATGGCGACATCGGCGATGGAGCCTGAGGTGATCCACATCTTTTCGCCGTTGAGGACATATTCATTGCCGGACTTCACGGCGCGCGTGCGCATGCCGCTGGGGTTGGATCCAAAGTCGGGCTCGGTGAGGCCAAAGCAGCCAAGCTTTTCGCCTCGGGCCATCGCGGGCAGCCACTTTTCTTTCTGTGCGTCGCTACCGTAGGCGTAAATCGGATACATGCACAGAGCCGATTGCACGCTGACGAACGAACGCACGCCGCTATCGCCACGCTCAAGCTCCTGCATCACCAAGCCATATTCCACGTTGCCCATGCCGGCGCAGCCGTAACCTTTCAGGCTGGCGCCAAAGAATCCGAGATCGGCCATGGGCTTGACCAGTTCGCGCGGAAAGCGGCCTTCACGGTTGCACTCTTCAATGATCGGAATGAGATTTTCTTCAATAAACCGGCGCGCGGTGTCACGCACCAGGCGCTCGTCGTCGGTGAGCAGGGAATCAAACTCGATGAAATCCACGCCCTTGAACTTAAAAACGGGCATATTCTCCTCTTCGGATGGGGGCCAATGTATCGCCAAAGCAGCGGGACACTCACACAGGCAAGCAAGACCCGCTCAGGCAGACTTTCAAAGCTAGCAGAGGCAAACGGCACGGTCAAACCGAGCGGTCAAACCGCCATGCTAAGCTTTGAAAATGTCGCTGCGCTCCAGCCCGCTCAGCTGTATGCGCCGATGGCGAGTCGTCTTCTGCGCCAGCGGCATTGGGCTCGGCGCGCAAGCCGGCCTTGCCCTTTCAAGAACGGGCCATAAACAATGAAAACAAACGCCGTCCGCTTGCTGGAAAGTCTGGGCGTGCAATACGAACTGCGCGAATACGATGTTGACCCTGACGATCTGGCGGCGGAGACCGTTGCTGCCAAGATCGGAATGCCGCCCGAACAGGTTTTTAAAACGCTGCTGGCGCGCGGTGATCGCCACGGCCTCTGCTTCGCCGTGATTCCGGCCAACACTGAACTTGACCTCAAGGCCCTGGCCGCAGCCACTGGCGATCGCAAAATGGAACTTGTCCCGGTCAAAGAACTGCTGGCGCTTACGGGATACATTCGCGGCGGCGTGACCGTGCTCGGAGCCAAGAAAAGTTTTCCCGTCTTTGTCGACGAAACCATCCAGTTATGGGACTCCATTTCCATCTCCGCCGGCGTTCGCGGAACCCAGATCATCCTTAACCCTGACGACTACGTGCGAGCGACCAACGCAGTGATGGCGGACATCGCGCGCGGAAAATAGCCCTGTCCGGCTGGCCCTCAAAAGCCTGGTTTTCAAAAGGCTGAAAACTTTTGCAACATCAAACGCCACACTCTGCGGCGCATTAATCTTCCTAATTTCTCTTTAATCGTTTTGTAAGGTAAGCACCTTATATATACTGTTTGGTCGCCCATCCCCCCACTATGGGGTTCCGGCGTGTCCGGGACCCCTTAGGAGTTTTCATGGCCGCAGAACTGAACGAAACTGTCTGGATCACCTTGATGCATGAGATGCAAAGCTTTGTCCGGCAAAACCTGGAACAGCCGCAGGTCCAGGCTGAGCTTCGCCACCTGATTGGCCCGCAACCGCTCAAGCGCGGCGGATACCGCCAGGAAGATAAAACTGACGTGATCCGCACCTTTGAACTGCTGGCTCCCGGATTGCTGGTGGATTTCCTTGAAGCCAACAAGGAGATCATCAACAAATACGCGCTGCGCATCTGGGCCGCTGAGCGTGAGGGCATGTTCGACGTCCAGGCCAAAGTCTCGTAAAAGCCGCTCTTGTTTTCATTGCGCGATCTCTAACGATCGTCTCTTGTCACAGCGCTTCTCTTTGTGCTTCGTCATCCCAGCCTTGCCAGCGAGGGCGCGCGGTTAAGCCGCAAGCACAGGGTATCCCCCGTTCCCGCGCTGATTTTGCGCGTGAATGGGAAGATCAGCGCCCGAGTAGAGGTGAGGGATCTTGTGTTGCGAGTCAGAAAACAAAAGGTCCCTCAGTCCTATTCGCGCGCTGAAGACAACGCGCGCTCACTCACGGGATTCGGGATGACGTTATCTTTGAAATTTGTCGTCATCTTTCAGGTACAGTTTGCAACACGTCCTAACCACTCTCCGCCGTCGAAAGCCACCAGCCCTTGCCTTCGCACCAGCAAGTTTCGTCCGGCTGCGTATTGCGGCGCAGCGACCGGACGCTTCTTAAATCTCCGCGCTTGAACGCTTCTGCCAGCTTCTTTGCTGTCTCGTCATCGCGCGCGCCCTGGCAGTTGATAAACATCACCGGCATCAGAAAGCGCGCGCTGTAGCCATCAGGAGGAACGCGCGTAATCAGCAGCATTCCGCCTGCGCCGGGAGTTCCGCCCGGCCCATCGGGCGTAAGCGGAAACAGAAGACGTCCGCCGGGAAGCAGCGCGTCCAGCCAGATATCCAGCGGAGCGGTTGCGCCGGCATTCACATAGATCAGGTTGCAGGCCGGCAGCGTCCCTTCCGCGCCTGAACGCTGATAGACCGTCACGTTCTCCATGTCCGCCAGATTGGCTGTGGCCAGCTCCGCCAGCGCCGGCTCAATCTCATAGGCAAAAACTTTTCCGTCCGGAGCCGTCAGCCGCGCCAGTATCGCCGTGTAATATCCGGTGCCCGCGCCAATATGGATGGCCGTTTCACCCGGCTGCGCATTCAGCGCGGAAAGACCCACCGCATGCAGCACCGGCTGGCCGTTATTGATCTTGCTGGCCTCAGAGAGCGCCACCGTCACGTCCTGGTAAAGAAACGCCGGATCGCTAGTAGGCGTGGTGATGTATCCGCCGCCGGCAAAAATCTTCCACGGCCCGGGACCAAGAAAGCGCTCGCGCGGCGTGGCGGCAAAGGCCTCAGAGAGGCGTCCGCTGGGCACGCCTGCCTGCGCCGTAATCAGGCTGGCAAAAAACGCTCTATGCGCCTCCAGACGTTCCACGTTTCGCTCCTTTCCACAGTATCGATAGCCGCCCTTTTGCGCGGCCACCCCTCCCCCCATACCCTAATTAGGATTCTAAAGGGGTTTCACGATTCAACCCCGGCGATATCCACTCCGATCAGTGTCATCCGTGTTGTTCCGAAAATGTATTCATCCAGATGTAACCTGTGGTTTTTGCAAGGTGTTGGTTTGTGTTTGGGTCCGTCGTTCTAACCAGCAGCTGAGTTTCCGCAATCTCCGGGTGTGATGGCGGATCAGTCGGTGCACGGTAGCATCACTGCGAGGCGGCTCCGCCGTGTCCACAAATGGTTGACGGGTGCTGAGCACGTAATAGACCGCTTGAATCAGAGCATGCGCCACCGCCACGATGGCTCGTTTGTGTCCTTTGCGCGGTTGCAGCCTTTGATAGCGGTGCTGCATTTGCGAGTTCTTGCGGTGCGAACTGGCCCAGGCACACTCCAGCAGCATGTCGCGCAGGTAAGGATTTCCTTTGGTGGTCCGTGTGCTCTTGCGTTTGCCCGCACTTTCATTGTTGCCAGGACATACCCCCGCCCAGGAACTCAGCTTGGCAGGTGTGGAAAAAGCATCTACATTGGCTCCCACCTCAGCCAGGACTGTGGCGGCAGCTTCTTTTTTCATGCCGGGAACAGTTTGCAGCAGGGCATAAGACTCGCTCAAACCGAAGCTGCGGACCTTGTCCTGAATCTGCCGGTCCACTTCTTCGATCTGCTGCTCCAGGAATGCCATATGGGCCATGCACTGACTAATCAGCTCGCGCTGGGTTTGGTTCATGCGATGACCTTCCAGCGCAGCCTGAATCTGAGGGATCTTTTTCCTGGCTCTCTGCTTGGCTAACTGAGCAATCTGTTCTGTGGTCGCTTCACCTTGGACCAGCGCGAACAGCATCTCCTGTCCGGAAGCGCCAAACACATCGCTCAGTACATTGCCTAGCTTTACATTGGACTCTTCCAACAGCTTCTGCACCCGATTGCGCTCCATGGCCCCATTGCGTACCAACTGTTTGCGGCGACGGGTCAGGTCGCGCAGTTCACGAATCGGTCGCGGCGGGATGTAGCTGGGACGTATCATGCCGTGCCGCAGCAAGTGCGCCAGCCACTGGCTGTCTTTCATGTCGGTCTTGTGTCCACGCAGGTTCTTTACCTGCTGCGGATTGGCCAGCGTGGTTTGCACGCCCGCCTCCTCCAGCACGTTGAACACTGGCTTCCAGTATGGTCCTGTGCTTTCCATCACCACTTGCTTGCAGTTCAGTTCTTGCAACCAATCTCGCAGTTGTTCCAGTTCGGCATTGCAGGTGCCGAATCGGCGGATCTTGGGTTCGGGGTTGGCCTGAGCAGGTCCCAGCAACGCACACACCATCACAAACTTTTTGTGTACATCGATGCCGGCACAACGTTCTAGCACCGCAGGTATCATCTTGGCCTCCTGCTGCGACGGGCCGACGTATACCTGATATAAGTTGTTCCACGGGCACTGGGGCGCCATTTCAGGGTTCTTGCACGTCAGCCGAATCAGGTTGATCGACAGGGTCTATCCCGCCATTACACAGATCGATTCACTTCGTCCAGCAGTACTATTTTCCTCCTGCTCAAGTTCCTTTTCATCACTCAGGGCGGGGCCATCGCCCCATGTATGGTTGATCCGCGGTAAGACTTTGCCTTTCCGATCTCGGCGATGTCGGCGATCCCGGCGATAGCCGCGCTCTGCGCGGCCACCCCTCCCCCTGGCCGTCAACTAGGATTCCAAAAGGGTTATATCTTGACATCCCAAGTCATCCCATTTCCGATGGTCGTGCGATGACGGCCACCACGGCGATTGGGCCTCCCCCTCCCGGCCTATCCCACCCCATCCCAGGTTATCCCAGTTTGGCGTGGGTTTGTGAGATGCACCCGGGGTTGGGGCTGGTCGTTCCGGCTAATTGCCAGGTGCCAATTGCTAGCTACTAAGTTGTCAAAGACCTGCACGCTTCCCAGCCCTGAGGCGGTGCTAGATGGTAGGGCATTTTCGCCTAAATTTCAATCGCGAAATAGTACATCTTGACAAACCGATGGCCCGGAAACATAAACTTTCTACGCGTCATACCAATTTCTTGGGAAATGCCGTCCAAGAAAATCTTAAACTGCGTGAACAAAAAACGAATAATCTTGTATATTTAGAGCGTTGTATCCTTCACATTTGACAATGAGTAACCCTAATCCAACGCTAGTCGATCTATTTTGCGGTGCCGGTGGCATGAGTTATGGCTTTAGAAAGGCAGGATTCGACCTGATCAGTGCCGTAGATATCGATGATGCGGCGGTCAACACGTATCGGTCGAATATTGGTTGCCACGTCAAAAAGACCGACCTTTCCAGTTCGTCAACAGAACTTCCGACGGCAAGCGTCGTTGCGGGGGGACCTCCCTGCCAAGGGTTCTCATCGGCAGGTCTGCGGCGATCTGGGGATGCACGCAATAGCCTAGTGAGTTGCTTTGCAACGCTTGTCGCATCACTGCGCCCGAATGCCTTCGTTTTCGAGAATGTAGAGGGGTTCTTGACCGCTGAAGACGGCGCGCGCGTTGTGGAATTACTGAGGCCCCTGCTGACCTGTGGCTACAGAATCCATGTGAGAAAGATCAATGCAGCTAACTACGGTGCCCCGCAGCATCGCAAACGCGTCATTGCTATTGGTGGTCTTGGGTGGGAACCGACATTTCCAGAACCAAGCCACACGGCTTTTGGAGCGCCGGGGGCAATGTTGGCATCCCGCCACTTGCCGCCCACACCCACGCTCGGCCAAGCTATAGGAGATTTACCCGCAGCCGCGACAGAATTTCCAGGGTTTCCAGAAGGTCATTTCTATCGTCTGCTGGAGGCCAAAGATCTTGAGCGGGCCCGTGCGTTGAAGCCCGGAATGACCATGAGAGATATGCCCGAAGCACTTCACCACGAGAGCTATCGCCGGAGGGCATTTCGGAGGGTCATGGATGGGACACCCACCGAGCGTCGAGGCGGGGCGCCAGCTGGCTTGCGCCGCCTAAGAGCGGATGAGCCATCTAAAGCTATTACGGGCGGAGCTCGTTCCGAATTCTTGCACCCTCTTGAAGATCGGCCTTTGACGCTTCGAGAATGCGCTCGCTTGCAGACCTTCCCGGACGATTTTCATTTTGCAGGTACTGCCTCCGAGCAGGCGCAACTTATTGGGAACGCCGTGCCACCGGTGCTGGCATGCGCCATAGCCACTTCCCTGATGGAAGATTTATCGCGGCGAGCAGATGCCAAGCTACAAGAGGGAGCACTGCTAAGTTTCGTACCGACCTTGTCAGATGGTTATAGTCCCGCGCTCCGAAGGGTAAGCGACCTCGTAAATGGCGAGTTTGAAAGTTACTTGGCCCAAAAGGAGCTGTCGTTTTGACACTGACAAAGACTCAGGAGGCATTCATTACGAAGGTGCGCGCTGTAGGGAATAGTGAGATGAGCGTACCCCTTGATGATGAAATCTGTTCCTATCTCATTGCGGTGGCAGCAAGCGACTTGGGGCTGCTAAGTAGTTTTCCCGAACTGCCCAGATCAATCCCCGCATTCTTTGGCGCTCGGCCTCTGGACGAACTCCGCTTGCAAAAAACAGATTTTCGAGCGTTATTCGAAAAGCTCGTCAATCTTAAGCCAGATGCCGACGCTTACTTTTACTGTCTCGCCACCCTTCACAAGGCCCGATTGAAATACGAGCGCATCTTGCAGGCGCAGCCAACCCCAACTGTGGATCAGGTTGGCCCGAGAGCGCTTCTTCAGTTCGGTAGCCTGAGCCCCCACGCTTTGGCCGCGTTCCTGCTATGGCGGAAATGGATTTATGATATCGACAATCGCGCTGCGCAGGAGACCGGCTATGTTTTTGAGCCAATCATCGCGCATGCTATCGGTGGCGTTCCGGTGAGTGCCCAGAAAAGCCCTGTACGTCGACGCGGAAGTGGTTCGGGGCGACAGGTGGATTGCATTCGAGAAACTGACAAGAGAGCGTATGAGATTAAGCTGCGGGTGACCATCGCCGCCTCGGGTCAAGGGCGGTGGCAGGAAGAACTGGATTTTCCTGCGGACGCAAGATCAAGTGGGTACACTCCTGTTTTAGTCGTACTTGATCCGACTCCAAATCCTAAGCTGGCGGAACTCCGTCAAAGGTTTCAAGGCCAGAAGGGCGAAACTTTTATTGGTACGGAGGCATGGCGGCACTTGGAAGATAAAGCTGGGGCAACGATGGCGGTGTTTCTGGAAAACTATGTCCGAGCACCCATGCAATCATTAATTCGTGAAGCACCGGATCAACTACCTGAGTTGGTGTTGCAGATGATAGACGAGCAGTTGATCATTCGCATCGGCGACGAAGAACTGAGAATTCGCCGCACACCTAAAGAAGAACTGGCTACTCCGGACGATCCGCTGCCACCAGATGTGGACGAACACATTCCCACCCCATGAGCGGTTCATCGATACGCTCTAGAGCACCGGTTGCTTCTTCGCCGCTAATTAGACGGGTGATGCAAGCCAACTATGGTGGAATGACAAAACCTGAGGTATTACTCCGTTCGGCTATACATCGAGCCGGCCTGCGTTTCTTTAAGGACTGTAATCCCATAGTCGGGTTCCGTTGTACAGCTGACATAGTCTTTCCATCTCATAAGGTCTGCGTATTTGTCGACGGCTGCTTCTGGCATGGGTGTCCTATCCATTTTAGAGTACCGAAGACCCACACTGCTTGGTGGCGCGAAAAGATTAATGACAACCGCCGCCGCGATGGTCGACAAACCGCACAGTTGCGGGAAAGAGGTTGGCTTGTGGTTCGAGTGTGGGAGCACGAAGTGGGTGAGCCTGAAGTTATCGTGAGAATGCTCACCAAGAAACTTTCTGGGATCCGAAAGGTAAAACGAGCACGCGGCGCATCAAGAAGGTAAGTCGGCAAACGAAACCCTACACCCATTCCCCCCTTACTTCCTTCCCGCCCTCTTCTGCGCGATCACCAGACCCGCGCGGCGTAGGCAGAAACACCACGGAAATCAGTCCTTCATCTTCCATCCGCTTGGCGCCTTCGCGGACGGTCTTCAGATGCGAGCTGGCGTCGTGCATCAGAATCAGGCCGTTGGGATTGATCAGCGGCAGAAAGTGCCGGACTTCAGGCTCGCGCAGTTCAGGCAGCGAGTCGCAGAAAAGCACGTCGATGGTCCCGGCAACGCGCGTCTCCAGGCTGGATTCGCAGCGGAAGTCGATAAACTTTTTGAGTCCTGAAGCCTCAATCTTTTCCTTGGCCTTGGCAAAGACTTCTTTATCCGGCTCGCAGGTAATGATCTTGCCTTGGCCGTTCTGCTTCAGCCCTTCGGCCATATAGATGGTGCTCACGGCGAGAAACGTCCCGGTCTCAACCACCAGGTTGGGCTTTACGGTGGTCATCAGGCATTTCAGAAAATCCAGGACTTCCACTTCGGCGGTCATGGTGTCAAACATCCTCCAGCGCTCGGGGTTGGGGCATTCAGGCGTGGCGCGATGGTATTCCGGTTTGGTCTCCTGGTTGCCATGCTGGACCACGTGGTCCAGTACTTTGTGGACGGGATCTACTTTGCGAAATCGACGCCTCGCAACGATCAGCAGAACCACTCCGGCCACGATGGTCAGCAGCGCGGCCAGTTGTGCGTTGCTCATTCCCCACAGCACATGCGGGTTGATGCGGACGAACTCCACCAGAAAGCGCTCCAGGCCAAACAGGACAAGAAATTCGCCGGTAATCACGCCCGGGCCAAGCGGATGCTGAATGGCGCGCGATCCGCGCCGCCATATGTACCAGCCGATGAGCACGCACGCGATGAATTCATAAATCGGCGTGGGATGCACGGCGCAGTTCTGCGGCCAGCCATAAATGGCGCATGTGCCGTTTGGGCCGCTGGTGGGAACCAGTCCGTCAGGAAATGCCATGCCCCAGGGAAGATTGGTGGGCCTGCCGTAGTCGCCATCGCCGGAGATAAGGCAGCCGATGCGCCCCACCGCGTAACCCACGGCCGCCGCGAAGCTGGAAACATCCAGCATAGTGAGCATGTTCACGCGGTTGCGCCGAGCAATAATCAGCAGCGCCGCAATGCCGGCGACGAAGCCTCCAAACCAGGCAAAGCCGCCGCGGAACCAGCTCAGCAAGCGCGCCAAAACTCTTGAAAGTGTCTGCGCTCAGGCGGTCAGCAGGTGTATCCACGATGTGCCAGATCTTTGCGCCCAGGATTCCAGCAAACGCTACCACCGCGACAACGGTGTAAGGATCAAGCTGGAGTTTGCGTCGCTTGATCTCGCCCTCAAGAGCGTAATAAGCGGTGGCAAAGGCCACAACCATCAGCAGGCCGAAGGTCGGAATTTCCAGCGGCCCAATGTGTATATAAGGAAGCAGTTGGTTCCCCTTGAAGGGTGAAAGTTTGAAGACTAAGTATAAATGGAGGTGAAAGTTTCTCGCTTTGCGCTACTTCTCTGTGCGCGAGCACAAGCAGGGACGCGGCATTGGGATTGCTATCTCGGCGTCGGCTTCGGCACTGCGCCGCGTACTTCAGCCGTCGCGCGCACGACGAGTCTTGCAGGCAGAATCAGCAGACGTGGCAGGGAGCCATCTTTTTCGCGGTAGCGCCGCAGTTCGGCCATCGACTTGATGCTCAACCGCTCCGCCATTAGCGCGTGTGAAGGAATGTCTCTGAACTCAAACAGCGCCGCCGGACGAAACGTCTGGTGTTTGGCCAGCAGCAGATCGCGTTCGCTGCGCAGGTCAGGCCGCAGCGCGGGATCAAGAATAAAGCACCAGAAAACGTCCCAGTCGCGCGGCTTGCCGTCCACCGTGTATTTGTTGATGACCAGGTTGTGGTCGTACTCAGATTTTCCCGGCGCGCGGTATTGCAGTCCGGGCGCCACAAAATAAAGGTTCAGGCGCTTATCCACAGGCTTGTCTTCAGCCACACGCTCGCCCAGGTTCCACGGGCCCACGCTGGCCAGCCGATGATTGCCTGCGGCTTCAGGTGTAAAGATAAGATCATCGCCATCGTGATAAACGGAAAACGGTTTTACCGCTTCACGCATGGAAGCGCCGGCAGCAAAAGCAGCGGCGGAAATCGCGATGATGGAGACGGCACGTAAGCGGCGGCCCTGCATTGGCGAAATTATTGCAGGCTGCAGGCGGCAGAGCAAGGCGTTTACGCGCTTTCCGGGATGCTAAAGTGAGTAGACGTGCGTAACATTCTCCAACATCGCGGAATGCGGCTGATCTTTGCCGCAAATTTGATCTCCATGGTCGGCAGCGGCATGAACTCCGCGGGCGTGACGTGGTTTCTCCTGCAAAAAACACATTCAGAAATGGCGCTGGGAACGCTGCTCATGCTGCAAACTATCCCCGCGCTCATGATGCTGCCTTTCACCGGCGTGGTAATCGATCGCGAAGATCGCCGCCGCCTGCTCATGGTGCTCGATGCCGTGCGCGGCATTGTGATTCTTTGCGTGGCGGTGCTGGCGTATCGCGGCGTCGCCGCGTTGTGGGAAGTCTATTTGATGTCCGTCATAGTTGCGGCGGGCTTCTGGATGTTCTGGCCCACGATCAACGCTCTCATCCAGGAACTCACGCCGGATTCGCACTTTGTGCATTCCAACAGTTTTCTGCTCGCAGGAGTGCAAGGCGGATGGCTGCTGGCAGGCGCGGTAGTGGGATTTGTCTACAACAAGATCGGCCTTTCAGGCGTGCTGTTCATCGACTTCGCCAGTTACGTGCTCTCATTTACGTGTTACCTGTTTGTACGCAAGGGCCGGCACACGGTGGCGGTGGCCGATGAAACAATCGTGCATGAAAGCGCGGTGGCAAAGTTTGTCCATGAACTGAAAGAAGGCATTGGCTATATCAAGGTGCGCCCTCGATTGCTGCTGCTGGGCACCGCCTGGGCTTTGTTTATGGCGGGAATGCTGACGCAGGGCGTGATCACCGCGCCGTTCAGCGACCGCATTTTAAAATCCGGTGCTGTCGGCTATGGATGGTTGAATGCTGGCTGGGCGATTGGGGCATTCATGAGCGCAATTTATACGCCGGCGCTCATACGCGGCGCCGGACATCGCCGCGCCATTGGAATTTCCATGGCATTGCTGGCGCTTTCCTTGATCTCGCTGCCGTTCCTGGGTGCGCGCATTCAGGGTGTATTGGAAATCTCCGCGCCGCTCAAAGTCAGCATGGCGCTGGCTGTGTGCGTTGCGGTCTATTGTCTTATGGGTTGTTGTCGCGCGCTGGGAGGCGTGGCCATTACCAGCACCATGATGGAATTGGTGCCTAAGCATTTCATGGGACGCGTGCAGAATACGTTTTACTTTCTGGGGACGCTGATGCAATTGGCATTCTCATTTATCGTGGGCACGGTCTCTCACACCAGAGGGCTGGCGCAAGGATTTGCGATTGTCGGCGGAATCTATGTACTGGCATGCTTCACCGGTTCGTGGCCGGTAACGGATGTGGTGGCCGAGCCAGCGGGGCGGCTGGAGCAAGAGACTTGATGGATCCAGCAAGCGCGGTTATGCGGCAAATCAAGTTCAGGCAGCAGCGCAAAGAACAACTTGTTGCCACGGAGTGACATTGGCGTAGAATCGGCTAAAGAAAAACCGGGAGTAGCAAGCCTCATGGATAGTAATCCCGTTACGCACAATGAAGCCAAGGGCCAGTTTGAGATCGCGCTGGGGAATGAGAAAGCGCTGCTGCAATACCGCCGTACAGACCACAGCATTACCCTGCTCCATACTGAGGTCCCGCAAGCTTCACGGGGACGAGGGCTGGGAAATCAGCTGATACGCGCTGCGCTGGATTATGCCCACTTCAATCAGCTTAAGGTTGTTCCGGTGTGCCCATTCGTAAAAGCGTATTTAAAAAAGCATCCTGAAGCGGCAAACTAATCGGCTGCCGAGCGCAACACGGCGACCCAAAATGCCGCGAATGCAGAAAAGCATCGCCGTAGACGCCGCTTTTTATTGTTCCGAACGTCATTCTTTCACAACGAGAACCGCTCTCTCAGGGCAGCAATATATTCGGTGCCACTCCAATCTTTACGCTCATCGGCAAAGTCCAGCATTAGATCTGCCGCTTCAATTGTCAGCATCGTTATCCCTGGATCATCGAGTTCGGATTGATTCAACGCTGCAATCAAAGCAAGCAAAACTCGTTGGTCTTTCCGCCTGGCAAGTCCAACCATCGCCTCCTCGCGGACGTCCTCATTAACGTCATTTAGCCGGGCAAAAATTGCGTCACGAATCTCCGTTGAATCCGTATCGCACAGAGTGCCTAGCCCAAAGACCGCCCAATCCCGCACATCGTCATCCGCGTCTCTCGTTAGTACAATTAGTACCTGAGTGGTCTTGGGATCGTTCGCGAATGGGCCTAGCGCGCATGCCACAGCAAACCGGATTTCAGCTTCGGGATGCCGCTGGTAAGAACTGATGAGAGGAATCCCGGCTGGATTATCCAAATGTCCGAGCGCATGAATTGCGGAACTGAGAGGCTGGATTTCATTTTCTTGTTGCATCATTTGCGATACAGCCAGGTAGGATTCTTCAGGAAAGTTGTTGGTCCGGTGTTCCATAGTCCTGCCCAGTTGAGCGAGTACACTAGCTCCACGCGCTCGTTCCATCGGATTTCCAGATTTGCACCAGGCCGCGGCTCGATCAAAGACCTCTCTGGTTCCGATGCGCCGTAATGCGCTCACTGCCTTCCATGGCAACTCATCGTCGTAATCGCCCATGAGCGTTTGCGCAAAAAGCCCATCGATCTCTTGTGAGGTCATGTCCCGATTTTACAAGGGTCCTTGCTTCATGTTTAGGGTTCAACAAAATCCCGATGCATATTAAAATGCAATTCGGAACCTCTCAAGCATTCATGAAAAAAGTCGTTGAACGTGAAAAGAACAAGAACTATTACCGCGTGCTCCACGTCCCCATCTGGATATGGGTGTTCTGGATTCTGCCCGGCCACCTCACCGCTGATCTGTACGCTCACGGGCCTGACCGCCGCCACTGGATCTGGCTGGCGATCGTAACTACCGTTTGCATCTGGCGAGGATTCGCCGGACGCCTTCCTGGCGGTGAGCCTCGGCCTTACATTACGCATTATGGCGAGCCCAAACCGAATCTCTGGTATCGCGTGGTTTGCTACACCGCCGCATGGATTGACCTGCTGGTGCCGTTCACCATCAATCTGATCGGATTGTTCATCAACTTTTTCTTCGGTCGCTGGATCATCAACGATCTGTTTGCGAAGCTTTATTACCCGCTGGCAGCCGCCATTGTGCTGGCGACGATTCTGGATTTCACGCCACGTGCAGCTCGCTCCACCCGCGATGAAGGCGCGGAAAAGGGCTGGTTCTACGTTGCCGTATGGACGGTGGTCCCCACGCAACTTGCCGGCTGGGCCATGTGGCGGCTGGGAAAATATTTTGATCTCTCGCCCATCAGCCTGGGGCACGTCCGCCTGGCAACTTTCTTGATTGTCGCCGGTACGTTCTTCACTCTGGGATTACTTGGGAAGCTGCCGCGCAGCCAGCGCTACCATATTCCTGAAGGCGTGATTTCAGATATGCCGGTGTCTGCTGGGGCTTGATTGTTGCCAAATCTGCGCCGCTTTGCGCAAAACCCCAAACCTCATCACAGATAACACTGATGACACTGATTTACATGGATCAAAAAAAGTTCAATAGGACCATTTGAACTTGTAAATCCGTGTCATCCGTGTTCATCCGTGGTGAGATTTTATTTTTTCTGCAAAGCAATTCTGCGTCGCAGAGTTTATTTCGCCAGGCACCACGCCACAATCGTGTTTCCGCTCTTGCCCGTCAGTTTTTCTGCTTGCGTAATCAACTTTTCTTCCAGATTTTCCGGATCGGGAACCATCTCGCACTCGGCAATCTGCTGATCGCTCACGCCGTGATAGCACAATTCGCACACAGCCAGCCCTTCTTCCGGTCCTGACCGCACCGGCGGACCAAACGTGCGGCACGTCATGGGACGCGCCGCATATAAATCACACGCTCCTGTGGCAGGATCAAGCGCGGGACAAGGCTCGTCATTGGCGAAATCGGCAAACGCAGTTTCGGCGTCTTCATCTTCGCCCAGAATGCCGGTTTGGGGATTGCCAGGAAAAGTCGCAGACAATCGCCGTACGGCCTGCTGTGCACGTCGCCGCACTTGCGCGGCACGCTTCGGGTCGCTCGACTTAAGATCAGTTCAGGCCTTTTTGCAGCCGCCACGCGTCCAGCTGGCTGATAGGGAACGGCCCATAGCAGCACTGCGTGCATCCTTTGCGGCACACCAGCCAGTCGCCGCTCTTGCGCGCCGCTTCAGCCAGCGCGGCATCCACAATCTGGACAAGCTTCTGATCGGCTTTAGGCAGGGAAGTACGCACTTACCAAGCATATCGCCATAAAAAATAAGGGCGGAGCCAGTGGACTCCGCCGCTTAATCCGATTAGTTGTTACTCGCCGCTATTTCTTTTCTTCGTTCTTTTTTTCTTCGGCGGTCTGCTTGCCTTTGCTCATCATTGTTAGCTTCTCAACGTTCACGGAGTGATCGGCCTCGTTCAGCTTGGCAGTCACCTTTACGTGATGACCTTCATGGCCCTTCACGGCGTCCGTGTTCTCAATGTTCCAGGCCTGTTTATCTTTGTCGTTGATAAACACGGTCTTGCCGTCCTGTTCCTTGACCCAGCCGGTCAGGCTCATGGACTTGTTTTTTTCTGCCGCTTTGGCTTCTTTCTTCTCGGCTTTAGTCGGTTTTCTTGTCAGCGCCTCCCGGATTGGCAGCAGGCTCCTGTGCCAGCATGCTTAAGGAAGCAGCCATCACAAATGCAAACAACAATGTAACTAAGCGTTTCATAGATTCTCCTCGCGTCGGCTTTTGCCTTCTACGGTCTTGAGATGCTGCTACTTGCGCGAAGGAGGGCTGTCATAGCTATAAAAACAAATAACTTAGCGCAACCCGGAACGGCCAAAAATGTTGCGCTCAGGCCTTAACTTTTTGCGCAAATTTCTGCTCGAACTTTTTTACCTTAGGCGCTACCACAAACTGGCAATAGGGCTGGTTTCCGTTGTTCGCGAAATATTCCTGGTGATAATCCTCGGCCACAAAAAATTTAGCTGCCGGCTCCAAGTGACGTTACGATCGGATTCGGCCAGTGTTTCGCCGCATTCAATTCATCAATTACTTTCTTCGACTCGCGATATTGCTCTTCCGTCGAATAGAAAATGGCCGAGCGATATTGCGTTCCCATGTCATTGCCCTGGCGGTTGGGCGTGGTGGGATCATGAATGGAGAAAAACACGTCCAGAATTTCTCTGAAGGTAACGACCGCAGGATCGAACGTGACGCGCACCACTTCAACGTGTCCGGTGTCGCCGTTGCACACTTGCCGGTACGTTGGGTTGTCCACGTGGCCACCCATATAACCCGATTCAACTGACGTAACGCCTTCCATGCGGTCGAAGACCGCTTCCAGGCACCAGAAACATCCGCCGCCCAAAACCACAGTTTGTAAATTTTCCATAAGTATTTGATCGCCCTGCGTTGAAAAAGTTCCACTTTAAGATCCAGCTTACTCACACGGCTGTTCTGCTGACAACTCCCCACGCCAAAACGCCTTCTTATTACAGATTCAGCTTAGGAAGAAATTTATGCGCGGAATACTTTGGCGCACGAAAGTTGCGCTCCTCAATTTCATTTTCATCTTTCTTCTCGTCTTCGCTGTGCGCGCAAATGCGCAGGTTGTGATTGCCCAGATCAGTGACACCCATCTCGGCGAGCCCAGTGCGCCGCACGCCTTCGACAATCTCCGGCGCGCCGTGGACATGGTAAACGCCCGCCACCCTGACGCAGTCATTGTCAGCGGCGATATCGGCGAAAATTACGACCAGTGGCTGATCGCTCGCGGCATCCTGAAGTGGCTTCACGCGCCTGTGTACTACGCGCCGGGCAATCATGACGTTCATACCAATGACGTCGCACGCTATCGCGAGGTTTTTGGCCCGGACTACTATCGTTTTCAGGTGAAGGGCGTCACCTTCGTGGTGATCGATTCCCAGCTCCTCGGCAATTTCGACAACTTCGACGCGCAGTCGCCGCAGCCGCTTCCGGTAGCGACCCAGGCTGAAGGAGATAAAATGCTTGCCTGGCTCGGCGAGCAGCCGGGGAGCCGCACTGCCGATAGCCGTCGTCACTGGTGGAACTTTGGCCGTGGCCGCGAGCCGCAGCGCTTCCAGGATGATGACGACGATGACAGGCGCGGCAGAATCGTCATCGGCATTCAGCACATTCCTGCCACGCGCGGCGACAACATGCCGCCCGACCCCAAACCTTACTGGACCGTCAACGAGCCGTATCGCTCGCGCGAACTCGCGGTCTTGCACCGGCTCGGCATCCGCCACATGCTCGCCGGCCACTGGCATGTAGGAACGGTCTTTGAGCGCGACGGGATTACCTGGCACATCGCGCCAACCACCAGCCGCCTGCTGCCCTGGAGCAGCCCGCTCGGCTTCGCCATGCACACCATCTATCCAAATGGAGATGTAAAGACGGAGTTCGTTCAACTCGGGGCGCAGCCTTGAAAAGCTCGCTGTTGTGCGGTGAGCAGGTTTTCCGATCACGCGCGATCACGGCGATCACGCGCGATTCCGGCGATCTCCGTTAGCTCGGAGGTCCGGCAAGCTTATCCACATGCGGCGCCTGTCCGCCCAGCCACTCCGGATGGTGCGCCGTTGAGTCGAAGTGTGCTGACGTTTTGAACAGTTCGTACTCGCCTGTTGCCGCCACTTTCTCTGTCTTAGCCAGCAACGCTGCTACTTCTTCTTTGCTCATGGGCTTGAAAGTTTTGGCCGCTTCAAACGCCTGCTGCAAAATTTCCTGGCTGTCGATTCCCGTAATCACCACTGAAGTCGGCAGGTTCAGCGCGTAGTGCAGGCATTCCATGGGCTTGACCACGCCGCTCTTCAGAATGATCTGATCGCCCATGGATTTCATTCCCAGCACGCCAATCTGCTGTTCCACCAGTTTGGGCAGCACCAGTTTGCCAAAGCTGCGGAAGTGCGCGTCCATTACGTTCAGCGGCATCTGCACCGTATCGAAATGAAAGTTGTGTTTTGCCGCTACCTCAAGCATGTAGAGATGGATATGCGGATCTTTGTGTCCGGTAAATCCGATGTAGCGCACCTTGCCGGCCTTCCTGGCTTCCAGCACGGCTTCCTGCGCGCCATTCTCGGCAAAGATGCGGTCTGGATCGTCAAAGCGAATAATCTCGTGGTGCTGGATCAGGTCAAGATGATCGGTCTGCAAGCGTTGCAGCGATTCATTGATCTGCTTGGTCGCTTCTTCTTTGGTGCGGCCATCGAGTTTTGTCATCAGGAAAACTTTTTGCCGATAGCCATCCTTCAACGCTTTCCCCATGCGAACTTCGCTCTGTCCCTTGTTGTAGTCCCATGAGTTGTCCATGAAGTTGATCCCGCCGTCAATGGCGGCACGAATCAGCTTGACGCTGTCATCGTCGGTGAGCTTGGGCTGTCCGATGTGGAAGCCGCCCATGCCGATGGCGGAAACGCGCTCGCCTGTCCGACCCAGTGTGCGATAGATCATCGAGCCTCCTTCTTTGTTTCCGCTTGCACTCGATTGCATGCTGCCGGCAAAGCTCCTGGCCAGCACTCGCGTGCTCCGCGCCGCGATTCCTGCCAGGGCCACGCCTCTCAGAAATTCTCTGCGATGCATGATGGCTTTTCTTCTCCAGAAGTTTTGCCCGGTTATGCGGCGATCAGGTCTTCATAGCCGCGTGCTTCGACTTCCTCCTGGCTGATGGGAACGCTCATTGGCCAGGGCTCATCCACGCCCATGAGCGCCAGAGCGCTGCCAAGAAGCGCCATGTTCTTGCTGAAATTGATCATTTCATTCAGGCGCTGGCCAGGCTCCTGCACGCTCCAGAAGTTGTGCATCACCGGAGAAACACCCGCCAGGAAACCGGCAATAGCGGCTGTGCCCAGCTTGGGTTTCACGCCCAGCAAAATACTGGTGCCGCCCGCAATCAACACAACACCGGTTGATGCGACAACCGCTTCAGCCATGGGCACATTTTTTGACTCTGCGTACTGCGCCAGTTGCTTGCGCTGTTTAAGGTGATTGATGCCGTTATAAAGAAAGAATCCGCCAAACACCAGACGGCCGATGAGAAATGCTGCCTTCATGGCACTTACCTCCGCTCTTTGAAGTGACCATGATTAGGATTCGATCTCTCAATGCTGGGTGGCCAGATCGTTAGCGACCGGGCAATGAAGACTTTTTCCGAACTGCTCAATTCCTGGATTCGTGGTGCTCTGCTTACTTCTTCTTTGGCGACTGGTAGACAGTTCCCATGTCCTTGCCAAGTTGGTTGATCATGTCCCTCACCGTCTTGGCATGGTCGCCGTACGGCGCATATTCCAGATATTTATTCAATGCTTCTGTTGTCCCAAGCGGGACGGCATACTTCCCGTGCTCCAGTTGCCCCTGTCCAAACAGGATTGAACCCTTGATGAAGTAAGCGTCCGCCATTGTTGGATCAGACGCGATAGCGTGGTCGCACGCCGCTACCGCTTCCTGGCTGCGCTTCAGGTTGTAGTAAGTGGCGCACAGATTGAAGTAGGGCATCGCCGGATACGCGGCTGACTCTGCCGCCTGCGAGAAAATTCCGATCGCTTCGTCATATTTTTTTAGCTGCACCAGCAGATGACCTTCAGAGTTCAGCATCTGTCCTAACCCGATCTTCGCGCGGGGATCGGGCTGCACTTCCAGCATTTTCTGCGCCGCGGTCACTCCTTTGTGATAGGACTCAAGAGCATCCTGCGGCTTGTTGAGCGTGGTATAAATTCCACCCAGCACTTGGTAAGGCCCCCACTGCGCCGGATCTTCCGCGCTGGCGCGATTGCATTTCTCAATCGCGGTCTCATATTTACCGGCGTTCGTCAGCGCATTGCATGCGCGATATTTCGCCATGAAAGGGTGCGGATACTTCGCTGCCGCTTTTTCGTAAAGAACTACCGCCTCATCAACCTTCTCCATGCGGTCATAACAATCGGCTTCGGCCAGCAGCAGGTCACCGATGTTTGTGAGAGCGCGATCGGAGTCTGTGGGATTCGCCAACGTCTTTTGCGCCACTTCCACTCCCTTGGCAAAGCTCTGCGCCGCTTCCGCATATTGCATCTGGTTGGACTGAAGCGTGCCCAGGTTCTGGTAGAACTCCCAGCGGTTCGGGTCCAGTACGATCAACTGCTTCACCAGGCTGATTGCGTTCAGCCAGTCCTCGATTCCCACTGCCGTGTGGTACTGCACCATCAGCTTGTTAATCTTTGCCGCATGGGCATTTTCCTGGCGGATCAAAGCCTGTTGCTCTTTCGTTTTCTTGTCTGCGGCCAGATTGGTGCCGCCGCCCGGAGCCACCGGACCTTCAATGGACGACAAATCTACATTCAGGGTGTTTTGGGAAGCGGCATCGGTATTGTCACCAATATTTTTCTTCCCGGAATAAACATGACTGCCGTCGGGCGCAGTTATCTCAATCTTGTAGACGCCATACTCCACCCCGACCACTGAGAATGAGCCCTTTTTGTCTGTCTTAACTTTGTAGACCTTGCCCGAGCCCTCCGTGATTCGCTGTCCACCGGACGAATGATCCACCGTTCCCACATTGGTGTACACCACTTCTGCGCCGACCATCGGATTGCCTTCGCCGTCCAGTATCTGGCCGGAGACTGAAGCCAGAAAGCGTTGCATCGGCAGCAACAGCGCTAAGAGCATGAGGCAGCAACTCGTCATGGGATCTCCGCAACTCTATTCATGGCGACGGACGTTCATCGCCGGTAAGTGACACCAGAAACAGCCTGAATGTTCCCCGCATTCTTCCTTCTCCTGCTGTTTAGATCGATAGGGAGGCCAACGGTTATCATCAAAAAAACAGTTTCTTTATGCTTCCACCCAGTCAAATGTCTTAGTTACCGCCTTCTTCCATTGCTCGTACATCTGTTCCCGGCGCGTCTGGCTCCATCGCCGGTTTCCATATCTTTCTCCGCTGACCAGTGTCCGCAGAGCGCATCCACACTGCTGAAAAATCCCACCGCCAGCCCTGCCGCGTAAGCCGCGCCCAGGCTTGTGGTCTCCTTTGGTCGACGGCAACACCACCGGCCGGTCCAGTATGTCAGCCTGAAACTGCATCAGCAGATCGTTGCCCACCATTCCACCGTCCACACGCAATTCTTCCAGCCGTATGCCGGAATCATGCTCCATTGCTTCCACCACTTCACGCGTCTGGAAAGCCACGGCTTCCAGCACCGCCCGCGCCAGGTGTCCCTTGTTGGCATAGCGCGTCAGACCCACAATCACGCCCCGCGCATGCTCTTTCCAGTAGGGCGCATATAGACCAGAAAATGCGGGAACCATATACACGCCGCCATTGTCTTCCACCGTCCGCGCCAGTTCCTCTACTTCGGCGCTGGTCTTGATCAGTCCCAGATTGTCGCGCAGCCACTGCACCAGCGCGCCCGCCGATTGCGACGCTGCCTTCCAGCGCATATTCGCGCCGGCTCGCTTGCCCAGCTTATAGGCGACGGTCGTAAGCAGCCCGTGTTTCGATTCCCTAGGCTTTGCGCCGGTATTCATCAGCAGAAAGCAACCGGTGCCGTAAGTGTTCTTTGCTTCGCCGCTTCTGAAACACGTTTGCCCCACCAGTGCGGCCTGCTGATCGCCCAGGATTCCCGCGATCGCCACGCCCTTCAACGGTCCTTGTGCAATGTGGCCATACACTTCACTGCTGGATCGAATCTGCGGCAGGATCTGTCGTGGAATGGAAAATGCCCGCAACAGTTCGTCATCCCATTCCAGCGTATTCAGGTTCATCAATTGCGTGCGGCTGGCGTTAGTTACGTCGGTCGCGTGCAGGCCGCTGTTCTCTGCGCCAGTCAGCTTCCACAGCAGAAACGAATCAATATTGCCGAACAACAACTCGCCTGCATCCGCCTGACGCCGCGCCCCGGGAATGTTTGCCAACAGCCAGCGCAGTTTGAGCGCACTGAAGTATGTTGAGAGCGGCAATCCTGTCCGGCTGCGGAAGAACGCATCGCCCAGCTCTCTGGCAAACTTGCTCACTTCGTCGGACACGCGCGTGTCCTGCCACACGATTGCGTTGTGCAGCGGCTTGCCTGTGTTCTTGTTCCACAGCAGCGTGGTCTCGCGCTGGTTCGTGATCCCAATCGCCGCCAGATCGCCGGCCTTCAACCGCGCCTCGGCCATCGCCTCGGTCATTACTTCCTGCGTGCGCGCCCAGATTTCTTCGGCATCGTGCTCCACCCATCCCGGCTGCGGATAAATCTGCTGGTGTTCCTTCTGCGCGCAGGCCACAACTTTTCCTGCGGCGTCGAACACGATGAAGCGTGTGCTTGTGGTTCCCTGATCAATCGCGCCGATATATTTGGTCACGCTGCTTTTCTCGCTGTTGCACCAGGCTGAACCTGTTACGGAGGGATATGCATACCCTTAAGGTAGATCCCTACCCCTCCCTCGATCCCCATTTCTAAAGGACTTAGCATGATCTCCTCCCCATTGATCCCCATGGGGCCGTTGTTGCAAACAAAAGCTACTTATCTAAAACATGCCCATTCCATGCCCATTGCGTCCTCATTTCGACGTAAACAAACGACTTGTTGGCTTCACTGCTTGCACGAATTGTTTCCATCTGCCGGTTATTAAATCCATGATGAATCGCAGTCCGTAGGGGATTGTTACACGTCACCTTTGCGCAGCCCTCATTTTTACGGCAGTCTTATTGTATCGTATTTTATTCGCCTACAAAGCCTGATCAGTCGATCTCTCTTTTCTGCATCTCCGCCCCGCGCGCATCATCTACTTCCGGTAAACTTTCAGCTCACAGGAGAACCATGTCCAACCCAACGCAATCATTCGCCAGCCACGCCAAGTTCGATCCGCCTTTTCACTTTTTTGTGCTGCCCGTTCTGCTGATTAACATTTTCGTTGTCGGTTATCTGCTGTTTCGCCATCCCGGCATCGGCGGCGCATGGGTGCTCCTGGTTTCGGTGGCCTTGCTCGTCCTTGCCGGACGGTTGCGCAGTTGGGCCACCCACCTTCAGGACCGTGTGATTCGCGTGGAAGAGCGTATTCGCCTCGCGGCCATCCTGCCGGAGCCTTTGCGCTCACGTATTGCAGAACTGTCGGATTCTCAGATCGTTGGACTGCGCTTTGCCTCGGACGCCGAGTTGCCCGCGCTCTTCCAGCGCGCACTCGATGAACGGCTTAGCCGTTCCGACATCAAGAAAGCCATCACTGACTGGCGGCCGGATTATTCCAGGATTTGACGTCGGAACAAACTCGTTGTCTCGAAACAAATCTTCTTGAATAAGATTTTGATCAGCGTTTATCCGCGTAAATCTGCGGCGAATTCCTTTGCCATCGCCGCGAAGATGTCCGGCTCATATACAATTTCCGTTCTCATTCACAGGAGCTTCTGCATGCGCCGTGTTCTGTTCACCGCCCTTACCTGCCTGATCGCCCTGCTGCCACTCTCCGCCGCCAGTCCTGACGACGAAGCGCTCTTCGGCTTCACCTCCGCCACGTCGCACACGGAGCGCGATTGGGAAAATAAGTTTCGCGCCATTCCCGATCCCAAAAATCTTCGCGATTACATGCAGCGGCTCAGCGCGCGGCCTCATCACGTCGGTTCGCCTTATGACAAGCAGAATGCCGAATGGATTCTCTCGCAATTCAAGTCCTGGGGACTGGACGCGCAGATTGAGCAATTCGACGTACTCTTTCCCACGCCCAAAGTGCGCGTGCTGGAACTGACGGAACCAACCCGTTACACGGCAAAGCTGCAAGAGCCGCCCGTTGCCGGCGATCCCACGTCGAACCAGCAGAGCGAGCAACTGCCAACCTATAACGCTTACTCCATTGATGGCGACGTGACCGGCAAACTGGTTTACGTCAATTACGGCCTGCCGCGCGACTATGAAGAGCTGGACCGGCTCGGGCGTCTCCGTAAAAGGTGCAATCGTAATTGCGCGCTACGGCAATTCATGGCGCGGCATCAAGCCCAAGGTCGCGGCAGAGCACGGCGCAATCGGCTGCATCATTTATTCCGATCCGCGCGACGACGGCTACTTCCAGGATGACGTTTTTCCTGACGGCCCCATGCGCAATGAAAATGGCGTGCAGCGCGGCAGCGTCATGGACATGCCTATCTATCCCGGCGATCCCACCACGCCCGGCGTTGGCTCCAAGGGCGACGTAAAGCGACTGGCGCTGAAAGACATTCCCACGCTCACCAAAATTCCCACGCTGCCGATTTCTTATGGCGACGCCAAGCCGCTTCTGGCCGCGCTGAAAGGCCCGGTTGCGCCGGAAAGTTTTCGCGGCGCGCTTCCGCTCACCTATCACGTTGGTCCCGGCCCGGCAAAAGTCCACCTGAAAGTTGCGTTCAACTGGGACATCAAGCCGGTTTATGACGTGGTCTTCAAAATTCAAGGCTCGGAATCGCCTGACCAGTGGATTGTGCGCGGCAATCATCACGACGGCTGGGTGAACGGCGCGGAAGATCCCATCTCCGGCCAGATCGCGCTGCTGGAAGAAGCGCGCGCCCTGGGCGAACTGCTTAAGCAGGGTTGGAAGCCCAAGCGCACCATCGTCTATTGCGCATGGGACGGCGAAGAGCCCATGCTGCTGGGCTCAACGGAGTGGGCTGAGTACCACGGCGATGAACTCAAGCAGCATGCCGCTCTCTACATCAATACAGATGGCAACGGCCGCGGCTTTCTTGCCGTGGAAGGCTCGCACTCGCTGGAGAAATTCGTGAACACCGTGGCCCGCGACATTACCGATCCGGAAAAGAATATTTCCGTATGGAAGCGCGATCAGGCTGCTCGTCTCACCATGGGTCGTCCGGAAGACCGCAAAGACGCGCGCACTCGCCCTGATCTTCGCATCGGCGCCGCTCGGTTCCGGCAGCGACTACACCACGTTTATCGACCATCTCGGCGTCGCGTCACTCAACGTCGCGTTTGGTGGCGAGGATGATGGCGGAATCTACCACTCGATCTACGACGATTTCTATTGGTTCACCCATTTTTCCGACAAGGACTTTGTCTATGGGCGCGCGCTCTCGCAAACCGTTGGCACCATGGTGCTGCGCTTTGCCGATGCCGATGTGCTGCCCTACGATTTCGCAGATTTTGCCGACACCATTCACAAATATAACGACGAACTCCAGAAGCTGCTCAAGGACAAGCAGGAACAAATCCACGATCGCAACCAGGACATAGATGATGGCGTTTACAACGCCGTTTCCGATCCGCGCCGCCCGACCGTCGCACCGCCCAAGGAAGAGGTCCCACCATTCCTCAACTTTGCCCCGCTCGATAACGCGCAGAACGACCTTGATCGCAGCTCACAACGTTACTCCAAAGCGCTGAAGTCATTCAACAGCGTCCAGCGGCTCGCAACCATTGCAGGAGCTCAATGCGCAAATTGATTCAGGCAGAACGCAAGCTCACCAACCCTGACGGCCTGCCGCGCCGTCCGTGGTTCAAGCACCTGATCTATGCGCCGGGTTTCTACACCGGTTACGGCGCCAAGACCCTTCCCGGCGTGCGTGAAGGCATTGAAGAGAAGCGCTATCAGGAAGCGGAAAAGGAAATTGGCCGGGTGGCAAAGGCGTTGCAGGATTACGCAGACGCCATTGATTCAGCCGCAGCCGATCTGGAGAAAGCAGCGCATTAGCAAGAGCGCAACTTTATTCAAGGGAAGCGAGCATTGTAAGCGATGCCTCCGAGCCAGATGTGTAGCAACGCGCGCTTCGACAATCGGCTGGAGTTCATGGGCGTTCCAATTTGGCACTTAAAAGCGATCCAGATAGCAGTTTGAGTTTGCGAGGCTATATAGAGTGGCGGTACACTTTCCCGCCGAAGGCGAATGGTCCTGATTCATGGGAGCAAAAGCTGATCGGGAGGCAACAGCGTAATGAGCCGGCTGGAAAAAACGGCTACCGCGGCGATGGTTGTTTCCTTCCTGCTGTTGGCGGGGGTCACCACACGCAGCTTTGTGCTAAGCCGCAGACCTG
>CAVSYO010000055.1:0-12370 GCA_963732195.1 Terriglobia bacterium | reverse complement strand
TTGGTGCATCCTCTAAGATCCAATAAGCCATCATCACCTCTTTCAAAAGTGATTTGTGGTTAAGTAACTGAGGTGCTTATGACACCGCATAGTGGCCCGTCTCGTTTATAATAGCAGGCCAAAGTAGACACAACAAAAATAGCAAACATTTTGAGGAACCCATAAAGAGTAAGCAGCAATAGATGCTGACGAAGTTTTTTCAGGGGTACATACAGAAATATGTTTTGCAAAAATCTGCCGGAATACAGCACACTCATCAGTGAGAACAATGTATACACCGGTATTAAACCAACAGAGCCGTAAATGATCTTGCTATGCACCACTACAGCATGGGAACTTTGATCTCCATTACCACACTTTCCAGCTAGGCGTACGTCACCTCAGTGTGAAGCATTATAATCACCTCTACAAGACGGGCCACTTGGATACGCCAGCACTGTCCAGCAACATCCTGGCAGTCGTTGCTTGATTTGATGGTGTCACCCAAGATGCTGTTACCAGCAAAGCATAGGATCACATACATGATCGATTCCTTTGGCGATCTTGATGCCTTACAAGGGCTTTGACAGGACTAAACCACCTCATCTCAGAGTTCCTTCCTCCCAGCCCTGAAAGGGCCACTTCTCCACCAATCCAACACAAACTTATGCAGAACAGGACTCTCTTGGCCCTTGGTGCACCCATTTGCACACAGACACATGCACAAAATAACATACTGATCCTATACTCCCAAGGCAGCACAACTTGGTCCGGGCCTGTCACAATCCCAGCAACAGGGATCAGCCAGTTCTCCAGGAGCCAGCCAGCCTTTTCTTCGCAAACTGCCACATGCAGGCTGGCCAAATGTGGCTGCTCAGGCGTGAATGGCATAAGTGAGATGAGTCAGCTTTTGCTGGGATGATCTCCTTTGTCCCCACCCTCCGTTTTCACGTGATAGTTCATGGTCCACCGGGGATGGTGATAAATTGCAACAGGAAGGTCAGTTCCCAGAAGGACCAGGGAAATCTCATCTTGTTCCAGATTCCTTCCAGGGAATTCCAGATGCTTTCCTCCCAGCAGTCTGTGATTGGGCCCAAGTTGGTGTGGGTGGGGGAGAAATCATCCAGCTACACAACAATACGCCCAGCATTTTATATTTTTTGAAAATTGTGACAATCACCTGGTCATTGTAAATCGGAGGCAGAGTGTTTTCTTATCCTGGATGGCGTAGCAACCCGCAGCTGCCAGCATGTGTGCACCCACCACGACACCCAATTAGCATGGAGAGACCGATCTGGATTGTGATCCTCACTTACATCAGCCACCATGGCGTCAGCTTGTCCTGCTCCGTCACACAGTATCTACAGAATTATTTGATAGTCATTGTCCTCCAGGCACAGCATGGCTCAGTGCGCAATTAAGCAATTCCATCATGAGTTCCTTTGGGGGCGTGGTCCTATCCCAGGCATAACGTCTCCTCGGGAGTGGTGCTCGCGCATCTTTCTAGAGCTGCTCACCGGCGCGTCAAAGGGCAGACCACTCTCTCGATGCGTAACCGTCGAGCTTGCCCTCTTTTCCCATCTGCTCGTAGGTCAGAAAGTATTCCCAGTCAGAGTTGTCCTGCGCTGAGGTGATCCCCCACCGCAGCATCCTGCAATGCAAGCTCAGCGGCTTTCCGGCGTTGTGCCGGGGCTTGGTGGGCGGAATACTCTCCGCCGACCAGACTCATCGGCATCTCACCGAAAATTCCGGTTGGTTCGCCTTTATCGTCCCGATGGATCTTGCCGCCGTGCGGATCAGGAGTCTGCGCTGTAATGCCTGCGGCCTTAAGCGCGGCGCTGTTAGCAATGGCAATGTGGCCGTCCACGCGATTGAAGATTGCCGGATGGTCGCCTGTTACAGAGTCAATGTCTGCTTTGGTTGGCGTTTTCTGTTCTGCGCCAGACGTATGGTCCCAGCCACGGCCAATTATCCATTCTCCGCGCCAGCGGTCTTAACCGAGCGGCGATACGCTGCTTCATGTAATTAAGACTGCTGCCTACAGATTGACGTTGAGCTTTTCAAAGCCGCCGGAGCCCAGATGCACGTGGGCATCGTTAAAGCCGGGCATCACGAAATGGCCGCCAAGATGATGACCTGGGTCTTGGGGCCTTTGAGCTTTGAATGCGGCGTTCGAGCCGACAGCAATAATGTTCCGCCAGAACGGCTAGTGCCTGGATGCCGCGAGTCGGATTTTCGTCGTGAACGGGGGCGGCGTTCCATTCTTTGTGATGGCGGTTACGTCCTGGCCTGTGTAAATATCGCCATTGATAAAGATCGTTTCTGCTATCGTGGCGTTTTGTGAGTTTGCAATGCCTGTCATGGTTAGTCCAAGGAACAGCAGAAAAAGAATTTCATTCATTCACTCGGTGAGAGCCAACAAGACTAACAGAATGCGCTTGAGTCCAAGGTCGCGATTGCTGCAATCGAACCATTCGCGCAGTGTGTGCGCGCCGCCGCCATCGCCGCCTGCGCCGATCGTGGTCGATTCAATCCCAAGCGAGAGCGGAACGTTGCGCATCAGTTGAAGCCAAGCGCGGGAACGACTCGATCCGCAGATGCTTGTCCGCCGCGGACAAACTGAAGATGCGTGCATCAGCGGCAGCTCGGCAGCAGGGCGTCACCGATGTGCTCAATGGCCAGGGTAACTTTCGATTCGCCGGAACGATGCGACAAGGGCGCTTCTCTCCATGCTTCACCAACGCATTAGCGGCAGGCAGTCTTCCAGCTTTTGCAGTTCTTCCCATGGAGGCAAGCCGGAGATCGACACACGCCGTCAGCCGACTCAGGGATGGAGTTGACCGATGTCCCGCCGGAAATGACTCCCACGTTAAAGGTGGTGCGTGGCGATTCCAGCGCTACGCTTTCACTAAAGCGAGCCAGCGCGGCGCGCGAGCAGAATGATGGGATTGGGCACGCCGAAGTCGCTCCAGGAATGCCCCGCCGGGACCGCGAAAAGTGATCTAGAAGCGACGGACTGCCCGTGCCTGATTGACGTCCGTGTCCGTGCCCGCTCCATCGATCACCGAGCAGGGACTCGATGGCGTCGCGCCAACTCGAGCCACGAAGAGATGACGCATGCCGCGAAGATTGCCTTCGCCCTCTTCGCCTACGTTGCCGATGAAGATGTTGTTAGCCGGTTTGAGCTGCGTCTTCTTTAGTGCATTGGCGACGGCCAAAAGCACGGTAACGCCCGCTGCGTTGTCACTGAATCCCGGGCCGTAAAGCCGGTTCGGCTTCCTCCAGCACGTTTGCAGCGCGGTGCCCTGGGGAAAGACGGTATCCAGATGCGCGCTGATACCGATGAGCGGCGCACTCGGCAGGCTAAACAGCAGAGCCCGATACGTTCCCCAGTTTATCCACCTGAACGCTTTCGACGACGAGGTAAATCTCTGCCGAAGCCATTCCGCTGCGCCGCCGCCTCGCCAAACAGAGGCCAGGGATTTCAGTAAGCTCACGCTGCCAGCGGCGAAACTCCATTTCCTGGTTGTGCAGGTATGAAAAAGCAGCGTGCACGCTCCGCATCTCCGGCGGTACGACGATCTCGCGCTGTATGCAAGGGGTCGCGAAGCTGTCGGGATAGGTGGGCGGGTGGCCATCTCTTAACGAGATGACTATATAACCCGCCGCGCCGGGAATGAAGATGGTGGGAAGATTCTGCGAAGGGACGGAGGCGTGAGTTGATTTCATGCAAGCGGCCGCAATGGGCCGCTTCATGTACAAACTTTTTAGGAAAGTCTATTTCGGTGCTGGAGTGGTGGTACCGCTAGAAGACTTTGTTTTTGCCGCCCTTGTGGCTGTGGCCTTTCTTTCCAGCGCTCTTTGTTTTGACTCGAGGGGTTCCTCTGCTCTTATCTCCAGCGCCTTTGTCGGTGGAGCCACCAGGGCCTGTGCGAATGACGAGCTAGCTCCAGCAGCAGTGTAAACACGATCGTAAGTAGCTTCTTCATTGGTCTCCTTGAGAATCGATGTCAGTTTTTTGGAATCATTAACTCTGTCTAAAGAATTGTTGTCACCTTTAAGCGAGAAGTTGGAAAAATAAACCTTTTTTCGTGAGGCGTAAAAAAGCGGCCCATGTGAGCCACTCGTTACTAAAGGATTGCCTTATTCGGTGAAGGGCTTCCGATTTGCTGCTGGCGCGGATGGTGTGTCCGTAGCACCTTCTTCGCTTCTTATAGAATTCTTGCCGCTATGCTTGTGATGCTTCGTGGTGGTCGTAGAGGTACCGGTCTTTGTCTGATCGCCGCCAGCCGGAGGATTTTGTCCGCCAGTCAGCACCGCCTGCTTGCGCAAATGCCAACGCGCCGCCGAGTACCAGAGTCACGCGATTGTAAATAGCTGCTCATTCTTTCTCCTTTAAAGGGAAGTTCAGAGTGTTATTACAGGAAACCCGCGTTGCGGAAGATAAGCGTTGCATCTGCCGGAACATATTATTGCCCTTAACACGGTTAAGTGCCGGCTGAAACCTTGTGGCAGCACGCCAGAATTTCCTCCTCTGTAAGGCAGCGGTCTGAAGCTTTCGCCCGCTGGAAAATGCGGTGAACCAGTCTTCAGAAGCGGTCATACCTCTACGCTCCAGCGAAGATCACGTTGGATTTACCTGCAACATCAGCCAATGATATATTCCAGGCCGAAGTAGTGTGAGGTACGCCGGAGTTAGACAGAATTAGCCAGTTCAATATCGCCTTTCAGAAATGCCTTAATAACGGCTGCTGCATGTACTCCCATTCCTGTGCGAAAGGCATCTTTCCATTTACCCGGTAGATTGCGAGTCGGACGCCAGTGGATAAGAGAGACATTGGTGCAATATTCCTTCAGTTTTGTCAGGTGTCCTGCTCCGCCCATGGGGAAACCCCCATCAACTTCAGGTTGACCATTTCGGTCAATCTGGGTATTCCCGACTCGTTCACGAGCCAATCCCGAGGGCGGGCTGTGCCGTGAACGCAATCTGCGCCAGCGGCCAGAGCGCAGCAAGAGAGTTGGCGACAGCGAGTCCACGGTCAGAGTGGCCATGCCGATCGACGCCAATCTTCTGGCCGGAAGGCTTCGACCACTTCGTCCAGGACAAAACGGATGAGCGCCTGTACACCGCTTGGCGTCGCGTGACCCACAGTGTCACAAATTAGAATTGCCGTACGACGCCGCTGTTGATTGCCGTCGATAAAGCCGCTTGACCGTCTCGGGATCGCAACGCGAAGTGTCTTCGGTTACGTACATCACTTCCAGGTTGAGGGACCTGCCGTAGGTCACGGCTTTTTCCGTGGTGGTTACCAAAAATCATCGCTCCAGTTTTCGGTGAAGCGGCGGATCTCGGCTCAGCCGAGGAAGCACGCAACTTCAATTGGTATGCCAGCACGCTGAGAGATCTCGGCGATTGGACGAATATCATTCTCATGGGTGCGGGCGGCGCAGTTCGGCTTGATCTTCATCCGGCAGTTGGCAATTTCGCGGGCCAGCAACTCTTCGTCCGCACGGCGCGCGGACCCGCTCCGGGCAGGCCGATATCAACCAAATCGATGCCCTTCTTCCATCAGGTGCAGGATCTTGATTTTTTCGTCGATGGGCGGAATCTTTTACAGAAGGAATTGAAGGCCGTCGCGCAGTGACCAGTCGTCCAGCATGACCCGCTGCTTGGGTGCGAATTCGATTCCAGGAAGCGAGTTCCAGTCGTAAATCAAATGAGAGTGTTTCAACATCACTTTGTTAGGCCCCAGTGCCATATAAGCGGATTTTACGCTTAAAGAAGCCGCCGACGAAGATAGTATTTTGTGCTTTTCACCCCTCCACGCAGACGTTTTATTAATCCCTTTGCGAACAGCAGTTCAATGAATCCGCTCATCTGCCGCCGAAGGCGGGGCCGTATCCGTACCACCAGAGCTTTTTCATGCGCGGCATGCGGTCTGAATCCACGTACTTGGGCCAGACCATTTCTTCCAGGCCAAAACGCCCGTGCGTGCGGCCGATTCCGCTGGCCTTGATTCCGCCGTGCGGCGCTTCGCTGATGCCAAAGCAAGTGAGCACGTCGTTCACCATCACGGTGCCGGCCTGGACGCGACGCGCCAGAGCTTCACCGCGTTTGCGGTCATTGGTAAAGACGCAGGCCGCCAGGCCGTAGTCGGAATCGTTGGCCAGGGCAACAGCTTCGTCTTCTGTCTTAAAGCTGCACACCGGCAGCACCGGGCCGAAAAGTTTCTTCGCGCATGATCCTCATGGAGTGGTCAACGTCGGCCAGGATGGTGGGCGCAAAAAAGTTTGCGCCAAGCTGTGCCAGCGGCTTTGCCGCCTGCCAGCAGGCGCGCGCCGCGAGCCATGGCGTCTTCCACATGCGATTGCACGATGCGCAGCTGGCGCTCATGAATCATTGGGCCGGAGTCAGTGTTTGGATCGGTTCCGGAACCGATGCGGAGCTTGCCGGTCTTGGCCACGCAAGCTTCCAAAAACTTCGGGTAGATTTTTTCCTGCACGTAACAGCGCTCGACCGAGAGGCAGGTTTGCCCGGCATTCATGAACGCGCCCCAGACCGCGGCGCTGGATGCCACGTCAATGTCGGCATCTTCCAGCACGATCATCGGGTCTTTGCCGCCAAGTTCCAGCACCACCGGCAGCAGTCGCGCGCGGCGGCCTGGGCCACGCGTTTGCCGGTGGCCACGCTTCCGGTAAAAACAACTTTCTGCACGTTCGCCTCAAGCAGCGCTGCTCCGGCCGCGCCGTCACCGGTGATCACCTGGAGCAAGTCGGGATCAAGGCCAGCGGCGCGCAAAAGTTTTTCAAGTTCCAGCGACGAGTACGGCGTGAATTCTGATGGCTTCAGTACAACGGCGTTGCCGGTGACGAGCGCGGTCAGCGTTTGTATCGACGGGAGACTGAAGGGATAATTCCACGGGCTGATGATGCCCACAACTCCGTAAGGCTCGCGCAGCAGCGTACCGCGCTTGAGCTTCATCACGGGATTTGCGTGCGCAACCGGCTCCGGCCGCAAAAATGCCGGGATGTTGTCTTGTAGATACTTCACCGTGTCCAGCACGACCAGGACTTCCGTGGAAAGCGCTTCCGCCTCAGGCTTGCCGGCTTCACGGCTGATCATGGCAGCGACGGAATCTTTCTGATCGCACAGCAGTTCCGCAAAGCGCGAGAGGATGCGCAGGCGATCGCGCACAGGCATGGCCGCCCATCGGACCTGCGCGGCGGCAGCCCTGGCTACAGCATCAGCGATCTCGTCCGCTCCAAGATTCGGCAGCGTGCCGATGATTTCCTGCGTGGCAGGATCGTGAACGGCAAACTGTGTGCTGGCTTGGGCGTTTGAATGAACTGCAGCAATTTCGGGCTGTGGGATGGCGGTCATGGGGAGTCGTGAATATTCTACGCCGACCGGGGAAAAAACCTTACCACGGATGAACCCCAGAAAAAAATCCACCGCGGAGACACGGAGACGCGGAGAAAAAGATCGGGTGATCGCCGTGATCTGGTGATCGGAAAAAACGAAAAACTTCAATCTCAACCCGCTTCTGATCCGCGCTCATCCGCGTGAATCCGCGGTAAAGTCTTGCTTTCTTCGTTCCCTCCGTTCCTCCGTGTTTCAGGTTTTGGGTCCCGATCACCAGATCACGCGCGATCACTTGATCACCCGATCTCCATCACTGGGCAAGCGACTGTTAGAAATACGGGTTCCGCGCTTGAACTGAACCGTCCTAACCTGTTGGGGAGAGGATCTTCAGGCAGGCGGGATGAAATGAGAATGCGTGGAATATGGCCGGCACTGGTCTTTCAGGCCACGCTCTTTCTCCTGCTTGGGGCCAGCGCATGGGCACAAAAGGTCAAAACCGGATACGACAAGTCAGCGGATTTCAGCCGCTATAAAACCTATGCCTGGATTCCCCGCGCGACACCCGCAACGAACCCCGTCCTGGCGTCCATTATCGACCACGATATTGAATACGAGCTGAATGAAAAAGGCTTGCGCAAAGTGGACGGCAATGCCGATCTGCTGGTGCAATCCTATGGTGGATCCAATGAGGTGGTGGGCGGATACGCCGCAGAACCCGGCTACACAGGGACCGGCGGCTACGCCATGCCGGGCACCACAATGTGGGGCGGTACATTACCGGCTACGCCTGTCCCGCAGGTCATGCACGGCACAATTACCGTTGACCTGGTGGACGCCAGGCAGAAGCATCTTGTGTGGCGTGCAATCGCCAAAGGCAAAATGGATTACAACAAGCGCAGCAAATTGCTGGAGCAGGCGAACAAGGCTGTATCGGAAATGTTCAAACAATACCCGCCGTCAAAGCAATGACTCGCGCGATATTCGCGAATACCACGCTGCAGCAAGGGACGACGGGAAGACCAGGGCTCACACACCCGGGCAGGCGGTTTCGCCCTTCGGGCTTTTGATCGAGGATCGCTTCCGCTCTTCCTACTTTCCCCCACAATCCTTCCGTCCGGTATCTGCGACGCTGGCAATGAGCCACTTTCCATCGGCACGAACAAGATTGAATAAATCCGTTCCGCAATGGTCCACCTTGCCGTCCACTAGAAAGTCGAATGGGGCCCAGACCACGGCCAGGTCGTTATCGATGCGCACCAGCGGATCGTGAATGCGCTCCTCAATCTGGGCCTTTCCGGGTTTACTTACTGCCTCTGCAAAGGCGTCAAAGGTCATCTGGGTTGGCTTGCCGTCGCGCATCAGCACCATGCCGCCGCCGGGCAGCAACGGTTTCTTGATGGCGGCCGCGTCGCGTTTTGCCATGCCGTCAAACATTGCGGTGATCGGGGCCATGACGGCTTGCGCGTCTTGTGTGGAGGGCTCTGCGGAGAGCAGTGACGCGGCGTGCAGTGAGCTGATCAGAAAGCCGGCGGCTGTTGCAGCGGCGAGAAACAGGATCAAGCGTGAGCGATGAAAAATGTTCATGGGTCACGATTGTAGCGGGAAATGGAAGCGGTGTCGTTTGGTGTTTTTTTGCGCGCGCTTCGCTGCATTGCGTCCCAGCAAGCCAAAACCGGGCTTGCCGGGAGCAGCTGCGCGCGAGCCTGCGGCGCAAGGAAGAGATCTATCCGTGCAGTAACAAAATAAGTGGAATTCAGTTGTTGTTCCTAACTGAGGAATGGTCGGAAAGTCACCTCAGCGGCTAAAGCCGAGAACTTGATGCAGCTTACCGCAGGCGTAGAATGCCTGCTCCACCCCGTGAAGGATGCGGCAAATTGGAGTCTACTCAACCTTGTTACACCGGAAAGCAATTCGAGCTCGGAATTATGATCCCACTAAACTCGCGCCTGATCCTTGTCTCGTGGACCGAAACGCGTGAGGAATGGTGAATTGAATTCCAGTTTGCCCAGAGGTTGAAAAACAAGGGCTGGGCCTCTGCGAAAAGGATGTCGCAACCGGGCGACGGCGGGCCTCGAACCCACGCTTATGCTATACTGAAAGCGAACATATGACGAACACAATTTTGCGGCTGCTCATGGTGCCCTATTGCCAATGGTTCTTGAGTAACTCTGGAAGCAAAGAAATTCCTGTAAAATGCCAGCCAAAATGACTGAGAAGCTAATTCTCGCGATCGTAAGTTATATCAGCGAAAGAGGGGGGGCTGTGAGCAAGACGAAACTGCTCAAGCTCCTGTACCTCTGTGAGGTAGAGTTTTTCAGGGCCTATCGGCAGCGACTCACCTCATTCGATTGGAAGTTCTATCACTTAGGACCCTGGGCGCCCAGCTACGATGACGTACTCACCGAACTCGTTACCAATAAGCAACTCATTGAGACAACTGTCGAGGGACTTGAGTTTGACACAACGCTCTACCGAGTGCTCGTGCCAGACCCCAAATTGCGGACACTGTTTCCTTCTGCTAAGGAGGCATTCACGGTGGAGCACGTCTTGAACAGGTGGATCAAGGTGCCCACGCCAGAGCTGTTGAACTACGTCTATTTTCATACTGAGCCTATGCTTGAAGCGCACAGAGGGGGATACTTAAATTTCGATACGATCCAACCCGATTTGATGAAGAAATTTGAATTGCAGCGATCCGGTCTTTCGCGGAAAGACATTCAGCGAGCAAAAAAGAAATTTAAAGAGAAAGTAGAGAAACAGCTTCAACCAAAAGAACATTTCCATTTTACTGCGCCAAAATATGATGAACAGTTTCAGGAAGCCATGGCCAAACTCGATGAGCTTGAGAACTAATGTTTGTCGATGAGTGGTTTGAGCCAAGCGAATACTACACGGATTTACCTCTGGGATTTCACCAGGCAGACAATTTTCGCTTTGGCCAAATATTCTGGACCCATGCTTACTATCCTCATGAGAACTTGCAGTTTTGGCGGCCACAGTTTGAACCTGGTGAGCCAACAAGGACAACAGCTTCTAAATTTACGATAGCTCCTGCAGGGGCTGATAGGTTTAATCGGGCATACCCTTTACATGCACCTAAATTGGAGATAGATGAAGAATTCATTGTGTTGCGAGCAAAACGTCGCCCGGTAGTCCTCTTGCGCGCGTCAAAACCATGGGTTGACGTTGACAACAAGGGCTTTCGCGGCAAGCTTCAGCGCAAGCATTGTTGGGTGGCTCAAATATTTGGGTTGGTTGACGTCAAGACGGGCAAAGCTGAGTTCAACCCGGTTTTCGTGAATCGAGTTCGGAAGATGGAATTTCCGGAGCTCTTATTCCTGCCCAAAAAGGCGGGGGTTCTTCCAGTTGACAGTATTCTGCGATTAGATGAGTTTCAATCGGTATTCACTCCGCACCTTGAAGCAACGCAGTCCGCACTTGGAGACCCTTTGTGCCAACTCCTGCGGGAGCAACTTCGATTTCTAATCGGAGATGAAGGCCCGAGCGAGTACACGCTGTTGCGTGAAGAACTGCTTGCAAGTTAGAGGGTTGCCTCTCACACTTGCATCGTATTTCCCCTTCGCTACGCGTTACTTAGATCAGTTCAAAGCCTCAATTTTCGTCATCCTGTTCGACTCTGCATTCGCAGCACATATATTGCCCAGTGCAGCGAGGGCAGACTTCAACATCGCAGTTGTCTAAATGGAGCTCGCCGGCAACGACATCGCAATCGTGACATGATCTCTTGATAATTTCGGTCCAATTGGAACAGAATTCATCCGACATGTCTTTTTTGTATTTCCCGCAGCGTTCCCAATGGCGCATTTCCTGGCCCCACCGTACCCTGCGATATCGTTTTCCTTTGAGAATGACAGTTTTTTCGTTCTGTGCTTTCCAATAATCGTCCAGCCACTCGAACACGTAGTAAACACTCTGGGCGATCTCTGATAGTTCTGCATCAGGAATTTTCCGCTCCAACCGGTGCAGGCCGTTAGTCCTCAATGCATGAACCCGATTAAAGAGCTTTCGAACCTCCTTATTCCTCAAGACGTCCTGCTTAGCGCATCTATCGACTAGAACATTAAACTTCGGGCTATGATCTCCTGTTTTGTGCCCCAACGCCACGAGCATAAATTCCGTAAGCAGGTCGTCCAAGTCGCGGATGAACGCATACCCCGAAACCATCTTGAGCTGGAAGCGTTGAAAAAGCATCTCGTAGTCCTGAGAAAACTCTTCCCTAAATTCTCCCGCGCTCCAATCTGGTGAACCATTGAGCAGATGTTTGTGCAACAGCACGGGGTAAGCGACACTGAAGCGAGAGACTAGCAATTGCTCAAAAATGGGTTTTACAACTGATCTTGCCACATGCTTGCGGTTTGAAACGCTACAGAGGTAGTAGTACAAACCTCCTCTCAAAATAAGCTCCTGAAGAAACAAATCCAGATTCAGGCACTCTCTCCCTGGTACTGACAACTTGAGTTTTCCAGTCTGATCCACAGAAAGGGAAATTGTGGCGGACTGCTTCCGCGCAGCCTTGCGGAGGAAATTCAAGAATTTCTTTGCATGTGGGAGGTTGCTGTCTTCTATTGCAAAAGCTAATTCCAGGTCGGGTACCTGCATCAAAACATTTTGGTGGGGAGAGTGCTAGATGTAAAGGGGGAACGCATTTGCTTCGGCAGAATCCATTCATACTTAACAACTTAGGACTGGCAACGATTATAAGGTCCGATAACTTTTAAAATTTCATTTCAACTATTGACTCCAAAATTGTGCTTCGCTTAATATACGTACTAGTTCTCGCCGGGAGCGGCGCCGTCGAACCATCACTAAAAAGGTAGTGACAACAAACCTTTTAGCGATCCGGGTATCCCAAATGGAGGCGGGAAACCCAAAAAGGCCAGCAACCACGCGATCATAGCCGACCCACCGTTAGGGTCACAGATTGTGTAGAGACACCAAAAACCAGCCATTAGCACTTAGCCATTAGCCAGAGCGGGCATATTTCCGCTTGGGGAATGGGCAGTTGTC
>CAVSYO010000054.1:0-24473 GCA_963732195.1 Terriglobia bacterium | reverse complement strand
ATCCGGCAACCGTTCCGCGGGTGAAGATCGGAGAAGCAGTTAAATTGCCTGGAATCTCGCCCGGCGCTGCCAGGCTTACATTCATAATCGTCCTTTCCAGCCAGTGCGAATATTGCCTCCATGATCTGCCGCTTTATAGGCGACTCTCCGCGGCGCGCTCGTCTTCCGGAGGCATATTGCACCTGATTGCGGCCTTGCCGGAAAAGACGGCAACCGCGACCGCCTTTTTAGACAGCTCAGGCGTAGGCACGGACAAGGTATTGTCCATGGCGCCGCTTGAACTCGGAGTGCAGATGATCCCGACGTTATTGATGCTGGATGAAAACGGCAAACTGAAAAGATACTGGGTGGGCGAGATGAATCAGGAGCGGGAGCGGGAGGTGCTGGCGGTGTTGACGGCGTCCTGCAGCGCTTGCCGCCTTTCAGCAGCCAATATGCAGTGACAGGCCTAATACCGGGGTACTAAAAAAGAAACAAGGAGTAAACATGAAACGCTCATTGTGCATGTTCTTGCTGGCCGCGATGATGATCACCGCTGCAGTAGCTTTCGCGGCAAAATCTCCATTTTCCAAAGAGCGCATTGGCGGCTGCAATTCAGTGTGCCGCACCAACAGCGATTGCACCAGCTCACAATGCCCAACCTGCGCACCTTTTTATCGCGATGGTCACGTAGCATCGGCCTTGTGTCATGCTTTCTGAACCAGCTTAGCGGGCGATGTTAGTTCGTGGGATATTGAATGACGGCACTTCCGGCGATGGCCTACGGCACCCACGCCATCCCGTCCGGCCCGGGGCCTACATCAATGGTGCCGATCTGCGTGAGCTTCGCCAGATCGATGATCGCTATTTTTCCGGCCTGCGCGCAGGCGACGTATGCGCGCTGACCATCAGGTGCGATCTGAATTCCCAGCGGCACTTCGCCGACTGTGATCTTTTGCATTAGCTTTCGCGCTTTCACGTCCATCACCAGCACCTGGCTTGACTCCGCGTCAGAGATCAGTACCAGCTTGCCGTCAGGGGTAAACTTCAGCCGGTTTGAATGCTTAGTGAGCGCCGGAATTGTTGCCACAACTTTTTTCGCGTCCGTATCTATCACGCTCACGCCGCCATCCTGGGAGTGCGCCGTCCACACTTCTTTGCCGTCTGGTGACAGGTCAATTGCTTCTGGGCGCTTGCCCACGGGGATCACCGTGTAATGCCAGTTGCCGCCCTGGCCCATCGGCTCCATCACACCCACCGAGTCAGAAAAGATATTCGCGGTAAAAATCTTGTTCTGCTCTTTATTGATCACCAGCATGTGCGTCAGGTCCTGGCCGGTGCCCATGAGCCAGTCCACGCGGTCCGCCGCGGGATCATATCTGGCGATTGCCTTATTCATCTCCACCGTGAAATAGATCTTTCCCTTGCTCTCCACGATCCCGTGCGGACGCCGCAACGCGCCAAGATTTACTCGCCGCAATTCTTTCTTTGCTTCCAGATCGATCACAGAGATGCTCTCGCCGGGTGTCTGGTCGCCATAATTAGCCACAAATGCCAGCTTGCCGTCCGCCGAAACTGTGACTTCGTGCGGTCCGTTTCCAGTTGCCACCTCGCCGACGACTTTCTTTGCGGTTGGGTCAACCAGCAAAAGTTTTCCCTCCGGTTTGTTCAGAACAAGAAGTAGCGGTTTTGGCAGCTCGGCCGCGCAAAGTGTGTAGCTGAAGGCGATCAGGAACAGTAAGAGAGCAGTTCGGCAGAAACGGGTCATAACCCTCCGGGGACCTTGGCGCGTCGCGCCAGCTTATCCGCACGTCTTAGACGAGTGCTGGAGCAAAACGTGAGACGGCTTCGACTCAACCAGCCTCGTTTATCTTTTGGAAGACACGCCAATGGCCGCTGCTGCGGTGTCATGTAGTGGCGTTTCTATGCCGCATGCTTTGCCCAGCCGGGAAACCGCGCCGCTCAAGTCATCAATTTCCGTAGGCCGTCCAGCTTCAAGGTCGATCAGCAGGCTTGGCTTCATGGCGTCCGGCAGCCCATCGATGGTTTTCATCGTGCGCTCTGCTTCATCGTCCGCCAAAGCAACTTTGCGCGCGCGGGCAACGTTGATGACTTCACGCACGGCGCGCTCAATCAGCAGATGGCCGAGCGTTGTTGCGCGAAGCGGGCCGATGGCGGTGCGTGACAGCCCGCAGGCTGCCGCCATGGATGCGATGAAGGCAAATTTTCTCCACAGATCTGCGGTGATGTCCGCGGAAACACTTGCGTCCACTCCGGCCTCGCGGAAAGCCTGCGTAATGGCGTCAATCCGCTGCTTGCGTTCAGGCTGTGATTGTCCCAGCTCTCCCAGTACCACCCTTTGGAATGGACTGCGGCGTTCAAACACACCGGGCGCAAGGCGTATCGCACTGATCGCGGTGAGCCCGCCAACTAACTGGGGCTGCGGGACTCCGTTCGCCACCAGTTGGTCCACCACTTCAACGCCATTGAGCAGCGGAACAATCAGCGCTCCTTGCGCGGCCAGAAAAGCCGCAGCCGGTGCAATCTCCGCCAGAGAATAATTCTTTACGGCTACCAGTGCGCAGTCCACGCCGCTGAAATCTTTTACGTTGTCGCTTGCCTGAACAGGCACGGTGAACGATCCTTCAGGTGTCCGGACTTCCAAGCCACGTTCCCTCAGTGCAGCCAGGTTCGATGTTCGGGCGAGAACGCAAACCTGGTGACCATTTTTCGCGAGCAGGCCGCCGTAATATCCACCCACGCCGCCGGCCCCGAGAATCGTAAACTTCATCGCCTGTCCTTAGTCAGAGAATACAAATTGCGCGCCAGAGCGGACGCCTACTCCGATCCCCATTCGAAAGAGAGAGTAGGAGAGCAGCTCTTGCCTTTCACCGCGACCTGCGTTGTGCCCATGGTGCGCCCTTTTACGAACGGTGTAAGTGTTGCCCAGAACTCTCCTTGCGGGCTTACCTTGGGCTGCGAATCATGGACTTCCTGGTATGACTGCGTGTGAAAGCTGATCTGCTCTCCGGGCGTGAAGCCTTTGCCGCGAATCAAGGCCAGTTCAAATCGCGGGCTCAGCCTTACAATCTCCAGGGTGCATGCCTTGTCCTGTTCCACCATGGGGGCCGGCACAATGGAAAAGAAAATCCTGGTGGTGTGGTCCTCAGAAATTAGTGCGTGCCGATAGATTTCACCGATCCCCGGCGTGTAGGTCAGCTTAAGCTCGGCGCCTTTGAAGCGCTGGGCACAACTTCTGTCAGAGTTCGGCGGACATCCCACGGTACCGTCGGCGGCAATGGCCAATCCTTCCATAATTGTGGCGGGCTGTGCCACCATAATCGGCCAGGCAACCAGACTATAAAGTTTGTTTTTTGGCGCGCCGCTCACCTTCAGGTGATACTGCATTACCGCCTTGCCTTCAGCCTGGTCTTTCTTGATGAGCAGCACGTCCACCTTGGCGCCCTTGGTGGTTGAGCTGTCCCAATTGATCGTGGCCTGTGCTGTCTTCGCCATCAGTTCTTCATCGGAAGGCGGTTGCGGCTGTGCCGGTGTTGCGGCGGCAGGCGGTTTGGGCTTTGGCTGCTGTTTCGCGGCTTGTCCTGCCGCGGCAAGGCACACCCCCAGAATTGCGATAAGAACGTAAGTATGTCGCATGATGAACTGGAGAATACCATATGCGGCGCTGGCCTCTGACTAGCGTTCTCATATCCGGCGCTCCCTCTCGTTTGCTCGCCGCACTCCCCGCCTGTATATTTTGTGAACCAAATCAATCTTCGGAGATGCTGGAATGCATAAAGTGGCAAGAACAGTTGTTGCGATCGTCCTTGCAAGTCTGGTGCTGGTCCCTCTCGCGCTTGCCCAGCCTGGTTCCCCCGCTCGTGCAAAGACCAGTTCCTCATCCATGGACAGTGTGATTGCCACTCTCTGGGCCGGGAAAACTTTTGATCAGACCGCCATCTCGCCCGACGGCAAACAGGTTGCATGGGTGGAGATCACCAAAGAGGGATCGGCAATCTTTATTTCCGCGACCACCGGCGGTACGCCTCACCGCATTACGGCCGGCGGACAGTCTGAAAGCGCAGTCGCATGGTCTCCCGACAGCAAGCAGATCGCTTTTCTTTCTGACGCCACCAAGTCCGGGCAGCCTCAACTTTATGTCGTCAACGCCGGCGCTGGGTCGCCGCGCAAGCTTACCAGCGTGAAAGGATTTCTAGCCTCTCCCGGTTGGTCGCCCGACGGCAAGACCCTTGCTTTCCTCTTTACTGAGAATGCTGAGCGTGCTGCGGGTCCTCTTGTCGCCGAAAAAGCGCAGACTGGAGTGATCAAGGAAGCTGTGACCGAACAGCGACTCGCCCTGGTTGATGCAGCTGGCGGCAAGCTGCGGCAGATCTCGCCCGCCGATATATACGTTTACGAATATGCCTGGTCGCCGGATGGCAAAAGCTTCGTAACCACAGCCGCCCACGGCAATGGCGACGACAACTGGTATGTCGCGCAGATCTATTCCATCCCAGCCGCTGGCGGCGAGATGAAATCTATTTATACGCCGCCCATCGATTCGCAAATCGCCGTGCCTGCGTGGTCGCCGGACGGCAAGTCAGTCGCTTTCATCTCCGGCATCATGAGTGACGAACCCGCCGTGGGCGGCGATATCTTCATTGTTCCAGCCGAAGGCGGTGCAGCCAAAAACATCACGCCCGGCATGAAGGCTTCTGCAAGTTGGCTCACCTGGACGAGCGGCGGCAAAATTCTTTTTGGCGAAGATGTAGACGGCGAAAGCGGAGTTGCTACCGTCGATATAACCTCCGGATCTATAGAAACACTGGCTCGAGGCCCGGGCGAATTAAATGCTGATGGCTGGGGTACGGCGGTCTCACTTGCCGCCGATGGCAAGACTGCGGCGGTGATTCGCCAGTCGCTCGCCCATCCGCCGGAAGTCTGGGCCGGACTGATTAATGAGTGGAAGCAGATAACCTCGCGTAACGCTGCGCTCAAGCCTGCATGGGGAGAAGCCAAAAGTATCCATTGGCAGAACGATGGTCTCAACCTGCAAGGCTGGCTCCTGTATCCGGCAAATTTTGATTCGACAAAAAATGACGCGGCAAAAAAATATCCCATGGTGGTGCAGGTGCATGGCGGCCCCAGTTCCATGCAGCATTCAGCCTGGCCCGGACCACACAGCTTTGGCGTTGCGCTCTCTGCCGCAGGCTATTTCGTCTTCATGCCGAATCCGCGCGGCAGCTATGGCCAGGGTGAAGCTTTCACGCGCGCCAACGTCAAAGATTTCGGATATGGCGATTTCCGCGACATCATGACCGGGGTCGACCAGGCTCTCAAGCAGGCTCCTATCGACGAGCATCGCCTCGGCATCACCGGCTGGAGCTATGGCGGTTACATGACCATGTGGGCCGTCACGCAGACTAATCGCTTTGCTGCTGCGGTCGCTGGCGCGGGACTGGCGAATTTCCAGAGCTACTACGGTGAAAATCAAATCGATAAATGGATGGTCCCGTTTTTCGGAGCGTCCGTTTATGACGATCCGCAGGTTTACGCGAAGAGCTCACCCATTACCTTCATCAAGAATGCCAAGACGCCAACCCTGGTTGTGGTGGGCGATAGCGACGGCGAATGTCCTACTCCGCAGTCGTATGAATTCTGGCATGCGCTCAAGACGATGGGCACGGAAACAGAGCTGGTCGTCTATGAGCACGAAGGACATATGTTTGTGGATCCTGCGCACCAGCGCGACGTGATTGAGCGCGTGGCGGCCTGGTTCAACCAGAAGCTGAAGTGACACGTTTGTCATGCAATAAACGAGTGTCTGCTTTTACGGTTCGGAAAATAAATTCATTGGTACTACGGTGATTGGCCATAACAGTTGTTCACATGCGTGTAGTCTGCAAGCAGCCTACCAAGCCAAAGGTTGCTGTAATGACTGCTGCGAGACACAAATCCCGTATTCTGCTTGTTGACGGCAATAGCACCGTGCAGCATTTGCGAGCATTGATGCTGCGGATGCGAGGCTACAACGTTGATACCGCCATCGATTTCGAAGCGGCCCGCACGGTGATTTCTGCCGTTCCCCAGTACGATCTTGTCATCGTTGATGTTGGCCACTTTGCCGATCCAGGCCTGGAATTTTGCGAGGAGATCAAGCAGCGGCATCCCCACCAAAGAGTTCTGATGCAGGTGGATGGCCACATTTACCTTGGTCGCGAAACCTGTCCGGACAAGGTGGTTTCAAAGCAGGAAAGCCCTCACCACTTTATGGAAGAAGTAGAACGATTGCTGCCTGCTTCCTAGCTGCCTTGTTTCCTTTCCGTTACAGGTTTCATTTTTAAAACACAATCGTGTTTTTTAGGCGCGGCCGCGGCCAGAGACACTGCCCGCAAACAAATCCGCCCTGCGCGCGCAGGGCGGAGATTTTGCGTCTTGTCCCAGTTTATTTTCTGGTGAATTCAATTGAGGACAAGTGGTTTATGCCCGCGCTGGCATTCGAACTTGAAATGGATGTACCAAAGACCGAACCTTGCACATTGGCCGACCCGGACTCCGATCTTTGATGGCTGATGAATGGTGATCGGCCCCAGGACAGATGTCTGCGTTTGCACGAGTTGGTTTGCCTGTAAGTCATTCTCCTGAAAATCCATGTGAATCGTTCCCGGTGGCAGGGCCCCGCACATAAAGATAGGATCCACTTGCGTGAAATCCAGCGTGCAGCTTTCTATGGTCGTGGCCGTGGGATCGAGCGTGCTGGGATCAAGGTTCAGGGTCAGATGTTCTAGTGTTATCTCCGGTGAATGCGCTGTTGGGGATTGGGCCCACAATCTCAAGAATTGAGGCGGAGGTTTGATCGGCGGAAAAGGAGAAGAAACGAATACCAGGTTGGTAGTCGAGCTGCCATTTGAGGTACCGCGCGAAACCTGTAATTGGAACTTGGAAAGAGAATCGCTTGTTGAAATTGACGCAAAAGCGCCATCGTTCGTTAACTTGACGTGTTTGGTTTGGGCGGTCAAGGCCAGCGGCAATAATGCAACTGCTGCGATAAGTAGCTTTTTCATCGTCGGGCTCTCCTTTGAGCTTTTTGCAATTAGGTAGTAAGGAACATTAGGGGCCGGGTAGAACGTAGTGAAGGGGGGGAGGGGATTCTCTCTCCAGAAGCAGAGAATTGCAATAGCTTTGAAGTAGAAAAATGCGCTTCGCCGGGGTAGGCGTTTCATCAGAACCCCCTTTAAGGGGGCGCGATGTTTAGCTTATCGGCTTATCTTATCTATGCGAAGGAGAGCCGGTAGAAGGATTGCCCGCAGCAGGCGGCTTCCATTTGTCCAGAAACTGAATTACATCGTCTTCGCTCATCATGCGCGCCCGCTCAAAGTCGCCGGTGGCATAGAGTACCTTTCCCATTGCATCCAGCACCGCCAGAGATGGCACGCCTTTTTCCAGGTTAACGTGGTATTTCTTTGCCAGATCCAAATTCTTGTCGTACTTTCCCACGTCCACGTGGACGACGATGTAATTGCTGTTCAGCAATGGCGCGATCCTGGGTTGATGAAAGGCATTTTCAAGGACATGGCAGTCAATACACCAGTTGCCGCCAAAGTCGAGCAATACATTCTTGTGCTGCTTGCCGGCAGTAGCCAGCGCCCGCCGGATATCCTGAGTTGCATTGGCGTCTGTTCTGTACAGCTGCGGATTGGGCTGGGCAGGAGCCTGTAGCGGAACGCGTTTGAACTGCGCAGCAGAAATTGCCGCAAAGATTACAGAGGCAATCAATATCCATTGGGGGCGATTTTTCATTCCATCCCATTTTAATCGATGCGCCACTGTGGAACCGCAGGCTGCTTTGCCCGGCGCGTGCCCTATTTGGGCGATACGACGCGGCCATATTCAGATGCGCGGGATACTCGATCGAAGTAGCTGTACGTCAGCGCGGAGATTTTGCGGATTGCCGCAGAGCCTTCTCTTTCGTCCTTTAGATATGTGGTCATCACGCACAAAATATATGGGCGATTTTTCACGAAGATAATTCCAGAGTCATTTCGCACCGCTTCCAGTTCACCGGGTTTGTTGGCTGCCACGGCGTCATCAGGCAAGCCCTGCAGCAACGAACTCTCTTTATGCGTGCTCAAGACCTTGATGAAATCAACCGTCATCTCTTTATTGAGCAGCTTGCCGCGATAAATGGTTTCCAGCAACGTCATCATCTCACGCGGCGTGGAAACGTTTTCGCGGCCTTCGCCGGCGGCTTTCAGGTCCATCATCTGCCGGCGCAGCCGCGTCGCGTGCAAGCCCAGGCCGTCCAGCATAGCGTTGACGTTCTCCAGGCCGACGCGCCCGATCAAAACGTTCGTCGCGCTGTTATCACTCACGGCTACCATCATCGTGGCCAGGTCACGGAGAGTCAGGCGCGTTACTTCCGGCGTCAGTCCCAGCATGATGTCGCTTCCGCTGACGAGATCTTCTTTGCGCACAACGTATTCATCAGTCAGTTTGAGCTTGCCCTGCTGCGCCTGAAGATAGAGGTCCGCCAGCACGGCAATCTTGATGGAGCTGGCCTGCGGCATGATTTCATCGCCGTGAATAAAGAACGTTTCGCCTGAAGTCAGGTCTTTTACCGCCAGCCCCATCACGCCGTCCAGTCCTTTGTCGACTGCTGCCAGTTCTTCCTGAAGTTTCTGCCAGAGCAACTGGCGTTTTTCGGTTGCGGGTTTTTCCGGGCAGCACTGGGCCATGCCAGGAATGCATGCAAGCACAGCAATTAAAAACAGGAGAAATCGTTTCATCATCGCGTGTGCAGTGTACCTATACAGTAGCGCGCGGGCAAACCGGCGTGCGCGAGCCCAGAAGAGCCTCAGATGTCTATCATTTCTCATTTTTGCTTGCGGCTTGCGATCATCGAAGACGGTTCTTCCATCGAGCGACTAAAGAAATCGCGCGTTCTGGATGTGCCCGAGCTGCTCTTGGCCCTGCCAGATTTACAAATTCAGGACAGACGCGGCCCTGCGTTATCAACACGCTGAGATTCATTGATGATTGAAAGATGAGGGCTTCAGTCCGCGTAATACGGCACCCAGCGCCGGCTAATGTAGATCCTGCAACTCATCAACTCATCCTGACGGCCATCCATGAGAGACGCCTGCTGCGCTTTACGTATCACGATAAAGAACGAATCGTGGAGCCGCAGGATTATGGCATTCAGAAAGGGACCGTGAACCTCTTCACATATCAGACTGCGGGCGAAAGCAGCAGCAGCCGTCTGCCTGACTGGCGCAAGTTTGCCGTTCTCAGCATGTCGCGCCTTGAATTGCTGGATGAGAATTTCGTGGGCAGCCGACTTGTCCCTTCGCAAAAACATCAAGAGTGGGACGTACTCTTCGCCAGAGTAGATCAATCATAGGCAAATCACTGTCACCGAAAACGCGCGTTTTACATTCGCAGCGTATACTTTTGGGCTATGGCAAATATCGATAAGCACCCTGCTGGTTCGTTTTGCTGGGTTGAGCTGGCAACCACGGACCAGAATGCAGCCAAGAAGTTCTATACATCCCTCTTTGGTTGGGCAGTAGATGACAGTCCCATGGGGCCGGACGATTTTTACTCGATGTTCAAGCTTTCCGGTCGCAATACCGGAGCTGCTTATACCATGCGCAAGGAACAGCGCGCGCAAGGCGTGCCTCCGAACTGGATGATTTATATTGCCGTTGAAAATGCCGATAAGGCAGTCGCGAAAGCCGCCCAGGCCGGCGGCACGGTACACGCGCCGGCGTTCGACGTGATGGACGTGGGCCGGATGGCCGTTCTCCAGGACCCTACAGGCGCAGTCTTTTCTCTTTGGCAGCCCAAGAGCCATACAGGAATTGGCATCACCGGGGACAACACATTTTGCTGGGCTGATCTCAGCACTCCCGATCCGGAGCGCGCAAGCAAATTTTATGGCGATCTTTTCGGCTGGCAGCTATCGAAAGATGAAAAAGATCCTTCCGGATATATCCACATCAAGAATGGAGAGCATTTTATTGGCGGAATCCCTCCGGCACAGCACCGCAATCCTAATGCTCCACCGCATTGGCTGGTTTACTTCCAGGTGGCCGATGTTGAAGCAACCACAGCCAAAGTCGCCCAACTGGGAGGAAAGGTTCTGATGCCGCCGCGCAAAATGGAAAACGTGGGCACATGGTCCATCGTCGCCGATCCGCAGGGCGCGGTGTTTTCATTGTTTAAGTCGGCAAGGTAGAAGCAGCGGCTAGCTTAGCAACTAGCAAATGGCCAGCCTGAAATCCCGAACGAAGTGAGGGATCGCTATTCGCACGAGTTCTTTTCGGGGATTCTCGCTGTACTTAATCTGATTGGTGGCTATAGGGGCCCCTCGCTGCGCTTCGGGGTTTTAGAGAGAGCTAATTGCCAGTTGCTATTTGCTAATTGCTCTTACGCTGCCAGGTCCAAACCTGTGAGTCCGCTGGGGTCTTCATCCTGCTTGATTTTTCCTTTTTTTGTTTCTTTGGCCAGCTGGCAATTCAGCTCTGCTCCCACCAGCATGAAGAAGCTGGTCCAGTAGAGCCACACCATCAACGCGATAACAGCGCCCATGGCGCCATAGGTTTTGTTGAAGTGGGCAAAGCTGCGGAAGTAGTAACCCAGAATGTAGGAAAGGCCGATCCAGCAGCCCACTGCGAACACAGCTCCGGGAAGCGTGGCCCAGAAACGCTGCTTCACGTTCGGGGCCAAAAAATAAAGAGATTCGACGGCGAGAACCGTAAATACCACCGAGACTATCCAATGGATATATGGCCACGCTTCCGCGAATAGCCAGGAGAGATTCGTTCGTAAAGCGAGCCACGTTCCAAACTGCGGGCCAACGATCATCACGGCCAGCGCGACCAGCAGAAGTACGCCCACCAAGAGCGTAAGCCCGACGGCCAGCGGCCTAGTTACCCAGAACGGACGAGCTTCTTCGACTTCGTAAGCGATGTCCAGAGCTTCAATGGCGGCGGCGAAACCACCGGATGCAGTCCACAGCGTTCCCAGGATACCGAAGGAAAGCAGCGTGCTTCGGTTGGGAGTGACCACAGTGGCAAGCACCTTGCGGAGAAGCTCAATCGATTCCCGAGGCACGAAGCCGGACATCAGGGAGAGGACCTGCTCAAAAGGATTTGCTCCGGGCAGGTAGGCGAGGATCGCGGAGACCAGAAGAAACGCCGGGAACATTGAAATAACAAAATAATAGGAGAGAGCCGCGGCCATCTGCAGGGTGTGCTTCGCCGGCACTGCTTCAATCGTGCGCCACAGCGCGTCTTTAATCCCGCCAAAGACCCTGCTAAGCCTTTTCATTTCATTCCGTTACGCAATGCCCTACTACTCACATGGTTTAGATGCCGTTCGTAGCTGGCGCGTCCAGTGTGTTCCAACGGAAAGAAAGGCGACCTGATGGCGGATAAAACCTATACCCTGGCTTTTGCGCAACAGGTGGCTCGCCCGCTGCCGGAGGTTTTCGACTTTTTCTCGCGCGCAGAGAACCTGGAGGTGCTTACTCCGCGTGGCTGGGCGAGATGAAGCAAATAGCAATTGGCAATTAGCCGGTTTTCTGGGGCAGCTTGCGTACAAGATCAAGGTGCACTCGGACGTGCAGGAAATTTTCGCTTTTCGAAAAGAGAAGGTTCGCGCGCTTTTTGGCTGAGCAGCGCGGGTTTCAGATCGCATCTCAATGCATCACGGTGAAACAACGCAGCCTATCGGTCCGCCCTTCTAAAGATGCATATAGAATAGTCATTCATCCCTGAATCGAATGAATACCCGGACGAACCTGATAGCGAAACATCTTGGTCTGCGCGGAATAGCCCTGTTGGAAGCGGCCAAGGGCCTGCTTGCGGTATTGGTGGCTGTTTGGCTGCTGAGCCTGCTGCACAAAGACATTCAAGATGTTGCCGAGCACTTGCTGGGTATCCTCCACAGGATATTTCGCCTGAATCCTGACGGCCATCTGGCCCGCGAGATTATTCGCGGAGCGCGGCGCGTAACACCGGGCAATCTTCACCTGTGGATCGGCGGCACCATGCTCTATTCCAGTATCAGATTTGCGGAAGCCGTAGGCCTGTGGCTGGAAAAGCAGTGGGCGGAATGGTTCGCATTGATTAGCGGGTGTTTGTATCTTCCGATTGAGATATACGAACTGGCGCACCATGCCACACCGATAAAATGGGCGGTCTTTGCGACCAATCTCTTGATCGTGGCGTACCTGGCGTGGCTATTGCGGGATTCACACATGCAGAGAAAACTTCGGGAGGCCGCGCCGGTTGCCAAGCCGGAACCCGCGACATAACTCTCTCTGGTCTCAACAGACCCGCCTTGCGGCGGGTCGTTTGTTCAACAGCTGGAGGTTTCACTCATTTGGTGGCTGCGAGAATTTCTCACGGTCGCGTTCTTCGATGCGGCGCATGGCCCCGAGCAAATGGCAATTGGCGCCTGCCCGAAGCTGCTCAGACTGGCGGTTAAGGGCCTGCATCATGAGCGGGTCAAAAATGCCGACCTGTTCCAATGCTTCCATGTTGCGATGAACGCGGGCGAATGATGCGTTGAGACGGTTAAGAAGATCGTAAATGAGGGGTTTTGGTGCGCTGCTAGAATCTGTGTCAGCCATAGGTCGCCTTTCTGGGAAGGTGATTTGTGGTTAGGGCTGCGTTCGGTGTTGGTAGCACCGGCGTGGCCCGTCTCTAGTTTTATAATCGCGCCGCGAAAGTGGACGCAACAAAATAGCGAAACGTTTTGAAGAAACGCATAAAGTTAAGCGGCGGATGAAGATTGTTAAGCGGAAATTTTTGCAGGTCGATGTCATGCCCTAACCCTGTTCTCTGCGTGGCGCGTCCTGCAGTCCGAAAATCATTGCTTGCAATAAGGTGTCCTCGGTTTAAAGGGCAAGAAGCACACTGGGAGTAGGCGCCAGGAATTTTGGCTCTTGGCCTTGGGCTAGTTGGCTTTCGCTTTTGGGTAATGCAAACTTTATTTCGCCGTCCCTTGTCGGGACGTTGCCTTGCCTGCATCCCGGATGACGGCACTGGGAGAGTCGTAATGCTCGCAGGACTCGCAACGCCATCTTCCGGCGTACCGGGCTATTGTCATTCGCCGCTAACCGGCTCGGAGTGCGTCCGGGAAACAGGTCTACTTTGCCTCGTACACCGTCTTGCCGCCCACTACCGTGCGCAGCACGCGCGTCTTTAATATCTCCGGCGGCGCGACTTTGGTTATGTCGCGATCGAGCACGACAAAGTCAGCCAGCATGCCGGGAGCGAGCCGGCCTTTTTTGTCTTCGGCAAATTCCGCATAAGCCGCGCCGATGGTATAGGCGTAAATGGCATGGTCGATGGTCAGCTTTTGCTCGGGATAATATTCCTTTGTCCCAGCTTCATTTTTGCGCGTCACCGCTGCGTAGAGTCCGCGGAACGGCGTGATCGGCTCGACAGGGATAGTCCGTTCCAAAAGCCAGAGGGATGCCGTTGTCTTCAAACTCCTTCCAGGGATAGGAATGCTTTGCGCGTTCCGGGCCAATATGTGATTCGGCCCAATTCATATCGGTGAGAAGATGGTTCGGCTGCACGGAGGCGATCACGCCCAGCGCTTTATATTTTTGAAAATCTTCAGGCGCAATCACCTGGTCATGCTCAATGCGGAAGCGGAGATTCTTTTTGTTGCTCTGCTGGATGGCGTAAGCAAACGCGTCCAGCGCCATGCGCGCGCCGCGGTCGCCGATGGCGTGGAAGCCGATCTGAAAGTCGTGCTTCGCTCGCTCGGCCGCCATCGCGTTCAGCTTGTCCTGCTCATAGCGCGGTATGCCGGAATTTTTTGGATCGTCATTATATGGCGCCAGCATGGCAGCGGTGCGCGATCCGAGCGATCCATCCATGAAACCCTTGAGCATGGTGGTGTGCAGCATGGCGTCTTCCTGTGAGTGGTGCTCGCGCATCGTTGACTAACTGCTCCACCGGCGCGTCAAAGGGCAGCCACTCTGAGATGCGCAACGTCAGCTTGCCTTCTTTTTCCATCTGCTCGATAGGTCAGAAAGTCTTCCCAGTCAGAGTTATCCTGCGCAGACGTGATTCCCCACCGCGCGGCATCCTGCAATGCAAGTTCTGCGGCTTTGCGGCGCTGCGCCGGGCTGGGTGGCGGAATCTTCTCGCCGACCAAGCTCATAGCAGTCTCACGCAAAATTCCGGTTGGTTCGCCTTTATCGTCACGATCAATCTTGCCGCCGTGCGGATCAGGAGTCTGCGCTGTAATGCCTGCAGCCTTAAGCGCGGCGCTGTTGGCAATGGCAATGTGGCCGTCCACGCGATTGAAGATTGCCGGATGGTCGCCTGTTACAGAGTCAATGTCTGCCTTGGTCGGCGTTTTCTGTTCTGCCCACAACGTATGGTCCCAGCCACGGCCAACAATCCATTCTCCGGGGCCAGCGGTCTTAACGCGTGCGGCAATGCGCTGCTTCATGTCGTCGAGAGACTTGCTGCCTACCAGATTGACGTTCAGCTTTTCAAAGCCGCCAGAGCCAAGATGCACGTGAGCATCATTGAAGCCGGGCATCACGAAGTGGCCGCCAAGATCGATGATCTGGGTTTTTGGGCCTTTGAGCTTTTGAATGTCGGCGTTCGAGCCGACTGCGATGATATTTCCATTCGCAACTGCCAGAGCCTTGACTCTTCCGGGCAGGTGAGGCTTTTCGAACGCAGAGGCCCACACAAAACTTGTCTGGGCTGCGGGATAGATATCGCCATTGATAAAAATCACATCGGCGGGCGATTGTTGCGCAGAAGACAAACTTGCCATGGTTAACACCATCAGAACAGCCAAAAGAATTTTCATTCCTGCACTCCGGTAAGAGCCAACAAGACTAACAGAATGCGCTTGAGTCCAAGGTCGCGATTGCTGCAATCGAACCATTCGCGCAGCGTGTGCGCGCCGCCGCCATCGCCGCCTGCGCCGATCGTGGTCGATTCAATCCCAAGCGAGAGCGGAACGTTGGCATCGGTTGAGGCCAAGCGCGGAAATGACTCAATCCGCAAGTGCTTGTCCGCGGCGCGGACGAACTGAAGAATGCGTGCATCAGGCGGCAGCTCGGCAGCAGGGCGGTCACCGATGCTCTCAATGGCCAAGGTAACTTTGAGTTCGCCGGAACGATGCGACAAGGGCGCTTCTCTCCATGCTTCAGCAACGCATTCACGCAGGCGGTCTTCCAGCTTTTGCAGTTCTTCCATGGACGCAGACCGGAGATCGACACGCGCCGTAGCCGACTCAGGGATGGAGTTGACCGACGTCCCGCCGGAAATGACACCCACATTGAAAGTGGTGCGCGGCGATTCCGGCGCCTGCACTTCACTAAAGCGAGCCAGAGCGCGCGCGAGCAGAATGATGGGATTGGGCACGCCGAAGTCACTCCAGGAATGCCCGCCGGGACCGCGAAATGTGATCTCAAAGCGACGGCTGCCCAGCGCCTGATTGACATACGTGTCCGTGCCCGCTCCATCGATCACGAGCAGGGACTGTATGGCATCGCGCCAGGTCGAGGCCGCGAACAGATGCCGCATACCGCGAAGATTGCCTTCACCTTCTTCGCCTACGTTGCCGATGAAAAGAATGTTTGTGGCCGGTTTGAGCTGCGTCCTCTTTAGTGCATGGGCGACGGCCAAAAGCGCGGTAACGCCCGCTGCGTTGTCACTGATCCCGGGACCGTAAAGCCGGTTGGCTTCCTCACGCGTTTGCAGCGCGGTGCCCTGGGGAAAGACGGTATCCAGATGCGCGCTGATACCGATCAGCGGCGCACTCGGCTGGCTAGAGAGCAGACCCAATACGTTCCCCAGTTTATCCACCTGAACGCTTTCAAGACCGAGCGAGGTAAATCTCTGCCGAAGCCATTCACTGCGCGCGGCCTCGCCGAACGGAGGAGCAGGGATTTCAGTAAGCTCACGCTGCCAGCGGCGAAACTCCATTTCCTGGTTGTGCAGGTATGAAAAAGCAGCGTGCACGCTCCGCATCTCCGCGATGCGAGCGATCTCGCGCTGTGCGGAGGTTCGCGAACTATCAGGAATAGGTGGGCGGGTGGCCATCTCTTAACAAATAACTATATAACCCGCCGCGCCCGGGAATGAAATTGGTGGGAAGATTCTACAAAGGCCGGAGGCGTGAGTTGATTTCATGCAAAAAAGCGGCCGCATTAGGCCGCTTTCACAACATGCTGTGCAGAGAGCTATTTCGGTGCTGGAGTGGTGGTGCCGCTAGAAGACTTTTTGCTTTTTTTGCCGCCCTTGTGGCTGTGGCCTTTCTTTCCAGCGCTCTTTGTTTTGGCTGGAGGGGTTGTTGTGCTCTTATCTCCAGCGCCTTTGTCGGTGGAGCCACCAGCCTGTGCGAATGACAAGCTAGCTCCCAGCAGCAGTGTAAACGCGATCGTAAGTAGCTTCTTCATTGGTCTCCTTGAGAACGGACGTCAGTTTTTTGGAATCGTTCAACTCTGTAAAGAATTGTTGTGCACATTTTAAGCAGAGAAGTTGGAAAAGTGAACCTTTTTCGTGAGGCGTAAAAAAAGCGGCCCCATGTGAGGCCGCTTGGTTACTAAAGGATTGCCTTATTTGGGTGATGGGCTTGCGGCTGGCGCGGCGGTGGTATCTGCCTTCTTCTTCTTGCTGGACTTCTTGCCGCTATGCTTGTGATGCTTCGTGGTGGTGGTCGAGGTACCGGTCTTTGTCTGATCGCCGCCAGCCGGAGGATTTTGTCCGCCAGTGGCGCCGCCTGTTTGAGCAAATGCCAATGCACCGCCGAGTACCAGAGTGCACGCGATTGTAAATAGCTGCTTCATTCTTTCTCCTTTAAAGGGAAGTTCAGAGTGTTAGTACAGGAAACCCGCGTTGCGGAAAATAGTTGCGTCTGCCGGAACATGTCTGCCGCCCTAACACGGTTAAGTGCCGGCTGAGACCTTGTGGCAGCACGCCAGAATTTCCTCCTCTGTAAGGCAGCGGTCTGAAGCTTTGGCCCGCTGGAAAATGCGGTCCACCAGCTCTTCAGAAGCGGTCATACCTCTACGCTCCAGCCAGAAGATCACATTCGATTTGCCTGACATGGGGCCAATCTCAATGATCTGTTCCAGGCCGAAGTAGTGCGAGGGTACGCCGGAGTAGACGGAATTAGCCAGTTCAATATCGCCTTTGCGAAATGCCTTAATAACGGCTGCTGCATGTACTCCCGTTGCTGTGCGAAAGGCATCTTCTCCCATTACCGGGTAGTTGCGAGGGATTGGTACGCCAGTCGATTCAGAGACAGTGGTGCAATATTCCTTCAATTTTGTCAGGTCCTGCTCCGCCCATGGGGAAACGCCCATCAACTTCAGGTTGACCAGCATCTGGTCGATCTGGGTATTCCCAACTCGTTCACCGATCCCGAGCGCTGTGCCGTGAACGCAATCTGCGCCAGCAGCCAGCGCAGCAAGAGAGTTGGCGACAGCGAGTCCACGGTCAGAGTGGCCATGCCAATCGACCCGAATCTTCTGGCCGGAAGGCTTGACCACTTCGTCCAGGACAAAACGGATGAGCGCCTGTACACCGCTTGGCGTCGCGTGACCCACAGTGTCACAAATTACGATTGCCGTAGCGCCGCTGTTGATTGCCGTCGAATAAAGCCGCTTGACCGTTTCGGGATCGCAACGCGAAGTGTCTTCGGTTACGTACATCACTTCCAGGCCGAGAGATCTGCCGTAGGTCACGGCTTTTTCCGTGGTGGTTACCAGAAAATCATCGCTCCAGTTTTCGGTGAAGCGGCGGATTGGGCTAGAGCCGAGGAAGCACGCAACTTCAATTGGTATGCCGGCACGCTGAGAGATCTCGGCGATTGGACGAATATCATTCTCATGGGTGCGGGCAGCGCAGTTCGGCTTGATCTTCATCCGGCAGTTGGCAATTTCGCGGGCCAGCAACTCTACGTCCGCTACCGCACGCGGACCAGCGCCGGGTAAGCCGATATCGGCAAAATCGATGCCCAGCTCTTCCATCAGGTGCAGGATCTTGATTTTTTCGTCGATGTGCGGATCTTTTACAGAAGGGGATTGAAGGCCGTCGCGCAGTGACTCATCATCCAGCATGACCCGCTGTTTGGGTGCGAATTCGGTTTCGGGAAGCGAGTTCCAGTCGTAAATCAAATGAGAGTGTTTCAACATTACTTTGTTAGGCCCCAGTGCCACATAAGCGGATTTTACGCTTAAAGAAGCCGCCGACGAAGATAGGATTTTGTGCTTTTCACCCCTCCACGCAGACGTTTTATTAATCCTTTTGCGAACAGCAGTTCAATGAATCCGCCCATCTGCTGGCCGAAAACCGGGCCGTATCCGTACCACCAGAGCTTTTTCATGCGCGGCATGCGGTCTGAATCCACGTACTTGGGCCAGACCATTTCTTCCAGGCCAAAACGCCCGTGCGTGCGGCCGATTCCGCTAGCCTTGATTCCGCCGTGCGGCGCTTCACTGATGCCAAAGCAGGTCAGCACGTCATTCACCATTACGGTGCCGGCCTGGACGCGACGCGCCAGAGCTTCACCGCGTTTGCGGTCATTGGTAAAGATGCAGGCCGCCAGGCCGTAGTCGGAATCGTTGGCCAGGGCAACAGCTTCGTCTTCTGTCTTGAAGCTGCACACCGGCAGCACCGGGCCAAAAGTTTCTTCGCGCATGATCCTCATGGAGTGGTCAACGTCGGCCAGGATGGTCGGCGCAAAAAAGTTTGCGCCAAGATGCGCCAGCGGCTTGCCGCCTGCCAGCAGGCGCGCGCCGCGAGCAATAGCGTCTTCCACATGCGATTGCACGATGCGCAGCTGACGTTCATGAATCATTGGGCCGGAGTCAATGTTTGGATCGGTTCCGGAACCGATGCGGAGCTTGCCGGTCTTGGCGACGCAAGCTTCCAAAAACTTCGGGTAGATTTTTTCCTGCACGTAACAGCGCTCGACCGAGAGGCAGGTTTGTCCGGCATTCATGAATGCGCCCCACACCGCGGCGCTTGATGCCACGTCAATGTCGGCATCTTCCAGCACGATCATCGGGTCTTTGCCGCCAAGTTCCAGCACCACTGGCAGCAATCGCGCGGCGGCGGCCTGGGCCACGCGTTTGCCGGTGGCCACGCTTCCGGTAAAAACAACTTTCTGCACGTTTGCTGAGAGCAGCGCTGCTCCGGCGGAGCCGTCACCGGTGATCACCTGGAGCAAGTCGGGATCGAGGCCAGCGGCTCGCAAAAGTTTTTCAAGTTCCAGCGAAGAGTAAGGCGTGAACTCCGATGGCTTCAGTACAACGGCGTTGCCGGTGAGCAGCGCGGTCAGCGTCTGTATCGAAGGGAGACTGAAGGGATAATTCCACGGGCTGATGATGCCTACAACTCCGTAAGGCTCGCGCAGCAGCGTGCCGCGCTTGAGCTTCATCACGGGATTTGCGTGCGGCACCGGCTCCGGCCGCAAAAATGCCGGGATGTTGTCTTGTAGATACTTCACCGTGTCCAGCACGACCAGGATTTCCGTGGACATCGCTTCCGCCTCAGGCTTGCCGGCTTCACGGCTGATGACGGCAGCAACGGAATCTTTCTGGTCGCATAGAAGCCCCGCAAAACGCGCCCAGGATGTGCAGGCGATCACGGACAGACGTGGCTGCCCATCGGACCTGCGCCGCGGCAGCCATGGCTACAGCTTCAGCGATCTCGTCCGCTCCAAGATTCGGCAGCGTGCCGATGATTTCCTGCGTGGCAGGATCGTGAACGGCAAACTGTGTGCCAGCTTGAGCTGGCGCAATTTCGGGTTGAGGGATGGCGGTCATGGGGAGTCGTGAATATTCTACGCCGACCGGGGGAAAAACCTTGCCGAGGATGACACGGATGGAGATCGGGTGATCGGGTGATCGCGCGTGATCTGGTGATCGGGACCAAAACCTTTGAAACACGGAGGACGGAGGCAGCAGAGAAAGCAAAACTTTACCGCGGATTCACGCGGATAAGCGCGGATCCAGCACCGGGCAAGCAACTGTTAGAAATACGGGTTCCGGGCTTGAACTGAACCGTCCTAACCTGTTGGGGAGAGGATCTTCAGTCAGGCGGGAAGAAATGAGAATGCGTGGAACATGGCCGGCACTGGTCTTTCGGGCCACGCTCTTTCTCCTGCTTGGGGCCAGCGCATGGGCACAAAAGGTCAAGACCGGATACGACAAGTCAGCGGATTTCAGCCGCTATAAAACCTATGCCTGGATTCCTCGCGCGACACCCGCAACGAACCCCGTCCTGGCGTCCATTATCGACCACGATATTGAATACGAGCTGAATGAAAAAGGCTTGCGCAAAGTGGACGGCAATGCCGATCTGCTGGTGCAATCCTATGGTGGATCCAATGAGGTGGTGGGCGGATACGCCGCAGAACCCGGCTACACAGGGACCGGCGGCTACGCCATGCCGGGCGCCACAATGTGGGGCGGTACATTATCGGCTACGCCTGTCCCGCAGGTCATGCACGGCACAATTACCGTTGACCTGGTGGACGCCAGGCAGAAGCATCTTGTGTGGCGTGCAATCGCCAAAGGCAAAATGGATTACAACAAGCGCAGCAAATTGCTGGAGCAGGCGAACAAGGCTGTATCGGAAATGTTCAAACAATACCCGCCGTCAAAGCAATGACTCGCGCTGTATTCGCGAATACCACGCTTCCGCAAAGAACGCGAAAAAGGAACACCCGCCCTTCGGACTTTCAATCCAGGATTGCTTCCGCTCTACTTTCCCCCACAATCCTTCCGTCCGGTATCGGCGACGCTGGCAATAAGCCATTTTCCATCGGCGCGGACAAGGTTGAATAAATCCGTTCCACAATGGTCCACCTTGCCGTCCACCAGAAAATCAAATGGAGCCCACACCACGGCCAGGTCGTTATCGATGCGCACCAGCGGATCGTGAATGCGCTCCTCAATCTGCGCCTTGCCGGGTTTACCTACTGCGTCGGCAAAAGCGTCAAAGGTCATCTGGGTTGGCTTGCCGTCGCGCATCAGCACCATGCCACCGCCCGGCAGCAACGGTTTCTTGATGGCGGCTGCGTCGCGTTTTGCCATGCCGTCAAACATTGCGGTGATGGGAGCCATGACCGCCTGGGCTTCTTTTGCGGAGGGCCCTGCGGAGAGCGATGTTGTGGCGTGGAGCGAGTTGATGAGAAAGCCGGCGGCTGTTGCTGCGGCGAGAAACAAAACCAGGTGTGAGCGATGAAAGAGGTTCATGGGTCAAGATTGTAACGGGAAATGGAAGCGGTGTCGTTTGGTGTTTTTTGCGCGCGCTTCGCTGCATTGCGTCCCAGCAAGCCAAAACCGGGCTTGCCGGGAGCAGCTGCGCGCGAGCCTGCGGCGCAAGGAAGAGATCTATCCGTGCAGTAACAAAATAAGTGGAATTCAGTTGTTGTTCCTAACTGAGGAATGGTCGGAGAGTCACCTCAGCGGCTAAAGCCGAAGACTTGATGCAGCTTACCGCAGGCATAAATGCCTGCTCCACCCCGTGAAGGATGCGGCAAGCTTGGAGTCTACTCCGCCTTCTTGAACGAGAAAGCAATTAGAGGATGAAATTATTGACCTCGCTAAGTCCTGCCTTAAAACGTGCCTCATGGCCCGGAGCGCGTGGGGGATAGTGAAATCGAGTCCCACCCATTCGCAAACGATGCGAAAGGGTGGGGCACCGGGCGGCACCATTTCGAGTGTCAGGAACTAGTGCTTCCAAACATCCACTCGAATCGCGCCTGAACCGGCCGTGGTTTGTTTCGCAAGATCAATATTGCAGGCGCGGATCGTGATCGTGTTGGCTGCTCCTACCCAGGCGAAGTAGCTTAGAGTGCCTCCGCCGATCATTCTCGAGTTTGGTACGCCTAGTGCAATGGTGTCCCCGTCACTCGCTCCGTTGAAGGTAAAGTTTGCGCTGCGGCAAGCTATCGCTCCCAATGCTGGGAACGTCGGGTTAAAAGTCAACGACAGGTGTTTGAGGATGGGAGTGCCTCCGCCGAGAGCTACGGTTCCGGCAATGGCCAGATTCCCGGCGACGCTCTGGTTGCCGGTAAAGGCGTTGCCAATGTCCAGACGCGCGAAGTTAGTTGCCAGAATACCGCCAAGTGACAGAGAGTTAGTTGCCTGGGTTGCCAGACCAGCGATGAGAGCGCTGGTCGCGGGGCCGCCCTGGGAGGCGCTGCCCGCGTAGTTGACGCCGAGTTGTGTATTGCCCACGCATGCAGTGCAGGTGAGGCCGCTTGCGCTAGTGGCAGTGGCTGCGTTGCCGGTGATGTTAATTCCCGCCGTGCCCGAGCTTATGTTGGCTGCGGTCAGGTTGGTAATGGCTGAACCGTCGCCGACAAGCGGCGGAGTTGAGGCAGGCCCGAAGGCTTCCACCGACGCGGATAGCGCCCCTGAGGATTGGCTGAGCAGCCCGCCCATGACGTAAATGGTTCCGTTGACCTCGGCTGCTGCGGGAAAGAGAAGAGCTATCGGCACGGGCGGTAACGTGGTCCAGGTATTCGTGGCGGGATCATAGGATTCCATCGTGGCAACGGGTACGGGGCCGCTGGCGTCAGCACCGCCCAGCGTGTAAATAATGTTGCCAACAACGACAGCCGCCAAGCCGCCACGTGGGTCGGAGAGCGGCGCTTTTGTGGACCAAGAATTCGACGTGGGATCATAGGCGAATGTCGATGTTGCCAGGACGCTGGCACCATCACTTCCACCCACGACGTAGAAAACGCCGTTGACAACTGCTCCCGCTTCTGAGATGCGAGCAGCAGACATGGGCGCTTTTGCCGACCAACTGTCTGCTACCGGGTCATAAGCATAGAGTGTTGCGAAGTAAGGAGAAACCGTGTTACTGCCACCGGCCACATACAGAACGCCGTTGATCACCCCGACGGCGGGGTTTGTGACTCCCAAGCCAAACCCAGTGTCTGGAAATTGCGCCTTCGTGCTCCATGTGTTGGTAGCAGGGTCATAGGCTTCAACTACGCGGTTGGGCGGAAAACAGCCTTCATTTCCGCCCACAACATAGATGATGCCATTCAGGACCGCTGCAGCATAAGCCCAGCGCGCGGTTGGCATCGGGGCCATCGTCGTCCACCTATCGGTCGCGGGATTGTATGCTTCGTTCACACCGGTGGCCCCACAGCCAAACCAACTTACATCTCCTCCGATGACATAAATGATGCCGTTCACGGACGCGGTCGCGGCACCAAATCGCGCCGTTGGCATGGGCGACTTAGCCACCCAGGTCCCTTGCTGGGCAAAGAGCTGGATCTGGGAGATTAACAGCACAATAGTAAAGGCGAGAGTCGTTCTTGAAGCAAATCGATTGCGTTTCATAGATTTATTACTCCTTCTATTGGCTCGAGTTCAGGCGGGGGTGATCTGCGAGGTGGCGAGAGCGAGAGTTCCGATCTCACGCGGCCACTATGACGCCAATTCCTCCAAGACGTGCCTTTCCAGAAACGTTTAAAGTTGTTGAAGACCTGCTCACAGCGTTAGCCGAGGGATTTTGGACAACTCAGCCATCGGAATAATGGCGCAGCTATGTGTGACAGATGTTGAGAGACTGGTTAGTTGGTTTGCTTGAAGTAAGATATGAGAACGCAATGAAGGGGTGAGGATTGGTTCCCAAAATCTCGCTGTAGTTCGCTGTGTAGAAGTATAGGCGCGGTTTCAGGTCATGCAAGACAATAAGAGCCTTAGTCCAAGTTTGCCGAGTGCCCCAAATTTGCATCGGCTTCTCATAGGCACAGGGCAAGCGGGTGCGCTATCCTTCGCGCTTTTTGCGAAGGGCCGGAAATAGATTGCGCTCGTCTGATTTTTTAGCGCGCTTCGCTCATGCTGGGCTACCACGCAGTCCCTTGCTAGCTGCGCTCGCGTCGGGCTTAGCGCAAAAGTCGTGTCCTGATATTTCTTTCTGGACCGTAGAGCCAAAGAAATAATGAACTAGAGAGCACTATGGGAGTACTGAAATCAGCAATAATTACTCAAGCCCGAGACCATTTAACAAGGTCTGATAACTTTAAATTTTTTCATCCACCTATTGACTCCGATTTTTCTTTCGCTTAATATACGTACTGGTTCTCGCCGGGAGCGGCAGCGGCGAACCGTCCCTAAATCGGCAGCAGGAGCGAAGCCGGTTTAGCGACAAGGGAATCCCCAAGGTGGAGGCGGGAAGCCCAAAAAGGCCAGCAACCACGCGATCATAGCCGGCCCACCGTTAGGGTCACAGATTGTGTCGAGCCAAATCAGCAGTCTGCATTCAGCAATTTGCAAATCAACAAAATAAATCAGCAAGGATAAGTGTGTCTTGGAGCTTCTAGCCGCTAGCTACTAGCTTCTGGCCAGACTGCGGCTCTTGGCCTTTGGCTCTTGGCTTTTGGCCAAACCAAAACCAAAGCACACAGCCGTGGGCGGCTGTGCCCCACATTTATTGAACACCTAAATTGAGCCGCCACAGGCAGGAGTG
>CAVSYO010000053.1:0-43453 GCA_963732195.1 Terriglobia bacterium | reverse complement strand
GACACCGGGGAAGCAACGGAAATCAAGAACAAGGGTGGACGGCATGTTTGGAATAGGATCAGGAAAGTCGATTGTGGGACTGGACATCGGCTCCAGTTGCATCAAGGCGATCGAACTGAAGCGCTCCAAGGGCGAGATCGTGGTATCGCACCTGGGCGTAGAGCCGCTGGCCAGCGACATTGTGGTGGATTCCATGATCGTCGACTCAGGCAGCGTATCCAGCGCGATCAGCAAAATCTTTGGCGAGCACGCAATCAAGACGAAATCGGTGGCGACCTCGGTCAGCGGGCATTCGGTGATCGTGAAAAAAATCAGCGTGCAGCCCATGAGCGAAGGCGAGCTGGCGGAAAGCATCACGACGGAAGCCGCCCAGCATATACCTTTCGATATTGCTGACGTGAATGTGGACTTTGACATCCTGAATCCTGACGATACCGGTCCGCAGATGGACGTGCTGCTGGTGGCGGTAAAGAAGGACAAGATCCTGAACTATACGAACGTGCTCTCGCTGGCAGGGAAATCGCCGGCGGTGGTGGATATTGATGCGTTCGCCCTGCAGAACTGCTACGAATACAACTATCAGCCGCATCATGACACCACGGTGGCCCTGCTGAATCTTGGCGCCAGCGTAATGAACATCAACATTGTGAAAGGCGCCACACCGTTGTTTACCCGCGACGTGAGCGTTGGCGGCAACCAGTACACTGACTCGCTCCAGAAAGAACTGGACCTAAGCTTCGATGACGCCGAGTCACTGAAGCTCGGGAGAAAAGTAGGAACGGTCAGCGAAGACGCCAAGCTGCCGATCCTGCAACAAGTCACCGAAATTATCGTGCTTGAAATTCAGAAGACGTTTGATTTCTTCCGGGCCACGGCGTCCGGCGAGCACATTGAGCGCATTTACCTGGCGGGCGGATCGTCACGCGTTCCCGGCCTGGTGGAAGCGTTACGGCAGGAGTTTTCCTTACCGGTGGAAGTGCTGAATCCTTTTCAACGCATTGTTCCACCCACGGATTCGCTGGAGCACGACATATTGGAACAGAACCCGGGACAGCTCGCGGTTGCGGTGGGTTTGGCCCTGAGGAGCTTTGAAGACCTATGATTCGCATCAACCTGCTTGGAGTTCCGAAGAAAACGACGCGTGGAGGCCGGCGTGCCAGCACGGCGCCAGTTACCGGCGGCGGCGAAGGATCAAGCACTGTCATCCTGGGCCTGATATTTGCGGGCGCGTTGGTAGTGTTGATCGGTGTGGCCCATATGTGGGTGCAGCGCGAACACGATGTGCTGGAAAAGAACCTGCAAAAAGCCGTCCTGGAAAACCAGCGGCTGGCGGACGTGAAAGCGAAGTACGAGGCCAGCAAGAAAAAAGCTGACATGTATGAGCGCCGTGTGAAGGTCATCGACGAACTTAAGTCGGCGCAGTCTGGCCCTGTGGATCTGCTTAACCTTGTGGCCGATACCATCAACAGCACGGATGCAGTCTGGCTTGACACCATGACCAATGACGGCAAAACGCTGAATTTCACTGGAATGGCATTAAGCCCGAACTCAGTGGCTGACCTGATGGCCAACCTGAGAAAGACCGGCGCGTTCAGAACGGTTGAGATAAAAGAGACATCCCAGGACAGCGCAGTGAAGGAAGTCCAGGCTTTCAAGTTTGAGCTGATTTGTGAAATGAACCTTGGGTTCAAGAAATCCCAGAAGCAGCAGTCGTAACGCAGTAGTTTATCCACCGGGGACGGTTTGTATATGGCTAAATTCGGAGAAATGTCGTTAGGGGCGCGGGCAGGAATCCTGTTCCTTGCCGCCGCCATGGTGGGCGCAGCCTACTATTACATCTATTTCAATCCCATGTATCAGTCGAACCAGCAGCTTGACGCCAAGATCAAAGAAAAGAAGGCGGAGAACGAGACGCTGAAGATGTTCGAGCCCAAGCTGGCTGAGGTGAACCGCAACATGGCGATCCTGCAGCAGCAGCTGGAAATTCAGAAGCGGATCGTCCCGGAAGACAAGGACGCAGACCAGTTCATCAAGTTGTTGCATGACACGGCCGCCACATCGGGCATTGAAATCCGGCGGTACACGGCGATGCCGGTAAGCAACAAGGAGTTCTACAGCGAAGTACCGTTTGCCATCGACATTGACGGGCCGTATTACTCCGTACTGAATTTCTTCCAGCGCGTGGCTGAGCTGGAAAGAATCGTCAACGTGGGCAACATGCAGATGGGAAACACCAAGAGCGGGTCGGCGGCAAAGGTGAAAGGATCTTATACCTACGCTCCGGGTGAAACTGTGCTGGCCAGCTGCACGGCAACAACATTCTTTAGCCACGAACCTGACGAAACAGCGGCTCAAGTGCCGCCCAAGGCGGGCCAACCAGTTCCGTCACCGACGGCAAAGCCGTAAAGAGTTTGAGTATGAAGAGTGCACAAAAGGGAATTGAGATGAAGCTGATACAAATTCTTGCGCTTGCAACAGCCATGGCGACGGTGGCCACGGCGCAGAATTCCGGCGCCAATAGCCAGGCCCAAGCTACACCATCTCCGACTCCGGCAGCCGCCAGCAAAACAGGCAGCGCAACCAAGCCGGCAGCGAAGAAAACGGCCAGCAGCAGTCATAAGTCTGACGCTAAGACAGCGGCTGGGGCACCAGCCAAGGCGTCGAACGGCAGCGCTGCTTCTCCCAAGGCTGATCCGACGCCAAAGGGCGGAACCGCGTCCGGGCGCATCCGGCAAGCCCGTGGTAAAGACGAGCACCACTCCGGTGAAACCGCTTGCGCCTGCCGGAACTCAGGCAAAGGGAACACCTACGCCTGTAGTGGCAGCGAAAGACAGCGCCAAACCAGCCACCAAAAAGACTGACGCGAAGAAGGCCGCTCCGCCAAAAGCACCGGCTGTAATCGCCGTTAAGCCTGCGCAGCCAGCTAAGAAAACCGGAACAGCGCAACCCAAGAATGCCGCAAAGCCGGCGGTAACAGTTCCGCCCAAGGCGCCGTCTCCGGGAAATGCGCAGAAAGCTCCCGCGACCCAGGCAGCCGAGAAGCCGAAGCCTGCAGTCAGGGCATTTGGAGCGCACGGGCGCAGAGATCCATTCGTGAGCCCTATTGTCTCCAAGGATGGAATCACCCGGCCGGCGCCGAACTGCACCAGCGGAAAACGGTGTTTGGTAATTCCTGAACTGGTATTGCAAGGCACGGTGAAAGACACGTCGGGCAAAATGATGGCGGTAGTCGCCAACAGTATTAAGAAAACGTACTTCCTGAGGGAGAACGATCAAGTGTTCCAGGGGAGCGTGGAAAAGATCACCAGCGATTCCATCATCTTTCGCGAGTATGTGAAAGACGCTCTGGGACGTGAAACTGCGCGTGAAGTAGTGAAGAAACTTGTACCACCATCATAAAGAACTATAGAAGTTGCTAGAAACAGAAAGACTGCAATCAAGAAATTGCAAAGCAGTACAGGGCCCAAAAAGTATCACCAGCTGTGATTGAGAGTTGGATTTTCAAGCGGCTGGAAAAGTTTGTCAAGACAGGCGTAAAAAACGCTGCTGCATTACCGGTGGTGAAGTGCCGCCGGGACGGGGAGACAAAGTGATGAGGCTTAAGCAACTGCTAGGAATCGTTCTGTTGGCCAGCGTAAGCGCCATGGCCGCGGACACCGTTTCGCAACTGGGCGACGTTCAGGTGAAGAACCAGAACAGCGCTGCTGCACCACGAGCCGGAGCGACAACGCGAATTGGCAAGATTTCTGTCGCCCGCGGAGGCGATGGCTTAAACATCGAGATCAACGGCAGCGGCCCGATGACGGCCAGGACCATGAAGCTGACGCACCCCGACCGCATCGTCGTGGATATCCCTAATTCGGAGCTTCAGGGACGAGCGCGCGAGATTGCAGTCAATAGCGGCGACGTGAAATCGGTGCGTGTTGGGCGTTATCAGGAAGGAACCACGCGCATAGTGGTGGACATGGCGCAGTTGCGCGATTTCCAGATTGCTCCGGAAGGAAACAAGCTGGTCGTGAGTATGCGTGACAGCTCGACTTCCAGGCCGTCACCTCTCCCCGCGATGAAAGAAGCTGTAGCCACGGCTGACGCCACGCTGCAGATTTCCGCGCCTGCCTCGGCCCCAACCGCAGCACAAGCAAAAACTGAAGAAAAAGTGGTGGAAGCCACACGCTCGCGGTCTGAAATTGCTGCTTCGCACTTTGCCGGCCCAGCGCCGGCGCTGCCAAGCATCAACCGGCCACCATTCGCCACGCATGCCAGTCTGGCTGCCGAACCCGCAGTCATCAACGCGGCGTTGCAACAGCAACAGCAGCAGCCACAGTCGAGTCCGGCAGGCACAACGGTCGCAGTTTCCGGCCCATCCACTTCAAATTGCACGACTGGCCGCTATACCGGTGAGCCTTTCGGCATGAATTTCAAAGACCTTGACCTGAAGGACTTTTTCCGCCTGATCCACGAGATCAGCGGATTGAACGTTGTGCTGGATCCTTCAGTGAAAGGTTCGGTCACAATCGTTCTTGATGACGTGCCGTGGGACCAGGCTCTGGCCATTGTGCTGGAAAACAATGGACTGGCCTGTACATTGCAAGGCAACGTACTGAGAATCGCCACACTGGACACGATGAAGACGGAAGCAGAACAGCGCCGCGCCCAGCAGGATGCGCAAGCGCTGGCGGTTCCCAAGCAAACGATTACTCGCTACATGAGCTATGGTCACGCCAAGGATGCCGTGACCGTGGTGAAGAAGTTCCTTTCCGCGCGCGGAGATGTTGTGGCAGACGATCGCAGCAACGCACTGATTGTTGAAGACATTCCCTCCGTGCTGCCAAAGGTTGAAGAACTTATCAGGATGCTGGACCGTAAGACTCCTGAAGTGGAAATTGAAGCGCGCGTGGTTGCCTCCACCAGGACGTTTGCCCGCGATATTGGCACCCAGTTGGGCGTCGCCTATGGCAGCGGCAACAGCGCAGTCGGCGGTGCCACAATCCCAAGCCCGATTGATATCAGCAATCTGGTTCCCCGGTTCATCACCGCGCCGGGCGATACTAAGTCCATTCCGCTGTTTTCAAACCTCGGAGCAAACGCGCCAACCAGCGGTATTGCATTCACCACTGCAACGAACGGCTTCCGCCTTGACTTCATCCTGACCATGGCGGAAAACCGGGGCCTGTTAAAAATCCTGTCACGCCCGCACATCGTTACGCAGAACAATATTTCCGCGCTGATTAAGCAGGGTTCACGCATTCCCGTGGTAACGCAGGCACAGTTAGGCGGCCCGCCAACGGTTACTTATGTTGACGCTTTCCTGCGCATGACCGTAGTACCGCAAATCACGGCAGACAATACGATCTTCCTGAGTGTGGACGTAGAGAACACGACGCCCGATTTCAGCCGTGTAAGCGGTTCACAGTTGAACCCCACGCTCAACACGCAACAGGCAACCACGCAGGTCTTGGTCTCTGACGGCGGTACGGTCGTGATTGGCGGTGTAATTCAAACGCAGAACAGCGTAGCTATCTCGCAGGTGCCGTTGCTCGGCAGCATTCCTTTCCTTGGCAATCTGTTCAAGCACAGCCTGGTTAATACATCAACCGCGGAGCTGATCTTCTTTATCACTCCAAAAATTATTCAGACCTAGTAATGCGCATTGGATGCCCGGGGATTTAACCCCCGGGCTTTTTTTTGCTCGAAGCTTTTCAAATTTGTGAACCAATATCTGGCTGATCAGGCGCGGTTCGTGCGGACTGACAAGACTTTCCGTTAGTATCGAGTTGCAGATTTCACTTTCGACCTAAAAGAAAGCCTGATGAACTACATTTCCCGACAGAAACAGCTTGCAGCTTTGTTGCGCCGTGGCGGATTTGACGCCCTTCTGGTCACGCATCTGCCCAATATCCTCTATCTCTGTGGATTCACCGGAACGGCAGGCGTCCTGCTTTTTCAGGTCAGCGATCGCGCGTACAAGGCCACCTTCTACACCGATGGCCGCTACAACCAGCAAGCGCACACCGAGGTAAAAGGCGCCAAGGTAGTAGTGGGCAAGAAGCCGGCATTTGTTGAAGGCTGTGAAGGCGCGCAAAAAGCCAAAGCGCGGACGCTGGGTTTTGAAGCAGAACACCTTTCCTACAGCGCGTATAAGCAAATGGGGCTCACGGTTCGCGGAAAAAACAGGCTCAAGCCTGCTGCCGGTCTGGTGGAACAGCTGCGGCTGATTAAAGACCCGGACGAAATCAGCCAGATTCGCGCATCGGTACTGCTGGCCGCCAGCTTGTTCCAGACAGCGCTTTCGGTGATCAAGCCGGGCGTGGCGGAAACGCAGGTAGCGGGCGAACTGGAGTTGCAGGCAAGGCGAGCCGGTGCGGAAAAAATGTCGTTTGACACGATTGTGGCCGCAGGGCCGCGCTCGGCTCTGCCACATGGCCGCGCATCGGCGCAACCTATTCCACCGCAAGGATTTATAATCCTGGATTACGGTGTTATACTCGCAGGTTACTGTTCCGACATGACTCGTACTGTGCATGCCGGACCGGTTTCCCGGTCGCATCGGCGCATGTATGACGCAGTGAGGGAAGCCCAACTGGCTTCAATTGCAGCTGTGGCGCCGGGCGTGGAGACGGGTGAAGTGGACCGGGCCGGGCGGGAAGTACTGAAAAAAGCTGGCTTTGACACTTTTTTTACCCACTCAACGGGGCATGGAGTGGGAATTGAGGTACATGAACAGCCCCGGTTGGCCAAAGGCCAGACCCAAAAACTTGCGCCGGGGATGGTCATTACGGTTGAGCCGGGCATCTACATTCCTGAAGAGGGTGGAGTTCGCATCGAAGATATGGTTCTTGTCACTGAAACTGGACATGAAGTCCTGACGCCCACCGCAAAGGACCTGATCACGCTTTAACTTCATAGGGGAAAGGCCGCTCTCGCCGCTGTTGCGAATGATGAGGGCAGAGAAGAGCCGAATATATTCATGAATCAGAAAGAGCTGAAAGAGCTTATCGATTTCCTGATAGAAAAAGATATCTCGGAATTTGAGCTTGAGCGCGGGGACGTTAAAGTCCGCATTAAGCGAGGCGCCGAGACGGCAGCTCCGGTCATAGCACATGCCGTGCCTATGGCAACCATGCCGATGGCCGCTCCTCCGACCCAGGCAAGTCACTCTCCGGCGGTTCCAGCTCCTCCGCCCGCAAGCGCTTCGGTTCCGCCGGCTGCAGCCGCGGAAGAAGAGCTGCACACGGTGAAATCTCCGATTGTTGGAACATTCTATGAGGCTCCGGGACCCGGAGCTTTGCCCTTTGTGAAACCTGGCGATCAGGTTGCCGCAGGCCAGGTCCTCTGCATCATTGAAGCCATGAAGTTGATGAATGAGATCGAAGCCGACGCCTCCGGCGAAATTGTGAAGGTGCTGGTCAACAATGGGCAGCCGGTGGAATACGGACAGCCACTCTTTGCGATACGGCCGAGAAAGTAAATGTTCAAAAAGATCCTGATCGCGAATCGTGGTGAAATTGCCCTCCGCGTGATCTGCGCCTGCAAAGAACTGGGCGTGAAGACTGTTGCCGTTTATAGTGACGCCGACCGTAACTCGCTGCACGTGCGCTTTGCCGATGAAGCCATCTGCATTGGCCCGCCGCGGTCTTCTGAAAGCTATCTCAATATTCCTGCCGTGATCAGCGCGGCTGAAATCACCAACGTTGACGCTATCCATCCCGGTTATGGTCTGCTGAGCGAGAACGCCAATTTTGCTGAAGTCTGCGAAAGCTCGCATATTAAATTCATCGGCCCGCCGCCGGAGGTCATCCGGCTAATGGGCGAAAAAGAAAAAGCGCGCCAGGCGATGAAGAAAGCCAAGGTCCCGATCCTGCCTGGCTCGGATGGCGTGATTGCTACAGCCGAAGAAGCGCGCGAATGGGCTACGCAAATCGGCTATCCGGTGATCGTGAAAGCATCTGCCGGCGGAGGCGGGCGCGGTATGCGCGTCATCCGAAGCGAAAGCGAACTGGAAGGCTCGTTCAACTCCGCGCAATCTGAGGCCGCAGCCGCTTTCGGCAATGGCAATCTCTACATGGAAAAGTTTATCGAGCGCCCGCGCCATATCGAGTTCCAGGTTCTTGGCGACTCGCACGGACGCGTTATCAGTCTGGGTGAGCGCGAGTGCAGTATCCAGAGGCGGCACCAGAAGCTGCTGGAAGAATCGCCTTCCACGCGCGTGACGCAGGAAATGAGGGACGAGATAGGCAAAGGACTGGAAAAGTCTCTCTCTGAAATTGGCTACGTGAACGCCGGTACGGTCGAGTTCCTGATGGACGAAGATGGCAGCCTCCACTTTATTGAGATGAACACGCGCATCCAGGTGGAGCATCCGGTTACGGAGATGGTGACGAGCCTTGACTTAGTAAAATCGCAGATCCTGCTGGCCGACGGCGCAAAAATTACCGAGATCATCCCTAAGATTGACCGCAAAGGCCAGCGCGGACATGCCATTGAATGCCGCATTAACGCCGAGCATCCGGAAAAATTCACGCCGTCCGCGGGCAAGATCAAGACATTTCATATTCCCGGCGGGCTGGGCGTGCGCGTGGACACCGCGGCTTACGCCGAAGGCGTGATTCCGCCTTATTACGATTCGCTTATTGCCAAGCTGATCACGTTTGGCAAGGACCGCCCTGAAGCCATTATGCGCATGCAGCGCGCGCTGGAAATGTTTATCGTCGAAGGCATTCATACCACGATCCCTTTGCATCGCCGCATTCTTGCCGATGCTGAATTTCGCGCCGGCAACATTGATACCAAGTACGTTGAGCGACTGCTGGCGCGCATACAGGAAGAGCGTACTGAAGTGGTGGCGCTTACCTAGGCAGCGATCAAGTTGGTCCGCGAGCAAAAAATTTGTGGCGCTAAATTAATTTTTTCTGCGCGAATAGAAAATCTTTTCATCAATTTGCGCGAAATTCTGCACCTTACCTTAACTCTCGATCATCTATTCAACAGATGCAAAACATTTACAACCCTCGGGAGGCGGGAATGACGATCAAGTTCGCGGACGGCACACACATTGAAATTACAGCAACAGCCTTTGATGACTTCGTCAAACACGACCTCAAGTGGGCGGAGTTTGTGCATGGCCGCGCTATTGTGAAGAAGCTCGCCTGCAATGATTCCCGCAAGTTCGCTCCTGCAAATGCCAGTCTCGGACGTAGCGTTCATCCGTGCCCCGCTGGCGGCTGCTGAAAAATCTCAAAACCTTACCACTGATGATACGGATTAGACTGATTTTCACGGATCAAACGATTTTGTATTTCTTTTAGTGACATCTCATTTGATTCCGATCATCCTGCTCCTTTTAATATCTCTTTCCGATCAGTGCCATCAGTGGTGAGGATTTTGGTCTTTCTTTCCTGATCCTCGCCAATCCGTGTTGATCCGCGGTAAGTTTTTGACTTTGCAGATCAGCGTCATCAGTATCAATCAGTGGTGAGACTTAGCTTTTCCTAAGTCTCCACTGATTTTGATAACATCACATCTTCATGCTTCCTCAAAGAAAACTTGGCAATCAGGGCTTAACGGTTTCGGCGCTCGGGCTCGGCTGCATGGGCATGTCAGAGTTTTATGGCGCGGGCGACGAGCAGGAATCCATTGCAACCATCCATCGCGCTATTGAACTTGGCTGCACGTTCCTTGATACGGCTGACATGTATGGCTCCGGCAAAAATGAAGAACTGGTCGGACGCGCTATCAAGGACCGCCGCAACCAGGTCCAGTTGGCCACCAAGTTCGGCAACGTCCGCGGACCAAACGGCGAATTTCTGGGCGTAAAAGGCACGCCGGAATACGTGAAGCAGGCGTGCGACGCCAGCCTGAAGCGCCTGGGCACAGACGTGATCGATCTTTACTACCAGCATCGCGTGGATAAGACCGTTCCCATTGAAGACACTGTTGGCGCGATGGCCGAGCTGGTCAAGGCCGGCAAGGTGCGCTATCTGGGGCTTTCAGAGGCGTCGCCCAAAACGATTCGCCGCGCGCACAAAGTCCATCCCATTTCCGCGCTGCAGACCGAGTATTCGCTGTGGGAGCGCGACCCCGAAGACGAAATTCTGGCCACTGTGCGCGAACTCGGCATCGGCTTTGTGCCTTACAGTCCGCTTGGACGCGGCTTTCTTACCGGACAATTCAAGCGCTTTGAAGACCTGGCCTCAGACGATTTCCGCCGCATGTCGCCACGCTTCCAGGGAGAAAATTTCCAGAAGAACCTTGATCTAGTCAAAAAGATCGAAGAGATTGCGCGCGAGAAAAACTGCACTGCTGCGCAGCTGGCCCTAGCCTGGGTGCTCGCGCAGGGTGACGACATCGCGCCCATCCCCGGCACCAAGCGCCGCAAATATCTGGAACAGAACCTTGAGGCTGTGAACATCAAACTGACGCCCAAAGACCTGGCGCGCATCGATGAAGTGGCGCCCAAGGGCGTAGCCGCCGGAGCGCGTTATCCAGAGCGAGCAATGGCGGCGCTGGATAGGTAAAAATCGGCTCTTGGGCTCTTGGCTTTTAGCTTGTGTGGCACCGCCGCCCTTGGCGGTGGGTATGGTTTTTACAAATTTGAAATTTCAAATTGCCCGATTTTCAAATCTTTTGCCCCTCCCCGGGCATCCCAGATTGGCGTGTACTTGCGAGGGGTGATCCCAAGCCATTCCCAGATTGGCGTGGGTTTCAGGGATCTGGCTTCACTTGGCGTAGGGTTGGCGTATAAAGACGCGCGGCACAAAGATCGTCGCGCTTCGAACTGTCATCGTGAGCGAGCGGCGCAGCCGGGAGTCGAACGATCTAAACTGGCGCAGGCCACCCTATATGGCTGAGTGCCTATCGCTAGCTGCTAAATTTCCAAAGACCAAACAGCTTCCCAGCCCTGAGGCGGTGCTAGAGGGGTAGGGGCATTTCAATCCGAAAGTGAACGGCAACAGCCATGAATCGGGGATGAGGCTCGCTCCCTGTAACAGCTTTGGAGTCTCAATTTTGGCAATGTTTGGCAATTCCGGCGATATTGGCAATTTCTCTCTATGGTAGCCTTTCCTCATGCTCCACATCACCAACGGAGAATCGGTTACCGGCACCTTCCGGCAAGTCAGGTTTCCAGGAACATATCTTGCCTGGAATGATGTGCTGCATGACGGCCCCGTGCCGCAGACAGGCACGCTGGACGAACTGTCTGATATTCGCGCACAGGCGCTCGCCGGCTTCGGCTGGGGCGACCCTGAAAAACTTCGCGCTGGCCTTGCCAACCGCGACCGGACTCTCCAGGATTTCCGCAAGCACCAGGAAGTGGTGCTCTGGTTTGAGCATGATCTTTATGACCAGTTGCAGCTTCTCCAGTTGCTGGACTGGTTTGAGCAGCAGGACCTTGAAGGTATCAATCTCGATCTGGTTCAAATTGATTCTTATCCCGGCGTGCGTCCGTTTTATGGCCTTGGGCAGCTGAGCGGGCCGCAATTGGCGCGGCTGTTTCCCATGCGCAAACGAGTGACGCATGCGCAACGCAGTATCGCCACGGAAGCATGGCGCGCCTTTCGCGCTGAAGATCCCACTGACCTCGTCGCAATCTCCAAACAAAAATTCGATGAGATGCCGTTTCTTGCTGCGGCGCTCGCCCGTTTTCTGGAAGAGTATCCAGGGACCAGCGATGGCCTTTCCCGTACCGAGCGTCAGGTCTTGCAGGCGGCCGCCGCAGGCAAGCGCAAAAAAGCCGATATCTACATGGAGTCGCGCAAGCATGAAGACGTGCCATGGGGTGATCTGTCAGTGTACTTGCGGCTTACTTGGCTCACAGCTGGCCCGAATCCCGCGCTCATCGAATCGCCGAAGAATGAATTTAGTATCACCGACGTTGGTCGCCAGTTGCTGGACGGAAAAGCTGATTGGATCAAACTGCAAGGTGGCGTCGATCGCTGGCTGGGCGGCGTCCACCTGACCGGCGACCAACCCAAATGGCGCTGGGACAATGAGAAGAAGATACTGATAGGAAATTGATCTACAAGTCGCGAAAATACCAACAGCCTCTTCTAGCAGCTAGTGGCTAGAAGCTCACAGCTATCTCAAATGTCCAGGCAGCGTCTTGGCCACGTCATTGAAGATCACCACTGCAGCAAATAGCACCAGGAACACAAATGCAGCCTGATACACGCGTTCTTTAACTTCCTGCTTGATGTCGCGACGCATCACTGCTTCCACCAGCAGCATCAGCATCAGGCCGCCATCCAGAATCGGAATCGGCAGCAAATTGAAGATTGCAAGGTTCAAGCTGATGAGCGCCATGAATTTCAACAGTGAAGGCATACCCATCCTGGCTGCCTGTCCTGAATAACGCATGATCCCGATTGGGCCACTCATCTGCTTGATGGAATTCTTGTTCTGCACCAGCTTGCCCAGCAATTCAAAGATCAGCAGGGAATTGCTCTTGCATTCTTCAAACGATGTTTGCACTGCTGTCCGGAAAGGCAGCTTTTCCACCTGTTCCATGCTCACGCCGATGCGGTACTTCTTCTCCGTGGAATCAGGCGAGCCCACCAGTTCACCGGGAATGGCCAGCGTCAAGTTCTTGCGGTCACGAAGAATGGTCAGCTGTACCGGACTTCCCTTGGCTTCCTGCAACGTTCCCAGCAGGTCATCCACGGAATGAATGGGTTTGCCATTCACTGAGACCAGGACGTCGCCACTCTGGATGTGGGCTTTGTCGGCCGGCAGTCCCGGCTCGATCATGCCTACCACGCCCGGAGGATCCAGTCCGGCGTCGCCTTCATGGTCCTTGCCTAAAGTTTCCGGCACCAGTGTCAGGTCAATGGCTTTGTCGCCGCGTAATACCCTGATCGGAACCTGCTGGCTTGGATTAATGCTGACACGAATCAGGAACTGTTCCCACGTGGGATTATCGATACCCTGGACGCTGACGATCCTGTCGCCGACCTGCAACCCGGCCTTTTCCGCAGGAGAATTAGGTGTCACGGACACCACGTCGACGGGGGCCTTGGCAAACGCGAAATACTCGTGGTGAAACGTATACAGAACTGAGAGGACCACAAAAGCCAGGATGATGTTCATCGCCGGGCCGGCAATTGCGACAAGAAAGCGTTGCCAGCGCGGATGACTCATGAACTCGCCGGGATCACCGGTCCGCGCTTCCATGGGATTCTCGCCGGCCATCTTCACGTAGCCGCCCAGAGGCAGAAGGCTGATGCGGTAATCGGTGTCGCCGCGCTTGAACCCGAACAGACGCTTGCCAAATCCGAGACTGAAAACTTCAACCCGGACTTTGAACAGCTTGGCTACGGCATAATGGCCGAACTCATGGACAAATACCAGAATGCCCAAAACAAAGATGAACGCGACGACGCTGAGCGATAATAACTGCATAATGAAGGTGATTCGATATTGTAACTTTAAAGCGCCGCAGCCCGCTACCGGGCCACCTGACGCGGCAATTGCTCCTGCGCCAGGCTCCGGGCCTGGGCGTCAATGGCAAGTACCTCTTCTATAGATTCAGGATGGCGGTCTGGCGTTTCATTCATTGTGCGCTCAACTACCTTAGAAATATCAGTAAAACCGATTTCCCGTTTTAGGAAAGCAGCCACCGCGACCTCATCCGCCGCATTCAGGGCGATCGTTTTCGATCCTCCGGCAGCCGCGGCTTCATAGGCCAGGCGCAGGCAGGGAAATTTGTCCGGATCGGGCGGTGCAAAGTCGAGTCGCTTCAGGTCAAGGACGTTGAAGCGCAGGTCAGACTCAATGCGCTCCGGGTAGGTCAGCGCGTAAAGAATTGGCAGGCGCATGTCCGTGACGGAAAGCTGCGCCAGAATGCTGCCGTCGTTGAACTCAACCAGAGAGTGGATTGTCGATTGAGGATGAACAATGACCTTCACGTGCTCCGGCGGCATGTCAAAAAGCCGGCAAGCCTCGATTACCTCGAAACCTTTGTTCATCAGCGTGGCTGAATCAATCGTGATGCGCTGGCCCATCTTCCACGTAGGATGATTCAGCGCCTGCTCTACCGTAATTTTTTCAAACTCAGATTTCGCTGTGTTCAGGAATGGTCCGCCGCTGGCCGTGAGCCACACGCGCTCGACTTCGTTCATTTTCCCGCCGCGCATGCATTGGTGTACAGCGTTGTGTTCGCTGTCGATAGGCAGCAATGGCTTACCCTGCTTGCGAGCCTCGGCAGTGATCAACTCGCCCGCCGCGACCAAACATTCTTTATTGGCCAACCCGACTTCTTTGCCTGCGCGCACGGCTTCATAAGTCGCTTTGAGCCCCGCGACGCCGACAATCGCGCTTACGACAAAATCAACTTCAGGATGCGTTGCTACGCGCACCGTTCCGGCCTGTCCATAGACAATTTCAATGTCGCACAGGCCTTCAGCCTTGAGTTGCTTCCGAACTTTTTCTGCATCCTGCTCTGAAGCAAGCGAGAGAACCTTAGGCTTCCAGCGGCGCGCGTCACTTAACGCGGCTTCAGTGTTCGAGCCAGCCGCCATTGTCAGCAACTGAAATCGCTCAGGATTGTTTTCAATCACATTGAGCGTGCTGCGGCCAATGGAGCCTGTGGAACCGAGGATGGCAATGCGTTTCATGGTTGATGCCTGAGCGCCATATATAAAGCGGGGTAAAAAAACCATAATACCGGAGCGGCGAACAGCATCGCGTCAATCCGGTCAAGTATCCCACCGTGGCCGGGGAGCAACGTTCCGGAATCTTTAATGTCAGCCCCGCGTTTGAAGGCCGATTCGGCCAGGTCACCTAGCTGAGCAGCAATGTTCACCAGCAAACCAAACACGGCTGCAAGTCGCCAGTCAGGCGCATACAGCCGAAAATCGGTAAAGAGAAGGCTTTCTGACGACAGAGCGTGCAACTTCACCAACAGCGTTCCAAGGGAATGTATGTAATGAAAGAGGAAAACCGAAACCAGAATCGCTCCTGCCGTTGAAGCAATGGCTCCTTCCCATGTCTTTTTTGGACTGATTCTTTCTGCCAATTTATGTTTTCCGAAAGAGCGTCCAATGTAATAGGCAAAAATATCGCCCGACCATACCACCAGGAGAAAGACAAACACGGTAACGCGGCCGTTCTCAAAATGTCCTATCGTGGAGACCACCCCTAACGTGTAGGCCACATAAATGAATCCAAAATATGAGAATGCCGCTGCCGGCAGAACATCTTTCATCGACCAGAGAAACATCCCAAGAACCACCAGCACCAGAGGTAGAACCCTGACGCCTGTTGCGTCATTTGCCCATCGCTCAAACGCTCTCCCAAAATTTTCTACGCCAAATGCGTTGATTCCATAAAGGCATTGACCCAGAAAATAAAGCCCAATCGCCACTTCCATAACGTAGGCATGCAGTTTCTGCTGATAACGGAACGCGATGCCGAAGTATTCATGCACAGCAAGCACGGCGATCAGCCCAATAAACCCGCTATAAAGCCAGTTCGGCGCTTTGAACAAAACCAGCAGCACCACCGGCACCAGCACTGCCGCGGTAAGAACTCGCTTCATTTAGTTTGAGCTGCCTGGGGTAGGTTCGTTCAGGCCGCCATAGCGCCGTTCGCGCGATTGAAATTCCTTAATGGCTTCCAGCAGGTGCAAGCCGCTGAAGTCAGGCCACAGTGTCTTGGTTACATAGATTTCCGCATATGCCGCCTGCCATAGCAGAAAATTGCTCAAACGCATTTCGCCGCTGGTGCGGATGATCAAATCCAGCTCTGGCAAATTGTTGGTGTACATGTGGCGATTCAGGCTCTCTTCGTCGATCTTGAGATGGTCAAGTCCGCCATTGCTGGCCGCCGCGTTCACCATGGATTTGCAGGCGTCCACGATCTCTGAGCGCGATCCATAATTCAGAGCCAGCGTCATCACCATGCCGGTGTGATGGGCCGTCTGCTCCTTGGCCCAGGCCATGCGCTCCTGCACTTCCTGCGGCAGCATATGGCTGCGACCGATAAATGACAGCCGGATATTGTTGCGATGCATCAGCGGCAGTTCGTTCTTCAGATATCGATGCAGCAGCTTCATCAGGAAGTGGATTTCCGTCGCCGGACGGCGGGTGAAATTTTCCGCTGAAAACGCATACAGCGTCAGAGCAGGCAAGCCTATGTTGGATGCAGTTGTAACCACGTTGCGGACTGAGTCCACACCCCGGCGATGGCCGGCGATACGCGGCAGGTGGCGGCGTTTGGCCCAGCGGCCGTTGCCGTCCATGATAATCGCGACATGTTTTGGGAGCTGGTGAGGATTAAGCTGGCTGTAGAGTTCAGCTTCCTTTCGGTCCAGCCCTGAAGGAATGGTTCGCAAAACGCCTCTCAATACACTCCAACGCTAGCACAGCAGCTCTGGTCATGCAATTTCCCGGGAGCTCGGCCTGACTCTGTTTATAAGGATCGGGCGTTGGTTCTGCCTTATGTTCAAACTGTACCACCACCGGCCTTGCCTTAAGGTTTGTAAAGGGCATTCCTGAGCGGCTGCCCTACAAGTCTAAACACTTTCGTGAGTGCCTAAGACGGAACACTCTGCATCAATACGATAAAGCAGACGTTGGCAAAGCTGTGGAAATTGCTGTAAGCTGAATCCTGAAAGTGCGCGGTTTACTGCGCCGCAATCGCCCATGCAAGCCGGAACCAGTCAATTCGAGACCCGGAAGCTGATGCGCCTGATCGCGCTGGTGTGCATTGTGCTTGCCTTGTTCGTGGCCGGGCTGGAAGCGACCCACAGCCATTCCGATGCCGCAGTCGCACAGAACTCTTCCCCTTGTGTCATCTGCCTCTCCGTTCACGCGAATGCGCCTACGGTAACGGTTTACCTGCTGCTTGTCTTCCATTCCGTTGAAGCTTTTACCGTCCCGTATGAAACGCAGGGCAAGAGCGCCATTTCCGAGCTGAGCCTCTTCATCCGTCCTCCTCCCGCCGCTGTCTAGTCCCTGTCCAGCATCAAAGCACCCAATCTTTTCATGGCAGGTTCGCTGCTGCTTCTGATGCCGAAGATGGCTTTCGCCTTACTAGGTTAAATATCAGGTCTCACGCGTTAGAGGAGGACATAGTGAAGCGTTTTTATATTTTATTTTTTGGGATGATCTGTGCGTTTCTTTCTGCAACGGCCCAACAACCGCAGAGTACACCGGCGTCTTCAGCATCTGCACAGGCCGGGACTGACGCAGCCACGGAGCAGCGGCTGCGAGACCTTGAAGATCGCATCGTAGCGCTGGAAGGAGAGATCCGCCAGCTTCAAGGCGCAAGGCCAGCAGCCAGCACAAAATCCCAACGCCGCTGCCCCCGCGACTCCGCCTGCAGCCGCGCCACAAACGCAGGTATCTGCCGCAGAACAAGGTGCTGCCGGCACGGCACCACAATCTGAGAATGTGCGCCTGGGAGGCGCAGGCGGAGCTGCTTCCAAGGCGCTGAATCCCGACATCAGCGTGATTGGCGACTTCATCGCCGGCTTGGGCCATAACCCTGTTAATCCCACGCCGACGTTTGAGATGCATGAATCCGAAGTAGGCTTGCAAGCGATCATCGATCCTTATGCCCGTGGCGACTTCTTCATCTCCTTTGGCGAAGACGGGAGTTAATCTGGAAGAAGGCTTTATCACCTTCACGGCGCTGCCGGCCGGCTTTGTCGCAAAAGGCGGCAAGATGCGCGCGGCTTTCGGCAAGGTGAACACGCTGCATAATCACGTGCTGCCCTGGGTGGACCGTCCGCTGGTTTCGCAAAATCTTGTGGGCGGCGAAGACGGAATTGATGACGCCGGATTTTCTGTTCAACACATTATTCCCGCGCCCAAGAATTGGTTTTTGGAGTTTACCGGCCAGACTTTCCGCGGTGATTCCTCTGATGTCTTCAAATCTTCCGTCAAGAATGACGTAAGCGTGGTGGGACATCTTCGCGCTTACCGTGACCTGAGTGAAAGCACAAACATGGATGTGGGCGCTTCGTATTCACGCGGCCACAATCTTTTTGGCACTGATTTCATCACGCATCTCTACGGAGTGGACGCCACACTGCGGTGGAAGCCATTACAGCGATCGATCTACCACTCATTTGTTGCGCGTAGCGAGTTTATCTGGCGGCAGCAGAACCAGCCTGACATCACGGCCTGCACGACAATTACCTGTCCGGCTTTTGTGCGAACCGGCTTCCAGCGTGCTTTCGGTTTTTACGCCTCGGGCGACTATCAGTTTGCCCGCCGCTGGTTCGTGGGCGCAAGAGTCGACCAATCTGACCGGCCGTTTGACGCCTCGCTGACCGATAAAGGCGGATCATTTGTATTGACATATTGGCCCAGTGAATTCGCGCAACTCCGTGGCCAGTACAGGTTTACGCGTTATGCGCAGAACTTTGACGCGCATGAAGCGTTTTTACAATTACAGTTCGCTCTCGGTGCTCATGGCGCGCATCCATTTTAGTAGGGTTTTTGCTGAACGCGAGGAGCTGAAGCGAACGAATTAAGCAAGGATATTTTGGAGATATTTGATGAAATTACGCTCGAAATTTTTTAGCGCGATGATCAGCGCCGCACTTGTAGCCACTCTTCTTTTGCCTTCCACAGCAGAAGCCAAGAAGCTCAAAGTCATTACTACGCTGACTGACCTGGCGTCTCTCACGCAGGAAGTTGGCGGCGACAAGGTAGATGTGGAAGCCCTGGCCAAGGGTTACCAGGACCCGCACTTTGTGGAACCCAAACCCAGTTTTCTTCTCAAGCTGCGCAACGCGGACTTGCTGGTGTTGGTGGGCCTGGAGCTTGAAATCGGCTGGCTGCCTCCATTAATCACACAGAGCGGTAACGGCAAGATTCAGCCCGGCGGACAAGGTTACCTTGACGCCTCACAATTCGCCGAAATCCTTGAAATTCCAGGAGGAAACGTAACCCGCGCTGAAGGTGACGTCCATCCCCTGGGAAATCCGCATTACTGGCTGGATCCGAACAATGGCCGACGCATCGCAAAAGGCATTGCAGCCAAGCTCAGCGCTTTAGATCCCGGAGACCAGGCATACTTCCAGCAACGCGAGCAGGATTTTGAGAAGCGGCTTGCGGACGCGGACAAAAAGTGGATGGCGCAGATGGCTCCCTATCGCAACCGCAAGGTGGTGACATACCATCGGTCATGGCCGAATTTCGCCAAGCACTTCAGCCTGGACGTGATCGGCTACATTGAGCCGCGTCCCGGTATTCCGCCAACGCCTTCACACACCATTGAACTGGTGAACCTGATGAAGCGTGAAGGCGTAAAGATTCAGCTGATTGAGCCATATTTCGATCTCAAAACGCCGAACTCCATTGCCAGCATGGTGAACGGCAAGGTAGTCGTGATGATGCCTTCTGTGGGCGGCAAGCCGGAGATCACCGATTATTTCAAGCTTTTCGATTACGATATTGCGCAGCTGACGAAAGCTTTTGAGGAGACCAAATAAGCTACATGGAAATACTCCAATTTCTGATTCTTCCTTTTCTCGCCAGTCTGATCCTGACAGGCATCCACGCCTATCTGGGTGTGCATGTTGTGGAACGCGGTGTAATTTTCGTCGATCTGGCCTTGGCGCAGATTGCCGCTCTGGGCGCTACCACCGCCATTCTGATAGGCATGGACCCACACGGCACAGGCGCGTACTGGATGAGCCTGGGCTTCACGTTTGTGGGCGCCGGCATCTTTACGTTTGTCCGGTCCCGGCAGAAAGCGCATACCGCTCGAGGCATTTATAGGTATTACCTATGCCGTAGCGTCCGCTGCGGCCATCATCGCCATGAGCAAGGCCACCGGCGAAACCGAGCACCTCAAGGACATGCTGGTGGGCAACATTCTTGCCGTGTCAAAACATGACGTATTGAAGACGGCAGTGCTCTATGGCGTAATCGGGCTCTTTCATTTCATCTTTCGCAAAAAATTTCTGGCCATTTCCCTCAGCCACAACTCCGCCGACGGCCCGCAGCCCAGAGCTCAACGTGCGACTCTGGGACTTTCTTTTCTACGCGTCATTCGGCTTCGTCGTGACCTCATCGGTGGCGATTGCCGGCGTGCTGCTGGTGTTTTGTTATCTGGTGGTACCTTCCGTCGGTGCCATGTTATTTGCCGACCGCATTGGGACGCGCCTGGCCATTGGTTGGACGATGGGCACGCTGGTTTCTGCTCTGGGCTGCTATTGTTCCGTATTCTTTGACACGCCCACGGGGGCAACCATCGTATGCACCTTTGGTGCAGTTCTGGTAGTGATGGCCGGGGTGAAAACTTTGTTCTTTCGGGCGAAACAAGAACAATCTGAGCCTGTGGAGGCTCCCGTGCGGCAAACCGTATAAATAATTTTTTATTGCTATGAAACACAAACAAGGCAACATCGCTCGTTGGGTCCCGCCATGGCTGGTTATTGCCTGCCTGGTGCTCGTGCTGGGATCAGCAGCGGCGCAGGCGTTGCACTTCCATCCTGATGGGATGGAAACTGACGCCCGGCACTGCAGTGTGTGTCCGCTGTTGCACTCGGCGGTCCGTGTGGCAGGCATCTGCCACATGCACGTTACCCTTCGGCAGACCGGCACTCTTAAGCCGCTGCTGAAAACGGAACATAAGACAGAGCTACATTCCTCCCCGTATTCCTCGCGTCCTCCTCCAGCCGCATAGCTCCTACGCAAAGACAATTCAGTCCCCCAAACACTCTTCACTCACAAGCATTGGAGGAGCTATGCGTATTTCTATGAAAGCAGTTCTGTTTTTCTCTTCGCTCATATTTGTCAGCGTTATACTTTTCTTCTGTGTCCAGGCGTCCGCCCAGACTTCCAGCGGAACGTTGCAGGGAGTCATCACCGATCCCACGAACGCCGTGGTCCCCGGCGCCAGTGTTGAAATACATAATCCGGTTAGTGGTTACGATCGCACAGTCCTCACAGACGGCGCGGGCAGATTTACCATTTCCAACATCCCTTTCAATCCTTACCATCTCACCGTTAGCGTCAAGGGATTCGCTCCATATACGCAGGATGTAGATATTCGCTCGGTCGTTCCCACGAGCCTGAATATCGGTTTGAAATTGAGCGGTTCTACTGAGACTGTCACGGTTGAGGGCGGAGGAGCCGACCTGATTGAGACAGATACCACCTTTCACACAGACGTAGATCGCAATCTTTTTGACAAAGTACCGCTGGAGAATGCTTCCTCTTCTGTGAGTTCGTTGGTTACGCTGGTTACGCCGGGCATCGCCGCTGACTCCAATGGACTCTTCCATGGGCTTGGCGATCACGCGGAGAATTCTTTCTCAGTCGATGGCCAGCCCATCACCGATCAGCAGAGCAAAATTTTCTCTAACCAGATTCCTGCGGATTCCATTCAGTCTCTGGAAGTTATAGACGGCGCACCGCCGGCGGAGTTTGGCGAGAAGGCGAGTGTTGTAATCAACGTTACGACGCGATCCGGCCAGGGCGTGACTACGCCTCACGGCGCATTCACTACCTCATACGGTAGCTTTGGCACTTCCAGCGTCGGGTTCAATCTGGCTTATGGAAGTGACAAATTTGGAAATTTCATCTCGGTGAACGGGCTGAACAGCGGCCGCTTTCTTGATCCGCCAGAGTTCACCGTGATGCATGCCAAGGGAAATGAAGAAAATATATTCGATCGCGTGGATTTTCAACTTTCTCAGGCCAATTCTCTCCATCTGAACCTGGGCTTGACCCGTTCGTGGTTCCAAACACCAAATACTTTTGACCAGCAAAATGCGACTGCATGGTCTGGCCTTGTAGTCGACAATGGCGGCCTTGGTCCTAATGGTCTTCCGGTGGGACCGGCAGACCAGCGCTCTCAGATCAGGACTTTCAATATTGCTCCGACATTTACACATCTGCTGAATGCCAACACAGTGTTAACCGTAGGCGCGTTCGTGCGGCATGATCAATTTAACTATTATCCCAGTGGCAATCCGTTTGCCGATCTCGCCCCGGGTCTTCAGCAGGAGACATTGACCCAGGACCGGAGGCTTACGAACACCGGAGTGCGGTCCGATATTTCCTACGTCAAAGGTATTCACAACCTGAAGGCAGGGGCTACGTATCAGCAGACTTTCCTTACTGAGAAAGATCGCTTTGGCATCGTGGATCCTACATTGAATGCCGTCTGCCTCAATGCGGATGGAAGCCCCAACACTGATCCCTCAGTGACCGATCCAGGGCAATGCGGAGGGCCAGTGAATCCGGGTGGATCGGCGAATCCAAACTTCAACATTCTACTTCTACCGGCTGACTTGACGCGTGGAGGCAGCCTGTTTCCATTCAATGGCCACACGGACGTTAAGCTGCTCTCTATGTATTTGCAGGATGCCATCACGACAGGACCGTGGACTTTTAACCTTGGCCTTCGCAGCGATTTCTACCACGGGCTTGTTTCACACAATGAGGCTGAGCCGCGCCTGGGCATTGCTTACAACGTAAAAAAAACGAATACTGTTTTTCGCGCTTCGTACGCGCGAGTTCTGGAAACGCCATTCAATGAGAACCTGATTCTATCCAGCGTTGGATGCGCCAATCCGGTGCTGAACCCGCTTCTGGTTTGTGCGTCCAATGACATTACACCGTTTGCTCCTGGATGGCGTAATGAGTTCCATGCCGGTCTGCAGCAGGCATTCGGGAAATACCTGGTCTTCTCGGGTGAGTACATCTGGAAATACACGCACAACGCCTATGACTTCGGGGTTTTCGGGGCCACTCCGCTGACCTTTCCGATTGAATGGCACAACTCCAAGATCCCTGGCTTCGCCGGACGGGTGAGCGTGCCGAACTTCCACGGCTTCTACCGCACTTTTCGTTTTCTCCAGTGTGCAGGCCCGGTTCTTTACTCCGCAGCTCGGCGGAGCTGGTGCCGTTCCTTCGTCCATTGGCGCATTCCGTATTGATCACGACGAGAAGTTTAATGAGACCACACACTTGCAATATCAGATCGGCAAGCGCGGCCCGTGGATCGGTTTCAACTGGCGTTATGACAGCGGACTGGTTGCTGGCGCGGTGCCGTTCGCTACAGACACCACAACACCCGTTGACCTGACAGGCCTCACCGCAGACCAGCAAATTCAGGCAGGTTTGTTCTGCGGCAGCGTGTTTCCAACTCTGGCATCGCCACTGACATCGTGCGCCCCGTCACAGTTTGGATCAAACCGCGTTTCCATTCCGGCGCCGGGAACGGAGGATGACGACCACAATCCGCCGCGGGTTGCTCCTCGCAGTCTTTTCGATTTGGCAGTTGGACATGACAATCTGTTCCATGGCGACCGCTACAAATGGAGCCTGCAGGGGAGTGTGATCAACCTGACCAACAAGACTGCGCTCTATAACTTTCTTTCAACTTTCACCGGAACCCATTTCGTCACGCCGCGATCGTACTCGGCAGAGCTGGGGTTCCACTTCTAAGACCGATCATGCGGTAGCGATGCAGCCTGTCGCTACCGCATGACGTATTAACGATGAAAAACCTCTCCGTTGGTATTGTCGACAGGCCCCGTAAGGAGCAATGCAAAAACCATGGCGAGAGTGAAGGCGATTAATGTATCTGTGGCGCCGAAGTGTGGCCGCTCTCTTCATCGTCTTTGCGTTCGCGGATATCTCCGTGCCCGGTCTGTGCCCGAGCGATACTATCTCAGGTCTGCCGGCGCCAACCTTTACAGATAGCCAGCCAGGCGCGCAGATTTCTTCATCACCGGCAATACCCGACCCGGTTCAACCAGAGTCCGGAGATGAAGACTGCTTCTGCTGTTCTACGCATATATCCCCCGTTTTCGCATTCTCGTTGGAACGGCAGTTAGCTGTTGTTTCAATTCTGGAACCAATGCCGCAGAACGATCTTTCTCCGGGCATCGTCGTTCCCCCTTATCACCCTCCTCGTGCGTAAAGCAGATTTCCAACAATAATTCCGCGTTAGCTTGTCTATCCGTTTTTGGGTGGACGTGCGCATTACTGTCTTGAGTTCCTATCCATCATGGCATTTACGCGAACGCTTTTCGATGCGGAATTACAAGGCTGCAAATCATTGCTTAGAAAAATTTATTGAGCCGAGGTCGCATGAAGAATCGTTGGATGCCCATTGTTTTTGGCAGAGGCCAAATAACCTGTCTGAAGCGCAAGTCGTTTTTGGCCATATTTTGTATGTTCCTCTTAACAGCCTGTGTTGCCGCACAATCCACTCCAGGCGTCCCAAAAGATACCGATGAAACTCCGGAGGCCAATCCGGCGCGGCCCACCGTGGCTACTCCTGCCACGCTCACTCCGATCGGCTACCTGCAATTTGAAAATGGAATCCAGTACGCGGCCGCCTCGCCGGAATTTTCCAGCCGTCTAGGTATCAATCAGGTAACCAAGCTGACGGTGAATCCATGGCTCCAGTTTCTTGTGCAGAGTGAGCCCCTGGTCCACAGCGGCCTGGGCCGGGTAAAAGAATTCAACCCGGGCGACGTGCTGGCTGGTGTACAAACAGTCATGCTGGCCGGGCGCGGCAAGCGGCCGACGCTTTCTCTCAGCTATTTCAAGCACGTCTATGCTGGTTCCGCGCCCGATGTGGATTTCGGCACCCCGGAGCACAGCCTGCTTCTACTCATCAGCGGCGATCTGGTAGGTTTCCATTTCGATTTGAACGGCATGTTCAACGAGCAGGTTCACAATCACGTGGGCCGCGCCCAGTTCGGGCAGACGATTTCGATTTCGCATCCGCTCAAGAAATTCACTATCGCCAGCGAGCTGTGGCATTTTACCCAGCCATTTCTGAAGGGCAATGCCGTAGGGAACTTGTGGGCGGTCTCTTATCCCGTGCGCCGCAATCTGGTGATCGATGCCGGCTTTAATCGTGGTCTCACCGGCATCTCCACGCAGTGGGAGGGCTTTGCCGGATTTACCTACCTTCTGCCGCACCGATTGTGGCGCGACAAGAGACACTTAGTACCCGGAAAATAGGCGCCGCCTTCGGCTACAATTTCACTATGGCAGCCAAGGCCAGCCCGGATGTGATCCAGTCGTTTGCCGCGCTGGTGCGTTCGGAAATCGAAGACGAACGCGTTGATCTTCTGCGCTCCGCGCTCACCTTTGCCCGGATTGAAGACCCACAGCTCGATATCGAACACTACGTTCGGCAAGTGGATGAGCTGGCGGCGCGCGTGACAGAAAAGATACAGGACCCTGATGATCCCCCACAAGTCATCGCCGCGCTGAACGACGTGCTTTTCCGGGAAGAAATGTTCCGCGGCAACACCGTGGACTATTACAGTCCGCGCAACTCTTTTCTTCACGATGTGCTCGACCGCCGTCTGGGCATTCCCATCACGCTGGCCGTGGTCTACATGGAAGTGGCGCGGCGCGTGAGCTTTCAATTGTTTGGAGTCGGCATGCCAGGGCATTTTTTGCTCAAGCACTATGACGTGGATGGCCATTCCATTCTGATCGACGCGTTTGAGCGCGGATCAATCGTCACCGAAGACGATTGCCGCCAGAAACTGGACAGCATTTATTCCGGACAGGTGGCTCTGCAGCCGGAATTTCTCCTGCCTGTCACGCGGCGGCAGATGCTGACCCGCATGCTTAACAATCTGCGCTCTATTTATCTATCCCACCGGGATTTTCGCCGGGCTGTGCAGGTTGTGGACCTGATTCTGCTGATCTATCCCCGCTCGCCTGAAGACATGAAACAGCGCGCAGTGCTGCGCTACAACCTCAACGATTATCGGGGCGCGCTAAGCGACTTTGAGGAGTACATAAAGATGTCTCCGGACGCCTCGGATGCGGACGAAATCAGGCAAACAGCGCTGTCGTTGAGAAGGTCGATGGCGATGATGAACTGAAGTTTTTCCGAAGCCCCGAGCGTAGCGAGGGGACTCTAGAGCTTTCGACAATCTTGAGGAGCACCCAAGCCTCCAGTTGATCTTCGGCCCCTTCAGGATTCTTTTTCGGAACCGAAAAGTGATCTGGTTATAGGGTTCCCTCACTCCGTTCGGGATTGCACAAAAAGCTACTTTGGCTGCGGGTTCTGTGCGCCGCCGCCCTGTTGCGGAGACATCTCTGCCAGCTGGCTGATGAGTTTCTGCTCCTGATCGGAGAAGGTGCTGCGGAACCGGTCTGACTGGATGACCTGTTGGCGCTCAGCTGGCGGCATCTGGCGCAGATGGCGCAACGCCGTATGGACCGCGACTTGCCGCTCTGGAGGCAGGCCTTTCAGTTGTTCGTTAGCGGTCCGCAATTGCTGCCGTTGCTGCGGAGTCAGCTTGGCCAGGAATTCCATGCGTTGCAGCGCCTGGTCGCGCTTATCAGGTGGCAGGCTGTTGAATTTTTTCAGTCGGTCACGCAATGCAGTCTGGCGGTCAGCAGGAAGTTTCTTGAAGCCAGGCTCGCTTTCCAGGAGTTTGATTTGCTGATCGAGCGGAAGGTCTTTGTGGGCCTGGAGCCAGTCGCCCATCTTGCGTCCGCCTTTTTGTGCGGGTTGTTTGCCAGCGTTAGGGCTTTTTTGTGGCGTGGCTTGTAACAGAGCAATGGGAGCTGTCCTGCGGCTTGAGGTGGTCACGCGCGAAGGCACATTCAGGGTCATCAACCCTGAGAGCAAAACCGCCGAAACAACTTTGGCCCCAATCACCATTGCTCCCCCGAGCATAAAGTTTAAGGCTCAGCTACATCGTCTGATGGACCGCCGGTAAGTTCATTCACCAGGTCAGTATCGATAATCAAGTCGTGGTTCTTGTCCAGAGATTCAATATCGGCTACCGCGCCATTATCAGGCGGCGGAGTCGCCACGGTGAGCCGGTAGACTACACCTCCGGCGGCCAGTACTGTGGCCAGCGCGGCAGCCAGCATAGGCCGGCGCAGCCAGCCAAACATGCTTGCCGGGGCCTTCTGCTGTTCTTCCTTTACGTGCGCCCGCAGGCGGGTAAGAAAGTAGGGAGAAGGCTCCGGCGATTCCCATTCATCCAGCAACGCCATGGTCTTGCGCAGGGAGCCAAGCTCCTCTGTGCAGGCGCTGCACTGGCTTACGTGAGCCTTCACCTGCGGGTCGGCCGGACCGTCAGTGAGCAGCTCAATCAGATTTTCCCGAACATCATTGCAATTCATACAAATTCCTTCAGCCGGTCACGCAGCACTTCATAGGCGCGGAACAGCAGAGACTTGGTGGCGGACTCACTTAATTTCAAAACTCCCGCAATCTCGCGATAATCCATCCCTTGATATTTATGCATTAACACGGCGGCGCGCTGTTTTTCCGGCAGCGTCATCACATGTTTTTTGATGGCCTGGAGCCGCTCCCGGCGCAGAATGTTTTGTTCCGCATTCAGCGTAGGATCGGCAACATCCATCGTGGTGCCGGATTCTTCATCCGGCTCGTCCAGGCTTACCAATTTTCCGCTGCGCTCAACCTTGTGGTCGCGCGCATGATTTACTGCCAGGTTCGTGGCTATGCGATAAAGCCATGTGGTGAACTTGGCTTCCGCCGCATAGGTCTTGCGCGAACGATAAACCCTGCAGAAAGACTTCCTGCGCCAGCTCTTCCGCCAGCGCCTGGTTATGGCACATGCGGTACATGAAGGCGATCATGGGCCGGTGATACTTGGTTACGAGATACTCGTAGGCCGCATTATCATCGGTCCCGGCGCGGAGCATCACCTCCGCATCGGTCAGCGAATCATAAGGAACGTGGCTTGCTGCCATCTCCGCAATACCCTGCATCCTGCCGGTAACTGTGGGCATGAACAAACCCGACTTTAAGGCCACGCTGCTCACATCTTGTTAAACCCCTTGGCAACCAAAAAGTTGCAGGTCTCCAGAGAGGCCAGCAAAGCCCCGACACCAGAGTTTATTCCATAGCGTGGCTTTTGCGCATCTGTAAGTTTTCGTTAAGTTTGGGAACGTGGCTGCCGGCAAGACAGCGGGAAAAGCCTTCTGTTAGAATAATTTTACCCGATGCAGCAATACCTAGCGGATCGGGCGCTTAACTCAGCGGTAGAGTGCCATCTTCACACGGTGGAAGTCATAGGTTCGAATCCTATAGCGCCCACCACCCCAGAATGCCAGAGATGAAGTTACTGTTGTGGAATTCCCGGGGTGGAAATTTACAAGTTTTTGCTTGCTTCAGGGTACGTTCGTGGTAACATCACGGAGTCTTCAGTTTGCCGCCCGTTCCGGTGCGACGTTTCGCGCAAAGTGATTTTTGAACAGCGCAGATATAACGAAGATTTTCCGAAACTTAGCCGACTGACTTCCAGCCAGACCCTGAGGATTTCGCTTACAGCGGGTCACCACATTTGGAGGTCCGGCAGATAGATCAAAGCTCACAGGTATACGAATGAATGAAGGATTGAACCAACCGCAGAATCCGCAGGGGCAGCGTAATCGCAAGTCCCGGCGACGCAGACGGAACTTTGGCTCGCAGAACCCGGGCCAGAACAGCCAGAACAACCAGAATGGATCCAGCAACCAGGGCCGTCCCGGCGGGCAGAATCGCCAGAACCGCAACAATCGTGGCGGTGGACAAAGGCGCGGCGGACCGGGCTTTGTGGGGCCAATGGACCATAGCTATCGCAACCAGGGGAACGGCAACAACATGCAGGGAGCGCGTTTCCACAATGGCGCTCAGGCTTCTCCCAACATGGAGCCGCTCACCCAGCGCGTGGATGCTCCAACAAAGATTTTTGCCTTTGTCGACGATCTTTTCTTCGTGGCCAAGATCCAGGAAGTTTCGCGCAAACTGAACGTGAAGGTCGAGTTCGTCAAGACTGACAAAGACATCGCGGAAAAGACTGAGGGCTCCGAAGAAAAGCCGTCACTGATCATCGTCGACCTGAATAGCAACGGCATCAAGCCGTTGCCGGTCATCACCAAGATGCGTTCGAAGTACAAGAAAGCCACGTCGATTGTCGGCTTTGTTTCCCATGTCCAGGGAGACCTGAAGGTGAAAGCGCAGGAAGCCGGCTGCGATGTGGTGATGCCGCGCTCAGCGTTTTCACAGAACCTGGTGAGCATTCTTCGCCGCCACGGCGCAGACGACGATACGGACGATAACTTCAATCGCATGTAGTTTCCGCAGCATCTGCAACAGGAGATAGGTCCGTCCGAGGATCCCGGGGAAATCAGCAGCACGACTGCCAGCGCGATTTCTGAAACGACAAAACTTGCGTGGAGACGCCGCGACGCTCCCGCGATGGTCTTTGCCCCGGTGCGAAGTGTGTTGTCAAGAGAGCGTGCGGGAATGCGTAGCGCGGGCGCCAGCCCGAAGAGAATCCCGCTGAACAGGGAAACTGCGAGTGCGAACAAGAGCACGTGCCGGTCAAGGTGGACTTCTTCGGCGCGCGGTAAGCTGCCGGGCCCAGCGCCACGCGCATGGCGAACTCGCGCTCGCCGCAATGGCTCTGCGATAAAGGTGCGGCCGGCGTTCGATTTTGGATACTGCGCCGCCAGATTGAGGCCCCTCAATGCGATTGTATCCGCGCGGCTGCCAAAGCGTCTCTGCCATAAACTATCGCTGATGATGACTACCGGCGCGGAGCCAAGACTGTCTTCTTCAGGCAAGAACCCGCCAGTTCGCTTCGCGCCTGGAAGATTGTCGCTCCCGGCTGAAGGCGCGCCACCACTCGGCAAGGCGCTTGTTTACGCTGAAAAGATCTACTCGGTCGTGGGGATCGCGCCCCCGGATTTCCGGTTGAATGGAGACCAGGCCGACGTATTTACTCCGCTCGGCCAGGCCTTACGCCCAGGATTTCAAAGAGCCCAAACGAGACCTGGAAGCCATCAACATACTCAGGATCGCCGGGGCTGGCGATTGTGCCTCCACTGTAGCGCCAAGCCGCCATGGCAAGTGAGTGGGTTTGATTTTTACAGTCGAGAAAATTGGGGTAAGCCAGCGACCATAAATTGCCAAACTGAGTGGCTTTTTCCGTTTTTTCCTGCAATGTGACCAGCTTATCGGGCTCGGCGTAAGGCAGCGGCTTCAACAGTACACCGTTGATCACCGTGAACATCACGGTGGTCGCTCCGCTACCGAGGGCGAGCGTTAGCATGGCGACTGCAGCAAATCCCGGTATCCGCCGCAGCGTGCGGAGCGCATAGCGCAAGGTCCTGCACCAGATGCTCAAAGAACTTCACGGTATTCCACTGCCACACTTTTTCTCGCACTTGTTGCGGATTGCCCAGTTTGAGATATGCCTGTCGGCGCGCCTCTTCTGCGGGCATTCCGGCGGAAATGTTTTCATCCACCTGATGCGCGATATGCGCTTGCAACTCTTGCGCCAATTCCGCATCTTCTGTGCGACGTTGAAAGAATCTGCGAAGTCCCATCTTTGCTCCTTGCTGAATTTACTCAGCGGCCCGGGCCAGCACGCGTCCAATGGCTTCCACCATTTGCTGCCAGCGGCTGGTTTCAGCCAGCAGTTGCTTGCGGCCCTTTGCGGTCAATTTGTAATACTTGGCTTTGCGATTGTTTTCGCTGGCGCCCCAATATGAGCTGACCCAGCCTCGGTCAGCCAGGCGATGCAAGGCTGGGTAGAGCGACCCTTGTTCCACCTGCAGCACGTCTTCAGATGTTTGCTCAATCACACGCGCAATTGTGTGCCCGTGCGCCGGCCCCATGATCAGCGTTTGCAGGATGAGCATGTCGAGCGTTCCCTGCAACATTTCCTGGCTGGATTGTGGTTTGTTTTTCGCCATGCTTTTCTTTTTTTTGACTCCACTCGAATGTCTTGGTGAGCAAGGATTATAGACCACTCGAATGTCTATGGGAATAGGGCGAACTGCGGGTTCCGGGATGGAGGGGCACGGATCATCGACATTGGTTCCAAAATGGATCGCAAGAAAAATTTGGGAGTCAGAACTCGCGTTATCCAGCCCTTCCAGCCCGCGTCCTTTTTCATCCCAGCGTTCTTTGCCGATTAATTTCTATTGCCTTGCAACTGAGTAGCTGCCGGGAACGTCCAATCTCCCATAAAGGCACAACCATGGCCCTCAATCGCGCGTATGAAGAACATGAAGTCACGCCCGAAATACGCCGGATGTACGCAAGCATCCGCACCGCATTCGATCTTCCGTTTGTTCCCACCGTTTTCAAGCTCTCCGCGGGAATTCCGCAATACCTGAAGGTGATCTGGAAAGACCTGGAGAGCGTGGTATGCTCCCGCGAATTTGAGACGGCCGCAAGGGCCTACCAGGAAATCGCGCATTCAGCCGCTATCAGTGGCGGCTGGACATTTTCCGACCAGCCGGCCGTCCTTTCCGCCGATAAATTTTCCAACGCCGATATTCGGGTTGTCGGCGGCATTGTTGGCCTCTTCGCCCGCGCCACCGCACAGATGGCGCTGTTTTCCCGGCTGATGCAACGCGGCTATTCCGGCGGACAAAAGGGAAGAGTGAGCAAGCTAAAACAGGTCTCAGCCCTGGCCCAGATGGTGCGTGTGCACGTGCCCAATGAGCGTGAAGCCGGGCTGCGCGTCTGGCTGATTTACTCTGACATCAAGAAGACCACGGGCGCAAAGACCGTAATAAGCCTGTACCGCGCGCTCTCGCCATTTCCCAGTTATCTGGCCTCGGCCTGGCTCGACGGCAAACGCCTGCTGGCCGAGCCCTCATTTGTTACCGCACGCGAAGAGTTGAATCGCCGCGCTCGCGCCCTGCTGTCCGGGCTGCCGGTAAGGGACCATCGGGCAATCCTGAAAGATCTTAGCGCGGCGCAATGGCGTGAAATTGAAGAGACGGTGGATGGCTCTGCCCAACTGCTACCGGAATTTACGCTGCTCACGTCTGTGTGGCAGCGGTCGTTTCCCAGTGCTTCAAGGTTGATTGGGGCGGCGTAGGTTTTTATCCCGACCCTGAGCTTGTCGAAGGGGAGGGAACCCTATTGCCAATAAGAAATTTGCGGGGCGTCCAAGGAGAAACCACCATCCGACCTTTCACGGCGTAGTGGTTGACCGTCCAAGAACTCTGTGGGTGGACCGATTTGCACGATGGTGGTTATAGGGTTCCCTCGCCTTCGACAAGCTCCGGGTCGGGATTTCAGAAAAAGCTTATCCCGGCGGCCAGTGCATCTGCCTTCCACCCAGCAGATGCAGGTGCAGATGGAAAACAGTCTGCCCTGCGTCCGGGCCGACGTTGTACACCGTGCGAAATCCGTGCTCCAGCTTGCGCTCTCTGGCGATCTTTGCCGCCACAAGCTGGCAATAGCCCATCAGTTCCGCGTCGGCCTCGGTCGCCTGGTCAATGCCGACAATATGTTTCTTGGGGATAATCAGCACGTGCGTCGGCGCTTGCGGCTTGATGTCTTCAAACGCAAAAGCTTTTTCGTCTTCATAAACCTTTTTTGAAGGTATTTTCCCGGCGATGATCTTGCAGAAGAGGCAGTCAGTCATAGCAGTTGAAATATTAGCAAAAGGCAGGTATTGCGGTTTCTTTCTGAAATCCCGAGCGCAGCGAGGGATCCCTATAGTTGCCTGGAATTTCGAGGTTCGTAATCAATTGGAAAGTTATTGTCATGGAAGGAATTGAGTGTTGCCTGAACCGCTAATGAAAGTGGCTAGAGATCCCTCGCTGCGCTCGAGATTTCAGAAAAAATCAATCCAGCCTTACCAGATAAACGCCGGCATCGGTATGGGTTTCCCGCATTACTTCCTGGGCGCGTTTTTTATCATCTTCAGCCACGCGAATGCGGAGCCAGTCACCGCCCACCGGACTTGTGAATTGCAGCACTTTGGCAGTGCGATAGCGGCGCGCAAGTTTTTCTTTGAGCTGTGAGGCATCGCTTGCGTCGGCAAATGCTCCGATCTGTACGCACCAGCGGCCACCTTCCTTGATTGGGGCTGGCGTTTCCAGCACTTCAATTCGCACCAGAGCAACGCCTTTCTGGAAAACGCTTAGCCGCCGCGCCGCCGCGCGGGAAAGATCAATCACGCGATCGCCGACGAAAGGGCCGCGGTCAGTAATACGCAGCAGGACAGAGTCGCCGGTCTTTACGTCCGTCACGCGCGCAATGGTATTCAACGGCAGCGTGCGATGCGCAGCGGTCATGGCATTCATGTCATAGGGCTGGCCATTGGCTGCGTTGCGCTTTTGAAATCCCGGCCCGTACCAGCTTGCATAACCCACTTCGGTATAAAGGACTTTGGCGTCTCTGGGAACGATGATTTCGCCGCTGGGCCGTGGCGTAGGCGCCGCAGGATGCGAAGGAACCGGTGTGGGCGTAGGAGTAGGCAGGCGCGACGGAATTGAAGCTGACGGAGGTGGTGGAGGCGCAGGCATGGCCGGCGGAGGCTCATGGTGCGCCGCGCAGCCTGCCAGTGTCGCCAACAGGCAAAAGATCGCCGCTAACTGGACGAGCGATTTTTGTCCATATACTCGGCCAGCTTGCTGAGTTGTTCCGCTGCCACACGCAATGCCTTGGTGGAATGTGTGCGGATCGCCGGCACAACTTCGTTGTTCAGGTAGGTGATAACTTTCTCTTTTTCGCGTTCCAGCTTCTCCGCTGCTTCGCCAAATTCGGCGTCCAGCTTGCGTCCAAAATTTTCGAACCGCGGCTTTGCCTTGGGGTCGTCTTGTGAACTCATGATTCTGTTTTACCATCGCAACCGAACGGTGGCCAACTGAGATTCTGGATTCGCGCCCCGCCTCCGGGCCCTTCAAACTTAAAGGTACCTGCACGGCGGCCGCTGTCTCAGTACCTTAGATGATACCTGCAGCACTGGCAAAGTGTGGTTTTTCGTACACTGCCCAATCGATTTGGGCGGCGGTGATCGTCAGCACGCACAACGCCCCCACACCGATTTTCTGAAAGGACGGCGGAACAGAGCGAGAAAATAGGATGGAATTTGTTATGAAATGTAAGTGAACTCAGGTGATCAGGAGCAGAATCTGGCGCCGAATTTCACGCGCGTTTCCGGCCAGTTGCTCAGCGTGCGGCGCACCACACGGGCCAGTCGCGTGCTCGACTTTACCTGAGGCACATCTATGCTCTGAAAAGTGATCTGCACTCTGGTGTCAACTTCAAGAAGTTCGTTCGAGGTGAAAAGCAGACCGGATTCGCTCATGTTAATGGCTTCACCCGTGGCCCAGTTCTCCTGGCCTTCCAGCCGGTAGTGCAGTGGGATATTCAGTTCGTGTCGCACCGCCCGCTCGCTCGAATTCCGAGCCACTGCCACTGCGGCACTGGGGTCTGATTTTTCCATGTGTTCTCCGTCCGAACAAATCTTTCAGGGCTCATCACTTTCCAAAAGCGAACCTGGGCGCTTATGGGGCGAGCCGCACCTAAGTGTTAAAGATTCTCCGCCCACTGTGTCCCCGTGTCAAGCGCCGACTAACTCCGTTAGGCTTTTTAATTTTCTCTAATCTATGCCCGATATGAAACGATCTTTACAGATACGTCACGCGAAAATATCTTAAATACTTTGACTGCAAACTATTGCACTACTTTCATGCACACTACTAAATCTATCCATTGCAGTAGTTTCGCTATAGAAAGAACATGGTTTTCCACAATAGGGCGCAGGATCTCTTCATGCACAGCAACTTGGTGGCGGTTAGACGGACCTTGAAGTTGATTTTCAAGAACACGCGGAAATAAGCGAAACCTTATTTCCCCTGCGCCACAATCTTCTGGATCAACTGCGGATTATCCGGCAGGAGACCGGCCTTGGGCAGGCGAGGCGTCAGATCAAGCCAGTTGCGGTCCATGGCAAAAACCTTCTTGAACAGCGGCAGGCTTTCGTCCACTCGGCCCATGTTGGCCAGCGCCACAGCGTGCCAATAGATCATCTCAGCGCTGTCCGGCACAAGCTGCTCAGCCGCGCCATATTCACGCAGCGCACCGGGATTGTCATGCAGTTCCACGGCTTTATCGCCAGCATTCATATGGTTGTAAGCGCGCTGGAGCGTGACCAAGCGGCGCAGTTCTTTCAGCGGCTCTGCGCTGTCATCCACGCGCAGATTGAAAACGTAATCCTGCCACGGCTTGCCCGTGCCTTTTGCCGGCACAATTACGATTGCCGCCGACTGTCTTCCTCGCACATCGCCTCCGGCGGCCTGAGCGGCATCCAGCGCAGCCAGCATGCGTTCAGCCAGATCGCCTTTAGTGGATTCATAGGCTTTGGACATCGCGGGCCAGATACGGTCGTTGCTCATAAGGTTGGCCTGGACAGCATAGTTCTTGCCGGTCTGTATGGAACCGCCGGGCTGGCCACCGCATTGGATTGGCATGGGATTTCCAGTCGATCCGCCGGCAATTCCACCCGCAGGCTCTATATCTTTTGCGCCGGTGAAGGTGGCCACGCGGCCTTGCGTATCCACCATTGCCACTTGGCGAACATTGCAAGCATCATCGGCGATCAACAAACCGTGCAGAGCATCCGGTGCGCTCTTGCCCGCGCGCATCAGATTCAGTCCAAGCGGCCCATAGCTGGGGTCGATGAAAGACTGTGTCGCCACCGCACCTACTCCTGCTTCCGCCCATGGCACTTCTCCGCCCACGGCAAACCAGTGCGACTGCACCGCAACGCCCATCTCGCCTGTAGAAGGATCAAAGGCCACGATGGAAAATGTGTGTACGGGGCGGGGAGGTCTTTCCTGTGGCAAAGCCAATACCGGGAAAATAACCATCAGAACACAAAAAATAAGCATACGACGCTGCATAAAAACGCTCTCCCTGGAATGAAGTAAATACTGGGATTCAAGAACCTTGATTGCCGCGACTGTCGTTCTACACCATGCACTTGTTTTTTGCCATTACCAAAATGGGCATAGGTCATGTCCTTGGAGAACCGCTTTTTGATAGTTTGGAAATTCGCCTTCCCATCCTGCAGCCGGAGAAGATGATTTTGCTGCGGCTCGACTGCGTTCCAGCCCTGGCTACGATGGCCGGGAAAACCCGTGCTGATTCAATGGGCAACTGAGTTTCTAAATGGAACAATGCTTCAAAGGGCTTCCATTTGCAGTGAATCGAGCCTCTACGATAAGCTGTCTGTGGGCTGAAGTTCTCCCTGGTTAGTCTTCAAGGGTAACCGCTTCACACTCCGCTCTCCGCCGCTACTCTTTACTGCGGTGCCCCAGCGGGCCTCCTCTTTTCAAAAAAAACCAATTCAAACAGAAAGGTAAGAGAGAGAAATGCTCGGAAATCTGTTTCGGCGTTTTGCAAGTGTTATAGCGGCAGCATTTGTCATGTTCCTGGCAGCGCCAGCTGCCCGGGCGCAGATCACGGTAGGTGGCCACGTGGGGTTTGTTATCCCATGGGTCACTCATGGCGGAGGTCAGACCACCACCATCGGAGATAACTTTCAGATTGGATTTCCTTTGGGAGTTTCCTTCCACGGCCAGGGACGCATGACTCTTGATCTGGAGATGGTGCCCAGTGTTTCTGACGACCCTCGTGCGGTTACCCTCACCGTGGATCCAGGACTGGTTTGGAGTATCTCCCATGGATGGGCTGCAGGCGGGCGGGTTGCCTTTGACGTGAACTCCTCACAATTTGGATTTATCCCGCTGCTCAACAAAAGCTGGAAATTCAAAAATGACAAAGGCTTTTTCAAGTCCTACTTTGTTGAGGCTGATCTGCCTGTGAAATTTAATCGTCCCACGGGCGGGCCGGCCACCAACTCTGTGACGTTTGCTACTCACTTCGGCCTGGGCTTCTAGTTTGGAACGCCAGTCCAACAGTGAGTTGGTAATCGTTTTAAAAGCATCTGCCCGGTTTTTGCGACCGGGCAGACATTTTTTACCAACTTCATCAAGACGCGAAAAGATACGCCACGTTTATTCGGAAACAAACCTCACATTGATGAAGGTTCACGCTGCAACCGTCCATTGTTTGCCTTCACATACGACGAGCGCTTCACCAGATCAAGGGCTGATTGGCTTAGGGCCGCGCTTGAATCTTCCACGAGCTCGGCATCCAGCACCTTGCCATCCGATCCAAGGAGAGCATGCACGATCACGGGCTGTATGATTGAGGCGCCGGGTGCAACGCGGACGGTTTGAGGAAAGCGCATGGCGTGTGAAAGGATCGGCCCGGAGTTCCCGGCGCATCCGACAGCACTTGTAGTGATGGTAATCCTAAGTAGCTGGATACCGCAATACGAGTGTTGTTAAAAGAATGTAAAGCAGTCCGACAGGGGTGCGTCCTTGACCAATCGCTAGGTGACTACAGTGGACTGTCCGGAAACTTTTTCGCCATGCCACTGCTGTAGCGAGCGCACATTCACTTCATTCCGCTGCAACGCGGCGATGCCTTCTGCAGCGGCCCAGGCTGCGGCCATTGTCGTGATGGTGGGAATGCGATTGGTGACTGCGGCGCGCCGAATGGCTTTCTCGTCAAACCATGGCTCGGCGCCGTGCGGCGTGTTCACCACAAGCTGAACGCGATCACCCTTGATCAAGTCCACCACGTTCGGACGGCCTTCTTTCACTTTGTAAACGCGGTCCACCGCCAGCCCGGCCCTCTCCAGGCGATCGGCGGTGCCATGCGTCGCGACCAGTCTGAATCCCATCTCAACAAACCGCTTCGCCAGCTCAATGGATTCCTGCTTATAGCGGTCAATCACGCTGATAAAGACCGTGCCCTGCGTGGGCAGAGCCTGTCCGGCCGAAAGCTGTGCCTTGGCGAAGGCCTCGCCGAACGTGTCGGCTGAACCCATCACTTCGCCGGTGGATTTCATCTCCGGGCCAAGGACTGTATCAACGCCCGGGAACTTGTTCCAGGGAAAGACGGGGGATTTGACGAAGTATCCGGCGCCCGTTGCGAGGTCGATGCCTTTTTCAACGTTCGTTGGCAGGAACTCGCGCAGCTTGCGTCCGGTCATGAGGCGGGCGGCAATCTTGGCCAGCGGCACCCCCGTAGCCTTGGACACATAAGGCACGGTCCGTGAAGCGCGCGGGTTGACTTCAATCACAAAGACCTTTTCGTTCTGAACCGCGAACTGGACGTTCATCAGCCCGACGACTTTCAATGCGCGGGCCAGCTTGAACGTGTATTCGCGGATCGTATCCAGAACAGGCTTGCGCAGGCCGACCGACGGCAGCACGCAGGAAGAATCGCCGGAATGAATCCCGGCTTCTTCAATGTGCTGCATGATTCCGCCAATGACGACATCCTCGCCGTCAGAGAGCGCATCCACGTCAACTTCAACCGCGTCTTCAAGAAAATGATCCACCAGCACTGGCCGCTGCTGGGAATATTCCACCGCTTCTTTCATATAGCGGACAACGCTGTCATCGTCATAGGCGATCACCATGGCGCGTCCGCCAAGAACGTAGGAAGGCCGCACCAACACCGGATATCCGGCCTTGCGCGCGCCAGCGATGGCTTCTTCCACGCTGGTGGCAATTGCGCCGGGAGGCTGAGGGATATCGAGTTCTTCCAGCAGCTTGCCAAAACGCTTGCGATCTTCAGCAAGATCAATCGATTCAGGCGAGGTGCCAATGATGGTTACGCCTGCGCCTTTCAGCGGCAATGCCAGATTCAGCGGCGTCTGTCCGCCGAACTGAACGATGACTCCAACTGGAGCGCCGCCCTTTGTTTCATGCTGGTAAACCGCCAGCACGTCTTCAAACGTGAGCGGCTCAAAGTATAGGCGGTCACTTGTGTCGTAATCGGTGGAAACCGTCTCTGGATTGCAATTGACCATGATGGTTTCATAGCCATCGTCGTGCAGCGCGAAAGCCGCGTGGCAGCAGCAGTAATCAAACTCAATGCCCTGGCCAATGCGGTTGGGGCCGCTGCCCAGGATCAGGATCTTTTTCTTGTCCGTCGGTGGCGCTTCGTCTTCTTCTTCGTAGGTCGAATAAAGATAGGGTGTGTAACTTTCAAATTCCGCGGCGCAAGTGTCAACAAGTTTGTACACCGGCAGAATGCCCAGCGTTTCGCGCATCCGGCGCACGGTTTGCACGCCGGTTTTGATGGAGAGCGCAATCCGTTCGTCCGAAATGCCCAGACGCTTGGCCTGACGCAGCTTTTCTTTTGTCAGTTGTGGCGAGTGGTTAAGCTGTTCCGCCTCTGTGGGTGTGATTTCAATGCCCAACTGGTCTGCCTTTTGCAAGATTTCCTGCGTCAGCGAATCGGGAGACAGTTTGACCAGCTCAGTTTCCATCGCCGCGATTTCCTTGAGCTGATAGAGGAACCAGGGATCAATGCTGGTCATCTTGTGCAGCTCTTTTACCGTCATTCCCTGATGCAGCGCGTAACGGATATAGGTAAGACGTTCTGGATGCGGGGTGACAAGGCGCTGCGTGAGAATGCGCGGCTCAATTTTCTCCGCGCCCACTTTTTTCCCCGTCTCCAGAGAACGTATGCCCTTCATCAGCGCTTCTTTGAAGGTGCGTCCAATGGCCATGGCTTCGCCCACGGACTTCATCTGCGGCCCCAGGCCTTCATCGGTGCCAGGGAATTTTTCAAACTGCCATTTCGGAATCTTGGCGACAACGTAGTCGATGGTCGGCTCAAAGCAGGCCGGCGTCATCTTGGTGATGTCGTTGGGAATTTCGTCCAAGGTGTAGCCCACGGCAAGCTTTGCGGCGATCTTGGCGATAGGGAAGCCCGTGGCCTTGGACGCAAGCGCCGACGAGCGCGAGACGCGCGGGTTCATTTCAATGACCACCATGCGCCCATTCGCTGGATTCACAGCATATTGAATATTGGAGCCGCCGGTTTCGACGCCGATCTCGCGAATGACTTTGATTGAGGCGTCGCGCATGTGCTGGTATTCGCGATCGGTCAGCGTCTGCGCCGGCGCCACGGTGATGGAGTCGCCGGTGTGCACGCCCATGGGATCGAAATTTTCAATGGAGCAGACAATGATCACGTTGTCGGCCAGGTCGCGCATCACCTCAAGCTCGTATTCCTTCCAGCCGAGCACGGATTCTTCAATCAGCACTTCATGCACCGGCGAAAGATCAAGGCCGCGGGCCAGGATTTCCAGCAACTCTTCGCGGTTATAGGCAATGCCGCCGCCGCTGCCGCCCAGCGTGAATGACGGGCGGATAATGAGCGGAAAGCCGATCTTGCCGGAGAAGTCGAGACCGTCTTTCAGGTTGTTGACCAGCGCGGATTTCGGCACGTCGAGCCCGATACGCGTCATGGCATCTTTGAAAGAGCAACCGGTCTTCGGCCATCTTGATAGCCCGAAGCTGCGCGCCAATCAGCTCAACATTGTATTTTTCCAGGACGCCGGAATCAGCGAGTTCCACCGCAAGGTTCAACGCGGTCTGTCCGCCCACCGTAGGCAGCAGCGCGAACTTGCCCGGCTGTCCGCGAAGCATCTCTGATTCCTGCCGGATGATTTCTTCCAGATAGGTTTTCGTCAGCGGCTCAATGTAGGTGCGGTCCGCCATCTCCGGGTCGGTCATGATGGTGGCGGGGTTGGAGTTCGCCAGCACCACTTCGTAGCCTTCAGCCTTGAGGGCCTTGCAGGCCTGCGTGCCGGAGTAGTCGAACTCAGCGGACTGGCCAATCACAATAGGCCCGGAGCCGATGATCAGGATTTTCGCGATGTCATTTCTACGCGGCATTTTAAGTTCGATTCACCACAGAGACACGGAGGCACGGAGAAAGGCACAAAGATGTAGCCGCTGATAAACGCAGATCGACGCTTCTCAGAAAATTCATTCCCGTCAGCTCGTTTGGATCAGCGCTCATCCGCGCTAATCTGCGGCGAACCTCTCTTCCTGTCTTTCTCAGTGTCTCCGTGCCTCCGTGGTGGATTCTCATTTCCCCTTCCACTCTTCCATCAACCCCATAAAATCCTTGAACAGATAATGCGAGTCGTGCGGGCCGGGCGAGGCCTCCGGGTGATACTGCACGGTGAACAGCGGCAGGGTGCGATGACGTAGCCCTTCCAACGTGTTGTCGTTCAGGTCGATGTGCGTCTTCAGGACTTCAGAATCCTTGAGCGAATCGGGATCGACGGCGAAGTTATGGTTGTGCGCCGTGATCTCAATCTTTCCGGTCTCCAACTGCTTTACCGGATGGTTGCCACCGTGATGACCGAACTTTAGCTTATAAGTCTTGCCGCCCAGCGCGAGACCGACCAGTTGATGGCCGAGACAGATGCCGAAGATCGGCGTTTTGCCCATCAGGCGGCGGATGTTGTCAGCGGCGTAAGTGCAAGGCTCGGGATCGCCTGGGCCGTTGGAGAGAAACACGCCATCGGGATTGAGCGATATCACGTCCTCCGCGGAGGTCATGGCCGGGACCACGGTCACGCGGCAGCCCTGATCGACCAACATGCGGAGAATGTTCTGTTTAATGCCGAAATCGTATGCAACCACATGTTTGCTTGGCGGCCGGTCTTTTACGCCGACGACTTCTGTTGGCTCATGCGAGCGCGTGCCGGTTTCCCACTGATAGCGCTGCTTGGTCGTGACGACCTTGGCCAGGTCGGTGCCGTCCATCTTGGGCAGCGCGCGGGCCTTGGCGATGAGCTTCTCCGGGTCGGTTTCAATCGAGGAGATTACGCCGCGCATGACGCCATGGGTGCGCAGGTGGCGAACGACGGCGCGCGTGTCAATATCGGCGATGACTGGGATCTTGAACTTTTCCAGATACTCGTCGGTCACCTGCTGTGAGCGCCAGTTTGAACTGATGGGCGAAAACTCGCGCACCACGAGGCCTTCAATGTAAGGATGAGTGGCCTCGTTGTCGTCAGGGTTGGTGCCGTAATTGCCGATCTGCGGGTTGGTCAGGACAACAATCTGCCCCGCATAAGAAGGATCGGTGAAGATTTCCTGGTAACCGGTGATAGAAGTATTGAAAACAACTTCCCCGTAGCATTCGCCTTTCGCGCCGTGACCTATGCCGCTGAAGACTCGTCCATCTTCCAGCGCAAGGATTGCCTGCATCGGAACTCCGAGGAGTGGATTTTATAAATTTTATCATCTACGGGGGCAGGGAGAAAGGGAGCGGCTGTGGATAAGAGCGCGAAAATCAAAATAATGGCACTGCCTAATTCGAGAACGGACCGCACGTGGCACAGCCTCGCCGCCAGAATGCCGTGCACCGCGAATCCCGCTCCTAGATCACCTGCTTGAGGAAGGAACCGAACCTGCTCGCCAGGCCCGGACGCGGTCCGGAATCCATTCCCCGGCGCGCAACCAGGTGATAGGCCTGCAACTGATCGTCACGGAAGGCGGGGACTCCACTCCAGAGAAAGAGTCGGAAGACGCGATACAGTTCTTCTCCCCATCGCTTCACGATTTCCTCACGATGGAAATCCAGCCGCCGGGCCCAGTGGAGCATCGTGAGTTCGTAATCGTGCGACTCATCTTTTACCTCAGCGATTTTGAAACCGTGGTAGAGCGCCTCCTGAATCACATCCTGCAGGCACATAAAGCTATGCGCGCCCTGCCAGATGTAACGCCGAGTGAACTGGGAGAGAGAATACTTTTGCTTGCTGCCTGAGCCATCGATATAGATTTTGCCTCCCGGCTTCAGGCATTCCCAAATACGCGCAAAAAGCCTGCGATATTCCGGGATATGCTCGATCACACCGTACGTTACGATGGCATCAAAGGGCCCGTCCGGTTTCCAGTTGAGAAAATCCTGGAGCACGATCCGGCCCGCAAACTGATTGCGCCGTATCAACTGATCGATGTAGGTGTAAGAATTTTCAAACAGGGTAAGTCCTGTTACCTCGATACCGCGCGGGCAGCAATACTGGAAGGTCCCTCCCCAACCCGCGCCGATATCCAGCAGTCGCATGCCCGGAGCCAGGTCCAGCGCTTGAAACGTCCGCTCCAATTTGCGTTCAGCCGCCCGCTCCAATGATTCATCGTCAGGCTCGAACAGGCAGTGGGAATAGAAATGGTAGGCGGAGTCGAGAAAATAGAAGTAAAAGTCATTGCCGAAAGTATAGTGGCGGTCAATCACCTTTTTGTGGGAGCGCGCGACCGGAGTAAAGAGCAGATCAGTCATGAAGCGCAGCCATGCACCCATGCGAAACCGGTCCGCAAGCTGCTTGCGCACTTCAAGAATGGCAAGCATGTCGCCTTCCAGATCGAGTTTGCCATCCATGTATGCTTGGCCCAGAGACAGTTCGTCCTGGGGACGGCGGAGAAGATCACGATTGTGCACGGTGATGCGGAAGCGTGGTGCGCCGCGGCCAACCGCCAAAACATTGCCGTCCGGCAATTCCATTTCGCCGGGAACATCGAGTTGCTGTAACAGCTTTTCCAGCCAACTGGGAGGGCGTGTGGGCAATCCTGGGATTGCATCTCTGAGGAAATCTGTTGGCACATGATGCTGGATCTGCATTGTTTGACTCCTGAAAAGACAAAGACAGGAACAATGATTAATTAGATGTGTATCGCTCAAGGGCGTGTTTCTTCGTCAGTAAATCGTCGGCGCAAAATGGCGCTTGCGCTTTAAACTGCTTGCTCAGTCCGTCAGCCAATCTGCGGAAAACAATCACAATAGCCAGCTGGGCTTTCCTCCGGGGGTAACACTGGTTTTTCAGAATGTTCTAAAATCAACTCCC
>CAVSYO010000052.1:0-7170 GCA_963732195.1 Terriglobia bacterium | reverse complement strand
GGCTTTGCGCTACGAATAATCGGCGCGATTAGTCAGCAATTTTGTGCGCCACTCCCTGGAGCACAATCTTCCAGTTCGCTCCGTTATCTTCCGACGATGCCACTTTAAAAACCTCAGTCTTGGCATCGGTAAATTCATTGGTGGTGCGGATCATCGTGGTCTTGCCATTCGCGGTAAAGCTGGAATCATCATAGGCTCAGAGATTGCCTTTGATCGTGATGCCGCCAGTAGTCGGCTTTGCGCCGGGATCGGAGAGCGTGACGTATGAGTATTTGCCGGTGTTGCTGTTATACGAGTAAACCGTGAACTGGCGATGATCGCCGGCCGCTCCCATTCTGACCAGTTGATCGCAGACCAGATAGAGCCCTGCGGTGACCAGCGGCATTCCAAACTGGTGGAAGTTTTCTGCCCGCTGGTAAACGCACCTTCCGTCTCCCACTTGCCAACAAAAGCGCCGAATTTTTTTGTGGGGTCATCAGTGGGATTGACCTGTGACATGGAAAAGAGGGCAGTAATCAAGACGAGAAAAGGCGCTAGCTTTACGGTTCGCATAGTTTTTTCCTCTACCCGAAATTAATTTTTGGCAGGAATCTGTAATTCCGAAGGAACGTAAACCAATTTACGCGCTCTGTAAAACATGGAAAACCGCGAAAGACAAATTAAGATTTATTCCATAATTCTGCGACTGCACCTAATACGATATACAAAACAGAAGCGCTACAAAACAACACAACTTGCACAATCTGTAGTCCGTGTGTCGGATCTTGTCTTGCTTCAAGAGACTGTAAAGTCACAGTAAGCACAAACAAAGAAGGAACAAGTCCGAATACTACGACCAATGCGACAAGTAGAGCAATCGGGCCGATAGAGCCGCCGCCTCCCCGCACTATGCCTGATATGAATTTGACCAGGGATTGACCGAAAAGGATAGCGGAACCAAATGACCACTCGGGAGACGCAAACAAGTGGACAGAATGCCTCTGGTGGGCTACAACCATCAATACTACTAGCAGGGGCAATATTGCAAAAGTTAGCTCAGCAGCCAAACCCGAAAGAATACGACTGCGATCCGACACTCTGCTGCTCCTCTAAATAAGTAATTTAAAATAGGTAATCGTTCTTATTGTGTTCTTCTTGTTCTATGGAAAACACTGGAATGACTCTCGACGGTGAATTAAAGTCGACATTAAATCGCGAATAAAACATCGGATGGACAACACATATGTCATAAGGAGTGATAGGCAGGGGCTCGCGAAGGGAATACTCGAAGTCTGCGTCGATATAACCCGCTTCTTCGTCATGTCTACGGACACGGCCAACAATACCGAGTTCAGTAACAAGGCGGCGAAATTGGGCCTGGGAATATCCTCCATGGGGCCATTCTGATGCTGACTGATGAGCTCGTTTGTCGAGAATATTCCCTTTGAATAACATCGGAATTCGCATTAAAGCGTCAACAATTCTGCTCACATTAGGGTATAGAGAACTAAAGGAATTAATTATTTCGATGGCCAAATCTGTTTCCATATCCTTAATGCCTAGTCGCAAATCCGCTTCGGAAAACCTTGGGAATCTTCCAGCTTGACTGGCGCGCTCAGCAATAGCATTGCAGAGCAAGATAAGTTGACGAGGTCTCATTTGTGTGTGGCGTAACACATAAGCAAATGTGTGCTCCTTCAACTTTCGAGAATTAGTCAGCTCCAGTCCAAAATAAGGAACCCACATTTTGTCGAACACTTCGCGATGATTTGTCCAATTAATTGGCCCCTTGCTTTCCTCTAGCAATAGATTGTGCGCGACCAGATAACGATAAAAACGCCAACTTATCAAACGTAAGAGATCTTTGGGACGCCAAAATAAATAAACAGGATCCTTGACGCTTTTTAAAGGATTGAGCAATACCTCTGCTTTTAAGTAAGGAAAAACTTCTCCAGACATGAAGACTTTCAGATGTATGCCTTCATCCTTCAAGGTGAGGTTGAATCCGGCTGCGCATTGAACCAGCGCAGCCATCGCATTCATTAACGCGTTATTGCTTGTGTCATATTGCTCGAGAGTATCAAACGCAATAATAATTGGGCGCTTTGCCGCGATTTTCAGCACCGCAGCCTTTGCCTTGGTCATCTGTTCATCAGTTAAGAGTTGCTCGATGCGACCATCAAGGGCTTTATCTCCTGCACCCTGTAAGAGTGCAAGAAGTTTGTCAATTAAATAGTTTATAAGATGTGAGGGCCTTCCCGGGTTGCAATGTGTATCACAAGCATCGGCAATGGCTGTCGACTGCTCTCTCGTATGCTGAAACATGAGGCACCACAAAATGTACTCCCATAGCTTTTTCAGCCGAGGAATGGCATCTAGACGCGATTCTGAGGCATGGGCCGCCATATCAGCTAGCACTTTTTGATAGACATCTGGTTCGTCAACATCAATGTAGAGTGGGTTGGGAAGTAACCGCTGAAACGAAAAATATTGTGCTAATGCAGTCTTACCCGCACCGCGTCGACCAATGATAAGGTAAGTTTCGGGTTTGATAGCCGAAATATTGAACGGCGTCTCATCGAAGTATAACTCGCTATAATCAGCTTGCAATTCTTCAAGCTCAGACTCGCAATCTGCTTGCCCAAATGGCTTTCCAATTATCTTCATAGTCGTGCGCGTGCAAAATATGCAAATGGAATTGAGAAAGAGTGAGACCATATGATGGCGGGTTCAAAATGTCAAGATATATTTGTATGGGTTTTAGGCATCCGAATCTAGGTGGACGTGGGTTTGTCCACGTTGCAAAATAATGCACATAGCTTATGGCGAAAGTAAGAGTTTGCTTAACATCTCATGGATCACGAAGTACGATCTACCCAATCCTTGACTAGGGCTTATCTTGCTGTGCGTCGGATGGTCTGCGAGTAAAGCAACGTGCGTTCTTTGAATCCAAGGCGGCGATAGATGTCTACTGCGCGGGTGTTGTCGGTGCGGACGGTAAGAAACGGGCGCTCACCGCGGGAGCGAATGCGGTCGATCAATCCGCGCACGATGGCCGTTGCGTAACCACGCCCTTCATGGCCGGGCATGGTGGCTACGGTGGTGATCTCGCGATATCCGGCGAGATGCAGCCGCAGGCCGCCCATCGCTACGAGCTTGCCGTCTTCACGCACGCCCAGGAATTGTCCCAGCTTTTGGATGCGCTGGCACAGCGTGCGTCCGGGACGCGTTGCTACATAGAGCACGCTCATCTCAGGAACGTCAGCGGGCGTGAGTTCAATGACTTCGGGTGCGGCTTCGCTTTCATGAGACAGCGGTGGCGTTTCTGTTTCCTGCACCATCTGATGCAATTCAACTGCGCGGAGAACATCCCAGCCTTTTGGTATCTGCGGCGGCGAGGTGAAATAGAGAGTGACGGCGTCGCGCTGAATGAGCTGCGCGAGCGAGTCGAAAGCCATGGCCGTGTTGGCGGCCAGTGCTCCCAGCAACGTCATCTCCGGCGGAAATCTTCGCGCCAAAGCCGAGCTTTGCACGTGTTGCGCCTGCTTGGTGGTGAGCGCCGTCCAGACTGCATTATCGAGCGGGAGCATGCGCCTAGAGTGTATCGCATTGGAAGGTCGGCAAAATGGAGACGATTAGCTCAGTTTCAGGGTAGTCAAATGCTTCCCAAACGGATCATCGGCGCTCTTTAGTAGCCAGTCTGCGGCCTCAGGCAAAGCACGTTGCAGTTCGATCAGGATGCTTTCGGCTTGCTCGGGAATCAACCCGGCTCCAAATGTCACCGTTTTACCCTTAATCCGGCACGTGAGAGTGTCAGAATCGGCACCGCCGGGTTTGCGAGTCGCTAGACGGCTGCACTCCTGTAGCGGAGCTTCCCAGGTCTTTGGCCAGAGTGGGTGGTTCTTGCACACGATCAAGCGCTGTGGGCTAACTTCAATCTCTTCTGACCCGGCAATTTGATACCAGATCGCGCCAAGAACAACAAATCCAAGCATAAAGAACCAGCTGGCTTGGTGCTGAATGAACTCAGGCCATTCCTGCCAGCCGATCAGAACAACGCCAAAGAATAGCGCGGTTAACACCACCACGCCAGCATTCAGCTGAGGCGTAAGGGTCACGCTGAACCCACCTGAGCCGCTCAGCATCTCGACTTTGCATTGCGGGCGCCAGAGCTTCATATACTCAGGATTATATGTCGAGCCAGCCCACCACAAACAATTTTCCTTTTTAGGCGTTCTTGGTCTTCAGAAACGTTCCCTTCTCCAGCTCCTGAAACGCATCGCGCAACTGTTCCTGCGTGTTCATCACGATTGGTCCGTACCACGCTACCGGTTCCTGCAAGGGCTTGCCGGAGACGAGTAGGAAGCGAATGCCGTCTTCGCCGGCCTGCACCGCGACTTCGTCACCGCTATCGAAGAGAATCAGCGAGCGATTGTCGGCGTCGGAAGGCGGGGCCGTATCCAGCCAGTTCACGCTCTCGGTCGGGACCGCGAGCGGGCCGGAGGCATTGCAGAATTTGCCCGAGCCGGCGAAGACATAAGCAAACGCGTGGCGCGTGTGTTCGACCGGCAAGGTTTTGCGACGGCCGGGCGGCGACTGAGACATCGATATAAATGGGATCGGCGGCGATGCCGTCCACCGGTCCTTTCTTGCCCCAGAAGTTTCCGCAGACCAGGCGGACATGCGTGCCGTCATCGTCAGTGACTTCCGGAATTTCTCCGGTCTTTCACTTCCTGGTAACGCGGCGCCGTCATCTTGAGCGACGACGGCAGATTGGCCCAGAGTTGGAAGCCATGCATGCGGCCGTGGGATCGCCCTTGGGCATCTCCTGATGGATGATGCCGCTGCCGGCGGTCATCCACTGCACGTCACCAGCGGCGATAGCGCCGCGATTGCCCATGCTGTCTCCGTGCTCGACTGTCCCGGCGAGGACGTAAGTGATCGTCTCAATGCCGCGATGCGGATGCCAGGGAAATCCCGCGAGATAATCTTCCGGCAGGTCGTTGCGGAAATCGTCGAGCAGAAGAAAGGGATCGAAATCAGAGGTGTTGCCGAATCCGAAGGCGCGGCGCAGATGCACTCCAGCGCCTTCCAGGGTGGGTTTGGACTTGATCAGTTTCTTAACAGGACGGATGGACATGGCAGGCCTCCAAAGAGAATGGTAACGCATGTGCGCTTCGGAGAATGTTCCCACAAGTTGTTTCGGTAGAACTCCCTGGGTCGGCATGGTTACAACTGGCAGCACCGGGGTCCTTCGACTCGCGCGCGCGTTCAACTGGCACGTTCGGGGGCCCGTTTACTCCTCCTCCGCTCGCTTCACTCCCCTAGGAGTTCGCTCAGCATGACAGATGGAAATAGCAACGCATGTTGCAAAGTGATTCGCGCCTCCAGGCTGCGGAGGAAGCATTTATTGTGCGAAAACATGAATGCCAGGCTGGGTTTTTGCTTGACTCAAAGGCGAACAAATGGTAAAGTTTAATATTCGGACTGAGGCCTGTAGTGTGCCTTGGGCTGCGATCTTTGACAACAAGCACTCAGCATTCAGCACTCAGCAATTAGCCAGAGCAGGAGACCGTTTGCGACCCTCTGCCGATTGGGATTGGGTTTGGGTGGCCCTTGGGTGGCCCTTGGGCCACCCAAGCGTCACCCTGTACTGCACCCCTAATTTGAGACAGTAAAGTAGTGTCACACTTAGCAGGAAAGGAGCTAAGAGTGGCAAACAAGAGAGGGCCGGACAGGAAAAGACCGGAGTTTTGGTCGGAGGCTGTCAAGCGAATCAATGCGGGCGAGAATGTGACAGCGCTGGCGCAAGAGTTAGGGGTCAGTGCGCGCCGCTTGTATCGGTGGCGTGCGCAACTGGAGCCGCGGGAAAAAGACCCGCGGCGGCAGCGGGAAGCCATGCTGGCACAGGAGAACCAACGGCTGAAGCAGACGCTGGCGGAGAAGGTGCTGGAGGTGGATTTTTTGCGCGGTGCCTTGCACAAAGTCGAGGAACGACGCCGGAGCAGCGGCAGCAATGGCGGAGCGGCATCTACGACCAGGTCCGGGAAGTGATGCCGGTGCAAGGCAGCTTGAGTGTGGAACGGATGTGTCGGTTGACCCAGGTAAGCCGTGCGGGTTATTACCGCAGTTTTCAGGAGCACTGTCCGGTGGAGGAAGAGATGCTAGTGCGGTCGGCGATCCAGCAGATCGTGGTGGAACATCGACGGCACTATGGCTACCGGAGGGTAGTGTTGGAGTTGGACAAGCGTGGTTTGGTGGTGAACCACAAACGGGTGCTGCGGCTGATGCGGGAAGACAATCTGCTGGCGCTGCAGCCGAAGCGGTTCGTGGTGACCACGGAGTCGAATCACAGCCTGGAAATCGCGGTGAATCTGGCGCGGCGGATGAAGCTGACGGCGATCAATCAACTGTGGGTGGCCGACATCACCTACATCCAGGTATGGCGGGAGTTTGTGTTCCTGGCGGTGGTGCTGGACGCTTACTCGAGGAAAGTGGTGGGCTGGGAGCTGAGCCGGAGTCTGGGCAGCGGCCTGGCGGTGAAGGCTCTGGAGAAGGCGATAGCCGAGCGGCAGCCGGCGCCGGGGCTGGTTCATCACTCCGATCGCGGGGTGCAGTATGCTAGCCGGGAGTACGTGGCGCTACTGGAGCAACACCAGATGATCGCCAGCATGAGCCGGCCGGGGAACCCGTACGACAATGCCAAATGCGAGCGGTTCATGCGAACGCTGAAACAGGAAGAAATCTATGCCAGCGCGTATCGTGACTTGGAGCACCTGCGCAACAACCTGGAAGAGTTCATCGAGCGGTATTACAACCAGAAGCGGCTACACTCGGCGCTGGGCTATCGTACTCCAGAAGAGTTCGAGCGGGCGCAGAGCGGAGATCCAACCCTGAAGGTGGCCACAGTCACGTGTTCCTTCGGGAAAACTAGTACATTGCTGCTGGGGACGGGGACTCAAACGCCGTCCCCTTCCCCAGACCCCAACCCCCTGCTGTGTCAGATCAAGGAGGACCGATGACGGCCACTCTTGTCTCATCCCAGGGGTTCACCTACAAAATGACACGTGTGACACTTTCAAACTGTCTCACCTCAGGGGTGCACCTCAACCCAAGGGCCACGCTTGCGTTGATTCATACAAGTCCCTTTGTTTGCAATAAGAGTGGAAAAAATGACGGGGTGGGGTGGAA
>CAVSYO010000051.1:0-454929 GCA_963732195.1 Terriglobia bacterium | reverse complement strand
TGAGAGCGCTGAAAACACGCGTTCATTTTCCTTCGGCGAGCGCGTCAAAATTTGGCTGATTTCCTGGGCCGGGTTTCTGCTTATTCGCGTAATCGGCGCGACGCTGCGGTACACGGCATTCGCCGAACCGGGTTGTATTGCCGACTCTTATGGCGCGGGGCCGCCGGCGATCTGGTGCTTCTGGCATCGGGCAGTGATTCCAGCAACCTACCGTTTTCGCAACCAAGATCTTGCAGTGATGACCAGCCGCAGCTTTGACGGCGAATATATCGCGCGCATCATTCAGAAGCTGGGGTTCGCGGCGGTGCGGGGATCGAGTTCACGCGGGGCCGTGGGTGCGCTGATGGGCATGCGACAGCAACTGGAGCAGGGACACGGAGTTGTGTTTACCATTGACGGTCCCCGCGGGCCGCGCTATGTGGCGAAGCCGGGGCCGGTCTTGCTGGCAAAAAAGACCGGGGTTCCCATCAGCTGCTTTTATATTGCCGTGGAACGGGCGTGGATCCTGAATTCCTGGGACCAGATGATTATTCCGAAACCATTTTCGCAGGCAATGATCTATGCCAGTGGTCCGATGTACGTGCCTGCCGACGCAACGGACGAACAAATGTCAGCTTTGCACCGGCAAATGCAGGAGACACTGGAGCGATGCAGGCTGGGGGCGGAAGAGCAATTGGCAGATCGCATTTGATCCGCCAAAATGTAGGCTACTGCAAGAGCCTGCGGTCCAGACCTTGCCTTGAAACAGAAGCCACCTTAATTTTGGCAGTGTCAGGGTGAAGTGGGTTCAGGAGAAAGTTGCTGGTCCTGGGAACAAGGGCCGAAGGAATCTCCAGAAGCGCCGCGGAATTCCTCTCCAGCCATTGATCGCCCAGCGCTCGCGTGACCGCTTGCTTCTCCGGCCAGCCCTTCGGCAATTTTGCCCAATCCTCTAACTTTTCAATGCGGACATCGTCCGGTACCTGAATTTCAAGAAGCTTGTAAAAACGAGGCAAGTGGCCTTCTTCAATTTCCAGGTGAACGAGGATTTCCAGCAGTGCGGACGCCGGCGTTGATGAGAGGTACACAATCCTGTGGCCTCGAGTGTGCCATCGTGCTGAAGCCTTAATGCCGCCTATGCCAGTGATATCTGCATGGTTACTGATCCGCCACAAGATCACTTTATGCGGCCATGCCTTCATCAATCTGATACAAGGCTTCCTCGACTAAACGACTTCCTGCCTCGGTTGCCATCATGTCAACGGGAGTGCGGCCATGAAAGCGCTTTTTGGGAGAGCGCAGCCAGAGCATTCCTTCTTGGAAGTCTCCGAAAATTTTTTCGGTGAGAGCCGCTAACCGGGCTAAGCGAACAGCACGATCTGATTCCTCACGGCTCAGGTCTTCTTTGCGAGCGCGACGGTGCTGGAGCGTGCGCCGGGGCACGATTACGGAATAGATTTCTTTCTCCAGAATCCCATGTTCCATCAGGGCCGAAATTGCGGTCACAGGAAGACGCTCTTCTACGAGCGCCACCAGATCGGCATCAGACTTCAATGAGCTGCGGATTCCAAGCTTCTTTCGCATGCTGTGAAGGACCTCGTGGCCGGCGGAAGTTTGGGGGATTTCCGTAGGCCCAGAAGCATATTCGTGTTTTTCTTTCCCTAGTTCCATGCAGCTCCTGTTTCCAATAACATTTTGCCATAAATAGAATGGCATTTTGCGCAGGAAAAGTCATCTTAAAAGAAAGAACAGACCGAGCAGGATTTTCAAAAGAGAGATGATATAAGTACTTGTATTTGCAGCAATATAGAGAGAATCCAAGACATAGAACCGCGGAATTTCGGGCGAAAGGGTTACCTCGCTTCGCTTCGGGATTGCAGAAAAAGCGACCTTACTCTCCCATCCAGTCCCCAATCGGACGGAGTGAAACCACGTGATCGCAGACGATTTTTACGGCGGCCATGATCGGCACCGCCAGGATCAGTCCCATGGCGCCCCAGATAAAGCCCCAGATCAGCAATGAAATCGTCACTACCAGCGGGTTCAATTGCAGTCGTTTGCCCAGGACTTTGGGGTAAAGAACGTTCATGGCAAGCATGTGAAGGCCGAGCACGGTGGCGGCCACCAGCAGGAGCCGCGTGTCACTCATAACGCCGATGCCGGCCGCGATTGGCGGAAGCACGGCCACGGCAACCCCCAGATATGGCAGGAGGCTGAGAAAGCCGCTGATAAAGCCGATGAAATAGAAATACGGAACGCCGAGGAGTCCGAAGATCACAACGCTACAAATGCCCATGAAAAGCCCAATAACGAAGTTTCCGGCAATGAAACTTTTCATCATGGTGGAAATGTGCCCCAGCGTAACGTAAGCGGTGCTGCGGTATTCAGGGCGGAAGAGCTGCACGGACTTAGTTCGGGCGTGCTCCTGCCAGCTCAGCATGAAATACGTGAGAAAGGGGATGAAGCAGAGGGTGAGCACCACGTCAGTGACTGCGCCAATCTTATCGCTCATTGCGCCTTGCGCGCCCTGGTTCTCCACTCTCACCGGCATTGGTTTTTTGGCGTTCTTGTCCTCGGGAAATACCTGTTGCGTGGTTTTTTCCAGCTCATTGGTTTGCTGGCGAAAGTGAGCGAGATGGCTGCGAATCCGGTCAGAGTATTTAGGCAATTCGTGGACAAAGCTCATCGCCTTGCCATAAAGAAAGTAACTCCCTGCCCACATGAGGGCAACCATGAACAGGACGGCCATGAATGCCCCCGCTGCTCGCTGCAGACGGGCTTTTTCCAACAGGTTTACAAGCGGTTCAAGCACAAATGCCAGCAGGATAGATATGAGCAGCGTTACCAGAATCAGCTTGGCTATATAGCAGATGGCCAGAATCACAATTGCCCCGACGATCATTTGCGCCACCGCTCCGGCACGCAGAGCGGTGTTGAGCCTGCGCTGGTTTTTTTGTTCCAGCTCTTTTTCCGCCAGGTGGCTGTCCGGGGCTTCCTCCGGCATGAGTTGTTCAGGCCCAGGAGGAATAACGCGATTCGAGGGCATATGACTAGGTGAGATGCATAAACTCGTATAATCGCCGCAATGGGAGCCACAGGACGCATCCTGGCTATTGATTACGGCAGCCGCCGCATGGGGCTGGCCGTAACGGACCCATTGGGCATCACCGCGCAGGGGATTGAGACATTGGAGCGCAAGAACAATCGCGCCGATTTTGGCCGGCTGGAGCGGACGATCCGCGAGTATGAAGTGAAGGAAATCGTGCTGGGCAATCCACTGCGCATGAGTGGGCAGGAGGGTACGCAATCCAAGAAAGTGGCTGAGTTTGCGGAAGAGCTGCGCAAACGTTTTCAGCTGCCGGTCCATCTTTGGGATGAAAGGCTCACTTCGGCGGAAGCGAATCGCCTGCTGCGCGAAAATGAGGTCAGCACCAAACGCCGCGTGCAGGCCGTGGACCGCATGGCGGCCGTGCTGATCCTGCAAAGCTTTATGCAGTCGAGAAACGTCATCTAACTTACGGTGGGGCCAACTTCTACTCAAATACATTCTTCCAAGTTGATGAGTGTGTGGAAGCCGGCAGTTCATTGTCCATTCGTGACGCTCCGGGATTGGGAAGATGGCTGCACGAATCGAATTCGCCCTTAGAATACAGAAGGCGAACAAACCGACTCATGTTCAAATTTCTTTTTAGAACGGTTATGGTGTTGCTGGTGCTGGCAGGCATTCTGCTGGCTTACGGCCTGCTTCTTCCAGCCGGGCCGACGCAAGAGAAGCTGGTTCAGCTTAAGCAGGGTTCTTCTGCACGCCGCATCGCGGCCGACCTGGCCCATGCCGGAATTATCCGCAGCCAATACGCGTTCCTGGCGTGGCACTACCTGCACGGGCGCAAACCGTTGAAGGCCGGCGAGTACGCCTTTGACCATCGCGCCACTGCGCGCGAAGTTTATGACCGCATCGCCCGCGGCGATATTTACTTCCAGACGCTGGTTGTGCCGGAAGGCTACAACATGTTTGACATTGCCGCAGCGATTGAAGAAGCGCAGCTGGGCAAGCGTGAAGATTTCCTGAAGGTCGCGCGCAGCGACACAAGCTTGATTAAAGACCTTGATCCGCAAGCCCCGAGCCTGGAAGGCTACCTTTTTCCGGACACATATCACTTCACGCGAACGCAGTCTTTGCATGACATGGCTGCAGCCATGGTGCGGCGCTTCCGCCAGGCAGCGAAAGACGTCGGCCTGAACCAGAATTTCCACGCCGTGGTAACGATGGCAAGCATCGTGGAAAAAGAAACAGGCGCTCCGGAAGAACGGCCGGAGGTCGCCAGCGTGTTTTACAACCGGCTGGACAAGCATATGGTGCTGGCCACCGATCCGTCAGTGATTTATGCGGCGTTGCTGAACAATCGCTACAACGGCGTGATTCACCAATCTGACCTGCACTTTGATTCGCCGTACAACAGTTACCGGACCGCCGGGCTGCCGCCGGGACCAATCTCCAATCCAGGAAGGGCGTCTTTGCAGGCGGCGCTGCACCCGGCCACGACCGATTATCTGTATTTTGTCAGCGACAACCAGGGCCACCATCGCTTTGCCCGCACCGATTCAGAACATATCGCCAATGTGCATGCCTACCGGCGCGCGGTGGCGCAGGCCGTAAACCGCTAAAGCATCCGGCAAAATGACGCAAAATGTCATTGTTTGCCGTGGCTTGCCGGAATTACGGAAGCTGCGTCGTCCGTTATACTAAGTGCATCAAATTACAGGTGTAAGGCTGGACGGATGTACTTTCATTTGCGCAAAACTACTCTCATATTCTTAATTGCTCTTTTATCGGTCATCAGTGGTTGTGGGTTCCGCTCGTCACACCCGGTAAAAATGCGCACCAGCACGGCTACGCTCAGAGATGCGACGCTTGAGCAACTGGTGGAGATCATCAACAGCAACGCGGAAAAGCTGAAAACCCTGAAGGCAACCGTGGATATCGACAGCTCCGTGCTGGAAGAGAAGAAGAACAGGGTCAAAGATAATCCCCAGGTTGCCGGGCTGATCCTGATGCGCAAGCCAGAGATGTTGCGCATGCGGATTTACGTGCCGGTACTGCACAACGTAATGGCGGACATGGTCAGCAACGGCAAGAATTTTGAGCTGGCTTCGCCGATCAAGAGCAAATTTTATGTGGGCTCAAACCAGCAGCCCGTTAAGCCTTCACCGCAGCCGCTGGAGAATTTGCGGCCGCAACATATTTCTGACGCGTTGCTGCTAAAGCCAATTAGAAGGCAAAGAAATTGCCGTGCTGGAGAACACAACAGAAGTTGTGAAGGACCCCAAAACCCACAAAGACGTGGAACAACTGGCGTACACGCTGGTGGTGATCGATAAAGACAGCGTCGGCTACTATCTTTCGCGCCAGATTGTGTTCAGCCGGACCGATCTTCTGCCGCATGAGCAGTCCATTTATGACCGCCAGGGCAGGCTGGTAACGTTCGTTCGGTATGAGAATTTTACTGACTACTCCGGAATTTCGTTACCAGCAATCGTATCTATTCAGCGGCCCATTGAGGGTTACGGCATCACCATCTCCATGGTTAAGCTGGACGTGAATGTGCCGCTTACCGATGAACAATTTGTGCTGACGCAGCCACCGGGATCGCAACTGATCAATTTGGACAACAAGTCCTCAGCCTCGGCCATTCCTGAAGAAGAGACGAAGAAGCCACCGCAATAAATGGATTTAGCGATGGAGAGCAACGCGCTGGTTTTTTTGATCAGCAGTTCTTAAAAAGATTATGAACAAAATGATTGTGGCCAACCTGGTCCACCGCCCTATTCGATCCATTATTTCTATTTTTGCCGTGGCCGTGGAAGTCACGCTGATCCTGATGATTGTGGGACTGGCGCTGGGAATTCTGGACGACAACAAATCGCGGCAGGTCGGGATCGGCGCGGACCTTACGGTACGGCCTCCCGGATCATCCAACCTGGCCGCGTTCGGTGGCGCGCCAGTGCCGATGCGGGTGGCAGACATCCTGCACAAGCAGCCGCACGTTGCCGGGGTTTCGCCTGTGGTCTTACAGGTGACTTCGACGACGAACATTGAAATTATTTATGGCATTGATTTGGAATCATTCCAGGCTTTGGGCGGTCCCTTCCGATACCTGCAAGGCGGCCCATTTACCGGGCCGGACGACATGATCGTGGATGACTTATTTGCCGCAAGCAACAAAGCGCATGTGGGCGACACTGTCAACGTCCTGAATCACGCCTTTAAAGTCTGTGGCATTGTGCCGCACGGACGCGGCGCGCGCCGGTTTATTCCCATTACCACGATGCAGGACGTGACTGGCACGCAAAACAAAGCTTCAATGTTTTATGTGAAGCTGGACGATCCGATCAATGCCGATGCAGTAGTGGAGCAACTCAAGAGCATTCCCGGCATGGAGAGTTACAACATTCTTTCCACCAGCCAGTGGCTGGCCGCGACCTCGGCGGACAAGATTCCGGGGCTGAACCTGTTTATCAAAATCGTAATTGGGATTGCCGTGATTATTGGATTCATCGTTATTTTCCAGTCAATGTACACGGCGGTGATGGAGCGGACGAGGGAGATCGGGATATTGAAGTCGCTGGGCGCGTCCAAATCATACGTGGTGCGGGTGATCCTGAGGGAGACCTTGTTGCTGGCGGTTTCAGGAATTCTTGTGGGTTACCTCATCAGCACCATTGGCCAGGTTGGCCTGGTGCACCAGTTTCCGACATTGCGCGTGGAGCCGATCACCTGGAAATGGGCGATTTACGCCGCGTTGATTGCCATTGGCGGAGCCATGCTGGGGGCTATTTATCCGGCATTCAAGGCGGCCCAGAAAGATCCTATAGACGCGCTGGCGTATGAATAAAGCAATCAGCACTTAGCAATCAGCAATCAGCCAAACCCGGTTTACCGCAAAGGGCGCGAAGATCGCAAAGGAATGAGGAGGATGATTTGCATCTTACCTTTACGTTTTTTGTGATTGTTACATTCGCGTTGGCTACATCTTTCGCCCCAACAGGAGCGGCGGATCGTAAACGGAATAAAATTCTGAAGACTCAATCTCCCCTTTGCGTCCTCTGTGACCTTTGCGGTGAAAAGATTTGACCTAGGCTGAATGCTGAGCTGCTGACTGCTGGACTTCCGCCCATTACAATAGAGATTTGCACTCTTCTTGGAGGTTTCATGGATCCGCTAGCAGGAATCGTCGGCGCGCGCCGCAATGAGGATATTGCCCTGGACTTGATGAAGTTTATTGCCGCCACCACCAACGTTGGAAAGACCGTTGTCTCGGGGGCTGGATTCCACGGCGCGGTGGAGAACAAGTCTGAAGACTACGCCACCCACCTGCTGGAGCTATATACCCGCTGTCTGAACACGGTTAGCGGCAAGAAATAGCCTAAATTAGAGGATTCTGCCGCAAAAGTTAAAGTTTGCGCTTGGAGCCAAATCCAAGGATAATCAGGGCAGCCGAAATGCCCCGGCTGCCTCGTTTCCTCTGTGAACCTGCCGAATTACATAACGCTCTCGCGGATTGCCGCTATCCCACTGATCATATGGGTGCTTACCACGCCTTACTTCAGCGGGAAGAGCGCCAAAGAAGAGACGCTGCGCGTGGTCCTGGCCTCCGGCATCTTCATCCTGGCCAGCATCACTGACGGCCTGGATGGCTACCTGGCGCGCCGTCGCGGCCAGATCACGACCATGGGCATGCTGCTGGACCCGCTGGCGGATAAGCTGATGATCGCCGCCTGCTACATCACCCTGCTGCGCCTTAGCCCGGACATCGTAAACATATGGGTGGTGGTGCTCATCATTGGGCGGGAATTTCTGATCAGCGGCCTGCGATCAATTGCATCGGCCGAGGGCTTTACCATTGAAGCCAGCGAACTGGGGAAGCTCAAGATGGTGGTGCAGATCGTCTCCGTGGTGGCTACCATCCTGGCACTGCGCTGGGACACGTGGTATTTCAACGTGCGGGTGTTTTCGTTTGTTCTGGACGTCGACCTGGTGGCCCGTATGGCCATATGGTTCATGGTGGCTGTGTCGCTGATTTCGGCTGTGGATTACTTCTGGGGCTTCTGGAAGAAGATTGACAAGCGAGTGGAGCGGCGCAGGCGTCGTCCGTTTATCTTGAGCCGGCGCAAGAAGAAAGCCTTGCAGGAAGCCGAAGCCAATAATCCAGCAAAGGCGCATTGAGACCGTCATTGCGAGCCGTCCACGATAAAATAAAGGCATGTCGACCGCGCCGCTTACATCCACCGCAAGCAGGGTTTTCAAAGCCAGCCGCTGGACCCGCGGCAATTTTCTTTTTCCCACCCGTATTGAAGTAGGTCCGGAGCGCGTATCTGCGGATCAAGCCCCGGTTCTTTGGCAGCTCAGAGGAAAGCATTCCCATTACCAAGGTGGCTTCCGTATTGATCAGCACAGGAATGTTCTGGTCGGACATCCGGATTGACTCGACCGGCGGCAGCAATCCCATCCTGAGCCACGGCCACAGCAAGGCAGATGCGGTGGCGATCCGCAACATTATCGAGCATTATCAGCAGGGCCTTCCGCAAAGATAGCTGGGGTCAAGCGTTCTCCAGACAGGACAAAAAGTAACCAGCCTATCTGGGGACAATTTCCCCTTTTGGCCGTCTAAAAGCTTGGAACCACAATGGCTTTTCAACCGTATTACTGCTTAGCAATAGAAATCGACCGAGCAAAACGTAAATGAGATTGGCGTTGGACACAATCGGGCAGGTGCTGAGCATTTTATGGGCGCACAAACTGCGCTCATTTCTCACCATGTTTGGCATTGCCTGGGGCGTGGGATCGTTGCTGTTTCTGGTGGGAGTGGGTGAAGGGTTTCGCTCCGGGCAGCGTAAGAACATGGCGACGATCGGCGAGGACGTGATTTTTGTCTGGGGTGGTCAGATTCCGGTGGTCGCAGGACAGAACGCAAGACCAGCGCGGTTACTACCTCACATACAAGGACTACCTGGACATCAAGAATGAAGCTACGCTGGTGGGCGAGGTGGCGCCGGTGGTGGGCCGCGGCGACATCCGTGCCGTCAGCGATTTTGCCACGGCCAGCGGGTTCGTGAGCGGAAGCAAGCCGAACTTTAATCACATCCGCTTTTTGCCCCAAGGTGAAGGGCGCTGGCTGAATGAGTCCGACGAAGAGCAGAAACGCCAGGTCTGCGTGCTGGGCTTCCAGATGATGCGCAATTTGTTTCCCGGCAGGCCGGCCATTGGCAGCACCATTCTGCTGAATGGGATTCGCTTTGAGGTGATTGGCGTGCTGGCCAACATTGGGCGGCAGGAAAATAACCTGAACAACGTGCGTGTCTATATTCCTTTCACCACCATGCACCAGTATTTCCCGATGAAGAATGAGCACACGCCGGATGACATCGGCAACCTGATTTTGAAACCGGTGAGCCGCGACAAGCATGCGGGCGCGGTGGAGCAGGTACACAAGATCATCGCCCGCAATCACGGCTTTGATCCGAACAATAAAGACGCTTTTCAGGGCTGGGACACGGTGCAGACGCAGGATACGGTCGGCAAGATTTTTGACGGCATGGATATTTTCCTGGGCGGCGTTGGCATGGTGACGCTGGTGCTGGGCGCGATTGGAATTGTGAACATCATGCTGGTATCGGTGACGGAGCGCACGCAAGAAATTGGATTGATGAAAGCGCTGGGCGCAACGAATCGGCGGATTCTGATGCAGTTCTTTCTGGAAGGCGCGTTTCTTACCGCGCTGAGCGGTGGCACCGGCATTGCGATAACTGCAGGCGTGATGGCCATATTGGCCAAGCTGCCAACGCCTCCGGGCTTTGACTTGCCGCACATTGTTCCGGCATCGGCGGCGGTGGCCGTGGGTTCTTTATCGATCGCGGGCATTGTGGCGGGCCTGTATCCGGCGCGGAAGGCTTCACTGTTGCAGCCGGTGGAAGCGCTGAGAAGGGAATAGGCAGATGATCCACGATTTACTAGGACAGGCGTATTCGTCCATCAAGCACAATCGCCGTCGCACCGCGCTGACGATGCTTGGGATGGCGTGGGGCATTGCCACGGTAGTGATCCTGCTGGCGTACGGCGCAGGCTTTGGACGGGCGATTACCGCGATCTTCTCAAACTTCGGCATGCAGATGATGGGCGTATTTCCTGGACGAACTTCCTTACAGGCCGGCGGCGCCAAGGCGGGCGTGCAGGTGCGTTTCACCATCGACGATGTGCAGCATTTGCAGGAGCAGATTCCGGTGGTCCGGCATATTTCGCCGGAAGCGTCATTCCAAACCAACGTTCAGCATGAAAATCGCACAAAGCAATTTAACGTAGGCGGATTCACGCCGGCCATTGTGCCGGTGCGCGCCATCAAGGTGGAACAAGGCCGGTTCTACAATGACGCCGACGAGATGCAGCGTTCCCGCGTGGCGGTTCTGGGATCGGACGCCAAGGACAAACTTTTTTCCGGCGAGCCGGCGCTGGGTGAAACAGTGCGTATTGCCGGGATCAGTTTTGAAGTGATCGGCGTGCTTGAAGCCAAGATGCAGGAAGAAGGGAACGACAACGTAAACGCAATCATCTACATCCCTTTTTCCACCATGGGAGACATCCGCGACACGCGCTACCTGGACGGAATCTGGCTGGATTACGACGGCATGGAATACGAGAAAGTCGAAGGCAATATCCGGAGCGTGCTGGGCTCGTTCCATGGCTTCAACGGCAAAGACCCGCGCGCGGTGTTTGTCTGGAACACCATGAAGAACCTGAACAACTGGCAGATCATTACCATGGCGTTGCAGGTCTTGCTGACGATTATCGGCACGCTTACGCTGGGCATTGGCGGCGTGGGATTAATGAACATCATGCTGGTTTCCGTAACGCAACGCACACGCGAAATTGGCGTGGAAAAAGCGTTGGGCGCGCGGCGACGTGACATACTGACGCAGTTTCTGGCTGAAGCCATGGCGATTACTTTTGCCGGCGGTCTGCTGGGCGTGGCCGTGGCTTACGTGATCTCATGGATCATCGGGTCTATTCCGGTTTATAGCGTAATGGCCAAGAATGCTGACGCCGGCGACATCCATCTTTCCATTTCTCCCGTGCACCTGCTGGTTTCCACGGGGATTTTGATTGTGGTGGGACTCATCAGCGGCATGCTGCCGGCGATTAAAGCTTCTCGCCTGGACCCGATTGAAGCGCTACGCTACGAATAGGCAGCACTGTTAGTCAGCGATTTTGTGTGCCACGCCCTGCAGCATGATCTTCCAGGTCGCTCCGTTATCGTCTGACGATGCCACCTTGAAGACCTCTGTCTTTGGCATCAGTAAATTCATTGGTAGTGCGAACCAGCGTGGTCTTGCCATTGGCGGTAAAGCTTGAGTCGTAGGTCCAGAGATTGCCTTTGATCACAATCCCTCCAGTGTTCGGCTTTGCCCCAGGATCAGAGAGCGTGGTGTAAGAGTAGTTGCCGGTCTTGTTGTCATACGAGTACACGGTGAACTGGTGATGTTCGCCGCCCATGTTCACCAATTGGTCGCAGACCAGATATGAGCCTTGCGGCGACCAGCGGCATTCCAGGCTGGTACTGGTTTTCTGTCCGCTGGTAAAAGTGCCTTCCGTTTCCCACTTGCCGACAAAAGCGCCGAGCTTTTTGGTGGGGTCGTCTGGTTGCGAACCGCCGGCCGGAGCAGGCGTAGCTTGTGCGGATTTGGGCTGAGGCGATCGGATCGGCGCGGCGTTGGACTGCGTGAGCGTTTAAATGAACGCTGGTGACGAGAACAAGCGGTTGTGAGCAATGCAGCAAAGCTTTGTAGGCGCATTGGTTTCTCCCGATTTTCGATTGAGTGACTGGCGTGGAAGACAATCTTACTAGAACACAAGGTCCCTCACCCCTACTCAGGCGCTGATCCACCCCAGCACGCGAAAACCGCGCGCGCCGGGGACCCCGGTTGACTGCGCGCCTTCGCTCACGGGGTTCGGGATGACGAAGCTGTTTAGATCAACAGCAATATACATTGATTGCAAAGAGTCTACATCGCTGCGGCGGATGGTCCGCGAATAAAGCAGCGTGCGTTCTTTGAATCCCAGGCGGCGATAGATTTCGACGGCGCGCGTATTGTCCGTACGAACGGTAAGAAATGGCCGGTCACCGCGGGAGCGAATGCGCTCGATCAATGATCGGACAATGGCTGTGGCATAGCCGCGGCCTTCGTGCCCGGGCATCGTGGCCACGGTAGTGATCTCGCGATAGCCGGGAAGATGCAGCCGCAGCCCGCCCATCGCAATCAGCTTGCCGTCTTCGCGGACGCCCAGAAATTGTCCCAGCTTCTGAATGCGCGGGCATAGTGTTCGTCCGGGCCGCGTTGCTATATAGAGCACACTCATCTCAGGAACATCGGCGGGAGTAAGCTCAATGACTTCGGGCTCGGCTTCCCGTTCGGATGTTGGGGGTCCTTCGGTCTCCTGCACCATCTGGTGCAGTTCCACTGCTCGTACGATCTCCCACCCCGCTGGTATTTGCGGCGGCGAGGTGAAATAGAGCGTGACCGCGTCGCGCTGGATGAGTTGGGCGAGTGAGTCGAAAGCCATTGCCGTATTGGCGGCCAGCGCGCCGAGCAAAGTCATCTCCGGCGGGAAACTCCGCGCCAGCGCCGAGCTTTGCGCGTGCTGCGCCTGTTTGGTGGTGAGCGCCGTCCAGATTGGAGTGTCGAGCGGGAGCATGCGCCTAGAGTGTATCGCACGGACGGCAGCCTTGCCTTGTGGCGACAGTGCTCGCTCCAGGGAAGTGATTATTCTCTTAACGTGCTGCTTCGCCAGTATGCGGTATGCAGCCAGCCTACGAAGCACGGTCTGATGAATGCGGCCAGTCATTGCGTGACCAATTGGGTCCAATCAGTTGCCGCGGATGACTGCAACAAAATCCTGTACAAATTCATCCTGCGGTTTTTGGCAGAGTCACTCGAAGCAATTTCAACCGCGAAGGCGGTGCTCCTTGGGCGAATTGTGGGCAAAACCAGTGTCGGGTGTGATTCAAAGGTCACAGCGTCGCGGGCGACTTCGTAAAGCTTCCGTTCTCGATCCCTGGATCGTCAGGTGAATCGATTCCACGTTGTGACCTTCTGCACGCAACGCAACGACAGTTTCGGCTGTAGATTCCCGTCCAGCAGAATTTTCACGCCGGTTGAAGGTCTTTCCGCCGGGCCAGTTCGCCAAGAACGCCGCGCACCGATTCCTCAGTGAGGCTGGGATAAGCGTCCACAATTTGGGCAATGGTCATGCCTGCGGCGAAGGACTCAAGAATAAGCGTGATGGAGATGCGTGTGCCACGCACACGCGGACTGCCTCCAAGGTGCTCTGGGTCAGTGACAATCCAGTTGTCCATAGGATCAAGCTTACTCTAGCCGAATGAGTGACTCAAGCCGCAATGCGGCATTTCTCCAGAGATCGGCAGTCAGGCGTTCTTCGTCTTCAGAAACGTCCCCTTCTCCAGCTCCTGAAACGCATCGCGCAACTGTTCCTGCGTGTTCATCACGATTGGCCCGTACCACGCCACCGGCTCCTGCAGTGGCTTGCCAGAAACCAGCAGAAAGCGGATGCCGTCTTCGCCGGCCTGCACGGTGACTTCGTCGCCGCTATCAAAGAGGATCAGCGAGCGATTGTCAGCGTGGGAAGGCGGGGCCGTGTCCAGCCAGTTCACGCTCTCCGTCGGGACGGCGAGCGGGCCGGAGGCGTTGCAGAACTTGCCTGAGCCGCCAAAGACATAAGCAAACGCATGGCGCGTGTGTTCCACCGGCAGCGTCTTGCGACGGCCGGGCGCGACTGAGACATCAATATAAGTGGGATCGGCGGCGATGCCTTCCACCGGGCCTTTCTTGCCCCAGAAGTTTCCGCAGACCAGCCGGACATGCGTGCCATCATCGTCAGTGATTTCGGGAATTTCTCCGGTCTTTACTTCCTGGTAACGCGGCGGAGTCATCTTGAGCGCCGACGGAAGATTGGCCCAGAGCTGGAAGCCATGCATGCGTCCGGTGGGATCGCCCTTGGGCATTTCCTGATGGATGATGCCGCTGCCAGCGGTCATCCACTGTACGTCACCAGCGGCGATGGCGCCGTGATTGCCCATGCTGTCTCCGTGCTCGACTGTCCCGGCGAGAACGTAAGTGATGGTCTCAATGCCGCGATGCGGATGCCAGGGAAATCCCGCGAGATAATCTTCCGGCAGTTCGTTGCGGAAATCATCGAGCAGAAGAAAGGGATCATAATCAGAGGTATTGCCGAATCCGAACGCGCGCCGCAGATGCGACTCCTGCGCCTTCCATGGTGGGTTTGGACTTGATGAGCTTCTTGACGGGACGGATGGACATGGCGGGCCTCCAAGGAGAATGGTAACGCAAATTCCGTGAAAGAATTTGTTGGCGGATGAGCGGGACAAGGGTGCAGGATCATGGCGAAGATCGTGTAACCTGCTCCCGGTGGTGGCCGATTCACCGTCAAATTGTCAAAGACCACTTAAAACTTGCTGCCTGGGCAGCATCGATTTCCTCAGTTCCTTCGTACATCTGCAACTTCGTCGTAAATCTTGCCTTTCCCGATCTCGGCGATGCGTCGATTTCCGGGGCTCACGGCACGCGCGTTTTTCGCGTGTGGGGTGAGATATTGGCGATCACGGCGATTCAGCACCCCTCCCTATCCGTCAACTAGGATTCCAAAGGCTTTGCTTATCATCATCCCAGGTCATTCCAGATTGGCGCGGATTTCGGTAGGTTCAGCCTTTCCCGACCACGAGATCACCCGATGTACCGATCACCCGATCCCTGGGTACCCCCTCCCCATGTATCCCACCGCATCCCAGTTTGGCGTGACTTGAGGGTTGTCAGCCCATTTCACTCATGTTTGGCGTGTACTTGAACAACTAAGGCCCTAATTGGCGTAGGGTTCAAGCATATCTTTCTCTGGCCCCTTTGCATCTGCTCCATGCAATGGCTTTGCCGTGAAAATGGATTTGCTTTTGCTGTTGCTTTTGGTCTTGGCTGAATGCTGGTTGCTGTGTGCTTCTTCGACCATTCTGCATTTTAGGGCAAAATGACCAAGCAAATAAAGCACGAAAACGGCCATGTTCAATTTCGCGTGCTGAGAGAAAAGCGCATTGGCCAAAATTCTTTGCAACTTTCCGAAAGGACATACCGCTTTGACAAAAAAACAGACCGGGGCCGAGCTTTCATGCTATTGAAAGCCACGCTAGAGCGACACTCCTGCTAGAAAAGGTTCGAACTGCACACAGAGCTCAATTTGCGGGAGGAATTAATTTTCTCAAACGGTTTGCGCCTTCATATCCCATCCTGCCCAGAGCATCGCAGATATCAAGCAGGATATGTCGATCGACGCTGCCAAGGATAAGTTGTTGGAAAAGATTATCTATCCGATCAAAATCGTAGATAGGAGCTGTGCTTTTTTGCAGAAGATAAAGAAGCAATCGGGCGACTGGAGTTGGATACCGTTCCGGGAGTTTTGTCTCGGGCAACTCATAATAGAGAAAAGACCGTTCCAATTCAGGCGCAGGGCTGGCAATGATCTTTTCAACAACGTCCGGGAAAACGGGCTCTAACTGAAGACTCCATTCGGCCATTTCCCCGGACTCAACTTGATCAAGCGGTACAGGGATTCCTTCTATGCGGCTCTTCCAGTATTCAGAGATCCAGTTCTTCCATGCCTCCTCTTTCTTTTCAAGTTGCTTTAGCATCGGAAGGACGCTGGATGCCCATCTTCTCCGGAGTTCTGGAGCCACAATTCGCATAAATCGTTTCAGCCAACCGTGCGTTAATGGATTGATTGAGCCAAAGCAGGCAATGGCTGCCAGATGTTCGCAAAAGTGGTCTTGTACCCTGTCTGGTTCATTTCCAATTATCAAAAAGAGTTGTTCGTAAAAAGGAAGGAGATTCAGCAACAGAGCATCCGGCCACCGTCCCCAACCAAGGTAGCCATGCCAGCATTGCATAGCCCGTCTTACTCCCTTTGAGGGATCAAGCAAAGGGAGTATTCTTGCTAAAGCCCAAGCTTTATCAGTAGCAAAGAAAAAATGTAGCTGTGAGGCGAAAACCACAGCTGCGAGTTCCGACTCGTAAGTCTTACCAAATATTACCTCGTCAAAGAATACCTTTTCGTCTTCGGGAATTGCAGACCATTTTTCAGTGTCCCTATTCCATGAACGAGAGATGAAGTGAATCCAAAATTCCGTCAGAATGCCAGCAGGATGATTTATTGCCACAAACAGCCAATCCTCAGAATTTTCGCGGAGAACCTCTGGAGAGCTAATGAGATCATTCCAGACAGTCTGAGACACTTGGAACGCCAATTGAAGACAACTATTTGGGATCGAATGTTCTGATTTTTGTATTCCATTTTCTAAGAGCGTTGCTGTTTGATAAGTGAACGATTTGAAGTGCTTGTCCCTGAGGAACTCCAATACTTTAGCCCACTCACCTTCGCTCAAGCTGCGCACATTCCAGCTTTCGAAGACGGTCGGCCACAAATCTGACTCCGACAGCTCGCGGACATCTAAAGAGCGGGCTAGTGCCATCCCCCAATCGAATGACTTCCCCGCAGCAACTCCCACAATATGCAGTAACCCGCCTCTTGAGGGACCACCGAATGAGAATTCGGGGTTGTAGAAGAGCAAGAAATCCATCTGCGCTTCAGGTACTTTCGCGAGCAGTTCCTCCGCAGTAACTGCGATCTGCTCTTTAATCTCTGTGACCTCTCCAATAACTCTGTCCAGATCTGGATGCACGCGGGGCTTCAATTCAGGATGAGCAGCTTCAATTTTTGTTAACCGCTCCTTAACTAAGGGGCAATCCGGCGCTGATTTAAGAAGCCAATGCAGCAAATTGTATTCTTGATCAGCCTTGGATTTCGGCTTCGGCTCCGAACCTGGTCCGCGTTCTACCTCGTTCAGCAATATTTCCCGGGATTCCTTGGAGGCTCCCGAATATGAGTTCTGCAAAACAAGAAAGACTTCATGCTTTAACCCAGGAGCATAGAGCAAATTATTTTGCATAATCCAGCTAAGCTTCTGATCCGAAACCCAATGTGGACTCCTGCTCACGCCATAAATCGCTAACCTTTTTAGCAGTCGACATTCACACCCAATCCAGATCGCAATCAGACCATCCGCTTTAGGCAAGCTTTCTGTGAGATATAGATCCATAATCTCGCGCCCGGCATCCACCAAAGCATCTGTAAAATCTCGAATACTTCCAGAATTTTCAATCATGTCGCGATGCGAATTGAGCGGGTCCCATGTGTCATGCACTCTGTCAAATGATTGAAGAAGGAAAAATGCGTGCTCCAAATGTGAAGTAATTATTGGAATGAGTTTCCCTGCAAATTGATTTAGACGAGGCCGAAAAAGCTTGTGCCAGGTATCGTTCAGCCAGTAGTCATCTCCTTCGGCGGTTACTTCGACGCTGACATTTTCGGGCCGCTGTTCGCCATTATCTCCTTTGATCTCGCCCCAAAGGTCTTTTTTAAGTGTGATTCGCGGCGCTGTGAGATATTCAAAGAGTACGACAGCGGTTGTGTCATTCTCGGGAGACTTCAATCGAGCTAGGATGTAGTCCAATAATTTACCAGTCAGACCTGGAGATGCAGAATTTAGTAGGATGGGGATCCATTTAGAAAATACAATTGATTCAGGTGCGGGATTCCGTTTGCTAAATAGGCGGTGGGCGATCTCCCTCCACAGAACATCGCCAAGAAGTTGTCCCTGCCGTTGAACCACTGCCAAAACGTCGCCAGGGTGTTCACATACAAATCGCTGCGCGAGCCATCGTGCAAACTCAAAGTCCGGTGGCTCTAATAAATCGTTATGACCGAATAGCCTCCTCAGCAACCCAGCCTTTTCAACCCAACGCAGCCATTCGGGATCATGTGCATATCTCGTAAAGAATCTTGCCGTGGAGGCCTGCCGAAGAGCCTTCAGAATATAATCTGAGTTCTCTGGGCTCAGGCTGGTCGGCAGCCTTTCAACAATCTGTTTCATATGCTCTTCTTGGTCCAAAATACCCATCGAAATGCGTTTGGTCCAAGCGGCTATTAGAGAACTGACCGCTGAGTGTCGGCTGTCACCTTCGCCTTCTGGATAGATAATTGGAGTTACTCCTAGGAATTCCCACAGTTCTCGGTTCCTTTCCAGGGTAAGGGAAAACCGTTTTGGTGTGCCCGTTTGTGGAGGCAGCCCCCGGGCTAAATAGTTCATTACTGGGTCACTGTGACTATATCCAATAAACAGAACTGTTTTTGCAGAAAATAAAAATTGAAGAAAACGGCGTGCCCAGCCTTCCGTCAGATATGCTCTGCCGAAATCCGCATCCGTTAAGACAAGCCTTTCATGCGGCTTGTCAACGCTACCATGAAGGTATACAAGACCGTTGAATGAATTTCCGAGCGGCAGAGCCGGAGCCGAATGCGTTTCAAGCTGGCTAACATCTTCGAACAGGGGTTGGGCGGCTGTCGTAAAGTGAAGATCAAAATTCGTTGTGACGATTTTGACTCTCGATGGAGTCTTGAACAGTCGCAACAAGTTTGTATGGAGAGGATTTGGCATCGATCTCGGATCGGACAGAATCTTCCTGGCAAGCTCGTGCACGTGAACTCCATGCTTTACTAGTCGCCCGAGATATCGATCAACTGGTTCTCTCTCCTGTCGCAACAGCGATCCACCGGAGATATCTTCAGCTAGTTTGTCAAAACTAGGATAATTTGATGGGGCTGGTATAGACACTCCTGCGCCAGCAAAGATAACTAGGGATCCGCTTTCTTCGGCCTCCAGAAGACCGTCTGGAAGGTCTACATCGTTTAAACGCATACTTATAGATTTGTATTATTGCAAAATGCTCCCACAGGGGCGAGTGGCGCAAGAGATCCATCAGCGCTCTTTGCGCGGTTGCTGCAATTCTGCACTACCACCAAGGGCGGCAACGCCACAAGAGTATCGTTACTGTGCCAAAAACTCCGTCGTCTCTTTCAGGAACAGGTCGAGTTGATCATGATGCACCCAGTGGCCGGCGCGCATGCTTGGGAACTTGTATCAATCGGCAATGTTGCATGGCGGTGACGCGTGGATCGTTTTCCGGTACCGGAGCAAAGCTTTCCAGTCCCCAGAAGAGCAGCGTGGGCGAGGTGATCTGGCCGTAAATCTCTGAGGTATCGGCAAGGTTGTGGCCGAAAGGGCCGATGGCGCGGGCGTAGTTGTCAAACTTCCAGGTGAGGCAGCCTTCAGAATCCCAGTTGGTGCCGTGCAGCGTGAGGTGGCGCGCAACTTCGTCACTCAAGTGCGGGTTGGCTTCTTTCATGCGTGCCATAGCGGCGTCCAGGCTGGGATAAGGTTTGCGCTTGCGTTTTTCAATGTCGCGCCGCGCTTCCAGCCAGTAGCGGAGCCGGTTGGAAGCAGGGCCGTGCACGCGATGGCTGGGCGGGAATCCGATGCCCTCAATCGAAACGGCCTTGCTCACCTTCGCGGGATAGATGCCGGCATAATGCAGCACGATGATACCGCCGAGCGAATGGCCGACGAGGCGGATAGGGAACTCGTCAATGATATCGAGCAGCGCGGAGAGATCGAGCACATGCTCCGCCACGCTGTACATGGCGCCGGGAGCCCAGGCGCTGTTGCCATGTCCGCGCAGGTCGAGCGCGTAAACGTGGTAATGCTCACGCAGGGAGCGCGCCACCCAGTCCCAGTTGCGCGCGTGGTCAAGGCCGCCGTGGACGAGCACCAGTGAGGGCTTGCCGTCCTGGCCGTAATCCCAGAACTGGAGTTTGAGTCGGTCAGAGTAAAAGAAATGCGAGATTGGTTCCATAGTGTGGTTGAGCGTAACAAGCATTCTAACGTGTGGGTGACGCTTCTTGACACGCCTTTCCCCAGACTTTAGACTCCGTTGCTCACGCAGTTGCAGTAGTCGCTGAAGAATAGCATTCACGATAAGCTGTGATCACGTTTTAACTGGAGTCTTTTCCCGATGCACCTGTTGATGAAACTTCGCACGCATGCGATAACAAGAGGAGCAATGTACTATGTCATCACGCACGATCAAAATCTTGTCAGTCCTGGCGCTGGCTGTTTGCGCGTTGGGAATGGAGGCCCAGATGCTGCCTAATCCTTACGGACCGCCGATTTCGGTGGACAACGCAAAGAAAGCTGCTGCTGCAGCGCTGGCGGAAGCCGTGAAAAATCACTGGGTAATGGCTGTCGCCGTGGTTGATCCCACCGGCACACTCGTTTATTACGAGAAGACGGACAACACGCAAATCGGCAGCGCGAATGTTTCCATTAACAAAGCGCGTTCGGCGGCTTTATATAAACGTCCCACCAAGGCATTTCAGGATGCGCTGGCCAGCGGTGGCGCCGGCTTGCGCGTGATGGCGCTGGAAGGCGCCGTGCCAGTGGAAGGCGGAGTGCCGATTCTTTTGGATGGCAAGATCATCGGCGCGATTGGCGTCTCCGGAGCCAATAGCGACCAGGATGGCCAATGCGCAGTGGCCGGAGCAGCCGCGATTAAGTAGAAACGATTCCGTTTCAAGCTGCAATATCTCAAGTGGAAGGTCCCGGCGTTTTCCGCCGGGCCTGGAATTCAGTGTTTAACGTAGGTCATGACAGCTGACGCCTGATTGCGAATTGAAGGCTTACTGACCTCATACACAATCACACGGTAGGTGTCGCGAGTCGCATGAGAAGGTCATGCCGCCGAGTTCGGCGCAGAATCTGAGTTATCGCGGGTCTGTCGTTTCTGGGCGCAGCTCCATTTGCGTGTAGATTTTGTCTTCACCGGTCTTGATGAACCCAAGCCGGCTATAGAGACGCTGTGCTGGGTTCGTGTTGAGTACCTGCAACTGCAGCATCGCGCCGGACGCTCCGCATTCCTTGATCAGCGTGCGAATCAGTTCGCCGCCGATTCCACGTCCGCGGCGTTCGGGCAGCAGGGAAATATCGAGCAATCGCCAAGTGTCGTGCTCGCGCTGCACGATCATACGGCCGATTGGCTTATGATCTTGTTCAATGATTTGGGTTTCAGCAGTCGAGTATGTCGCTGAATACCATTGTTGTTGCACATTGAACTGCATGTGCAAAAACGCTTCCTGCTGAGCAGCACTCCATCCTAAAGCGCTGAGCTCATGCTCTCGAGTGCTGGCGTACAACCGGAACAGAAAATCCCGGTCCTCCGGCCGCAGCGGCCGCAATCGTGGATTCATGATTGTAAGTAAAACATCCCGGACAAAGCCGCGAATAGAATATTCATAAAAGCTCCAGCTCACCTGTTCTGACCTGGTCTTCCAGTTTCCACCGGCTTTGTTTGGCGGGTTCAAAGCTGGGATCGAGCTGACACGCTTCCCGCATCAGTTCCAGGGCTTCACGTGACTGGCCTACGCCAAGGCAGCACAGGCCGAGGTTGTAACTTGTGGTGGCAGAAGGTCCAAACAGCTGCTGTGATTTCCTGAACATGGAATAGGCGTCCTGGAAGAAGCGGAGTTCCAGAAGGATAACGCCGCAATAAAAGGCCAGAACGTTTTCGTCTTTACTCAGCGGATAATGATTTTCCCATGTGTTTAGGACGGCATCGCGTAAATCAATGCGCTCGCCCTGGGCGTTTCTTGCCTGCCGCGCGATGACTGGAAACAAGCGCGTGAGAGCCACCGGGTCCCAGCGCGTGAGGCGCAGCAACGCCAGCGCCTGAGGCAGCGAGATTTCTTCAAGGTAGGCATTCAGCCAGCCCATGACGGCAAAAAGATCGTCCGGGCCAAACGCAGATATCGCCTGTTCGTACGCTTTGCGAGTGGCAGGGAAGTCGTCGCCCGGATTGCGCTGGATAAACGCGCAGACATTCAAGCTGGTAAAGTGCTTTGACGGCACAAGCGCCTCGCCGCCCTTGCCGAGAAAATATTTGCCGAGCGCATCAAAATTTACGAGCTGTGAGAAACAACGCCCACCGCCATGAAAATCCAATGAAGGGGTGCGGGGAGCCAGCGCCAGGTCGTCTTCATGCGCGATTCCTTTATCGGCCGCTAGAACCAGCATTCTTCCGTCACTGGAATCACTGAGTTGCTGCAGTGTCTGGAGCGCGCTCGCGGGAAATAACACTGTTGCAGTAGAAAGCCGGGTGCGGTACTGCTCCAGGATGCCGTTCCATAAATCGTTAGTGTAACGCTGATGCGCGATGGCGGAGTTCCGGTAGGAAAATCGCAAGTCTTTCAGATAAGGAGTTTCGACATCTGCTGCAGCCGAGGTGGTCGCCAGGATTTCATGGATTCCGCCGTCCTCAATGGCGAATGCATCCTGGGGGAGGCTATCGAAAACGTAATTGGCGATGACGACGAGTGGTCCTCTGGCTTCTTGTCGATACTTCTGTCCCGCCTGGAAGACTTCAAATTCCAAAATGCCGGAGTTGGCAAATTCTTGCAGGTAAGCATTTTCACGCCACTCTGTGATCAGGCTCTCGGCGGTATCCGTCATGCAATAGCGCACAAGGTGCAAAGGTAGGTTGTTGTTCTGCAATAAGGCAGTCAGCTTGCGCAGAAAAAGATAAGAGAATTTACCGGTACCTGCGCCGAGTTCCAGAATGCGCAGAGGGTTTTCCCGCGAAAGTGGCGGGGAGGGGTGCTGAGCAGGCGACATACAATCCTGCAAAAACGCGGCCACGATTCCAGCGTAAATCTCCGCGATAAATGGATTGTTGGTGATGTAGCTGGGGACCAAATCCTCAGTCCACGCCTTCAACCCGCGCTGGGCGTAGAAATCGCGCTGCAGCCGCCAGATTATCGACTGGGACAGAGGAACATCGGTTTCCAATACTGTGGGTTCCTGGCTCACAGTAGGGCCGCGTGGCACGTGAGACATTCCTGACTATTTAATCATCAAATCTGGGGATTTGTGCCGGCTAGCTCCTGGTGTTTCCACTCATTCCCTTTTGCTATGTGGATACGGTTTAAAATGTTTGCATGACTTTCCAGAAAAGTCGATCCCCTCTCCAGTGGGCGTAAGCTGCTGCAATGAAGTCTGATGCTCCTGTATCCAATCGAGCCAGAGGTTGCCGTCCCGTTGTGGGATTCTCTTGGAATCGCCGACTAATTCAAACGGCGGTAACGGCGGATTGGACACGACTTTGGGAAGCAGCATGAGGGACCAGATGGCGGGCGAGACATATCCGAGATCGGAGGTTTCTTTTGCCTTCTGGAATCTCTTGTCTGCCTCAGGCGAGAGCAGGTACCTATAGAGTTTGATCGCAAACCATCCGCCTACATAGGACAAATCCGTTTCTGCGGCGTCCTGCATAGTAATTTTGTCATCGCCGTAAACTTGCAGACGATTTGCTGCTGCGCCTTTTGGTCACCCAGCTTGGCCAGCGCAAGCACGGCCTGATGCTGGCCAAACGAATCAGCCCGCCGCGAGGTTGCGAATGCCCTTAGAGGCGGGATCAGGGCAGGATCGCCTGTCTTGCCCGCCTCGAGCAGAGATATTCCATCAGCGATCTCGGCCATCATCGTTTTTTTTGCATCGGGAGATAGCTTGGATGCACTCTGGGCCATGCTCGCAGGAACCCATAGCAGCAGTAGCCCGGCGAGCAACACACTGAAACAACGATGGCAACCCAACACTGATTGAGCGAGCACTTTCATTCAATGATGGAATGTTCTCTTGGCTTGCTTTTGCAGGTCTTTCCGAAGAAATCTATGCCTTCGCCGGTGGGCGAAAGTCCACTCAACTCAGATTCGTGTTTGCGGATGTATTCAGGCCACACACGCTGGGATTCTTTCCAATTTTTCTGATCGAGAGGCGGCAAGCCTGGAACAAGCTTAGGCAACGCATTCAAGGCCATATCTGGAGGGCTCGGTATTGCTTCATCGGTTATACCCTGTGGCTTTCCCTTAGCCCAATGGGACCAGATTTGCTTGTTGGCAAGCATCTCCATATATAGCTGGATAGCGAACCACCCGCCGATATACCGCAATTGGCGGCTCCCAGCTCTATCTGCTTCATATTTGTCACCCCGGTAAAAAACGCACACAATTTGCTGCTGCTGTTCCCGCTCACCCAGTTTCGCCAAGGCCATCTGGACATCGTCCCACTCATTCTTGTCCTGCTTTCTGACGCGGATTAGATCTTTGAGATACGGAATGAATGATTTATCCCCTGAAGCCCCGGCAGATTTGGCATCCTGCTGGGCAAAGATTCTTTGCCTTTCCGCAGGACTCACGGTCTGGCTGGCGCCGGTGGAGTTGAGCAAGGCCGCCAGCGCAAATAGCAAGAGTGCACTAACGTGGCGTTGGGTAGTCGTGGACATAGTCCTCGTGGGATTACGGCAACCTTTCTCGAGCCTCCCCTTACTTGTCCCCTAGCCAATGTCCGTCGGCGAAGCAGACAAGCTCGCCCCGCTTCCGATCGACTCGCAATCGGACTGGTTCCGAGCAAGGAATGACTTTTGTATGTAAGCCATCGGGCAAAGTTGCCGCCGGTGGCATCCGTTCCCAATTTATTGACATGCTATGGAACTCGACAGCATACACGTTGCCACTCGAGTCACTCGCTATGCCATCGACAAGCTCTGCATCAACATCTAAGTCATACCGAACGTAAAACTTCTCGTGGTGTTTGAATGCATGGAGAGCGCACTTTGTGGCATGTGCGGCGCTCTCTGTTGCTCGCACGTGACCGCAGTCTTGCGCGCCGTATCCTGCAATTGTTCGAATCCGGCGGTCGAGCAGTTCGGACGTTGCGGGATCATCCGAGGGGTGGATTTGAAGACGCAGATGCTCGGGCTTAAGCGCATCATTGACCAGTACGGTACGACAACTCTTCGGGAATCGCGCGACGCACACGTCATACGAGCCCGTCATTACGCTGGCTGCAAATTCTCCTTCATGATTCGTCCGTACAGTGAGCGTGGAACCGCCGGCCATCGGGTTATCGGTGCGTATCTCTACAGTAAGGGCCGGAACAACGGCCCCGGCATTGTCGACAACCTCTCCGCGAATGACAGTCTTCGCCTGAATTGCGGTGGCATTCTCCGCCCCTTCAGTCGCCTTGATAGGCTCACGGCTTAGGATTCGGCTACTGGCTGGGAACACAGCTAGGGCGTTAAGCACCGCAGCTAGCAGAAGACTTGACAATATTCTAGCGAGGCGTTGGATAGACATAATTCACATGGTTCCAATCAAATTGGGATAAACGGCACGGATATTTTTTGTCTGGTGTCGGTACTTTAGTCAGATCCAAACTAACGGTCTTGATCATCAGATAGGTCCTAGCGATGTCGCCCTCTTTTTCCGTTTCGTGATGACGAAAGTTACCGAGCTTGTGCCCAATCTCATGCGCGGCCAACACCGATACAAATTTGTCATGATCGAATTGGACAGGCAGGTCTGGTGTGAAATTGGTGTGGACGGTCGATGGCAGCCGTCTCATGTCCAATCGATTACTCGAATATCCACCAATGTTGCCTTTATCAAATTCCCTGAAGAAGAGAAGATAGAACATATCGGGATTGTCCAGATCAATGGGTTGATTCTGGCTCGCCTGTCTTTGACTGTCGATCAATCGATGATACATGGGTGTCAGCTCGGTATCATCGGTGCATGTGCTATCTGTGGTGCCACCCAAGGTCGACCACCCAAGCATGCAGAGGTTGTTAGTACGGTGCCCGTTGCCATCAAGACTATATGAGACATGCAATTTGCTGTCAGCAGGGCTAACATCATAGTCATCCGCTACTGCGCCTGCATTTACTATTGTGAATCCCAGGTTGGCTTGAGGAACGAAAATGCGGTCCAGCTCCGCCTGTAGCGTTGCCTGGGGTGGCGGCGAGGGCTGCAACTTTCCGTTCAACTCTGAGACCGCGTAATAGTCAATGAACCAGCGGTGCCACGGCTTGACATCAATTTGCAGAATATCTCCGCGGTTCTCGCCGGTGGCATTGTCAAAAGCCTCTATCCTCACGGGCCTGTTTATGTCTGATGGAGCAACGCCCGTAAATGTGACACCATGAAATTGACCATCGGCGGGAAGCGTTTGAGGGCTTACCGTTACCCTGACCGTGGTATCTGCAGGTTGCGTTCCGAACGGCGGAGTGTGTGGAACCAGGGTAATAGTGTGGCCCGAATTGTTTCTCATGGAAACGACATTGTTCGCGGGCGTCTGGGTTGTAACAAGATTGCCATTTCCATCAGGTAGATTCTCCGTTGTCTGGATCGGCGCCATTAGCGATCCAAACTCAACCTTAGGAGCTTGTCCCAGATCTAATCCTGAGCAACCCTTGCTTTCCGTTACTCCGTTGGGCACAATGCCCTGCTGGAGAACTTGCTTTAGAACTATGCCTATCCCTTGCTTCTGGCGGGCAGGGGTTCCAAGAACAGGCACCGGCCATGGCCCAGCCAAAAGCTGACTGAGCGAGTTCGAATTTGTTGGGACAGCGGTGATGCTCCCGCCGGTGCCAGCTACCTGAAAAACACCTGTCGACATATAACTTGCAGTGTCTCCAACAGCAAGGGTGTCCGGGTCTAAAACTCCGTTGGCATCCGCGTGTACAACCAAGAAGCCTATCTGGATCATCGCTCCGCCATCGTCGGTAGCAAAAAGCAGAGTCCCTGGAATAGTCCATTTCGGGACCCCACTGAGAATATCCAATGCCGTGACGGAATCTCCAACTGGAGAAAAATTACCCTTTTGATAAAAGAAGACAGTACCTTGATCATTGGTGGCCATATCGCCGGTAGCCGTAATCGAGTGCGCGGCCACGGGCGCGTCGTTGAGCACCTTTGTCAACGATCTTTGTGGCAAGGCACCCAAAGTGGATGATTGCTGCGTCCAGGTCATGAGCGCTCCACCATCGGCATCTGGGACCACCTTATCGAAGAAAACCAGCGGGAGTTGCGAAGCCCCGTTGTCAAAACTCCAACCGCCGGGCCCATTTGAGCCGAGACTGGCCTGTCCGGTAAAAGAAACGCTTCCGACCTGCGTGGTGGCTGACCCACCACTGGAACTAAGGCGAACCAATTGCACGGAGTCCGTATATTGCAATTGGCCGGACATGGACGTAATTACATAGAGCGGATCATTGGTGACTGGATCTGTTCCGACTTTCACGATCTGGCAATGATCATAATTGAAGGTGGAGAAAACGACCGTGCTCATGAGATAAGCGCTGCCGTCTGTGCCAATGACAGGCGAGAATGAGACGCTGCTGGTTGGCGCCGGTAGAGGAGGATTGAAGTGCCCTGCAGGGAAAAAGTCGGCGCAGGGCTTCCACGGATTGTCAGGACGCACCGGGGTTCCGTCCGGGTTTGTGGTTCCGGGCTGCTCAGAAGAGGTGAAACTCCACGATCCTCCGGGCGGATCGAACCTGAATTTCTGATTGCCGGTGTTGTCATCCAGAGCAATCAGATTTGAGTTCGTGTCGTCTGAACGGAAGAAAACTGTTCCATCTGGACCAATCGCGGGCTCGGAAATAGACAGACCGGCGGTCCTGTAAGTCCAACGGGGCGTGTGGTCTGCGCCAAATCGATGGAACGCAACAAACGGATTGTTAATTCCTCCCGCTTCCGTTAATTCCTCCCGCTTCCAATGATGCAACCAGCACACCGCCATCGCCTGTGCCGGATGCTCCAACTGGAAAGCTAAACGAATTGCTTGGATCCAAAGGTTGTAATGTGGTTCGCCACATTAATTGTCCGTTTTCACTCAATGCAGTCAGATGAGTGAAATCATTTGTGCTCTCTGGAATGTATAAGAACGGATCAGTTTCAGTATTGCGCCGCGACTTGACTTTGAAGTCAAAGAAGTTGTCCTGCGTTTCAGGATAAAAGCCCCATGAGGCCGTGCCGGCTGGCATCAGGCCAACATCAAAAATCGTAGCCTTGGCTTGAGCTGTGCCCAACGGCGACGTAGCCGTAATCGTGATTTCACCTGGAGCCAGCGCTTGAAGTGTGGCAGTGGGGAGAGTGGGATCGTCCGCCGCAACCGTGGCCAGAGCAGCGGAATCCACGCTCCAGGTAGCGTCAAGGACGGGGTTTCCGGAGGCGTCTACAACCTTGAATGAACCGGAACCGCCAGCTTCCAGGCTGATTTCATCGGGAGTTATGTAAAGAGTCTGGGCCTGGGATCTGATTCCTGGTGCAAACGTAAACTGCACCCCATTGCTCGGTCCTCCCTGCGTAGTCACGACGACAGGACCTGTGTGGACGCCGTCCGGCACTGTTGTATTGATGGAACTGTCGCTCCAAGAACTGACCTCCGCAGGTAGTCCATTAAAAGTTACAGTCCCACTGTTTTGCACCGCCCCGAAATTGGAGCCAAAGATTGTCAATGCCATTCCCGGTCTTCCCGCAGGTTGAGTCAAAAACGAAATCGCCGGTTGCGGGAAACTTGTTACTGTGAAATTCACGCCATTGCTAGTGAGCAATTGATGGTCTGTGACCACAACATTTCCGGGCGTCGCGCCGGAGGGCACCAGCACCGTAATGCTTGAATCGCTCCAGCTCTGCACGGTAGCGCTCACACCATTGAACGTTACACCGCCAAAACCTTGCCTCTGTCCAAAAGTTGTGCCGGAAAGTGTTACGGAAGAACCTATCAGCCCCGCCGTCGGCCCAATTGCCGTGATGTTTGGTAACACCCGGAATGTCGCACCGTTGGTCTGAAATCCATTGACGGTGACCACAACACCTCCGGTGGTTGCACCGCTAGGCGCGGGCACAGTAAGGCTTGTGTTACTCCAGGAGGTTGGGGATGCTGGAACCCCATTAAATGTGACGATGCTAGCACCTTGAGTATCTCCAAAGCTGGTTCCGGTCAACACTACGCTGGTACCTACCGGGCCTGAATTTGGAGAATCGTTGATAATTACTGGTATCACAAGAAATGACGCAGCATTGCTGGCTGTGCCGCCAGAGGTCACAATCACGTCAGCGAAGCCGGGTAGGAGCACTCCGGGAACCGGTACCACGATATTTGTATCCGACCAGGAAGTTGGGGTGGCCGCAACGCCGCCGATCGTCACCGTGTTTCCGCTGGCGGAGGTGCCAAACCCACTGCCGTTGATCGTCAAGGAGGAGCCAACGGGACTTACTGGCCCGGCGGTGGGGGAAATACTGCTGATATGGGGAGACGCCCGGGCCGAAATAGCGGTAAAAACGCAATCAGTAAAGCCAGAACCGTAAGAGAGCGGGTATTTATCGACACGTAGTTTAGCCCTTTCTAATCTCATTAACTACCCTCTCTATTTAAGTTGGGCAAAGCATCTAACTACAAAGTGCTGCGAATATAGATTGTAGTTTGCAATTTATCAATCACGAAATAGTACAGCGTATCTTCGTTTGAAGGTGTGAGTAGGTATTGGGGAGTTGAGTATCTAGTAAGAAGGAGGATAATTGTAGTCTCGGCAAGCAAAAAGGCTTCAGACTCTTGAGGTCTGAAGCCTTTGGAAACACCGATCGGTTAGCAATGCGGCATCAGGTACGTGGCGGGAAGATTCCCTGCAGCGCGATGCAGAAGTTGAGGGTAAGGTACGGCATCATGTTGTTGTGAGGCAGATTGCCGCCGGTGATCGACAGTGCGGATACGGGGTTCATCTGCACGTCATTGTTGCTAGTGCCGCTTGGAGTGTAAAGACTGGCTGCGCCCTTCAGTCCTGAGGCCCAGGCATTGCCGACGGGAGTTGGCAGCGGCGTGTTTCCCGGGCCATCGGCCAGGGCATTGTGAGCGTGCGCGGGCATTTCGGTCTGGAGAAGGGTCACGTTCTCTTCTCCGCCAAGTTCGCCCAGGTCGCGCAGGCTGAGGCCGGGCCCCTGACCTTGCTGCATGGGTGTGTTGCCTTGCATGTTGGGCAAGGCAAAGGTGCTCTTGCCGTCGCCGCCGTATGTGGTTCCCAGCAGGGAGAACAGGGCGGTGTTCTGGCTGATGGGGAGGAGCTGGCCATCGCAAAGAGCCCAGCCGGTGGGTGCAAAGTTGAACGGGAAAATCCTGATCTCAGCTACAAACTGGTCTGACATGGCTGTTCCTCTCCTTTAATTTTGCGAGGGGAAGATCCCCTGCAGGGCGATGATGAAGTTAAGCACCAGGTAGGGCGACATATTGTCATGTGGCTGGCTGCCGCCCGTGTTGGAGACGCACGCCGGATTCATGGCACTGTTCGAGGAAGCGGCATAATCGTTAGGAACAAAGCCCCAGAGGTTTCCTGCGGCGTTTGAGCTCGAGGCCGGATTCGTCGAGTTGCCCAGCGGAGTATGCGTGTGCGCGGGCAGCTCACTAATGTTCAGCGTGTGGGCCGTTTCGCCGCCGCGCTCGCCCAGGGTGAAGCCGTTGCCCATGTGGTTGGGGACGCGTCCCTGGAGGTTGGGCAGGGCGAAGTTGACGCGGCCGTCGCCGCCATAGGTGGTGCCCAGCAGCGAGAACAGGGCCTGGTTCTGGTTAATGGGCAGCAACTGGCCATTGCAGAACGCCCAGCCCTTGGGCGGGAAATTAAAGCTTACAATCTTGATTTCAGACAGAAATGGTTCAGACATCTTCCTCTCCTTGAAGTTTTTCGTTTTTCGGGGTCGGCCCCTTGCCGCAGGACTGCAAGTTCACTGAATGCAGGTCCTGGTTTATGTTTGGGACGGAAAAACTCCAAACAAGGAAATGATGAAGTTGATCACCAGGAAGGGGACCATATTGTCATGCGGCTGCGAACCGCCTGTGGGCCCTATGGCATTGGCCGCCATCTGGACCGTGGGGGCGACATTGGAATAAGGAGCGTTTTGCGTCTGTTGCGCCCAGACTCCGTTTGACGGACTGTTCTGGTTGCCGTCGCCCGAGTTGCAGAGTGGCGGGTGGCTATGCGCGGGAATCTGCGGCGTGGTTAGAGTGACCGACTCTTCGCCGGCGGCTTGCCCCAGGATAAATCCCGATCCCTGGTGTACCGGAACGCGGCTCTGAAGGTCTGGCAGGTTGAAAGTTGTTTGTCCGTCGCCGCCGTAAGTCGTGCCTATCAAAGTGAACAGCACGTCATTCTCGGAGATGGCCAGTGTTTGTCCCTGGCAAAGCGCCCAGCCTGCGGGCGCAAAGTTACCAGCAAACATCCGTATTTCGCCTACGTAAGGTGTTCCCATTCTGCGTTGTCTCCTGTCTTTAATACCGCTCGTTAATACTGCTGCGTTTCCCAGGGCTTTCCGGCAAGCCCGGTCTGGGCGCGCTGGATTTATTTTATTGCACGACTAAATTGAAACTGGTTGTAGCAGTAAATCCGGTGCTGGTTGCGGTGACCGTAACGGCAAAAGTTCCCGCTGGAGTGCCGGGGACCGGCGGAGGGGCTGGCGGAGCTACTCCGCAGCCGGCCATCGCCAGCAGAAGCACCAAGCCGAGCATGATCAGCATGGGTAAACGCTTTACGCCTTTCCTGCGTTGTCCGCCGAAGCCCGCCAGCATGATGCCGAACACCGGGAAAGCAAACATAGCATACAGCGGATTCCGTCCGGCTGCACCTGGGCGCGGCGGAGCTGCAAGAGACGCCGTCCCTCTGGCGGTGAAGACAGAAACCGTCATGGCGGTTGGGCCCGGCGTTGTTGCGGGATCAATTGTTCCCGGGCCGAAGTTGCAGGTGGAAGCGCTTGGCAAACCGCTACAGGTGAACGTGATCTTGCCCAAAGTGGGATCGGGCGCGTCCACGTTGATGACCATGTTCGCGGTGTTTCCGTGCACCACGCTAACGCTGCTTGACTGCGGCGTCATCACAATGGGCGGACCAAGCGTGATGCTATCCGTAGCTGTGTTGTTGGTCGGATTCACGTCACCGCCGCCGGAAACCGTGGCCTTGTTCGTGAAGTTGTTTTGAATGTTTATGGGGATATTCACCGTCAGGGTAATTGCCGGATAGCTGCTGCCCGAGGGCAGTGCATCTGCCCGCGTGCAAGTCAGAGTAGCCAGCGTGCAGGTCCAGCCCGTACCGCTGAGGGCGGTTGGGACCGGCGGATTCTGTACGTTGGGCAGAGTATCAACCACGCTGACCGTGCCCACAGTGGGACCAAAGCCAACGTTGCTGACCGTAATTGTCCACACCGCGCCCGTCTGGCCGCGTGTAAACGTGCCGCTATGGGTCTTGGTGATGGCTAGATCCGGCGCCTCAACGTCAATTGTTGCCGTGGCTTGGTTACCAGAACCAGCGTTGCTGGAAGTGACCGTACCAGTGGTGTTCACTTTATGACCACCAGTAGTGCCGACCACATTCACAGAGAAAGTGCAGGAGCCGCCCGCCGCAATTGTGCCTCCGGAGAGGTTGACCACGGAGAAGCCCGAGACAGTTCCTGTTGTGATTGTGCCTGCGCCGCATGATCCCGTAAGTCCATTCGGCGTTGCCACTGCCAGACCTGCCGGCAGCGTATCGCCGAATCCAACTCCGGCGAGCGCTACGGTGGCGTTGGGATTGGTAATCGTGAAAGTCAGAGTGGTGGTGCCATTCAGATTGATGCTGGCCGCGCCAAACGCCTTTGCGATGCTCGGAGGTCCAATCACCGTGATGCTTGCCGTATTGCTGGTTGCGCCGGCCCCGCTCTCAGTCGACGAAACCGGCCCGGTCGTGTTGTTCTGCACTCCCGCGGCTATGCCTTGCACGTTTACGCTGACCTTGCAATTGGCGTTTGCAGCCAGAGACGCGCCCGTGAGACTGATTGAGCCCGATCCCGCCGCAGCCGTTACGGTTCCAGTGCAAGTCGTTACCAGCCCATTCGGAGTTGCCACCTGCAGACCCGCCGGCAGTGTGTCACTGAACGCCACGCCAGTGAGTGCAAGGTTCGAGTTGGGATTGTTGAGTGTAAAGGTCACTGAGGTTGTGGCATTCAGCAGAATGCTGGCCGCGCCGAAACTCTTGGTAATGGTCGGCGGGGCAGCAACGCTCAGGTTCGCGGAAGCCGTATTGCCCGTTCCGCCGTTGGTTGAGGTCACGCTACCTGTTGTATTTGTGTACTGACCGGAAGCCGCGCCTGTGACGGTGACGCTGAACTGGCACTGGCTGTTGGCCGCGATTGTGGCGCCGGAGAGCGCAATACCAGTCAGGAGCCGTGGTCGTGAGCGTTCCGCCGCAAACCGTGGCGGAAGCGTTGGCGACTGTCAATCCGGTTGGCAGCGTGTCTGTAAAGGCTACGCCAGTCAATGCGACGGCGTTAGCTGCGGGATTGGTGATGGTAAAGGTCAGCGAAGTCGTCGCGTTCAGAGCAATGTTGCTCGGGTTGAAGACCTTGGCAATCGACGGTGGCGCAACGACATTGATCGAGGCCGAAGCTGTTCCGCCTGTACCGCCTTCAGTGGAAGTTACGTTGCCGGTGGTGTTGTTCTGCGTGCCTGCAGCAATTCCTGTCACGTTCACTGAGAAACTGCAGGAGCTGCTGGCGGCAATCGTTCCGCCGCTCAGGCTGATCACATTGGTTCCCGCAGTAGCCGTAATAGTGCCGGCGCCGCACGAACCGATAAGGCCGTTCGGAGTCGAGATCACCAGGCCCGCGGGCAGAGTGTCGCTAAAGGCCACGCCGGTCAGCGCCGCTGCTGGTGTTGGGGTTGGGATGGTGAAGCTCAGCTGGTCGAGCCGTTCAGCGGAATGCTGGCCGCGCCAAAAGCTTTGGCGATGGTCGGCGGACCAGTCACGGTGATCGAAGCGTTCGACGTATTGCCTGTGCCGCCTTCGGTCGAGGTTACTGTTACTGAATTATTCTTCACGCCTGCCGTCGTGCCTTGCACATTGACAGAGACGGTGCAGCTTGCACTTGCCGCCAGTGTTCCCGCGGAGAGACTGATGGTGCCCGAACCTGCAACTGCCGTGGCTGTTCCACCGCAAGTGTTGTTTAGCGCGTTCGGGGTTGCCACTACCAAGCCCGCCGGCAAATTGTCAGTAAAGGCAATCCCGGTCAGAGCCAGGTTTGTGTTGGGGTTCTGAATCGTAAATGTCAGCGAAGTGGTTCCGTTCAACGGAATGCTGGCCGCGCCAAACGCCTTGGCGATTGATGGAGGTGTCGCAACGGTCAAATTGGCTGTGGCCGTGTTGCCCGTTCCTCCATTGGTCGAAGTTACGTTGCCTGTTGTATTGGTGTACTGCCCGGAAGCCGCGCCGGTTACGGTGACGCTGAACTGGCACTGGCCGTTAGCGGCAATCGTCGCGCCAGTCAGTGCGATTCCCGTCGGAGCCGTGGTCGTGAGCGTTCCGCCGCAAACCGTGGCGGAAGCATTTGCAACCGTGAGTCCGGTCGGCAATGTGTCGGTGAAAGCCACGCCAGTCAGTGCGACCGTGTTCGCTGCCGGATTGGTGATGGTGAATGTCAGCGAAGTGGTGGCATTCAGAGCAATGCTGCTTGGGTTAAATACTTTGGCAATCGATGGAGGCGCAACGACATTGATCGAGGCCGAAGCTGTTCCGCCTGTGCCGCCTTCAGTGGAAGTCACGTTTCCTGTGGTGTTGTTCTGCGTGCCTGCAGCAATTCCTGTCACGTTCACTGAGAAACTGCAGGAGCTGCTGGCGGCAATCGTTCCGCCGCTCAGGCTGATCACATTGGTTCCCGCAGTAGCCGTGATTGTTCCGGCGCCGCACGAACCGGTAAGGCCGTTCGGAGTCGAGATCACCAGGCCCGCTGGCAGAGTGTCGCTAAAGGCCACACCGGTCAGCGCGATCGTCGTATTCGGATTGTCTGATTGTGAAGCTCAGGCTGGTCGAACCGTTCAGTGGAATGCTGGCCGCGCCGAAAGCCTTGATGATGATCGGCGCGACCCACAACCGTGATAGACGCGTTGGACGTATTCCCCGTGCCGCCTTCAGTCGAGGTTACCTGAACGCTGTTGTTTTTCACTCCAGCGGTCGTGCCCTGCACATTGACAGAGACCGTGCAAGAGGCGCTGGCCGCCAGAGTTCCGGCAGACAAGCTCACTGATCCCGAGCCGCCTACTGCAGTAGCCGTTCCGCCGCAGGTATTGGTCAGGTTTGGTGTGGACGCAATCACCAGACCCGCCGGCAAATTGTCAGTGAAGGCAATACCGTTCAGGGTGACGTTGGTGTTGGGGTTCTGGATCGTAAACGTCAGCGAGGTCGTCCCGTTCAACGGAATGCTGGCCGCGCCAAATGCCTTGGCGATGGATGGCGGCGAAGCCACGGTCAAATTAGCTGTGGCCGTGTTCCCCGTCCCGCCATTGGTGGAAGTTACGTTGCCTGTTGTATTGGTGTACTGCCCGGAAGCCGCGCCGGTAACGGTGACGCTGAATTGGCACTGGCTGTTAACGGCAATCGTCGCGCCAGTCAGTGCGATTCCAGTCGGAGCCGTGGTCGTGAGCGTTCCACCGCAAACCGTGGCGGTAGCATTCGCAACCGTGAGTCCGGTTGGCAATGTGTCGGTGAAAGCCACGCCAGTCAGCGCGACCGTGTTCGCTGCCGGATTGGTGATGGTGAATGTCAGCGAAGTGGTGGCATTCAGAGCAATGCTGCTTGGGTTAAATACTTTGGCAATCGACGGAGGCGCAACGACATTGATCGAGGCCGAAGCTGTTCCGCCTGTGCCGCCTTCAGTGGAAGTTACGTTTCCTGTGGTGTTGTTCTGCGTGCCTGCAGCAATTCCTGTCACGTTCACTGAGAAAGTGCAGGAGCCGCTGGCGGCAATCGTTCCGCCGCTCAGGCTGATCACATTTGTTCCCGCAGTAGCGGTGATTGTTCCGGCGCCGCACGTGCCCGTAAGGCCGTTCGGAGTCGAGATCACCAGGCCCGCTGGCAGAGTGTCGCTAAAGGCCACGCCGGTCAGCGCCACTGTAGTGCTGGGGTTGGTGATGGTGAAGCTGAGCGAGGTCGAGCCGTTCAGCGGAATGCTGGCCGCGCCAAAAGCTTTCGTGATGGTCGGCGGACCCACAACCGTGATTGAAGCGTTGGAAGTATTGCCAGTGCCGCCTTCAGTCGAGGTTACCTGGACACTGTTGTTCTTCACTCCGGCCGTTGTGCCCTGCACATTCACTGAAACCGTGCAGGAAGCGCTGCCTGCCAGGGTTCCGGCGGACAAGCTGATGCTGCCTGATCCGGCAACCGCCGTAGCCGTTCCACCGCACGTGTTGTTCAGGCCCGACGGTGTGGCAACTACCAGACCCGCGGGCAAATTGTCAGTGAAGGCAATCCCGTTCAGCGTGACGGCAGTGTTGGGATTCTGGATAGTGAAGGTCAGCGACGTGGTTCCGTTCAACGGAATGCTGGCCGCGCCAAACGCCTTAGTGATCGATGGCGGCGCAGCCACGGTCAAATTAGCCGAGGCCGTGTTGCCCGTTCCGCCGTTGGTGGAAGTTACATTTCCGGTGGTATTGGTGAACTGCCCGGACGCAGCGCCCGTTACCGTGACGCTGAACTGGCATTGGCCGTTCACAGCGATGGTCGCGCCGGTCAAAGCGATACCTGTCGGAGCTGTCGTGGTCAGCGTTCCGCCGCAAACCGTGGCGGAAGCATTCGCCACCGTCAACCCTGTGGGCAGCGTGTCTGTGAAAGCCACGCCGGTAAGCGGATCAACGTTCGCCGCCGGATTAGTGATGGTGAACGTGAGCGAGGTCGTGGCGTTCAACGCGATCGTGGAAGGATTGAAGACCTTGGCAATCGACGGAGGCGCTTCCACCTTGATGCTGGCTGTGGCCGTTCCACCCGTGCCGCCTTCGGTTGAAGTCACGTTTCCGGTCGTGTTGGTCTGCAAGACCGGCAGCAATGCCCGTTACATTTACTGAGAACGTGCAGGAGCCGCTCGCGGCAATCGTTCCGCCGCTCAGGCTGATCACATTCGTTCCCGCAGTGGCCGTGATTGTTCCGGCGCCGCACGTGCCGGTTAGGCCGTTCGGAGTCGAAATCACCAGGCCCGCTGGCAGCGTGTCGCTAAAGGCTACACCGGTCAGTCGCGACCGTCGTATTCGGATTGGTGATTGTGAAGCTCAGGCTGGTCGAGCCGTTCAGTGGAATGCTGGCCGCGCCAAAAGCTTTGGCGATGGTCGGCGGAGCCACAACCGTAATGGAAGCATTGGAAGTATTGCCCGTGCCGCCGTTGGTTGAGCTTACCTGGACGCTGTTATTCTTCACGCCCGCAGTCGTGCCAGTGACGTTCACTGAGACCGTGCATGAAGCGCCCGGAGTCAGTGTTGCGCCGCTCAAGCTCACAGACGAAGATCCGCCAACCGCCGTCGCCGTTCCGCCGCATGTGCTGGTCAGGTTCGGCGTTGAAGCAACCACAAGTCCTGCAGGCAGATTGTCAGTAAAGGCAACGCCGTTCAGGGTCAGGTTCTGGTTGGTGCTGCTCACCGTGAACGTGAGGCTGGTAGTGCCGTTCAGCGGAATGGTGGCCGCGCCAAACGCCTTGGCAATGGTTGGCGGATTAATGACCGTCAAATTGGCTGAAGACGTATTGCCGTTGCCCGCATCGGTGGAAAGTATCTGGACACTGTTGGTGTAAAGGTTGTCAACCGTCCCCGTGATGTTCACCGAAATCGTGCAGACGCCCACCGGCGTTAGGTTGTTGCTGAAGCTTATGCTGCCGCTTCCGGCAGTCGCTGTTACCGTGCCTCCGCAGGTGTTGGTCACGCCAGGCGTTGCCGCCACCTGCAATCCAACGGGCAGGGTATCGGTGAAGCTGGCATTGATAGCCACCACGTTCGGATTGTTGATGCTGAAACTTACCGTGGTTGTGCCGTTCACCGCAATCCTGGCCGCGCCAAAGCTCTTGGTGATTTGCGGCGGCTCCAATATCACAATTCCGACGTTCGCCGTGCCACCGCTGGAAGCGCCCAGGCCCGTTGTGGCGTCAGTGTAAGTAAATGTGTTTGCCGTGGGCGTGGCTGTGATGATGAACGTGCCGTTGTATCCGCCTACGCCTACGCCGGAAATCACAGCCGTTTCGCCCGTAGCGAAGCCGTGCGCGCCCACCGTCGTAATGGTTGCCGTAGTACCGGCTTCCGTCGCGCTGGAAATCAAGCTGTCAAGCGCTAACGCCGCTCCCTGGTCCACCGTAGCGGTTGGATTCGCGCGTCCTGATGTGCCGCCCGCGTTAAACGTGGCGGTAGCTTGCGCGCTCGCATTCAACGTTTCCGGCTGCGCCTGCGGAATGCTTCCCAGCGGTCCCGATGCAAACGTGATCGGCAGTCCGACAATCCTATCAAGATTGCCTACCAGAGCAGCGCCATTGCCGTGATTGTCCTTGCTCATGTCGCCGGTTAGCGTGGTGCTCTGGTTGATGCGGATCTTCTCCGGGCTGGCCTGGTGCGTCAGCACGATGAACGGATCGAAGCAGACCGCATTATTCCCCGTTGCGGGGCAGACGCTGGTTGCCGCTGCGCCGTTATTAATAATCGTGCTCGAGGGCACGTTCGTGCCCCACCAGTTGTTCTGCGCCGTGACCAGGTCGAATGGGGTCACTGCGGCAACGTTGAAAATGTTTGAGCTGCCGGGCGTGTGCGTTGAGCTGTTTCCGGCAAACCGGCTGAAGGTGATTGTGACCGGGTTACCACCGCTGCCGTTGCCCGTGTAAAGTCCGCCGCCGTCGCCCGCGGTGCTGTTCCCGATCACAGCTACCTTGGTCAGCGTGAGACCGTCCGATGAATTGTTGGCGATGCCGCCGCCGCCCGCGTTGGCCGTGTTCGCTCCCGCCGTGTTGTTGCTGATCACGCTTCCCGCGTCGATCAGCAAGGTGGCAATGCTGTTGATTCCTCCGCCAATGCCAGCCGCCGTGTTCCCCGAAATCGTAACGTTGCTGAAATGGCTCTGCGGCTGTGTGTGCTGCCCCTGCAGGAACATTCCGCCGCCGGTCGCCTTGGTCGGTCCAGGCCCTCCCGTATGCGTGTGGTTCGTCAGCACCTGGGAGTTGCTCATGATGAGCTGGGAATGCACGTCAATAAAGATTCCGCCGCCGTCGCCGGCCACGCCGTTTGCGTTTGGCGTGGAGTCATTGTTCTGAATGATGCTGTTGGTCACCGTGACATTGCCTGCGCCGGGATTCGTCACATTGAACGCCGCAAATCCGCCGCCCTGGCCATCGAACACCGCGTTGTTCTGCAGCGTAACGTTGGTCAGCGTCAGCGTGGCAGTGCCGTTGGTGCCTGTATCAAAATCGAAAGCGCCGCCCCAGCCGTCTGAATATTTACATTGCCGCGATTGCGCCCGTGCTGGATGGTGAGGTTGGAAAGGCTCACGCTCGCGCTGGTGACAACGCTGATGTCCTCGTTGAACGACATCACCTTGTCCACGCTGTCGCTCAAATCCGCCAGCGCTCCGCCCTGAATAATCGTCGTGGCTTGTCCTGCGCCAACGAAGTTGACCGAATCCGTGATTTCCAGCGTGCCATGCTGCCCTGTGAAGTCGTTTGCAACTCTAGGGATGCGTAAGCGTGTAGGTTCCCGCCGGCAGGCTGATGGTATCTGTCCCCGCCGTGGCATTGGCTTTCAGCACGGCTTCACGCAAGCTGCAATCATTGGCCACGCCGTTTGCAGGCATTCGCGATCGGGGAAATCGGGGTCGGATCATCGAAGCGGTTTACCGTGAATGTCGGGTCGGGCAGCGGCATCAGCATGGAAGGCGCGCTCTCACCCTGGTGAATCGACAGCACTCCGGGGCGTCCATCTATGTTGATGCGCGCGGAAATTGCCGCTAGCGGGTTTCCTGAATAAGGCCGTGTAGAAAGCACTGCCGGAGCAAACGTGGTTGCTCCCGGCTGAACGTCAGGATGCTGCACCACTGTCAGTTGCCCAGTGGAGCCGTTGAGCACCATTACATCGTCCATCTGGTGATCGGAAATACGCGTGCGAAACAGCACTGGTGGCTGGCCTGCAGCAAACGTGGCCGCCGCGGTAATGTCTTCTACGATCTTCCAGCCGTTCACCGGGAAAGCCCTGGCCGGCAGCAGCGGGTTTGGCTCGCCGCGCAGGATTGTCGCCGGATGCAGCGCCTTCAATTCGTCGGCGGTGTAAGCCCGTGGATCAAATTCGTTGTGCGCGGCAATGTGGATCGTGCCGTCCGCGGTCAGCAGCGCCAACTGCAGTCCGGGCACGCGGTCAATTACAAAGGTGCCCACTGCCAGCGCGCTGGCTGTAATCGGCAGCGTTACTTCCTGCAGCCGCATGGTGGAGGCGCGCAGGATCTCTACCTTGCCTCCGGCCAAAAACGCCAAATCGTTGCCGCCATCGCCAAAATCGCCAAAAGTCAAACTAGTAGCCGCCCCGCCCAGCGGAAAGGCCGCTACCGGATTCAGCCCATCCTGGCTGCCGTTGAAAATGGCCAGCTCAGGGCCTGACGTCCCGTTGATTCCTACCACCACCTGGTTGAAGCCCGTAGCGCGTCCCAGGTCGCCGCCCAGCATGGCCGTAACGCCACCCGGCAGATTCACCGCTTGCGGCGCTGCAAAATTGCCTTTGCCGTCGCCGGCAAAAACGTAAAGCGCGCTTCCGCCCTTAGCGGCGATCACCAGATCATTGTGGCCGCTGGCGGTAAAACGCCCCACTGCCATGAAGTCCGGATTCACCGGTGTCGCCAGCGTAAAGCTCTGCGCCAAAAATGGCGCAGGGAACTGGCCCTGCGTGATCGCCTGGAATGATGCGTCGCTCTGCGGCGCGAAGGCGTCAAGGTTGCCGCGCTGAATGCTTATATGCCCGGCATAGCCCACCAATAGGTCAGCGATACCGTCTTCATCCACGTCGCCCGTGGTCAGCGCCAAAGGCTGTGCTGCAGCCGGCGCCAGAGCGGCATGCCCGCCCAGTGGCGCGGCGCCTCCCGGCGCACCACCCGCTTGCATGGGCAGCTGTTGTCTTTCCCCCAGCCAGATTCTTGGCCCGGTGGGCTGTGCCTGCGGCACCTGGATCGGAGCCGCAAGTGCAACGGTTTGCAACAGTGAAAGGACGATTACGGCAAGGATGGCAATAGAGCAGACACGCACACAGATCCCATGCTTCACGGGACGTTCTCCTGACACACGCTAGGTGTGGGTTAAAAGGTGGCTATTCAGGGGGTTACTCTGTTAATCCGTCATTAACAGTTACACAAAAAAACAGCTTCAATTGGCCCAAAGGAGACTATGTAAGTTGATCCTATCCACGTACTCTGCTTGTGAGTCGAATTTTTGTCAAGCGGAAAAGATACCTGTAAGGGCTGAAAGTAATCGTTTTAATGGAAGGGTGTGCTGCTATTAGGTTAGAAACCTGTGCCACAAGTCCCAGGTTACCGCCGGTTTGAAAACTGGAAAATTCCCATTCCCAAAATCGCATTCTTAGGATATCTTCAGATTCCCCCAGATTTTTCCCAGGTGTTCCACCTTCCCGGTTTCCAGGTCAGACAGCAAGAAGTTAGCAAACGTTCGCTAAGGAGAAGTGAACATGGCAGTTTCACGACGGATATTCTTAGGCGGTAGTGTGGCTACGGCGATCGCGTGTGTTTCCGCGCCTCTGGCGGCGCTGGCCGGCGGTGGCAGGCCTTTGCCCACCGACAGGGGGCTGCCGAATAGAAACAGCGGTTCGGCCGGCGATATTCCCGACATCTCAGCAAAACGAACCGTAACGCCTGAACAGAGGTATGGCGGCGTTGCCCACCTTACCCGCGACTCTTTTGCCGGAGCGGTCGGCTCCGCGTTCAAACTCACCAGCACGTCCGGAAAAAGCATGACATTCTGGGTCAGACTGCTTTCCGTAACTGACCTCAGTACGCTGCCGCCGACGAATCCCGCAGCGATGGCAGTTGCACCGCCTCCAGCCGCCCAGCAGCTTGTCCGTACGGATTCATTCAGCCTGGCATGGTTTGGCGGCCCGCTTCACACCGTTCAACAGGAGACATTTTTCGTTGAACATCCGGAACTGGGACAATTTGCTTTGTTTATTGTTCCTGCCGGACCACAGCAGTACACGGCAATCGTCAATCGTTTGCAGACTAAAACGGTTTTGCCTGTCTAAAGCGTGGAGATGTGAACGCCGCTCAGCCTGCGTATTGCAATAGCAGGTGGAAGCCCTCTTGCTGGATGGCCGTAAAGCCGAGCCGCTGAAAGAGCCGCAATGAAGGATTGAATGTTTCCACGAAAATGCTGACGGGTTTGCCGGCCTCTTTCGCCTCCGCCATGATCTGGCCCAGCAAAAAGGAGCCGGTGCCCCGGTTGCGATGTTCCGGAAGCAACGTGATATCAAGGATGTGAAACTTCTCCCCCGAGCGGTCCAGATACAAGCGGCCGGCAGCGCCATTTTCAAGACAAATAATCTCGTGGGTTGCGTGGGGATGCTGCGCTGCGTAATGACTTTTCTGCGCCTCCCACTGCATGCGGACAAATTGCTGCTTCTGCTCAGCCGTCCACGGCACCTGCGCCAGTTCCTGCTCGCGCGTGCTGCCATATACCTTGAGCAGAAACTCGTCGTCCGAGTCCTGCACAGGTCGAAGCGTGATCTTGCCGGCAGCCATTATGATTTGCGGAAGCGATGGAATACCGCTTCATACATGGTGCCGTTCTGCTGGTCTGATGAAATTGGCGTGAGGAAGATTTCGAACTCGCCTAGCTTTTCATGTTCAAGCTGATGGGTCTGCTGGTTCAGCCGAGGCCTGAATGGGCCGCTAAAATGAAGCGAGAAAAGCTCCATCTTCGGTGAAAGGTCATTCTCGATTACCTCAACCAGTTCAAGCGTGATCGTTCCGGTGGGGTCCTGTTGGACTTTAAATTGGCTGTGCAACTGCTCGCGAAAAATCTTGGCGTTCAAATTATCCAGAGGGGTCGACATAGGGAACCCACAGCCTAAGCAACATCGTTCGCCGGTGTCAACTGCTCACGATTCATGGCAGTGTCTCAGTTTTGAACACAAACCATTTCCATCTGTCATGGTGAGCGAGTCGAACCATCCCGAGGATGTGTCCTCTGCGATGCTGCTTCATGGAGTTCTCTTTGAGAATCGTTGTACTACCATCCTTGCCCATGCGTGACGGGGCCGCGAGGTCGGGTGCTCAGGATGACACGATAGAAACAGTTTTCACCAAACTGAGACATTACCCCGATTCATAGGGTCATTGGCCTTACTGCGCTGGCTGCGCTTTCACTGCTTTCGCCGTGTGGTTCTGCCGGACGGTAAACGTAACCTCAGGATAACTGGCCGCCACTTTCAGGTTCCCCGCGCGCGAGAGCGCAGCCGGAGCTTTCAGCCCCGCAACGCGATGCCCGCTCACACTGTCAGTCAGAAAAAACATCAGCGTGGCGTCATTGCGACAGCGAGTTCCACAACGGATCGAGAGTGAAGTCAGGCAGGTCCATGACGAAACTTCCATCCGCGTCCACCGTGGTTTTTGTTACGGCAAGCGGTGAGATTGAGAGGCCAGGGACGGCAAAGAATTTTCCCGCCCAACGCACCACATACATTGATTCCACCTGCATTTGGTGGTCTCCGGCAGGCAGCGCAACTTTTCCGCGCAACTCAACGGTCGGCAGTTTCTGGCACTGGAAGTCGCCCTGCCGCGTGCTGGAGGCCAGATCTTCAGCGGTGAAAGTTACAAACTGGCATCCGGGCGCGTACGCAAAGGCGTTGAATGTCTTCGGCGTCTTGCCGGCGGCGTCGGCACGGATCACCAATTTGTCACTGTTCGCCGCTGTCGCCGTCGATGACCAGCGGACCCCTGACTGGTCCGTGAGGAAATACCGCACTTGAACGTCTTTGGCCGACGTAGGCGCCGCAACTGAGATGGTGAAGATAGCATCCGCTGGGCTGGCCTGCGCCGCAGGAGTTCCGGTTTGGGCTGTAAGATAACTTCCCGAAAGAGTCAATAGAAGAACAAAGAGAGGGCGTGCTACTGCTGGCATATCCGTCAAAACCTCTGGCGACATTATCGCTCAAAACGGAGATTGTCAACCCAGGAATTCTGCTGAAAAGGTACTTAGTAAATTGTTACGGCCCGACCGGAAAGTCCTGGATCACAAGATGGGCGGACGCGAATTGGTGCATGTGCTCGCTCCTGCACATCCGAATATGAAGATTCTGTACATGTCCGGATACCCGGACAGAATGCCTCGACTCGGACCGCTCTGATCGGTCGGTAGCTGCCGATCTCCTGCTTCGACAAGAGCCCAGTCATCACTATCCCCGAAGCAGGACGCTCACTGTCACTTCTGTTCTATGGCACGCAGTATCAATAGCTCCACTTCCTGCCAGACCTCAGGATCATTGTCCATTTTTACGTGGTCGGTGCGGAACGCCTTCTTGTACCAGGGAAGTTTGGGCACCTGCACGTGTCGATCCCGATAGTCGATCCGGCGGTTGAAGAGGATGACGGTACGACTCGGATCCGCTGCGCGGATATTGCTTTGCGCCGTGAATCACCCGTCCGTTGTCCTGGTAGAAATTTGCAGCGGTCCTTACGTTTGCGGGAATCAGCTCATCTCCACGTCCCACACTATCGACCTGAACGGTCAACAGCACGGGCACAGCGATTTCATTCAACTGTCGTGCGAACTTTACCACTGCAGCACCGCCGAAGCTCTGCCCGTAAAGAATAATGCGCGCAGAAGTGCGCTCGGAATCGTCCAACTTGCCATTACCGTCGCGATCCAGACTGTTCTTCACAAACTTCAATGCCACGCTGCGCTTAAGGTTCTCTACCGTTTCAATGTGAACTCCGTTCAGTTCAGATTTGCGCAGTTTGGCGGCAAGACGGCCTACGCCTACACCCTGATCGCGCCAGGAGTCGCGTCCACCCATGAACCCGATGATGAGAGTGTCTTTTGGGCCTAATGGAGTAGGTGTTCGGATGTCAGAGTAACTCTGGCCGCGCGCCAGCCAACCCGATAGATTCATGAGCGCAAATAACAGCACGGATGTAGCGAGAATGCTTGATCGGTGCTGGTGAGCGAAGCGAATCACGGAATACCCGGCCATCGGATATTCTATGCGCAATCGAGAGACCGGCCAGTCTCCACGCGGGAGGCATTTGTGGCGAGTTCTTCTCGTTATGCGACGAACCCAGCTTCGGTGAGATAGTAAGACTGATACCAGCGCACGAAATGTTCCACGCCGACTTCGATAGGTGTAGCCGGGTGGAATCCCGTGTCGCGCGCGAGATCATCGACATCGGCAAAAGTTGCAGGAACGTCGCCGGGCTGCATCGGGAGCATGTTCTTACGGGCAGTTTTCCCCAGGCATTTCTCCAGCACTTCAATCACTTTCATGAGTTCCACGGGCTGGTGATTGCCAATATTGTAGAGCTTGTAAGGAGCGGAACTGGGACTGTTGTTTCCACAAGCAGTAGGTGGTCTGTCCGCGACCAGCAGTACGCCTTCAACAATGTCGTCTATGTAAGTAAAATCGCGCTGCATCTTGCCGTGATTGAAAACATCGATAGATTTGCCCTCCAGAATGGCTTTAGTAAATGAGAAAATCGCCATGTCCGGCCTGCCCCACGGCCCGTACACCGTAAAGAAGCGCAATCCGGTGGTTGGGATTTGGAAGAGGTGGCTGTAAGCATGGGCCATGAGTTCATTGGCTTTCTTGCTGGCAGCATAAAGGCTGATGGGATGATCTACATTGTCCCGCACTGAAAAAGGCAGCTTCTTATTTGCGCCGTAAACGCTCGAACTGCTGGCATAAACCAGGTGCTTCACAGGGAAGCGCCTGCATGCCTCAAGAATATTGGTAAAGCCGACAACATTGCTTTGAATGTAAACGTGCGGATTTTCCAGGCTGTAACGCACACCTGCCTGCGCTGCCAGGTGGATCACACGGTCGAACTTCCCGCCTTCGAACAACTCATGCACCTTTTCATGGTCGGCCAGGTCCATCTTGATGAAGCGGAAATTGGGGTAGGGCTGCAAAAGGCTTAGGCGCGCTTGCTTCAGCCGAACGTCATAGTAGTCGCTCAGGTTATCGACGCCGGTTACGTTATGTCCGGCTTGGAGCAATCGCTCGGCTACATGCATGCCGATGAATCCCGCCGCTCCTGTCACTAAAAGTTCCATTGAATCCTCAGGCGTGCTTTGGATAGCTGCTAACACGGCCGTGTTTATTGTCGCTTTGATTTTTGCAATTGCTTAAGCAGCTTTGCCGCGCGGCGCTCCCTCTTGTCCGCTGCTTGCGGCGTATGCCGCTACCTTGCGCAGCGCTGCCGCACATTCACGAACGAAGCGTTCTGAAACTTTGGTGAAGGGCGGCAGGGTGAGCAGTCGACCAGCCAGACTCCGGACCACCGGCAGATCGCTCTGCGTCTGTGAATTATCGGGTGCGCGGCTGGCCTCCAGATAGCCGCCAAGCTCTGAGCTATCGAGCGTGGTAAAGATGGGTGTCTCGCTGAGCATGCGCTTACTCTTGCCCAGCCGTGCGTAGCGTTCCTTGGATATCGGAACACCCTCTGCCTGCGCGGCCTGTAAGAATTCTGAGCTCTTCCAGTTGCCCGCTTTCTCCGGCGTATAGCGCACAATAAATTCGAGAAAGCCGCCGCGCACTGCCTCCGGCGTGGTCTTAATCGGTTGGACAGCCTCGCAGCCCGCCAGTTCTTGGCAGAGAATGTCATAGTTGCGCTGCCGCCGACGGTTCAGCTCCGCAAGCCGTGACAAACTGCCGGTAGCCAGCAGGATGCCGTACAAGTGCGGACGGTACTTGACGCCGAGGCTCAGGTAATCCGTGTCAAAGGTGTTCTTCGCCTGGCCTGCCTTCAGTCTCCCGTAATGCCCAAGCGCCAGCATACGGTCGAACAGCACGGGATTGTCAGTGACTGCGATTCCGCCCTCTCCGCCAGACACCGCCTTCGGGCCCTGAAGGCTGAAGCAGCCGATGTCGCCCCATGATCCCACAGCACGGTTGCGATAAAGGGCTCCATGAGCGTGCGAGCAATCTTCAATCAGTGCGAGATTGTGACGGCGCGCAATTTCTACAAACCGATCCATTGGTGCAGGATTTCCCCACAGGTGCACCACGCAGATAGCGCGCGTGCGCGGCGTAATGCGGCGCTCCACGTCATCGGGATCGGCGACCAATGTCTCGGGACTAACATCGCAGAAGACCGGACGGCCTCCGCATTGCAAAATGGGAGCCGCAGTGGCAAAGAAGGTGTAACCAGGCACGATGACTTCTGTGCCCGGCTTGACTCCCACCGCAAAGTAGGCGCTGTGAAGCGCCGCGGTCCCGCTGTTCATCGCCAGCGCATACTTGCTGCCAGTAAGCTGTGCGAACTGCCGTTCAAACTCAGCGATCGGGCCTTCGCCTTTGGCTTCAGTATTGATATCGTCGTGGGCAGCGGCCAGTATGGGCTTAAGGTCGGAGCGGCGCACCTGGCGCCAGCCTTCTTTATATTCTGCGCGGACGGCGCGCGCGCCGCCGAAGATTGCAAGTTCATTCGAATTCATGGATCTCCTCACGCGGGTATCTGCTCGGCCGCAATGTTTGATTTCCGGTTCTGCCGCTGTCGTCCATCGTAAACGGCGGTCGTCAGGCCCGCGTAACAGTTGTTGGTGTGATCGAGTGGGAGCGTAACTGGCCGCCCGCTCAGGGCGGAAGCATAGATAGCCGTGCAGATTTCAAGCGAAGCTCGCGCGTCTTCGGGGCCGATCGGTAGAGGACGCCCTTCGAGAATGGCGGCAACTACGTCGGCGAGGTAAGGCGCATGTGCACTGTTTCCAGCTTGGTTCGTGGCAGGCGTCTCAGTCAACGGATGTTCTTCCAAAACTGCGTGCAGCGACTCGTCGCGCCAATTCGTGTCCAGCGATTCCAGCGACCAGGGAAAATGGGCTGACGCACGGCTGCCGATTACATCAAAGCCGTGGCTGGAGCGCTGCGCCGTCATGGTGCCCTGGCAGCTCACCATCGCGCCGCTCTCAAACCGCACTGTGGCCGCGCACGTATCTTCAGACTCGATCGCTTCGCGTAGGGTCTCCATGGTGGCCGTGACTTCGGTGGCCCTGCCGAAGATGTGTTGCATGAGATCGATCTCGTGAATGAGCTGCGTCATCACCACGCCGCCGCCGGCCGTTTGCCACTGTCCCCACCATGGGCTGCGTTTTTTGGCGGGCTTCGCGGGTTTACCGTCTTTGGCTGGCCGTGCCGGAGCCTCGAATTTTGCGAAGCGGTGGAAGCGACCGAATAACAGCTCCCCCAGACGTCCATGGTCACGCAGCCAGAGCGTTCGTTGCACTTCGGGAAGGTAGCGAAATTGATACACAGTCGAGAGTTTCCCCGGATGCTTCTTCGCCACCGCAATGATCCGGTCCGCCGACTCCAGCGTGTGCGCCAGGGGTTTTTCGCATATCACGAATTTGCCCGCTTCCAGAGCGTCTATGACTACGCGCTCGTGCAGGACCGGCGGCGTGCATACCGTGATGGCATCAATATCCTTTCGAGCGAGCAGGCTGCGATAGTCAGTGGCGGCGAACGGAATGGAATACTTGCCGGCGGCCTTCTGCAACTGGCCTTCGTCGATGTCCGCAATCGCAAGCAGCCGGGCACGACCTCCCAGCGAGTTGCAGGCTATGGCGTGCTGCTCAAAAATTCGTCCCGCACCAACAATTCCGATTCTCACAGTGTCCATGTGGTTCCTTTAAACAAATAGATTCGTGATCTACGCTGCAGCAAGCGATTGCATTGTGTGGCATTTGACGTTTGGATGGCGCGCCAGCACGGAGAGAAGCTGCGCCAATGCCTGCATCTCTTCGGCATCCATCACTGCATGATGAAGCATGATTCCCGGGGAAGTTTCGTTTTGCAGCTTCGCGGCCAATAGCCTTCCCCATGCCATGCGGTCGAGCCGCACTTTTTTTCGATGAGCAAACCAATCTACCGCGATCGGCAATTCCAACAATCCAGCACCTTCGAGTGGGACAGCATGCGAGTCGCGCGAGAGCACGTGGAATCCCAGCTCCGCCAGACAACGCGCCGTCACCGCGTTGCAGCGGTTCCATGGCGGCGTGAAAATGGGATCAGGCGCTGCCCCAAGCAGCTCAGCCAAACGGCGCTGCCCGTTTTTAATGTCGCTGTGCTGAGAAGGATAGTCTCTTGCCGGGCCGAACTCGCATTTCTTGCCCGCAGACTCGTGGTTGAAGTGGGCATAGCCGTGCTGATGAATGCGCAGGCGTTCCGGATGGGCCGCCATGCGCCGCGACAGTTTTTGCGCGAAAGCAGGATTCAGAGCGACAGGTATCGCTGCAAGATCCACGGGAACTCCAAAATCAGCGAAGATATCCAACAGCAACAGCACGCGATCATCGCTCCAGCCACAATCATCGTCGCGAAAAAACAAGCTGGCCGGCTGAGCCAAACCATCAAGCGTCTCGTGTACTGGTCTTAGCCAGGATGGGATTCCACGGTGGCGCTTTCCCAAATCGCCTGACGCTTCCATTTGCCTCCGCTGCGCCAGATCTTTGAGCAACCGAGCGGTATTTTCGACTCCGTTCATATCCAGCCGTATGGAGCTGGGCTGGAACCGAAGCAACGCCTCCATTTCTGCTGCCAGCGTTTGAGGGTCGAGGCGGTCAGGCTCCAGCACCCGCAGAGCGCCCAGATGCTCCAGTCGGCGCGCCCGGTTGATCTGTTCATCCTGTTTGTCGCCGCTGAAGGGTACCACCAGCGCGGGAACACCCGAACGCAGTATGTCCATTGCGGTGTTGTAACCACATTGGCTGATTGACGCCGAGGCGCGCCGCAATTCCACGCTTAAGTCCGGGACAGACCTGAGCAGTGACAGGCCTTGCTTGCCACGTGAAATTTGCTGCAAATCCTGCCATGACTGTTCTGGAATGAATGGCCCGCCTATTACACGCATTTCAGGCTTGTCAGGAACGTGCACGAGTTCGTAAGCCTGAATAGCAGCGCGAAGCAAGGCTTCGCCAACTAATCCGCCACCAGCGGAAACCACGATGCGACGTTCACGTTTCGATCCGTCATCCCCATCTTCTTTCTGCTCCCTTGTGACAAAGCCGGTGTAATGGACCGGAACCTTCAGCGGCGAGCCAGGATGAAAAGATTCTTCCAAGCGGACAAAGCGCGGATCCGAGTGAACCAGGACGGCATCGAAGTAACGATTTACGCGATGGCACGCGAGTTCATCATGGTGCTGATTGCGTTCCACCAGAATGTCACGCAAACTGCAAACCACCAGTGGAGGCGTGCTTAAATTGCGGGCGTCCTCCAGGAGCTCAACCAACTCTCCGGCAAACTTTTTTCTGCCGAAGGGAAACAGTTCGATAAGCAGGACTTCAGGTTTCAGCCGAGCATAGAGCCTTGCGCATGATCTCCCAACGGAGGCGCTTGGCCTGCGCGACGGTATGGCGGTCGTCACGACTGAGAAGCTGCATTTCCGAATCGAAGCCCAGCGGAGGAAGATTGATGATCTCGATTTTTTCAGGCGGCTTTTGTCCTTCCGGCAACGGCCCTCCATTGAGGAAGACAACATCGAAATGGTTTGCAAGGCCGGCCGCTATGGAGAATGAGCGAATGAGATGCCCCATGCCCAGCGAGTGCTGGCAATAGAAAAGAATCCGCGGGCGAGTGTTCATCAGCACCTAGTCCCTCGATCCCCGGAAATTAAACCGCAGGGACATCTGAATCGTCCTCGCGGGCAAGGCGCTGGCGGCCTGGCCGAAACGCGGCGAGGACACTTGGCCGATGATGTTTGTGAGATTGGTATGGTTGAACAGATTAAATGCGTCGAGGCTCAACTCCATCTTCCTGAAACCGCTCACGTCTCCATCTTCATTCAGCCCCCCTTTATAAAAAGTGAACAGCTTACTCACGCGCAAATCCGTTTGCATGAAACCCGGCCCCTCGCCGGTATTGCGCGTAACTCCCGGCGGGCGGTCGTTTGCAACGCCGTCGCCATTGTCGTCAGAACCAGTGGTGATGTTAAAAGGTGGCCCTGAATTGGCAACTACCATCAGACCGATCCTGAAAGCGCCGGGCAGGTCAGACGTGCCCGCCACCACGAAGCGGTGACGGACGTCGAAGGACGAGCGGCCCTGTTCCGGCCCCAGGTTAAGACTGTCAGCGGGCAACGCCAGAGGACCGTCGGTGTTGTCGTCACTGCGCGATAGCGTGTACTGCGCTTTGAATTTCACGGCTTTCTTCAGGCGGCCCTGGAGGCTGGCGATGAGGGCGTTGCTGCGCAGCAGTCCAGTTGATTCCACCACTCTCTCCAAAAAAAGATTTGGATCAGGGCGGACGCCGGCCAGCGGCGCATTGACATCACGGGCGCGGAACAAATGGACACCCCGCAAATACCGATATTCGAGCGTACCGCGCAACGTCTGGAAGAGTGGACGCTCCACGCTCAGGCTTGTCTGAAACAAATAGGGCGATAGCGTATTCGGATTCAGCAGCCAAATGCTGGGCCGGACACCGGCCAGTGACGCCATTGGAAATGACGGATTCCTGGCAATGAATTCCTGCGCCTGGGCTCCGTTTAACAGGTTGGTCTGTTCAATGACCTCATCGGAAAGGCGATCATAAAAAATGCCGGCGCCTGCCCGAAACACCGTTTTTCCACCTCCCGGCGCATAGCCCAGGGCCACGCGGGGCGCAAAGTTGGTGGGGTTGGTCAGGTGCTGCTGCCAGTCATAGCGCAACCCAAGCATCAACGTGGCATGGTGCTGGAGGTTGATCGTATCCTGGATAAACGCATACGCCTCATGCTTGCTGAAGGAGAGTCGCGGATTTCCCTTTATTACCTGGAACAATACTGGAGCCTGAGCGTTGAAGGCTGAGAGACTGGGAAATGTGAATGTGCCGCCGAAATTCGTCGAATCGTTAGCAGTGAACGATTTTGGAAGGAAAGCCGCTCCGGCGCGGAGTGTGTGCTGGCCGTGGACATCGTTGAGCACGTCCTGGATTTCCATCCTCGTCCCGTCTTGCGAAAACACTGATTGATTTGGCCCTCCGGTAAATGCGCCGCTTACCAGGATCTCGGGAGCCGACGCGGGGTTTCCAATGCGGTCGTGCTCGCGTTGATAGCTGAACCGCACCACATTCATGAAAGTCGCCGATTGCGCGGTGGTGTACCAAAGTTTCAAGTCGTTGCGGGTATTATCAGATGTGGTGGCATGCTCGGGAAGCTGCAGCCCGCCGACTCCGCGGTTTTCCTGCGGATTATTGCGGAAGTTGTAGAGGACGCTGAGCGTATTTTCCCCAACTGGCTTGAAATCGGCCCGGCCAATCACATTATTCGTGGTCTGTGTGGTCGGCACATTTTGTACCAGCGGGCCCTGAGGCGTAGTGGCGTTCACGATTGCATCTTCATCGTTAGTGAGGCGCGAAGCGCTCAGGAAAAATCGTGCATGCCTGATGGGCAATGGTCCACCCAGAGTCGCTTCCCAGAGACGGCGAGCAAGGTTGGGCTTTTCTTCGGCAAACGCATTCTTGGCATCAAAGACATCATTGCGCCCATAAAAAGCAAAGTTGCCGTCAAAATGGGAACGCGAGCCGTTGCGGGTAGTTACCTCCAGGCGTCCCGAACCAGGACGCCTGAATTCCGCTGAGTACGGATCCTTATTTATATAGATTCTTTTGATCGCATCCGTGGGTTCCGCTCAGAGTGCTGCCTTCAACACCATCTACAACAATGGACGTTCCCTCGACGCCCTGGGCGGCAGGCGAGAGAAAATTGCTAACGACTGGTAGGATGTCTTGACTCTGAGACGGAAGCCCGGCAATGAAATCCATGTTGACATTGACGGAATCGGCGTTGTTTTCCGGCGCATCAGGACGTGATCCTGAAGCGCTCACGTCGACGACTTCTTCCGTGCTGCTGATCGGCATTGTCATGCGGAGATTCGTTACTGCCTGGTTATGAACTGAGACGGCCATTTCAAAGCGCTTGAAGCCTTCAGCTTCACCCTTCAGCACGTATTCGCCGGGAGAGACGTTGGCGAATACAAACCTGCCCTCACCGTCGCTCTTGGCCACCCTCGCCTGACCAGTGGCCTTGCCGGTCAACGTAAGTTTCGCACCCGGAATCACAGCACCGCTCGGATCTTCCACCGTGCCACTGACGGTAACGCTTGTTTGGGCGTTCGCCACCACGCCTGAAAAAAGCGCCAATATCAGAAGCAACGTTATGGTCTTCATGCTTACCTCACAGCGGTCGATTCAAAATCAACTGTCACGCCCGAACGGATAGTCAAAATCAGGTCACGTCCTGATCTCACTTGCAGCGGTGGGGCGTCCCCTGAACTCCCACAGGTCACGATATTGACCGTTGCGCGCCAACAGCTCCTGGTGGGAGCCCTGCTCGATGATCCGCCCTTCGGCCAGAAGTAAAATCAAATCCGCCTCAGAAGCCGCTTCCAGATCATGGGTGATCAAAATCGATGTTCTTCCGGCCATCAGCCTTCGCAAAGCTTCGCGCACCGCCGATTCGCTCTCAATATCGAGGCCCGTCATGGGTTCATCGAGAATCAAAATAGGCATGTTGCGGATGAACGTTCGCGCAATGGCGATGCGCTGGCGCTGCCCTCCGGAAAGAGTTGTACCCCGCTCTCCTACCACTGTTTCATAGCCGTTCTCCAACTCCATGATGAAGTCGTGGGCATTGGCGGCTGTGGCTGCCGCTATGATCTCTTCCTGGGTGGCATCGAGTTTTCCATATGCGATGTTCTCGCGCACTGTGGTAGCGAAAAGGAGCGAGTCCTGAAGCACAATCCCAAATTCACGCCGCAGGCTCTCAAGGCGGTACTTTCTGATGTCTACTCCATCAATCGTGATTGAGCCGGTCTGTGGGTCATAAAGGCGCAGTGTAAGCGCGCTCAAGGTTGACTTCCCGGATCCCGACCGGCCCAGCAGTGCGATATGCTGTCCGGGCGCCACGCTGAACGAGACTTTCTTCAAGACTGGCGCGCCGTCTTCATAAGCGAAGGACACCTTGTCGAAGATGATTCTCCCTTTGAAATTGACAGCTTCAATGGCCTCAGGATGATCTTGAACGTGAGGCTCAAGATCCAGAACATCAGCAATCCGCCGCCCCGTTACCGCGGCACGGCTGACGCGGCTGGAGAGTTTGGCCAGGTTACGAATCGGGGTGTACATGCTGTTCATGTAGGCGGCAAATACCAAAACGTTTCCCGGTGTCATCTGTCCTCTGAGGGCTTCCAGTGACCCCACCAGGACGACAGCCCACGTACCTACCGCAACCGTGAGATCGGCCGCGCGCGCGGCTGCCGCTTCCAGCCGTGCCGTACGTACACTTTCTTTCAAGGCTTCGGCGCTGTCGCTTTCAAAGCGTTCCTTTTCGTAGGATTCGCGTCCAAATGCCTGCACCAGGTGCATCGAGGACAGGACTTCACTGGCTTTGGCCGCGATTTGACCCTCTGCTCTCCGCTGTCGCCTGGCTGAGTCCCTGATCTTGCGGTAACGCAAAAGAGACAGGAAGACCAGCACCGGAGATACGGCAAGGACGATGAGGCTCAGTCTCCAGTTCACCACCACCATGATCACGATCATTCCCAGCAATGTGAGGAACTCGGAGACAAAGGTAAGCACAAATTCGATGAGCGCGTCCCGGAGCACATTCGTGTCTGAAGTAATGTTGGTGAGGAGCTCGCCTGACCGCATACGCGTATGGAACGACAGCGAGAGCCTCTGCAGGTGAACAAATAATGTGCGCCGCAATGAATGAGCGAACCGGAAGCCGATCTGGGACACGATGTGCGTTTGTGAATACGCCGCGAAGCTCTTCAGCAGCGAGATTGCCACGATCCCCGAAGAAATAATGATGATTGCCGTAATCTGCCCATGCGAGATCAAGCCATGCATGAAGGACAACGAATGCGGTATCGGCTTTTTGAAGAGAATGTAGTCGAAAATGAGTTTGAGCGGCCAGGGGCGCAGGAGATCGGCAAAAGCCAGCAGAAGGGTGCATACAGCGGCGATGGAAAGCCGGCCTTTCACTTCCACCAGATGTTCGCGAACAACTCTGTAGAACCGTCCTTGAGTGTGCTTGCCCATCAGCCAGACACCTCCGCCGGCTCGGCTAACAAATGTTGCGCATCGTTCAAGAGTTCAGGAAGGCTCTGTAGTCCGGGTAAGCGAATGCGGCTGACCGCGCGGAATGCGCGTTCCGCGAACAGTGCGGCGGCCATGTGCCACTGCAACGACTCCGGTTCAGGCAGCATGCCAATCTGCTGGTAACCGGTAAGGAATACGTTCGCCAGCGAGTGTTCGTCAGATTCTGTCAATTCTCCGATATGCCGTTCGTATCGCAGCGCCGCCAACAGGCTGCCCAGATCGGTTGCAGGAGGGCCCACCGACGCCTGATCAAGGTCAATCAGCGCCGTGCCCTTTTCGAGCAGAATTCCGTTCTTGGGATGGACATCGCCATGGAGGCAAACGCTCGCCTCGCTCAGTTCTCTTTGCTTGCTCCACAGTTGATCGCAGAGTTCTGAAGCCATTTGCGTCAGTTCGGGCCGCACGAATCCGATGGTTGAGGCCGCCAACAGCAAATGTGACCGAGTGAAGCGGGGAAACTCAGACAAATGTGCCGGCACGGGCAGAGTATGCAGGCGGGCCAACGCCTGTCCAAGGCGGGCAAATGCCCCATACACTTCGCGACCCCGAACGTCAGCCATGCGCCTGCCACGCAATGCCTCAAGGAGCAAAATGTGGTGCTCGGCGGAGTGGTAGATCATCCGGGGAAAATGAATTTCTACGCGTTCGCTCTCGGCGCTCTGTCGGAGTGCTGTATAAGTCTTGAAGCAGGTCTGGCTGTGATCGTTCGCGTAAACCTTGGCGTAAGCCAGGAGATCGTCTTGTGCAGTTAAGCATTGCGCAGTAGCGCAATTCTCTGGCGCGTAAGCCACAACGCTGCTTTTGGTCCAGGCGGAAGCAAAAAGTGCTGCCAGGTCCTGCGGTATGTCAGCAAGCAGGTGAAGGTTTGCGATTTTGCGGTCATTGGGGAACGTCCAGAAAACGCTTTCCGTCTCTGCGTGGTGAAATAATGGCCGAAACGGCCCACAATCAATGACCTTCAACCTTTCGTGTTCAAAGCGCTTCTGGCTGCTGCCTTCGGCAAATGCACGTCCGGCAACAATGCACGACCGTCCGCATGCGGACACTCTGTAGGCCACGCGCAGACTCTCTCCTACGTGATAGGTGGTTCGAATGTGCTCACAAGCGTCTACGAGGATCGGCCCATGAACTCCCAGCTCGCGAGAGAACAACCGCGCCATAAATTTGGGCTCGAGCAGCAAGTCACGCTGTGGGAGCACGCGGTCTACCATCAGAGAAACGGAGGAAGTTGCGGAGCTCATTCGAACCTTTCTGCGCCACTGGTCCATCCGTCCTGAGGGGCCCAGCTTACCCAGGCGGCAGGCTTCGGCGCGGCGAATTGAATCTGATTGTTCTGGCTGGAGCATTCCTGAACGTTACAGGCGACAAAGCGCACGTCCTTTTCTTGTCCGGCTGAACGTGACCAGACAGCAGAGGCGCGGCATTGGAATGAAGAGATGGCGTGGTCTGCGATGGATAGACTCCACGCTACGTAATCAGTGAAAGCGCCGTCTTGGCCTATGCCGCTGACTTCGATTGCAACTTGTGGTGAGGCAGCACTTGGGCTATGAATGACCTTGAGCTTTGGAGCCGGGCGCGACGGAGCCGAAGGCATAACCACGGCCACAAACTCGGCGCTGCTTTTTCCTTCAATGCTCGCGCTGACTACCGGTGCATTCTGCTTTACTCCATATAGCGGCGCGAACCAACCTGGCTCGATCTGCAGATCTGCTACCGTGGACTGAATACCAGCGCAAGGTCTGGAGCGCAGGCTGTATTGTCAATAATGTGGACGCGCTCCCATGCTTCCGGAGCGAGATGGAAGCGCAGATCGAATCGATGCGTCTGCTCTCCCGCCAGCGAATCACAGATGATCCAATATTCATCGGCTACATAAAAGATGCGGCGAGTGTGGACCACCTCATAGCAGGGGCTCTCGACCGTTCCACAAAGAAAGTCAAAGCCCGGCGCGCTCCATCTTTCGATCAGTCGGGCTTGCGGGAGCGGCTTTTTCGGCTTTCCCCGCCGATAGGCGACTTGATCCAGGCCATCAATGCACACGGTGTTGTGGGCAGCCGTGCCTTTGAACCAATGGCGAAAGTTGGGAGGATGCTCAGAGTAGGTGTAACGCCCGGGATCAATCAGCAAGGACTTGCCCCGTGCAGCAATCTCCACGTTCAGCATGTCATAGTGCCCATGCCCGCCATCGCCAAGCGGACCGCAATCGAAGATCAGGAAGCTTTCCTGTTCGAAATGGATCTCGCGTTTGCCCCAGCCGCTCCGCTGAATGTAGTAGCCGGCGTCCGGAAAACTGACGTACCGCTTTTCCGGCGGTACTCCCTCGGCGCCGGCCGTAGCTGCATAAAGGAAGTCCGGGCCGCGAGAGCACCGAGGCACCGAGCTGAAGCAAGTCAGAATAACTTCCCGCATCGCTGTCAGAAAGAGTTGGAATTCCGCCATCGGGGCGATGGCAGTGCATGGCGAACTCGCAGGCGCGCTCCAGCCGCTCGTCATAGTCCGGAGGAAAGCTGAGCCCAAAACGACGGACATTCTCACGCGCGCCCAGGTAAGACCGCAGAACCATCATGTGATAGTGCGTGGAATGCTCACGGTGTACGCCATCAGGACGGACATCGGTGAGCAGGTTTTGATGGAACGCCTCCAACGCGAAATCGAGAAGATCGGCATCGAGTGCAGCTTCGGGCAAAGCCAGCGCGGCGATCAAAAGTGCGTAGAGTTCCAGCGTGCGATGATTGCGCTCCGCAGTGAGGTGGTTGCGCAGATATCTCGCCTGCTGCGCCAGGCTTGCGACTATTTTTTCGTCCAGCCCTTCCGAGAGTCCGGCAAAATGCGGAGCGTCAGCAAAGATGTTCCACGCGTAAATCCAGTTTTGAATGCGTCGCGCGATGGAATCAGTGGGACCAAAATCAACAGGAACCTGCCGGATCCAGGAGGCCACCAGCTTTTCCCATGCATGCTGGAAACGCGCTTCGCCGGTTTCGACAAAAGCGGCAGCCAGGTCGAGGCCGAAGTAAAACTTGATCCAGGCGATTTGCCACTCTTCATCGTGCGGCAAGCCCGCCGCCAGCCAGTTTGGATCGAGACCAAGTTCCAACGTGACGCCGTTCTCCGTGAATTTGCCGAGGCAGACGTCTTCGGCGATCCTGCGGTCGCGGTACGCGTGCTCGATCACGCAGAATACCGGCCGCGGCCTGATCTGCGTACTGGCGTGGGCCGTCATGCTGCGCACTCACGGAAAAGACTCGCCATGCGAGCTGCGAATTTATCGCCGTTAAACCGCGCCTCAATGGTCTCCTGCGCGTTGCGGGAAAGGCCTGCAGCAAAGCGGCTGTCATGTATGAGACGGAGGAACGCATCGGCAAGTGTGCGGGCATCCTCGGAAGGAACCATCAGTCCGTTGACTCCATCGTGGATAAGCTCAGGGATTCCCGATATCGGAGTGCTTACCACAGGGACCCCGACCGCCATGGCTTCCATCAGGACATTGGGAATTCCATCGCGATCGCCATTCTCGAGCACACGGCAGGGGAGGCAGAAAGCGCTTGCTTTCCGGTACTCATCAAAGAGCTGCGACTGTGACATTGGCCCCGGCAACAAAACATTCTTTTCCAAGCCATTTGTAGTAATCAGTCTGCGGATCTCCTTTTCGTGCTCTCCGCCTTCAGCAACAATAACGGCCTCAAAGGGCACGCGTTGCTGGTGCAGAATGGCGCAAGCCTGCACCAGGATGTCAAAGCCCTTTTTCGGTATCAGGCGGCCGACGCCCAGCACACGAAAGTGCCCGTTTGTCGAGCGCGCACCCGGCTGTTCTCTCATGATGTCGCAGAACTCTGCGTTGAGTCCGTGGTAAATGCAGTGGACAGGGGTTTTGCTGCCCAGGTTGTCCAGATAGTCGCGATTGGCGTCAGTGCAGGTGATGACAAAGCGCGCGGCATCCATCTTGCGGCGCAGCAAGCCCGCGGGATTGAGGCTGGGCAGATAGATATCCTTAGCGTGCGCCGTAAAGGAAAAGGGAAGTCTGGTCATTATGGATGCAAACCATGTGACGGTGGTCGCGCCGTGGCAGTAGTGTCCGTGAATGTGGCGGACATCACCGGCCTGCTCTAACATGTCGGCCAGCATCACACCCTGTAGAAACTCCTTGGCATAAACCTTGCGCGGCCACGCCCAGAATCCTTTGCGGGCGCGCACTGCCTGGGCGAAAGCCGCTCCCGCTGCCCGCAAAACGCCTAGCGGATGTTTCCGGATGACACGCTGAAGCGATGGCAGAAAATGCTTGAGATTGTTGGAAAGCCACTTGAACAGCGATGACTTGCTCATCGATGTAGTGGCAGGCATGTAAACAGGCTTGGCGGCGATCTTGTCCAGCAAATCGCTGGGCACCGGCTCGGTGCACGGCTTGATGACAAAGACGCGCAACCGCAGTCCCTGCTGCTCCATGCGGTAGACCTCGCTGGTGATGAAGGTATCGGTGAGGCGGGGATATCCTTTCAGGACGTAAGCAATCACGCCACCTTCATTCCGTAGTGGGAATTGCTTCGTATCAGCAGGCATAGGCGCTCCTCAGCAGGTTATGAAAACGTTCGGTACAGCGCTGGACATCGTATTCGCGCTCGACCAGCACGCGGGCTCGCATTCCCAGCTCTCCCAGCATGGACTGCTGGTTGGCCAGCAGTTCAATTGCACTAGCGAGAGATTCAGAATTCCCCGGCGCGGTAAGTAGTCCGGTTTGTTCATGAATAACTGCACTTCCCAGTGCGGCTACGTCGCTGGCGATTACCGGGCGTCCACATGCCATTGCTTCCAGCACCACATTGGGCAAACCATCGCGGTCACCGGCCCGGTCGACAATCGAGGGCGCCACCAGGACATGGGCGCGACTGTAGGCCTCCGGCAGATCGTCGATGGGTCTTCGGGCCGCACAGTCTGTACCTTCGATTCCAGACCATGGGCGCGAATCAATTCTGCGAGCCGTTTTTCTTCCGGCCCTTCTCCGACGATGTCCAACTGAAATGGCACTCGAAGCCGGGCCGCGGCGTCTATCAGAATGTGAAAGCCCTTCTTCTCAACCAGCCTTCCTACCGCTAGAAGCTGAAGCGGTCTCGTTTCCGGAAAAGGCTGCGGGGCAAACCGCTCCAGATCCACTCCGTGAGGTACCAAATGGACTTGTGCGCCGGAATCTTGCAACTCCCAGGCAACGTCACGATTGCAGGCCACGACGCAGGCCGCCTTGCGGGCGCGGGCAGAGAGAACTTCAGGAGCGACTTTGCGCGCGTCCCTGGCATGAACGCTAAACCCAAAAGGTATGCCTAGCTGCATGGAGACGAGCTCAGCAACCTCCGCCGGAGCATGCGCGAAATATCCATGAATAGCGGAAACGCGAGTTCCGTTCAGAAGCCTGATCACCTCTTCGGCCTGCGGCGGCCCCTCGCATTCGGTCAGCACCTGCACCCTTCCAAGAAGAGCTTGGCTGGCAGGCTGAGTCGCAACCGGTTCGCCTGCCTTGGTGGCAAATATCGCCGCCAGGGCGCCGCGCTGCTCGAGCGCCCAGACTTCATTCAAGGCGAACGTCTCTGAACGACGTGGAAAGCCGCTCAAAACTATGGCGATCTTTCCGCTCATGCGGCCCTCCGCCAATTGAGCAATCCGCGTACACGCTCCCGGATAACCGGAAGCCCATCGAGCTCCAGAGTGCTGGATGTGATTGAAGAGGAATTTAACGCTTCAAGGACTTTGGAAATCAGGGTTTCAGGTGTCAGATCCTGCGGCTCAATGCACTCAAAGAATCCCCGCTCCGCCATCAGGCGCGCACGGATAAGTTGCTCGCGCACTGGCTCACTTCGCGGAACCAGAATGGCGCGTCGTGAAAAGGAGAGAAGCTCACAGACGGTGTTATATCCGGCTTGCGAGACAACTACGTCGCTCTCCGCGTAGCGATTGGTGATATCGGCTTCGAACTCCAGAAATTCGACATCTGCCAGGTAGTCAAAACGCCGAAGCAGTTCCGCGCGGCATACCTCCGGCATCTGCGGGCCAAAGATTACCGTTGTGCGTAATGCAATATTTCGGGGCAAAGTGGAAAGCCCCGTAAGGTAGGCTTGGATGATGTCACTTCCGTCACCCCCGCCGCCAGTAGTAATCAGAACGCGTGGAGGCCCTTCATTCCGGCCTGTCGAAACAGTGGGGCGCTTTAGATATCCGCAATAGAACGTCTTGCGATGAATCGATTCTGGAAATGCATATTCTTTCGCTGTGTCAAAGATCTCTTTCGATCCGTAGATCCAGACTTCATCGTAGAACTCGTCAATCACTTCAAAACTGCCATTGCCGGCCAGTATTTTTCGTGTGCGCTCGGGTTCATCCAGAATGTCGCGCACTCCAAGCGCCAGCTTGGTATGGCGGCCGTTTTCACGCAGCGCGTGGAGCGTAGGCAAGAGTTCGCCATCGATTCCCGACGCCCTTTTGTCGACAACCATCAGATCGGGATTGAATCGAAGGACCGATTCCTTCAGGATTGCTTCGCGCGTCTGCTTCACTTCTTCGGAGCAGCCGGAGAGATAACGAGGCGCATATTGTTCCGCTGCAAACCTGTCCAGGCAAGGAAGCTTGATGTAATCAATGCCTGTGGGGATCCGAAAGGCATGAATCATCGGTGAGCCGGTAATGATCAGGATGGAAGCGCCAGGATACTGAGTAATAAAGTCCTGGGACAGCAGAAGTGTCCTGCGGATGTTGCCCATGCCGAACGTATCGTGCGAATAAAGAACGATCTTGGGCGATGATCCTGATGGGCGAAAACTGTCTTCTTGCGTCGCGGAAACGGGATGTCCGTTAGAAGCGCCGAGACTGGAGGTGAGCGCCCGCTTCGGAGCTGGTTTTGCAGCGGCCTCAGAATAGACTTGAGACTTGCTTCCGTGAACATCCTCAAAAAATTTAGTCATCAACTCTCCCGATCACATGCATGACAAGGCCATTGCTTAGTTCGGCGACTGTGGCACTCAAGAGCAGCACCGCACATGGCTGAATTGTCGAACTGCTGGTCCCAGATCCGTAGTCAACCGAAATCAGAGCAGAGGTAACGTGATTCCTTGTTGCATGAACGAAAGTGGCAGGGATCGTCCGTCTTGACTACGATATTGGAGTGATTTCAGGCGGCTCAACATGCACCTGAAGTGTTCCCGGAAGAAAAAACTGCACCCCAATGGATGCGTCGTACGTAACTTACTTAGATTTACGCTTAGATTGTCGGCTAACGTTTTGGAGTTGCCCGGCCGAGTTCCAAATTCAGCGTGCTGTCCACAAACAACTGGTTACCGACTTGAAACTCTACGCATATCGCATCCTGTAACAATAGGACACGTGTTTTGCTATGACGGAACAAAAAATAATATAGGTTTTTCTGCCACAGCGACGCTGTTCGCGCCTTCTAAGCGTGCTCGGCTAGTACGCGAACAGCAGACAGGAACCAATCCGCGGAGTTCTGGGCAAACCAATCCGATGAAGACATCTGAAGACAGAGGAATAAATGGTTGAGAGTAAAGCGGCCCGCAACGCAGTCCCGCCGGAGCCAGGACGAAATTGTGCATCTTCGTGCGGAACATATCGCGCTGCTACATGTGAGCGCGGCGAAAGTGTCATCACTTGATTATCATTAACTTTTCACCGGACACTTTTTTCATTGGGCCAATTAAGCAATTTACTTCTTTCCGAGCCGCACGCCCGGCCTTTCCTCGTCGAGAAACTCCACCCCGGCCCTCTCGAGTACGGCCACAATCATGTCTAAGATCTCCGTCCTCGCGCTCACCGGGCCCTCGAATCCTTCCATGCGTCGGATTGTGCCGCGCGCAACCCGCTTTGGCCGGGATAAGTGAAGTGCTCGCAAGCCCTGCCGATTGCATCGTGAGCATGTCGAGCCACGCAACGTCGAAGAGTTAGCGGACTTGGCTTTCCATCGCAGCCTCTTCGATCAGAGTTGCTGTAACGTCGGCCCCCACTTGAATTTTATAGAATCGTTTGTCGCTCCAGTACATCAGAAAAGGGCTAAGAGCGCTGTTTGCATCTCTCAAACATAGAGAAGGCACAGCACACGATTTTGAGTCGAAGAAGCGACAGCGAAGGACCATGAGCACACTCTCCGTACTGCAACCAGAGACACACACATCTCGCTACGAAGCGTTGCTTCGCATGGCCAAAGCCATGGCTGTTTGCCGTAATTGTGATGCCGCGGAGCATGTTCTCACAAAAGAATTGCACCAGATAGCCCGTTTCGACTACCTGCACCTTGTTGCCTTTGAGAATGCTTCGCAGGTCGTCTCGTGGGAGTTGCTTCATGTCAATGGCAGAACTCTCGACGTCTCCGACCGGGAAGGGTTTCTCCGGGATGCACCTACTGACTGGGTGCATGAATCACAACAGCCCTTCGTAATTGCCGACTGGCATCAGGAACAACGTTTCCCGAAGCACAGAGAATTCCTCCACCAACTCGGTATTGTCTCCACCTGCTCATTCCCGCTAGCCAGAGGAGCGCGCCGGCTGGGAGTGCTCAGCTTGGGGAACATGCGTGCGGATGCTTACCCCGAAGAGGAGGCCCGCTTTCTCCAACTGGTTGCGGACCAACTTGCATTGGTTCTCGACGCCGCCGTCAACTTTGATTCGTCCGAGCGTTTGCAGGACCGGCTAAAACTCATTCTTGACCTTACGAATCAGGTCGTCTCAAACCTTGAACTCAGCGAACTTTTACATGCCATCTCCTCCAGTATTCGGCGTGTCATGGATTGTGACGCGGCTGCTGTGATGTTGCCGGACGAAGATGGCAAGCACTTACGGGTACACGCTTTGGACTACCCGGACAGCAGGGGAATCTTTACCGAGGGTGCTCAAGTGCCGATTGAGGGAACCTTGCCCGGGAAGGCTTTCCAAACCGGCAAACCGGTTGTCATTAACCGGCTGGATCCGGAGGCCATTCCCATTGAGATGTATCGCAAAGCCAAAAGCGAAGGGCTGAACTCTATGTGCGACCTGCCTCTGGTGAGTCGAAAACGGCTGCTCGGGGTTTTGGCTGTCGCACGGCGGGAAGAGAACACGTTCGACCAAGATCAGATCAATTTCCTGACTCAGGTTGGGAACCAGGTGGCGATCGCAATTGAGAATGCGATTGTTTACGGTGAAATTGCCGAACTCAGAGACAAACTGGCACAGGAGAAGCTGTATTTAGAAGAAGAAATCCGCGGCGAGATGGACTTTGAGGGCATTGTGGGGCAGAGTTCCGGCTTGCGTCACGTTCTCAGTTTGGCGGAAACGGTCGCCCCCAGCGATTCAACCGTATTGCTTCTGGGTGAAACAGGAACAGGCAAGGAGTTGATCGCGCGTGCTATTCACGATCGCAGCCGCCGTAAGGATCGGACTCTGGTAAAGCTCAATTGCGCCGCCATCCCTACTGGCCTGCTCGAAAGCGAGCTTTTCGGACACGAACGCGGCGCGTTCACCGGCGCGATTTCACAGAAGATCGGGCGGCTTGAACTCGCGGACCAGGGCACACTTTTTCTTGATGAGGTTGGAGATATCCCCGGCGACATACAACCGAAGCTGCTGCGCGCGCTTCAGGAACGTGAGTTTGAGCGCCTCGGCAGTACGCGAACCAAGAAAGTGGACGTGCGTCTGGTGGCTGCCACGAACCGGGACCTGGAGAAGATGATTGAGAATCGCGAATTCAGAAGCGATTTGTATTATCGACTGAACGTTTTCCCAATTCGTATTCCCCCGCTGCGGGAGCGTCCTGAAGATATTCCGCTCCTGGTGCGCTATTTCACCCAGAAATACGGGCGCCGCATGGAGAAACAGATTGAATCGATCCCGGCCGGAGCCATGAAAAAACTATCCGGTTGGCAATGGCCGGGAAATATTCGCGAGTTGGAGAATTTCATTGAGCGCTCGGTCATTCTTACCCATGGCTCGGTGCTACAGGTGCCCATCGCGGAACTGACGAACCACACAAACGCTCCCTCCGCTTCCATAGGAGGCAACGCTGGCGAGCGCGAAAAAATTCTCCGCATCCTCAAGGAAACCAATGGGCGCGTTGCCGGTGCGGACGGCGCGGCAGCGCGTATGGGCATCAAGCGCACAACCTTGATCTCTCGCATGAAGAAGCTCGGCATTCAGCCCCGGGCCGTTCACTAAAAACTCCGCGTCATCTATTCGGAATCTTTTCTTCCGCGGGATCTTCCCGGCCTCACCCTTACTGCTGGAGCAAGAAACCCTGGGTTGCTCCTTTTCACGCAAAAGCCAACCCACACTTGTCGGTCCGGTGCTTGTCAATCGTCCTTATATCGAAGGCACAAGAAGCGAGCGCGCCTGTCGTCACTCTCGACAATGTCGAGATCAAGTCTCGACATTTTCGACACTGCAAGGAAATGCGCGACTCGCCTTTCCGTGAAATTTCAACAAGCTACCCGTTGTAACCAGCAAAGCTGGCTTTGGCACGGACCGTGCTGTTACTCAATGGCGGAAGCAATATGTTCAGAATTTCAACCATTGATACGCAGCGTGAACGACGGTTGGTCGTGGAAGGGACTTTGGTGCCTCCATGGGTCGAAGAGCTGCGAAAGATATGGAGCAATGCCGGCGACGCTCTTGAGGGCCGCAGCCTGGTGATTGATCTAACCAACGCAACCGTGATCAGCCGCGAGGGAGAGAATGCAATCTTCGATTTGATGAAAGAGGGTGCGAAGTTCTCTTGCGATGGCGTTCTCACCAAGCATGTGCTCAAAGAACTTGCGCGCAGGTGCCACACCACCCTGAAAGACGTTTTGAACCGGAATTGCTCAAAAGAAGTGAAGCGCCAATAGATGACGGAGGTGAGGTAATGGCGGCAAGGACACAACATACTTCGAACGAACGGAACACAACATACGCAACCGGCTCCGACTTTTGCCGGATTTTCAAAGACGACATGACGAGTCTGTACTCATTGTCGCTCATGTTGGCGGCTGATCCAGAGAAAGCCGAGCAGTTGTTCGTTTCCGGTCTGGATGATTGCGCTGCGAGCAACCCGGTCTTTAAGGAATGGGCAAGGTCCTGGGCACGGCGGACAATCGTTAAGAACGCGGTGCGGCTGATCGCACCCGGGCCGGCCTCCGCGAATGGTGTTTCGAGCGACGCCATAAATCGGGCTCTACCGGAACTGTCGGCGGAAATTTACGCAGTGCTCGCTCTCCGCCCCTTCGAGCGCTTTGCTTTCATCCTGTCGGTTCTTGAAGGCTACTCGGATCAAGATTCCGCTTTGCTCCTTGGTTGTACGCGGCAGTCGCTGATCGTGGCGCGGGTGCGGGCAGAGCAGCAGATCGCACGTTCGGTGGCAGTTCGAGAACGCCGCCAGTCAGATGCCAACCCAAACAACCAGGAGTCCGCGATCGAGTTGGCACTACCAGCGCTCCTTGCTATGCCGGCATAAGGAGCGGGAAACATGCAATGGATCAATTTCAGATTACGAGGCCAACGATGAATAGTAAGAAACGGAATAATTTAAATATTAGATATAAGCGTCTCGGCTTTTCCGCCATGCTGCTGCTGGTGCTCCCCCTGGCGGCATGCAACAGAAGCAACGTCCAGGCAGCGGGACCGAGCGCACCCCCACCCCCGCTGGTAACCGTAGTTCAAACCAGCGCACAGGACGTACCCAAATACCTGGATGAAATAGGCAGGAACGGCGCTTATGAATCCGTGACCGTGACGCCCCAGGTAGGCGGTCGCATCGTTGAACGGCACTTTCAGGATGGCCAGAACCTCAAGAAAGGGCAGCTTCTTTTCGTAATCGATCCTCGACCGTACAAGGCGCAGGTTGGTTCAGCGCAGGCCAACCTGGCCCAGGCGAAGGCGGCGCTTGAACTGGCCAAGATCCAGTTTTCACGCGACCAGGAAATCATAGGCACTCGGGCCATTTCCAAACAGGACTACGACACCAAGAAGAACACCGTCGACGTGGACCAGGCGCAAGTGGCTGCCGCCGAGGCAGCTCTTGAAACTGCGAAGCTGAATCTGGAGTATTGCTACATCCACTCTCCTATTGACGGACGCGCTGGCTCGCGCCTGGTGGATGCTGGAAACGTGGTGCAAGCGAATGCGAGCTCCCTGCTTTCCATTCAACGAGTCGATCCCATTTATGCGAATTTCACCATCACAGAGCGCGATCTTCCTGAAGTCCAAAAACAGATGGCGCACGGTGGTCTGAAGGCGTTGGTTCGGCTTCCGTCCGACCAGGACAGTGCAGCCCGCGTCGGGCGGATCGAATTTCTCGACAACACGGTGCAGAACGGTACTGGCACCGTCAACTTGCGCGCGACCATCAGCAACCCAGATCGCCATTTCTGGCCCGGGCAGTTCGTGGATGTGAAATTAGTTCTGACAACAGAAAAGGCGGCTGTGCTCGTTCCCAGCCAGGCCACCCAGATCAGCCAGCAAGGGAGTTTTGTGTACGTGGTGAAGGCTGACGATACCGCAGAACTTCGCCCGGTCAAACTGGGTCAACGGCAGGGCGAGCAAGTGGTCGTCACAGAAGGACTCTCGGCCAACGAGCGTGTGGTGCTTGCGGGCCAGATGCTGGTTAGGCCCGGAGGCAAGGTGCGAATCGCTTCCGCCGCTCCAGGCAATCCAGCGAACGGGGGCGGTAAAGAAAACGCTCAGAGTGGAGGCTACTGATGAATCTCTCTGAGCGCTTCATTCGCCGTCCCGTAATGACCGTCGCTTTGACGGTGTCGGCCATTCTTTTTGGAATCTTCGCTTATTTGCGCTTGCCGGTAAGCGATCTTCCCGCAATCGACTATCCGGTAATCCAGGTGCAAGTGAGCTATCCGGGAGCGACGCCGGACACCATGGCAAACAATGTGGCTACGCCGCTGGAACGCCAGTTCATGCAGATTCCCGGCTTGGAGTTGGTGACCTCCAATAATGTGCAGGGCCATTCAAGCTTTGTACTGCAATTTGATCTTTCCAAGAGCCTAGATGGCGCGGCCACTGACGTTCAGGCCGCTATCACACGCGCGCAAGGGCAGCTTCCGGTAGACCTGCCAAGCCCGCCCACATTTACCAAGACGAACCCCAATGATCAGCCGATCATGTATATCCCGCTGGTGAGCGACACCGCCACGGAGGGCCAACTGTATGACTATGCCAATACTCAGGTAGGCGAGCGCATCAGCATCCTCCCCGGAGTAAGCCAGGTATCGGTATTTGGGGCGCGGTCGGCGATACGCATCAAGGCCGATCCATCTGCCATGGCTGTACGCAACACCACGCTCGATGATCTGACTGCTGCCATCAAGAATGGCACTAACTATACCGGCGCTGGACAGTTTGATGGCCCCAATCGCAGCTTTCTGTTGCAGCCGCAAGGGCAACTAACAACGGCGGATGAGTACAACAACCTCATCATCGGGCAGACCAATGGCGCCCCGGTTTTCCTTAAAGATGTCGCCAGCGCAACCCAGGGCGTGCAGGACGAACGAATCGATATGCGCTTCTGGGTCCGGGGGCATCCAGAACCTCATGCAACCGTCGTGGTCGCGGTGTTTCGCCGCGCTGGTGTGAATGCCGTTGACGTAGCGAAATCGGTTCGCGACTTGCTTCCAAGCATTCAGTCGCAGCTTCCCAGTTCTGTCCTGCTGGTGCCTGCCTATGACCGCTCTCAGACCATTGTGAGCAGTATTAAGGACGTGCAATCTACGCTTTACATTGCATTCGCGCTGGTGGTGCTGGTGATTTTCGTCTTCCTGGGCCGGGCCACGGACACTCTGATTCCTGCAGTGGCCTTGCCTCTTTCCCTGCTGCTGACCTTTATTGCCATGAGCGTGCTGGGGTACAGCCTGGACAATCTATCTTTGATGGCGCTCACTCTCGCCATTGGGTTTCTGGTGGATGACGCAATTGTGTTCCTTGAGAACACGGTTCGCCTGATGGAGCAAGGGCAAAGCGCGCTTGAGGCGTCACTGAATTCGGCCAAAGAAATCAGCTTCACCATTCTGGCCATGACCATTTCTCTGGCTGCGGTGTTTATCCCGCTGGTTTTCATGAGCGGGTTGATGGGACGTATTTTCCGGGAGTTTTCCATCACGATTGTGATCTCGATTCTCGCCAGCGGCATTGTGTCCCTGACGCTCACACCGCTGATGACTTCGCGTCTGCTGCGCGATCGCGGCGAGGGCGCCAAAAAAACGTGGATGGAACGCTGGTTCGGCGCGGTCGAGCATCGGGTTCTCAATCTGTACGGCAAGTCGCTGTGGTTCTTTCTGCGTCATCGCTGGATCTCAGCCGTGACCTGGGTGATTTGCCTCGTCGGAACCGGCTACCTCTTCTATAAGGTGCCTAAATCCTTCCTTCCGGTTGGCGACAGCTCGTTTATCCGCGGTGTGCTGGTAGCGCAGGAAGGAACGTCGCCGGAGCAGATGCACGCCTATCAAACTCAGGCAGAAAAGGTCATGCGCGCCAATCCTGCGGTGCGCAGCACCTTCACCATGAGCGGTAACAGCTCATTCCTGCCGCCGAACCAGGCGTTTCTGATTTCATTTCTGAAAGACCCGTCAGAGCGCGCGCCTATTGAGGCAGTAGCCGGACAGGAGATGGGCGCAATTGCCAATGCGATTCCCGGTGTGATGGCTTTTATGCAGCCGAACCCGGCGCTCGAAATCAGCACAGGCGCAACCGCCAACGTGCAGGGACAATTCGCCTACACCCTGTCCGGCATCGATGCGGAGCAGGTCTATGCCACGGCGGCCAAGTTGACCGCGAAGATGTATCAGTATCCCGGGTTCATGTTCGTAAATTCTGATCTCTTCAATCACACCCCCAACCTGCAGATCGACATTTTGCGCGAACAGGCCAAGCTCTATGGCGTTTCTGAGAGCCGGATTCTCAACCTGCTTCATAATGCCTATTCCGAGAACTACAGCTACCTGATCAAGCAGCCTACTGACCAATATCAGGTCATCCTGGAGGTTGCGGATAACAAGCGGTCTGACCCACAGGACCTGAGCAAGCTCTACATCAAGAGTGATGACGGCCAGCGCATGGTCCCGCTCAGCGCGCTTACCAGCTGGCACACGATCATTGGACCGCAGGGTGTGAACCACACTAACCAGTTCGCCAGCGTGACTCTGTTCTTCAACCTAAAACCCGGCTCTGCCATTGGGCCGGCAACACAGTTCGTTGAAAGTGCCGCCAAAGAAATCCTTCCTCCAGAGGTGCACGGAGGTCTTCAGGGCCAGGCACTCACGTTTCAAAATACAGTTTCCGATCTGGCGATCTTGATGCTGGTCGCTGTGTTCGTCATGTATGTGATTCTCGCCATTCTTTACGAGAGTTATCTGCATCCGCTCACGGTGCTCTCGTCGCTGCCGGTCGCGCTGCTTGGCGGATTGCTGACGCTCTGGCTGTTCGGCGCAGAGGCTTCTTTGTATGCCTATATCGGAATGTTCATGCTGATGGGCATCGTGAAGAAAAACGGAATCATGATTGTGGATTTTGCGGAACAGCGGGTGCGGCAGGGCGTTCGAGACGATGAAGCGATCCACGACGCCAGCATGCAGCGTTTTCGTCCGATCATCATGACGACGATGGCAGCCCTGCTGGGCGCGCTTCCGATCGCGCTGGGCTACGGGGCTGACGGTGCTTCACGCAGGCCGCTTGGACTAGTGGTCATCGGCGGTTTGATCGTCTCGCAATTTGTGACCCTCTACGTAACGCCGGCCATTTACCTCTATCTGGAAGAGTTCCAGGAAAAGGTGCTGAACCGCTTCTCCTTCTTCCGCGCAGGCGGAAGAACGGTACCCGCGGGACGGCCGGCGCTCGCTATGCACGAAGTCCATGGAGATTAAGAACATGAATCAACGTATCTTGCAAAATCGGTCTGCGGCACTTTTTATTCAAAATCGGTCTGCGGCACTTTTTATTCTCGGTTTGTCTGTTGTCATGACGGGATGCGCAGTGGGTCCCAACTACAAGAGGCCTGCCGTCAATGTCCCGACTGTTTACAGACAGCCCGGGGAAGACACATCAGAGGCGAAGACGTCTCAGAGCACGCCTGCCGCAACAGCACAGAACGCCGCTGTCTCTCTAGGAGACGAAAAATGGTGGGAGGTCTTCGAGGATAAAGAGCTCCAGGGCCTGATTCGTACGGCGCTCAAGAACAACTACGACGTTCGCATCGCCGCGACACGGGTCCTGCAGGCTCAGGCCCAGCTTGGAATTACCCGGGCCGACCAACTTCCTTCAGTGAGCACAGGCGGAGCTATCGCCAGTCAACAGAGCTCCAAAAGTCGGGCCTATCCCTTCCTTCGAAGTGACGCAAGGGTCAAGTGAATGCATCAGCAGCCTGGAATCTCGATTTCTGGGGCAGGTATCGCCGCGCCACTGAGGCTTCACGCGCAAACCTTCTTGCGAGCGAATGGGCGCAAAAAGAAGTCATGTCGACCCTGGTGGCCAGCATTGCCAGTGACTACTTTCAGCTTCGCCAGTTCGACCTCCAGTTGGAGATTTCAAAGCGCACGTTAAATTCTCGTCAGGGCTCACTGCAGTTGACGCAAACTCTGGAGCAACACGGAATCAATTCATTGCTGGATGTGCGACAGTCAGAGCAACTGGTCTACACCGCCGCGGCGGAGATTCCTGACCTTGAGCGGCAGATTGCGCAGCAGGAAAATGCCATCAGCATTCTGTTGGGAAACAATCCGGGCGATGTCCCCAGGGGCTTGAAATTACCTGAGCAGCCTCACGCTCCTGAAGTGCCTGTTGGGCTTCCATCCTCACTTCTGGAACGTCGGCCGGACATTCTGGAAGCCGAGCAGAACCTGGTCGCTGCCAACGCACAGATTGGTGTTGCAAGGGCTGCTTATTTTCCGCAAATCGCTTTGACCGGAGCAGCAGGCTATCAGAGCCCGGCACTCAGCAATCTTTTTACAGGCCCGGCTGGCATTTGGAATTTGGTTGGGTCCTTCTCGCAGCCGATATTTGAAGGAGGAAGGCTCAAATCGAATGTTCGTTTGGCTGAAGCCCAGCGCGAGCAATTGCTTCTGACATATCAGCAGGCCATCCAGGGCGCATTTCGTGATGTTTCCAACGCGCTTGTCGCCTATCGCAAGAATCGGGAATTCAGGATACAGCAGGAGCATCTGGTGGAAGCAGCCCAGGATGCAGCGCGACTTTCAGCGGTCCGATTCAAAGCCGGCACCACAGACTATATCGAAGTCCTCACGAACAATACCAACTCTTTCACCGCTGAACTGGGATTGGCTCAGGCGCAGGGAAACGAACTCACGGCGCTCGTCCAGCTCTATCAAGCGCTGGGTGGCGGCTGGCAACAATGACGAACTTCCGCATCCCGTCAATGAATTGATTAGCAGGGGATTCTGAAAGGAGAGGAAAGAAATGAAGCTGATTGTACTTGGGGCCACTGGAGGTACGGGACTGGAAATCGTTCGCCAAGCAGTGGAACGCGGTCACACAGTGACAGCATTTGTTCGCTCTCCGGAGAGACTTAAGCCCTTTGGGGATCGCATCACGGTCAAACGCGGAGACCTATTGAATAGTGCCGAGCTTGAGACCGTTATTCAAGGCCATGATGCGGTTCTGTCGGGATTCGGGCCGCGGCAGCCTGCATCGAAAGCCGATGCCAACCTCCTTCGCACATTCGCTCTCGCGCTGACGAGCGCCATGCTGGGTGCCGAGGTTAAACGCGTTGTCGTCGAGTCTGTGGCCTTCCTCTTTAAAGACGCGTTGTTACCGCCAGCGTACCTTTTCGGCCGGCTGTTCTTCTCAGACATGGTTGCAGATGCATCCGCGATGGAGGAAGTGATTGAAAAGAGTGGGCTCGAGTGGACAATTGCGCGTCCACCGAGGTTGACGGACAAACCCTACACCGGGAGATATCGCGTGCGAGAGGAGCACTTGCCTACTCTCGGTTTCAAAATCTCGCGTGCGGATGTGGCCGATTTCATGATCAAAGCGGTCGAGAACCGTTCCTCCATCGGCAGAATCGTAGGCGTTGCGAGCTAGCCAGAAGTTTCTCCGCAAACACGTGCCCATGAATGAGCACATTGCGCAAGTGCTCATGGCGTGGCGACAGGAGTCCGTCTACACCAAACCCCAAGACTGGGTTTGGGCTTCCCCACACAAGCAAGGCTTCGAACCGTACTGGCCCCAAACCATCATGCAACGATTCATCCGGCCGGCGGCCGCAGCTGCCGGTATAACCAAACGCATCGGCTGGAACAACTTCCGCCACACGTTCTCGACTCTCATAAAGTCGCTCGGTGTGGACGCAAAGGTGGTCCAAGAGCTGATGCGACACGCCTCATTCCGGACCATGATGGCGCCAAGCTCAGGAGCGCCTGCCGGGAAATCGGTCACGCATGATTGTTGTGTATTGTTGTGGGAAGAGCGCCGGTCAGGCTTGTAAGTTGTTGAAAAGCTGGCGGGGACGACGAGACTCGAACTCGCGACCTCTGCCGTGACAGGGCAGCGTTCTAACCAACTGAACTACGTCCCCAGCTTTGTTGGGAAATTACAGATTCAGGCTTCCGGCTGTTGGGCAGACGACTCACCTGACAACTTGAATAGTCTAACAGATAACTCAGCCGGCCGTCATTCTCGTTGTACTCCGTTGCCAAAGCTCGATAGAAATGTCGCCTTCGTTAACTCATTTCCTTGAATCGCGCCCAACGCGCTTTAATGCCACAAAAGATATCCCCGGCGCATCACCTGTCGCGATCACTTTCTTTCGATCCTGCTTCAATCAATTTTTTTGTCAGCAATACCAGACCAAGAATCTGTGTCCATTCAGAAACAATGTTGCCCACAACTTGTCCCCACTTCGATTCCGAATCAGAGTGCGCGTACAGCAGGACCCATCCAATGCCGGTGATGAGCAGAAACACCGTTAATGAATGTTCGCGCAAAGTCTCAAGAATACGGATGGGCAACTTGCCCTTCACGTTTTTGCTCTCGCTTGATCCGCGCTCATACAAATGCTTGGTTGCCAGGATCATCACCACAACGCCTGTCCAATCGGCAATCGCGTTGCCGAAGAACGAGCCGATATGCTTTTTCTCATCACTCACGCTATAAAGCACAATCCAGGCCAGAAGAATGCAACTGGTCACAATGGTAAGACCGTGCCGCTCAAAGAATGTCTGGTTCTTTCTCTTGCGTAGAGAGAATTTCAAACTTGCCACCTCAAGCTAAACCTGAATACAGCCACTCTAAAACACCCTGAAACTTAGAGTGGAACACGCTTGCAGAAGTGGCCTGAGTGTCTGTTGACTCGCCTTCTCCCCGTTGCACGCGCAAAAGGCGGTGCGGCAATCTTCTCACCGCCTGCGCAACGTAAGCGTTACTTGTTCTTCGGCTTCGGCGGTGGCGGCTCCGCCGGCTTGTTCGGGTCGTGTTTGCCCGGCAACTCGCTGGGCTTCACGCTGACCTCGCCGCTAACTTCGTCATACTCCGGCTTGGGCATTCCCTGCAGATATTTATCGAACCAACCGACAATATGCTCCAGGCGCTCCACGCGATGCCAGGGCTGTCCTGAGCGTGAAAGCTCGTGCGACTCGCCCGGGAAGCGCACCATGATTACCGGGCGCTTCAGAAATTTGAGCGCGCGGAACATTTCTTCTCCGCCGGCAGCAGGCGGCGTGCGGAAGTCGGCTTCACCCAGCACCAGCATCAGCGGAGTGTGAACATTTTTTATGTAAGTGATCGGCGAGCGGTTCACATAGTCCTGCGGATCGTCAAAAGGCGGTGCTTTGAACCATGACGGTTGGAACAACGTGAAGTCTGCGGAATACCACCACGCGGCCCAGCTTGCGATATCGCGTTGCGCCACGGCTGCGGCAAAACGGTCTGTGTGGCCAACGATCCAGTCCGTGAGCAATCCGCCGCCGCTGCCGCCGGTGACGCCAAGCTTTTTGGGATCGATATAGCCGCGCTTTATCAACTCATCCACACCGGCCATCAGGTCTTTAAAGTCGTCGCCGGGATAGTGATATTGAATAATGTTGCCGAACTGCTGCCCATAAGAGGTGCTACCACGCGGATTTGGATAGAGCACCACGTAGCCCTTGGCCGCCATCCATTGAATCTCATGATCAAAGACGAAGCCGTACGCGGCGTGCGGCCCGCCGTGAATATTGAGAATCAGCGGATACTTTTTCGCCGCGATCAAAATCCGGCGGCTTCTGTATCCACGCGTGAATTTTCTTGCCGTCAAAACTCGTGTACCAGATCTCTTCCGGCGCGGTCATGTTTAGTTGGGAGAAAAGCTTGTCATTGATGTGCGTGATCTGGCGGGGTGGGGCGGTCGAGCCGTGGTTCAGCACAAACAAATCGCCGATGTTTGTGGGCGTTGAGATCAGCACGACCAAAGTCTTAGCATCGTTCGTCGCGCGGAACCGCTCCACCGCCTGCTTCCCATTTGTGAGCTCGGCGATTTTTCCTGAGGCCACCTCGACCGCAATCAGATTGGCCATGCCCTTGCTAGCGGTGGTCACAATCAGGTTGTTGCCATCCTGTGTCCAGACAACGTGGTCCGGGCCTCCCGCGCGCGGTGTGCCCTGGTCTCCGCCAACGCCGCTGCAAACGTCATAATCGTAATTTGTGGTGAGATTTCGCGGCTTCGCATCGCCGGCCAGGTCCATTACCCATAGATCGGGCTCGGTATAAGACTGCACCGGCTCATTGATGGAAGCGCAGAAAGCCAGGCGCTTGCCGTCCGGACTGAGCGACATCTCGCGCGGCGCCATAGGAATGGTCGCAATCTTTGCCGGTGCGCCGCCCGCCGCTGCCACGGAATAGACATCGGCGTGAGGCTGCTGATAAGAAGGATCGTCCACCTGCGTGGTGGTGTAGTAAATCTTGCTTGAGTCCGGCGACCACATCACGCCGTCTTCCTGGTACTTGCCGGTGGTGAGCTGCTTCGGCTTTGCGTCGTCTTCAGAGCTTTGCGGCGCCGCGATTACCCATATGTGCTGCGGATGTTTAAAGTCCAGATAGCCGCCGCCATTGATGCGATAAACCGAACGCGTGATCACGCGAACGTCGCTTTCATGGTCGGCGTCGGCGGAATCCGCGGGCTTGGCCGCGGCAGGACCGGCTTCCGGCTTTTCTTGCGCGGCTGATTTGTCTTCAGGCTTTTCTTCAGGCTTGTTCTCAGATTTTTTATCTTTCGCCGCCGAGCTATCTTTCTTGCGCTGCTTGGCCAGGTCTTCTGCCGACGTATCGCTGGTGAAAGCGATCATCTTGCTATCCGGCGACCACACCGGCCCGCCCGCTCCGCGTGGCAGGTCGGTGATCTTCCATGACTCGCCGCCTCCGCTCATCGGCAACAGATAAAGCTGCGGAGATTGTCCGCGTCCCGGCGCTCCGGCCCCGCCCGTTCCCATCGCCGCCGGACCAGCAGGCTCCGGTGCGCGCACAAATACCAGCCACTTGCCGTCTGGCGACCAGCGCGGTGAAGAGTCGTGCTTGCCGTCAGTCATGCGGCGCGGCTGTTCGTCGCCGCGCGTGCTCACGCTCCAGATTGCCGTGTCATACCCGGTCTTTTTCTCGTCGACTGTGACCCTTACAAACGCCACGCGCGAACCGTCAGGCGAGATTTGCGGATCGCCAATCCAGTTGAATTGGAAGATATCTTTCTCTGTGATCGAACGTTTTTGCGCTTGCGCAAGGGCAGCAATCGCCGCGGCACAACATAGCGCGATTGCAAGCAAACGGGAACTACGATGCATGAAGACTCCTTCAAAGGGAAACTGCTTTTTATAGTGATTCGGGGCCTGAATGTCCAGCTTTCGTTCTATGTCCCCTTTACCGGAAACAAGTGTCGTGCGCGCTTTTCGCTTGATCAGTGTCATCTGTGTCAATCAGTGGTAAGTTTTTCTTGCCCCACCCGGCATTTTTCCAACTTTCGTTGCAAACAAAGCACTTGCTCCATTCCTCGCAAGCGTGACCCTTGCGCCACGCTTGGGCGATCCTTGCGTGACCCTTGGGTCTCCCTTGGGTCACCCTTGGGTCACCCAATCCCAATCCCAAACTGTACGATCTCTGTCGATGGGCGCACGCGCACCCACGACCCATCAGCCATCGGCTGATGGGTCACAGCCCCTAAACAGCGACACCCGGCCTCAAAAGGCCGGGTGTTAGATTTCGTTAGCATACTCGCACCGCCTTTCGGCGAAACGAATGAAACACGAATATAACAGTCAGCTAATCCGAAAACAAGAAAATTCTGCTTTTCAACATTCTGTTTTCAAAGAAATTCGGGTTTCTGCCTGCGACTGGAGTTCAACGTTTTCCTACGACCGGTCTTAACGGTTTGTATCAGGACACGCGCTTTAGCTGTGTCGTTAGCTAGTGTGGTGTCTCAGAAATAGCTTCACCACACCAGGAACTTATATTCAAGCAAAATGTTTATCTCTGTCATCCTGTCTATGACGACAACGGCCTTTGTCAATCTGAAAAAAGGCGTACGGGGGCATCGCGCTGGAAACGCAGTCAAGGGCGTCTGCTTTTGGCGTTCATCTTGACCCTTGACGGCGTTTCCAGCGCCCTCACCATCGAGCGGGGTTGGAAGCGAAGCGCTCTTGCTTTTAGCTGAGCTTCCAACCTTAGCGGAAAAGGTTTTGCCTTTGCCTTTGATTTTTGTGCTCATAACCAAGAACCCGCAGTTTTGCTAAAACCACTTCCGGTAGTTCCACCAACCATCTATTCGGTCCAACGTGCGACCATGATTTCTGAATGCAAACTCCCGTCGTGCTGACTACTGACGGGAGGCAGGGGGCCTACTCAAGCGCACGGCCGTAACTTCGGCCACAGGACGACTCTGGCTCCCCTGCATGCGAACTACCTCTGGATAGGGCTTCTGCGTGCGTGCCATCCAGTACAACCGCACCGCCAGCTTACGGGCCACTGCGACTTTGGCCACGCCGTGGTGCTTCTTGGCCTTCAGGCGGGCATACACCCTGGCCAAGCTCTTGTCTCCCCGTGCGGCGCTCGCGGCGCCTTGCACCAGGAGAAATCTCAGAAACGGGCTTCCTTGTTTGCTGATGGCTCCCATCCGCCTCTTCTCTCCGCTGGATCGCTCCGACGGATTCAAGCCCAGGTAGCTGACCCAACTGCGGGAGTTCTCGAACCGCTTTACCTCTCCCATGGTCAACACTGTGGCCAAGGCGATCACCGGGCCTACTCCGGGATGCGACGCCAGCAGTTGCGCCGCCGGACGAGTTTCGGCTTCTTGCTCCACCGCTCGCTCCAGAGGCCGGATCTTCTGCTCCAACTCTTCCAGCATCTCCAGCAGCGTGTCCCGCCGTTGCCGCGTCCAGGGTTCCAGTTCCAGCTCCCGCAGCACCTTCAACCCCGCCTGGGTCCACAGCTTGTACTTCTTCTGCACACCCTGGTTCAAGGCAATGTGCTGCAACTGGTTCTTCACCCGCGTCCGCATCCGCACCAACTGATGCCGATGCATCAGCAACTGCCGCAGGTCCCGCTCCGCTACCGTCGGAACCCAAATCTTGGGAAAGCGATTCTCTACCATCAACTTGAGAATCAGCGCTGCGTCTCGCCGGTCATGCTTCTGCTTCCGCCCTTCTTGCCGGGCGATCGCTCCTGCATCCCCGATCCACAGCTCGTGCCCACAACGCACCAGTAGACTTTCAAACCAATGCGTGTTCCCACTGGTTTCGATCCCCACTATGACCGGCCCCCGCAATTCCTGATAGAAAACTCGCGCTTCCTCGGTATGCAGCAGCCGGCGCTCGACCATCTCGCCCGTTTCCAAATCCAACATTGCGATCTGTTGGAAACTCGGATGAAAGTCACAACCGATATACTTCATATGCGGCCTCCTTCGTCTCGAGCTCTTGGTTAATATGCGAATCGAGTTTACTCGAGACAGCTCGGAGGCCGTTGTCGTCATACAATCAAGCGACTCCGAGGGAGCTTGCGACCGAGGACGAGTCGAAGGACCCCGAGGATTTTTCTTTTATCCATACTGCATCAGGGAGTTCTCACAATACCTCGCCTGCTCTTAGGCACGGTCCCATCATCGTGGTTTCTTAAGTTTCAGCCTTTGCGCTACTGTAGAGTTATTTCTGAGGCACAACACTAGATACGTGCGTTTTCTGATGCGAGCTCCGATATTTGTCTCTCTGGGGTCACAAGAGTAGCTGCGAAGCTGATTTGTTTTCAGCTTCTTCTTTATCCGAGCATCACGCCGGGAGGAATGTGTGCAGGGCGCAGTACAACTTTGTATCGCATAGGATATTGGGGGTCACACGGGTAAGCCCCGGTGAGGTGGAATCACACTCAGGTCCTGGAGGCGCGGCGGCCAATGATCTGCCCGCATCAAGCTTCTTTGATATTTTTGTCCAGGTTGACATTCCGGCATGCGGCGGGTTCCCGGGAGCGACGGTTTACAACACTGTGCCGTTGATCGTGAAAAACCCGAACCTCACGGCGCTTCCGCCCCGTGTGGTCTATCTGCATGACACCAGCACCGTGGTCCCCATTCTCTTTCTGAACGCTAATTCCCCGAAATGGAATGCCGGTGACATTCTGGGATACTTCGTGCTGGCGGGACATGGAGTCGGCTTTACCAATTCTCAGTCTGACGTGAACGAGTTCAATAACTATATGAACTCGCAAAAGGTTACTTGCGTTACCACGTCCGGAACTGCCAGCGCGGTAGCTCCAACTCGGGACAAAATCGCTGCTCCACAGCAAGGCCCAACAGGGGATGCGGTTATCGCGATCAGCCCTTGCTCAGTAATCTAAAACCCGCATTCCATTAGGGCACGATTCTTCAGGGTCCTCCGCTTTCGAGTGGAGGACCTTTTTTAGCTTAACTAGCTCTTTGAGTGATGCACGATTCCTTAAGGATTTTTCCCCGGGCCGCCCTCTGCACCGCACTCTTTCCACAGCTTTTCCCAATTCCAAAGCCCGGACATCACCTTCATCGGCAGCGGAAAGCCCATCTGATGCGCCAGCATGCACACCTGGCCGCGATGGTGGGCTTCATGCGAAATCATGTAGCACAACATTTCCGGGCCTACCGGCCAGGGCTTTGCCCAGCCGTCTCTGTGAAACTTCTCGATTCGTCCACCACCGGTGAGCGCTTCAGCCAGCATCTCTTCGCAACGGGCAGCGCTCTGCGCCAATCCAGCACGTGCCTGCTGCGGCGTACAGCTTGAGCGGTTGAGCTGTGGCGGGGACTTCAGATGTGGAGCGGTAAGCCTGATCCACTTAGTGCGGACGTTATGCATGTGCGTGAAGATCGCCGCAATCGTACGGACATTGCCGGGTGGCTTCGCTCTCCATGCGGCAGCATCAAGATGTTCTATAAGAAGCTGGTTCATGCGGTCGTTGGCGGCAAAGATTTTGGCTGCGGTCCGGCCGAGTTCAGTGTGAACCTTGTCTTGACGAATGCCGCTTTTACGCGCGGTCATGGCTCCCTCCTTTTTGAACTTATGGTATTTCCAGCGTGAGCTAGGTACTTTGGAACTACGTAAGAAGGTTACTGCCAAAAAGAACTGGCTTTTCGCTATTGACAGCTGCTTTGTTCGGACTAGACTTGGTCAAGCCCGAAACCTTTCCTCCCAGGAGAATCTAGAATGCAAGTTACTCTCCCCTTCCACCTTACACGCGAGTTAAAGAGCTTTTTAACAACAATTGCGGCCCTCTTATTGTTTGCCGCAAGCAGCAGCGCCCAAGTAGTGCGCCAAATCAACAGTTCAGGTACAACGCAGCCCGTACCCACACAAGTAGGATCGCCTGGAATACAAAACCCCGGCATACAAGACCAGGAACTTGATACTGCCTTGGACGGCAATGACAGTGATGACGATCTCGGCGTCGATATTCAGGGAAATATATCCGGCAAGACGGCGCTCAATCGGTCAATTGCTCCCGGTCCCGGACAGGGACCAGTGTTCCCGGGTAGTGGAAAAGCCAAGTCAAACCCTGAGATCGTTACCAGCTTTGATGGCCTCAACTTCTTTAACCAGCGCTTTGCCAACAATGGCAACCAGTTTTCAATTGAGCCTCCTGACCAGGCGCTTTGTGCCGGTAACGGCTTTGTGCTGGAATCGGTGAATGATGTTCTAAACGTTTATGGTACTGACGGCAGCACGCTGCTGGGCGTAACCGACCTGAATACATTTTATGGCTATCCGGCGGCGATTGATCGCACCAAGAATCCGCTGCAATTTGGCCCGTCCATCACTGATCCCACGTGTCATTTCGATCCCGCATCGCAGCGTTGGTTTCATGTGGTGCTTACGCTTGACCGCGTGGCAGTGACTTCGCAAAGCCTGAACGGCAAAAACCATCTGGATATCGCGGTGAGCAATACCTCCAACCCGCTTGGTGGCTGGACCGTCTTTCATCTGCCAGTCCAGGATGACGGCACTGATGGCACCCCGGACCACGCATTGTCAGGCCCGCGTTAGTGGCGTGCTGGTACATGCACAATGTCTGGGCGATTACCCTCACATCGGCATGGACGCCAATGGGCTGTATATCACCACCAACGAATTTGATCTCTTCACGCCCGGAAGGTTTCACGGCGCGCAGATCTATGCTATCTCCAAGCAAGGGCTGATCTCCGGTGGGCCTGCCAACGTAGTACAGTTTGATACTACTGCGCTGGCTCCCACGTTGCCGTTTGGGATTCAGGGCTTCACGGTCTTTCCGGCTCTCTCTCCCGGGACAGACTTCCGCCTCGACAACGGCGGAACAGAATTCCTGCTGAGCTCGTTGGCCGTGTTCTCAAACACCGGAGCATTTAATGAACTGGTGACGTGGCAACTGACGAATACGCAGTCGCTGAACGGTTCAAGTCCAGCCGTGAACTTGTCAACTGGAACAGTCAACACCCAGACTTATGCTGTTCCTTCAAGTTCATTCCAGAAAGCTGGTCCGTTCCCGTTGGGGCAGTGTCTTGCTGACAACGCTCTTTCAACTCCATTTGGTACGGGCTGCTGGCGCTTCTTCTTTACTGCCGGCGGACCTTTCCCCAATCCGGACACAAGACCGCCCAGCAATGATTCCCGCATGCAGCAGGTTTCATATGCCAATGGCAAATTGTGGGCCGCGCTCGATACCGCTGCCACCGTGAACGGAAACAGGCAGGCCGGCATCGCGTTTTTTGTTCTGCATCCAAGCGGAACTTCAGCAGATGTAATCACCCAGGGCATTATCGCTTTGTCCGGTAACAATGTGACCTATCCGGCAGTCGGCGTAAATTCCAACGGACGTGGCGTGATTGCTTTCACCGTCCTGGGAAATGATCATTTCCCCAGTGCGGGTTATGCCGCGCTTGATGCGAAAGTCGGAGCCGGTGATGTGCATATTGCCGCTGAAGGAGCAGCCCGCCAGGATGGATTCAGCGGCTATTTCCCTGAAGTGAATCCAATCCGTCCTCGCTGGGGCGACTATGGCGCCGCCGCCGTGGATGGAAATACGATCTGGTTTGCGATCGAATATATCGCGCATTCCTGTGATTTGAGCTACCTATGTGGCCACGAACTTCACGTGTGGTAACACGCGCGGTTCACTAGGCAACTGGGCCACGCGCATCACTCATGTCAATGTCCAGTAACCTCTAGAATTGGAATGCCAGGGGCCGGAGAAATCCGGCCCTTCCTTTTGCGACTTGTGGCTGCTTGCCTTTACCTTCTTCAGGCATGAACATTCAAAATCCTTCGACTATCTTCGCTTCTCTGACTTTCGTAACTTTTCTGCGCGTCAAGTCTGGGACAAAATAAGGCCAATATGTCCTCGGCCCCGGCCCAAGATCACGCAGAACAACTCCAAACCAGTGTGCCTGCTGCCGATGCTGCCGCGCCTTCGCGCTCGATCCTATTTCGTTTCCGCAAGATGCCGCTCTGGACCCGCTACGGCGCCACCACCATTCTATTGATTGCAATCATTTTTGCTGTCTATGCAGCCGTACCTGTAGAACAAGCGCATTTGCAGATCATCTGCCAGCATAGCTTCCGCTCCGCGCAGCTCTCTGTCCTTGTCGATGGTTCAATGGTCTACAGCAGCAATGTGAATGTGGCTTCCAAAAAGCGGCTTGGCATATTGCCAAAAGGCCAGTCTGGGCCGGATACTTTTTCCAAACTGATCGATGTCCCCACCGGCAGGCATGTGGTGCAGGTACGCATGAGCGCTCCGGATGAAGGCTTTGATCAGGCGCGCAGCGCCGCCGCTGACTTTACCTCTCACCGTGAAAGCATTCTGCAGGTCAACGCCACGCGCCGCAATGCTCTGGCAGTGAATTTTGATGGCGCAACCGCATCAGCCGTGGCAACGACTGGGTCCTCCACGCCGGATTCTCATCCGCTGCCCAAGGGTGGGATCACGATCGTCTTCAGCATCCTGGGGACAATGCTTTCCGCCAGCGTCAGCTTCCTGGTGCAGGAGTTCTGGCGGTCGCATAAGAACCGCATCACGCCGTCGTAATTCTTTTTAACCACAAAGGACACGAAGGAACACGAAGTTAACCTCAGAGAGTGCGCCAACACACGCTAATCACTTACGAAATCGGCCATTCTGATCTGTGATGCCGTTCCACATTTCCGCTGAGCGGTTTTTTGCCCGATCAATCCCCTTTGTGTTCCTTCGTGTCCTTTGTGGTTAATTTTGTTTCTTCTCTGTAGTAGGCAATTCCGGCGGCGGATAATAAACCTTGCTCCCGCCGATTTTCTGCACCTCATCGCGGAACGTTGTCCCGTAATCTTTCTCGCTGGTCAGGGCATAAGCCTGTCGCTTGTAATTCCAGCTCTTCGGATTCAGCCGCTGCGCTTCTTTGAAGTGCGCAATCGCTTCTGTCTGGTGGCCGGACTTGTAAAGCTGTTCGCCCAGGCCAAACTCAGCCGCGGCCTGAGCGATGTTGGGATCCTGCGCCGTCAGCTTTTCCCGCAGATGATCTTCACTCATCACGTAGGCGCTCTTGTCGCCTTTTTCCACCCAGTCTTTCAGCGCATTGAGATACGGCTCAGAATCCATGCCGGTGAAGTTCTTGAAGCGATCGTCCACGAATGCAACTTCATTGGGACGCACGATGCGCCCTTGCTCGTTGATCCAGACACCGGTCGGCACGTTCACCATGTTGTATAGCTTGGAGACGACGTGCTTCTCGTCGATGAGCACGGTATAGGCCAACGGGCCGATTTTCTTCGCGGTCTCAATCGTCTCTTTCGGCAGATCGGGCTTGGCATCAACGTAACGCACCGGATCGATCCATGGCCCGGCATCTTTGGCGCCGCCGGTATCCTGCGCTACGGAAATGATTTCAAAATTCTTGTCTTTCAACTGCTGGTAGATTGCCTGCCAGCCTGGCAGGTCAAAGCGGCACCCTCACCAACTGGCCCACGTAACCAGCAGGATTTTCTTTCCGTGAAAATCAGAGAGCCGATGCAGCTTTCCCTGCAAGTCAGGCAGCGTGAAATCCGGCGCTTGCAGTGAGCTGAGCTGCTGGCGCTGATCGGAGCGTAGCCCAAAATACCAGGTGGAAAGCGCAGCGTCATGCGCCACCGGCTGGTGGACGAGATCGGCAAACGCCGTGATGTTGAACCACGTTTGACTTGAGTTGCCGTTGCCCGCGTCCTTATGAATGAATGCGTCGCTGCTTGGCTTTGGGCAGCGGAAAGCAAAGCTCATCGCGACAAACGCCTTGCGGCTTTACTTCAAACCGCGTTGCGCGCTTCAGGTCGGCAGTCGTGATCCAGAGCTGGCCGGCATCTTCGCGCGCTGAGGTCAGATCAGTTGCCGCGTCGTCATAAACAATGGTGGCGTGAAGTTCTTTGGCTGTCGAAGGAACAACAGTAAGCAGCAAGAATAAGGAGCAGACCGGAGCACATATTGGCTTTCATGTGAGGTCTCCATGTAAAGATGGCAATTATACTTCTCGGAATTCGTGTTCATTCGCGTATATTCGCGGCCCAATCAACTTCGTTGCGATAGGGTTTCCTCACCTTCGGCAAGCTCAGGGTTCGGAATTTCAGAAGCAAGCTGCATCGGCTTCAACCCCAAATCTTGCAACAGCGCGGCGTCTTCGTCGGGCGCGGGATTTGGTGTCGTCAGGAGTCGTTCACCGGTAAAGATGGAATTCGCTCCAGCAAGGAAGCACAGCAGGATCGCTTCACGTGACATCTGCTTGCGTCCTGCAGCCAGGCGGACCATCGAACGCGGCATCAGGATGCGGGCGCAGGCGATTGTCCGCACCATGATCAATGGATCGAGATCGGGTTCCGACGCCAGCGGCGTGCCTTCAGCGCGGACCAGCATATTGATCGGGACACTTTCAGGATGCGGATCGAGCGTGGCGAGCTGGTGCAAAAGGCCGATGCGGTCGTCTTCGGATTCACCCATTCCCAGAATTCCGCCGCAGCAAACCGTGATGCCGGCTCTGCGCACGGCAGCAATCGTATCCAGACGTTCCTGGTAAACCCGCGTGCTGATGATGTTGGTGTAAAACTCAGGAGAAGAATCCAGGTTATGGTTGTAAGCGGTAAGGCCGGCTTCCTTGAGTTGAGCGGCTTGCGATTCCGTCAGCATGCCCAGCGTGCAGCAGACTTCCATGCCCAGCGCGGCCACCGCGCGTACGGATTCCAGCACGGAATCGAACTCGCGGCCTTGAGGCGCCTGTCGCCATGCGGCGCCCATGCAGAAGCGGGTTGCGCCATCGGCTTTTGCGCGGCGGGCGGCGGGCAGAATTTCATCGCAATTCATCAGCGGCTCGCGCTCCACCCCGGTAGGGTAGCGCGCGCTTTGCGGACAGTAAGCGCAATCCTCTGGACATCCACCGGTCTTGATGGAGAGCAGCCGGCACATCTGCACTTCATTGGCCGGGTGAAACTTGCGGTGTACTTCTTGCGCTTGCACAAGAAGATCGAGCAGCGGCTGATGATAGATGGCAGCGATTTCCTGCCGTGTCCAATCCGTACGCATGGTGTCGCAATTATAAATGTCGTTCCGCCCGAGCGCGCGGCGTGTCTTAAGTTACAGGAAGTGGCGTTCAAGGCCCTGGACGCGGAAAAGCGCCTGGTTGTCTTTCCCGCTGGAAAGGGCCTTGATTTGTTGAATTTGCGCAGACGGCTGTTAACTGCAAAGTTAACCGGTGCAGGGACAAACGTAACAATTCTTAAACTTTTGCAAAGCGCATCTATTGATAAAGTAGACGGTCTGGACGGGGCCGCCTGCTGGGACTGCTGAAAATGAAGAGCATTCACAGACAATTCGCGCTCTTGGGAACGTTGCTGGTCGGCGCACTGGCCTTTGCCCAGCCGGTACCGCGGCTTAGTAATATGACGCCCGCGCTCTCGCTGGTTCCCACCTCGATGATTACCCCCGCAAAGCAGCCGTGCGTTCATCCCGTCGAGCCGTTCGATATCGATGATTACAACGGACCGCTCAGCCAGGTAGTCGGGCGATTCTCGCAGCGGCTGGAAAGCACCACGGTCCACCTTCCGCGCCACAAGAGCGACCTTCGTCCCTGCGCGCTTTCAGCTTCAGACAAATTCCACATGTTCGTGGAAAGCACTGCTGATCCGCTGAACTATGTTGGCGCAGCCTGGGACGCCGCCACCGCCCAGCTTGATCGCGATGATCCCAGCTACCAGATGGGCGCAGCCGGCTATGGAAAACGCTTTGGCGCTGCGGTTACTGATAACGCTACCGGCGATTTCTTCGGCATCTTTCTTTATCCGGCTCTTTTCCGGCAAGACCCGCGCTATTACCGGCTCGGACAGGGATCCACGCAGTCGCGGATTGGCCACGCGCTGGCGCACAGGTTCGTTACGCAGAGTGATTCCGGCAAGCTCATGCCGAATTATTCTGAATGGTTTGGGACCGTAAGCTCCAAAGCGCTGAGCAATCTTTATCACCCCGGAAACCCACGTGGATTTGGCCCCACGGCCAGCCGCGTCGGTTATAGCGTCGCCAATGACATGGCGTGGGACGTCCTTCGCGAATACTGGCCGGAGATCGCCCACAAATTCAAGCTGCCCTTCCGCACTCGCTAGTTTCCCGCCGCAGATTGATCAACTTCTAACGATTGCAGATATACAGTCAACGCTAATCGAACCTACTTGCTTTGTGAGCAGGGATAATCCATGCGTAAAAAAAACGGCGCCGAAGCGCCGTCCTTAAAAGTCTCATGCACTGACAATCTAGAATGTAAACTTCGCTCCTAGTTGAAATTGCCGGGCGTTAAAAGCGGTTCTCGGTGCGCCAACAGCGCCGCTTGGTCCGGAGATGCCATCGCCAAAGTGGGTTGGAACCTGGTTGGGAATGAAGTCCGGCGCGCCATAAACGGAAAACACCTCGTCAATGTTGGCATGGTTCAGAAGATTGAACGCATCCACGGAAAGGTTCAGTACTTTCCGCTCTCCGATGTGAACAGCTCTCGCCAGCCGCAGATCCACGGTTTCCAGGTTATCGCCACGATAGCTGTTGCGCGGAGAATTGCCCACGCGGTCCGTTACAGGATTACCGTCATTGTTTGCGTCAAATCCCACAAACAACGTAAACGGACGCGCCGATTGCAACGTGACAATGCTGCTCAACTGGAAGTTGCGCAGAAACGTGCTCTGCGGCGCGTCAGCCGTAAAGTTCGCCACAAAGCGATGCCGTGCATCCTGGTTGGAATTGGCGCGTTCCAGGTTGCGTTGCGCGTTCGATTGCGGCGTGCTCACGAACGTGACAAACGTGCCGTCATCCAGTGTGTGTGAGAGCGTGTAATTCGCGTTCAGCGAGAAATACTTGCCCGCCTTCTCGATTACCTGCAACGTCAGCCCGTGATAGATCGAGTTGCCGGTGGAATCGGTGAAGTAGAAAATTCCATTGGTTCCCGGAGATCCTGCCGGCGGCGCGGGGATGTTTGGATCGCGAATGGCAAATGCGTAAATATCTTTGCCGGTGCTCGGCTGCACTCCAACCGGCGGCCCCACGTTGAGATCGATAGGACGCACCAGCTTGTGTCCCGCCACGAACAGATAGCCGACGCTTACCGTTAGCCCGCCGCCAATCGTGCGGTCAATTTCCAGATTGGCCTGCTCCGTATAGGGCGACCGCAAATTACGATCGACCGCAGTGCCGCCCTGCGCAAACAACGAGTTGTTGGGGAATGATCCGCTGTTGATCAGGTTCTCAAATGCTGACGTCAGCAACGGCGGCGGCACCGTGCCCGGAGGCAAAGGCAGCGGAGGCACTGCTCGGGCATCCGGCAAGCACGCAGGGCGTGGGCAGAAAGATGCTGTTCAGCAGGTAGGTTCCGGTCGTCTGATTGTTTACGGTTGGCAGTCCGGCGATGATTGGCGGCCGCTGCGGCGCCGGCACAAAGAAGAAGGTCAGGCTATATTTGTCGTTAAAGATGCCGAATCCGCTGCGGATTACTGTCTTTGAGTCCGGCGCGTAGGCAAAACCGACTCGCGGCTGGAAGTTGTTGTGGTCGCCGTTCACAAAGAATCCAAGCCCGGCTTCCACGTCATACCTGAGGCCGTAATTCACCGTCAACTTCGGCGTTACTTTGTATTGGTCCTGGGCAAAGAATCCGAAATAGCTATGGTTCACGTGAACAAAGAAATTAGAAGCCTCTGAAGCCAGGAATGCCTGGTCCCATGTTGTCGGGACTGAAGGCGATGCTGCATTGGGATTGAACGGCCCGGGACCGATCGGTGCGCCCCAGAAGAAGGCCGCCAGGCACGGAGCCACCAGTCCGACCAACGGCGCGGGGCACGGTGTTGATCCCCAGTCAGACTTGCCGGAAACCAGCAGGTCGCCCAGGCTGGGGAAGATGATGCGCGCCGGAGTGAAGCCGGGCCAGATCACAAAATTGCGCACGTAATTGGTGTCGACTCCAAACTTGGCGTAGTGCTTGCCGTGGACCCAGGAGAAAGTATCTGAAGCTTGAATGCGCGTTTCGTTGTAACGGTCAAACGCCCCAAAGTTGTGGCCGAACAGCAGCAGGTTCGGAACATCGAGATTGGGCTGGCCGGTTACGCCGGCAAAGCCATAGTTGCGCCGCGCCCATTGGAACAGCAGTGAATTCACCTTGTTCTCGGTTAGCGTGGTCGTAAGCGTTCCCACCAGGTCCTGATCGCGCAGCGATCCGTTGCGTCCGCTGCTGGGTGCGCCAATGCCGCCGCCGTCCAGCGTTTCGCCCACCAGCATGTTCAGGTTGGTGGCGTCCTGGATTGAATAGCGCGCTGAAAGTCGATTATTGTCCGTCAACTGGTGATCGACCTTGACGAAGCCATTGTCCACGTCGGCGGTCTTGAGCACGTTCAGGTTTTCCGGCGCGATCCCAAGGCTGGTCTTCAGGGCATTGATGGCGGCCAGATTACTCACCAACAGAGCAGGGAATTGCGGCGATTGTCCTCTCCGCTGGCCTTCATAGTTCAAGAAATAAAAAGTCTTGTCTTTCTTGATTGGGCCGCCCAGCGTCGCTCCAAACTGGTTCTGCCGGAACGTGTCAAAGCCGGGCTGTGTGAGCAGCGGCGTAGCGTTGAGCTTATTGTTCATGAAGTACTCATACACTGAGCCATGAACGTCATTCGTTCCGGACTTGGTCACGATGTTCACAATCCCGCCCAGCGCGCGCCCGTATTCGGCGGCAAAACTGTTGTTCACCACGCGGAACTCGCTCACAGCTTCCTGTGACGGCGTGGCCCGTTGCGAGCCGGTTGCCGTGTTGATGTTGTCTGCGCCGTCCACCGTTACACTGTTGTTGAGGTCGCGCTGACCGCCAAATGAAATACGCGTTACCGAAGGATCGGTAAACGTGGATTGCAGGCTGATTCTTCCCGTCGTCACGCCCGGGCTGAGCAGCGCAAAATCCGTAAACAGCCGCCCGGAGATGGGCAGCGACTGGATCTGCTGCGTCTCAATCACCTGGCTCACTTCCGTTCGCGTTGGCTCGATCACCGGCGCTTCAGTGTTGACAGTGACTTCCTGCGTGGTGCCTGCCACTTTCAGGCTCATGTCAATCGTTGCTACCTGGGCCACGCGTAACACAATGCCCGTCTGGGAGTACTTGGCAAATCCCTGCGACTCAGCTGTCAACTCATAATTTCCCGGCGGCACATTGGTCAGGATGTAAAAACCCACGCTGTTGGAAGTGGTCTTATAAGTCTGGTTCGTGTCCACATTGCGCAGCGTGACTGAGGCCTTCGCGATCATGCTTCCAGTCTGGTCGCGGACTGAGCCGTTGAGCTGGGCTTCTGCGGCGCTGATTTGCGCGTGCGCCGCGTTGCAGGAGAGAAAAAGAACAAGAGCGAACATGACAAACGCGAAACCACGTTTCATATTTCCTCCAGCGGTAGAGCGGGTCTTATGAACGTTCGTTCCAGCTTGCCGCCTGAAAAGAGACAGAAAGTCAGGACGAATCGGGGCACCCATCCCTGAGCGGGGCCATTGTCTAACAAGCAAAACAAATGTCAAGGATTAAATTTTAATGTCAAAGTAATTTTGCTTCTGAAGGCGAGACAGTCAGCGAGGAATGTCGCGTAAGAGAGGAAAATTCCCAAAAAAGGAAAGCGGGGAACGCTCGCGATTGCGGCGCGTCCCCGCTTGTTAGCTAGTTTGCCGCAGGCTTTTCGGCGCGGATACCGCCATCAAAAAATATTTTTTCGCGATGCCGAAGCTCGGGTGTTATCAAAAGCGTCATGGAGCCGGCGTAGGCGTGTTCGTCGCCACCAGCGTTGGCCGGTCATAAAGCTGTATGCGCACCGTTACCTGTTTGCGCTTGTCGAATGCCGCCTTGTCCACGGGAAAAGAAAAGATCGCTACGCCATTAAAGGATGTCTTGGTGGGAATCTTCAGGTCTTCTTTCAGCCAGTCGGCCTTTGCCTCAGCCAGGGGAGGAAATGCCTCGACGTAGCGCGGCGCATCCACTGCCGGAGCGGCGTTGTCGCTGTATTTCTTGCCGTCCGGCGTTTCCACTTCGGCCTGGATTTGCTTGATCCACAGCGGGCCTTCAACCTGGTTATCCAGCTTGATCTGGATGGCCACCATGGTATTGCTTTCCTGCGCGGCTGAAACCACTTTGGTAATGGCCAGCGCGGCGCTCGGTTTCGTCCGATTTGAGAGCGCCACCACTGCCACCAGAATGCCCACCACCACAGCAGCTATCAACAGCGGCACGACCGGCGGCAACGTCCACTTGGCGCTGTCCATTTCTTCCGTGATGGGAATGTGCCCGGCATCCGGCGCGTCGGCGGGTTTTGCTTTTGCTGGTGCTTTTGCGTCCGGCGGATTGCTGGGCGTTGGCGTTGTGGGCTTCATATCGTCAGGCATTGAGTTGCTCCGGAAACAGGATACTCTTGTGCGATGCTGAAATCACGGCCAGCGCGAAACCCGGCAGATGCCCTGAGCTAAGCGATCTCCGCCAGCACCGGCCTGCCCCTGCGCACGATCTTTGCAAACTCCGCTACTGGCAGCGTGTTCAGCACGTCCTGCTTGGTCAGCCATGCGCGGCGAAGCTGCAAAACGCCATAGCGGATCTTTTCCATGTGCGACGTGTGGTGCGCATCAGTATTAATGATGAATTTCACGCCCTTGGCTTTGGCCATCCGCAGATGCTGGTCGCGCAGATCGAGCCGGTCAGGATACGCATTTTGCTCCATGGCCACGCCCGCTTTGGCAGCCGCCGCAAAAACCCTGTCATAGTCATAAGTAAAACCGTCGCGCCGCAGCAGCATGCGCCCCGTGGGATGTCCCATCAATGACGTGTTCGGATTCTCAATCACGCGCAGCAGGCGGTCCGTCATCTGCGCCGGCTCCTGGTTGAAGTGCGAATGCACGCTGGCGATCACAATATCCATCTGCTCCAGCACTGAGTCGGAAAGATCAAGTTCGCCATCGGCCAGTATGTCCACCTCAATACCGGCAAAGATCGTGATGCCTTCAATCGCCTTGGACGCCGCGCGTATCTTCTTTATGTGCGCTTCGGCGCGCTTATCGTCCAGTCCATTGGCGAACGCCAGGTTCTTCGAGTGATCAGTGATGGCCATGTATTTATAGCCGCGCTCGCGCGCTGCCAGCGCCATTTCTTCAATCGTGCATTTGCCGTCCGTCTCCACGGTATGCATGTGCACGTCGCCCTGGATATCAGCCTGGGTGATCAGGTCCGGCAGCTTGTCCTCCGCTGCGGCCTGTATTTCGCCGCAATCTTCGCGCAGCTCCGGCGGAATAAACTTCAGTCCAAGCGTCTTGTAAATCTCTTCTTCAGTCTTTCCAGCAACACGCTTGTTGTCTTCCACGCGCACCAGGCCGTATTCATTGAGCGTATAGCCCTGCTTGATCGCGCGCTGACGCAGCTGGACGTTATGGTTCTTGGAGCCGGTAAAGTATTGCATTGCCGCGCCAAAAGAATCCGGCGAAAGCAGGCGCACATCCACCTGCATGCCGCTGCGCAGCTTGATACTCACTTTGTTCTCGCCCTTGGCCAGCACTTCAAGAATTCCCGGAAAGCTCACAATGCGATCAATCACGGCATTGCGATGCGAATCCGTATCGCAGCATGTTCCCGTGACCAGCAGATCAAGATCGCCCACGGTTTCGCGGCCTCGACGCAACGATCCCGCCGGCGTGACCTTCTCCACGCCCGGCAGGCCAGCCAGAAAGTCCGTCATCTTGGTGGCAATTTCATCGGCGGTATTGAGCAGAAAGCGCCCGGTGAGCTGCCGGTAATTCTCAATCGATTTCAGTATCTTCTGTTCGGATTTTTCGCTCAGCCGAGGCAGCGTGCGCAGCTTGCCTTCACTGGCCAGCTTGGCCACGCCTTCAACGTCGCAAATCTGGAAGGCGTCCCAGATCAGAGCAATGGTCTTCGGTCCCAGCCCGGAAATCTTGAGCAGCTCCAGCATTGACGGCCGAAATTTCTGCAGCATCTCCTGATGCATGTTCAGCTTGCCCGTCTGCATCAGCTGGCGGATGTTTGCCGCCATGCCCTTGCCGATTCCGGGAATCTCCAGCAACGCTTTTTCCTCCTCATAGCTCGAAACCTGTTGCGGCCAGCCTTCCAGCGCCTCCGCCGCGCGCTCATACGAGCGAATGCGAAACGGGTCCGCCGAGGCGACCTTCATCAGGTCAGCAGTTTCGTAGAAAATGTTGGCGATGGCTTTGTTGTCCATGTTGTGTTTTTATCCCGAGCGCAGAGAGGGCCCCCTATCGCAATGATTATCTTTTTCCGCAATCTCGAGCGGAGCGAGAGATCCCTTCCACGATTATATTGAGGATCAACTTGAAACAAAGTTATTCTGGAGTGGAAAATTCTGAAGAGAGTAGGGTTCCCTCGCTTCGCTCGGGATTACAGAGAATCGTTACAATAGGGTTCCCTCCCCTTCGGCAAGCTCAGGGTCGGGATTGAGAAAATGCCCACCATCCACGTCAACGGCGTCAACCTCTTTTACAAAGAGTCCGGCAGCGGCCCGGAGACCATCGTCTTCTCGCACGGCTTGCTGATGGACCATACCATGTTTGAGCCGCAACGCGCCGTCTTCGAAAAGCAATACCGCGTGATTGCCTATGACCATCGCGCGCAGGGCCAATCTGAAGACATAGGCCGTGGATATGACATGTCCACCCTGGCCGACGACGCAGCCCTGCTGATTCGCGCGCTCAATGCGGCTCCCTGCCACTTTGCCGGCCTTTCCATGGGAGGCTTTGCCGGCATGCGCGTGGCGGCGCACCATCCTGAGCTGATACAGAACGCTCACGCTGATGAACACCACCGCGACCAGGGAAAAGCTGCTAAACCGCATCAAGTACGCCTTCCTGGCGCAGATGGTAAAAATCATTCAGTCCCGCGCCGTTTACACCCATTGCGGTGAAAGAACTGTTTGGCCAGACCACACGCAGAAGCGCGGAACGTCGGCCGATGCTGGAACAATGGACAGGGAAGCTGCGGGCGCGTCCAAGGAATATTGCGCCATCATTATCAGCGGTGATGAACCGCCGTGAGTTCCGCGCCGAGGAGCTGGCGGCAATCCAGTGTCCCACGCTCATTATTACCGGTGAAGACGATACGGCCCAGCCGCCGCGCAATTCAGCAAGCTTGATTGCCGGTATTCGCGGCGCCCGCCATGTGAACATTCCGGGCGCAGGCCACAGCAGTTGCCTGGAAACGCCGGACGCGGTGACTGCGGCAATGCAGGAATTGTTTCAGAGTGTTTCTGCTAACCAGAGGCTGCCAGACCATCTAATGGCTGAGAGGCCAGAATGAAAACTTTGCTTTCCGATTGTGCTGCTGATGTTTGCCGGCAGCTTGTTCGCCCAGAAACAAAGCACTCCGTCCGGTACGCCGGGCCAAATCAAAGATGAACTGATCCGCATTGAGCATGAAATCGGCCGCGCCAATCTCCAGTGCGACTACCGCTATTTTGAGCGTATTGAGGCGGAAGAATTCATCTTTACCGATGCCTCAGGCAATGTTTCCAACAAGCGGCAAGACCTGGCGGGAGAAAAGGATTGCCGCAAATCCGATGCTCAATACGATATCGACGACACGGATGTTCGTCTCTATCCTCTCTCCGCCGTCGTCACAGGCCGCGTGACCATTACCAGAAAAGACAAAGAAGGCAAGGTGATAACGCGGAAGAGCCGTTTTACTGATGTGTTTGTGTGGCGCGATGCAACCTGGCAGCTCGTAGCTGGACATTCCTCGCGGATCGCTGATACCGCGGCACAAAAATAGTTGCGCGCATAGATAACGGCGTACGAATGCGGCTAGCAATTTGGCCGGAAACTGATTTTCGCGCTTCCTATAATCAGTGCAGCTCTTATGAGACGAGTATCTCAAATCGCATCGCCGTGTGTGCTTCTGATTTTCGGCGTCACTCTGGTTGTTGCGGCGCATCACAGCAGCCATCCCAACCTCAGAAGCCGGACGATATTCCTGTAACCGACGGAACCTCCGGCCCTTGCTCCATTGAATTCACCGTCACTGACTCAGACGGCAAGCCGGTGTACGCCGCCCGCATTGACGTTCATCTGGCATACGGAGCATTTGGCGCGCATAAGCTTGATATGGGTGTTTACACCAACACGCAGGGCAAAGCGAAATTTACTGGTATCCCGGCCAAGGTGAAGAAGCCGCCGGTTGAGTTCAACGCCAAGAAAGATGACCTGGTCGGCGTGGCCACCATGGATCCCGCCACCGAATGCCAGGCCAAGCACGATATTGTGATGGACAAGAAGAAGTAGTAGGTCGTTATGTCCAAGTCCAAAACAATTTGGATAGTATTCCTGCCTTCGCTTCTGATTGCATTTCTAGCTGGATGGCTCCGAATCGTCAGGCGCCTCTGGCTTACGATCTAATCATCTGGAGGAGCATCCCATACGCGGTAGCATGGGCCCTTGTCTTTTTCTTCTCGGTTGTACGCTTCAAAAGCCGTGGGCTGTGGCTACTGATAGGGCGCCGATGGCGCTTTATTGGCCTATCTGGCTGCTACTCAATCATTTTCCTCCTTGCTACTACGCGCATAATTGCGAGTAATGCCATGCTCCATTTCCGGCGACCGCCAAATCTCCTTGTTTTCCACAACTTACCTGAAATCCACAGCACAAAATCTAGCGACTATAATTGTGTGTAACGCTTCCCATGTCTGAATTCGTCCATCTCCACCTACATACCGATTATTCGCTGCTGGACGGGGCCTGCGGCGTCCCGGGCCTGGTCAAGCGAGTGGCCGAGATCGGCCAGAAAGCCGTGGCCATGACCGACCACGGAAATATTTATGGCACGGTGGAGTTCGTCGACGAAGCGACAAAAGTCAGGCATCAAGCCGATTGTGGGCTGCGAGCTTTACGTCTGCAAGAAAGACGACCATCGCGCACCGCCGGAAGGCGATACCTATAACCATCTGCTGGTGCTGGCGGAAAATGAAGAAGGCTATCGCAACCTGATCAAGATCACCTCTGAAGCCAGCATGCACGGCTTCTATTACAAGCCGCGCATCAGCAAAAAGTTTCTGGCGGAACATTCCAAGGGCCTCATTGGACTGAGCGGCTGTCTGGCCGGCGAAGTCTGCGAAAACCTGCTGGAAGGGAAGTATGACGCGGCCCGCGGCGCTGCCAGTTTCTATCGTGAGATCTTTGGCAAAGATAATTTCTTCATGGAAATCCAGGACCAGGGCCTGCCGGAAGAGCATCGCATCCATGCCGACCTGATGCGCATTGAAAAAGAGCTGGGCATCCCCATGGTGGCCACCAATGACAGCCACTATCTCTGCGAGGACGACGCGCACGCGCAGGACGTGCTGGTCTGCGTGCAGACGGGCAAGTCCGTCAATGACACGAACCGGCTGAAGTTCCACGGCAACCAGTTTTTTGTGAAGACCGCCGACGAGATGAAGCAGCTCTTCAATGGCCGTGAAGATGTGCTGAAGCAGTCGCTGGCCATTGCCGAACGCTGCAATTTCAAGCTGAACAAGGTCAAGAATCCGTTCCCTGAATTTGTGGTTCCCGATGGCTACACATTGGACAGCTACTTTGAGCACGTTGCGCGTGAAGGTTTTGCGCGGCGATGGGAAAGCCTTGGGCTGATTGAAGCCGCCGGTCGGCTGAAGAAGACGCGCGCTGATTACGACCAGCGGCTGGCGCGCGAAATCGCCATCATCCAGCAGATGAAGTTCTCCGGATACTTCCTGATTGTCTGGGACTTCATCCGCTACGCGCGAGAGAATTCCATTCCTGTAGGTCCGGGCCGTGGATCGGCAGCCGGAGCGCTTGTCGCTTACGCGATGGGAATCACCGACATTGATCCTCTCCAGCATGAGCTGCTGTTTGAGCGATTCCTGAATCCTGAGCGCGTCTCGCTGCCTGATATCGATATCGATTTCTGCATGAACCGTCGCGGAGAGGTCATCAACTACGTCACGCAGAAATACGGACGTGAAAACGTGGCGCAGATCATCACCTTTGGCACCATGGCCGCCAAAGCCGCCATTAAAGACGTGGGCCGCGCCATGGACATTCCTTATGCCGACGTGGACCGCATTGCCAAGATGGTGCCCATCACCATCGGGATCACGTCTGCCGCAGGTGCTTGATGATCCCGGGCCACTGCAGGAAGCGTACGAAAAAGAAATTCAGGTACGTGAACTGATTGATACCGCGCTGAAGCTGGAAGGGCTGGTGCGCAACTCCGGCGTGCATGCCGCGGGCGTGGTGATCTCGCCCAAGCCGCTCACCGAACTTGTCCCGCTGCACAAGACCAAGAACGACGAAATTGTGACCGCCTATGACATGAAGGCGATCGAGAAGATGGGCCTGCTCAAGATGGACTTCCTGGGGCTCACCACGCTCACGATCCTTGATGACGCGCTCAAGCTGATTGCGCAGCGCGGCACGGCCATTGATCTGGAAAAGATTCCGCTCGACGATCCCAAGACTTACGAAAGCGTTTTTCACACCGGCCTGACCTCCGGCATCTTCCAGTTTGAATCCGGCGGCATGACGGACGTGCTGCGGCGTTACAAGCCCAGCTCGATTGACGACCTCACGGCCCTCAACGCGCTCTACCGTCCCGGCCCAATTCAGGGCGGCATGATTGATGACTTTATTGATCGCAAGTGGGGACGCAAAAAAGTTGAGTACGAGCTGCCGCAACTGGAACAACTGCTGAAAGAGACGCTCGGCGTCATTGTCTATCAGGAACAGGTCATGCAGATCGCCAACGTGCTGGCCGGCTACTCGCTGGGTGAAGCCGACCTGCTGCGTCGAGCGATGGGCAAGAAGAATATCGACGAAATGACGGCGCAGCGCCAGCGCTTTGTAAAAGGCGCGGTGGAGCGCGGCTTCCCGGAAAAGAAGATCGTCAAGATTTTTGACCTCATGGAGCAGTTTGCCGGATACGGATTCAACAAGTCACACTCCGCGGCCTACGCGCTGCTGGCCTACCAGACGGCCTATCTCAAGACGCATTATCCCGTGGAGTTCATGGCGGCGCTGCTGACCTCGCAGATGGGCAACACCGATAACGTGGTGAAGTACATCAACGAATGCCGCGAGATGGAAATTCCGGTTGAGCCGCCCAACATCAACGTGAGCGACGCCTATTTCACGCCGCACGACAATGCCATCCGCTTTGGGCTGGCGGCAGTGAAGAACGTGGGACGCAACGCCATTGAGTCGATCACTTCGGCGCGCAAAGAGCTTGGCCGGTTCAGTTCGATCTTTGAATTCTGCGAGAAGGTCGATCTTCGCCTGCTGAACAAGCGCGTGCTGGAGTCTTTGAACAAAGCCGGCGCGCTGGATGACTTTGGCTATCGCGCACAGATCATGGCAGTGCTGGATAAAGCCATGGAACGCGCGCAGAAGACGCAGCGCGACGCGGAAATGGGACAGCACGGACTCTTCGGCGTGTTTCAGGAAGAAGAGTCGAACGGCACAGGCGAGAAGCTGCCCAACGTTCCTGAGTGGGACGAACACCAGCGCCTGGCCAATGAGAAGGAAGTTCTGGGCTTCTTCATTACCGGCCATCCGCTGGAGAAGTACAAGGACAAGCTGGAAGATTTCCGGGCGTTATCGGTCGAAACCATCAGCGCCATGACCAAGGGAACTGATCGCGACGAGATCAACACCGCCGGCATGGTTTCAAATGTGCGCGTGCTGAAGTCGCGCAAAGGCGATCTTTACGCGCAAGCCGTGCTGGAAGACATGACCGGCACCATTGAAGCCGTGGTTTTTCCCGACGCCTACAAGCGGCTGGCGACCATCCTGAAGCAGGAGATTCCCATGCTGGTGCGCGCCAGCGTGCGCGTGGAAGAGGGCTCAAATCCCAAGATCGATCATTACCGGACTTGACCCCGCTGGAAGAGGCCAAGCCCAAGCTGCCTCGCTCCATCCGCATTCGGGTGCCGCTGGATACCGCCACTGAAGCCACGGTGGACGCCCTACATGCCATTTGTGACGAGCGCAAAGGCGAAGCCAAGGTGATGTTTGCCGTGGAACGAACCGGCGACTTCATGGTGGTGATGGAAGCGGAAAGATATAATATTTGTGCAGACCGCAGTTTTATTGCCCGCGTGGAAGAATTGTGCGGCCGCGGCGCGGTCAGGGTCATCGATTAAGCCAGGAGCCTTCTTGGATCCAGCAGTGAAAGCGCAGCGCCAGTTAGAGGTCATTGAAGGGCAGGTTGCCCAGTTAGAAACGCGCGCCGGCGCTGACCATGAAGCACGCCTGCAACTGAAACACCTGCAACATCAGATCAATTTTCTGCGCGAGCAAATCCGCCTCCACATCAACGCCTGGCAAAAGACAGAGCTGGCCCGGCATTCCCAGCGTCCGTTCACCATGGACTACGTGGAGCGCCTTTTCACTGACTGGAGTGAGATCCACGGTGATCGCGGCTTTGGCGACGATCGGCGATTATGTGCGGCATGGCGCGCTATCGCGGCGAAAACGTAATGGTGATTGGCCATCAGAAAGGCCGTGACACCAAGCAGCGCGTTTACCGCAATTTCGGACAGGCAAATCCTGAAGGCTATCGCAAGGCGCTGCGCTGCATGAAAATGGCGGAAAAGTTTGGCCGTCCTATCTTTACCTTCGTCGATACTCCAGGCGCGTATCCCGGTCTGGGAGCGGAAGAGCGCGGCCAGGCGGAAGCCATTGCGCGCAACCTGCGGGAGATGGCGCGGATTGAAGTTCCAATTATCACCACCATCACGGGCGAAGGCGGCAGCGGCGGCGCGCTGGCCATTGCCGTGGCTGATCGCGTTTTCATGATGGAGAACTCGGTTTATTCCGTCATTTCGCCTGAAGGCTGCGCTTCCATCATGTGGCGCGACGCGTCTAAAAAGGAAATCGCGGCGCAGGCGCTGCGCATTACGGCCCCTGACCTGAAGGAAATGGCAATCATCGACGAGATCATCCCTGAGCCTGACGGCGGCGCGCACCTTGACCACGATGCCGCAGCCGCCATGGTGGATGAAGTCCTTCTCAAGCACTTTAACGAGCTGAAACACCAGCCGGTGCAGCAGCTCCTTGACGGCCGTTACAACAAGTTCCGCCAGATGGCCCAGTTTTATACGGAATAAAATTTGCCTCCTCCCGGAACGATCGTTGCGCACGCGCCCTGCCGGGTTGATCTGGCCGGCGGCACTCTCGATCTTTGGCCGCTCTATCTATTTCATCCCGGCGCAGTCACCGTAAATTTTGCCGTAAACATCCTCACCCGCTGCAAAATCACCCGCCTCACTGACGACAAGATCCGCCTGAAGTCGCTTGATACAAAAGTGGAAGAAGAGTTCCGCAACTTTGGCGAGCTGTGTGCCGCGCGCAAGTTCAAGCATCCGCTGGCTGGCCATCTGGCGCGCTTCTTTGCTCCCGATGGCGGCTTTGAAATCGAAACCCACTCTGAATCTCCTGCAGGCGCGGGCATTTCCGGCTCGTCTGCGCTGATGATCGCCACCACTGCCGCGCTGGCGCGTTATACCGGGCAAGAAGCTTGATCGCGAACAGATTCGCGTCATCGCGCAAAACATTGAAGCCCAGCTGATCAAAGTCCCCACCGGATGCCAGGATTACTATCCCGCTTTATATGGCGGCGTAAGCGCCATTCATCTCGATCCTGATGGCATTCACCATGCCGCCGTGCGCGTTGCGCCGGAAGAACTGGACCGGCGATTTGTGCTGGTCTATACCGGAGCGCCGCGCAAGTCAGGCATCAATAATTGGGAAGTATTCAAAGCGCACATCAACGGCGATAAGAAAATCTTCCACAACTTTGAGCGGATCGGCGAAATCGCCCGCGCCATGCATCACGCGCTTTCCATGGCCGATTGGAAACAGGTAGCCAAGCTGATCCGTGAAGAATGGAAGCTGCGCAAGACCAACTCCCCCAGGATCAGCACCCCGATGATCGAAAAGCTTATTGCCGTGGCCCTGCGCCAGGGTGCTCTGGCAGCCAAAGTCTGCGGCGCAGGCGGTGGCGGCTGCGTGGTCTTTCTCACTGAACCAGAGAACCGCGAGCACATTTCAGCGGCCATCCGCAGCTATGGCGGCCATGTTCTGCCCGCGATGGTGGCCAGGGACGGATTGACCGTCAGCGGACGTTCGCTGGGAGCAGAGTAGCTCCTCCAAGATGACGGGGGCCCTCCCTACCTTCAACGCCGCGCGTTTGCCGTGCACCAGGCCCAGTTCGAAGGTAGCTTGAATGACTATAGTACCGAGGATAGTTAAATTTAATTATTGCAGCTTTAATAGCTCAAGGGTAGACTACCTTCACTAATACCCCCCTTTAATTAGCTTAACCAAGTCAAGACTGCGGCCAGACAGAATCTATTCTGGCACGTCGTTCTGCAAGGAAGAACTATGCGCTCGCCATTTCTGTGTACTAATCTCCGCTTCAGCCGTGTGCAATATTGTTTTCTTTTTTTGATTGTCCTTAGGATCCTTCTCGGCACGTCACCCCGTGCCAACGCACAAGGTAACTGGCCCATGCCGGGCCACGATGCGCAACGGACCAGCCGCGCCAATTACGCCGGTCCCACCAGCGCACCTTCATCTCCGTCCTGGATCTTCTCCAGTGGGGGACCTATCGTCGGAGATATTACGACTTCCGCAGAAGGTAAGCTTTACTTTGCCAGCGATAAGCTGTACGCGCTGAATCCGGACGGCACGAGTTTTGTCCCTGCGGTAACGATAGGGATAGCGGCGACCGGGCCCGTTGTGGACGATATTTTGGGATGGTTTATGTGGCGGTTTCAGCCGCGGATGGCGGATTTGACCTGCTGAGTTTCACGAAACACCTGCAAGGTTCGACTCTACTGTTTCATGTTCCGAAGCCTCCATTTGGCGGCGCGATTAGCCCGCTGTTGCTGGGGCGTAGTGGGGTGGTTTACTTTGTGGCAGGGAGATTTCCTGGGGTCGTGTACGCGGCTGGAGCGGCGCAGTGGAGTAATCCGGTTTGCCAAGGAGAATCCAGGGCCAAATACGCCATTTGGAGTTTCGGCGAATGGGCCTGCCTTGTTCAACGATGGCAGTTCGTTGATAGTAATGTGCGGCACACCGGGAACGGACGGCGATCTGTTCAAATTGGATCCATTTACTGGAACGCAACTCGCTTCCACGTCAGGGAGTGACCGAAACTCTACAGAACCAGCGGTCGATTCTCTTAATCATATCCACTCGGGCTGGCAAGCATTTGGAGGCGCCATATTCTGCGGCAATTATCTTACCTGGGATTCTTCCTTGACGCTGCTAACACCTCCATCCCCTTCCTGCGACTCCCGTTTTACTACGAGCCGTGCAGCAGTCTTCCCGGATGGCACCTCCACCGTGCGCATCGGATTCGGGTTTCCTCCTAACAACCAGCTTGCCGCTGAGGGAGCGCACGATTGGATCATCGCCACGGACAATTCAACAATTCCTAACTTTTCATCTGTTCCTTCTGTGGACGCTGCGGGCAACGTTTTCATAGGAAACACGCAAGGTGTTGAAGCACTCAGTTCGGTTGACGGCCACAGTCTTTGGTCGTTCACTACGGGCGATGCCATTACCACGCAGCCAGTAATCGCCAATAGCGGTGCGCTTTATGCCGGATCAAGCAGCGGAAAGGTATATGCATTCAATGCGAGCCCGGTACTGAATTCTGGGACTGTGTACCTCACAGGCAGTGGCTTCACCACAGTGGATTTGAGCAGCGCGTCGGTGGTGGCCAGGAACAGCTCCGCCGATGGCGGGGCAATCAGCGTCAGCCCGGATGGTACACGGAGTTACGTATCAGGTATTTTCGGATTGAACGTAGTCGACAATTCAACAAACCAGGTGATTGCAACCGTGCCAGTCGGGATTCGTCCGACCTGGAATGCCATATCTCCGGATGGCAGCCGCGTGTATGTGACACAGGCGAACTCTTCCGAGGTCTTTGTAGTAGATACGGCGACAAACAGCATTCTTACCAGCATCCTCCTTCCTGGCCCCCAACGAGTCGCAGTTGCGCCGGACAATTCGCGCGTCTACGTGGGCAGCAATGGCCGAGGAATTGCGGTGATCGATCCAGCGACGAACACCATCACCGATTTCATCAACATCCTTGGAGCAAACACAACCGGCATCGCCTTTACACCGGATAGTACTCACGCTTATGTGGGTGAAATTAACGGCCCAGGTCTTTATCTCATCGATGCTCGCACGGACACTTTCCTGCAATCCATCAGCGTGCCTGCGTTGGGCGGCGGCATTGGCGCAGTCGTCGCCAGCCCGGACGGAAAGAAGATATACGCGGCGAACGTGCGCACGTCACCACTTGATCCTGCACACAATGTATTTGTGCTGGATGCAGGCACAAATTCGGCGATAGGGCAGATTCCGGTGAGCTTTCCTGCCCCACAAATGGCTATCACGAGCGATGGCGACAACCTGCTCGTGGGCGACAGCGATATAGGCGAGTTGGTGGTCGCATCCATGGCTACGGATTCCGTGGTTGAAACAATTCATCTGGATGGCCAGGTGATTACCGGGGTTGGGGCAAAGCCGCCGGCGCTCACTGGTATTATTAAGGTCAGCTCAAATTTAGCCACCACGCATTTCTCAGTAACTGGACCTATTAGCTTTTCAGGAACAGGAATTCTCAATTCTCGCATCGCGCCTGCGGGATTCTATAGCATCATTTTTGACAATATTGTTGGATTCCTGACGCCAGCAACCCAATCGGGAATTTTGGTTGCAGGAGGTACACTAGAGTTTACTGGAACCTATATTTCGGATACAGGGAATATCGTCGTCACCACCAATCTTGATCGAGCCACTTTCGATCTTCAAGGCCCTGATGACATCAGAGGCCCAATTTTGCTGCACGGCGCGGGATTTTCCAGATCATTTGCTAACATTCCATCAGGTCAATACCACATCACATTTGGTGGCCAACCGCCCTGCTATGCTGGAACGCCTACATCCCAAACCAAAACACTCTCTGCTGGTGAAACTCTTCACGTAGACGTGCACTATGAAGTCGGATTCCTAGCATTTCCCCTGTCGGGATTTGATCCATGCAACCCCACAATTAGTAGTGTTTTTGATCATTCGCAGACCGCTCAATATTCTTTGCAAAAACGAGTTACTGCGTATACGGGTGAAACTGCGGCCTGCCTTGATAGCACTACTATTTGCCAGGCATCGGTTCCGGGCTCTCCTCATTTCGGATTTCTCAATCCAGCAGGCTTGCAGACTTCGTTTGTAATAAATGGAAATTACACAGGCGGAGCGGGAAATTGTGAAGCATCAAACCTCGCTGGCAATCAAACAATCACCGTCCCTTGTTACACCATTCTTTTTTATAATGGCCACCCAGGATACGACTACCCGGCAAGTTGCGGTACCAATGTCTTTGCGGCAGCAAATGGAACAGTCCACTACCCGAAGAGCATCCCTGGCATTGCAAATGCCAAAAAATTCCACATTCTAGAGTTAGATTTGGACTCGCCAAAAGGGTTCAAGGTTTATTACCTGCATCTTGCCACGTACCCAGAAAATCAAAAAAAGGGATCGTGCGAAGGCCCTGCAATCATTCCTGATAATACCCACATAAATGCAGGAGATTTAATTGGGCTCGTGGGAAAGGAAGGAACGAACGGGGCACATTTGCATTTCGAGGTTCAATCCAATTCTATTCCGCTGGATCCATATGGCTGGAAGGGCTCAACTGCTGATCCGTATACTCGCGCCATCAATCAGAATTTGTGGAAGTGAAGACAGATTAGCGGCAGTGTCACCTGGTGTCCCATCCTTCGCCGCTTTTGCGAAGGATGGGATTTAATTCACCCCTCACACGCTTCGGTCCACTAGACAAGTGTCAGGGCCCGACTTGAGCGTTCAGCCCGACGCGAGCGCAGCGAGCAAGGGCTGCGGAGTCGGGCCGCAAAACGCAGGAACAGACCCCTTCCTTGCGCCGCAGGCTGTCGCGCAGCACAGCGGAGCGACACAACAAAACCCTGTGCGCACCTACGGCGCTCGGCTTCATAAAAACCGCCTACCCAGGACTCATGCCCTGGGCTCAATAATTTTGCCCCTTCGAGGCCTGCGGCCCCCCGTCTGCTGCTACGGTACGTTGCAGAAACAGTCTTCTTCGCGGATGAGCCATATAGCAACAGCTTAAATTTTCATTGACATGTGGGCGAACAAAGGGTAGATTAAAATATTCGGTTCCAGGTTAGAGGTGTGCCTAGGGCTATGATCTTTGACAACTGAAGCTTCTAGCTACTAGCTGCTGGCCACTAGCTAAGGGTGGGCACTACACGCTAATTGGAAGGGCTTGCGACCCTCTGCCGACCGAACAGTAAAAACGGAAAAAGAAGGCCAAAATTGGGCCGGATTTGACCCCGGAAAAACAGAGAAAAGGGGCTTCGACAGCCTTTTAACAGGCCTTTCGAATTGCACTTTGGCCTTTGTTTGCAACAAAGCGCTATGGGGGGTGGGGTCTCTGGCTGAGGGACATAGGCAGAGGGCTGCAAGAATCGCCGTCATCGCCGGAATCGCGCGTGATCGGAAAAGCAAAACCTTCAACCACAAAGGGCACGAAGGAACACAAAGAGTGAGGTTTGGGGTTTTGTACAAAGCCTCCTCTGGTGGCAAAATAGAGTTCGGATTCGATGGCTCATCATTCGTCATCCTGTGCTCCGCTTCGCCATCGAGCCGGGAACCCTCCTCCAATCGCTTCCCACTCTGGGACGAAATGCAGGGAAAGTTGCACGTTCTGCCCGGCTTTGGCATCTAATTTTGTGGCTGCTAAATAGGTTGAAAATTCGCGCAAATTAGCGAATCATGGAAGAGATAGCAAGCAGCCATAGGTGCCCCATGCTACGCAGTGCCGCATCCTCTTTTTCTCTGATTTTAACCGTCTGCAGCCTCGCTGTGGGTCAGGTTCCAGCGCCGTCCAATCCGCCGCAAGCTCCCAAGGGATCGCCCCAGCCGGTGATAATCGTTACTCCGGGAAACTCATTGGATTCACATACCCCGAAGCCCCCAGACGCACAGACACCGCAGGCGCCGGATACTACTCCCCACTTGAAGCCGGTAGATCTGGACGGACGGCAAAATCTGAGCGACGGCACCAGAATGCAGCTCATTCGGGTCATGGATGCTGAGTTTGTTCACGTGCGCAAGAACTTACCGGTCGGCGAAAAGGACCTTGTCATTGCGCCAGATGGCCTGGTGAAACCCGGTGACGCCCAGCTCTACAGGATGGCGCAAACTTACGGCGCAGCCGCCAAGATCGGCGATCGCGTGCAGATTAGCAACATCGTTTTCAAAGAGAAGTCGATTTACTTTGAAATCAATGGCGGCCCAAAAAAGAAAACCAAGTGGTACCAGCATATTGAGATTTCCGGCATGGGTGGCAGCACCGGCGGTGTAGATCCCAACCAGGCTCAGCCCACCGGCGCAGCCGTGACACTGGAATTCAAGAAGCATGTTCCGGAAATGACGGGCGCGGAGTTGAAGCAGATGCTTACTCCAGTGCTGGATTTTTCCGTCAAGACCGCCGCAGAAGTTTTTGCTGATACGCTTCCGCCCAAGATCAAGGAAGCCGTGAAGAAGCATGAAGTTCTGGTGGGCATGAATCATGACATGGTAGTTATGGCCAAGGATCGCCCGGAGCAAAAGGTCCGTGAAAAAGACGAGAAAGGCAAAGAGTATGAGGAATGGATTTACGGCGCTCCGCCAAAGGACGTGGTGTTTGTGCGCTTCGCGGGCGATGAAGTAGTTCAGGTGAAGATAGCAAAGGTCGGCGGCCAGATAACGGTCAAGACTGAGAAGGAAGTTGACGTAAAAGATGGCGTGCCCACGCTGGCCGCGCTGAAATCAAGCGACAGCCCGCAAGACGTGAGCGGTGCGCCACAGCAGGAGCAGCCTACCCATCGACCAACCTTGAAGCGGCCCGACGAGCAGCCAGATCCCATGGTGCAGCAAGCCGGAGGCGCTTCCTCAAACCGGCAGCTGCCACCTCCGCAGCAGGACGAACCGCAGTGGGGTACCAATGGCAAACAAGCGCCTTCGGGAAGCACGGATCAGCAGCCGGCGCAGGGCCAGGAAAAAGCTCCGCAGGACCCAGTGAAGACGCCTCCTCTATGAGAGGGCTGACGCAAAATTTCAATTCGCGGTTTAAACTAGAAGAGTGAAGATTGCTCTCGGGCAGATCAACCCAACCATTGGTGATTTCACCGGTAATTCCAAAAAGATCATAGAGTCTTCGCGCCAGGCCCTTGCGCTGGGCGCAGAGATGGTTCTCTTTCCTGAACTGGCTGTCTGTGGTTATCCCCCGCGCGACCTGTTGGAAAAACCCGCCTTCGTGGAGCGCAACACGCAGGTGGTGAATGAGATTGCGCAAGCCATTCCGCAAATCACGATCGTATGCGGCTTTGTATCGCCCGCCAAAGTAGAAACCGGCAAGTCTGTGATGAATTCCGCCGCCGTATTGCGACAAGGCGCGGTGCAATTTGTGCAGTCCAAAATGCTGCTGCCTACCTATGATGTTTTTGACGAAATGCGTTATTTCGATCCCGCTGAGTCGCAGAAAGCTGCTTCCGCTCGGGGGCAAGGAATTCGCGCTCACCATCTGTGAAGACGCGTGGAATGACAAGCACTTTTGGCATCGCCGCCTGTACCCTGTGGATCCCGTCGACGAATTGCTGCATGCCGGCGGCAACATGGTGCTGAATATTTCCGCCTCGCCTTTTCATCTGGGAAAGCGCGAGCTGCGCCGCCAGATGCTGGCAACTATTGCGCGCGACAACAAAGTCCCTGTGCTATTTGTGAACCAGGTGGGCGGGAATGACAGCCTGATCTTTGATGGATCAAGCATGGTCATCGCGCCGGACGGCCGCATTGTGGCCCAGGCAAAATCCTTTGAAGAAGACCTGGTTATTTTCGATTCTGAAACCATGCAGGGCGACATGCATGAGCAGGTCACAGTAGGCATACCCAGCGCTTTTGCCGCTCTTGCGCTGGGAACCCGTGATTATGTCCGCAAGTGCGGTTTTAGCAAGGTCGTGATCGGCCTGAGCGGGGGCATTGATTCAGCGCTTACCGCTGCCATCGCCGTGGACGCGCTGGGCAAAGAAAATGTGACCGGCATAGCGATGCCCAGCCAGTATTCTTCCGAGCACAGCATCAAGGACGCGCGTGAGCTGGCGTGCAAGCTGGGAATCCGCTTTGAAGTGATTGCCATTGGTGACGTTTTTGACGGCTACCGCAAAGCCCTGGCGCCTTTATTCGCAGACATGCCGGAAGATGTTGCGGAAGAGAATCTTCAATCGCGCATTCGTGGCAACATCCTCATGGCGTTTTCCAATAAGTTCGGCGCGCTGGTGCTGACCACTGGAAATAAGTCTGAGGTTGGAGTCGGCTACTGTACTCTTTATGGCGACATGGTAGGCGGACTAGGCGTGATTTCCGATGTCCCCAAGACCATGGTTTACGACCTGAGCCGTTACGTGAACTCGCTGAAGCCGGTTATTCCGCAATCCACCATTGACAAGCCTCCTTCGGCCGAACTGCGTCCTGGCCAGAAGGACTCTGATACACTGCCGCCGTACGAAGTTCTGGACAACATTCTGGAAGATTACGTGGAGGACTACCGCACCGCGGAACAGATTGCTGCGGACCGCGGCTATGACGTTCGGCTGGTGCGTGACGTGATCCGCATGATCGAGCGCAGTGAATACAAGCGCCAGCAGGCTGCTCCGGGACTAAAAATTACGCCGAAGGCGTTTGGCCTGGGCCGCCGTTTTCCAATCGCACAAAAATCGGAAATCTAAAAAATTCATGATGAAATCCATAATGAAATCAACGACCAATACTCTTTTAACTCTCATTTTTTTCGCTATCGGCACAGTGAACGCGCAAACCGCTTCATCGAAAAAACCAGCAACCCACTCCACTGTCGCCCCTGCCACGCCTCAAAGCACGCAAAAGAAAGTCGCGCTGCCCACCACGGAGGAAGTGGAGGCCTCCATGAAACGCAGCTTCGGCTATGATCCGGGCGTTACCTGGCAGATACTTGATATCCGCGAATCAAGCATTCCAGGGCTGGCGGAAGTTCTGGTCTCCATGAACAAGCAACAGCCAGTGCATCTCTTTCTTGCCCCGGGCGCACAGACCGCGATTGCCGGACAGATGCTTCCCTTCGGCCCAGATCCGTTCGCGCCCGCGCGCGCCAATCTGAAAGGCGCATTTGGTCCCAGCCGTGGCGGTCAAAATCCGCCGATCGACATTATTGAGTTCAGTGATCTGGAATGTCCGCATTGCAAAGTGGCCCAGCCGGTTCTGGCAAAACTTTTTGCGGATTTTCCTCAGGTGGGTTTCATCTTCCAGCAGTTTCCCCTGCCTGCCAGCCTTCACCCCTGGGCATTGAAGGCAGCACAATATGCCGATTGCGCCGGGCAAATGAATAAAGATGCGTTCTGGAAATATGTTGACGCTATCTTTGAAAACCAGGGCGGAATTGCATTGGCCACCGCCGACGATAAATTGAAAGAACTGGCCACAGCGAATGGCTATGACGCACAAAAAATCTCTGCCTGCGCTGCTTCGCCGGAAACTGATGCCCGCATCAAGAAATCACAGGCGCTGGGAGCGACCCTGGACGTAAATGAGACGCCCACGGTTTTCATCAATGGCCGCAGAGTGCCGGGCATTGCCAACATCCCGTATGACAATCTGAAGCAACTGGTGCAGTTTGAAATCGATCATGCAGGGAAGTAGCCGCCGCCAGCCGTAACATGCAAACGGGATGGGCGCAATGAACCTACTTTGGAGAAGTTATCAGTGTCATCAGTGAAAATCAGTGGTAAAGATGTCTTTTAGGGACCCACGTTCCAGAAAACACTGCTGCCCAGATCGTGGAAGGGCTTGCGCACCACGTGCGGCGTAATAACGATCAGTAACTCATTGTGGATGCGCTCTTTTGAACTCGTGCCAAGCGCAGTTTTTAAGCCGGGCAGGCTGCTTAGTATAGGCAAGCCCTGAATCGACCGGAACTCCTGCTCGCTCATTAGACCCATGATTACGGATTGTTCACCATCGTGTACCGTGATGGTCCCGACATAAGAACGGCTGGTGATATCCGGGATGCTATTGATCTGCAGCGTTCCCAACGCTTGAACTTTCAGGTCCATCGCCAGGGTTATGTCGCCATTGGAGTGGTAGTGCGGCGTCGCCTTCAAGGTGATTCCAAGATCCTCATAGGTGAACTGAGGAGTATTTCCCACCTGGACCTGGCCGCGCGTGCTGACAGCCACGTTGCTGAACGTGCTGTTCACAATAGGGAAGCGTGTGCCGACGAGAAATGTTGCGGCTTCACCGTCAATTGCGCGCAACGTCATTGCCTCCAGATTAGTCGCGATGGAGGAATTCATCGCCAGCTTTGCGCTAATAGGCGGCGCAGTGATCCCGGTCAGTCCATTGCCTTTGCCGAAAATCAGAAATGGCCCCAACAGAGGAGATCCAGCCAGGTTGGCCGCCGCCGAAGGCGAGATGGTGCTGGGATCGATGGTTCCGGTGCGGTTCAACTGATCAATCACGCTCTGTGCGTCCGAGCCCAGCACCCGCCTGATTTCTGAAGGGATGTTGAATACCTGAAAGCTGGTGGGCAGGTTCAGGCCCATGTCCCGGGTGCGATCCGTATCAATCTCATATTCCGTTACTTCAAGCGACATCTCGGGCTTGGCGTCCATCAGGTTATCGAGCATGCTCGCTGCCGCTTCCACTTGTTCCCTGGGCGCCCGGACAGTGATTGTGTTCTGGCCCGGCTGGATACTAACGAACTTCATATCGAAAATGGTGCGCATCACATTGACAAGGTCGTTCAGATCAGTCTGCGACGACAGATTGCCGACATAAAAAGTACGCAGAGCCAGACGCTCATATTGTTTTCTGGTTTCGACCGTATCGCTGGCCACCATGGCGTCATGACTGGAGATGGGCGACCAGAAGGACTTCGTCATTTTGCCGGCAACGTCAGCAGCGGTGTAAAAGTCGACGTTATCAAGGTCAAAGCGGACGACGCGGCTCGTCAGGTTCTGGTCAAATTCCATAAAGACGCCAAAAGCAGCGCCAATCTGCGTATAGAGTTGCCGCGTGTCGCCCTGAAGATGAAAATTCTTTCTTCCCGGCGCAGGTTCCAGATTGATCTGGTCTACTGACGCCAGCAGTTGCAGCACATGCTTGTGTTCGGCGTCGCCATCCGGCGGTTCCACATCATGCAGGCGCTGGGCAGCATAAGAATTTTGCGGATCAATAGAAAGAGCCAGCCGAAAGCGCTGTGCAGCGCCTGTAGGATCGCCGGCTGCGGCCAGGTGATTGCCCGCCTCCATGTGCTCGCCGATGATCTGCTGTCGCAGCATCTCGCCCATGGTCATAAATTCCACGTTGCCGGGCATCAGCTCCTGGGCCTTCAGCACTGCCACCAGGGCGTCGTCTGGCCTGCCTGCCCGCTGCAAATCCTGCGCGTCCTTGAATTCCTTTTCTGCGGCTTTCTTATCTTCTTTGGAAACCCCGTTTGGGACAACGGACTTCGGCTTATCTGCGGCCAGGCAGGCCAGGCAGAAAAATAGCGTCAAAATGGCAAAGCAGATCTTCATGCGGGAAACATCATTGTACCGTTAGTAAGAACGATTCATGGCAGGAATATTGCGGCCAATTACCGAAGTTTCTGAACCCGTCAGCCGGTAACAGCCAGCAAATCAGTGCCGCAGACAAAGCATGCGTCTGGATCATGGGCCTGAAGCTGCGCAAAGGAGTAGATTCCGGTGGCGAGCGCGATCACCGGCACGCCCACTGCCCGTGCTGCCTCGATATCGGCAGGTGTGTCTCCGACAACGGTCACAGTCGCATGTTCGCCCAGGTGCTCACGGGCGAGGTCAATTCCGTGCTGGAAGATTTCCGCACGTAATTCTCGCGGAAAGGAGAATGACGCGAACGTGAAGAACGGCCTTAGTCCAGCTTTCTCCAGCTTAAGCCAGCCTACGGATTCAAGGTTCCCTGAAGCCGCGCCCAGCAGCTTGCCTCCGCCGTGAAGATAGTTGATAAGCTCAAGAATTGATGGACAGAGTTCCGGATTCAGCTGCTCGCGGTTCTGCCGGATTTCGGCACACATCCGGGCGACGATTTGCGGCATATGCTTGTCAATGGCACGGTCCCGCAATCCTGCGCGTTGCAACACGGCGCGCAGGATGCCTACGTCAGTATTGCCGTGAACGGGTACGCCCTCAATACTTGCTTCAATTCCCAGGACGTCGCGTATAGCGGTGCGGAAGGCAAAATAGTGGACGGCGTCCCGGCTGTTCAGCAGCGTGCCGTCAATATCGAACAGGTAGGCATCGGCGCGAGTCCCAGCGAAACCCAGGACGCACGAACGCTCTTTCTCCGCCGGAATCTGGAGCCAGGTTTGGCACGTTCAGTTGGATTCAATTGAGAAGCGGCCGCGCGTTAGCGGACAACTTTTTGTTTGTCCATGAGCGCCGGCTTTTCGCTTCGCACAGGCCGCCGTCCGCCATCACGCAGCTGGCGGACATCCAGCTTCAACTCAGCGATCGTCCGGCTAAGTGTGTTACGGTGCATGCCCAATTCGCGGGCCGCCTTGCACTGGTTCCCCCGGTTCTGCTGCAGGACGTTCATGATGAAGCGCTTCTTGAATTCACGCACGGCTTCTGAATAGAGAATGCCGCTGCTATACATTTGCGCTACGAGTGCCTCGAGCTGGTCCTTCACAGAGTCTCCTCACTTTCCAGATGCGCCAATCTTTTGTTTTTGTCGCTTCGCTCCGAACCGCCAAGCAGCTTCGTCTGGCCGCAACTGTTGTTGCTCCTGCTGCAGGCCGCTCGGCGCGTGTTCGGCCTCGCGACTATATTCACTTATTTGTCGCTCCCGGACTGGGCCCACCGCGGAGTTTGATGATCCCAGCGCGAAACTTCTGGCGGACATCGGAAGGCGCCAGCCAGCTTGCGCCACGTCCCGCCACCAGAAAATAACTTGCCAGTTGTGAGCCAGACAACTCTGTTGACTCAGGTACAAAAGCCGTGATCGCCATTAACCCGGCGGTCACGATCACCATGCCGCGAACAAAACCAAACGCTGCTCCCAGCGCGCGATCAACTGATCGGAGTCCTGCTTCGTGCACCATCCAGCGGGCTATCCTTGCAAGAGCGCTCGCCAGTAGGACCACCGACACAAAAATCGTAAGAAATCCCGCCAGGTCCGCAAATGCCGGCAACTTGACGTACTGCAAAAACCATGGGGAAAGCTTGCCGTATCCCCATGCCGCCAGCAGAAACCCGATTACTGCCCCTGCCAGGCAGATAACTTCAAAAAAGAAGCCCTGGGCCGCCGCAAGAAGCGCCGAAAAGAGCATGATCACGAGGATGATCCAATCAAGCGCGTTCATGCCATCGGCTTCTCAACCTGCGGGCAACTCGCGTCCCGCCAAAATTCGGTATGCTTCTATGTACTTCTCGCTCGTCTTTCGCGCAACGTCCTCCGGTAACGAGGGCGCAGGGGGCTGCTTGTTCCACTTGATTGCTTCCAGATAGTCGCGAACAAACTGCTTATCAAAAGATTCCTGTGCCTTGCCCGGCTGATATTTATCCGCCGGCCAGAAACGCGATGAATCCGGAGTAAGGACTTCATCCGCCAGGATGAGGCCCTGCGATGTCTGGCCGAATTCAAATTTTGTATCGGCGATGATGATGCCGCGTCCAGCCGCGTAGTCGGCGGCGGTCTTATAAATCTTTAACGTCAAATCGCGCAGTTTCTCTGCCAGCTCTTTTCCCGTCCGCTTTGCCATTTCCTCGATTGAAATATTTTCGTCGTGGCCGCTCAGCGCTTTGGTGGCCGGAGTGAAAATCGGTTCGGGCAGCTTGTCGGACTCTTTAAGGCCCGCCGGGAGCTTAATGCCGCAGACCGCGCCGGTCTGCTGGTACTCTTTCCATCCTGACCCAGAAAGGTACCCGCGGGCCACACATTCAATATCTATCATCTGCGCCTTGGTGACCAGCATGGACCGGCCGCGCAGGTCGTCAACATATTTTTTCAGCGGTGCGGGGTACTGGTCCACATTGGCCGTGACCAAATGGTTCTTCACGGTGTCTTTCAGGAAATCAAACCAGAACAATGAGAGCTGCGTAAGCACGCGGCCCTTTTCCGGAATGCCCGTGGCCAGAACGTAGTCGAACGCGGAGATGCGGTCCGTGGCGACAAACAGTAGCTGTCCATTCAAACTGTATAAGTCGCGCACCTTGCCGCGAGCATGGAGCGTGAGCTCCGGAAAATCTGTCTGCAAAAGAATTCGGCTTTGGGTACTTTGACTTGTCATGGCAGAAATACGCGGGCGAGGTCGTATTCTAGCTTCTCAACTATTTTTGTCAACCGTGGAAATCGCAAATTTAGGCTGTGCAAGCAAATGCATCGCGCAAAAAAAATCCAGGAATTGCACAAGGCGTGAAACCCGCATGAATCAAGGATTTTCTTGCATTGATTTTCGCGGGACTTTGTAGTACCAGTTACTAAAAATTAAACGTACGCTGAAAAATATTTTTCAAAACAGGAAAAATATTGATCTGCAAAAATTCGCGGAAGGCTTGGCGGGGCGGTCGCACTGACTGTCGGTTCATAGAATGTGCTTGACGAAGAAAAAATCTTTGAAAGAGGGCACAGGTAACTAAGGACGGATCGTAACTCTAGTTCCCACCGGAACCAGCTTCCATATCTCTTCAATCTCTGCGTTCGTCACGGCGATGCAGCCATCGGTCCAGTCGGTTCGGCGGTGCAAAGGTCCCAGATAGGCAAAAGGCGCGGCCAATCCATGAATCATGATTGCTCCTCCGGGCGGCTGGCCCAGACTGCGAGCATGTTTCTGGTCTGCCGCGCTGGGATAGGAGATGTGTAATGACAAGTGGAACTGACTGTGCGAATTCTTTGCGTCAATAGCGAAGTCGCCTTCGGGCGTTTTGTGATCTCCCTCAACGCGCTTAGGCCCCACAGGCACTGCTCCCAGCGCAACTTTATAGGTCTTGAGGACTTTGCCACCGCTCAGCAGCGTCAGGGTGCGAGCAGATTTCAGGATGACAATCTTATCGGCTTGAACTGGGGAAGCAGCCGCCGCGCAGTACAGCCCCAGCATGAGGACAGCCGTGAGCTGAGTGCGGCGATCACGCATACTTTGGTTTTTTATGCTGAAGCCGCCCTTTGAATTCCGCCTTCCGTACCGAACTTGACCGACACAATCTTGGAGACGCCGGGCTCCTGCATTGTGACTCCATACATCACCGGCGCAATCGACATCGTCTTTTTGCTATGCGTGATGATGATGAATTGAGTCTGTACGGCCATTTCCCTGATTAGCTCGGTAAAGCGCCCGATGTTGGCTTCGTCCAGCGGAGCGTCCACTTCGTCCAGGATGCAGAATGGGCTGGGCTGGTACTGGAAGATGCCGACGAGCAGTGACAGCGCGGTGAGTGCTTTTTCTCCACCGGAAAGCAGCAACACGTTCTGGAGCTTCTTGCCCGGAGGCGAAGCGACTACATCAATTCCGCTTTCTGCCGTGTTTAGTTCGTCCGTGAGTCGCATGAACGCCTGGCCGCCGCCAAACAACTTGCGGAAGGTGAATTGGAAATTCTCGTTGATTCGCTCGAAAGCTTCCTGAAATTTCTGTCTTGAGAACTCGTCAATCTCCTTGATTGTCGCCTGCGTGTTCTCGATGGATTCCAGCAGGTCTTTGCGCTGAGTCTCCAGGAACTGATGGCGCGTTTCGGTCTCCTTGAATTCTTCAAGTGCCATCATGTTGACCGGGCCCATGTTCTCAAGCTTGGTGCGCATCTCGCGGTAAGTATTTTCGTCCGCGATAAGCTGTTCGCCTTCAACCAATGGAATTTCTGGGTTCGCTCGCAGGTCATCGGCGCTGATGCCAAGCTCGTTCATACAGGACTCAGCCATGTGGGCCAAATCAGACTGCAACTTTGCCAGGAGCGTTCCGATCTCGCTTTTGCGCTCGCGCGCCGTGTCCAGTTCAACGCGGGCCAATTTCAATTCCTGATCGATTTCCGCAATGCGGGCGCGTACCTGGTCAGACTCGTGCTGCAGCTGTACCCCAGTCGCTTCGGCCGCAGCCTTCTCGGCGCTCAAGGCTTCCAGCCGGTCTGCGATCTGCATGTTCTCAGCTTCACGCTGGACCTTCTCAGCCGCTGCAGACTGGATCTGCGTTTGCAATGACTCAACCCGCTGCTTTGCTTCTCTTGCAAGAGCTTCAATCCGCTCCAGCGCCGATGCGGCTGTACGGCGGCGTTCTTCCACCACGGCCAGATGTGCTGCCGCCTGGGATGCCGACTGCGCCGCCTCGTCGCGCGCGGTCTTCAATGAGACTACGCGCTGCTGCGCGACCCTCATCTCGTCTTCCAGCGCCTGCCGTCTTCTGCTCCAGCGCCTCAGCCTGTTCGCGCTTCTCCGCGACAACAAGTTCTTTCTCGTTGCGGGCGGAGCGTGTCCGCTCAATCTCCAGACGATAGGTGTTCAGGCGCTGCTCGGTGCGGGCCAGATCAGATTCCATCTGCTTGAGCGCATGCCCTGAAGTAAGTGCCTGCTTTTCCGCTTCGCGACGCTCTTCTTCCAGTGTGCTGAGCAGCTTGCTCAGTTCCGTGAGCTCACGTCCCAGAGTTTGCACCCGCGCCTGCTCGTTCCTGATGGCCGCTTCCAGGTCAGAAGCTATCTTGCCAATCTCACGCAGTTCGCGCTTCAAGGACAGCGGGCCTTCCTTGCGCTGCTTGCCGCCGGTCACCGTCACGTTGTGGAAGCATTCGCCGGTGGCGGAGAGGAAATAAGCGTCGGGGTTTTCCAGTGCCAGATTGCGGGCAATGTGGGCGTCTGCCGTGATGTAACCATCGCGCAGCTTGGGCAGGACGACTTCGAGCGACCGGCCAAAGCCATCCAGCACGCGAATGCAGTTCTTCAGCGACACCAGTTCTTCGTGCCGCTCTGAGGTCGGCGGCCGGCGCGTCGCTGGCGATGAACGAGAATCTGGCTTGTGCGTCTTCAGGATGGACGAGGAAAGTCGCGCGTCCGTCAACATCTGATTGCAGCAGCCGCATGCCTTCGTTGGCCGAGTCCCAGGACTTTACGACGACGTAATTCAGTTCGTCGCGCAGGAATTCTTCCACTACGCCTTCATAGCGCGTTTCGACTTCAAGAAAGTCTGCCAAAACGCCCGCAGGAGTGAAGCCGTGGCCCATGGCGTTCGACTGGAACAGACGCTTCACCGATTCCGTGGAGTAGCCGTGCTCGTTGATCACCGATTCCAGCGAACTCTTTTTACCCAGCGCCGTGGCGTATTCGGCGCGAAGAGTATCCAGGTTGCGCTTGCCCTCTTCTTCTTCCTTGCGCTTGCTCTCGATCAGCCCTCGAATTTCCTGGATGCGAGTACCCAACGCCGTAGCAGTTTGCGTGATGGTTTCAAACTCAAAAGCGATCTGTCCACGTTTGCCGCCGAAGCTTTCAATGTCCACCTGCGCGGCAGTGGCTTCGCGATCCAGCCTCATGGCCTCGCGCTCCAGGGCGGTCATATGTTCTTCCGCCTGGATCACCTGGTTGCGCACCTGCGACGCCGAAGACATGGCTTCCATTACGTTCTGGCGGCGCGCTTCCTGCTGACGTTCCAGATCAGAGAGCGCAGTGGCTGCGTCCTGCGAAGACTGTTGTGCCGCCTGCCATTCATGCTGCGCGGAAGCCACTTCTGATGCGGCTGATTCGGCGAAGCTGCGGTTGGTCTGCACTTCTTCAGTCAGTGAAAGCAATTGAGCCTGCGCACGCTCGAGTTCGGCTTGAGCGGCGGCGGAACGCGCGTCGAGTTCAGCGCAACGCTCCTGGTTCGAGCCACGGCGGGAGATGGCACGCTCAGTCTCGACGGCCAGGGCGTTCATGGTCTGGCTGTTGTGCGCGATCTCACTCTCAATCGAGTAGCCGCGCTGCGTGCGCTCTGAAAATTCCGCTTCTTTGGCGCTTACGGCTTCGGCATGTCCGCGAATCTCTTCGCCAACAGCTTCCAGCGAATCATTCAGGCCGGTTTCATCGCGGCCCATCTGGGCAAACTTGCTGGCCAGCACCACGCGCAGCTTTTCTTTCATCTCGTCGCGCAGGCGGGCATAACGCTCAGCCTTGGAGGCCTGGCGCTTGAGCGAGTTCATCTGCTTGGTGACTTCGTCAAAAATATCGTTAATGCGGGCCAGGTTGAGCCGCGACTGCTCCAGCCGGGCTTCCGCCAGACGCTTCTTGGTCTTGAACTTGGTGATGCCGGCAGCCTCTTCAATAATGGCGCGGCGGTCATACGGCTTGCTGCTCAGGATCTGGCCAATGCGTCCCTGCTCGATGATGGCGTACGACTCCGGCCCCAGGCCGGTACCCATAAAGATGTCCTGGATGTCGCGCAAGCGGCAGAGCTTGCCGTTCAGCAGGTATTCACTCTCGCCGGTGCGGAACAGCCGCCGGGTAACCATGATTTCGCCCTTGGCAAACGCTATGGGCTTGAACTTGCGCCGGCGAATCTTGAGGACGACAGCGCCGTTTGTCTGCGCGGCTTGAGCGTCATGCGCATTTGGCTCGGTCGAAGCTGGCTGTTCTGCGGTTTCCGGCGACGCTTCAATGGCGGATTCTCCAGAGGCCACTGCTTCTGGAGCGTCTGATTCGTAGTAAGAAGGTTCCTGGCCTCGCCTTCCATGCCTTCTTTCCAGTCGAGCGGCCCAGGTTGCACCTCAGCGACGTGCGCTTCAGTGGCTTCAGCGGCGGTGGCGCGGACAGAAGCCTCATCCCAGTCATCTTCCGAAGGCATGTCATCCCGGACGTCGATTTCAGGCTGGGCGCTGACTTCGCCCTCATAAACCTGGGGATCGATCAGCGTGAGCGACACTTCAGCCATGCCGGTAGGCTTGCGGTCGCGTGTGCCGGCAAAAATCACGTCTTCCATGCGCACGCCGCGCAGGCTTTTGGCGGATTGCTCTCCCAGCACCCAGGAAATGGAGTCAGAGATATTGGACTTACCGCACCCGTTGGGGCCCACCACGGCGGCAATGCCTTCGCCCGGAAACTTCAGCTCCGTGCGGTCACAGAAGGACTTGAATCCAAGGATTTGCAGCTTCTTGAGTTTTAGCAACTTCCTACTCCTTCAGGAATGGCCAATGGTCGCACGACTGTGGCTGGCAGGTGCGTTTTCTCTTTCGGGCTACCGGCTGGAGTAGCTAACCCGCGTTCCAGCTAGAGTACCCACAGAGATACCAAGGGTCAAGAGCAAAGCCCACAATATGTTGTGGATAAGTGCTCCAGACCACAGGATGTCGCACCGCTTGTGCAACCAGTGCCCAAACCACTCCTGTGAGGTTTATTTTATGAGGTCGGAAGAATCGCGAGAGCTACAAGAACTGTAGCGCGAATGGTGCAGGGAAGCAAGGTGGCTTAAGGCGCGAATTGGTACACCAGAGTGCAAGGGGCTAAAGGATTAAGGCGGAAATCCGTGAAGTGAACGCCGCCTGTGTTGTCTGGATGATTTAATGATTGATGCTCGCCATGCCGCCAGGGGTCGCCACAATGTCATCATGACGCTTCTTGAGTTGAGCAGCTTCCGCATTTTTTCCAAGCTTGGTTAGGACGTCAGAAAGCATTTGCAGTGAATCGGCCAGGAGCGGGCTATCTTCACCGTATGTCTTTTCACGCTCCGCCAGCGACTTGCGGCAATAGATTTCCGCTTTTCAACTTGCCCCAATCCCGGTAAAGCTTGGCCAACTCCAGCGTATCGCCCAGCATGGTAAAACCATCGTCGTCATTGGACTTGTTGGCTTGAAGCAACTGTAGCCGGATCGGCTCGGCCTTGGCGAAATCGCCCATGAGTTGATAGGCGTTGGCAAGATAGTGAAGGTCCATTTTCACGCGCACATCAGTCGAGCCAAAGAGTTTTTCAATAAGCTGAATGGCGCGAGCATAAAAGCTGGCGGCAGTTGCATAATCTTTTTGAAAATAGGCGCATCCGGCGATTCCTTCCAGGGCATGGATCGCTTCCTGTGATGCAGGGCCTTCAATTTTCTGGCTTGTTTTCAGATCGTATTGCCAAGCCTCGCGTGCTTCAGCATATTTTCGTTCTTGCGTCAGCACCCAGGCCATCTGACGGGTTGATTCTATGAGTTTCTGGTCAGTGAATGATTTTTCTGCCATGGCCAGAGCAGTTTTTGCGGATGCTTCCGCCTCGTCTACCCGGCGTTCCTGAAGTGCTTTGATGCTTGTATCAAGAGTTTGCCGCCAGATTCTTTCGTCCACAGGGCCAGTGACGCTTGCCGCAGGAACAACAGGAGTTGAGACGGCCGCTGTAACCGGCTGCGGAAGGAGTGCTGGCTTGACCTTGTCTTTCAATCTTTCGGCGGCTGCTGCGTATGCGTTTTTAGCTTCATCTGTCTTGGCGATATCCGCGGCCAGCCGATATTGTTCCAGCGCGCCGTTGAAATCGCCATTCTTTTCCAGGAGCGGCGCAAGTTTTGCGATGATCGTTGGATCCAGGGGGGACAATGCCAGGGCAAGCCGCATTTGCGCAATGGCTCCCCTTATGTCTCCCGTTCCCGCCAGCGCTTCTCGCCCCCTCTTTATCGCTTGCTTGTGAGCGCTAAGTCGCCGGCGACAGCATAGGCGTGGTATGGCTTGGCTCGGCTGAAAGCCGTGCGCTGATACTTTGTGTCCAATCTGGACACCTTGGTCACAGCCTTGATGAACGGATTGTTGGCGCCCGCCACGCATCGCCGGGCTCGGCTCGATCGGCGCTCAGCATGACAACATGACATAGCATCGTCGACCCAACATTTAGAATCCTTCCATGAAAGTTTTCCTCACCGGCGCGACCGGCTTTGTCGGAAAGCACATGCTCGAGCGATTGCTGGTCGAAGGCCACGCCGTGCGGGCGGTGGTGCGCAATCCGCAGAATGCCAGCGGACTATCGCAAGCTGGAGTTGAATTGGTTCACGGCGACATCGTCGAAGGCACCCGACTGGAAGAAAGCATGCAGGGCTGCGATGCGGTGATCCATCTTGTGGGCATCATCGTGGAGAAGGGAACAAATACCTTTGAGCGCGTGCATCATCTGGGGACGCGCAATGTGGTGGAAGCGGCGAAGCGGACGGGCGTCAAGCGTTATGTGCAGATGTCGGCGCTGGGCGTGCGGGCTGACGGCGTGGCCCCGTACCAAACCACCAAGTGGAAGGGCGAAGAGGAAGTCCGGCAGAGCGGAATCCCGTTTTGCATCCTGCGGCCTTCATTGATCTTTGGCGAAGGTGACGGTTTTGTTACGCAGATGATGGCAACCATGCGCTCGGCTCCCCTTTTCCGTCCAGTCCCTGGCGATGGTACACCAAGATTCCGGCCGATTGCCGTTGAAGACGTAACGACTTGCTTTGCGCGTGCGCTGACCTATGAAGCCGCGACCAACCAGACCGTCGATCTTGGCGGAGCGGATGAGTTGACGCTGAACGAAGTGCTGGCCGAGATCGCCCGTTGTGCTGGTGTGCGCAAGCCTGCCGTGCATATTCCCATGCCACTGATGTTTGCCGGGGCGAAAGCGGCGCAGAGGCTGCTGAAAAACCCTCCGGTCACAGTGGACCAACTGCACATGCTGCAGGAGGGGTCAACGTGCGATATCGAGCCGATGAAACGTATTTTTGGCCTCAACCCGCGAGGGTTTAAAGGGTGTGGACGTAGTAAAGAATTAAGCTGATTTACCGGGTACCCCCTAGGGCTGAATTCAGCGACTCTGTGCCTTGCGCGGGGTTAAAATATTGTAGGCAGATCTGGGACCCTCTGGCCGAGTGAAAATCTGCTCTGGCGTACGCTGTAAGTGATTGATTTTACAAAATTTTACACTGCAGTACAGTCGAATTGAGCTGCTCTGCATCTAACGGGATATACGCCACCACATTTAGAGGAGTTATGGTTATGAAGAGAAATCTTTCGGTGGTCCTGATTGCCATGGCGCTGTTAGCAGCAAGCTGCTCGCGGGTGGGTAGTCGCACGGACGCGCAGGTCGCCTCCGATGTGCAGAACAAGATCAATGGGGACGGCAGTATCCCCGACAAGCAGCTCAACATCAACGCCAATAACGGAGTGGTGACGCTCACGGGTACCGTGGCCAGCGATGCCGCGCGCAACGCAGCAGCAAACGATGCGGCGCAGATTGAAGGCGTGAAGACGGTGGTGAACAATCTTGAAGTCGCGCCAGCCGCAGCGGCGAACCAATCGGAGCAACCGCAGGAACAGGCGAGCAATAATCCTGCACCGCCGGTCAGGGAAGAGCGGCGTCCTTCGCCCAGCACGCGCTATCGCAGTTCGCATTCTGCTTCCGGCAAGTCCGCCAATAGCGGCGATAACGGATTGCGCACCACAGTCCCGGCAGGAAGCAACAGCGGAAATACCAGCAGTGGAAATAGCACCAGCAGCTATGACTCATCACAATCGACTGCTCCGGCGGCCCCAACGCCGGTGCCGCCACCGCAGAAAGTTACGGTACCTTCTGGAACTCAGATCAGCGTGCGCCTGAATGACGAAGTGGATTCAGAAAAGGCCCAGGTTGGCGATGTGTTTCACGGATCGATCTCAGCGCCGGTAACGATTGGTGAAGAGACGGTCATTCCCACCACAGCCGATGTTGAAGGCCGCGTGGTGGAAGTGAAGTCGGCAGGCCGGTTCGCAGGACAATCCGTGCTGACGCTGGAACTCACCAAGCTTACGATGAGCGGCAAAACCTACAGCCTGCAGACCAGCCAGTGGACGAAATCCGGCAATGGCCGTGGCAAGTCAACGGCGGCGAAGGTTGGCGGTGGCGCAGCAGTAGGCGCGGTGCTGGGCGGAATCTTTGGCGGCGGTAAAGGCGCAGCCATTGGCGCAGCAGCTGGCGCTGGCGCGGGAACAGGCGTTTCCGCAGCCACAAAAGGCCAGCAGATCATCCTGAAGCCGGAAGCAGTTATTGGCTTCCAGTTGCAGGGACCAATCACCGTAACGCCCGGAGCAAGCCGGTCAGCGATGAATCAGTAACCTAGTTTTATTCTTATGCGAACGCCGCCCTTCGTGGCGGCGTTTTCATTTTTCTGTCGCTGTGCAGCTTTGCACAAGAACCCAACCCTTACCACGGAGAACACTGATAACACTGATTTACACGGATCAAAAAAAGTTCAATTAGAACCATTCTTAAGTTTGTAAATCCGTGTCATCCGTATTCATCCGTGGTGAGATTTGCTTTTTGCAAGGCTTCACTGCGCTGCAAACCGCTGATGGAGATAAATCGGCCCGCACCATAGTGCTCCTGATACGGGCGGCTTCGACGCGCAAGTCGAGCGCGAACCTGAGATTTCCAGACCTGCTGGATGCGAAATCGGCATCTAACCTGTGAACGGAAAGAACCCAAAGGCTAAAAACACTCAATGGCAAAAACGAAGATCAGCGCTTTGATCCACACGTATGACAATGCGCGTTCACTCGGGCGCGCTTTGGATTCACTGCGTCCATGCGACGAGGTGATTGTGGTGGACCACGGTTCGCGGGACGAGACAGTGAAGGTGGCAAAAGAGCATGGCGCTAAAGTTATTAACGCCGTACCAGGCGTGAGCAACGGCGCGTATGCGCAGAACACGCGTAACCAGTGGGTCCTGTGCCTGCTGCCGCATGAAGCCATTGCGGAAGATCTTGAAGCGTCATTGCTGGAGTGGAGCGAGGCCGAGCAGGACGCAAACCAGATGGGATTCAACATGGCCATCCGCGAGCAGAACGGCGCGGGATGGAAACCGGTTGACGCGGAGATGCGGCTGGCCAATCGCAAGCAGATCAACTGGACTGGAGACCTGCCGCCTGTGAATCCCAAATTGCCGGCGCTGCCGGGACACATCCTCCGCATCCCTGATGGGGATTGAAGCGTCTTAGATTTGGTAATTGAGTAATTTGGTAATTTGAAAACTGCCGGATCGACACCTCAAACAGCGGTTCGCAATCAATCCCCATTTCAGTTCTTTTGCTTTCAATTACCCAATTACCAAATTAGAAAATTACCAAATCTACTCGCTGACCAACTTCTGTCACCTACCGATTTACCAAATCTTCCTTATAATCTCCCTCTGAAGCCACAAGCAAAAGCGGAGAGAGCCCTGAATACTTTTGATCCAGCCGGAAACGTTTATTTTCTTGCCGCAGCGTTTTTTCTGTTTGGGCTGGTCGTTGGCAGTTTTTTGAACGTGTGCATCTATCGCATGCCGCGCGAGATTTCGGTGGTAAGCCCGCGCTCGGCGTGTCCGGCGTGCGAAGCGCCGATTGCCGGATACGACAACATTCCGGTGCTGAGCTGGCTGATTCTGCGCGGCAAGTGCCGCAAATGCAAAGCTCCCATCTCCGCGCGCTATGTGGGAGTGGAATTGCTGACGGGCGCGCTCTTTGTTCTCTCTTACCTCAGTGCGCCGGCGATGGTTCGCCTGATTTATCAGCAATGGGCGCTCGATGTGCGACCGAACGAGCTCCTGGTTGCCGCAAAAATGTGTGTCCTGTGCTTCCTGCTGATTGGGCTGATTTTTACCGACGCTGAAACCAAGCTGCTGCCGGACTTGCTGACGAAGCCGGGAATGGTGGCTGGGGTGGTTTTCAGTCTGCTGGTTCCGCTGGAAGGGCCGGCGCATTACTTTCTGCCGTCGATCGATCATTGGCAGATACTCTCTTTGATCAATTCAATTGCCGGCGCGGTGTTGGGATCGGCCTTTATATGGGGCGTGGCGCTGCTGTACGAAGCTGTGCGCGGCGTGGAAGGCATGGGCCGCGGCGACGTGAAGCTGATGGCGCTGATAGGCGCATTTCTGGGCGTGAAGCTTACGCTGCTGGTGCTGCTGCTGGGGTCGCTGATCGGCAGCTTCTTTGGCGTGTTCCTGATTCTGTGGGTCTGGTTGAAGCGATTGCTGCGTCGGCGCCGGACACATCGCGCGGAAACGGCCAGCGAGTCGCGCAGCAGGGCATGGAATTCCGCCATACTGATCTACAGGAATTTTGAAATTCCTTTTGGGGTGTTTCTCGGAACGGCGGCGCTGCTTGCGGGGTTCTGGGGGACAGCGCTAGTCCAGTGGTATGTGAATGTCTCAGGGCTGGGACAGGATGCACTAAGATTTCTCGCTGTGAGCCGAAAGCCGGATCCTGATCTGCGGAGCGAGAACGGTTTGAACGTGGGCGGTTTGGAGCGAAGCGAATTGAGTAAGGCGATTGGCGGCGAGCCCGGCCACGCGGCCGAGCGGCCTGCTGCGAGAGCTGATTAAAGCTTGGGTGTGAACGTCCAGGGGCGGTTTGGAGCGAAGCGACAGAAACTAAAGTCCGGTACGGCGTTTACCCTATCGTTTCCACCCACGGAAAGCATGAGAATCATTTGAGCTGGAGCTGTAGAATAATTAAGGGAAGAACGATCCAAGGGTTATGTTTATGAAAAAACTTCTGCTGATTTTTGCCGTGTGTCTGTTTGGGGCCGGCGCGTACGCTCAACAATCGCTTGGAGATGTGGCGCGCGCGAATCGCGCGAAGAAGCATTCCAGTTCGAGCACGGTAAAGCTGGATGACGACAGCATGCCGCACAGCTCAGCGCCTTCGGCAGGCAGCGAGGCCGAAGCGGCCAGAAAATCCGACGACAAGAGCGCCGATGCAAAAGATGCGGACCAGAAGGACGCCAAGAAAGACGCGGCGGACGCACAGAAGCAGAAGACCGAAGAACTGCAGAAGCAAATTGATAGCGAGAAAAAGGAAGTTGCCACGCTGCAGCGCGAGCTGGACATAGCGGAGCGCGAGGCACGTCTGCGGGCAGCGGCCTTTTATGGCGATGCAGGCACGATGTTGCGCGACCAGGCGAAATTCGCCGACGACACGCGCAAGCAGCAGGATGAGATCAACGGCAAGAAGCAAGCCCTGGACGCCGCGCAGCAAAAGTTGGACGCACTGCAGGAGCAGGCGCGCAAGGCTGGGATGAAGAGCGAATAACAGCGGCGATGCTGAATTGCGCGGACGATTAACAATCCAGATACTCTCGGGATACATGCACCTTCGTACATCCACTCCTGCAGCTGCTCCGTCTAGAATGAAGTGACTCTGATTACGTCAGACTAACAATGACATTCATCAAAAAAATTGGTTTAACCACCCTTCTGGCCCTGGCGGCACTGTGCCTGGGCTGCGATTCCGAGCCAGCCAAAGCCCCGGCCGGCAACACGGAGCAGACGGCCACAACGCAATCAGAAACAGGGCGCTTTGCTCTGCAAAGGATGCTGGTGCCGGCGCGAGGATGGTCAGGGGACGCACTGCCGGTGCGGATGGAGTCGACCAACCTGAAGGGCAGCAACGGCCACGATGGCAAAGCGAATTTCTGGCGCGCGCAGTTTGCTTCTGCGGGACGGCAAAAGTCGGAACCCTTTACGTGGTCCGGCGTGGCGACAGAAGACACGCCCAAGGGCGTGAACCATGGCGTGGAAGACACTTACAATCCAGCGAATAGATTGTCACGCCCGTTTGACCTGAATTTTCTAAAGGTGGATACGGACAAGGCCTTTGAAGTGGCGCAGGAACACGGTGGCAAAAAGCTGCTGGAGAAAGATCCCAAGACGAATGTGGGATACCTGCTGGATTTTGATGGCCAATCCAGCCAGCTACGCTGGCATGTGATCTACGGGAGCGATTCCATCGGCAAGCTTACGGTGCTGGTGGACGCGAGTTCCGGAGCTTTTCTGCGGAAGGAATAGGCTACTTTCCCAGCACCCAGTCAATCTGCGAGACCGCCTTTTTGGCGTTTTTCGCGAACTTTCCTTTGGGCTGGGCTTCAAGATATTTCTTGTAATAAAGCCGAGCCGGGTCAAGCCGCTGCATACCTTGCAGCGATTGAGCAAGCCGAAACCATATCAGCGGATTGTCCGGGGTGAGCCGCAGGGCTTCTTCAAAACGCTGGCGAGCACTGTCAAAATTATTGCCGGCCAGATAGGTTTCCCCAACATCAATGTCGTGCGCAGCGACCTGCGCCGGATCGGCGTTGCCACTTGATGGAGTTCGCGCAGCCGCCAGCGGCTCAACGCGCTTCAAGCCTTCCTGCGCATCTTTTGATTTTGGACCGTTCGGCAGGATCTCCAGATACTTGCGATAGTTCTGGTCGGCCAGAGAGAGCAGGTCGAGCTTTTCCTGCGTGATGGCCAGACCAAAGATGGCTTCAGCGTCATTGGGCTTGTAAGTAAGCGCGTGATTGAAGCGCTCCAGCGCCGCACGGTAATTCTTGAGCTTGAGATAATACTGGCCGACTTCTACGTCTTTGGCGGCTTTGTGAGGGTCCCAGGGCGTCAGGACGGATTCGTCTTCGGCCGGAGCTGCCGGCTCTTCTTTGCCGTAGTGGCTATCGGTGTCAATTTGTGAATCTTTGCTGGAGCTTTCACCTCTTACGCTGCCACCGGTGGGATTGGTGCCGGGTGCGTCACCAGGAAAGGGAGGACGCTCATACTTATCGTCACTGGGCTTGGGTGAAGCCTCATTGGCGCCGGGCTTTTGCGGGACGTCACCGGGAAACGGCGGACGTTCATACTGGTCTTTCTTTTGTCCTGGCGGCTCGCTGGCCGCCGGTTTTGGTGTGGCCGTTGGAGTAGGCGTAGGAGAGTTGCGCGGCTGTATATGAGGCTGATCGTCCTGGCTATCTTGCGCGGCAGCATGCGGCGCAGGCAGCAGCAACAAGCCAAAAAACAGTAATGTAGTGACTATATGAGAGCGGGACTTCATATCAATATTCTATTGGAAGATCGAATGGCGTGAGGAATCTTGCAGGGCGGGTTTTGCCGGCCAAAAAACCAAAGGCCGCCAGAAAAATCTGGCGGCCTCTGTTTCTGCGCAATGTCCCGGGGGAGGAGAGACTACCGGCTCGGGTTAGGAGTGGTGCTCTGCGCAGAGCTTGGTGTTTCGGTGCCCAGAACGTTCGTCATGAGGCGAACTTCCACGCGACGGTTCTTAGCGCGTCCGTCAGCCGTGGTGTTCTCGGCGGCGAACTTGTCTTTGCCCATTCCGATCAGGTAAATCTTGTGTGCCGGAATGCTCTTGGACGAGAGATATTGCACCACGGCATCTGCGCGGCGCTCACTCAGCTTGTAGTTGTACTTGGCCGAACCGATGGAGTCGGTATTGCCTTCCACAACCACCAGATAACCCTTGGTGTTGGGGACTTCAGCGAGAAGCTGGTCCAGGGCGGTCTTGGCCTTGGGAGTCAGGTCAGCCTTGTTGAAGGCGAAGTGCACTGAGGTCTCAGCCACAGGGCGATAGTTATCCAGATTGGCGACCTGGTTGGCCAGGGCGTCTGCGCGGGTATTGGCTTGCGTTGCCAGGGTCTGGGCCTGGTCTGCGCGATTGCGGGCGTCCAGCGCCTTGGTATCGGCTTCGCCGGCCTTGGTGTTCGCGCCTGCGATACCGGCGGTTGCACGGGTATCAACATCGTGAATGGCGGCGTTGTTCTTGGCCGTTCTGGCATCAAGTTCGTTGGATTTGTCGACGATTGGCTGGGTCTGCTTGCGCACATAGTTCTTTGTTGTGCAACCAGTGCCGATCATCAGAGATGTGCCGGCCAGCAGAACCAAAAGGCTCGATTTCAAGTTCATGGGGAAAGCTCCTTAAGACCCGACGCGGCGCAGGGTGTTGCCGCCTATAAAGTCACCCTAGAACAAGAGCAAGTGGCATGCCAATGCCCCGCCGGAGACAGGCTAATTGTAAATGATTTATAATCAATAGGTTGAATGATTCCAACAGGCGCTTCCGTGGCCAGCCTGAGCAGCTGACAGTAGAATTTTTACGCACCCGGGGCCTTACAGGAAGAATCTAGGTAGTTAGCCTCAGCTTTCCCCCAATGGATCTGACAGAGAAAATCCGGACAATCCCGCTCCGGCCGGGAGTTTACCTATATAAAAACGCCGAAGGCGAGGTCATTTACGTAGGCAAGGCCAAGAACCTGCGGGCCCGTGTGCGGTCGTATTTTCAGGAGGGCGTAGGCGAAGCCAACGCCAAAACGGGAAGCCTGCTACGCGAAGCGGTAGACGTTGAATATATTGTCGTAGATAACAACAAAGAAGCGCTGGCGCTGGAAAATAACCTTATCAAGCAGAAGAAGCCGCGCTTTAACATCCTGCTGCGCGACGACAAAACTTATCCATATATCAAGCTGACACTGGGCGAGCGGTTTCCCCGCGTATACGTAACGCGGCGGCTGCGCAAAGACGGCAGCAATTATTACGGTCCTTATTTTCCCGGGAACCTGGCATACAGGATCGTTGACCTGATCCATCGCAGCTTTCTGGTGCCTTCCTGCAAGGTCGATCTCACGCGATACCATCTGCGGCCGTGTTTGCAGTATTACATCAAGCGATGCCTGGGGCCATGCGTGCAGGACCTAACGACTCCGCAGGCGTATCTGGAAGCGGTGCACGACGTACAGCTTTTGCTGGAAGGCCGCCAAACCGATTTGGCGAAGTCATTGCGGCTGCGTATGGATGAAGCCGCCGTACAGCAGGAGTATGAGCGTGCGGCAAGGTATCGCGACATGCTTTCCACGGTGGCGCAGCTCCAGGAAAAACAGCGCATGGCAGCAGCCGAAGGCGATGACCAGGACGTTTTTGGCTATCACTATGAAAATGACATGCTGGCGGTGAACGTGTTTCACCTGCGCGGCGGAAAGATTCTGGATCGGCGAGAGTTTTTCTGGGAAGAGTTGCCGGAGATTGCAGGACCTGGCAGCGATCCTCAGGCTGACGAGCTTTCTGGTTCGTATCAGGGCACCACTTCAGTCGCGCAGAATGATTCGAAAGATTCTGGGGTTTTAGCCCCTGCGCCCTCGGCTGCGAACAGCAACTTATTTCACCCCGGAGAATTTTTCTCCGCGCTCATGAAACAGGTCTATATTGACCAGCAATACGTTCCACGAGACATTCTTGCGCCAGTGGATTTTGAAGACCGCACGGAGCTGGAAGAGTTGTTATCGGAAAAGCGCGGCAGCAAGGTGGAGATTCTCGTGCCGCAGCGTGGGGAAAAACGGTCATTGATCGACCTGGCGGCGCAGAATGCAAAACAGTCATTTGATCAGCGATTCCGCGTGATGAAGCCGCAAGCCAAAGCCGTGCAGGAAGCGTTGCAGGATGCGCTGGGACTGCCGGATGTTCCCAAGCGCATTGAGTGTTTTGATATTTCGCACATACAAGGGGCGGAGACCGTTGCCTCGATGGTGGTGTGGGAAGACGGCAAGATGAACAAGAGCGAATACCGCAAGTTCATTGTGCGGACGGTGACGGGCGTGGACGATTTTGCGTCGATGCGCGAGGTGGTGACGCGCCGTTACAAGCGCCTGCGCGACGAGAACCAGACGTTCCCAAGCCTGGTGCTGATCGATGGCGGATTGGGGCAGCTCCACGCGGCGTCGCAGGCATTGGAAGAGCTGGGGATCACCAACCAGCCGCTGGCGGCGATCGCCAAGAAAGAAGAGATCATCTACGTTCTTGGCCAGGAAGACGATCCCGTGGTCCTAGAGCGGCATTCACCGGTGCTGCACCTGGTGCAGATGGTCCGCGACGAGTCACATCGCTTTGCCGTCACGTTCCATCGCAAGCGCCGGCAGATGCGCGACCGCAAGTCCGAACTGCTGGAGATCCCCGGCGTGGGTGAACGCACGCGCCAGCGATTGCTGCAGCATTTTGGCAGCGTCCGCGCAGTGCAACAGGCTGATGCCGCAGCGTTGGGAGCGGTGCTGACCAAGAGCCAGACGGAGGCGGTGTTGAGGCATTTTCAGAAGGCCAACACCACCACTGATTAGATCGGCGAACAGCCGGGCAGATCCCTGACACTTTAGACTGGGCACATCCCTGACACTTTCTCGTCCAGGTGATTGAGGGGATGGCATCGTGCGACCTATTCATGTGGGCCACCATTACAATCTGGGCACACGGGAAGTAACAGCGATTCACGCGGCGAAGATTGTCAAACCCGTGTTCCTGCGGCCACGGCTCACATAAGTCATTTTCGCGGAATCCTATTCTGAGATGATCGCGACATCTATTGAAGCCCTTATCGCTTATTATCACCGTGACAGGCCATGTCAATCACAACTGTGCTGGCCAGAATCAGCACATCGTCTTCACCTTGCGAGATTTGCACTCCATAGGTATCTCCCAGCGTGAACCACTGCTTTGAGACTTCAGCTACCTGACTGCCGTTGCGCGTGAATACATATTGATGGTCGAGAAAGTCGCCCTGCGCCTGAAGATCATTGGGGCCGGGGACATCAACGGTGAAGGTGCATTTAAAAAATGTGAACAGCTCCTTGGTCACGGTAGCGAGGAGCTGATCGCCTTTTGAAATCTCATAGTTTGGTCCCCAGCTGAGCAGCTTCTGGCGAATGAATGCCAGTTCGTTTCCGGCCATATCCTGGAATGACAAGTTGATTGCCGAGGTTGAAGGCTTTGCCATCGACAAAGAAACGGTCCTGGCCGGAGTCGTCTTGATGGTGAAATCGTCGCCCCAGGAGAAGAGCTTTTGTTTCATCAGGTAGATCATTCTGGTTACAACCCTCGGAATAGTAATAGAAATACTTTATCAGTAGCTCCCGCAAACCCATACGCATCGTTCCTGTAAGGAATCTGGCAAAAATATGAGAGCGTTGTGATGATGGGACCCTTGCTCTCCGACAAGCTGGGTCGGAACTTTAGGGAAAGACTACTTCACCAGCAGCAACCCGCCCACACAAAGAAGCGCGGCAGAGAGCCAGCGGCGACGAGTCGAAGTTTCATGGAGAAAGAAATTTGCAGCACGGCCAAGCAGATGGCTGATGCAGCTGCGGTACGCCGCATCAGCCAGCCCTACGCCCGCAGATCATTTACAGGCTTTCATTTTCACACACAGGAAGTCGACGATCTTGCTGACGCCGTCAAGGCCCTCTGAGGCGGCCTCCTCCAGCCATTGTTTAGCGAGTTCAGTACTGATATCGGCAAAAAAGGCGAGCGCGTCAATCAGCTCCACATCATCGTCCAAGTCGCCGGAGGCAATGGCAGCCGCAATCACGGCGCCAAGAGCAATTTTGACGCTCCACTTGCAGAGAGTACACTTGAGCGAATACCTTTCTTCATCCGTGAGAATTTCCTGAAAAGAATCGCGAATATAACGAATCTGTTCGCGCGTGAATTTTATGGCCATGGTAGTCCTCCCTGTTGATGTGACGGATTGGCTTCTCACGAAAGCGGTTTGCAGAAGACAGCTCGACCAACATCAAAAACCATGGCCTAGGGATTCCGAAGCCTCTTCAGCAGGAGTCGCCCGGAGACAAACCGCCTGATAGTACAGGCACCTAGCTATCTAGGAGTAAAGCTTTGCGAGAGAGGTATTTTCGGAAATTGGAAATGAGGCCGGCTCTGCCTGTGTTGAGACCTGTCCATTCAGCCTACTTGGCCGGCTTCGTCCTAATGGTGAAATCGTCGCGCCAGGAGAAGAGCTTTTGCTTCATCAGGTAGATCATGGATCGTACCCTCGCGAACAGCGAACTTACTTTACCAGCAGCAGCACGCCCACACAGACCAGCGCGGCGGAGAGCCAGCGGCGGCGGTCGACGTTTTCATGCAGCAGGAATTTGGCCAGGATGGCGGAGCAGATATAGGTAAGTGACGCAGAGGCCGGCGCGACGAGGCTGGCGTCGCCCCAGGAGAGCGCGGTCAGCAGGCAGAAGAAGCTGAAGATGAGGCAGCAGAGTCCGAGAAGGAAAAGCTTTTCGCGGATGACGTGGCTGATCACGCCGAGAAGACCTTTTTCCATGCGGATAAGATCGAGGTCGCCAATGCGCTTCATGGCGGCGGAAAGCATCACGTCTCCCGCGCTGGAAGAGAGGACAAGCATTCCGATGGCGGTCCAGAGCTTAAGCGAGTTCATGCTGCTCCTTGGCGGGAGAGATTGCTGAGTCTTTGGCGTGCGCCACACCTTTGCCCAGCACTGCATCTTTGCCGAGTGCTGCGTCTTTGCCAGGCCGATCTTTTTCTCGTCGCTCAGTGAGCGAAGGGCCGCGCGCAACGAGGCCCACGCCGCAGGTGATCAGCAGGACGCCGGCCCATCGCCAGGGGCTGACGGTTTCATGCAGGAAGAAACGCGACAGGAAAGCGGTAACGACGTAACCGAAGGCCGTGGCAGGCAAAACGAATGTGAGATCGGCCCAGGAGAGCGCGGTGAGATACGAGTAAAAAAATCCCGCGAGAAAAAGAATGCCGAGAATGATCCAGGGATCAATGAAGGCATTGAAGATGTGGGTCCAATGGTTGAGGTGGATTTCGCCGAGGTTTTCCATGCCGCGTTTGAGCAGCACGTCGCCGGTGCCGTTACAGCAGGCGATGGCCAGATAGATGAAGATTTTCTTGAACTTCACTCGGATGTCCGCCATCAACCCGCGTGACGCGCGGGTGACACTAGATTTTAGCGCAGCATTTTTAGCAAACCATTTTTAACGCGCCGTTTTTAGTGTGCCGTTTATTAGCGCACCGTTCTTAGTGAACCAGAAATTTCCAAATCGCGACGACGATAAAAACGGCCAATCCGATGCCATACCCGATGATACGGGCTTTGCCGACTTTGTTCCTGTTCCATCATGCGATCTTGCTTTTTACACGCTAACGGCTGCAGCGGGTCTTGCTTTACGTTTGCAGCCGCAACGTTGTCTGGTTACGCCTGGCAGCCGCGAGGATTAGTCGCCGGCGACTTCAGCCCTGCGGGTTTTTTCCGCAGCATGTTTTGCCGCCACCATGTCTTTGGTGGCTTTGTTGCGCGCCGAGCGCAGCTTCATGAATGATTTTGCTTCCTTATATAGGCGCTGGCGCTCTTCACCGTTGAAGACGGCCTTGCGCACGATGCGGAAGACAGCCTTGGGACGGAAATAGTATTCGTCGTAAAACTTGTGGACCATTTCCATCACGTGCTCACGCGGCAGGCCGGGATATTCGATCTGCGCGACCTGGTGGCCGCCGTCGTCAACCATGCGCTCAGTGCCCACGATGAAGCCGTTCTTCTTGGCGAAATCGTACATCTCAGTGCCCGGGTACGCGTGCGCGATGGAGACCTGAATGGTTTCCACGTCGAGCTCTTTGGCGAAATCAATGGTGCGGCGGATGGATTCGCGGCTTTCGCCGGGAAGTCCGAGGATGAAGTCGCCATGGACCTTGAGGCCGAGTTTTTTTGTGTCCTTGGTGAACTGGCGCGCGCGCTCAACCGTGGCGCCCTTCTTGATGTTCTTGAGAATCTGCGGATCGCCAGATTCATAACCGACGATCAGCAAGCGGCAGCCGGCTTCCTTCTGCGCTTTCAAGGTTTCGTAGTCGGTGGTGACGCGCGACGTGCAGGACCACGTAAGGTTCAGCGGCTTCAGCTTGCCGCAAAGTTCCACGGTACGCGCCTTCTGGATGTTGAAGGTGTCGTCGTCAAAGAAATATTCCTTCACCCAGGGCCAGTACTCTTTGGCCTTGGCCATCTCGCGGGCAACGGCATCAGTCGAGCGCTTGCGCCAGGGATGGCCGCTCAAGGTCTGCGGCCACAGGCAGAAAGTGCACTGCGCCGGGCAGCCGCGCGTCGTATATAGCGCGACAAAAGGATGAAGCAAGAACGGTACGTTATACCGTCTTATATCCATGTCTCTAAAATACACATCAACCACGTCCGGCAATTTATCCAGGTCCATCACGTCCGGGCGATCAGCGTTGTGAACAACTTTGCCGTTCGCGTCGCGATACGAAATCCCAATAATCTCGCTCAGCGGCTTGCCGTTGGCGTACTCCACCACGGAGTAATCAAACTCGCGCCGGCAGACAAAGTCGATGGCCTTGCACTCATTCAACGACCGCTCCGGCAGCGTGGTGACATGCGGTCCCACAAAGGCAATCTTCAGCTTGGGATTCGCCTCTTTCATCTTGGTGACCAGCTTGATGTCACCCGGAAACCCTGGCGTGGACGTAAACAGCACCAGGAAGTCATACTGTTTGCCCAGCTCAATCGTCTCTTCCGCCGACACATGATGCGGCGGCGCGTCCAGCAGCCGCGAGCCCTCCAGCATTCCAGCCGGATACGCCAGCCATACTGGATACCAGTACGACTCAATCTCGCGGGTGGCAGGCCAGCGCGAACTGGCGCCACCGTCAAAGTTCTCAAACGACGGAGGATTCAGGAATAATGTTTTTAATGGCATGTCTGTCCTGCTCTGTATATTAACATCCTTTGCCGCGCCCTAAAGCCCAGAGAATCCAAGCGGTTACAAGCGAAGGGCCAATGGCGGATTAGCGCATTGGGCGGCGTGGGCTTAGTCTTGTCTCTACGCTCCAAACCGCTCGATTTTGGGTCTCGACGGGCCTGTCCTCTTGCGCTTGCCATTTCGGGCTCGGCGCGCAAATCGGCCTCACCTCGATTCGGGCTGTAACCCATCGGCTACTGCTAAGCCGCTGCCGTTTTTCGAAATTCTAAACGGCTCTCCTATACTTTGATCGCCCTACCAAGCTGTGTGAACACTTGTAACGCTCCCTCATGAGACCAAGATTCACCTACCCTGCGGGGGCAACTTGCTCCTATAATGTAAGCACCAGCCGCACGCTTTGCATCGCGCAAAAGGGGAATGAATGCTCGAACTTTTTGTCGCCGCTCTTTTCATGCTCCAGGCCGCTCCACAGGCCATCGCACAAACGCAGTCGGCGCCGATTTCCATACCCAGGGAAGAAGCAGACCGCCATCAACTAGGCCCGGACAAACTCTATTTACCGGTGCAGTGGGATTCCCGTGATCCACTCGATGGCTGGATCACCATGGAGGTAGTTACCGATACCGCTGGCGCGGTGGTTTCCGCCAAAGTCGTACCTGAGAGCGGCCCTGAGTTTACGCCGGAGAATATCGCACAGGCGGAGTCGCTCGTCCGTGCGCTGCGTTTCACGCCATTTAAGCGCAACGGCCAGGCTGTCATGGCCAGGTTTGAACGCCATGTGAACCTGCTCCCGCCAGAAGTAAAGCTGGTGCGTCGCGTGCCGTTTCCCAAAGTCAAGGACTGGAAAACGGTCAAGATCACGCTCCTCCGCGCCACGCCTTATGGCACCGACTACACCCTTGCCGTCTATGCTGACGGCACGGTCGTGTATCGCGGATATTCGAGTGTCGCGTTTACCGGGCGGCATCGCGGATCCGTGCCCCGGCAGAATGTGCCACAACTGGTAAAGCTCTTTGAGCAGGCAGATTTCTACTCGCTGCGTAACGAATACTCGGTGCACGCTGATGCGTTTATCCGGACCATATCCATTGCAATCGATGGTCGGCGCAAGCGGGTTGAGGATGAAGACGGGCTTGCCGTGGGCATGCCGCTCGCGGTTGAGCGCCTGGAGGATGCCATTGACCGGCTATCCGGGTCCGAGCGCTGGACGCAAGGCAACGCCGAAACTCTGGCAGCGCTGGAAGCCGAACACTGGGACTTCAAGTCTCAGGAAGCTGCGGACACGCTGGCCCGCGTCGCCGCTTTCGGAAACGCCCAGGCCGTCCGCGACCTTGTCCGTGCGGGAGTTCCGCTCAATGGCAAACGCTGCGGCGATTTGCAGCCCGATCAGACCTCCTGTTATGCGCCGCTGGAAGCCGCTGGCGGACATGGTGATCTTGCCATGCTTCAGGTGCTGCTCAGCGCCGGCGCTTCTGCCAATACGCAAGACCTTGGCCGCGCTCTGGTGGTGGCCGGCGAGCGCGGTGATCTTGCCATGCTGCAGGCGTTGCTCGATGCCGGCGCTGCCAAAACGGAAGACCTTGGCCGCGCTCTGGTGGCGGCAGCCGGCTCAAGAAAAGTTGAGGCTTTCGAGCTTCTTCTCGCGTATGGCGCCAGCATGGATGCACGCGACCAGCAAGGACACACGGTGCTGATGGCTGCCGCACGTTCGGGTTCGCCGGCCGTGGTGCGAGAAATTCTCAAGTCCCATCCTGACGTAAACGCCACCTCTTCGATTCCCTGCATGGCTTCCGCTGGCGTGCCCGCGGAGCCGCGTCCACGCGACTGCAAGCAATCGCCGGCGAGCGACGGCCATACTGCCCTGATGGAGGGCGCCTGGGGCCACGACGGAAACATCCCTCCGGAAGGCGTGGACCGAGCTGAGGTGGTCCGCCTGTTGCTGGCCGCCGGCGCGGACGTAAACGCCCGCGACAAGCTAGGACTTACTCCGCTGGCTCTGAGCACCTTCAATCCTCAGGTTGTACGGCTGCTTTTGGAGGCCGGTGCCGATCCAAATGTGCGCGATTATCGAGGCGAGACCGCCTGGGGCCATACCTCCAATAATGATGAAGTAAAACGCAGGTTGATCGAACACGGTGCGGTCCCTGTGACAAAAGAAGCCGGGAAGAACTGAAGCCGGGAAGAATTGTCCGCAATTCAGTCCTGCATCAGCGGGACGGTTGGTAGTAGCCCGCCCGTTTCAACGTGTCTCCATGGTAGGTTTTGTTCCCATCTGCGCTCATCCGCGCAAATCTGCGGCAAAAAAGTTTTCCTCTCGATGTCAGCAATTCCGGCGATTTTGGCAATTCTCAGCGTAGGATGTAAATAGATACTAAGACCATTATTGATCCTGAAGAAAAACGGAGCCCTACCCATGCCAAAACTCAATGCCCGCGAAAATACGCGCAACCGGTCGCAAGCAGCCAAGCGTGAGCGCAACCGCACTTTAAGAGCGTCACTGAACATGCCGGCCGGGGCCGTTGGCAAACATCCCGCCAAGGCCGCGGACAACGCCCGAACCGCCGCCAACAAAGCCGCCGGCAAAACCGCCAAAGCCGCAAAATAAAAAAGCCCGGAAGTTTTTGCTCCGAGCTTTCGCGTTATCGAGTAATTCGCATCCTATCGATGATCACGGTCATGATCTTTATGGTCATCGCGATCGTGGTCGCCGTCGCCGTGCTGATGACGCCAGTTCCAGTAGGCTTCCTGGTCGTGTTTGTTCAGCCGGCTGTATTCGCGGTATACCTGCCCGTTATATTTCTGCTCGTACCATTGGCGGTAGTTCCGGTCTTCATGGGTGTTCCAGTTGTGATAGTCCTTATGGTCGCGGTCATACATTCGCGGAGTTTGTGCGCGATCGTCGCGGTCCTTATGGTCGTCGCGGTCGGGTTCCTGGGCCCGGGCCAGTGGCGCTGCCAGCGCGCCCATCAGCAACATTGAACTCAAAATACGCATTCCCATGTGAATAGTCATTGTTCCCCATCCTTCCGGGCGATGCCAATGTGTTGCGGATCAAGAAAATCTGCACCGCACTGAATCGCTTTTTTGTCGGCTGTGCTATTCGTTAGATGCAGTGCGGCTGCCACGCGTACACGCGGCGGGACGTTTACTGTTATAGCGTCGGTCTTCTCTGTTTTTGGCGAATCGAAAGCGGAAAGCGCCGATTGCTGTTGCGACATTTGCTGCATCTCAAGAACAGTCTCCGCCACAGGGACGGGAGTGTAGGCGTAGCGGGACGTAATACTGTTACAGCGACGGTTCCCTCTGTTTTTGGCGAATCGAAAGCGGAAAGCGCCGATTACGAGAGATCTGGCTGTTGCGACATTTGCTGCTGCATCTCAAGAACAGTCTCCGCCTCATCAGGGACGAAATAGCTTTCGTCGCGGACACTCTTTTTATGAAGACTGTGGGGCGCAGGCTGGGGCCCCGTGCAAGCCCGGTGGCTTGCATGGCGGATCATGTGCCCTTGCTAGGCAACCCGCCCATCCATAACACCCCGAGGCCCGATCCCCCACACCGTCTGCGGTACGTGACTGGGGACCCTATGTGCTCAGGGAGAGTCAGAGATCGTGTCCTGCACCCGGCGTGAACACCCTGTCTATGGTTTTACAAGCGGGACTTGCGAGGCCAGCTGTAGGTCAATCAACATGCTAAGTCGGCGGTCGATCTGAAAGAACATGGCTGTTTTCTTGTGCGAGATCACTTTCTCAAACTCAGGGACATATTTCAGACGCAGCTGGGTACTATCCTGGTCGAGGGCAAGCCAGCGCTTGGTGAAACTGTCGGCTTGTTCCTCGGTCGTTGTGTCGAAGCTATTCGCATACTCTTTGAGGAGAGCCAGGCGACTATCGTTCAGCTTGACAGTTTCTGCAATGTATCGATCGTAAACAGGCCAAAATTTCGGGGCTTCCGTTTCCGTCAAAGGCAGGTTCGCGGCCACGATCTTCTTTCGTTCAGAGCGTACGTCCTGGCGCATCAGTTGGATGTTGGCATCGTTAGCCTGCTCTTCGGTCATGTTCTTGCCACTTGCAGGCGATGGCGTGGCCTGTTGGGCGCTGAGCATGGTGGTCGCGACGAACACCGCTGTAGCAAAGCAGAGTCGGAAAGCAATGTTCTTTTTCAAGTTTGAACTCTCCTTTTCAGGAGTATGTCAGGGCAGGTCTGGACAGTGACACTAGCTCTTCTTACAGGGGGTCGTGAAAGAATTGATTTCGGAGGCCGGGTGCCCCATCCTTTCGCCGGTTTTGCGAAAGGGTGGGATCCAAATAGTGCATGTCCCTTAACGTGTGGCTCTGCGGGACAATTCTGGATTGCAATCTACAAGGTAACAAAATCGTCCTTCCTGTCGCCGAAGGCCCGGGGTCCCCGGCGCGCGTTTCGCGTGACTAGCCAGCCGACACATGAAAGATGCGCCACCGCGCATAAGTTTAGAGCTGGCCCATGACTGTGATTCTGCTTTTTAGGTGCGGCGCTCATCCGGAATAGACGAAGTTAATTGAGAGACGCTGTCCCGGCGCTCACCTTCTGATCATCTAACCAGTGGAGAGGTCAAGATGATGGCAAAGAAGAAAAATCAAAGAGGAAAAGTCAGGGGACAGCTCGGCCAGCCAAGGCTGGTGAGAAGCGCTGCACCTCGATCAGTGAAAGTGGTTGATGTCCGGGAGCCTGAAGCGGTCACCGAGGTTGTGACGGAGAGAACCTATATCACAACGGAGCCGGAAGTTGAGATCAGGAAGCCAGCGACGCTGGCCCAGGCACTTACCGAACCGGCAGTGGCGGTGCTGAAACCGAAGACGAAAGTGGTGCGGGTAAGATCAAAGCCTCGCCGGGTTGCGTAGGCGTCATAATAGAAAAGCAAACCTTACCACTGATAAACACTGATGACACTGATCCGGAAAGATCGGGCATCGTGGGTCCGGTGATCGAAAAAGGGAAGGTCACCGCGGAGGCGGGGAGAACAGAAAGCCAGGCTGCATGCTTTTACCACAGCTTCTGCTGGACCGCTGGATCCGTAGCAATCTCTTGTGCGCATTCAGGTCCCTCATTGTCTGCACGGTTTACAAAGTCGCTCACGGGATACTTGCGCATGAGCCGCGCGTCATACGGCTTGAGCAAATCCGCTACCAGCTTCGGGTCCGTGACGCCCGGATCAAGCCACCGGTCGTAATCTTCCGGACTTAGTATCACCGGCATTCTGTCGTGAACGTCGGCAAGCAGTGCATTGGCTTCAGTGGTGAGAATTGTGCAGGTCTCAACTGGATTTCCCTCAGGATTCTTCCAGCGTTCCCACAGTCCGGCAAAGGCGAATAAGCCGTCGTCGCGCAATCCGATGTTGTAAGTCTGTTTGAGTTTCGGCCCGATCCGTTTCCATTCATAGAAGCCATCGGCCGGAATCAAACAGCGTCGGCGTCGCATGGCCTCGCGAAAGACCGGCTTTTCCGCCGCGGTTTCTGACACGGCATTGATTGTCTTGTTGGCGATAGAGGCGTCTTTAGCCCAGTAAGGGATCAATCCCCAGCGCATGAGCGCGAAGATGCGTTTTGGCTGTTTACGGTCCTGCCGGATAGTGGCGACCTCTTGCGATGGTGCGACATTCCATCGGGCAGCCCAATCTACGTCCTCTGGATCAAGATTGAAGTAGTCGCTTAACCAGCGCTCTTTCGCCGTCAATCGGTAACGCCCGCACATTCTATTCCAGCTTTCTCTCCTGCTTACGGCTACTGTAATCGTTCCTTGAAAGTGGCTGCAAATAAGGGCTGCAAATAAGGAATGATTTGACGCTGCCTGTCATTGCTTTCACGTTCCGCGTCTGCATGTGAGAGGCGAAAAAAGCTATGGCTCAAAAACAAAAAACCCGGCGCAAAGCGCACCGGGTCTTTGGAGCAACTTACTGATCTCTTACTTTTGTGGATTCGAAGATCCCTGCGAGTTATGCCTGAGAGGTGTTAGTTGAGCATTGGTGGCCAGCTTATAGCTGAGTTGGGTTTCCGCTGGAAGGTCCTGCTTCTTGCCCGTAAGGACCTGGGTTCCCGCGCCCGCGCCGCCGCCGAGCACTGCGCCAATAGCTGCGCCTTTACCGCCGCCCATCAGTGCGCCCAGCAAAGCGCCTACTGCCGCGCCGCCGCCCACATACATTCCGGTGCGCTTGTTCGCGCCCAGTCCGCCGGGAGTGCCGCTGCCGGAACCGGCTGCGTCAATCAGGTATGGCGTGCCGTTCACGGTAACGGAACGCAGATCAAGGTTGGTATCTTTGCCGTCGTTGGACGGGACGGCAACCAGGCGAGCGCGCGATCCGCGAGGGATAACAACGTTGCCGGAGCTGTCTTTTACGTCCTCACTCACGCTGGCGCTGTAACGTGAGTCAGCCGCCGGTTTGGCGGGGATGGACGTGTCTGTTCTTACTTTAATCTCGGTGCCCGAAGGCAGATTCTGTTGTGCGTTGGCGCTGAATGCCGTTAGTCCTGCAAATAGTGTGGCGAAAAGGATTCGTTTCATCATGGTTGAGCCTTCCTGTAGCTTCTTAGAAATGGATGCACTGGCAAAACTGCGAGTTGCGCCTCTCTCGCACGGCAGAGCTGGAATTCCAGAGCTGCACACCAGAGCTGCCCCCCTGCATGATCCATGGGTCTGCTACTCTGGGGCATAAGGAGCCGCTCACTTGAGACGCACACTTTTTACCTGCGCCGGCGGACATTTGGCGCTGCCCGAAAAAGGCGCAGCTCTGTTGAGTCGTGAAGATGGCGGCAACCTGCTGGTGCTGCCACCGCGTGACGTCTGGGAGCGCGGTGAGCTTACACCTGTTGAACTCACGCAGTGGTCGTTTCTGGTTGCGGCCGCCGGACAGGCCATGTTGAAAGTGCTGCCCCAACTCGAAAGCGGCTGCATCAACTATTGGGAAGCCGGCAATTGGGCGCTGAATTTCGCCGCTGAGCCGCGCGGTGCTGGTTCTCGCGGAATTGGTTCTCGAGGAATAAAGTCTGGGCCTGAGCATCGCCGGGTTCACATGCATCTGCTTGGCCGCAGCCGCACCTCCTCCGATCCTTCATGGCAATGGGGAGAAGCTCCAAAATTTCCCGACTATGCCGATCGCCAAGCCTGGGCATCGAAGCACGAACTTCTGAGCGCCGCGGAATGCCAGCGGATTGTCGCCGAAGCGGAACGAGTTCTGCGCGAGCGCTACGGTTTCACGTCGCAACAGATTTCGCCGTGGGAGACATGCAGCGCCTGCGAATATCCCATGGTCGTTACGCCGGAGCAGTCAGCAGGCCGCTGCTCCGAATGCGGTGACCAGTCTTTTGGCGTTTGCTACCTGGAATAAAAATAAAAGCCTGGCAGAAATTCTGCAAACCAGAGCTCTTGATCCGTGGTTGTTCCTTTTTTTGGTTTGTGTTTGGGTCCGTCGTTCTAACCAGCAGCTGAGTTTCCGCAATCTCCGGGTGTGATGGCGGATCAGTCGGTGCACGGTAGCATCACTGCGAGGCGGCTCCGCCGTGTCCACAAATGGTTGACGGGTGCTGAGCACGTAATAGACCGCTTGAATCAGAGCATGCGCCACCGCCACGATGGCTCGTTTGTGTCCTTTGCGCGGTTGCAGCCTTTGATAGCGGTGCTGCATTTGCGAGTTCTTGCGGTGCGAACTGGCCCAGGCACACTCCAGCAGCATGTCGCGCAGGTAAGGATTTCCTTTGGTGGTCCGTGTGCTCTTGCGTTTGCCCGCACTTTCATTGTTGCCAGGACATACCCCCGCCCAGGAACTCAGCTTGGCAGGTGTGGAAAAAGCATCTACATTGGCTCCCACCTCAGCCAGGACTGTGGCGGCAGCTTCTTTTTTCATGCCGGGAACAGTTTGCAGCAGGGCATAAGACTCGCTCAAACCGAAGCTGCGGACCTTGTCCTGAATCTGCCGGTCCACTTCTTCGATCTGCTGCTCCAGGAATGCCATATGGGCCATGCACTGACTAATCAGCTCGCGCTGGGTTTGGTTCATGCGATGACCTTCCAGCGCAGCCTGAATCTGAGGGATCTTTTTCCTGGCTCTCTGCTTGGCTAACTGAGCAATCTGTTCTGTGGTCGCTTCACCTTGGACCAGCGCGAACAGCATCTCCTGTCCGGAAGCGCCAAACACATCGCTCAGTACATTGCCTAGCTTTACATTGGACTCTTCCAACAGCTTCTGCACCCGATTGCGCTCCATGGCCCCATTGCGTACCAACTGTTTGCGGCGACGGGTCAGGTCGCGCAGTTCACGAATCGGTCGCGGCGGGATGTAGCTGGGACGTATCATGCCGTGCCGCAGCAAGTGCGCCAGCCACTGGCTGTCTTTCATGTCGGTCTTGTGTCCACGCAGGTTCTTTACCTGCTGCGGATTGGCCAGCGTGGTTTGCACGCCCGCCTCCTCCAGCACGTTGAACACTGGCTTCCAGTATGGTCCTGTGCTTTCCATCACCACTTGCTTGCAGTTCAGTTCTTGCAACCAATCTCGCAGTTGTTCCAGTTCGGCATTGCAGGTGCCGAATCGGCGGATCTTGGGTTCGGGGTTGGCCTGAGCAGGTCCCAGCAACGCACACACCATCACAAACTTTTTGTGTACATCGATGCCGGCACAACGTTCTAGCACCGCAGGTATCATCTTGGCCTCCTGCTGCGACGGGCCGACGTATACCTGATATAAGTTGTTCCACGGGCACTGGGGCGCCATTTCAGGGTTCTTGCACGTCAGCCGAATCAGGTTGATCGACAGGGTCTATCCCGCCATTACACAGATCGATTCACTTCGTCCAGCAGTACTATTTTCCTCCTGCTCAAGTTCCTTTTCATCACTCAGGGCGGGGCCATCGCCCCATGTATGGTTGATCCGTGTTATCCGTTTAATCCGCCGTAAGGTTTTGCATTAGAATTGCCCGCTATGACCACTCGCCCCGGCCTCGACGCTTCGTCTGATGGAAACTTTGCCGCCTCGCTCAACACTTCCATTAGCGGCTGGACTCGGGCCATGGGCATTCATTTCGTCCGTGCCACCGGCGATGAAGTTGTCGCGGAACTTGAGATCACTGCGCAACATCACCAGGCATATGGAATCGTTCATGGCGGCGTGCATTCCGGCCTCATTGAAACAGTCACATCGGTAGGCGCTGCGCTCGCGGCCCTGCCGCGCGGCCAGTCTGTTGTAGGCCTGGAAAATCATACATCGTTCCTGAATGCCGTGCGGGAAGGGAAGCTGCGCGCCACCGCGCGACCATTAATGCGCGGCCGCCGCACGCAAGTCTGGGAAGCCACAGTCACTGACGCTGAAGGTCGAACCGTCGCCAGCGGACGAGTGCGTTTTCTCGCGCTTGAAGCGGGCTCGTCACTGGCCGGCGAGACTGTCAAGGTGAAGCGTTCCTCCTAAGCATCGGCGAATCGCACGTAATAGCCGTAATCGAAAATGCCAAGACCCTTACCACTGATTGACACTGACTACACTGATCGGACTGAGAGCCAAGACCTTTGAATCCGGCCATGACGGCGATTTGTCTCTCCCTCCCGATCTTCTCCGTGTCTCTGTGCCTCCCATCATGGGTTTTATTTTCTCTTCCGCGCCGCCGCAATCGACTCTTTGAGCGCCGCGGCCATGTCGGCGTCCGCGGTCATCACATGCGCGGGCTTCGGCATGTGCGACTCGCGACCCAGCCACGCGCTTACCGCGTCGCGATCAGCCACGGTAAACCGGCCTTCACGTCGCACCGGCATTCCTTCACTGGCCCAGCGATGCGCCGTCGCGACGGGGATACCAAGATAGCGCGCGATGGCGGTCCAGCCCTTGAGGGCGCCTTCAGCGGCAGATTGTGATTTCTTTTGTGGACGCTTATGTTTCACAAGCTGTTTATAGTACCTCGCAAGGGACCCGCATGCATCAAGGCGGGAAACGAGCTATCGTTCGCCCATAGAGCTCGTTGTTCTCCGATCACGCGCGATGACGTGCGATCCCGGCGATGTCGGCGATTTCAGCACCCCTCCCCCCATACCCCAATTAGGATTCTAAAGGGGTTCCACGAGTCAACCCCGAGTCAACCCCGGAGATATCCCCTCCGATCAGTGTCATCGGTGTAGATCAGTGGTCAGAGGTTTTGGGTTTCCGATGCCGGCGATGACGGGGTCCCCGGAAAGCCCGGTCTTGGCTTTCTGGGGTGAGATGACGCGCGATCACGGCGATTAGGCGCGCTTTGCGCGCCCCCACCCGGCCTTTTTCCAGCTTTTGTTGAAAACAAAGGCCCCACCGTAAATCGACCCTTGGGTGGCCCTTGCGCCACGCTTGGGTGGCCCTTGGGTGACGCTTGGGTGACCCTTGGGTGACCCTTGGGTGACCCAATCCCAAGTCGGCAGAGGGTCGTAACGCTTCACCAAGTACCAAATACCAAAAACCAAGTACCGGCCCTCTGGCTCCAATTGCCAATTGCCAAGTGCTAGCTGCTAAGTTTTCAAAGATCGATACAGCTTCCCAGCCCTGAGGCGGTGCTAGAGGGTAGGGCATTTCAATACAAAAATCAATCGCGAAATAGTACATCTTGACAAAGGGTGTCCCAGGAAACATGTGATTTTTTGCTAGGCTTTGTCTGTTTGCTGAATGCTGGCAGCTAACCGCTCGTGCCGTGCCGACCTGGCGCGCGGAAGCCCTGGCGGCTTCCGTTTCGCGCCGCCTCGGCACGCAAAAGAGACACCCGGCGAGGCGCCGGGTGTCGGTCAGCCTGTCATCTCCTGAAGAATCCCTTATAGCTGTCACCCTGAGCGGAGCGCCTTGAAGCTTTATTTTTGCGATGATCTTCGGCGCGAAGTCGAAGGGCCCCGAGAATGTATCGTGCACTATGCGGATACAGGGAGTTCTACCCACAATCTCCCGGCCCTGGCTTCCGCCTCAGAATCCGCGGACCCATCGTGAGATTAGGTTTTTATTTCCGCTTCCGCGCCGCCGCGATCGACTCTTTGAGCGCCGCGGCAATATCAGCATCTTCGGTCATCACGTGCGCGGGCTTCGGCATGTGCGACTCGCGTCCCAGCCATGCGCTTACCGCTTCGCGATCTGCCGAAACTTACGTGAGCGGCGAGGTTCACACAAACGGAATTGAAAATTTCTGGTCTTTGCTGAAGCGTGGATTGAATGGAACTTATGTGAGCGTTGAACCATTCCATCTGTTCCGGTACTTGGATGAGCAGTGCTTCAGGTTCAACAATCGCGCCCCAAAGAATAACCCGATGAACGATGGCGACCGCTTCAGTCTTTTGTGCTCTCAGATTGTCGGCAAGCGTCTCACCTACGCTGAACTGACGGCGAAGGAGGATAAAAAACCGGAAGCTACCTGCTAACCGATATCGTTTGGCTCGTGGTCGGCGGAAAGCTGGATAGCTTTCCGCTTTTTCTTTTTTGGTCCTCGCTTGTTCGGATTCGCGTCTGCCTGTTTCTTGTACTCTGCTTCCCGCCGTTTTATTTCTTCGTGCGGAACAGACATGAGCTGATCCACAAGATTCGTGAATTTCTTGAACTCTGCGGAATGTTTCATTTCTCACCATTTTATCAAGCGCTCGTGCTCTTAGTTTGTTGACGCCGCCATTCTTTGTAAGTGCTATTGCAATAGGGATGTGTCAGACTTGCGTTATCCTCAGATGCCCGACCACCATGTTGCTTGTCCTTAACGTGGTCAATATTGAAGGATGCCCTATGAATACGCGCTCCACATTCGCCACAGCGCAATGCTTGCTCAAGGGCTGCCTTAAGAAATACAGCAGATTTTCTGTCTGTAGAAAAATCAGGCTTGGTGCCTTTGTCAAAATCGACAATGGGTTTTAAGAAATCCATCCGGTCTTCTTCAACTATTTTGGGGATTAGATCGGACTCGCTCTTGCCATCACGTACGCCATGAAAGAGATATTTATACAGTCGCAAAACAGCAGTCAAACTGCGTGTACCGGCTCCATATTTTCTGACAATTTGATTAATCAGATATTTGTGTTTTACCAGCAGTTCTTCAAGGGCTTTTCTGTGTTGCGTGAAAGTGTTCAGATCATTAGTGGCTTCAAGTTCGCGGATCAATTGAGTAGCGGCTAAAAATGCCGTTGGTTGATAATTTCCTGTTGCACTATAGAAATAAACTGCGGGATGCAGTCCAAGGCATCCTGGTGTGACGCCAGCGATTCTTGAAGATGCTTTGCGAGTAGTTTCTAAAAAATCTATCGTGGCAGAACCATCTGTATCTATTGCCATCGTTGGCGCGAGAATGTCACCTTTCTGCCCGCGTTTTCTTCGTGGCTTCTTTGTATTGTCGGAACCCTCCGCGGGACGGCTATTAACCAACTCTATGAAATCCAAAATCAGTCTCATTGTTTCGGAAGAATATCCGCGTCCAGCAACCGGCAAATCCAATGTCTTGATTGGCGTTTCAAGAGGCGGCACGAACAAATCTTCATAAATATCTTTCGATACCTTTTTAATTTGTTCTTTTACTTGGTCACTGAACGATGTAGGTGCATAGCGTCCTGTACCCGCACCGACCAATGAACGAGCGGAGAGGGCATTAGGACAGCGCCGATCACGGATCAGACGCACTTCTAGCTCACCAATCGGAGTCTGCTCTGTGTTGATGGTATGAAATGATCTCTCAGCGCGAGACGCATCGCCTTTGACCCACTGCAATGTCACGCCACCTGCGGCCAGATTGCTAGCGAAACGTGCTTTTTCTGGCGAAAGGTTTGTAGCGTGTTTCAATTCGGCATAAGTGCCTACCTTTACCGCAATGATGTCTCGTGTGTCTTTTGCAGCTTTCTTTTGCTCTGGCGGAAGGTTTCCTTCAAAGAATGGAAGAGAGTACGGTCTTCGTCCATCCCCATAGTCATCATGCACCCAAGCAATCAGGGCGCTCAGCCTGTGCGCTCCGTCAATGACAAATATTCCGCTAGTATCTGACTGCCAAAGAATAAGGGCAGGTATCAGATCGCCTGACACGAAGCTTCCAACAAAGCCAGCAACTTTCTCAGGTGGCCAGTGGGCAGTTGTCCTCTGAAAATCAGGTTTACGAAGCCACTTGTACATCAGGCTACTTGCTTCCAGTTCCACAATTTTCAGCTTGTCCGCTTGATCCACGGGATTATTCTTTCTGGGATCAACATTCACCGCGAAATCGTCTCTCCGAATGAGAGCATCAAGGTTAACCATGTGTGTTGGCACGTCCGTACCTCCGTACTGTGAGCGCATCATACTGCACGTCCAACATAAAACAAAACCCGCCCATTACAGGCGGGTTCATGGTTGATAATGCAGGGCTGGTTATTCGCTGCGGAGAGGTGGCCAGCGGCGAAGCGGTTTGTAATTGTGAGTTTTCCAGTCGGAAAAATCCGGAGTGATCCGAAGGAACGGATCGAGGTCAAATCCGAGATAGGTTCTGTCTTTGAAAAGAATCCCGATTGCGCAATCGCCTGACATGGTAGAAACTTCGATTCGTTCCACGACCTTGCCCCGTACAACGGCGAACGGGTCTGGTTTGCGTCTCTTGCCCGAACGTGTAACCTTACTCTTAGCCATATTGCCTGCCTTGTAGGTGATAGGGTTAGGGCTGCGTTCGTGCCACAAACACGGCGCGGCCCGATTCCCTTGTATAACTCAGCAGCGAACAGCAAGCAACAAAAAAAGAGCGAAAACGCTTATTTTTGCTCATCTTTTTGCCCCCGTAGGCCTTGATGAGTGAAATATATCTTTGCCATTGGAGGCAGGGGGTACCCCGAGATCAGGCGAGGTCTGAAATGAAAGACAAGTCTAACCTAATCGATCACAGCGGCTCTTCTTTTGACGAGTTTCTCCGCGAAGAAGGCCTGCTGGAAGAAGCCGAAGCGGTCGCCATTAATCGCGTGATCGCGTGGCAACTGCGCCGGGAAAATGGAGCGGAGGCGCATCACTAACAAGAGGATGACCATGATCCCAGGACAGCCTGTTAGATAAATTGCGACTCAAGAATGCCCCTACCCCCCCTTTATCCCATCATCGACTTCTCCTGCTTCGCGGCGGAGCCTGACCCTGATCATGGCTATCGCTCGATACGCGGAAGAGCTGATCGCGGCTGGCGCGACGTTGATTCAGCTTCGCGACAAGTCCCATCCGGAACAACCGAGGCGTTTTCTAAGCTGTGCGCGGGAGCTGCGTCGGGTGACCTGGGGTGCTGGAACAACGGGTACTGGAACAACGGGTGCTGGAACAACGCCCAGAGCCACGCTGATCATTAATGATCGCGTTGATATCTGTCTTGCCGCCGATGCGGACGGAGTCCACCTGGGCCAGGACGATCTCTCTCCCGCGGCGGCAAGAAGGATTTTCGATTCCGTGAATTCCCGCACGACTGGAGCTTCCATGCAACGGGTGCCCCATCCTTTCGCAGCGCACCCGCCTCAATCTTCAGAAGCCGAGAGCGAAAGGGTGGGTGGAAACATCGCTACAGGTAGAAAACTCCTCATCGGCTTCTCCACCCACAACCTTGCACAGGTCATCGAAGCCGACGCGCTCCCTGTCGACTACATTGCCATTGGGCCGGTGTTTGCCACGGGGTCAAAGGCCAATCCTGATCCGGTGATCGGAGTTGACGGTGTGCGGCAGGCGCGAGGGGTTACGAAAAAGCCTTTAGTGGCCATTGGCGGCATCACCCGGCAGAATTGTTCTCAGGTAAAAGCCGCAGGCGCGGACGCGGTGGCCGTGATTTCTGACCTTCTTGAGTCCCCGGCAAAAGCAGTTGCGGATTTTCTGCGCGTTTTGGGGTAAAACATACAGAACACTATGTCTTCATCCGTGGAAGTTCGCACCACGCCGCCTCAGGCCGCATCGGGAGCGCCTGAATTAGTAAAAGGGCTGGGCCTCACCAGCGCCACCACCCTGGTCATGGGGTCAATGATCGGCTCCGGCATCTTCATTGTGTCGGCGGAGATTGCCCGCGAGGTCAACTCTCCCGCGCTGCTCATTGGCGCATGGCTGGTCACCGGCTTTATGACGATTGTCGGCGCGCTCTCCTATGGCGAACTTGCCGCCATGATGCCCAAAGCCGGCGGACAATACGTTTATCTGCGTGAATCGCTGGGCTCGCTCTGGGGCTTTCTCTATGGATGGACTTTGTTCCTCGTCATCCAGACCGGGACCGTCGCCGCAGTAGGCGTCGCCTTCGGCAAATTTCTCGGACACTTCTTTCCCTCGGTGTCTGCGACTCACTGGCTTATTGGGCCGTTCCATGTCGGCGTCGCGCAGCCGTTCGGTATCGCGCTCGGCGGCATGGATTGGGCCTGAACACGCAGAACCTGGCCGGAATCATCATCGTTATCTTTCTTACCTGGCTGAACATCTTTGGCATGAAGACCGGGCGCGGCGGTGCAGAACGTCTTTACCATCGCCAAAGTCTCAGCGCTGGCGGCGCTGGTGCTCGCCGGAATTTTCCTTGCACGCAACGCCCAGGCCATTTGCGGCGAACTATGGCAACTTCTGGCGGCTGAACCTGCCGCACTCCGCCGACCGCGCAACGCTGCTGGCAATCTTTTGGGACCGTTCGTCGGCGTGCTCACGATTCTTGCCGTGGCGCAGGTGGGCTCACTCTTCTCCGCCGACGCATGGAACAACGTGACCTTCACCGCCGGCGAAGTGAAGGATCCCAAGCGCAACCTGCCGCTCTCACTGGCCATCGGCACCGGCGTGGTGATCCTGCTTTACATCGCTGGCGAACTTTATTTATCTGGCGCATCTGCCGTTTGATGGAGTCACGCTGGTGCAGACGTCGTTTCCCGGGGCATCAAGTACGCGGCTTCAGATCGCGTTGGCACGCCGTCATGCTGCAGATGTTTGGCTCTTCCGGCGCAGGCCTGATGGCCATCGCCATTCTGATTTCCACCTTCGGCTGCTGCAACGGACTGATCCTCAGCGGCGCGCGCGTCTATTACGCCATGGCCAAAGACGGACTGTTCTTCAAGTCCACCGGCAAAGTCCATCCTAAATATCTGACGCCGAAGAATGCGCTGATCGTGCAAGGCATCTGGACCTGCCTGCTGTGTCTTTCCGGCACCTATAACGATCTGCTCGACTACGTGATTTTTGCCGTTCTGGTCTTCTATATACTGACGATTGCCGGCCTGTTCGTTTTGCGGCGCACCAAGCCGGAGGCCGAAAGGCCGTATCGCGCTATCGGCTATCCGGTGCTGCCGGCCATTTATATTGTGATGGCTTTGTTCATTGATGTCGTATTATTGCGCTACAAACCGCAATACACATGGCCGGGCCTGATCATTGTTCTGCTGGGAATTCCGGTATATTTCTGTGTGGTCGCGCCGTAGCGCGGTTGCAACAAGCCTGAGACTACAAAGGAGAAACTCTGCATGGCCAATTTGCTGGCTACCAAGCCGATGGATGTGTTGCTTGCCGAATCCAAAGAGGAAAATGAGCACAGTCTAAAGCGGGCACTGGGTCCGATTAATCTGATCACGCTCGGTATCGGCGCAATCATCGGTGCTGGAATTTTTGTCCTGACCGGAGCAGCAGCCGCTCAATTTGGCGGACCCGCCATCGTGCTCTCCTATATTTTTGCGGGCACCGGCTGCGTTTTTGCCGGTTTGTGCTATGCAGAATTTGCCGCGTTCATTCCGATCGCCGGCTCCGCATACACCTACGGTTATGCCACATTGGGCGAAATCTTTGCATGGATCATCGGCTGGGACCTCATTCTGGAATATGCATTCGGCGCCGCCACCGTCGCCTCTGGATGGGCAGGCACCATCGTCGCATTCCTCCAGGGCTTCGGTATCAATTTGCCGCCGACCTTGATCAATGTACCCGGCACCCAGATGGTGCTGTACAAGAATAACTGGATGCCTCTGGCCACTGTCCAGAAAACCTTGGCTGATTCGGGAATCGATTGGCACACACTGCCGCATGTCACGGCTGTGTTCAATCTCGTCGCGTTTCTCGGCATCCTGATGGTGACAACCGTCCTGGTCATTGGCATCAAGGAATCGGCCAATTTCAATTCTGCCATCGTGTTCGTAAAGCTGGCGGCCGTGCTCATCTTTATTGCCGTTGCCGGTAACTACGTGTCGCACCACATGGCGCAGGCCAAAGCCAATTGGACGCCGTTCATCCCTCCCAACAGCGGTGTGTATGGGATCTATGGATGGTCGGGCATCGCCCGAGGGGCCGCGGTTGTTTTCTTCGCCTATATCGGTTTTGATGCTGTCTCCACCGCCGCGCAGGAAGCGAAGAATCCCCAGAAAGACATGCCCATTGGAATTTTGGGATCGCTTGGAGTCTGCACCATCCTCTACATCGTGGTTTCGTTATTGCTGACCGGAGTCGTACATTATTCTGAACTCAATGTTGCCGCTCCAGTTTCACTGGCAATGTCGGTGGTTGGCATCTGGTGGGGCAGTTTGCTGGTAAACGTTGGCGCCATTGCCGGTCTAAGCACCGTAATGTTGGTGATGTTGCTGGGCCAATCACGAGTCTTTTATTCCATGTCGCGCGACGGCTTGCTTTGGAAGTGGGCCGGAGAAATCCACCCGAAGTTTCGCACGCCGTGGAAATCCACCATCATCGTCGGTATCTTTGTCGCGTTTTTCGCGGCACTCATCCCGATAGGCATCCTCGGAGAATTAGTTAGTATCGGTACGCTGCTGGCCTTTGTGATCGTTTGCGCGGGTGTCTGGGTGCTGCGTCGCAAGCGTCCTGATATGCCGCGTCCATTTAAGACTCCGTGGGTTCCTTTTACTCCGATCGCAGGCATGCTTTCTGCGTTCTGGCTGATGCGCTCTTTGCCGGGCGATACATGGTTGCGGCTCATCATCTGGCTGGTCATTGGCATGGTGGTCTATTTCACCTATGGCGTAAAGCACAGCAAAGTGCAGGCCGGACCTGCTACGGCGCTCAAGGCCGCAAAATAAATAAGTCCCTTTCGTTTAACCCTCCGCTGCGGCGGAGGGTTTTATTTTAGAATGACAGGTCTTTTCTGGCGCGATTGCGTCTATCCATTTGCGAGGTCCATTGCATGGCCAATCTGTTTGCCACCAAACCGGTAAAGATCATTCTGGAGGAAGCTCATGAAACTGGCGAACACAGCCTTCGCCGCGCATTAGGCCCCACCAACCTGATTACTCTGGGCATCGGCGCGATTATCGGTACCGGAATCTTTGTCCTGACGGGGACTGCAACGGCCTTGCATGCAGGGCCCGCGATCGTGATCTCTTTTTCGCTGGTTGGAATAAGTTGCGTCTTTGCCGGATTGTGCTATGCCGAATTTGCCTCCATGATTCCTGTGGCTGGCTCCGCTTACACCTATGGTTACGCCACTCTGGGCGAGATATTTGCCTGGATCATCGGCTGGGACCTGGTTCTGGAATACGCATTCGGCGCTGCTACCGTGGCTTCAGGATGGAGCGGTTATTTCATCAGCCTGCTGGGCGACTTCGGTATCAAACTTCCTGCTGCCATCGCGGGCACTCACTGGGACGAATTCGTGTATTACAACAACCATTGGGAAAGCCTTGCCCGCATCGCTCCCAAGCTGAAGGTTCTTGGGATTGATCCAGCCACGTTGCAACATACACATGGCGTGTTCAATCTGCTGGGTTTTCTGGCGATTGTTTTTTGCACCCTGGTATTGGTGATTGGCATTAAAGAGTCCGCCAATTTCAACAGCACGATCGTTTTGATCAAAGTAGCCGTGCTGCTGGTTTTTATCGGTATCGGTGTGATGTATTTGTTTCAACATCCGCAGCTTACTGCGGCGAACTGGCATCCATTTATTCCACCGAGCTCCGGCGGAGAATTTGGATGGATGGGTATTAGCCATGGCGCGGCCATCATCTTCTTTGCCTATATTGGATTTGATGCTGTTTCCACCGCGGCACAGGAAGCTAAGAATCCCGCCCGGGATATGCCCATCGGCATCCTTGGCTCGTTGGTTATCTGTACAATCCTCTATGTTCTTACCGCGGCCGTGCTTACCGGTCTGGTCAACTATAAGTCGCTCAACGTGCCCGATCCACTGGCCATCGGCATTGACGCCACGGGCAATCGCTTTGGCAGCTTCCTGGTGAAACTTGGCGCGCTCATGGGCCTGACCAGCACCATTGTGGTCATGCTGCTGGGACAATCACGCGTCTTCTTTTCTATGTCACGCGATAGGCTTCTGCCCGGCTTTTTCAGCGTAATCCATCCCCGCTTCCGCACGCCATGGATTTCCACGATCAGTGTGGGCTTTTTCGTGGCGCTGCTGGCCGCCTCTCTTCCCATCAACCAGCTTGGTGACATGGTGAACATCGGTACATTGCTGGCGTTTGCCATTGTTTCCGCGGGTGTGTGGGTACTGCGCCGCCGCAACCCTGATTTGGCCCGCCCGTTTAAAACGCCGTGGGTTCCGTTAGTCCCGATTCTGGGCGTACTATTTTCCTTGTGGTGGATGTACAACTTGCCCGGCGTTACCTGGCTCCGCCTGGTGATATGGCTGATCATCGGCATGTTCATCTATTTCGGCTACGGACGTAAACATAGCCGGGTACAGCGCGGCGAAGTTTAAGTCTAGAATCAAATCGCGCTGGAGCCGCCCCTGTGCAGAAGTTCCGCTCGCTCAGAATCGTTGTGATTGCCCTGCTGGTGCTTACCGCTGCAGGCACGGTGGGCTTTCATTTCATTGAGGGCTGGAGCTGGTTTGATAGCTTTTACATGGTGGTGATCACCCTGAGCACGGTGGGCTATGGGGAGGTGCATCCGCTGTCATTTGCGGGACGTGTTTTCTGCATCGTGCTCATCGTTGCCGGGGTAGCTTTGGTTTTTCTTATCATCGGGGCAGCCACCCAGGCTTTGCTAGAATTCGAATTGTTCAAGCTTTTCGGTAAGCGCCGTATGGAACATGACATTGCCGGTCTTCGTAACCACTACATCATCTGCGGCGCCGGACGTGTGGGTAACAGCGTAGCCCGCGAACTTGCGCGCAAACCGTGCCCTTTCGTTGTGATTGAAACCACTGAAGCCAGCGCTGCAGCGCTCGACCCCAAATGGCTTGTCCTGATCGGTGATGCCGCCAGCGAGAAAACCCTGCGCCAGGCCGGCATTGATCGCGCTGCGGGATTGGTGGCAGCCGCAACAACCGACGCCACGAACATTTATATAGTGCTCACAGCCCGCAGCCTGAATCACAAGCTCAAGGTGATTGCCCGCGCCACTGAGCCAGCCGCGGAAAAGCACTTGAAAACCGCCGGCGCAGATGTGGTGATCTCGCCCTATGCTGCCGCCGGCCATCGCATTGCTCAAAGCTTTCTGCGTCCGCACCTGCTCGACTTTCTTGACATTACCAGTGATCGTTCCGGCACCTTCCAGATGCTGATTGAAGAGATCCGGATCGCACCGCAATCGCAGCTGGCAGGGACCACAGTCGGCAACTCGGGCATCCATCACAAATTTGGCATTATGATACTGGCCATTCGCCGCGAGGACGGCAGCACACGCTTCAACCCTGAGGCCCATGAGCCCATTCAGGAAGGCGATTACCTCATCGCCATGGGTGAGCATGTGCAACTGGCGAAGCTTGAAACCCTGGCCACACCGGCCGCTCCGCTGCGCTCATGAAAATCGTTACTGCGGAAGAAATGCGCGCCATTGACCGCGCTACCACTGAGAAGTACGGCGTTCCATCGCTTACCCTGATGGAAAACGCAGGCACGGCCGTGACGGAATTCGCGCAGAAGCATTTCGATTTCAACTCTGTCTGCGCCGTCTGCGGCAAAGGCAACAACGGCGGCGACGGCTTTGTGGCAGCGCGCAAGCTGCATGAAGCCGGGAAGAAAGTTTCCGTCATCGTGCTGGCCAGGGGGCCGGACGAGCTGCGGGGCGATGCAGCGGAGATGTTCAAGAAGCTTCCTGTGCCGGCTCTGTGGATTATCGAAGAAAAAGATTTCAGCAAATCTGAGATCGAGCAGGCGCTCAAGTCTGATCTCATCCTTGACGCGATTCTTGGCACAGGGTTTAAGCCGCCGATAAAAGGCTTGGCGGAAACTGCGATCATTCGCATCAACAAAGCCCAAGACTTTGTGCTGGCTGTGGACATTCCTTCGGGCGTCGATGCGGATCTTTCCTGGCCGCCAGAGGCGGATACAGTCTTCGTGCATGCCGACGCGATCATCTCCTTTACGGCGGCCAAGCCCGCGTCGGTATTTGGAAATCTTACCGACGGGCCGATTGCTGTGGCCCCGATAGGCTCTCCAGCACGCCTCATCGCCGAGCAAAGTGAGGTCATTCGAAATGTGCTGACCGCCCGGGATGTGCTGTCTATCTCTTCTCACCGGCCCGCCGACGCGCACAAAGGAGATTTCGGACACGTGCTGGTAATTGGTGGATCAACCGGAAAATCCGGTGCTGCTGCCATGGCAGGAATGGCAGCACTTCGCGCGGGTGCAGGATTGGTCACGGTTGCTGCTCCCAGATCGGTCCAGCCGTTGATCGCAATGCATGCGCCGGAGTTGATGACGGAGGCACTACCTGAAACGGCAGAAGGAACTATCTCCCTGCTGGCCCTGGCTGAGAGGGAGAGGTTGCTAAAGGGTAAGTCCGTGGTCGTAATAGGGCCGGGCATTTCCCGCAACGAGGAAACAGCCGAGTTCGTTCGGGATCTGGTGAGCGTGTGCTCCACCGCGATGGTCATTGATGCAGACGGTCTCAATGCGTTTGAAGGCGCTGCTGATGAAATTAAGCCGGACAATGAAGTCGGTCCATTCGCAGTGCGGGTCCTTACGCCTCATCCCGGCGAGATGTCCAGATTGATCCGCGTGCCAACAGGTCAAATTCAATCCAACCGCCTCCTGCTTGCGCGAAAGACGGCGGATGAGACCCGAACGTTAATGGTGTTGAAAGGTCATCGCACGGTGATTGCCAATCCGCGCGGCGAGTATTGGATCAACACAACAGGGAATCCGGGGATGGCGAAGGGGGGATCAGGGGACGTTTTGTCAGGGATCGTTGCCGCAATGCTTGCTCAATTCGTGCAAATGGAAGGCGCAGACTTCACGCCTGAAATGGGGATGGATTCTCCAGTCGCGGGTCGTCTGCCGACTTCAATGTTCCAGTGGGTTTCTGTGCACGATGCCGATGCGGAAAAAATCAGAATGTTGCGCGACGAGTACATAAAGAAGAAGGACGCCAGCCTGTTGAAAGAAATCCAGCCACTCATAGATGAAAAAGTCAGGCAAGCGATCATGCTGGTAGCTTCGCTCCATGTTGCCAAGGCCGTCTATCTCCACGGACTCGCCGGAGACATCGCCGCCTCGCTCTATGGCCAGCAATCCATGATCGCCACCGATATCATCAATTGCCTGGGTGAAGCCTTTGCCGTTTGTGAAGATGAAGCTCTCAGCAAGTTCACGTATCTACAGCGATGAAGACTTTCCAAACCCATTCTGCCGAAGAGACCACGGAACTAGGCCGCCGCCTGGCCACCGAGCTCACGCCCGGCAGCATTGTGCTTCTGCGCGGCGACTTGGGAGCAGGGAAGACCACCATGGTCAAAGGCATTGCTGAAGGATTTCAGGCGGCCAAAGCCGATGACGTCACCAGCCCGACGTTTACGCTCATCCACGAATATCGCGGGCCTGCGGTTACTCTCTACCACATCGATCTTTATCGCATTGATACCCAGCGCGAACTTGATACCTTGGCCCTTGACGATCTGATGACCCCGCAAAGCATCCTGCTGATCGAGTGGGGAGAGAAGTTTGCTAGGTTTGCCAAAGAGCGGGACGTGGAGATAGCGATTGAACATAAGGGCAGGGATGAGAGACTGCTTCGGATCGGGTGACATTTTCCGAAGTCCAAGCATACCGTAGGACCCCATAGCCTTCAATAAGGATTAAGAGTCAGATAGGAACGCGCCTCATTTTGCAATTTTCAAGCTTTTTTCAACTTCGGCCACCTCGGCGAGAGTTATGTCTGGATTCTCCTCGGCCAGAGACAAGAATAGTGCAGCTTCTCTAAGAAATAGTTTCGCAAAAAAACCCCTTGGAATACCCGAATTATTGTGACGCAGGTCTTTGCGTATGGACAGCAAGAACTCCTCCGTAAAAAATATGGTGTGAGCGTCCGGGGTTCCTTTTGCGGCTTTCGTATTCAAACTCAATTCGCACCCATTGCCAGCGTCCTGGCTCCACTTCGCGGAAAGCCTCGCAATCCGGAAACTCCGATTGCAATCGAATCACCATGAACCCCAGCTCTTTGGCCAACGTGCCAAACAGAAACACCACGCCCATCTCGTTCGTCGGCGCCAGCCCCAGCGCCATGTCCATCATCGGACGCCCATAGACCGGCCGGTCCGTTAAAATCCGGGGTATGGTTGACGTTCCGGTTGAAGTTCTGGTCGACCTGCCGTCCTCCGCGGCGGCCTTCATGTGCATGCCAATAGTCGTCAGAACGTCTTCCCAACCGTCTTTCATGCCTTCTTTCTTTGCGTATTCCAGCAAAGCGGATGGCATGTGACCCCACCCTCGAAACCGCCGTGTCAGGGCGCTCAAACTGTAATTCCCGTGCAGGTTGTACTCCACCATCGTTGGGACCTTGCCCAGCTTGCGTACCGTTTCCGCCCAATCCAGTAGCAGCGTCCCGGTGTCATTCTTGTAGCCGCCTCCCGTCCGGTCCATCCCGGCTGCTCGCAAGGCTTCCCGGTAAGTTGGGAAATGTCCGTGGATGGCCCGTTTGCTGATGCTCATCGTTTTCTCCAGCTCGGCAAAGCTGGGGGGATGGCCCACCTGGGCCGCGGATTGTTGTATCGCAGCAATGACTTCTTCTTTGCTCATGGCATTCTCCAAAAGGAAGGGAATTTGGACGTTCGTGGCCCGGAGCCTGCCCGTGTCGGGCGAAGCTCGCTTGCAGATGTTTACTTGCGGTGTTTCAGAGGACGTTTCTTGCTAACGGGATCTCTTGCGGTATCTATGGGCATTCAGTGTGGCGATCAACACAAGAGCCAAGGGCTAAGCTGCCAGGCCGGTTTCAACCGAACTATAGGCGAAACTCGAAGGAGAAAAGATGGGGCCTTATGCCAGTTCCCCTTTTATTGATACTGAATCAGGGCGGCAAAATACTCCGTTTGATCCGCAAGGACTTTCCAGACACTTACCGCATCGCATCAGAAGTCCAGCACGTGCCGCGACACGCCGGGATATGTTAGTTTTAGATCCGGGACGAAAATGTACAGCAAGCTCCTCTCCTGCGACCGACGAAGGTCGCCACCACGATTATTATACAAGATACTCTGGCCCCGCCTACCGCAACCGTTAAAGTGGAAGCTGCAGTTGTGGCTCCCAGATATGCTTCTGGGCTTCTTAAAGCCCGGAGAACGCGTGCCCGCCCAAATTGTTTGGGTTGCCGGTCCAATTCCCAGTTCCCGGGAGAATCGTTTCCGAGATACTCTCGCAAGAATCGTTAACCGTCAGCATCCAAGAGTCCGCTCGTCCAACGCTGGCAATGTTTAGGGCAAATGGACTATTTGGTGATTGCGGTTTTGTGGATCTCTTGCGCGCGAAACGCCTCCTGCCGGATCATTTCGAAACCGAGACATGAGCTCGCTTGGACAGCGAGTTCAGAAAAGAGGTATCCCGTCGAGCTTTCGCTCGGACCCCTCGGGTGTCCTTATCTGGGCTCTTGCAAACTGGCGTTTCCTTGACGACCGTTTTTTGCCTCAACACGCACTCGATGTAAGCTGCGGAACCGCAAGAAACCGCCTTCCATATGTCGGCGCAAGGTATCGACGTCCTTGCGGCTGATACCTCTGACAAGGCCATAGGGCTCGCGAGCGTACGGCCAAATCCAATAGAACTCTAGTCGAACACCACATTCTTTCAGCATGATCTAATATCCGACTTTTTGCACCGATCCGCGCTTCGACTGTGAGTTAGTCGATATCTTCGTATACAAACACCAAGTTGCTCACGATGCTCGCGGTGAATACCTCGCCGAGTTATATAGAGTGCTTTCTCCTGGTGGACATCTGCTGCTCTCATTGGCAGAGCTCAAGGATGGCTATTACTCTGCCTGTCCACACATCGAGGGTTTTGAAAAGCTATTCATCTTCTGATACTTTGGACCCTGTAGCGAACGTGCACAGCTGCCCTCGGCTGTTCTTCTGTGGACTGCAGGCGCCCTCGCCTGCGAAAACCGCCTTCGGCTGTGTCTGATAATTCTTATTGAACGCTCATGACATCCCTTCGACTGTGCCGAGACAAGTGTCAGGGCACGGATTTATCCGTGCCATAGCGAACCTTTTCCCCCTGTCATCCTGACCGACCGCGAGCGACCTGTGCGAGTAAGCAGGGAGTGAGACGAGGATGATTCCCATTAGTGAAGACGAAGTTTGGAATCAACTCTCATTTACGCGGGGACAAACACGAGGCACGCCTACCTGGACGGGCAGCATTCGCACCAGCTTGGTGCAATTGAATGAAAAAGATGGTCGGCTTCTCGAAGCTCTTTTGTTTGAACAGAATCAGGGCGGAAAAACATATCCGATTGATGCTGAGGGCTTCCAAAAATTGGCGACGCATAAAGTCCGCCGTGCGGATAAGGACGTTATTGTTAGCGTACCGGAAGATCGGGACGATCACATTGAGGAGCAGCCTCTTGCGCCGACCGAAGTACGCGAGTCGATTAAGATACAAGCGAATCTGGCTCAAATTGGTTCTGCCATGGGTATGCAGATCTGGCTTCCTAAGGCAGATCGCGGCGCAGTCCTTAAGGAGTTGGAGGGAGAATTTCCTCGCCCGCTCGATCGTCTGCCGCTCAACTATGACGAAACTACGTTGAGGACTGTCGAACAGATCGACGTCCTATGGCTCAAGGGCCGGTCTATCAGGCGTGCCTTCGAGGTGGAACACACAACTTCGGTTTATTCAGGTATCCTTCGCATGGCTGACCTTCTCGCATTGCAGCCGAATATGGATATCAAACTCCACATCGTTGCTCCTGCGGTCCGTCGCGAAAAGGTTTTACAAGAGTTGCGTCGCCCCGTGTTTTCTCTTCTCGAGCGCGGCCCTCTTTCCGAATCCTGCACCTATCTCTCCTATGACAGTGTGCGGGAGATAGGTAAACAACCGCATTTGTCACATATGAACGAAACCGAATTGTCTGACAGAATACGAAGAAGAAGCTGACGAATGATTTCATGCACCTCTTTTTCACGGGATTCGCCCTTCTCCGCCCTCTTTTCGTGGTGGCCATAGTCCGCGTTTTTGTTGTGAAGAGTGAGAGCGAACACTGCCGCCGTTTCCAGCCGTACACCACAGCTGCCGCGCACCACGTAACAGGCATGACTTGAGTGTTTTGCCCGTGATGAGCGAAGCGAATCAGGGCTGCGAAGTCGTGCCGAAAGAGTCTAGAAAAGCCCCTTCCTTGCGCCGCAGATCGTCGCGCAGCCAACGCGGATCGCGCCTCGCCTTAATCTTGTATCCCCCTCCCGCCTACGCGCATCAATAAATCCATGAACATCGCATTCATCGGCCTAGGCAACATGGGTTCCGGCATGGCCACCAACTTATCAAAGCCGGACACACGCTCTCTGTTTACAACCGCTCCAAAAATCGCGCCGACGAACTTAAACCGCTGGGCGCGCGCGTCGCCAACACTCCGGGCGAAGCCGCTGCCGACGCTGAAGTCGCCATCACCATGCTGGCCGACGATCACGCCGTTCAGGCCGTCGTCATCGGCAAGAAAAACATTTTTGATTCTCTTCCACCCAACGCGATCCACGTTTCCATGAGCACCATCAGCGTTGCGCTTTCCCGCACGGCTGGCCGCTGCGCATCGCTAAGCGCAAACAGCATTACGTTGCTGCTCCGGTCTTTGGACGCCCGGAAGCCGCAGCCGCGGCAAAACTGTTTATCGTTGCGGCCGGACCCGCCGCGCAGATTGAGCGCTGCCGTCCGCTGTTTGACGCCATGGGCCAGAAAACTTTTATCGCCGGTGATGACGCTTCAGGCGCGAACCTGATGAAGCTCGCCGGAAATTTCCTGATCACCGCCGTGATTGAAGGTCTGGCGGAAAGTTTTGCCCTGGTGCGCAAAGCCGGACTCGATGCCAACCTGTTCCATGAGATCCTGACCAACTCGCTCTTCAACGCGCCTATCTATAAGACCTATGGCGCGCTGATTAACTCGCAGAAGTTTGAGCCTGCAGGATTCAAGTTACCGCTCGGCCTGAAAGATAATCGACTGCTGCTGGCCGCCGCCGAAGAAGCCGCTGTCCCCATGCCAATGGCAAGCCTGCTCCGCGATCGCTTTCTCGCTGCGATTGGTCAGGGTATGGGAGAACTCGACTGGTCCGCGATTTCAAAGCTTTCAGCCCAGGACGCAGGGCTGTGAAGAACAAACGCTACCACTGATGAACACAGATGACACGGATCGGCCAAGAGCCCAAGGCCAATTACCAATTACCAATCTACCAATTACCAATTGCTGCTTCTCCTCACGGATGCCCCACCACCACAATCGATTCCGGCCCGCCGCCGGTCGGTGAGGTAGAGATCAACGCCGTAGTGGTATTGGCAGCGGTAATGTTCGCGTTCAACACAGACACGGTGCTCGATCCATTATTGGCTACGTAAAGAAATTTGCCCAAAGGGTCCACGGCCAGATCAATGGGCCCGGTGGCAACGGGGACGGTCAAACTTGCTGCGCCAATGGCGCCGGTCGCGTCCACGGTGTTCACCGTGAGATTGTTTGAAGCGGTGTTGGCTATGTAAAACAGCGGCGTGGTGGCATTCAGCGGAGTGTTAAACGCAATGGCGCTGGGATTTGCCGGCGACGATCCCGGCGCTGTGGAAACAATGGGCGTAAGCACGCCGGTGGTGGTGTTGATATTGAAAGTGCGCAGATTATTGGTGCTGCCTCCATCGGTGGCCATCAGCACTTCAAATGTCGGCACAGCCTTAACGGCCAGCATGGTGGTGGTTCCAGAATCAAAACCGGCAATCGCCAACGGCGTAAGCGTACCAGTGGGTCCAATCTGAAACGCGTCAATGCCTCCGCCGCCTGTTACCACATAAACGAACTGGCCGCTTTGATCAATGGTGATTCCGCGCGCTACGGTGTCGGTTGGCGTGGTTGAGATTGCGGTCAGGCATCCTGTGGTTGCATTAATGCTGAAGCCGGTAACGCTTCCAATCTGGTTGGCCGTGTAAAGAAGAGTGCCCGTGGGATTAATGGCAATCTTCAATGGCTGTACGTCAGTAGTGGCAACGGTGGTACAGGTCAGCGGCGTAATGACTCCGCTGGCAGCGCTGATCAGGAATTCGTTCACCTGGTTATTCTGGAATGACGAAACGTAAAGAAATTGGTGGTTCGGCGTGGCCGCGATTCCAAAAGGCTGGCCGGCCACAGCAAAGGGCGATCCGGGAATGGGCGTAAGCGCTCCGGTCCCGTCATTGGCAAAGGCGGAAACACTGTTTCCGCCGGCGTTTGCCGTATAGACAAACGCGTTGCCGGGAGACGGAGTTGGAGTGGGGCCGCCTGCGACCAGGTTGCCGTCGGAACATCCGGTGATCAGGAAAATAAAGCCGAGAAAGATTGCGGCGCGAAACAGGCTCATCAAAAACTTTTTCATGACTACTTCTCCATTGCAAGCTGAGGTTAGTTCAACCTCCATCAACCATGGCAAAGCGTCCCGACTGTAGAATTCGGGTAAAGGATCAGCGTTCATGCCAATAATAACGCAAGGCAGAAGCAGTAGAGGCCTGTTTCGTCGATGGGGAAGCTGCGAAGGAACTGCTTTCACGCACCGCCGGCATACACGTGGCAATGCAAGTGTGGTTTATGCACCCACTGGCATTTTGGCTAGTTGCCAATTGCTAATTGCTGTTCCTGTCACTCCCCGCGCAACGCTTCCACGGGATCAACCGTAGCTGCGCGGCGCGAAGGCAAATAGCTTGCCAGCAGCGCCGTAAGCACTAACCCAACCGATACCGCGCTGTAGGTCAGCAGATCGATAGGCTTCACGCCAAAGAGCAAAGTAGAAAGGAAGCGCATGCAGAGCAACGCGGCAACCAGTCCAAAGGCAACGCCAATTCCGCTCAGCACCAGCCCATGGCGGACGAACATTCCAGTCAACTCCTGCCGTTGCGCGCCCAGCGCCATGCGAATGCCGATTTCACGCGTGCGCTGCGAAACAGAATATGCAATCACGCCATAAATGCCCACGGTGCCAAGCAGAAGCGCCATGGCTCCGGCCACGCCCAGCATCAGCAGCGTGAATGAAGTGCGCGCCATCGAACTACGATAGAAATAGTCCACGGTGTGTACTTCAGCCAGCGGCAAATTAGGATCAACCGACCACACGGCCTGCCGCACTTCTTTCATCAGGCTTTCCGTTCCGGCGCGCTGCGTGCGCAGTACAAAGGAAAGCTCGCGGCGTGCGGTGATCCCATCGCCTTCAAAGTTGCGCATCATCAGTGGCCAATAGGCCACGCTTGAAGGTTCCTGGTTCACGCCATCATCGTAAACGTTGGCTACCACGCCGACTACTTCACGCCAGTCGTCGGTCGATCCCACGCGAATCCGCTTGCCTAGCGCTGAAGCCGGGTCATGCCACAATTCGCGCGCCGCGTTTTCTGAAACCAGCGCGACTGGAGTCATGTTGTACATCTCAGACCAGGTCAGGTCGCGTCCGGCTACCAGCGGCGTACCCATGGTCTTAAGAAAGCCGGGTGAAACCCACTTGAATCTGCGCATCGCCGCCAGCTCTCCCGGCCTGTAAGTATGATCTTCGGCAAAAACAGGATCGAAGCTCCCATTTCCGTCCAGCGGGATGCTGCTTGAAAGCGCGACCGACGAGATGCCTGGCACGGCCTCCAGCTTGCGCAGAATCTCTTCAAACTTGCGCGGCACCTTCTGATCGTCTGCCACCTCGCTCTTAGGAAGGGTAATCCAGAACGTCTGGATCTCTTCCGGCGTGCTGAAGCCGGGTTGCACTCGCGTAAGCGCAATAAAAGTGCGGGTCATCAGCCCGGAGCAGATCAGCAGCAGCAAAGCCAGAGCTACCTGCACCACCACCAGCACGTTACGCGCGCGATGTTGCTCACGGCTCTGGCTCATGCCGCGTGCGCCTTCGCGTAGTCCGGCGGAAAGGCGCGCACCGGCATACTTGAAAATCGGTATGCTGCCAAAGAGCAGGCTCGCCAGGATTGCGAGGCCAAGTGTAAACAACAGCACCGTTCCGTCAATGCCAATTTCATTTACGCGCGGCAGGCCCCGAGGCGCCATTGCCACCAGCACGCGCAACGCGCCATAAGCCATGCCTAGTCCCAGCAGGCTTCCCAGCAATCCCAGAACAACGCTTTCAAACAGCAGCTCAGAAGCAATGCGGCTCCAGCCTGCTCCCAGCGCCGCTCGGATGGACAACTCCTGTCGACGGCCTTCCACCCGCACCAGCACCAGGTTGGCAACGTTAGCGCAAGCAATTAACAAAACCATCCCAATCGCTGCCATCAGGATCCAGAGCATTTTGCCTACATCGCCCACCACACGGTTTTTCAAGGGGGTAATGCTGGGGCCTATACGCGCGTCCTGAAATAATTTCAGGCTGAAGCCCGGGGGCGCGGGAAACGTTCGTCAGCACTATGGGAAGCATGCGGGCCACATCCATGGAGGCCCGTTCGATGGTCACTCCTGGCTTCAGCCGGGCCACGGTGAAGTAACTGAAATTTCCCAGGAATGTTTTGGCACGATCAAACTGGAAGGGAATCAGCAGCGCCGGGTCATCCTGGTCGAGAAAATGAAACTCTCTGGGCATCACGCCGATCACCTGCGTTGGCTTGCCATCCACCTTGATGGTTTGTCCCACGATTGCACGATCGCCGCCGAACTTGTGTTGCCAGTAGCCATACATCAGCATTGCGGTCTGAGGGCTGCTGGGTAGGTCATCCTGGCGTGAAAAGCTGCGCCCCAGGACCGGAGCCACGTCCAGCATCGAAGTCATGCCGTCAGTAACACGTTGGGCGCGGACCTGCTCCGGTTCGCCCACGCCGGTGATGCTCACCGAATCCGCCAGTCATCATCGCGACGTCCTGAAAGCTCTGGTTCTGGTCGCGATAGATAAAGTAATTGGAAGGTGCGCCCGGGAAATTTGCTTTGGAGTTGATCCCTGGCGCCACGTGGGTAATCACTACCAGCTGCTCGGAATGCGGATACGGCAGCGGCTTCAGCAGAATGCCCTCAAGCACGCTGAACACAACCGTGTTTGCGCCCACGCCGGCCGCCAGAGTAATCAGCGTTACGGCCGTAAACATGGGCGTGCGAACCAGCCTGCGCAGCACCTGCCTGAGTTGCGAGCTGAAATTTCCCATCCTGATTGCTCCTTCCGCCAAACTCTCTTGAGCAGGCACACGTATATGACCGTCTTACGGTACATACGTTAGGGAAAACAAAAAGGTTGCAGGGAATTACGGTTAATCTGAAGAGATCTTATGAGTGTAATGCATGGCTTAAAGCGCGCTGTTGCATGTCACTTGCGATTTCTTTCAACACCGCAAGGCCACTCTTGGTCATCAGCGACTGATGGCTTAGCGGCATCTGAGCGTGGTGGGGAGAACTCTACTGTTCCGCGCACCCCAGTCTCAATGAGCTGGTTCTATATCGGTCGCGCGGTGGCCGCGGACATTGCTTTCTTTCTTGCGCCCCGCCAGTAAAGCACCAGACCAGTGCCGACGAACGCGGCGGTGCAACCCACAAGTTTGGCTTCAAACAGAACTTTGTTTTCTCCTCCGGGCGGAATGGCCGCCAGAATCATTGAACCAAGCGTAATCAGAAACGCGAGTGAGCCGGCAATCCATATGCCCGGCATGCCGCCCGGGACCAGCACGGCTTGCCCCTCGGCGCGGTCAGTCCGATGAGCCAGCTTAATGGCCGCTGCGTACATATAAAGGAAGGGAATGAAGTAGAGAATCACCGACATGGAAACCAGAAATTGATACGCGCCAATTACTGTGGCGTTGATTTGCGAAAGCACCAGGATCGCCGCCGAGATCACGGCTTGAATCAGGATGGAAATATACGGCGTCTTCCACTTCGGGTGGATCTTGCCGAAATACGCGGGCAGGTAATGGTCAATGCCGGCGACAAACGGCACGCGCGCTACGCCCGCCACCGTCGCGCCCACGCCTCCGGCGTTGCCGACTGTCACCAGCAAAGCCGCCAGCATTCCGAACCAGGCAATCCCCAGCGCGGCCGAGCCAAAGCTAATGCCGCCGAAAACTCCGTTGCGGGGATCAATCTGCTCTGCAGGCAAAAGCCACAGCAGCGCCATGGTGCCCAGAACGTAAATCACGGCAATCAAGCCCGTGGAGGCATAGATGGCGCGTGGAAAAGTTTTATGCGGCTCGCGGATCTCTTCACTCATGGCACAGACCAGTTCCATGCCGGTAAAAGCGAAGGCAATGCTCGACCAGAAATTCAGCTTATCGATGTCAGGCGGCCATTCCGGCCAGAGCCGTGGCCAGGAAAAGTGCGTTGCGCTTCCACGATGCAGCGCCAGGTATGTTCCAATGCCTACCAGCATCACCAGAGGAACGTAAGTGGAAATGCCGCCCGCATTCTGGAGCCACTTGCCGATATCGAGCCCGACAATATTAAAGAGCACCGCTATCGCCAGCAGTCCCAAAGACGCCCAGAGCAAATATCTGGGACTGCCTGCCAGCCACGCATATTTCGGCCCGCCAATATAAACAGACATAGCGACGCTGGCGGTCAGCAATCCGGGAAAGTAAAAGAACGTATAAATCCAGTACGCCCATCCGGCCACAAAGCCGTGGAAGTCGCCAAACGCTTCCTTGCTCCACACATATAGCCCGCCCTCTGCTGGATAGCGCGTGGAAAGCTCAATGATGATCAGCGCCGTGGGCAGAAAGAAGAACACCGCAGCCAGCACCCACAGGCTGATGGATGAAGTGCCGTTATGCGCGGCAGCGGCAATCCAGCGCGGGCCCAGCACTGCAGCGATGTTGAACAGCAGCACGTCCCAGAAGCCCATGGCGCGGCGCAACTGTGATTTTGGAGCGGTCTCTTCAGCCATTCATTCCTTCCGGTTCGTGCTAGTAGGGGGCAGCGAGCGCCATCATTCTATCCTGCCGTGGCAAATTTCTCTCTGTGTATCGCGTCCGTCCTCTGCTATCCTTCCCCGCATGGACAACCGTTCAATGACCGATGTTGGCGGCACGCCCGGAGGTCTGGGCGAATTTGCGCTGGGCTTTATTATGACCTGCGTCGGAGGCTACCTCATCTCCAATCAGGTTACCGTCATGGGTTCTTATTGGAGCTTCTGGGGCGCCAATAGCTTTGGCGTCACGCTGATTCCGCTGCTGTTCGGCATTGCCATTCTCTTCTTTAACGGCCGCAGCACCATCGGATGGCTGCTTACCGCCGCCGGCGCTCTCTTTATCCTGGCCGGCGTGATCGCCAACATGCATATCTACTTCCAGCCCGCCACGCTGTTCCATACGCTGGTGATGCTGGTTCTGCTGGTCGGCGGACTAGGGCTCATCGCCAAGTCAATGCGCTCGCATCGCCGCCCGTCTGCGGAACCCACCACTGATCAACACTGATAACACTGATCTGCCCTTGCGACAGAAATAAGAAAAAGGGCCGCATGAGAGGTGCGGCCCCATGTTGAGGGGTTGAGAAGATGTAGTGGAAGAACCAGCAGAGAAGAGTTTTATTCCCCCCACGACCAAAAGATTCTTTAGATTCTCCATTTGTTCGCCTATAATGAATTCCGATTCGATTTTCAATAGGAGTGGGGAATGGCAACCAAGATTGAATTATTAAGCTCCATACAGGCCAAGACATATGAAGCTTGCGAACAGGATTGGAAGAGACTGCTTCAAGAGTTGCGCCTGGGACTGCTGTATGTTCCAGCGATTCAGGCAGTTATTGGGCAAGGACGATGGAAGGAGCACCCGAACCCAATGGCGTATATCCGTAAGGGAGCTGTGCAATGCGCGGTGAGGATGGGGATTGTGGATATCCGGCCAAACCAAAATATGGAAATCCTGGCTTGCGATCTGCAATATCGCGACGAGGAAGGAGAACAGCTGGAGCATGACGACAAGCTAGGGATGGCCCTGAATGACTATGAAGACAAGTTCGGCTTAGACGAAGAGCTCCATTCCCTGGAAGACGATATAGCCGATGCGCTGAAGGACGAAAACCTGGTGGTGGATTGGGAACGGGTGGCAGAGCTGACGGATCTGGATCCGGGGGAGCGACTCGTGATGGATTTACGAGTGATCGGGTTTGGACGCGAGGCGGCGCTGGCGGCCTGCTTTACGGAGGACGATAAGCGGGTCCTTCAGGCGGCATGGAAGCGATTTGACCGGCACAAAGGGGCGATAAGCGCGGTGCTGCAATCGGGCGAACCGCACCGGGCGAGGCGGCTGCAACGGGAGCCCGAGGCGGAGCTGGAGCTGATCTTTATCGAGACCCCGGAAGGAAAATTGAAAATTTCTTTCAGAAAACTTGTCCCGGAAAGCTGAAATCCGTGCATATGGTAATAGGGGGAGAAAAAAGCAGCAATTAGCAATTGGCAATTAGCAATTAGCAAATGGCAATTAGCAATTAGCCTTTAGCCTTTAGACCCTTTGCCCTCCCTTGAACCCCAGTAATTTCTCAACAATCCCCGGTGCATCCAACCTGCGCCCTTAACGCGTCGTATTTTCAAAGCAGCCGTTTTTCAGGCCAGCCGTTTTCAAACCAGGCGTTTTTCAACAAAACAAGCTTTTCAAACCGCGAGCCGCCCAGAGGCGGCTTTTTTATTGGAGACAACATGATTAAGCAAAAGGACCGTTCAACCTCTGTTACGAAAGAAGTAATTATTGCCACACTACACGCCTGCGCCAAGAAGCTGGGGCACGTTCCCACGCACTATGAACTGAGCAAAATGAGCCGCATAACAATCAGGCATATTCAGAGGCACTTTGGAACCTTCACCCAGGCCCTACGTGCAACGGGAATGGAAGTGGGACATAGGGCGGTGACCGCCAGTATGAGCGATCTGTTCCGGGACTGGGCAGCGGTAGCGCGGAAGGCGAAGAGGGTGCCCTCGATCAACGACCAGTCGATGCACGGAGAATACAGCGCAAGGCCATTTCTTTCGAGGTTTGGAGGATGGAAAAATGTTGCTGAGGGAATGCGCAGTTTTGCCGAAAGCAGCGGTCTGGACAAGAAGCACCCGGCATTAATGGAGATGATCGCGGAATGGAGTCCGCGCGGGGCGGTGAGACGCAGGGCGGTGGAACGCGGAGTTGACGGGGCACCTCTTGGGCAAAAGCCAAGGCTGTTGCTGGACCGGCCAGTGTATGGGCGTCCGCTGACGCCGCCAGGGCTGGCGCACGAACCGGTGAACGAGATGGGCGTGGTTTACCTCTTTGGGCTGCTCGGCCACAGGATGGGGTACGTGGTGACGCGCATCCAATCAGAGTTTCCCGACTGCGAGGCGTTTCGCGAAGTAGCGCCGGGACGGTGGCAGAGGGTGCAGATTGAATTCGAGTTTGAGAGCCGCAATTTTCTGCTGCACAAACATGATCCCAAAAAATGCGATGTGATTGTGTGCTGGAAACATAACTGGGCGGAGTGTCCGGCAAATATTGAGGTGATTGGGGCAGTATTCCTTGTTCGACCGAGTTACGCGGAATTAATGGAAGATGAGCGGGTGATTTAGCTGATAAGATAACTGCCATCGACCTGATCCGCTTGATCTCGAAGCACTTGGATTTTGAATTTCGTACCAGATCGTAAAGCCGAAAAGAGATCCGTACGGATCAGTGTTATCCGTGTTCATCCGTGGTGAGGGTTTCTGCCAAGAAGAAAAGCCGGTGATTTAAGCTGAAAGCCAACTAGCGATCTGCGCTGATCCGCGTAAATCTGCGGCGAAAAGTTTTGGCTTTTGATTTGGCGGATATTTACCGCGCCCGATTGGCAATCGCATGATAGTTGCGCATGCTGAGCAGGCCTTCCCAACTCCCTACTGCCAGGGGAAGAATGCGCTCCAGTTTGTGGTGCTCCTTTTTGTGGGCCAAGTACATCAATCCCGCCATCAGGCCGAAGCTGCCCGCGTTATAAACGGCAGCGCCCATGCGGCTCTGCACAAACGGGCGTGCGATGGGATTCATTTCCACAAAGCCAGGATATGCGAGCCCTTTTTGCGTGGAGAGAGCGTCTGCGGTAAGCGACGCGCCCAGAGTAGCCAAGCCGAGTGTGTTGCGGGCGTCAAAGAAGCTGTGTGTGTGCGGCGGAGTCTTAAGCTTGATGATCGCGGCTGGCGGCGTGAGCGGGGGCGCGGGGGACACGGGTTCAACAGTCCGTACTTCTGCGGATATTGGAGGCGCATTGGGCAGGGCAGCTACCAGCGCATGGGGCGAAACTGAAGTTGTAGCCGAAGCCGCGTTTGCAGTCGACGCAGAAGCAGGCGCGGCGGAATCGGAGGCCGGCGTTGACGCAGAAGCAGGCGCGCGACGTGCGTCTTCGCTCAGGGCAAAGGCCGACGATCCTAAAAACACCAATAGCATGGCGGCAACGGCAACTCTCACCAGTCTCCCCCGGACGTAAGCTCAAAATGCGTGTTCGAGCGAATTGAATAACTCTTGAATGTGGGTTTCTACTGGCAATTCTTGCTACAAATTTCTCGGCTGAAAATAGGGCCTGCTACCGAGATCAGGGGATTAAGGGCCTTACCTGAGGAAGCGGATAGACGCCCGGAATAAAACATTTGCGGCAGATTTGCGCTGATGGACGTGGATTAAGAAATCGGATGATCACCGGATCACCGGATCACGTGCGATCACCCGATTTCAATCGATCTACTCTTCCAGCGTCGAGAGATCGCCGACGTCGCGGCCCAGTTCCTGCGCTTTCAGCAAACGGCGGATGATCTTGCCGCTGCGCGTCTTGGGCAACTTGTCAGGGAATGCAATTTCCGCGGGCACGGCGATTGCGCCGAGCACGTGCCGCACATGCTCTTTCAATTTCAATTCAAGTTCCGGCGAACCGGTGTGGCCAATGCGCAGGATCACGAAAGCCTTGATGTTCTCGCCCTTGATTTCGTCGGGACGTCCGATAACAGCCGCTTCAGCCACGGCGGGATGGCTGACTAGCGCGCCTTCAACGTCAGCCGTGCCAATGCGATGGCCGGCAACATTCAGCACATCGTCAGCGCGGCCGACAACGGTAAAGTAGCCGTCCTGATCGCATATCGCGACGTCGCCGGTGGTATAAGCGTTGGGCACTTTGCCCCAATCCTGCGCGTAACGCGCCGGGTCGCCATAGACGGTGCGGAACATGTGCGGAAACGGCTTGCGGAGCACCAGCAGTCCGCCTTTGTTCGCTGGCATCTTGTTGCCTTGCTGGTCCACAACTTCCGCCACCACGCCGGGAAGCGCCTTGCCCGCTTTTGCCGGACGCGCCGCCATGATCGGCAGAGTGCCCAGGCACGGGCCGCCGGTTTCAGTCTGCCACCAGTTGTCGGCGACGAATGCCGTTGTGCCGTTGCCGCAGAGCACACGATATGCCCAGTTCATCGCCTCCGGGTTCAGCGGCTCACCGGCGCAGGTGAAAAGACGCAGGCTGCGGAGATCGAATTTTTTTGGCAGCTCGTCCCCGTGGCGCATGAACATGCGGACGGCCGTGGGCGCGGTGAACACCACAGACACGCGATATTTTTCCACCAGCTCCCAGGCAATCCCAGGGTTGGGATAGTCAATCGCGCCTTCGCGGAACAGCGTGGTCACGCCCGCGAGCAGCGGCGCGTAAACGATATAAGAATGCCCCACCACCCAGCCGATATCAGACGTGCAGAAATAAACATCGTCGTCCCGGACGTCCCAGAAGCGGGCCATGTGATAGTGAATGCCCACAGCGTAACCGCCATGCACGTGCACCACGCCCTTGGGCTTGCCGGTGGTGCCGCTGGTATAGAGGATGTAAAGCGGATCTTCTGAATCCATCACCTCGGCCAGGCATTCGGCTTTCTGCGCCTGCACCAGCTCAGTGAAATCCACTTCGCGTTCCGTCAGTTCGATCATCGGCTTGGCTCGCCGCAGCACTACAACTTTTTCCACCAGCTCCAGTCCGGCAATCGACTCCTGCACAATGGCGCGCAACGGCACTTGCTTGCCGCGACGATACGTCACGTCTGCGGTCAGAATCACGCGCGCCTGCGCATCTTCAATGCGGCTGCGCAACGCTCCCACGCTGAATCCCGCGTACACCACGGAATGCACAGCGCCAATCCGCGCGCACGCCAGCATTGAGACCACGCCCTCAAGGCACAGCGGCATATAAATAATGACGCGATCACCTTTCTTCACCCCAAGCGACTTCAGCGCGTTCGCCGTGCGGCCCACCTGGTCCAGCAACTGGCCGTAGGTAACCTGGCGTTCCGTGCCATCCTCACCTATCCATATATAAGCGACTTTATTCTTGCGTCCGGATTTCACCTGGCGATCAAGGCAGTTATGCGTGATGTTGAATTTGCCGCCCTGAAACCACTCAAACGTCGGATACTTCCATTCAAAAACTTTCGTCCACGGCTGGAACCATTCCAGCTCACTCGCGGCGGCGGCCCAGAACGCTTCAGGATCTTCCACCGATCGTTTGTATTCCGCGGCGTAATCTTTCAGGCGCGCATTTTGTACCAGAGATTTTGGCGGTAGAAGTTCGTTTTCCGCGTGTAATAGCTGCTCAATCCCGGCTTCCTGGTGGGCGACCGTTGACATGACTCCTCCTCAGGCGACGCGGCCAATCCGGCCCAGACATGCTGGCCTTTTCAGTTGGCGGCCTTCAGCCAAAAAAGACGAAACGGCAGTCAACCATCTCGTCCAGGTGGCAACGCAGCCAATTGTACGCCGTCAGGCAGCTTTGAGAGCACATCATAGAATCAGCCTTGCTGACTTGATGTGACTGGGATCACAACGTGAAGAACCACTTCTGCGTGCGACGTATCCTGAGTACGCTGAGTATTCACGCAAGACCGCGCGACTGCTCCCTTTTGTGGTTTAATGCCACAGTCGCTGGCCCGGCAAGGGAAGCAGGGCCAAGTTTCCAGATCTCAATTTGATGCCAGTGAGGCGTTCCATCCAAATGCGTAAACTCGCCATCGCTTTTGTGTCTTTGGTGAGCTGTCATTCGAACTGCTTCCTGAACTCCGCCATCTGTTGCTTTAACTCGGCGACTTCACTGTGCAACGCAGCCACTTGTTCTTCCAGTTGAATCAGCCGCTCGGCATCGGCTGAGGGCGAACTGGAAGCCGTTTCTGCCGGCGGCTCCCAGGCTTCCACGTCGCCGGAAAGCAAATGCGCGTAGCGGATCTCTTTTGTTCCCGGACGGCGTCCCAGGGCCTTGGCCAGCGGGGGCTCGCGGCGCATGAGCTGTTGCAGGCCGCTCAGCACTTCGTCCAGGTCTTCAAAGCGATGCATGCGCTCGGTGCGTCCGCGCAACTCTCCAGGCGTCTGTGGGCCGCGCAGCAGCAACACACACAGAATCGCCGTCTCAGGTCGGGTAAAGTTGTAGACCTCTTGTAGGCGGTGTTCATACTTTGCCACCCGACCCTCGGCACCGCGCGCCATTCCCGCCAGTTGCTTGTCGCTCAGGTTGCGCAGCGCCAGGCGGACGGTCTCTTCGTCAAAGTTCGTGACCGGCTCGCGATTGTTCTTCTGATTGCAGGCATTGATCAGCGCATTCAGGGAAAGCGGGTAGTAATCGGGCGTGGTGATGTCTTTTTCGACAAGCGACCCGAGCACCCGGGCTTCAGCGGCATTCAGGACAATATTCACGCTAACAATTTATCAGGAGCGGGCATTGCATCGCATGGAACAGCATTCTGACTCGATCCAGCAGTGACGCCCAGAGCTTTCGCCAACGAGCGCCGAGGCGCGAGATAAGCCAGCCTGCCAGAAACGAGCACAACGAAGCCACAGGCCACTTCCTGCTCAGGCAAAAAGTTCGCGATCGTGGATTTTCACCCGGTCAGTGTAATACTCGTCCCACCACGGTTTCTCACCCTTTTTGCGGGGAGGCTTGACCAGTTGCAGCTTCTTGCGCGCCTTCTTAGCGTCCTGTTGAGCCACCCGGAAATAGTAATGATCAAACATGCTTAACCCCTCCACTAGATAAGAAACTGCGACCCGTCGATTGCAAATTAGCAGGAGGTTTTCCCCATTGGTGGTGTCAGCAGGATCAGAAAAATTGTACGAACCGAGGTAGACCCGCGCCGTGGGTTTGTCAAAGTCGATGACGACGAATTTGTGGTGCATCCTGACACCACCGCCGCCAGTCGGTTCGGACTTGAACGGCTCCGGCAAGCCTTTGGTAAGCGCAGCGGGAAAGACAGGTGCGATATTGCCGTTCGGCTTCAGAACATCGATACCTATTCCGACGCCTTTCACCAACCGATCGGAAATTCCGTAGACGAAACGCTCCTTATTATTGGTCACTTTTACGATCGCGTCTCTGATTGGTCCTTTGGTTTGATACAGGAACGCCAATGAATAGAAGAGTGATGACGTGGCGTTCTTCTGAATGTCGTCCGCGATGGATTGCAGCAGCGCATTGGAGGCGATGTGCGGTGAAAAGGCGACCTTGGCATCAATCCCTGCCACACCAAGGCTGGCAAACTTCGCAGAATCAGTCTGGCCAAAGCCTGCCACCGTGTCATCGGCGAAGTAGTTGTCAAAGGCTTCAAAGAACAAGCCGACGGCGGTTTTACCCTGCACCATCAGGGCATTGTTGTTCTGCACAAAGAAGCCGCGCCAGGAGAAATTTGTGGATCCGCACACAGCCTTCTGAACATCTCCCGTTACGGCAATGAACTTGTTGTGCTGAAGGTTGCCCATGTGCTGGCGCTTCACGTTAGCTCTGCCCGCTGAGGCAACCAGTCTTTTCTCTGCCCCGTTTTCCGGTGATCCGCTTTCTCCGTGACTTCCGGAATTGTCAATGATGACGCGGACTCTCGATCCGAGTTTTTCCAGGCGGTTGATCACATCCGGCAGGTTGAAATCGTAGGCTACAACGCGCACTTCAGCGTTTTTATCGGCCAAAGCCTGGTCAAGCAGGTCCAGGATGGCCGCCCGTGCTTCAAATCCCATCCACGCCAGGGCAACCTCGGCATTTGGTCCTTTGGGGATGAATTTGAGGGGATCATCGCCTTTACCGGGCAGTAGGCCCTTAACGGTCTTGAAACGGTCCACAAACGCCTGCGAGGAAACGAAGCCGCGGGTATAGGCGATATTGAGCTCGCCAGGGAAGGTTTCCTGCATTAGCCCAATTTGGGCTTCCTGCGGGTCGCCCAGGCTCAGCTCGTCACGATCGTTCATAAAAACCGGTGTAACGCGATAGCTGAACTGCCCGGGCAGATGCGCATTGCGAGGAAAATGTACCCAGCGGAACTTCTGGATAGGAGAGCGCAAAGTGGATAACTGGTTAGGATCAACTCCACCATCAGATTTGGGGAAACACAGTCGGTTCTTCAAGGCAAAAAATTGCTGTCCTCCGGGCTCTTTGTACTCGATGGCGAACCCGACAAAGTTCTGAGGGGGCGTGCCCTGCTTCCAATTCATGGCGAGGAGGACCATCCCGTCGCCTCGGTGTATCTTGAGGGAGAAAAGCGCCGTCTGACTTTGGCCTATAACCTGAAAACTATCCGCCATTGGACCTCCTTCAAGGTCTGCAAAGGAAATTTTTCCTATGTATATAAAAACGTAAAACCTGTCATTTTTCCTTTGCCGCGACGCCCCAAAAGTCGGGCCACCGCAGCACGAAACCGGTCAATAGAGGAGCGTCGATTTTCTCGGAGTCACCCAAAAAACCAAAAAAAGCAAATGGCACAACAGCTTTAAACAGCGGCTCGCGATCCTTCTGCCGTTCCCGCATTTTCGATCCGGCTCATTACTAAGAGGTTCCCTATCGTCTTAAGAGGTCAACTCTTCTGAGGTGACCTCCATCACTGTTTTATAATCAATATCTACGCCATTCTAAAAGAGTAGATAATAAAGGGATAAACGCACAGGATAATTCATGGCTACGACAATCGAACTTGGGGTTCAGGAACGCGCGGCGCGCACGCCTCAGCCGGGCCGCAAGGTCAATGATTTCAGCATTCAAGTGGCCACGGTGAACGGCTCCGGGTCGCAATCGGCCAACACAGTGCTGCTGCGCAGCATTTTCCAGATGGGCGTGCCGGTCTCCGGCAAGAACCTCTTCCCATCGAACATTGCCGGCTTGCCCACGTGGTACACCATCCGCGCCAGCAAGCATGGCTACATTGCGCGCAAAAAGGAAAATCGATTTTCTGGTGGCGATGAACGCTGAGACCGCGCAGGAAGATGTGATGTCGCTTCCGGCTGGCGCTGCCTGCGTTTACGATGAGCCGCTGAAACTTTCCGGTCTTCGCCAGGACATCACTTTTTATCCTGTGCCTTTTGACAAGCTGGTGGCCCCGGTATGCCCTGAGGCCAAGCTGCGCCGCCTGGTCAAGAACATGCTTTATGTGGGCGTGGTGGATGCGCTGCTCGGTATCGAGCGTGAGGAATCAGAGAAGGCGCTGGTCAAGCATTTTGCCAAAAAGAAAAAAGCTGCTGAGCTGAATACTGCCGCCATCCGCGCCGGCTATGACTACGCTACTGCCACGTTCACCAAGCAGGACCCGTTCTGGGTGGAGCGCATGAATGAGAACCAGGGCAAGATCATTGTGGACGGCAACGCTGCTGCGGCCCTGGGCTGCATGTTCGCCGGCGTAACGGTGGTAACGTGGTATCCCATCACGCCTTCCAGTTCGCTGGTGGAAACGCTGATTGATTATCTCAAGGAATATCGCATTGGCCCGGACGGCAAAGCGACATTCGCCGTGGTGCAGGCAGAAGACGAACTGGCGGCCGCAGGCATGGTGCTGGGCGCAGGCTGGACAGGCGCGCGATCCATGACTTCAACTTCAGGCCCTGGCATTTCACTCATGGCGGAATTCATTGGCTTGGGCTATTACACTGAGCTGCCCGGAGTGTTCTTTGACATCCAACGCGTTGGGCCTTCCACAGGATTGCCTACGCGCACCATGCAGGGCGACGTGCTCTCATGCGCGTTTCTCTCTCACGGCGACACCAAACACATTCTGCTGTTTCCATCGTCAGCGGAAGAGTGCTTCACCATGGCCATAGAAGCGTTTGATCTGGCGGAGCAGTTCCAGACGCCGGTCTTTGTGCTCTCTGATCTCGACCTGGGCATGAATAACTGGATGGCGCATCCGTTTACTTATCCTGAAAAGGCGATTGCGCGCGGCAAAGTGCTGAATGAAGAAGACCTGAAGCGCCTGGGCGGTTTTGCCCGCTATAAAGATGTTGATGGCGATGGCATTCCTTATCGCACGCTGCCGGGCACGGCGCATCCGGCGGCGGCTTATTTCACCCGCGGCAGCGGACACAATGAGAAAGCGCAGTACAGCGAGCGTCCTGACGATTACGTGAACAACATGAACCGGTTGGCGCGTAAGTTTGAAACCGCGCGCAAGTTTGTTCCCGCGCCGGTGAAGGAAGTGCAGCGGAACGTCCAAATCAAAGATCGGCATTATTGCTTACGGAACCACGCACTGGGCGCTGACTGAGTCGTGCGACCAGTTGCTTGCGGAGCACAACATCACCGCCGATTATCTGCGGCTGCGCGCGTACCCGTTCAATCAGGATGTGCACGACTTCATCAAGAACCATGATCGCGTCTATGTGGTGGAGCAGAACCGTGACGCGCAGATGTTTCAGCTTATCAAGCTCGATATCGCCGCAGACCAGGTGACCAGGCTGCGCAGCGTGGTCCACTACAACGGGCTGCCGATTGACGCACGCTCTGTCACCGACGCGATAGTTTCTCAGGAAGCCAGTTCTCAGGAGGCCAAGTAATGTCCGCCACTACCACGCCCACTCCGGCGCCTGGTTCCAATAATCCGAAGACAAATCATGCGGGGCTTACCGTGCTCGATTATCGCGGCGGCAAGACCACGCTGTGCGCGGGCTGCGGCCACAACGCCATCACGGAGCGGCTGATTGATGCGATGTATGAAATGGGCATTCAGCCGGAAAATATCGCAAAGCTCAGCGGCATCGGTTGCTCGTCTAAGACGCCGGCGTATTTTGTAAACCGCGCTCACGGCTTCAACTCCGTGCATGGACGCATGCCGTCCGTCGCTACCGGCGTTGCGCTGGCCAACCAGAAGCTGATGCTGATCGGCGTCTCCGGTGACGGCGACACGGCTTCCATCGGCATTGGGCAGTTCATCCACCTGATGCGCCGCAATCTGCCGATCATTTACATCATTGAAGACAACGGCGTTTATGGACTCACCAAAGGGCAGTTCTCCGCCACGGCAGATCTGGGATCGAAGCTGAAGACCGGCGTGATCAACGATCTGCCGCCCATCGATACCTGCGCGCTGGCGATCCAGCTGGGCGCGACGTTTGTGGCGCGGTCATTTTCCGGCGACAAGAAGCAGTTGCTGAACCTGCTGAAAGCGGCCATTGCGCACCGCGGCACGGTGATGCTTGACGTGATCTCGCCCTGCGTGACCTTCAACGACCACGAAGGCTCCACCAAGTCCTACAAGTATTCCAAGGACCATGAGGAGCCGATCCAGGAAGTTGGCTTTGTGCCGAGCTTTGAAAACATTGACGTGGATTATGATCCCGGAACCACGGCGACCGTGCGCATGCATGATGGTTCGCAACTGCGGCTGCGCAAGCTGGACCGCGATTATGACGCGACGGACAGAGTTGGCGCATTAAAGCTGCTGGCGGAGTCGCACGAAAAAGGCGAAATGCTTACCGGCGTGTTTTACGTGAACACCACTACGCCCAGTTTTGTGGAACAACTCAATCTCACAGACCAGCCATTGGCCAGAATGCCGCAAGAATTGACGCGTCCTTCTCGCCAGGCGCTGGACGAGATCATGGAAGAGCTGCGGTAGAAAAACATCGACTAAAACATATTTCGGGCAGACGTTCATCGCGTTAGCTATGAAATTGATTGCAAACTGTACTACGCACGGACCAGGTTGTATGTGCCACCGCCTGTAGGAAACAAAAAGCGACAAAATTGTAAAAATATTCTCTCTCAAATTTATTTCTAAATTGAACAGAGACATTGGTTGCGGCATCCCACTAGGGATGACGGAAAAGGAGAAAATCCTGGTGATATCGCGTGATCCTGGCTTGGCGGATGTGCGCAGAAGAGTGCTTGAAAAGGCAGGATTTGAGGTCCTGGCCGCCAGTGATTCAACTACGATTCAACCCACATGCGCAGCCCATAAGCCTCGTCTGGTAATGGTGGGATACTCTCTACTGCCTTCAGAAAAGCGCCGGGTGTGGGCAGCGGTCAGGAAACTTTGCGATGTGCCCGTGCTCGAGCTGCACAGACAGAAAGGCCCGGAGTTGCTATCGCCGGCGTTCTTTCACGAATCCCTTACGCCCGATGATTTTCTGACGACCGTAATGAAGATTATGGGCGACGGCCAGGGAAAATAAGGACGCTAAAAGAATTTAAAGGGGCACGGCTTCCGGTCCGTGCCCCTTAAGTTGTTTCATCGACGGATGAACCTGCTTCTATAGTAGTAGAGTCAGAAGGCACAGCGGAAATATAGGGCCGGCAAAGATTTTTGCTGCATCATCTGCAAAATCAGCGGGAATTGCGAAAAGCGCCAAATCCCTCGTTCGGCCCGCGAGGGTTTGAGGCCCTGCTGTTGATGGGAATCACCTTGTTTTCAGCACCGCGGTGATGTTGCGCATGTTGCTTTTGAGCATGGCTTGGAGTGCTGCGTGGCTTCTTCTTGTGCGAGGGCGACTTTTTAGCGCCCAAGGCAATATCGGCAAATTCCAGATAACGGTTGGATTCGGCGATGCTTACGGGCTCAAAGATTCGGGGCTTTGATGTCTTCGCAGGACGCGGAGCTATCCAAACTTGATCCGGGAAGGCAATGGGCTTGCGAGGCTTGGCTTTCCTGGGCATGTTGAACACCACTCAATAAAATCAACCCACCCGCATGCGTGTCTTTATGTATATTAAGATGCTTTTTCTGGTTATCGAGGATTGATAAAATTTTCCCAATCTTGAAAAATCAAAAACGTTTTCACCGCAGATTTGCGCAGATTGGGCAAGCTCAAAACCTTACCACGGATAAACACGGATCGAGAGAAGATCAGGCGGACTGACGCCGCAGCTCTTGAAACGTCCTGGCTGCATGAACAAAGTGCTTGACGCACAATGACTCTCGCCGTTCCAATCCCGCCGCCGAGGTCAAAACGATGACCCGATACGTGGGCTGAAGACAATGACTGCAAGTGGCAATTTCTTCAAGGATTCGATCTGAACCAGAGGTCCAAAGAGGAGAGCAGTCAGTAATTCTTTCGCCAGGTTTCAACGTGAACCCGGAAGACGCTTGCTGAGGGTGGTGTTGCATGGCCGACGTACCTCGTTACCCGATACAATACCGCGTCCACGGTCGTATTTTCGTTTGTTTTAGTTAGGCACAGGTGACTTCAGTAATTGAAACGCCAGGCAACCAAAGGTCACAAAAGAACCTGCCACAGAGACGCGGAAACACGGAGAAGAGCAAAAGCAAAAAGCTTTTCGCCGCAGATGAACGTGGATAAGCCCGGATCGGAAAGGCAAAAACCTTACCACGGATAAACACGGATAGCACGGAAAAGGTGGTAAAGATTTTTGCTTTCCCAATCAGCGTTGATCTGCGCGCAATCTGCGACGAAAGGTTTGCCTCGCATCAAATTTTCTTCTTCGCGGTCATTGAATCAATGTCATCCGCGCTTATCAGCAGTAGGTTCTCACTGTTCCCTGATCTCGGTTATCCCGTTGATCCGCGTTCATCCGCGGTGAAGTCTTGCCTTTCTCCATCCGTGTTTATCCGTGGTAAGGTTCTGCTTTTTCCAATCAGCGTTGATCTGCACAATCTGCGGCGAAAAGCCTTGCCCTGCTTATGGAAGTTCCAAATTGGGAAATGCGTTGGCAAAAAATGGTCACTGTACCAAATTTTGTTTTCAGGGTCTCTGCTGGTTTAGTAGTATTGACGCCAGTCGATAGGGCAAAAGACCGTATAGGGTCACAGCCACTCTTCAGTTCGATTTAATCAAGACGGCATTTTTAGGAGACCAAGGAATGTTCAGGAACACGTCAACTCCCGCGTGAATGGTTCTTCGCGTCACTTCGTTTTCACAGTGCAAATGAAATCGGTGGAGCGCAGCGGAGTGGAAACAAGGGGCGATGTGTTTTTGAAATCCGTGTTTTTGAAACCTCGGCAAGGTGCTATCGACGCACGGAACGTTATAGGAAGTAGCGCAATTAAATCGCAGTTCATAAATGTCTTACCGCTTTATTTATTTGGCTTCAACTATTTCCAAATCGTAAAAGCAAGAGAAGTTGGATGTTGAATGAGCGTTGACTTGAACAAGGAGCAAAGAATGTCCCGATTGTTGCGCGGTGCCGTATCGTTTCTGTGTCTCGTTCTGTTTTTTCTAGCCCTGCCCGTAATGGCGCAGGTTTCACAGCCCAATAGGCAAGATCAGCCCAATAGAGAAGACCAACCCGAGGGGACTACAGCCCAGACCTCTCCCAGCATGGCTTTCCAGGCGATCCACCACGGCACTCCGTGGCGTGATCCCAATGGACCTGCAGCAGCAGCCGTAGGTTTTGCCGCTCCAGCCGGCGCGCACCTGACTTACTTTGGTGGACCGATCATCTCGAACGTCCAGGTGATCCAGGTGCTGTACGGAAGCGGTTCTTACAACCCACAAGTTGCAGGATCAACGTCGCCGACCATGGGCAATTTCTTTGCCGATATCACCAGCACCGGACTGATCAGCTTGCTGCAACAGTACAACACGCCTGTTTCGGGCGGCACTGGCCAAACATTCGGGAACGGCACATTTGCCGGATTGTTCCAGATTGTTCCGGCAGCGGGCAACAACGGTTCGACGATTACTGACACGCAAATCCAGTCAGAACTTCTGGCCCAGATCAATGCAGGACACTTGCCGGCGCCGGTGCTGGATGCCCAGGGCAATCCAAACACCCTTTATATGATCTATTTTCCGCCGGGAAAAACGATCTCTCAAGGCGGCAGCAATAGCTGCCAGGCGGGCGGATTCTGCGCTTATCACGGCACCACATCAAGCACGCTGAATGCAAAGCACGTTCTTTACGGCGTATTGCCGGACATGCAGGCAGGCAGCGGTTGCTCCACCGGTTGCGGCACATCGACCGTGTTCGGCAACTACACGTCTGTTACAAGCCACGAGTTGGTTGAAGCAATGACGGATGCGGATGTAGGCATTGCAACCACGTTTGCCGCGCCGCTGGGCTGGTATGACATGACCAATGGCGAGATCGGCGATATCTGCAACGCCCAGCAAGGTACGTACGTCGCCAATGGAACCTCATACATAGTCCAATTGGAATTTTCCAATTCCGCCAATAATTGCGTTAACTTCCCGGTTGTGGCGGGACCGAACTTCTCACTGTCCGCTTCACCCAGCAGCTTGAGCGTAACGCAGGGAACCAGCGGCAACTCCACGATTACCGTGACTCCGAGCGGCGGATTTACCGGAAGCGTATCGCTTTCGACGTCGGCCTTGCCGGCAGGCGTAACGGCCAGCTTTGGCACGAATCCGACCACGGGAAGCAGCGTGGTGACTTTCACCGCCAGCTCAACGGCAACGACAGGAACGTCATCAATAACGATCACCGGCGTTTCCGGAACTCTGTCTCATACAACCAGCATCAGCCTGACCATCGTTGCTTCAGGTGGCGGCGGCGCCCAGCAACTGATCGTGAATGGTGGATTTGAAGCTGCTACGGCCTCTCCGTGGGTACTGACTGCTGGGGTGCTGAACACCTCGGCATCCGAGCCCCCGCACAGCGGAGCCAAGGACGCCTGGCTCGATGGCTACGGCACCACTCACACAGATACCGCCGACCAGACCGTCACGATTCCGTCCACGGCAACCAGCGCGAACCTGACCTTCTGGTTGCATATTGACACCGCAGAAACCACCACCACCACGGCGTTTGACACGCTCAAGATCCAGGTGCTCAACAGCTCTAACACGGTGCTGGCGACGTTAGGCACATTCTCCAACCTGAACAAGGCGGCTGGCTACAGCCAGAAGTCTTTCAGCGTCCTCAGCTTCAAGGGGCAGACCGTTAAGATCCGCTTCATTGGAACTGAAGACACCAGCCTGCAAACCTCATTCGTGATTGACGATGTAGCCTTGAACGTTCAATAAATGATCGTCCAGTAGCGATTGAGCAGCGAAAAGTTCCGGGGCCGCAAATGGCCCCGGATTTTTTTGCGACGCTGACCCACCATCTCTTTCCGATCCGCGCTTATACCTGGCCAGCTTTCAGTTTTCCGCGCTTGATGGATTCCCAAAATGAAAATGCCCTGTTATCCACAGGAATCCTGTTTTTTAACAGGATTTTCGTTTGTGCTCTGAGCTTCCGCCGTGGATACTCATGCAGCCTATGAAAATGAAAGCTCTGTCTCTACGCCTACTTGTGTGTCTTGTCGTCCTTCTTTTTACCTCTGTCCTGGTTTCTCCGCCTTCAGCGGTAAAGGCCAGCGCCAGCGGCATCGTCATCAGCCAGATCTATGGAGGCGGCGGCAACGCCGGTTCCACCTTCAGGAATGATTTCATTGAAATCTTCAATGCTGATGGAGCCACCGTAAATCTGAGCGGATGGTCGGTCCAGTATGCTTCCGCCGCCGGGACGACGTGGCAAGTGACCGCGCTGAACGGTTCGCTGGCGCCCGGCCAGTATTTCCTTGTCCAGGAATCTCAGGGTGCTGGAGGTACCACCAATCTTCCCACGCCCAACGCTACAGGCAACATTGCCATGAGCGCGACGGCCGGCAAGGTAGCGCTGGTCAGCAATACGGTTGCTCTTTCCGGCGGCTGCCCGGTTGGTGGCGCAATTATTGATTTCGTAGGCTACGGTACTGGAACAGGCGGAGCCTCCTGTTTTGAAGGCACAGCGGCTGCTCCCACGCTTACCAACACCACGGCGGATTTTCGCCGCAACAATGGCCTTCAGGATACTGACAGCAACACGGCGGATTTCATCACCGGCGCGCCCAACCCTCGTAACACGCCTGTTGGGACAACGAATCCCAGCGGCGCAGGTGCGGCCAATCCGTCGTCAGTCGCCGCGGGCGGCACCACGTTGCTGACAGTGTTGGTAACGCTGGGCGCGAATCCAACGAGCACCGGTATTGTAGTTACCGGTGATTTGAGCAGCATCGGCGGCTCTGCCACCGAGCCATTCTTTGACGACGGCACCAACGGCGACGTAACAGCCGGCAACAACACGTTTTCATTCTCCACCGTTGTTACCGTCAACACCACGCCCGGCAGCAAAGACTCTGCCGATCTCGATCTCTGACGCGCAGGGCCGCAGCGGCTCCGCCACGATTGCGCTCACCGTCACCGCGCCGCCGCTGAATCTCTCGATCCATGACATTCAAGGCCCCGGTGATACGTCGCCGGTCGTCGGCCGTCTGGTCTCCACCACCGGAATTGTAACTGCCGTGGTATCGAACGGCTTCTTCATTCAGAACCCTGACAATGCCGTTGACGCCGACCCAAACACCTCTGAAGGCGTCTTTGTCTTCACCTCAAGCCGCCCCACAGCTACCGCCACGGTCGGCAAACATGGTGCAAGTTGTCGGCACGGTCGCTGAGTTTATTCCCAGCAGCGATCCCAACAGCCCGCCTTCAACTGAAATTTCCGGATCGCCAACCGTCTCGCTGATCAGCAGCGGCAATCCTTTGCCCACGCCGGTCACCTTGACTGCTGCGGACACCGATCCCGCCGGTCCAATCGACCAGCTTGAAAAATATGAAGGCATGCGCGTGCATGTGGACGTGATGACCGCGAGCGGCCCGACCGACGGCAATCTCAGCGAGGCGAACGCTACCTCTACTTCCAACGGCGTCTTTTTCGGCGTGATTGCCGGAATTCCCCAGCCGTTCCGCGAGCCAGGAGTGCAACTGCCTGATCCGCTGCCCGCTGGAGCTCCGGCAACTGTCACCCGTTGGGACACCAATCCTGAAATCCTTCGCGTAAATACCGCGGTGCAGACCGGATCTGTAAAGCTTGATGTCACCACTGGCGCAACCGTCACCAGTCTTACCGGGCCGCTGGATTTCAACTCGCGTTTCTACACCATCCTCACCGATCCCGATTCAGGGGCCACTGCCACCGGCAACATGAGCGCTGTTCCGGTCCCGTTGCTGCGCCAAATGAGCTGACCATCGCCAACTTCAACATGGAGCGCTTCTTTGACACGGTGGACGATCCGGGCACCAGTGACGTAGCGCTTACGGCAACCGCTTTTGCCAACCGGCTGAACAAGGCGTCGCTGGCCATCCGCAATGTTCTGAACATGCCGGATGTTATCGGCGTTGAAGAGATGGAGCATCAATCCACGCTGCAAGCGCTCGCCGACAAAGTCAATTCCGACGCTACCGCCGCAGGCCAGCCCAGCCCGAACTATCAGGCTTTTCTGGTTGAAGGCAACGATGTAGGCGGGATCGATGTTGGTCTTCTGGTCAAGGGCACCATCAACGTGATTTCCGTGGAGCAGCTCGGCAAGGACACAACCTTCGTTCAGCCCGATGGAACCACCGCTCTGCTGAATGATCGCCCGCCGCTGGTGCTTACCGCCACCGCTTCTCAGCCGAACTCAGATACCTCGCTGCCATTCACCATGGTGGTGAACCACCTGCGTTCGCTGCTCAGCATTGATGATCCGGTAGATGGACCGCGCGTCCGGGCCAAGCGCGAGGCGCAGGCTGAGTTCCTGGCCAACCTGTTGCAATCGCACCAGGCCGCCGGAGAAAACGTGATCTCGGTTTGCGACTGCAACTCATTCGAATTCAGTGACGGCTATGTGGATGTGATAGGAACCATTCTCGGGCACCCGGTGCCGGCGGACCAGGTTGTGCTGGCCAGCCCTGATCTGGTGGATCCTGACTTCACTGATCTGGTTACTACGCTGCCGCATGACCAGCAGTACTCGTACGACTTCAATGGCAGCCACCAGGTGCTGGACCACGTGGTGGTGAACTCGACCCTGCTGTCAAAGCTGAGCCGTTTCGCTATCGCCCGGAATGATGCGGATTTCCCTGAAGTTTTCCGCAATGATCCTAACCGTCCGGAGCGCATTTCCGATCATGACATGCCGGTCGCTTACTTCACGCTGCCTGAGGCCACGCCTCCGGTGCTGCATCTGCCGGCGAACATCACCGCGGAAGCCACCAGCCCGGCCGGGGCAATCGTGAACTTCAGCGCCACGGCGACAGATGCGCGAGACACAAATGTTGTTGTGACCTGTGCTCCGCCCTCGGGCTCGCAGTTTGCGTTGGGCGCTACCACGGTAAATTGCTCCGCCACCAATAGTCGCAACAAAACCGCGGAAGGCAGTTTCACGGTCTCTGTTGTCGATACCACGGCCCCGGTCGTGGTGCTCAACGGCGTAACCAACGGAGCAACTTACACTCTGGGCGCGGTCCCGGCGGCAAGCTGTTCCACTTCAGACTCGGCTACCGGTGTCGCAGTTCAGGCTGCTCTTTCCATCACCGGCGGGACTGCCAACGGCGTTGGCCATTTCACCGCCACATGCAGCGGAGCCCAGGACGGCGCGGGCAATATCGCCGCGCCTGTAAGCGCCAGCTACGATGTGGACTACCTGTTCAACGGCTTCTTCAGCCCCGTTTCAACCAACAAGACCTTTAAGCTCGGTTCAACCGTTCCCTTGAAATGGACGCTTCAGAACGCGCAGCAGGGCTTCATCAGCAGCTTTACCTCTATCGCAGCCGTTCAGGTCGCGCCCGATCCTTCCTGCTCAGCCGGTGATGCAGGCGTTCCTTTTGACGCCGGATCGGCTGGAAATTCCGGACTGCAATTCCAGGACAGCACCTTCCAGTTCAACTGGAAAACGGATGGCTTGGCGTCCGGTTGTTACGTAGCGATCGTGTCTCTGGATGACGGCACCAGAAAAACAGCGTTCGTGACCTTGCGTTAGTTCAAGGCACGGATTGAAAAATTACGGGCCTCTGGGACTTGCAGCAATCGCATGCAAAGCTCAGAGGCCCATTCTTTGGGCTTACGCATTTTCTAAACTTTGATTGTTTTATCCTGGCCAATGATTTTTTCGAATATCAAAATCAGGCGGGATATTGAACCGGGAACTGAGAATGCTGAATGCGCGCGACAATACTGAATACTATGGGAATACTGAACGCATTTCGTAAGACTGAGCGCCGTCAGGCGCGACCACAGGTTAGCCCACCGCGTAGCGGTGGGTGCAAAGCGGACAAGGATCAAGCGCCGTAGGTGCGGCACAACTCTCTGAAATGTTGCGCAACCCAGAGCGTATCCACATGCGACACAAGTGTCAGGGCACGAATTTATTCGTGCCGTAGTGACCCTTAATGAACCGGGCTTTAGCTCCTGAAAAGATCCTTAAATGACGCTTCCTTGCGCTGCCAGCGCGCAAGCAGAGTGCAGCGCTCAAAAGCCGTCACATCCCGTCGCTGCGAACCACAGGCCAGCGCTTGAGAACCTTCTGATTTCCGGCCTTCCACTCGGAATACTCGGCGCGGAACGTTAATGCTGTATCAATCACCACGGTCAGGTCGGTATTGTCCTTAAAGCGGATGGAAACGCAGTAAAAATCGGAGTTGAGGCTCAGTTCCACCATCTCCACCGTCCGGCCCCTGGCCTGCGGGAACTTCACCAAACGCGCGTAGGTCGCTTCATGGTGCGCCCGGTCGCGGCGGGACTTTTGTGCAGATTTCGTAGATTGCTTCGGCATGGTGAGATTCTGACCTGTTATTTTTAGCAGAAATGTTGTTCCTTATATGGAACAAATGAGGTACACAATAATTGCGTGTGTAGGGTGAAATGGATATAGCCAAAACTGTTCACCGGAAGCTTCGCGAGGCGCAAGGCGAATTGACGCAACGTGCCTTTGCCAGGAAATTAGGCATTTCGGTTGGTCTCGTTGCCCGCCTGACCACTTCTCCAGAAAATATGACTTTATTGACCCTTGCGAAAATCAGCCGTGCCTTGCACGTTACGCCATCTCAGCTCTTGGATGACGCGGACACTCACCATCGCAAAGGCCGTTAAGCCTTACCTTACTTCGGCTTTCCCGGCAAGTAATAAAAGCGCACTATCAGCAGTGCGGAGAGCGCGGCTGAGCCCATCAGCAGGTCGAACGACGTAACGTCGGTTGCCACCATGCGCCGGGCGATTACAAACATCACAACTTCCACTGCGGCGCTGGCGCGATGGAAAAGCAGCAGCAACCCCAATTCTCCGGCAATGGCCAGCAAAAGTATTGCCTGCAGCAACTGATGCAGCGTTTTATATTCGTCCGCCGCGCGCCACAACTGCGGAAATCCATGATGAACAATCTGGAACAGCGCAATACTTGCCGCCACCATCACCAGAACCGCCAGCAGGGTCAGGAACACATGGATAAAGTTTCCCATGTGGACGTTCACGTACCGCTCCAGCGGAGTCCCTTCGCTCGCCGCATCTTTGATTGTTTGGTTTTCGACCGCCATTTACCCTGCGCTTTCTCTGCACGCCTGCTATCGCTACACAATGTGAGTTGCCGGAGCATTGCCGGGATGCCTTGGGCCGTACAATAACGGAAATGTTCATCGCTGCCGGAGTTCTCAGCCTATTGATCTGGGCCTATCTCGTGTTTGCGCGCGGCGGTTTTTGGCGCATCAATCCAGCGCCTTCTCGCCTGGTTTCACCTGGAAACGATTCCGGCGGAAATGCGCCGGGTAATGACGGGCAAGCAAATCCAGTCCGGATCGCCGTGATCATTCCTGCCAGAAATGAGGCTGATGTCGTCGGACTGGCCATCCTGTCGCTCCTGCAACAAAGCGGCCGCGCCGCACTCCATGCTTTTTTGGTCGATGATGCCAGCACGGACGGCACAGCCCAGGCGGCTCACGCAGCTGCCCTCGCAGTAGGGCGAGCGCAAGATCTTACTGTCATTCCGGGAAGTCCTCTTCCGCCCGGCTGGTCTGGCAAGCTTGTGGGCGATGCAGCAGGGAATTCAGCAGGCCGCGAATACCGCGCCAGACTTTTTTCTTTTTACTGATGCTGATGTTGAGCATGCGCCCGATAGCGTCGCCAGACTGGTTTCGATCGCGCAGGCTGGGCCGTATGACATGGCGTCATTCATGGTGAAGCTCCATTGCCAATCCGTGGCGGAAAAACTTTTGATTCCGGCATTCGTCTATTTTTTCTTCAAGCTTTATCCGCCTCCATGGATCTCCAATCCACGTCGATCTAAAGCAGGGGCGGCCGGCGGATGCATTCTCATCCGTCCCGCAGCACTGGAAAAAGCCGGAGGCATTGAGGCGATCCGGCAAGAGGTGATCGATGACTGCTCGCTCGCGGCACGAGTCAAGCACAATGGCGGACGATTGTGGCTGGGCGCTTCCGCCACCACCCGCAGCACTCGTCCCTATGAAGGTTTTGCCGGAATTGGCCAGATGATTTCCCGCAGCGCTTTCAATCAGCTGCACCACTCGAATATTTTGCTGTTGTTGTCGATGGCAGGAATGGCAGCCACATACCTGCTTCCGCCTGCTCTGGTTTTTTTTACGCATCGCGTCGCGCCTGCCGCTCTGGGTGGCGCGGCCTGGCTATTGATGATTCTCAGCTATTGGCCGGTGCTGCGCCTTTACCGTCTCAATCCATTGTGGGCATTGGTTCTGCCTCTGGCTGCGGTCTTCTATGTGGGAGCAACGTTCCACTCAGCCTGGAAATATTGGACGGGCCGCGGCGGCGAATGGAAGGGCAGGATTCAAGATCCCAAAGAGAGTCCTCAATCTTGATCCGAGCTGAGCAACAATTAGGTAGGAATTAAAAAGTTTACTGCAGGTGGGCGCCACAATCCTGTTTGGCGGGATCTTCCGATTCCTCTTCCGGCTTGTTCACTTTGATCCCCACGGCGGCAAAAATGCGCTCTTTGGTCACGCTCTCATCGTCTGCATGCGGTTGCTGGATTCGCGCCACTGCTTCCGATGACAGCGGAGTTTCCAGGGGATCGCGCTGTGTAATCGTCCATATCCAGCCCAGCACAGCGATGAGGAATGCAAACTGTCCCACCTCGCCGGCCATGCTTTTCAGCGTTGCATCGGTGTAAACGCTTGCCACGAATCGCGTGGTGGACTGCACAGTAAGGTACAACACAAATCCAATGGCAATCTCTGCAATAGAAGACTTCCAGGTGATGCCCAGCTTTTTCGCCTGGACCAGCAGAGTCCACAGCAGGGCAGCGTCAGCCAGGAAAATGGTGCGTTCAATGGTAAGTGGAACTTCAATGAGCGGGCTTTTATGCCCGGAAGGCATCATCACTGAAAACGCCACCGCAGTTGAAATGCCCAGCACTGCCCAGAAACAGAATTTGGCCACGGTGCGGCCGGGCAAAGACTCAAAGGGGGCCAGCACCTTGACCAGAATTTCCAGCAAAACCAGGTTCAGCAGGATCGCCTCAAGGAAATCAACTACCGAGTAGGTAATCACAAAGGCGTTGGCGCTGCCGAACTGCTCTACCGCTGCGGTAAGGATGGAAGCGCTGGTGATATAGAAGAGGTAATAACCAAAAACTTTCCAGTGCTGAAAAAACTGCTTGCGTTTGATCAGGGCGCCGCACGCCACCACCTCGCAAACAATGGTGACGTACCAGAACACATAATCAAACGTAAGCAGCTGATGTTTCATCAATCGTTGTCTTATTGAGCGCTGTCAATAGCGCTCGTGGGCGGCATGGGAATAGGACCAGCCGGCCCTTGCGGACCCTGAACAATCGGACCCGTGAGCGAACCTACCGTAAGCGCAATTGCAAGAATAAAGTCGATCATTAGGGAACCTTCCTTAGTCCCGAATTCACAATCTCTCGGGGGTTGAGTCGACGGATATCAAGTCCTGATGTGGCTAAGGAAGTTCTAATTCCTGTTCCACAATGGTACTCTTTACACGTCCATTACATATTATTTCGGCATTTGGCGCTCTCAGCCATATACCCTAAGGACTTGCCCTGGAGTAACTTGCTCCTGGCTTTCCATAAACAGCATAAAGCTACTAAGATGTTTTTTATCAATCACTTAACAAAGAGTGCCAGTTAAGCTGTACATTGCTGGGCTTTGGGAAATATTCTTAAAGATGTTATCTCTTAGGTTCTCGCTCATTTTCGTGGTTTTAGCGTCGCTCTCCCCCGGTCGAGCCGAGCAGGTTGCCGTCAACCCTGGGTCTTCGGGAGGTTTGGGGAAAGTTGTCTTTCCCAACTCTTGTTCCGCGTCCGCACAACCGGCAATGTTGCAAGGAATTGCACAGCTCCATTCCTTCCAATATGCCGCAGCGCAAAGCGCCTTTACCGAGGCCACCCACACAGATCCCAAGTGCGCCATGGCTTATTGGGGTTTAGCCATGTCCAGCTACCGTCCGCTGTGGGACGGAGCGGACCAAAAAGCTCTCAACAAAGGCCGGCATTTTCTGGAGCAAATCCAGAAAGACTGGCCAGTTAGCCAGCGCGAGCAGGAATACATTAACGCCATTGCAATCATCTTCAGTGACAATCGCCGTTTGGGCGATGACCGCATTGCGGCTTACAGCCACGCCATGGCCGAGATCGCAAAACATTATCCTGACGATGGCGAGGCCCAGGCTTTTTACGCTTTATCTGTGCTCGCGTTGCCGCATGACGACACGAAAACCCGCGAGCAGGTCATCGCCATCCTGAACAAGCTCATGGCCTCACAGCCTGAGCATCCCGGCGCGGTCCATTACCTGATTCACGCGGCAGATACATCTGAGCTTGCGCCGCAGGGGCTGGAGGCAGCCCGCCGCTATGCGAAAATCGCTCCGGATTCTTCCCATGCGCTTCACATGCCCGCGCACATTTTTGTCCGGCTTGGATTGTGGCAGGAATCGGTTGATTCCAACCTCGCCGCTGCGGCCGCTGCCGCTGAAGCTACTCAACATCACATGGGCGAGGCCCAGTACCAGTTTCATGCCATGGATTTTCTCGATTTCTCCTATCTGCAATTGGGCGAAGAAGCCAAAGCCCGCCAGGTCGTCGAAGACTTGAATAAAGTGGTCGGCGGATCGGAGGGGTGGATCAAGAATTTACGCGTGATTCTCACCACTCGAAATCTTCTGGAACTTCACCGCTGGAAGGACGCTCTTGCACTTGCTCCCCAGGGCGATACGTTTGAGTTCCAGTTGGTGTACGCGCTCCATGCCATTGCAGCGGCCCGCACCGGCGATTCACACGTGGCGGAGGAGAATTACAAGAACCTGAAAAAAGCGATGAAACAAAAGCGTGGAAGAGACTCTCGATTGGAAGACTATCGTCGCCAGGAAGTGGAAGCGTGGGTAGCATTTGGCAAGGGCGACAACAAAAAAGCCATGAGGCTGATGCGCTCCGCCGCTGACAGACAGGAGAAAGAAGATTCCGGGGACTTTACCGTGCCTGCGCGTGAGATGCTGGCCGACATGCTCATGGAACTGCATCAGCCGGCACAGGCGCTGGGCGAATATGAATCCGTTTTGAGAGTATCGCCCAATCGTTTTAACGATCTTTATGGCGCTGCTGCAGCCGCGCAGATGGCCGGTGATTCCGGCAAAGCAAAAACTTATTACAGCACGCTGCAGGGAAACTGCCCGCCTGCGGCCGACCGGCAAGAATTACAAAATATAAAGAGGGCCGCAGCAGGAAGCAATTGACGGGGACTATTTGAACCAGCTTCGCGCCAGCTCCGCTTCTTCATAAATCGAACGCAAAGCAAGACGCGTTTCGTTCACCACCAATGAGCAGCCAAGGGCCAGGCCAGCAAAACCGACTGTGCCCAGCACAAAGCTGATGACCACGATCAGTTCAAAAGGCCACTTATGTTGGCTGGAAACCACACCCGCTCCGAGCAGAGACACCACACTGGCTGCGGCAAAGCAGCCCACAGCGCCGTAAAAGAAACTCATTGCGCGTACCAGCAATGCCGCGCGCTTTTCCAGCCGTCCCAGATGGCTTATCCACAGCGCCCGGGTTGCAGGATGAATGTCAGTGCCGTGCAGGTCCTTTACCAGTATTCGCGTACGGTCCACTACTCGGGCCAGGCGATTACCCGTACCCAGCGAGAGCAGTGACGACGCGTTGGTAAATACCGCCGGTGCGGCAATCAAAGTGAGAATGGCAAAAGGACTGTCCGATACAGGCGCAGGCATCGCCTTTAGTATGCAGCCTCTATGCGCCTCATGGGAAGAACTGCTCTGGTTCTACCCATGGAGCTTCGGCCCAGCGATGTCCAACTCACGAGTTGTTCCCATGACGCTCCTAAGCAGCCTTGCGTCTCGATTGTGTCCTGCGCGACTGCGCTGTTCCGGATTTCTTGCGCGTACGCGCTGCGCTCTTTGCCTGCCGTGAAAGCGCCTTGTGTGAAGCTGCCGAGCGAGGTTCACGCTTCAATGCCGCTTCGCTGCTGCGTGATCGCGTAACCGACGCGGCTTTCTTCCTGCGGCTGTGGCCGCTGCTGCTGTCGCGCGCTGCTGCCTTGCGCGTTTTTTCTGAGACACTGCCTTTCTTCGGCGGAGCCAGATCAACTCCCGCCCGGCGCGCTTTGGAAAGTCCTATGGCCACGGCTTGCTTGGCCGATGCGGCCCCATGTTTGCCTTCACGGATGTGGTGAATCTCTTCGCGTACGAATTCGCCGGCCTGTGTGCTGGGTGATTTGCCTTCGCGCTTGTCCTGCTCTGCGCGTTCCAGTGTTTCTTTCTCGGGCATCGCATCCTCCTTGTAGACTGTGATGCAGAAGCGTAATTTGGAGGATTGCCATTACCTATGAACCGCAGCCGCCTCCGGCTGCGCTGCAGGATTTGAATAACGCAGGCGCTGCGTTCCACCTTATTTCACTTCCGCGGTCGAGCCGGGAACTTTCTGCCACGGCTCAAATCTTCCGCCCAGGCAGCCGTGCAGGAACTCTTCTGTTCGGCCATCGAAGTCCAAGTTGTTTTCTGGACGTGCGAAGCCATGTCCCTCGTCTGAATACACCACAAACGTAACCTTGCCGCCATTTTTGCGAATGGTTTCTACGATCTTCTCAGACTGTGCAAGCTTCACCCTGGGATCAAACTGTCCGTGGCCGATCAGCAGCGGCACGTGGATATCGGCAGCGTGGTAAAGCGGGGAGAGCTTTTCATTCAGTGCCTGGTCGGCCGTTACATCGCCAATTCGCCGGAGCCAGCGCTTCTTTACCGGCTTCCAGTAATCGGGAATCGAGTTCATCAGCGTGGCCAGATCTGCCGGGCCAACAACGTCGACTCCGCAGGCGTAAAGATCAGGGTGGAGAGAGAGCGCGCGCAGAACAGAGTAGCCGCCAAATGAGCCGCCCATCACGGCGATCTGCTTAGGATCAGCGATGCGTTCCTTGATCGCCCATTTCACCGCATCGGTAAGATCGTCGTCCGTGAGCATTCCAATCTTTTCGTTGGCAGCATTCATGTAGGGCACGTTAATAATCGAGGCGCGATAATTCACCTGCAAGACGGCATAGCCGCGGTTCGCCAGCATCTGCCCTACCGGATCAAAGCCCCATTCATCGCGTGCCCACGGGCCGCCATGAACAGAGAGAATGAGCGGCAGTCCCCTGGCTGGCTTTCCCGGCGGCAACGTGAGATAGCTCACCAATTTGAATCCGTCACGCGCCGGAATTGTCATGGGACGCATTTCTGCCAGTTTGTACTGCGCCAGTTGCGGCCGGTCTTGGAAGAGAAGCTGGGCCTTATGGGCAGCCCGATCATACAGATAAAAAGAAGTTGGTCCATTGTCAGTGAAGTACCAGATGGCCCATTTGTTTCCGCTCATATCCTGGCTGGAAACCAGAAAGACGCCGGGCTGCAACGCCGCAAGATACTTCAGATCGGCAGCCACGGCAGGATCGACCGCGCGCCACTCGGGCTTCATATAGTCAAAGGCCGCTGCTTGCACGTGCTGATCGCGCGGATCGCGCAACAACACAAAGCTGGTGGCAAAATTCTGCCAAAGGTCTGCTTGCGGATCGCTGGCCAGAACGCGCAGCTCTTTGCCTGTGGCGGCGTCCAGTTCCACAAGACGGTTCGTGGGCGAATCCTTGCTGGAACCGACGACCAGCTTCTTTCCGTCCTGCGAAAAGCCCACGATGATATTTCCGCCATTCACCTGTCCCAGAAACGGCGCTTGCTCAAACGGAATCTTCAGCAGATCGCGCCACGGTGCTTTACCGCTGTCGCGGACGCGGACCACGGTTTCCAGATTGTCATTGAATGCCGTTGCCGCGCGGACCACCAGATTCTGGTCGGCGGTCCAGCCGATCACGTCGCCGGGATTCTGTGCGTCCATCACCGTTGCGCCGGTCTGCAGATTCACGCGGTACACGTCAAACACCTTCGAATCGCGCAGGTTCATGGTGACCAGGACTTCGTCAGGGCGCGAAGGCGCCAGCAGGATTTGTTCTGAGCGGATACCCAGGAACGGAGTAAGGTCGCGAATGGCGCTGCTCTTTAGATCTACTGAATACAGATGGTAGTCTTCATTGCCGTTCTCATCGGATTGATAGAGCAGGTGTGCGTTGTCATAAGCCCATTGATAGCCATAGATGCCGCGCTGAGCCGCACGGGTGACCATCCGCTTCTGGTGCGTAGCCAGGTCTTCCACCCAGATGTTGCTCACGCCTTTGTCAGAAGGCGCTGTATAAGCGATCATCTTTCCGGCCGGTGAGACTGTGAGCAAGATCATGCTCGGCAGGTGCGTCGAACACCTTGCGCGGGATCAGCGGCGGGTCCTGGGCAAAGCTGCTTGCCGAAAAAAACAGCGTCAGTCCGATTGCCAGCATGCGAACGTGGGCAACGGCGAAAATTGAGCTTATCGACCTGAAACTCATGAGCTTCCTCACCGAAAAGTATATACACACAAAAGTTAGACAGCCGTAGACTTCGGTGGTTATCCTCACCGCATGGCTTTTGAATCCATCCGCCTGATTACGTTTGATTGTTATGGCACTTTGATTGATTGGGAAAGCGGCATGTTGGCGGCGTTGCGTCCCCTCTTTGCCCGCGATGGTCACAGCGTGTCCGACTTGCAGATGCTGGAGCTTTATGGCGAGATTGAGGCGGATCTCGAATCAGGTCCTTACCTGCCTTACCGCCAGGTGCTGTCGCAGGCCGCTCAGGAAATTGGCCACCGACTGGGTAAAGAAATCTCAGCGCAAGAGAGTAGCGCGTTTGCCGAATCGCTTACCCGCTGGGAGCCTTTCATCGACACGGTGGCCGCATTGCAATCGCTGGCCAAGCGGTTTCGGCTGGGAATTATCTCCAACGTGGATGATGATCTTTTTGCCGAAACCCGCAAGAAGCTGGCGCCGGTTGAATTTGATTTTGTTATCACCGCGCAGCTGATGCAGAGCTATAAGCCGTCACACAGGAATTTTGAGGAAGCCATTCGCCGCAGCGGCCTGAGCAAAGACCAAATTCTTCATGCCGGCCAGAGCCTCTACCATGACATTGCTCCGGCCAATGCGCTGGGTATCAGCAACGTCTGGGTCAATCGGCCATCGATCAGGCCCGGCTCAGGAGCTGCCAAACCGGGAACGGCAAAGCCAGATTACGAAGTCCACACGCTGGCGGAGCTTTTTGTGCTGTTGAGTGGCGCTAGCGTCTAAAAGCTATGCGGCTGACTGCTTGGGAAACAGCAGCGGCTCCAGCAATACCTGCCGCGTTTCCTCTGACGTAAGCCGCTCGTCGGCAGAGTAGAACTCCACATTGCCGCGGCGCGACTGTCGCATAGACAGCATGCCACCTTCCGGGACGCCGGCGCTGCGCTGGTTAATGGCGGTATAGTCATAGCTGACGGAATGGTTGTCGAAATCAGCCTTCAACACCAGCTCAAGACCAGAGCTGGAGTTCCGGACGCGGTAAGTATCTTCTCCCTCCACCGCCAGCTCGGCGCCTGTGCCTTGCTTATTAAACTCCGCCACATCGGCGCGCAGTTCGTCCCCCAGCTCACGCCAGCGTGAACGCGCAGCGGCGGCAAACTGGCTTTCTGCATCCTGGCGATCGTGAGAACTTTGTGAGCTTTGGCGGCGATAATCCTGTATCCATCCCATATTTATGGGATGGCACATCTCGCCTTCCAGATGGCCGGCCTTTCCGGCAAGAGTAAGAAAACACTTGATATATCGTACTGCGAGATGTTAATATCCGGCCCACAGTTTGAAGATCGCCCCTGTTGATTCGCCATTGCGGGTCCGCAGAACACCTTCCGGAAACTTGCAGCCGGTCAAAATGGAACGCTCCGGCTTGCTGCATTCGTAAGCAAAGCCATTTCACGAATGAGGTGTGAGCAATGGGTGCATTATCTTTTCTCGATCGCAACCACTCTATCGCCAAGCCGGGATTCAGCCGCTGGCTGGTGCCTCCGGCCGCCCTTTCCATTCATCTGGCGATCGGCCAGGCATATGCCTTCAGCGTGTTCAAGAAACCACTGAATTACCTGGTCCAGGTTTCCGTCACCGGCGGGGGACTCAGGGCCCTGCCCGGCGTGGACAGCCCCAACGCTCTGGACTGGAAGTTCACCGATCTGGGATGGATCTTCAGCCTTGCCATCGTCTTCCTGGGTTTGTCTGCGGCTGTGTTTGGCAAGTGGCTGGAGCGGGCAGGGCCGCGTAAAGCGATGTTTGTTTCCGCCATCTGCTTTGCCAGCGGCTTCTTTGTTTCCGCTCTTGGCGTGCAAGTGCACCAGCTCTGGCTCATCTATCTCGGCTATGGCGTAATCGGTGGAATTGGTCTGGGGATTGGCTACATTTCCCCCGTTTCAACGCTGATTAAGTGGTTTCCTGATCGGCCGGGCATGGCGACAGGAATGGCAATCATGGGCTTTGGCGGAGGGGCATTGATAGGCGCTCCGCTGGCCAGAAACCTGATGGATTACTTCCGCACAAACTTTGACCTGGGCGTGGAGAAAACTTTCCTGGTGATGGGCGCGATCTATTTTGTCGCGATGATGTTTGGCGTTTTCACTGTTCGGGTGCCGCAGCAAGGATGGAAACCAGAAGGCTGGGTGGCTCCCACTAAACCTAAAGCCCTGGTCACGGTCCATAACGTTGAAGTGAATGCGGCATTCGGCACACTTCAATTCTGGCTGCTCTGGATTGTCTTGTGCATGAATGTGACAGCGGGAATCGGAATTCTGGAACAAGCTTCTCCCATGATCCAGGAGCTGTTCAAGGGCAGGATCACTGCCTCCGCGGCTGCCGGCTTTGTTGCGCTGCTCAGCCTGTTCAACATGGGCGGTCGCTTCATCTGGTCTTCCGTGTCCGACTATATCGGGCGCAAGAACACGTATTACGTGTTCTTCGTGCTGGGCGCGATCCTTTATTACCTGGCTCCGCGCACAGGAATCAGCGGCTTGAACAGTGTTCCGCTGTTTGTGATCGTCTCCGCGGTGATCGTCAGCATGTATGGCGGCGGCTTCGCCACGGTACCGGCGTACCTGCGTGACCTGTTTGGGACCATGGAAGTGGGCGCTATCCATGGACGGCTGCTCACGGCATGGTCGGCCGCGGGAATTTTTGGGCCGGTGCTGGTGAATTACATCCGCGAGTATGAGAAGAACCACGGCGTTCCGCTGGCCGATTCTTATTCCACCGTTTTATATGTGATGGTCGGATTATTGATTGTCGGATTGTTGGCCAACGCGGCGGTGCGGCCTGTGAGTTCCAGATACTGGTACAAGGCAGATGAAGTCGGCAAGGAAGAACTGGCAACGGCTTAAATCGAATCGAGAGAACTTTGCGGGACAACTCGCAGCAGAGGGAGCAGAGCATGGGAGATCAAGTTAAGAAGACGCCTGTAGTGCTGGTTTTAGGCGCATGGTTGTTTGTAGGGGTTCCCTGGGGCTGGGGAGTGGTCCAGCTCTGGAAGAATGCGAGCAAGCTGTTTCAGTCGCCTCCGCCAGCAACAGCTCCGGTTGCTCCGGGCGCGGCGGCAACGCCCGCGCCGCCCACCTCCAAGTGACGAGGTGAGCAGCTAACCACGATGATCCCTGCCTATCTGGGTTCCGTTCACCCTTAGGCAGGTGGATTCCGTGCGAAAAAGTGCTACGATTTTCTTGAGCATCGATTTGGTGGTCTTATGTTTAAACCGGTGAAATCTCGCCTTACCCAGCCATTGGTCCGCGAAAACGGCGGGCATCGTCCTGCCACGTGGGATGAAGCCCTGGACCGGGTTACCGCTGCCTTCAAGAGATCCATTGCGAAAAATGATCCGCGCGATTTCGGAATGTTCAGCTGCTCCAAGACCACGAACGAGCTGAACTACACGGCGCAGAAATTTGTCCGCTCTGTAATGGGAACAAACAACATCGATAGCTGTAACCGTACTTGACACGCCCCCAGCGTCGCCGGTCTGGCGGCGGTCTTCGGAGCAGGCGGCGGAACAAGTTCTTATCGTGAAGCTGAAGACGCCGACGTGATCCTGCTCTGGGGCTCTAATGCCCGTGAGACCCATCCAATATTTTTCCATCATGTGCTCAAGGGCATTCACAATGGGGCAAAGCTGTATGTGATTGATCCGCGGCGCACCAGCTCTGCGCAATGGGCGGACACATGGCTTGGCCTTGACGTGGGTTCAGACATTTATCTGGCAAATGCCATGGCGCGCGAAATTATCAATGCCGGTCTGGCGAATACCAAATTCATTGAGCATGCCACAAGCGGATTTGAAGCTTATCGCGACCATGTGCAGAAATTCACGCTGGAGCACGCAGAGTGCGAAACCGGAGTTCCAGCAGCGGCCATCAAGCAGGTTGCACATGCTTATGCCGGCGCTGGCCGTGCCCAGCTCTGCTGGACGCTTGGAATCACGGAACATCACAACGCCGTCGACAATGTGGTAGCGCTGATCAATCTGGCGCTCCTTACCGGCCATGTGGGCCGATACGGCAGCGGCGTGTGTCCGTTACGCGGACAGAACAACGTGCAGGGTGGCGGCGATATGGGCGCAATTCCCGATCGACTGCCGGGCTTCCAGCATGTTGAAAATGACGCGTTGCGCGTCAAGTTCGAAAAAGCCTGGGGAACAAAGATTCCGGCCAAGAAGGGCTGGCACATCAGCCATATGCTGGACGCCATGGAGCGCGGCGAACTCACAACGCTCTACTGCCTGGGAGAGAACCCCGCTGATTCCGAAGCTGATCGCCATCGCACACTCAAGCTGTTGAGCGGCCTGGAATTTATGGTGGTGCAGGACCTGTTTTATACCAAGACCGCCGAACTGGCGGACGTGGTGTTGCCCGCCTCGGCAGGCTGGTGTGAGAGCGAAGGCACCGTTACTTCCAGCGAGCGGCGCGTGCAACGCGTTCGTGCCGCTGTCCCCATGCCGCCGGGTGTGCGTGACGATACTGAAATCATCTTTGATCTTGCGCGGCGCCTTGGCCACAACTGGGGCGAGCCGAAAGCAGAATGCATCTGGAACGAACTACGCTCACTCAGCCCGATGAATGCGGGCATGAGCTATGCGCGGCTGGAAGAGCATGGCGGCATGCAATGGCCCTGCTATAACGAGCAACATCCCGGCGAAATGTTTTTGCATGGCCGGCTGTGGCACGATCCGTTAATCGGCCCGCGCGCTCCTTTTAGCGTGGTTGAGTCTGTGGAACCTGTGGATGCACTCGATCCGCAGTTTCCCATCCGCCTCACCACCGGTCGTCGGCTTGACTCTTACAATACCGGCGTTCAGAGCGGGCATCTGTCATCGCCGTTGCGCAATGGAGAGACAATCGATCTTTCACCTGCAGATGGCCGGCAGCACAATCTGCACGAAGGTGATAAAGTGCGCGTGACTTCGCGCCGCGGCTCGGTGATCGCCCCGGTACGGTTCGATTCCGGCTTGCGCCCCGGCCTGGCATTTCTTACTATGCATTTTCCTGATCAGGTCGCCACAAACGATTTGACTATCGATGCGGTTGATCCAAAGTCTGGGACGTCGGAATTCAAGGCCACCGCCATCCGCATTGAAAAGTGTCTGGAGCAATAATTGGACCTTCATCTTACCGGCGACCGTCCTACACCTGAAGAGAAAGCCGCGGTTGATTTTGAATTGGGCGGCGCGCCGGAATCCGTCTGGGAAGGCGGAGCGCCCGGCGAAGAAATCGATACGCGGTCTTCGAGCGGCGGCAATCAGAAGGCCGAATCGCAGCGTCACCTCTTGTTGCCAGTCCTGCATGCCATCCAGAACCGAATTGGCTGGATCAGCCACGGAGCCATGAACTACACCGCGCTTCGGCTTGATGTGCCCCCGGCCGAAGTTTACGGCGTGGCTTCTTTCTACGGAATGTTCTCGCTTCAGCCGCGTCCTGCAGTGGTGGCCCATGTGTGCGATGACATTGCCTGCATGACGCACGGATCAGAAGAGCTTTGCGACCAGCTGGACACGCGCCTGGGGCCGGAAGGTTTGCCGTGTTCAGGTGGCCGCGCCATGTGGGTGCGGAGCAATTGCCTGGGTTTGTGTGAACGCGCCCCGGCTGTGCTTGTTGTGAAAGCAGGTAAGAAGCTGCAGCAACGCGTGCTGGCCCCGGCGACGACAGACCGCGTGCAATCGATGATCAATGACGCCGCAAACGACGTGATGCCGGTCGCGCCTGACGCTCTGAATCCCCAACTGTCCGTTCCGCAGGAAGGATCGCCGAAACTGGTCCTTCTGCGCCGAGTGGGCAAGAACAATGCGCCTGAACTTGACGGCTACCAACGTCTGGGCGGCTATGAAGCATTGCGAAAGGCATTTGATCTTGGCCCTGAAGGCGTGTTGCGCGAGATGAATGCGTCAAAGCTTCTTGGCCGCGGCGGCGCGGCTTTTCCGGCGGCGAAGAAGTGGGAAGCTCTGCACCTGCAGCGCGATCTGCTGAAATCCAATCCTAAGCGCAGACATTACTTGATCTGCAATGCCGATGAGTCTGAGCCCGGCACCTTTAAAGACCGGCTGATCATGGAAGGCGATCCATTCGCCGTTCTGGAAGGCATGACGATTGCCGCTCTCGCCACCGGCGTCGAACGCGGCTACATTTACTTGCGCGGAGAATATCCTTTCGCAGCGCAACGGCTTGCCGCTGCCATTGAAGCTGCGCGATGGGAAGGTTTCCTGGGCCGGAATATTCTTGGCAGCGGCCTAAATTTCGATATCGAACTCCGTCGCGGCGCTGGCGCTTACATCTGCGGGGAAGAGACGGCCCTTTTCAATTCGATTGAGGGACATCGCGGCGAACCGCGCAACAAGCCGCCGTTTCCCACGCAGGCCGGCCTCTTCCGCCAGCCGACTGTTGTCAACAACGTGGAGACGCTGATCAATGTTCCTGTCATCATCAATCGCGGTGGTGCGGCTTACGCACGCATTGGCACAGAGAGTTCCACGGGGCCGCGGCTGTTTTGCCTTTGTGGACATGTAGAGCGACCCGGAATTTATGAAGCGCCTATGGGCACCACGCTGCGTCAGTTGTTGACCATGGCAGGCGGCGTCGCCGGCACCGGGCGCTTGCAGGCAATTCTGCTGGGCGGCGCAGCTGGAACATTTGTTTCTCCCAAAGAGATTGACGTTCCGCTTACCTTTGAAGGCACGCGCGCCATAGGGGCTACGCTGGGATCTGGCGTCGTGATGCTGTTTGATGACAGCATTGATCTCAAACGCATACTGCTGCGCATCGCTGCATTCTTCCGGCATGAAACCTGCGGACAATGCGTACCCTGCCGCGTTGGCGTAGTACGCCAACAGGAAGCGTTGCAGCGGCTTGTCGACAAGCGTCCTATGGGGTCGAAAGCGGACGAGCTAGTCATGCTAAAAGAAATGGCACAGGCGATGCGCGACGCCTCCATCTGCGGACTGGGACAAACAGCCGCCAGCGCGCTGGAATCTGCATTGCAAAGGTGGAATGTATTCGCATGAAGGAGACGATGCCAGTCCCGACGAAAGCAGCAGAGCAGGAATTGGCGCCCACGCCTCTACAGCCAATTCCGCCCGGCCCGGTGCCGCAGGCGCCACCACCGCGTGAGCGCCGGATGATCGAGATCACCATTGACGGCCAGCCGGTTTCAGTGCCGGAAGGATCAACCATTCTTGAAGCTGCGCGCAAGCTCGGCATCGACACACCGACGCTCTGCTTCCTTGAAAGCCTTACACCTGTGAATGTCTGCCGCGTTTGCGTGGTGGAGATGGAAGGCTCGCGCACGCTGGTTCCCGCATGTTCGCGCAAAGTGGAACCAAAGATGGCCATCAAGACCGACTCAGAGCGCGTTCGCTTGTCACGCAAGATGGTGCTGGAATTTCTGGCGTCATCGGTGGACGTTTCCACCGCGCCGCAATTTGCCGGCTATATGGAACGCTACGGCGCGAAGCCTGAGCGCTTTGGCGGCAACGCCGCCACGGTGGAGCAGCCCATCAAGATCGATAACGATCTTTACGTCCGCGACTACTCAAAATGTATCCTTTGCTACAAGTGCGTGGAAGCCTGCGGCGTGGACGCGCAGAATACGTTCGCCATCGCCGTCTCAGGGCGCGGCTTCTCCGCGTCAATCGCCACAGAGTTTCACGTACCGCTGCCTGAGTCAGCCTGCGTGTATTGCGGCAACTGCATTGGCGTTTGCCCCACCGGCGCGCTGATGTTCAAGAGCGAATACGATATGCGCGAGGCCGGCACCTGGGATGAATCACGCCAGGAGCAGACGACGACCATCTGCCCCTATTGCGGCGTCGGCTGCAATCTCACTGTGCATGAGCAGGATGGCGCAGATCGTAAAAGTCACCTCGCCGCTTGACCATTCGGTGACGCACGGTAATCTCTGCATTAAAGGCCGATTCGGCTGGCAGTTTGTACAGATTGAGCCGGCAGAAGCTAAAACCGAGCAAGACTAATCGCGCTTCCTATCCAGGCCTCTAAGCCAGCCAGATATTCGCGGATCTCTACGCAGATTTCAACACGTCTACTACTTGGCATTGGCAGGAAAAGTTGTTTGGTGAGTCGGCACTTAGAGCTGCCGATGCTTAAAAGAGCGCTTGCCCTGGGTGTACTCAGTTACGGTCTGGCCGCTGCCATGCAGTTTATATTTGTAGGTAAGCAGACCTTCCAGACCTACTGGCCCGCGAGCATGCAGTTTACTGTTGCGGGTAGCAACACGGCAAAGACGGGCAACAAGGCTTCATCATCGGCGCACTTTACCTCACAAAATGCCGCAAAGCAATACGCGGGAGGCAGTATTAGGAAGATTAATGTGAGCTAGCAGCCGACGAGAGTCAAAGTTCGACGGCCCAAAATGGCGGGAAGAAATCTATGTTTAGCTTCTGCAAATTGACCAGTTTGATACCCAGTTCATCGTCGTGCTAAAACTTTCTTTGCCTTTTTTGCGAACACTGCTAAACTCTTTTTCGCATTCCACCCCTTTGGCCCCAAGTTTACTTTTGGAGAGCTCACTCCGATGCGTTAGTCGCGGTGTTGCTCTGCCGTGCCATCACTGTTTCTTAGCCGGACAACTCAGCAGTCGTGATGACTCGCGGGTAAGAATTCTCGTTTTCTTTGCAGGGAATTTTGCCAAAGAGCCGTTCTTTCTGGCACGAGGTTGTCCTGTTTTTCATTCATGCGGTAGCAATTTTTGGAGTTGTTATAACCGGGAAACTGGAAGAAAGGAATATTTATGGCCTTACAACTGACCACAGACACCGATCAAACAATCAAGCTGGAGCCGATTCTCCCACCAGACTCTACCAACGTGAGTATAGCGAGTGCTGATTATGGAACTCCGCCCAAGCCACAGGTCGCTGACGATCGCATGTCTGTTTCGTTCACAGTGAAGGATGGCCTGAACGCGCTTGTAATCGGTTTAGCGTCGCGGAGCGCAGTTGACGAAACCTGGGAACTGACGCTGGATGGGACACAGGTCGCAATGGTGACCGTCAGACAGCATTCGGGTCCGAGCGTGATTGATATAAACGGGACCAAGGCCCCGTAAGAACACATGAGATTTGCCAAATTGTTTTGAGAGGATAACCATGGTTCAAAGATTTGCCTATCGCTTGCCAGGATTGTTGCTTCTTCTATTTTATTTCCCGGTATCTATCGCGCAGTCACCCGCCCAGACGCGCATATGCGCCCGGTACGGCGAGGCCGCTCGCTGCCAACAACTCTTCATTGAACTTTTTATGCAGCGTTTAATCTTGAAGGGCCAACAAACCGGGCTGGACACCTTTGAGGGGGATCCACAGACGTTGGAAATCAGGTTGGCGCCGCGAGCGATCCAGCGCCAATTCACCGCGCAGCTTAGCGCGGATGCAAAGCAAACAGCGCTACAGACGATTTCTACGAGTGCGGCAACAAACCAGAATGGTGGAGCGCCTACGGCCGCTGGATCTACAAACCTTGTTTCGAAACCGACCACCACGGACTTCATTTCGATGGCTGCGGAATCTGGAGCATTTACAGACACTCTCAACGGCACCACGATGACAATCCAGGCCAATGGACTCGGACTGATCAAGTATTTTGCTAATCAGCCAGTCTTTCAAAGATGGGAGTCGAAATATGCAGATCTCATTCAGCCGCTGACGTTCACCATCACTCTGAATGTCGCGCAAAGCGGGTCAACCACGGCGCCCACGGCGGGCAGCGCGAATGCGGCTACACCGCCATCGATCGCTTCGGTGCTGCTGCCGACCAACAACGCTTCATTTTCCTCGTTTGGGGCAAATTACGCCGTTTATCGTCCCTATAACCCGCAGGACAAGAATTTCCGGAAGAGCTGGGACGCCGCGTTGAACTCTAACCAAAGTGCTCTTGATGCTGCGACTGCTGTAATCCAGCAAAACGCCCAAACCTTGGCTCCAAACATAGAAGCGAGCAAGCAGCAGACTGACCAGCAAAAATCGAAATGGCATAAGGCGGCGACTGAAGCAGAGGCTGCTGTGGAGGCGCATAAAGGGAATGACGATCAAAGTTTCGAGAAATTCGTCGCCGCGTACGAGGAATATGAAACTGCTTTTATGGACGCTCTCCTGGCAAGTTCGCCCGATGCGCCCAAGCAAGTTCTAGAACTAGGCAAGTCCCTCGATGCCTTTCGGGATGTGGTTTACACGGTCTTAAACAAGGCTCGTGGGACACCGCTGGCCACACTCAGCTACCTCTATTCCACGCCCCAAGACAAGCCTGCGACGCACAGCTTCACTGCGGTGCTCTCGTATCTCTTCAAGGGAGATGATCCCAAGAAAAGAACGCCGCTGACCGGGGCTCAACTGACGGCGAACTTCACCACGGCCATTTATGCTTCGCTGCCCGCTGGGGCCACGTATGGCCGGCTGCGCGACTTCCAGCTCTCCGGCGAGTTTGATAAGCCGTTTGGAGGGACTCCAGACGAGCCGCGAGGCACGTGGAGCCTGGCAGGATACGGCCAGTATCAGTACGATCCTACAGTGCTCAACATAACGGCAGGGAACCTTGTGCCCGGAACCAACATTCCACTGCCCGGCGATGCCCAGGTACTGCTGGGGACGGCGGGCTGGCTCGGGGTGGCGCAAGGCAAGCTGACCATTAACCTGAAAAAGGGTTTGAGCATTCCCGTTGCTGTTAAGTGGTCGAACAAAACTGATTTGTTAAAAGGCGATGACGTGCGCGGGCAGGTGGGGCTCAGCTATGATCTCTCCGCCCTGTCGAAACTGATCTCTCCGAGCAAAAACTAGCGAGAGATTGTAAATAAGGAATTCACCGCATCCCGTCCTTCGAGTTTTTTTTGCGAAGGACGGGCATCCAGTCTGCTGGTCCGCCCACTTGTCTCATGTCTCAGTCGGGATAAGGCCCTTAAACCCCCAATAAGGGCGTCTTCTCCTTTCCTGTAAAGTTCCGTTAACCCTCCCCATCAATTCATTAGCCTTGCGAATTAACCATCCTGACAATTATTAACCCCTGGCTTACCCGGTGTTTACCCCGACCTCAACTCTTTCGGGTTTAAGCGTACAGAGGCTGCAAGTGGAAGTTTGGCAGCCTGGGGGTTGGAAAATGAGATTCTTAAAAAACAAATGGACGATTATTGGCGTGCTTCTGGCGGCGATCGGGCTGCTCACGGCTTTCAAATATGAGAGCAAAAACACGCCGCAATATTTCACTGAGAAGGTGCAGAAGGGCGACATACAAAACGTCGTTCAGGCCACGGGCACCATCAACGCGGTTACTACGGTGCAGGTGGGTTCACAGGTGTCTGGAACCATTCAGACGCTGTCAGCGGATTTCAATTCGCACGTGAAGAAGAACCAGGTGATCGCGCAGATTGATCCGTCACTTTTTCAGGGAGCGCTGTTGCAGGCGAAGGCCGACCTGGCCGACGCGCAAGCAAACCTGATAGCGGCCAAAGCGAACCTGGATAAAGCGCAGGCCACTGCGGCGCAGGCCAAGCTGGATTTCAATCGCTATACCACGCTAGCGCAGGAAGGCGTGGTGCCGACGCAGCAACTGGATACGGCGCGCGCAACTTCACAGAGCGCGGATGCCGCAGTCGGGGCAGCCAAGGCGCAGGTGACGCAGGCCGCCGCGCAGGCACAGCAGAAATCTGCCGCGGTCACGGTGGCGCAAACCAATCTTGATCACTCCACCATACGGTCTCCGATTGACGGAACGGTGATTGCCCGCAGCGTTGATGTGGGCCAGACGGTGGCTGCTTCTTTGCAGGCGCCGACGCTTTTCACCATTGCCCAGGACTTGACCAAAATGCAGGTTTACGTGAGCACCGACGAAAGTGACGTGGGTACGATCCAGGCCGGCCAGGAAGTCAGCTTTAAGGTGGATGCGTTTCCCAAAGATACGTTCAAGGGAAAAGTTTCCGCAGTGCGGCTGAATGCTACCACCGTGCAGAACGTGGTGACTTACACGACCATCGTGGATTTCGACAACCCGGAAATGAAGCTATTTCCCGGCATGACGGCCTACGTGACTGTCCCGGTGGCGACGGCGACTGACGTAGTGAAGGTCCCGAACGGAGCGTTGCGCTTCACTCCGGATCTAACGGCGCAGCAGATCGGCGATCTTTACCAGAAAGCTGGCATCGCGCCGACGGGAGCACGCAAAGGCGGCAAGGGAACCCAGTCTTCTGGACAGCAGGCGAGTACCGCGGTGGTTTGGAAGTTGAATGCGGATAAATCAGTTGAGCCGGTGCAGATCAAGCTGGGCATCACTGACCACACCACGACAGAAGTGGCGCAGGTGGTGAAAGGCTCGCTGAATCCGCAAGACCAGGTTCTAATTGGTTCGGCGGCGGCCAGTAAGACGGCCAGTGCAAGCACGGCTGCACCGGGCATGGGTGCGACACGGGGTGCAGGCGGGCGAGTTGGCCGCTAGAACCATTTACCACAGAGGACACGAAGGAACACAGAGGAAAACTGGGAGACTTTATGGCAACGCTTGAACAAGTTGAACTGAATGCAAATGCGGTGATGAAGCCGGAACTCACGACCAATGGAATTCTGGCGAGTGGTAGGCCGGTAATTCAGGTGCAGGACGTGCACAAGTACTACGATCTGGGTGAGACCAAGGTGCATGCTCTGCGCGGCGTGGACATGACGATTGAGCCTGGAGAGTTTGTGGCGATCATGGGCTCCAGCGGCAGCGGTAAATCCACGTTCATGAATATGCTGGGCTGCCTGGATAAGCCGAGTAGCGGGCAATACATCCTGGAAGGAACGAACGTTTCCAGCCTGGACAAAAAGCAGCTGGCGGCGATCCGCAATCGCAAACTGGGATTTGTGTTTCAGGGTTTCAACCTGCTCTCACGCACCACGGCTTTAGAAAACGTTGAGCTGCCGACGCTGTATGCGCAAATGGCGAAAGAGCAGCGCCAGGCTCGGGCAAAAGAAGTGCTGGAACTGGTTGGGTTGGGCCAGCGCATGGACCATTTCCCATCGCAGCTTTCCGGCGGACAGCAACAGCGCGTAGCGATTGCGCGCGCGCTGGTGAACAAGCCGGCAATCCTGCTGGCCGACGAGCCCACTGGAAACCTGGACAGCAGAACGTCAGTGGAGATCATGCAGATCTTTCAGGACCTGAATGACAGCGGGCTCACGATTGTGCTGGTCACACACGAGCCGGACATCGCGCAATTTGCAAAACGGACCGTGGTGTTCCGCGATGGCAAGATCAGGCACGACGATCCGGTGAAGAACAGGCCAAGGGCGGCAGAGGTGTTGAGGAGCTTGCCGGCCATCGACGAATAAACGATTAACCACAAAGGACACGAAGGAACACAAAGGGAATTGGGGATCGGGAAAAACATTTACCACAGAGGACACAGAGGAACACAGAGAAGTTCAATTTCGGCGATCTTTGGCAGCATCAGTTGGCAATTCTGGCAATTGGTTTTACAACGGGGGTTATATGGATTTCATAGCGATTTTGAAAATAGCGGTTCGAGCTTTGACGAGAAACAAGATGCGTTCACTGCTCACGATGCTGGGTATTGTGATCGGCGTGGGAGCGGTGATCGCCACGGTGGGACTGGGGCAGGGAGCGCAGCAGCAGGTGCAGGACCAGATTGCGTCGATGGGAACGGACCTGCTGTATATCAGTTCCGGCAGCGTGAACAAAGGCGGCATACGGCTGGGCGGCGGCGCGACGAAGACGCTGGTGTATGACGACATGAAGGCGATTCAGCAGCAGGTCCCGACGATTGGCCAAGTTGCGCCGGGAGCCGGAGCGAGTGTGCAGGTAGTCGCGGACAATCAGAACTGGAGCACGCGCATTACCGGCACTGAGCCGCAATATTTTGATATCCGCAACTGGGACTTTGCCAAAGGCGCGAACTTCTCACAGGATGACGTGACCCGCGCGAGCAACGTAGTTGTGCTGGGCGCGACGGTGCAGCAAAACCTGTTTGGGAACAGCGATCCCACCGGAAAGACTGTTCGCATCGGCAATCTGCCGTTTCAGGTCGTCGGCGTGTTGCAGGCCAAGGGACAGTCCGGCATGGGGCAGGACCAGGACGACGGCGTCTTTGTGCCTATCACCACGCTGCAAAAGAAGATTACCGGGCAGGATTGGCTGCAATACATTATGGCGTCTGCCACGTCGCAGTCAGCGAGCTATGCGGCGCAGGGGCAGATCACTTCACTGCTGCGCGACCGCCATCGCATTCGCGCCAGGGCAGGATGATGACTTCAGCGTGCGCAACCTGGCAGACGTAGCGCAATTGGCAGACGAGTCCTCAAAGGTGATGACGCTGTTGCTGGCGTCGATTGCCGGCGTGTCATTGATCGTGGGCGGAATTGGGATCATGAATATCATGCTGGTTTCCGTCACGGAGAGTACGCGGGAAATCGGCATCCGCATTGCGATTGGCGCAACGGAATCTGACGTGCTGCGGCAGTTCTTGAGCGAGTCAGTGGTGCTGAGCATGGCCGGAGGAATTCTGGGCATCCTGTTTGGCGTGGCTTCTTCCATGACCATCACCAGGGTGCTGGGCTGGAGCATTTTGATTTCGCCTGTGGCGGTGGGAGCAGCGGTGGTGTTCTCAACGGCAGTGGGAATCTTCTTCGGATTTTATCCGGCGCGGAAAGCCGCCATGCTGGACCCGATAGAAGCTTTACGGTTTGAGTAGGATGACCCCCCTTACTCAATAACGAGGTGGCCCGAGCTCGCAAAAGCCCGGGCCATTTTGTTTAGCTGATCGCTAAAACGCCAGGCCGGCCGCGGTGATTCTTGCCCAACGCGTGCAAATGGCAGTCAGCGCTTTAGCAGGCCTTGCTCATATCTGTCTCAAGGCGGATGGTCGCAGGCAGATCGAGCTTCTGGGCAAGGCTGGTCAAGACGGATTCCAGTTCGCGCATGGTGTCAGAATCCAGGTCAGTGGGGGCAGTCGCGGCTTCAATGGCTGCAGCCGGATCTTCAATCAATAGGCAGGCATTTGCGGGAGATTTGCTGATCCACAGGGCCAGTTGATCACCGCACTGCCTGAGCGCATGTAGTAGCTGCTCGGATTCACTCATCGGGGGAATATGTGCCAAGGAGCACCTCTCAAGCGATCTTGGATGCTTAGACTCGGCCAATCGACCACTCAGAACAAGAAAATTTACCGCCTCTCACAAGGAAGTTGCCCGGCTTACAAAACCCAACATTTCGTTACAGGGCTTAGAGAATCGTTACAGGGCTTTCAAAACACAGGCGGGGAAGCAGGGTTTGTATAGGCAGAACGAAAAAGCTAAGACCTGAACCAAACGTGAGAAAAGAAGTCGGGCCTGGCGAAAATCGGAGGAGATACTATGAATCGTTTAAGAATGATGTTAGTTGGAGCGGCACTTATTACCGGCGGTTCGGCTTTGGCATCGGCACAGGTGGTTCAACAGAACGTGGCATTCCGCGACCATGACAGAGATCGCGACCGCGACAGAGACCATGATCGCGATCGAGATCGCGGTTACAACAACTACCGGGTCTATCGCGACCACGACCGAGATGATCGCCGATATGTGGATCGGGATTGGCGATACGACGGGCGCTACGATCGCCGCTATGACGGCTACAACCGCCGTTGGGACGGACGGCGCTGGGTGTACTGGAACGGCCGTAACTGGGTTTACTAATTGGCTTTTCTAAAGAATGACGTTAGCTCTTTCTAAAGAGCCAAAGGCGGGACGTGCAGCACAGGCGCTCCGCCTTTTCGTTTCTGCCGGCATTGGCTGCCCGCCAAAAAGGGAGGGCGGCATCTCTGCCACCCTTTTTGACGCTTTGTAGTTTCTCTTTATTGGTGTCGAATATCCCCCGCGGCAACCAAGTCGCTGTCAACTTCAATGAAGAGTGCGCGGTTGCCGTTCGCGAGATAAACGATCATGTTCTGGGTGCCCAGTGGCGTTTGCAGAGACATTGCGAAGCGGCCGTTGGCGTTGGCAACAAAAGTCCCGGCCATTGACTGACCAAAGGTGATGCCGCCGCTATTGTTGATGTCGATAATGCCGGTGAGTTTGTTCACTCCGTCGGCAGTAAACTCCGAGATTGAATCCAGCTCTGCGCCGCCGCTGGCGCCATTGAAATTCATTCCGTAAATTCCCTGGAAAGAGCCGGCGGTGAAAGGAGTGGTCTGTTGCTGGAGCGCAGTACCGGAGGTAAGAAAGCGGCTATCGGTTTCAAGCACAAGCAGTCCACCGCTGGAAGGATAGATGACAAAGGAAAATATGCCGGCAGCGGTATTGAGCGTCATCGTCCCGCGCCCATTGGCTGCCATTGAGTATGTGCCGGTGAACGGGACGGCGGTAGTGATCGACACACCGTCATTGAAGTCCTCAATGCCGCTGGCGAGGTTACCAGCGCCGTCTGAGATTACGACTCCTCCGGCCGCAAACGGGTTAAGATTCAGCAGGTCTGCTCCAGCCACCGTGAAAGCGAAAGGACCGGAAACCGAGGCGTTGGTGAATGGGCCGGTCTGGCGGAAAGCTTCGCCACCGAGCGCGGGAAAGATGTTGGTTCCGACAATTTTCAGATGGTTGGCATCCACGGCATAGTAAGCAAAAGTCAGCGCGCCCCGCGAAGTGTTCAGCGTGGCCGTGCCGCGACCCGTCGAAGTCATCGGGATCGATCCTGTCATTGGATCGTTGGTTATAACCAGGCCGTTGTCATTGGAGTCGTCCAAACCGGAGGTGAGGTTGCCTGAGGCATCCGAGGTAAAAACACCGCCTACGGCCAGCGGCACTCCCCCAGTATCGATTCCTGACAGGGTGAAAGCGAAGGGGCCGGCAAGCGCGGCGTTGGAAAAAGCCGAGGTCGTTTGCTGATCAATTGTGCCGCTGCCGGTTGCGCGGCTATCAAATCGTGTCACCAACGCGTGACCGCCGGCCACGATTACAAAATCCAGCGTTGAAGTGCCGGCGGCAGATGAATTGAGCGTGATCGTGCCCCGACCATCCGCCCGCACCAGGTACGTTCCGTTGACAGCCACATTAGGACTTACAGCCGCGTCGCTGTTGATGTCCTGAGTGCCGGAAGTGATATGGCCAGCGCCATCGGCAACGAAGCTGCCCGCTACGGCCAGAAAGCCGCCTGCATCAGAGCCGATGTAAGAAAACGCAAAAGAACCGTTCAGGTTTGCATTCGTGAAACCACCTTGAGGAGGAGGAAAGCTAACGCTGTTGCCTCCTCCGCATCCTGCAATGGTAATAAGAGTGATGGCTGCTGCCAGAGATACTAAGAAGTGCTTTTTTGCCGGGACCATGGTTCTACCCTCGCGCTCTAAAGAAGTATGACATCAAAAATCAGGAACCGAGCTAGGCTTGGTTGATTCAGGCTCCCATAACCGACGAAAACCTTCAACACTGGAACCGAGTACTTGTTGCGCACCAGCGGCAGATATTGGTAACTGCAGGGAGACGCAGCAATGCTACGTCTCTAGGTCGAAAATCGTTCATCTACCTTCCGCAAGCTTCTTATCCCGCACGCTGCGCACTCAGAGAGCTTCATATTGGCGCAAAATCATTGTTTTTGGGGGACGTCGAAAGGTGAGATGCTCGCGCTGGCCCGTTCGGCCATTGGCGATAGGGTAAAGTTTTGTTAAAGGCCCAGATCACTTTATAATTGAGGATAGTTGACTCTCATAATTCTCCTGGAGCTTTCCATCCATGATTAAGTTTTTGCAAAGCGGCAACAAAGCCGCCAAATATCTCCTCGCCGGATTTCTCTTGCTTATTGCCGCCAGCATGGTGACCTACCTCATCCCCGGATTCATGGGTGATACAACCGCTGCCACGGAAACCGGAGTAGTGGCGTCCGTCGGCGGCCATGAAATTCATCGCGAGGAGGTGGCCCGGGTGGTACAGGCGCAGGCCCGTGGGAACCAGATCCCGGATTTTTATCTGCCTATCTTGCGGCAGCAGGCGGTCAGGCAACTGATTCAGCAGGCTGAACTACAGTATGAGAGCGAGCGCATGGGGCTGAAAGTTTCAGACCAGGAGTTTCGCGACGAGTTGCAGTACGGGCCTTACAAGCAGGCTTTCTTTCCCGGCGGCAAGTGGATTGGCGCGGACAAATACAAGCAGATGCTGAGCCAGGGCGGCACCACGGTAGAAAACTTTGAGCGCGACGTAAGGCTTGACCTGCTGCAACGGAAACTGGTGAACGTGATTGGCGCCAGCGCCACGGCAAGCGACTCTGAAGTGGAGAAGGCCTTTAAAGACCAGAACACCAAGGTGAAATTTCAATACGCCATTCTCAAGATGGAAGATGTTTCCAAATCCATCAAGCCGACCGATACGGAGTTGAAGGCGTTTTATGACGCGAACAAGCCGCGATATACCAACTCGATCCCGGAGAAACGGCAGATCAAGTATTTTGTGCTGGGTGACAAGAATTTCGCCGACAAGGTAACGATAGATCCGGCTGAGATACAGCGCGCTTACAGCGCAAACCAGAATGCATATCGCATTCCGGAACGGGTGAAAGTCCGCCACATCCTTATTGAAACTCCCAAGCCGGGACCGGATGGCAAAGTGGACCAGAAAGCCATAGATGATGCGCGCGCCAAAGCCCAGGACGTGCTGAAGCAGATCAAAGCCACCGGAGACTGGGCAGGGCTGGCGAAGAAATATTCCGGCGATCCCGGCAGCAAAGACAAAGGCGGCGAACTGGACTGGCTCAGCAGGGGCCAGACAGTCGCGGAATTTGAAAAAGTCGCGTTTGCGCCAGAGCAAAGGCCAGATCAGTGATCCGGTGCAGTCATCTTTCGGGTTCCATATCATCCAAACGGAAGATAAAGAAGATGCGCACCTGAAGCCGCTGGCTGAAGTAAAGCCGGGAATCGAAGAAGCCATCAAGCAGGAAAAAATCAAGGGCCTGGTGAGCCAGGCTTCCACAGACGCCGAAGCAATCGCGCAGAAACAGGGGCTGGATAAGGCCGCAAGCAAGTACGGCGCGCAGGTGATCAGCAGCAACCCGATCACACGAACCGATGCGCTGCCCGGAATTGGCCCTCAACCCCAATTGATGGATGCAATTTTCTCCGTCAACGATAAGGCGGGACCGCAGGCTAGCCAGACGCCGCAAGGCACGGTGGTGTTTGAAGTCACCAAGGTCGAGCCGCCGCGCACACCTCCCTTTGAGGAGATCAAGGAGCGCGTGACGACGGAATTCAAGAACCAGCGCGCGGCCGATATCCTGCGGCGCAAGACCCAGGAAATGGCAGACCGCGCCCATGCCGAGCACGATCTGGCTAAAGCTGCGAAAGAAGCCGGCGCCACAGTAAAGACCAGCGACCTGGTTTCGCGGACGGGACAGGTGCCGGACATCGGCAGCATGTCTGGGCCGGCCGCTGCAGCCTTTACGATGAAGCAGGGCGAAATCAGCGGGCCGCTGAACCTGGGCGCAAACCAGGCGGTCTTACAGGTTGTGGAACGGCAAGAGCCTTCCACATCCGACGCCTGAATTTGCCAAGCAACGCGACCAGCTGCGCGAGCGTCTGGCTTCACAAAAGCGGCAGGAAGTTCTGGGCTTGTTTGTAAACGACCTGAACACCCGCCTTGAAAAAGAGGGCAAGGTAAAGATCAACAAAACAGAAATGGATAACCTTGCCAAATCTCGCAGCTAAGACTGCATCATAGAGAACTATGCTGTCTCAGCGATCAGCCGGAGTACTGCTGCATCCAACCTCACTGCCTTCGCTGGGTGGTATCGGCGATCTTGGCCCGGAAGCCTACGCATTTGCGGACTTTCTGGCCCGCTCCGGCCTGGGACTTTGGCAGGTGCTTCCGCTATCACCACCCGGATTGGGCAATTCGCCGTATTCGGCCATTTCCGCCTTTGCCGGCAACCCGCTGCTGATCAGCCTGGAAAGGCTGGCCGAACACGGCTGGATGGAACAAGACCAGCTAAAAGAATTGCCTGCGCCACATGGCCGCGTTGATTTCGAAGAAGCCAAAGCCGTCAAGATGCCATTGCTCCGCCAGGCTGCCCAGAATTTTCTGGAGCGCGCCAACGGCGAGCGCGGCCGCTTTGAAGAATTCAAGCGCGCCCACGCCGGATGGCTGGAGGATTTTGTGCTCTTTGACGTGATGCGCCATGTCCATCACGGCGCCACCTGGAGCTCATGGCCAAAAGAACTGGCACGGCGTGAAGCTGAGGGGCTGCACAAATTCGGCGTGGAACACCAGCGAGAGCTGGAAGTTGAGCGCGCCATTCAGTTCGCATTTTTTGAGCAGTGGAGAGCCTTGCATCAGTACTGCCGCCAGCGCGGCATCGGGATAGTGGGCGACATTGCCATTTTTGTGAACTATGACTCGGCTGACGTGTGGCGCAATCCCGACTTATTTTTTCTGGACGAGAACCTGCTGCCAACCGTAGTGGCGGGGGTCCCTCCGGACGCCTTCAGCGTGACCGGCCAACGCTGGGGCAATCCTTTGTATCGCTGGGACAGTCTGCAAGGCGCGGGGATATGACTGGTGGATCCAGCGCATGAAGGGCACGCTGGAAATGTGCGATATCGTGCGTCTTGATCACTTCCGCGGGTTTGAGAGTTACTGGGAAATACCGGCCGACGAACCCACGGCAGTTCATGGGAAATGGGTGCAGGGACCCTGTGATCACTTGTTTCGTGCGCTGCGAGGGAGCCTGGGCGATCTGCCTTTTATCGCCGAAGACCTGGGCTTGATCACCGAAGAGGTGCATGCGCTGCGTGAGCGGCTGGGCATTCCCGGCATGAAGGTCCTGCAATTTGGTTTTGGCGATCCCGGAGCGCATATCTACCTTCCGCAGAATTTTGAGCCAAACTGCGTGGTCTATACCGGCACGCACGATAACGATACGACCGCAGGCTGGTGGAAATCTTCTGCAAGCAAGGAAGAAAAGTGCTTTGCGGCAAACTATTTTGGCGAGCCCGCCGACGGAATGCATTGGGCATTTATCCGCGCAGCGTTTGCTTCCGTGGCGCGGATGGCGATTGTGCCTTTGCAGGATTTTCTGGGCCTGGGCAGCGACGCGCGCATGAACACCCCATCGCAGAGCGATGGCAACTGGGGCTGGCGCTTTAAGAAGAACGCGCTTACGGCGGCGTTAGCGGAAAAGCTGGCTGCGCTTTCGACTGTGTGTGATCGCAAACCTCTGCCGTTAGGCGCTGACCAGCAAAGCCACGGGGAAGTGCGCGAAGACTTCGCGGCATAACAGCGTTCGCTGCGGGGTAACCCTGATCTTCTCTCCGGTAAAAACATCCTCCAGAAACTCCTGGCATCGCGACGGAACCGGCAGCTCAGTGTTTTCCCATAAGTCCGCCAGCGGAGCGCGCATGGCGCCGCCCGCCAATGTATAACTGAGGCGTGGCACGGCCACGATAGCCATCTGGTTCCTATGCTCACGCGCGAAAGCCACCACGTGCTGCTGTTTCGCGCCGGTGGCATGCATCGGCTGGTAATGCCCGGGATGGAACAAATCACGCCGGTCGCGGCGTAAGCGAAGCGCCTGCATGGTTGTCCACATCTTGACGCGCCCGTCCTGATAGTTCTCCAGCAGTTCAGCGCATAGCTCCGGAAGATTACCCGCTTCAGCCTTGCGGTCAAGTTCTGTCAGAAGCCGTTCGCGCAGTGCGTAATCCACCGGACGGCGGTTATCAGGATCCACCAGGCTGAAGTCCCACAACTCCGTGCCTTGATAGACGTCTGGATTGCCGGGCGATGTGAGCATCAGAACGCGCTGTGCCAGCGAATTCATGGCGCCGAAGAAATTTACCGGCGGCATAAAGGTCGCCATTTGTTCGAGAAACGTGTTTGGCCGCGCCGGTGTTCCCGGGAGCAGAATCTTCTCAATGAATTGCCGCAACGCTTCCACATAAGCGGGATCGTCACTGATCCAGCTCAGATTTATCTTGGCCTCATGCACGGCCTTGGACATGTATTGCTGGATTCTTTCTGCATACTCTTCGCGCGCAGGAGTCCGTCGCCAAATTCGAACGGCCACGTCCCGACCAAGTGTCTGGTAAAGGAAGTACTCTTCATTTGCGTCCGGCGCCTGACGGCCATCGGAAAGCATGCGCTTGCGCAGGCGGTTGGTTCTGCGCCAGCGCAAAGCGTGCGCCGCCCACGGTCTTGGGCATTTCAGAGAGCACATCCAGCCGTGCGCGCACATCTTCACTGCGCTTGGTGTCATGCGTGGACGTAGCCAGCATGGAATACGGCCAGCTTTCCGCCCGCTTGAGATTGCCGGAGTGAAATTCTTCCAGTGCTGATGCCGAACTGCTTCGGCGATCCTCCCACTTCATTGACGGCAATGAACCGGTTATAGACATAGCACGCGGTATCTTCCATGCCCTTGGCCATTACCGGCCCGGTGAGTTGCTGGAACTTGAGCGTGAAATAGAGCTTTTTGCGATAGAGATCAGACTGGTCTTCTGAATTCTTGTGCTTCAGCAGCAGGATGTCGCGGAGAAAGTCAAAGCTGGCCGGGGCTTTATCCGTGTTGCGGCGCTTGGCCTTGGCAACAGCTTCATGGATGTAAGCGCGATCGCGTTCAGTCATCTCCCCGCGTTCGTCAATATACGTCCGATAGACAGGGAAGCAAGCGATGGTTTCACGAATCACGTCGCGCAAAGACTTGCGGGTAAAATCGCGAGCATACCGGTCAGTGGCGGAAATGGCGTCAAGCATATGCGCCAGCACATTGACTTCACTGGCAAGCGACGCATGCATGATCAGCTTCTTGCTGTTGTAGATGATCGTGTCCACGTCCTGGGTTACGCCGGCAAAGCGGCGATAGAAGTTAGTGAAGCTCCGCTCATTGCGGCGATCAATGAACAGGCCATTTACCAGCGTGGTGAAGTCATAGCCAGAAGTACCATCCACCGGCCATTCGCGCGGAAGCTCCTCACCCGGCCCGAGAATCTTTTCGACTACCGTGTAAAGCAGGGCGCGCTGATTCATCCAGTCATGCTGGCCGAAAGCCTGTTGCAGGTCCAACTCAATTCCGTTTTCCGCCAGCGTGCCGCGAGGCATTGCTCCCATGCACTGGCTGGCGGCATACAGCATTTGCAGACGCACCATGTATTGCCGCGGATTCAGCAGCCCGTCGCAGTGGTCCACACGCACGCCCTGCACCATATCGTCCGCCAGCAGGTGACGCAATAATTGGTGCGTTGCGGCAAAGACGCGAGGGTTTTCCATGCTGAGGCCAATGAGATCATTGACGTCAAAGAAGCGGCGATAATTAATTTCTTCTCCGGAGACGCGCCAGTTGGCCAAACGATAAACCTGCGCTTCCAAAAGCCGATGCAATGCGTCAAAGCTGCGCGGATCGTCGGCATGGCCATTCATTGCAGCGGCTGCACGATCGGCGATCGGCTGCAAGTCCGGCGATTTTTCCATCAACTCTTTCCACGCCACGGCCAGGGACGCAACGGCACGCCGCCGCTGGCGCACCAGATCGCCTTCCGACGCGCTGTGTGAAGGCAGGTTGCGCAGCCCGGACAAGAGATTGCGCAGCTCCTGCGGAAGCTCGTAAGTGCGCGGCTCAAAAATCATGGGAATGGTTTGAGGATCGAGCGGCAGCTGCTTGTCAAAGTACTCAATGTGAAATCCGCCATTACTAACCAGACGGATGTGGCCTGCTTCAAGCTCCGCGCCGTATTGATCGCCCAAAATGGGGAGAAGAAGCTTGTTGCGCAGCTCCGGCTTCAGCGGTTCCCAATCGAGATCAAAGAATTCAGCAAATTCAGATGCGCGGCCGTTCGAGAGCACGTCCCACCACCATGGGTTTGCGCCCAGGCCGATTCCCATATGGTTAGGAACGATATCCAGCACCTGGCCCATGCCGTAATTCTTTAGCTCATTAACCAGTTCCTTCAGCTCTTCATAACTCCCGACCTCAGGATTTAGCTGATTGTGATCAGTAATGTCATAACCGTGCTGGCTTCCGGTTTGAGCCTTCAGGATAGGCGAGGAATAAATGTGTGAAATACCCAGCGCGTGCAGATATCCAACAAGGCGGCGCGCATTCTCAAAGCGAAAGCCGGCATTAAACTGCAGCCGATAGGTAGAGAGCGGCTTGGCCTGGCTCTTCCCGGATGCCAACCGGTCAAGGCACTCCGAGATACCGCTTGTTTCTGGCGTCAATATCGCTGGATTGGCTCTCATGGGACGAATCGCGAAAGGACAGTTTCTGGGCAGAAATACTCCCACTGACTTAGATGCACGAATCCGGCGCGGTGTGACGTGCAACGTGCGCTTTGCTAATTTTGCCGGAACAGTTGAAAATAGATTTTGGAAAATAAAGGAGCTAGATCCAGCATGCCAGCAACCGGTGAACTGATAAGAATGATGAACTACGTGGACGACATTGCCGCCACTCTCCGCCGCATTGTGGTAGGAATTTCCACCATGACTCCGGAAGAACGCAAACGGCTGGCCGACTACATGCGCAACTCCGACCCCAATTTCACAAAAACCCTGGAGAGCCTGGACAAAGGCTAGCTAAATGGCCGAAATCCGGACCATCGCGGTCATTGGCGCCGGAGCCATTGGCCGCGGAATCGCTTTTGCCGCCGCGCTGGGCGGCTATCGAACGATCCTGGAAGACATCCTGCCTTCCAGCTTGCGCACCGCCGCTGCAGAATTACGTGAGCATCTGGACCAGGGCCGCCGATCTTGGAACCGTTAGCAAGCCCGAAGCGCTGGCCGCCTTCAATCGTCTGGAATATGCCTCGACGGTGGAACACGCAGCGCGCGAAGCTGACTTGGTCATTGAAGCGGTCCCAGAAGAGCTGGAGTCAAAGATCGAAATCTTCACGCTGCTCGACAAAATCTGCAGGCCGCAAACCATCCTGGTCTCGAACACGTCTTCTTTCAGCGTGAGCGAAATTGCTTCCGTGACTTATCGCGCCGCCAAGATCGCGGGTATGAGATTTGCCAAACCTGTTTTCACCAGCAAAAATCTTCAGATCGTGCGCGCGCAACTTACCGATGACGAAACCATTGCTGCATGTACTGAAGTCGGCAAGCGCATGGGCAAGCAAGTAAAGGTGATTGCGGAAGGCGTGATGTTAAAACTTGCCTGGCAGCAGCCTACGTCTTGCGCCGCATCAATCGCAGGTCCGATAGATAAATATCCAGCGGGCTCAAGCCAGCCACGCTACGATTATTGTCTCCCGCGATTTCTGCCTTCTCCAACTGCAATTCCTGCCGGTTTGCCTTGTCCGCTACTGAGGCAATTCGCCGCCGCAGATATCTGAGATCGCACGGCCTTGTCACGTAATCATTGGCGCCGGCTTCATAGCCTGCCTGGATGTCCGCCGGCTGCTCACTGCCGGTAATCAGCACCACATAGGGAACATGGTTGGCGCTGTTCGTCCGCAGCCATTGGCAAAGCTCAATGCCGCTCAGCTTTGGCAGATTCCAGTCCAGCAGGCAAACATCAATTTTGCGGGTGCGCAGCAACTCGCGGGCAGTTTCGCCATCCCGCGCAGAAACCAACTGGTAGCCCCATTGCACCAAAGAGCGTTCCAGCGTCATGCGGGTGAGCAAATCATCTTCTGCTACAAGAATCGTGAGGGTCTTCATACTTACCTTACTGATTGATTAAAGTAAGCTGACTCTAGCAAACTGCGCGCCCTGATTACGAGATTACCTCCGTTTTCAGCATTCCCAAAATGGGAACTATCAAACTGGCAATTTGTTACTCGCTAGCCGCTAATTCCGCGCTTTTTGCCGCCTAAACCGCTAGTTTCCCGCCGGCTTGCTGCCCATCGCCGGCAAAGGCAGACGGCCATCCGCGCCGCTGGTCAACGCCACAAATTGCGGGTCTTTATAGAGCGACGCAAACACCGCATCCACGCGCGCTTCCATCATCTCTTTGCTGCGGACGGACTGATACCGCTCATACTCAAAGAAGTGGCGCTTCAGCAGTGACAGCGCTTTTTCTTTCTGGCCCAGCTGCGCATAGATCGCGGCCAGATTGTAAGAAGCGCACAGAATCGTTTCATTATCTTTGGCGATTTTCAGCGCTTCGTCGCCATGGCCATTGCCGGCCATGAAGGCTGCGGCAAAGATCAGGTTGAAAGGCTCCTGCGGATCAAGCGCCAGCGCCTTGCGCGTATATTCGTCGGCCTTCACTTTGTCGCCTTCAGAATTCCAATAGACGGCCAGGTTGCGGTAAGCCAGCGCCAGCGGAAACTCCTGCGTTGAAGCTTCCATCAGCGAAAGGCCTTTTTTGAAGTCGCCTTCATGGATCGTCATTTTGCCCAGCCCATGCAGCGCCACCGCGCGCGACAGCGGATCAGCCGGCATCGCCAGGATCGCGTTGAAAGTCGTGCGCGCTTTGTCCCACTCGCCCGTGTGGTGCCGATACAACTCACCCAGGTAGCGCAACGGCGTGGGATCGTTAGGATCAAGGTTGTGCGCGGCCGTGTAATACTTCTGCGCCAGCGTGTAGTTGGCGGCATTTTCCGCCATCAGGCCCATCGACATCGTTTTCTGGATCTTCGCGCTCACCGCCGGATCAAAATTCGGGCCGTCGGGCATCGCTTCGGCGTTCACGTCCGTGACGCCCAGTTTCTTCAGCTCTTTTACCGCATCTTTGGCTTTGCCGGGGAACATGCATTTCTGCTCGACGACCTGCTTCAACTCGGCAATCGCCGCCTGATTATCGCCGGACTTGGCCTTGGCTTTGGCGGCTTCCATCTTCTCTTTCAGCGCGGACTCGCGCTTCTTCATCTCGCTTTCCACCAGCTTTTCCAGGTCGCCAACCTTGAGCTTGCCGTTTTGGTTTTCAACCTTGTTCACCACCGTGCCATCGGCCTGCACCAGCACCGCCACCGGCAGCTTTCCATCCGGGACATACTTCTGCCCCAGCGGGCTCTGCACATCCACAATGCCCATGGTCACGCACTGCTGGGAATAAAGCTGCAGCGTGCGCGATTCGCGCAGGCTTGACTTCTCAACCTCCTGCTTGCCCGTGGGGAACCAGTACACGGCCAGGCCTTCTTTCACCGGCTCCTGCGGCGTAATCAGCTTCCACGGCACCTGATAGGTCTGCTGGCTCGATCCTCCGCCCATGCCGCCCATGCCTCCGCCACCGCCGCCGCCACACGTGGCCCACGTTTGCGGCACAAGTAATACATAGATCATCAGTAGGCACACGACGCGTTGCAGTAGTGAGGTTTTCATGCGGAAATTATACTCCAGCGGTTGCCCACCCAACCTCGCTTTCCGATCTATGCTTTGCGCCGCTTTTTAACAGACGTTTTGGGACGAAACGCATGCTTTGTTTTCCTCCGATCATCGATTCCTTCGCGTCTCCGCGCCTCCGCGGTGAAATTCCCGCTCTTTTCCGATCCGCGCTCATCCGCGCTTGATCCGCGGTAAGCGCTTCCGATTTTCCGATGTCCCGATCTCCCGATTCCTATCAGCGTTTATCAGCGGTAAGATTTTTGTCGTGCGGTGCGTGCCAGGTCATGGTTTTCAGCTCCAGCACTTCCAGCGGACATTCCGGCCAGTTATGTTTCCAGCACACAATCAAATCGCATCCGTCCACCGGATGCAGGTGCAGTAGAAAATTTCTGCTCTCGAATTCAAATTCAATCAGTTTCGGCTGGCAGCGCTCGGGCTCAATCTCCAGCATCGCTTCGCAGTCCGGGAAAGCCTGCTGCACCCGGGTAATGGCAAACCCCTGCTCGCGTGCTACCGCTCCAAACAGGACCATCACTCCGGCTTCATTCGTCGGGGCATAAACCAGGGGTGACACGGTCATCATCGGCAAGCCAAACACCGGCCGGTTGGCTGCGGCTCGTCTTCCATACAGCAGGTTTTTCGCCTGTGCAGACGTCCGTTCGGGGGACAGTGCCACCTTCAGTGCGGCCTCGGCTATGTCCATCACATCCTGCCACTCGTCTTCCAGGTTCATCTCTCTGGCATAGCTCAGCAGTCCTGCTGGCACACGCTGCCAGCCTCCGTAATGCCGCACCAGGGCTTTGGTCGTGTATTTTCCATGCGCTCCGTAATCCAGCATTGAAGGTATCTTGCCCAGCTTCCGCGTCACCAGCGCCCAATCCAGAAACAGCTCAGTCATATCGATTTTGTAGCCGCACCCGTGGCGCTCCAGCCCGCACGCTTCCAGTGCATTCACGTAGGATCCAAAGTTCTTCTGCAGTTTGAATATGCTGAGTTCGGTGTTTTCCAGCAGCTCGGCCCGGCTGGGAACATGTCCCAGGTCTTGGGCACATTTTTGTATTGCGGCAATAATCTCGTCTCTGCTCACAGCCTTCTCCTGTAAAAGCTCGTGTGGCACAGCCGCCCTCGGCTGTGGGGGTTGGTTTACGAGGAACATTCGTGTAACACAACTGCGGAGGTCTGGCTTTGGGTTTGCCCAAATACCAAAAGCCAAGAGCCGGTTTTTCTTGATTTTTCCGGCTAATGGCCAAAGGCTAAGGCTAATAGCTAGGTGCTCGTGTCGTTTGCGAATGCTGATTTTGGAAGGCTGAGAGTTTGCGGAAGGGTGTTGGCAGCTATAGATCTCATGGCTGAGGGCTCTCTTTCCTTTGATTTTCACACCAGGCCAGTTCCCCTCAACTTGCTGCTGGCCAATAGGCTCCGCGGTGCCGCGACCGGCGATAACCTTAAGCGGATATTAAGCGAAACGGAGTTAGGAGTCAATAGGTCGGAGAAAATTTTAAAAGTTATCAGACTTTGTCAAGTAGACATAATTATCGCGTTCAACACATTACCCTTCGACATGCTATCCCGAATCCCACGAAATCCCGAGCGAAGTCGAGGGAGCCCTTCGGATCCCGACGATTTTATCGCGCCACAGCTGCCTCAGGTAGTTCGACCCATGCTCTGTCCCTGATAAAAACCGATGCCTTTTACATTTGTGGCACGGGCACTCTTGGCTGTGACCCAAGGCGATACTCGTGTGGCACAGCCGCCCCCGGCTGTGGGCCTCTTCCATCGACCTGCGATGCCGAGCGACTACAGGCGGAGACAAAGCCTGTAGAAGTTCGACCGGTTATCTCTTCTTCATAACCTGCTTTTCCATTGCGAGCGCAACGGGCAGGGACGAAGAGGTGATCTCTCTCAGAGAGCTTCCATCAAGCCATATTATGGCGAAGGGGCCGAGTGCAGAATCCCGTCTCGGAAAGCGGAGGACTCTTCGCTCTCCCAGAAACACCCGCTGCCCCTCGTCTTTAGGCGGACCTTTCTCTAGAACCTCTATGGCTTGATCGACCTCATGTTTTAGTTCCTGTCGCGCTCGTTCTTCTGTCTTGAAGCTAAGGCGTGTAATGTTGACGCGGGTGCAATCCTGCGCAACGTAGCCATGCGTCGAAGAAGAGCCGAAAGGCTGTTCCTCGTCGCTAGATCCGTCAGCGATGAACAGGCCATCGAATTTGACGTTCCCCTCGTCGTCTACAAAGCTCTCGGCGCACAACGGCGATTTGTACTCAAATGGACGCGCCTTCTCGTCCGGGCTGCCGATTTCCCAGAGCTCAAGTTGGCCCGGCGCTCCGCCTTCCCGCAAGAGAACCTTTCCGTCGCCGCTGGGATAACCCGATGATGTCTCCCATGTTCCCTTTAACTCGCCGGAATCAAGGTCCCACGCACGGAGATGGTCCTCGAAATCGGTAGCGAGAAGCAGATGACCGCCGATGGTCAAGCCAAATCGTAGCTCATTAAGGTATGCATCTGCTTTGAACATTTTCAGCTTCTTGCCGCTGGCGGAATCCCACACGCTGATCTCGCGTTTATATTTTTGAAAGCGCTGCTTCGGCAGCGGTGGAAGCGGCGTGGCCGAGAGCGCGACAATCAGTTGATCCTGAGTGGTAAAGAGCAAAGACTCAGTTATCATCCCGTCGGCTAGCTTGCTTACAGCCTTGGCCGCAGGCACGGCCCATAATTCGATGCCACTCCACGTCCCTAGGGCCAGGAGACTTCCGTCACGATTCAGAGCCAGAGCATTCCGGCGTGCGGTCGCTGGAATGCAAACGATTTCAGCCTTTTTATTGATGTCCCAAACCACTGCCCTTTCTTCGTTAATCGCGGCCAGCCGCCTACCATCTGCGCTGAAAGCTATGTTGTAAATGCCCTTGAGTTTCAGGGAGGTCAACTGAGAAATAACATTTCCTATGGGAACGTCGAACAGGTGAACCGCGCCATCTATAGCTACGGCGAGCTGCTTCGAGTCTGGACTGAAGAGAATCGGGCTGTCCCACGCTGAAGTTTTGATACACTCCTCCAGTTGTGTGCGTTTGCCGTTAGCCACATTCCACCAGAAGAGTGTGCCGTCCGTGGCGATGGCCGCAATGCGAGTAGCGTCAGGGCTTAAAGCGTAACCGGCCAGGCTTGTCTGGTGTGGGCCACCGGGGCACACAGCCAGGCTGAGGTTCGAGAAAAAGATGATGCCGGCCAATAGGCCCGGCAAGCGCCGCAATGTCACATTCATAGTCAACGTATTGTGAACAGCCTCCAAAGAACGCCAACAACAGGCACTCTTGCAGCAGTCGACTCTACCACTTGTTCTTTCCATTCCGCATATTCAACAATATTGTGTCCACCTGCCATACAAGTGTCAGGGCACGACTTCAGTCGTGCCGTAAAGACGCAGAATACGACCCTTCCTTGCTGCCCGCAGGGCTCGCGCGTAGCAACGCGAAGCGCGCATAAACGAGTTTACCCATGCCGTCATCAATGCTATAAATTCTGCGCATGGCAAGGCCTTCTCGCAACACAAACCGCAACGACATCCAACACGGTCCGCGCACTTTCTTTGTGACCTCGCGAACCAACGTCGGCGGCGCGCTCCTGCAAACCGAACGCATGGCCAATCTCTTTATCGACGTTCTACGAACTTATGTCACCACCAAAAAATTCCGGCTGCATGACTTCGTCGTGATGCCCAACCATTTCCATTTGCAGCTCACTCTCGATGGCCGCAAGACGATTGAAAAGGCGGTCGGGCTCGTAAAAGGAAATTTCTCTTACCGCGCGAAAAAGGAATTGGGCTGCCGGTTTGAAATCTGGCAGCCGGGTTTTTCCGACGAGCGCGTCTGGGACCGCGAAAGCTTCCTGCGGCATCGCGCATACATTGATAATAATCCCGTCAAAGCCGGTTTGGCCGACAAGCCGGAGAACTATCCTTATGGCTCTGCTTATTTCCGTTACAAGAAAAAGGCCCACACCTGCTAAGAACCCCAGGGCCTAAAGGCCATTGCTAAATGTCCGTTATCGGCATGACTCCGCAGCCCTCGCATGCGCTCGGGCAAAGCGCTCAAGTCATGCCCTGACACTTGTCGCGCCTGTGGGCACTTTTTGTGAAGTTCCAAATTCCAGTTGAAGTTCGTTAAATAACCGCGCGTGTGCATCCCTTGCCTTGCGCCGCAGGCCCGCGCGCAGCGAAGCGGAGCGCGCAAAAGAGCCCGGCCCACCCCGCGACCGCCTCAGGGAGTTCGCCCAATGTGTCCCATGAAAACACGCATTTCGCGATCCCATTTTCCGCCAAATCGTGTCTAGCGCTCGATGCACGAATGTGAATTGGGAAGATCCGCAAGAATTTCACTGGGCCTCAGCCCGGATCACCATGAGGTCGAGCTTCTGTTTGCCGCCAGTTTCTACTTTCACGGCCTGAACTTGCCCGGAATTTTGCGCCAGGAATCGGTCTTCCAGGAACGGTTGTTCCTCCGCCTCCTCCAGTGCCATGGCAATGTATTCGCCGGGGCGGATACCGCGTAATTTGAAGCGCCCCTGCTGGTCAGCCGTGGTCTTTTGTATTAGATCGAGGCGCTTGCGCAGCTTGGGATCGGAAGGAACAGCGAAGACTTCGGCATTAGGAAACGGCTTCTTTTCCATGTCCAAAGCCGTTCCTTCAATGCTGGCCCCTTTATCGCTGACCAGCACCTCCAGCGTCCGCGGTTCTGTTTCAGTGATCTTAAGGCCTGAAGCCTGGACATCCCTACCGCTGGCTATGACCTTACTGGTAAACCAATCTTCAAGGCCGCTGCCCCGGGCCGAGAGCACGATCTGGTAGGGTTTTGTGGAAGGCGATATGTCCAGCTTGAACGAGCCGTCTTTGCCTACCTCAGAAAAACTGCCTTCGCTTTGAAGTCCCTCGATGGTGCTGCTCAAATCGGAAATACTCTCGCTATCTCCGGCAGGAACAAGAACGACCAGGAGCTTGGTGTAATCAATCTTGTTATCGCTCTCCGCGCGCACTACACCGTGAATTTCCCGTGATCCCGCACCGAGCGGTATGGTGATGTTGGTCACATCCGCGTTGGCTACAACCACATCTCTTGATCCGGAAAGGGAGCGCTCCGATTCCTGCTGGACGGCCGAGATCTTGTATTTGCCTGGCGCTACGGGGCCAATATCGAAAGAAGAATCCTTGGCAATGGTGTTAAAGGCGACGGGAAACTGCGATCCTTGCCGCTGGGCGGTCACAAAGGAGCGAAATTCCTCCGGTTTATCGGATGGTTTTGCCGGAACAATGCCCGTTACCTTGCCGGTGATGTGGTGGGCCGGGACGCGGACCAGATTGAAGTCGGCGTGGGTTTCGTCGCCCGCTTTCAGCACAATGGGAGCGGCCTGATCGGGAGAGCTTTCATTCTGGTAGAAAGTGGGAGCATAGACTTTCTGCTCCTTCTTGGCTGCGCCGGCTGCGTGGTTTGTGCCGATGACAAAGCCTGTCGCGTCCCCGTTGTCGAAAGAAGGCCGGGTTGTATCGGCCAGCAGTAGATAAGAGCCAGGCTTGAGACCAAATAGCCTGTACTCTCCTTTATCGTCGCTGGTGGTTCTCTTGGCTTCTGTCAGATGTCGCCCGGCAATTGTATAGACGTAACGCATGGCAGCCACTGAGACGTTTTGCAGCGGCTCGCCTTCTTCGTTTAGGACCCGGCCGGTAATTGCGCCGCTGGGGAGCATGATCAGGTTCAGATTCTGCGGCTGCCCGGCCTGAAGCTTGACCAGCGTGCTGTTGCGTTCGGCTGCCTTCATGACCATGCCGGTGTGCGTGGCGCGAATGTAGTAGATGCCGGGAGCCAGATCGGCAAATTCAAAATGTCCTTTCTCGTCAGTGTTTATGCTCGCTTGATACGGCTGGGAGCCTGCATCATCAACTTCCGATTCAGACATGCCTTCCATTCGTCCCATAATCACGACCTGGGCATTCTTCACCGGAAGATGTGTGTCTGAACGCGTTAAAGTTCCGGAGATCGTGGCGGTCTTTGTCTCCTGGACCGCTGAAACTTTCTCCTGGCTTATGCCGAGACCACAACAGAGGATCACGAATGCCGCTATTGACTTCCAATGCATTGGCATCTCCTTATACGGGAAACGTATAGATGCGCCCAGGCCGAATTTGTAAAAACCACAACCAGAGTAGATGCCATGTGCCGCCGTTCTGGTTTTCAAGTTAGCGGTTACTGATGAAATTATGTGCAAAACAAACGAACCCAGGACTCACGTCCTGGGCTGAATAGTTTCGCCTCTTTGGGCTGGTCTTCCGATTCCGGCGATGTCGCGCGATCACGGCGATCCCGGCGATCCCCTCACACCCTTCTTGCCGGCGCTGGTCCCGGATCAAGAATCTCCGGCTCGGTCGTCCGCTGGCGGTCACGCTCGATCACGTCCGGCTCGGGTGCGCTGTTCAATTGGCGTGTGGCAAAGAATACGGCTGCGGTCCAGGTGGGGAAAAGATCGAGTCCGGGGACGAGTTCGGCGGCAAAGGTGGGCAGAAAGGCCCAGTGCCATCCCAGCAGCTTGATCAGGATTGCGCCGACGATCACGTCCAGCCCGGTATCCAGCGGCGAGAGGCCGCCTTCAGCAAACAGGGGCATGCCGACGATCTGGATGGCGTCGGCCAGGATGGCGACGAACCAGGCTTTGCGCTGCTCCGGCGACTTGATGGTCTTGAGAAAAGCAAAGTTAAACATAAACCGTCTCTACTAAAAGGATACACAGCCTAAGGGCGCTTCAGAACCAGATTTTTGGCCCATGGCCTTCTGTCTTGGCCACGCGGCTGGCTTTGCACAAAAAGCAAATCTCACCACGGATGTCACGGATTTACAAACTTAAGAATGGTCTTAATTGAACTTTTTTGATCCGTGTAAATCAGTGTTATCAGTGTTATCCGCGGTAAGGTTTTTATCCCGGTTTGATGCCCACCAGCGCCATTTGGCGTCCGGTTTTTCCTCTTTCCGCCCGATGAGAGAAGAATTTTCGCGGCTGGCAGACAGTGCAGTCCTTGAGCGCGGTGATGTTTGCCGCTGGCACGCCTGCGGCCAGCAACTGGCGGCGATTGGCTTCACGCAGGTCAAGATGCACCTTGATACAAGGATCGCCATGGCCGGGCGCGCGCTGGTTCATGAACAGCATGGGATAGCGCTCGCGCACAGCGTCCGACTCCTGCACGCGATGAAAAAGCTCAGCGGCGTAAGCAAACTGCGTATGAAAAGCTTCTTCCACTTCCTCGCCAACTTCCAGCGAACATTGCTGGATTCCCGGCCCAATCGCGGCATGAATATCTTCCGGACGCGAGCCGAACTCCAGCCGCATGATGCCCACGCCTTTTTCCACGATGCGCTTCACCGTCCCGCGCCACCCGGCATGAAACGCGCCCACGGCTTTCTTCTTCACGTCCACCAGCAGGACAGGGAAGCAGTCGGCGGTAAGAATGCCGAGCGCGAGCCGCGCAGATCCGTGACCACGCCATCGCCCACAAATTTTTCCGGCTTCCGCGAGCGGACAACATGAATCAAGTCGGAATGCACCTGCCGCAACGTGACCAGCGGCCACGGCGTTGTTTTGCGTCGCGGCGCCCACGGCCAGCAGCGCTTGTTTGCGATTGCGTTCCACGCTGGCGCGCAGATCGTCTTTGGTAAAGCCCACGTTGAGCGTCCTGCCGCCGTAGCTGGTAGTAAAGCCGCCGGGACGCGTGGTGAATCCGTGGACGAGCCACGGAATGCGAGTAAGGTCCGCCGCCTTCAGGATTTGCGGCTTGGACGATGTGCGCGGCTTCGCCGCAGGATGTTTGCTGAGAGTTGGCACACATTCATTCTAATAGCGGACAGCTGGTCAGCATCTTTAGGGTCTCGAAACGCGCCCCGGCCGCATTGCCCGCGAGCAATAACAAGGGTTATCCTCAGAACAACCGCCGCCAATGAAAGAACAACCTCGTTTTCGGGTAGCCACGTACAACACGCATAAATGCCGAGGCATTGATGGACGCATCCGCCCGTCTCGCGTGGCTGACGTCCTGAATGAGCTTGAGGCTGACGTCATCGCCCTGCAGGAAGTGGTGAGCCTGAAAGGCGGACGCAAAGAACAGAACCAGGCACAGTATCTGGCCGATGCCGCGGGCTATGACTATCGCATTGGTGAGACGCGCAAGCTGCGTGGCGCCATCTACGGCAATGTAGTTCTCAGCCGCTTTCCTGTGCGTGAAGTTCGCGTTTACGATCTCACGGCTTCTCGCCGTGAAGCTCGCGGCTGCATTCGCTGCGATCTGGAAATTGCGCCAGGCAAAATCGTGCATGTCTTCAACGTTCATCTGGGAACGGGATACATTGAGCGCCGCAAGCAGGCGCGTTTGCTGATGAGCCGTGAAGTCTTGTTGTCGCCGCAGCTCAAGCATCCTCGCCTGATTATTGGCGACTTCAATGAGTGGACGCGCGGGCTGGTTTCAAAGTCGCTGCAGCATTCGTTTGAGAGCGTCGATATTCAGCTACATCTCAATCGCAAACGCACGTATCCCGGCGTGCTGCCCATCATGCATCTTGACCACATGTATTTTGATCGTGATCTGGCGCTGGAGGAATTTCTGCTGCACCGCAGCCGCATGGCCCTGCTGGCGTCAGACCATCTGCCGCTGGTGGCGGAATTTTGTCTGGGCGGAAGATAGGCCCGAGATTTACCGCAAAGGACGCAAAGGACGCGAACAAATTGAAAGATGGTCGGAACATCTTCTAGCCTGCGCATTCGATCTTCTCGCTCAGACTAACTTTCTTAGCCGACCAAACGTGTTCTTTCAGATTTCTTTGCGGCCTTCGCGCCCGTTGCGGTGAAAATCTAGCTCTCCGCATACAATCACTCTGTGGCCAGGCTGACATTTGTCGTAGGGAAAGGCGGTGTAGGCAAGACGACCGTCTCTTGCGCGCTGGCGTTGCATCTTGCGGCGCGCCACCCTCGCCAATCGACGCTCTTGATGTCCACCGATCCCGCGCATTCGCTGGCGGACATGCTTGAGGTCAAAGACCGTACGGGCCCGTATCGACTCAACGGGACGAAAGGAAAGCTTTCCGTCTGGCAAATTGATAGCGACCGCGAGTTCAAAAAATTCCTTGAAGGCAATCGCGAAGGCATCCTCAACATTGTAGAAAACGGCACATTTTTTAACCGCGAAGAAATCGCGCCGCTGCTGGATACCACGTTGCCCGGCATGTCGGAGGTGGCTGGCCTGCTGGCGCTGCGTGACATGTTGGAAAGCGGCGAGCACGACCATATCGTGGTCGATACTGCGCCTTTCGGACATACGCTGCGTCTCTTTGAATTGCCCGGACATTTTCAGCGCTTCCTGAATTTTCTTGAAGTCGCTTCCAGCCGCGACGACCTGCTGGCGCAGCGCTTTGGGGGGCGCACCTCACGCCCGGCCCACGGCTTTCTGGAAAAATGGCAGGCAACTGTCAGGCAGGTAAAAGAAGCCTTCAACGCGGAACAGGCTGAAGTCCTGCTGGTGACCTCGCCGGAAACTTTCTCGCTCAATGAAGCCGTGCGCTGTGTGGATGCGCTCCGGGAATCGGCGGCGGAGATGCGTCTGGGCGGCATCGTCCTGAACCGCGTAGTGACTTCGGCGGAAAGCTGCCAACGTTGCCGCGCCCGCGCTCTTCAAGGAAAAAAGGCAGTCCACTTCCTGAAACAAAAATTCCCGCGTGTACCCCGCCTGCTTGGCATCGATCCCGGAAATCCTCTGCTCGGCGCACGCCAGCTCCAGCGCTTTGGAGACACGGTCTTTGCCGGCGCTCACGCCAACCTCGCCGCCCCGCCGCCAAAAGCATCATCGAAACATAGACTCAAGTTTGTAAAAATCAAATGGCCCGCCGCCAAAACTCGGCTTTCATTCACGCTGGGCAAAGGCGGTGTAGGCAAGACCACGGTCACAGCCGCGCTGGCGTTCCATGCAAGGTCGCTCAATAAGGATGTTCATGTCACGGTGTGCTCCACTGACCCTGCGCCCTCACTTGACGACATTTTTCAGAAGCCAATCGGCGACCAGATGGTTTCTGTTCTGGGAGATCCCGGTTTCGGTGCCATGGAGATGGACGCAGTCTTTGAGTTTCGGCGCTGGGCAGCCCGAATCAAGCAGCAGCTTTCCGCCGGAACCAGCATGGAATCGGGCGGCCTGCATGTTGATCTCACCTTTGAAAAAGAAGTTTTCGCCGCGCTCATGGACGTGGTCCCTCCCGGCGTGGACGAAGTCTTTGCCATCTTCCGCATTCTTGACCTGCTGGAAGCAAAGCATGGCAGCGTCTTTATTGATATGGCGCCCACCGGCCACGCGCTTGAATTGTTGCGGATGCCGGACCGCATTCTGCTGTGGTCGCGCCTTTTATTGAAAAGCCTGGCGGCGCACCGTACACTAGCCCTCGCCCAGGATGTTGCCGTGGAACTGGCCGGATTAGGGCAGCGGGTGCGGAAATTGCTGGAACTGATGCGTGATCCCAAAGCAGAGTCGCGCCTGGGCGGTAATGCTGCCGGAGCCTGTACCGGACCGCCAGACGCAACGCCTTCTGGCCGCGATCAAAGAGATTGGCGTTGCGGTGGACTCTCTGTTCGTGAACCGTGTGCTGCTTGAACCTGCGCCGTCGGATAATGGGCTGCTTGAAAAAAAGACCGGCTGCAAAATTTGCCGTCGCGCACAAAACTGGCAGTTGGCAACATTGCAGTCATTGCAAAAGAAATATGGCGGCCATCGTTTGTATCTGGTGCGTGATTTTCCCGCGGAAATTGCGGGCGCGGCAAAGCTGAAGAAATTTACCGGTGAATTATGGCAAATTCAAACCGAAAAATAGCGGCCAGCGGCGCACTCTATCTTTATGGTATTTCTGAAGTCGCCTGCCTCTGCCGCGGCAAAGAAACCTGCCAAACTAGGAAGCGTTGGCATTGACGGCGTGCATCCCGTACAGCCCCTGCCGTGTGGCGATTTCCTTTGCTGGGTGTGTGAAGTGGACCAGGCGAGTTTTGCGGATGCCGTTGAACGCAACATGGAGAACCTGGAATGGCTGGCTCTCCATGGAGTTCGCCATCAGCAGGTAGTTGGCGAAGTGGCTGAGCAGATGACGATTGTTCCCGCTCGCTTCGGCACTGTATTCTCCGGTGAACCCGCGCTTCTCAAGGATGTGCAGGGAAGAAAAGCCGCGCTCAAGAAGGTTTTTGCCCGTGTCGCGGGCGGAGATGAATGGGGTGTCAAGGTATTTGCGGAGCGGCAGGTTGCGCCGGTTGCCGTATCGGAAGCCAGGTCGGGCAAAGAATATTTGCAGCAGAAAGCGGCGCGTTTGAAGAAGCGTCCTGAACGCAATGATCAGGAATTGCAGGAGCTGGCGACGGCGTTAGGCAAGATTGCCACGGATTCCGCGCCCAGCGGCAAGGTTAGCGGAGCGCAGCCCAACCTGCTGTGGCAGGCAACGTTTCTGGTGCCACGCGCCAAACGCAGGCAGTGGGACCAGACGCTCAAAAATTTTGTGGAGAGGTGGGATGGTCAGCGGCGCATCGAAGTAAATGGGCCATGGCCGCCGTACTCGTTTGTCTCTGATGCCGAATGATTTTGAAACCTTAGAAACGCTGGGCGGGGAAGATGAAGTTTCCCTTCTCGAAATCCTGGACCACGTCCTGAACTCCGGCGTCGTGATTCATGGATCGCTGGTGATCTCTCTCGCCGGCGTGGACCTCGTCTACCTGGGGCTCAATGTTGTGCTCACGTCTGTGGAAACCGCGCTGAAGAATTTGCAAATAGAGGAGAAGCGGAGGCCGAGGTGAGCCGCATTCTGGTTTACTGCGGCTTTCGCCAGTCGCCGCAACTTGCTTTGCCGGCGGTGGGCGTCAATGCTGCCCCGGTACACGTGGCTGCTTTGGATGAGCTGAACCTTCTCTGGTCAGAAGTAGAATGGCCATTTGATCCGCAGCGAATGCAGAGAAGCGCTGTTGAGTTTCATGAAGTAGTCCATCAGGTGTTCAGGCAAACGGCCGTAATTCCGTTCCGGCTGCTCTCCGTATTCGAGGACCAACAGGCATTCACGGCCTTTGCCACACAGAACCACGAGCGCTTTCTGGAAGACTTGAATCGGCTGAAAGACTTTGTGCAGATGGAGTGCGTCATCTATCCCGCGCCGTCGCAACCTCAAGTCGATCACAGTTCCGGCAAAGCCTACCTGGAGCAGAAAGCTGTTGCCATACGATCTTTAGAAGGATTTGCGCAGGCAATGCTGGACGCGTTGGCGCACTTGAGCAGGGAAGTCCGCGTGCGTGACGGCAAGAACGGGACGCGAATCTTCGTGTTGGTGGAAAGAGGCCGCGAGAATGATTTTCGCCATGCGGTGACCGCCGTGCCGATTCCAACGCACCTTTCGCGGCGAATGAGTGGTCCGTGGCCGGCCGCCGAGTTCCTGAGCGAGCAGGTAAAGATGCCTCAGATCGACGGGGCTGCCGGAGCGAAATGACAGATATCCGCAAAATCACCCCAGAAGAAATTGCCGCAGCCGTCTCGGAAATGAACCGCGAGCTCAAAGCCGTGGGTGAAAGCGCCATCGACCGGATTGACTGCTCGCCGGAAAACATTGAACAAGGGCTTGCGCGGCTTGTATTGAGCTTAATCGAGCTGTTGCGGCGTCTGCTGGAACGGCAGGCTATCCGGCGCATGGAAGGTGGATCGTTAGGCGATGCAAAGGTGGAAGAGATGGGGCAGGCCTTGATGCGTCTGGAAGCCAAAGTTAATGAGATTGCAGGTGCTTTTGGGCTGAAGCCGGAAGACCTGAATCTGGAGTTAGGTCCGCTGGGGAACCTTCTGGATAAATAGTGGCCACAGGCTAATGTGTGCAAAAGGCCCATAAAATGCGGGTCAAAAGCATTCAGACAACCAATTTCCAGGATGTGTGCATCTCACAACGACACGCTGGCCCTCCCCCCTTCCGGTATGTTCGTAAAGCCAGCGAAAAAAACTAACAAAGGTTGACAGTTTGTAGCGAGCTGGTTAGGATGCGGTGACATGAGTCGCGTGGATTCTCCAGTCCCCGGCGATCTCTTCTGTTTTTTCCTGAGATATTATGCAAAGAGTTCCTACGGTTTCCGGAACAGCAAACCTGCTGGATATCCTTGATCGAGTACTCGATAAAGGACTCGTGATTGCGGGTGACATTCGCGTTTCGCTTGCGAACGTGGAGTTGCTCACGATCCGGATCCGGTTGCTTGTCTGTTCTGTCGATAAAGCTGAGGCCATAGGTCTCAACTGGTGGAAGTACGACCCAAATCTCACAGCTCCTGTCCCGCAGAATGTAGTGCGGCGGACCCAGTTACCCGGTGCGCCACCGGCGTCGCAGACGCCGGGCCGGAAGAGGCCCGCTGTTCGAGCAAAAAGAGTGAAGTGAGCCGATAGATTCTATTGAAGGAGGCCCTCGAATGGCCGTTGAAAGAGTTTCCGGCGGATCAAGTTTAATTGATGTTCTGGATCGAGTTCTCGACAAAGGTATCGTGATTGATGCCTGGGTCCGCATTTCGCTGGTCGGCATTGACTTGATCACGGTAGAAGCCCGCGTCGTCGTCGCGTCGATTGATACCTATCTCAAGTACGCTGACGCTGTGGGTCTCACGGGCCTGGTTTCCCGTCCGACATTGGGTGAAGGCGCCGCTGAAGGCGAAGAAGGAGAACTGGGTGAGGTCAGGCCACGCACACCCCGGCGGCGGCGGTAAGGCCTGGACTTGGGGAGAAGCATGGCTACGGCCGAAATCCGGCTACAATCGGCACGTATGAACGGACGGCGTACTGCCCAGCCCCGCCGTCCTGCCGTTCTTCGTCTGTTGCAGGCGGAGCGCTCGGAAGAAATCTTTCCGCTGCTGCTGGAAGAGATCATTGCTCTGGGCAATCCGCGCGCGCTCGTTGTTGATGTGAATCTTGATAGTGGAGAAATCACCCCGGCGGCGGCGCTGAAATGGCCTCGCGGGCAGATGGAGAAGTTCACCAGCGCGCTCTGGATGCAGGACCATCCTCTCACCAGCGTCTTGCAGTCGGTGCGGCCTGAAGTGCTGGAAAAAAGCAACCTCCACAACCGCCCCATTTACGTTCATCCCATTCTGTATTCCAACCGCAATCTGTGCTGGGAAGCTGACCGAATCCGCACTTCAAGCTGTCTGGCGGTGCAGAACTCGCGCCGGGAAAAACGTGTCCGCCTGGAAGACCAGGTTTGTTCCACCTGTGAAATGCGTGCTTATGCCGCGGCTGTGGTCGTGGAACTGCCCAAGAACCACACCGCCCAGACGATTGCGGAATTAGGCGAGTTGATTGACCTGGCCAACCGCTATCTTTCGCGGCTGTTCAAGGTTGAGCATTATTACAACCGCATGCGTGATATGGAAATCACCATTGCGCAAATGGGTACCGTGATGCAGAGCATGGCCGACCCGGTCATTCTCACTGACACGCAGCATCGCGTCATCATGCAGAACAAGGCTGCCGAGCGGTTTTTCCGTGTGCCGGAAGAGATGACTGAAGGCCTGGTGCGCGCGGTTGAGTTCAACAACCTGCTTTTTTCTGCCGCGCTCTCTTCCATGCTGGTTTCCGGCAGTGACTCCCATCGCGATCTCACGCTGGTGGACGCCATTGAAGGCGAAGAAATGCTGTTTGAAGCCGTCTCCGCGCCCACCTTTGGGCCGGAGGGCATCCAGCTCGGCACCGTAACCGTGATGCGTGACGTGACCGATCTCCGCCGCGCCGACCAGGAATTGCGCCTGAATTATGAACGGCTGAGTGAAGCCGAAGAAGTTGTCCGGCAGGACCGTGATCGCCTGAACCTGATCATTGAAAACGTAGGCGATCCGATTGTGGTCTGCGATGGGAAAGCCAAGATCGTCTTGGTGGACCCCTTGGCCCAGGAGCTCTTCGGCACTGAGATGGACGTGGTGCGTGATACGGTCCAATTCCAGAACCAGACCAAGCTCACGGCATTCATTGACGCGTTTACATCTTCTTTCTCTGATCGTGAAACCGCGCCTCTTCGTCTCTATAATCCAACACTCCGGCAGGAGATCGACTATGACGCGCGTTCCGGCAAGATCTATGGTGAGCGCGGCCAGGTCGCCTATACCGTAACCGTCCTGCGCGACCTTACTGCTTTGCGCAAGGTGGAACAACTTAAGGTAGAGCGGCGCATGCTGGAAATTGAGAAGTTTGCCGCCACCGGCCGCCTGGCTGCCACCATTGCCCATGAGGTCAACAACCCCATGGAGGCCATCAAGAACGCAATCTACCTGCTGGCCAGCGCCATTCCTGATAATGCAGCGCCCGTATACAACATTTTGAAGTCGGAAACTGAACGCGTTGCGCGCATTGTGCGCCAGATGCTCGGTCTATATCGCAATACTGAGCAGGTAAAGCCGGTCAACGTCAACACCATCGTTGAAGATACGCTGCTGCTGCTGAACCGCCAGCTCCAGCGCGCCAATGTGGAAGTGCAGACGCAGCTGGACGTGCTTCCTGACGCCGTGATTGCCGCCGACCAGATCCGCCAGGTGCTTTCCAACCTGGTAATCAATGCTCGCGATGCCATGCCTAACGGAGGCAAGCTGCGCATTCGCAGCCGCCATATTCCCGGGTATGACGACCTCCATGGCTGGGTGCGTATTTTAATCGCCGATACCGGCTCGGGAATTCCGCCGGAAATGATCCGCTCGATTTTTGAGCCGTTTGTCACTACCAAGGGTGAACGCGGTACCGGGTTGGGCCTCTGGATAGTAAAAGGAATCATCCAGAACCATGCCGGCAAGCTTTCAGTTAAGAGCCGTGTAGGACACGGCACGACTTTCAAGATTGATTTGCCAGTCGTAAAATTGTGAGTGCCGATCAAAAATACCGCGTGCTGGTGGTGGACGACGAGGCTGCCGTCCTGCTCACCTACCGTCTTATTCTTGAGCGGCAGGGCTATGAAGTTGTGGCGTGTGGCACCTCCAGGGCTGCGATTCAAGCCATGGGACAGCAGCGGTTTGACGTGGTTCTGTGCGATTATTCACTGGAAGAGCAGCATACGGGTTTTGAAGTAATCTCAGCGGCAAGAAACATTGATTCCAACATTCCCGCGGCCCTGCTTACAGGGTATGCCACCAAGGAAACTGCGGATGAAGCAGCCAGCCGTGGCATTGGCGTTATGTTTAAGCCAATTGAGATTGAAGAGTTTTTGGCGACAACCTCCAACATGTTGAGGAGAAACAATGAGTCCAAGCAAGAAGGCAGGGAAGAAGACAACCGCGGTCCGCAAAGCGACAATCAAGGCTGAACCGGCGACGGCGGTGCTGGATCTCGTGCCTCCGCCGGCGAGCATGAAGATGGAGCCGCGCAGCGGACAACAGCAGGAAGGCCGCTATGTTTACGGCGTGATTGAATCGCGCGCCCCCGTCAGCTTTGGCCGCAGCAGCATTGGCGGCGTGAATGAAGACGTCTACACCGTGCATTACGGCGATATCGCCGCTGTGGTCAGCCGCACGCCTGTATTCATCTTTGATCCCACGCGTGACAATGCCCTGGCCCATGAGCACGTCATCGAATCGGTGATGAAAAATTACACCATCATTCCCATGAGCTTTGGCACCGTTTTCCGGACGGACGACGATATCCGCGAAGTGCTCAAGAGCATTTATTCGTCACTGAAAGACGTGCTCAAGCAGATGACCGGCAAGCTTGAATTCGGACTGAAAGTTACCTGGGACCGCGACCGCATCATTGAAGAGTTGCAGCGCGAGCACGATGAAATCCATCGCTTCCATCAGGAACTAACGCGCAAGCACCTGCAATCAACGTACTTCGCGCGCATGCAGCTTGGCCGCATGATCGATAAGGCCCTGGCTGAACTGGCAGCCAACTACGTGCGTGAAATTTATGACGGACTCCGGGCTGTCTGCGTGGCCTCGCGAGACAACAAGCCCATCGGCGACAAGATGATCATGAACGCGGCGTTCCTGATTCAGAAAGCTCGCGAAGCCGAGTTTGACGCTGCCGTAAACAAAGTCGCCCAGAAATTTGGCGATCGTTTGAATTTCAAATATACCGGCCCATGGCCACCTTACAACTTTGTGAATATCCGCCTGAAATTGGAGCGTGGCGGACAGGGATAGGAATTTACCACTGATCAACACTGAGAACACTGATCAGAGAAGATAGAAGACTGCGGATTTTCGGTAGAGGATCGCGGCCAGAAACTTAGCCGCGAAGCGCTTGATAGGCGAGAACTGTTGGACAGCACCGTAGGGGCGGCATCTCCGGAGAACACAAAATGCTTTTAATCGACGATCTACTATTCGCGCCCTTCTCCGGTTGGAACTTCATCATGCGCACCCTGCTCAAGGTCGCTGAGGAGCAATGGACAGACGACGCCCCGCTCAAAGAAAAGCTTCTTCACCTGCAAGTTGAGCTGGAAGAAGGCTCCATCACTGAAGAACAATACCTTGAAGCTGAAGCCCTTATCCTGCGTGAAATCCGCGAAGTGCAACGCCGCAAGATCGAGCTTGCCGGCGGCGATCCTGACCAATTTGAAAGCGGCATCTCCGGCTCTGCCGTCCAGGAAGGCTCGGGCGCATCCATCACCTGGGACCCTAACGAAAGCAACGAAGAATAGCCAGCTCATCAATTGAGTTTCTGCGTCCGGTCAGCCTGCGCCTGGTGCATGCGTGTCATCTGGCCATCCGCCATCCATCTCTTGTTCCATCCATAAAAGTAAGAACAAAAAATTGGGCCGGCATTGCTGCCGGCCCAAGGGTTATACAGCGTGTTTAGAAGCTGAACCGCGCTCCAAATTCGCCGGTGAACGCACGCGGCAGTGTGCTGCTGGTGGGGTTGATGAAACCGAGCGGATGCCCGAAACTCGCAAGCCCGACAGTGCCGTCGAAGTTATTGCCGTAATTGGCATGGTTCGTGAGGTTGAAAGCCTGGAACATGAGCTGGAGGTTGCGATGTTCGCCCAGTTTTATGTTCTTTGCCACACGCGCATCCATGTCAAAGTAGGGATCGCCGCGCAGGTTAAAGATGGGGTTTAAGCCACAGGTCCTGTTGTAGTAACCCTGTTCAGTGCAGCCCGGAGCCAGGAGTGCGCCTGCTGCGCTGCCGCCGCCCAGGCTCAGGTCGTTGCCCTGCGAGATCGCGTTGTACGGCCGAGCCGATCCCGCCTGAAGAATGGGGGAGAAGTCGATGCCCCAGGGCAGGTGTGTGGTCGCCGCGAACGTGAGATGGTGCCGCTCGTCGTTGAACGCCGGACCAAAGTCTTCCGGCGCGAGCGGGCGGGCCGGATCCCGAGGATAATTACGGAACGAAGTACCATCCACGTCATAACCCACGGCACGAGCCAGCGTGTAATTCACGGTCAGGTCAGTCTTGTGGAAGCCACGCTGACGGAAGCTCAGGTTCATGCCATCGTAGCGTGAACGCCCGCCAGACGTTTCGTCGCGAACGCTGCCCAGCACCGGCACGTTTGCCGAGGCAAACGCGGCAGACAATGGTTTAAAGAAGCCGAGTGAGATGTTCGAAGGATCGATAGGAGTATTCTTATCGACGTTAATGGTTTTGTTCTCATGCAAGCTGAGCACGTGAACATACTCGGCTTCGAAAACTGACTTGCTGTTGATCGCCCAGGTATAACCACCGTTAAACTCTTCCGTTACCGGGGTGCGATAGTTAGGATCCATAAGGCGGCCAATGGAGCCGTCGGTCAGCGCCGCTTGAGGAGCCGGAATCGTTGGCAATGGGCTTCCCACGTGCCATTGGGCAAGGGTGAGGCCAGTTCCCGGCACCACATCGGTGGCGCCATTGAGCGAGAATGCTGTCTGGAAGATCGTCGGGTTGGCCTGCTGTTCCATGAACAACGGAATGTTCTGGAAGGTGTTGTCAAAGTACATGCCGAAGCCGGCGCGCACAATGTGGTTTCCATGTCCGTTCAGGTCATAAGCCAGGCCGATGCGCGGGCTGAATCCTTTGCTGTAATCAGTCGCCTTCTTTGCCACCAGACTTGCCGCCAGCGGGCTGAACTGCGCTGCTGCCTGAAGTTCCTGGAACGTACGGCTTTGAGCAATGTCAGATCCGCCGATGAAGTCGAAGTCCTTATCGTAGCGGAGGCCAAGATTCACGGTCAGGCGCTGGGTCATCTTCCAATCGTCCTGGAAATACAACCCAAGCTGCTTCGCGTCTTTAATGATGAACGTGGGATCGCCCACGGCGATGCTCATGCCGCTGCCGTTCGCGTTGCCGCCAACCAGCAGGCCGGGAGTATTAAATCCCTGTGGCAACGCCAGAATCGCGCTGGGCAACTGGTTGAAATCGAATTCCAGCGTCGGATTGAATTCAAAGAAGCCGCCCATGATCGGAGTCCAGATGTAGTCAACGCCGGTCTTGAAGGTGTGCTTGCCAATGGTCTTGGCGATGTCGTCCTTGAACTGGTATTTGCGCTGGATCGAATTTTGCGGAACGTTGGTGTTGGTGCCGAACTCGATGCCGGTTGGGAACGTGAAGAGCGGCGTGCGCCCGGTGCTGTCAATCAGGTTGTTCCAGTATTGGAAGCCAGCCGTGAATTGGTTAATCAACGTTGGACTTAAGGTAGAGTTCACGGTCAAATTGGCAACCTGCAGGTGATTCTTCGTGAAGTTCCCTTCCGTCAAATCAAAGAGACCGTTGCTCTGGTCGTTCAAGCTGTTGTTGGCTTGTGTGGATACCGACAGATAGGCGGAGTTATTGGAATTGAAAATGTAGTCAAGGCGTCCGTTGAGACGGTTTTCAAAGAACGGCGTTGGAATGGTGGCCGCCGGCTGCGCACCCAGGCTGGTTAACAGTGACAACTCCGACAAAGCCTGGCCGGATTCGGCAATCGCTGTGTGCTCACGCTGGCGCTCCAACGCAAAGAAGGCGAACAATTTGTCCTTCTTGATCGGCCCGCCTATTGAGCCGCCAAACCATTGCCGCGAGTACGGCGGATTGGAGGCGGTGGTGGTGCCATCACCATTCGCGACCTTTTGATCAGCATTGAAGGCCTGCTCGCGGAAGAAGCCAAAAGCAGAACCATGGAAATTGTTGGAGCCTGATTTGGTGATCACATTGATCGCTGCGCCTGCCGAACGGCCATTTACGGCCGAAAAGCGTTGCGTAGAAATCTGGAATTCCTGCACGGCTTCGGCAGGAAGCTGCATCACTGGTCCGCCCACGGTGTTGTCTTTGTTATCTACACCATTCACGGTCACGTTGATGTTGCGGCCACCTTCGCCGTTCACTGACAAAATGGCATAGCGGTTTTTCGTGGGATCGTAGGAGTCTGCCGCTTTCACGCCAGGGGCGAGATAAGCCAGGTCGGCGATGTCACGGCCGATCAGCGGCAAATCGGTGATCTGTTCCGGCGTGATGTTGGTGCTAACGTCGGTCTTGGTCTGGTCCACCAGAGGAGCAGCGCTGGTAACTTCAACGGTCTCACTTACACCACCCGGCGTGAGCGTGAAGTTTTGTGTCGCGGTTCTTCCTATCAGCAATTCCAGATTCTTTGTTTCCGCGGTGGAAAATCCGGGGGCAGTCGCTTTCAGCGAATACATGCCTGCGGACAGTGAATCGAACCGATATTCACCAACATCATTTGTGTGAGTGGTTCGAACGGCGCCGGTTTCTTTGTTAGTGAGCGTCACTTCGGCTTTCCCGCCGATGACGGCCTGCGATTTATCGGTGATCGTACCCTGTAGGCTGGAGTTCGCTGTGACTTGGCCAAACAGGGGAATAGAGCTTAGCAGGACTAAGCAGCTCATGACGGCTAAACATAACCATCTTTTACTGTGCATCTTATATCTCTCCTTGGAGTTGGGGGTGTGCGTTTCAAGCACTTGCTGCAATGCCTTCTGTAAATCTTTCTTAAAGTAAGTTTTGCGTGCTTTACAGAGCTGCACGACTGTTACCAAACCCTTGCTCTGAAGGGGGAACACCAATAGGGTCGCCGCATTTACCAGTCGTCCTTAAATTCAGGCTCATCGGGCGAAAAAAAACTAATCAACCGTTAAATTTTTCACTGAAAATTAACATTTGTTAAGTGTGAGAGATGTATCTGAAGGGGTATCCACAAAATGGTCACGGAGATTCGCACAATGAACACAACAAACCAACCAGCTACTTACCATTTTTTGTAGGCTGCAATATGATTTGTCATCGCTTGATTCGAATTAAGGTCGCGGCAATCAACCTCGACCATGCTCAAGTACGGAGCTAGAATGGCTCTGTCTCCATTGCGATGATGCTGGGGGAAGAGGATGCGGGTTCAATTGAAGCCGCTCCCACAACAAGGTATTATTTCGTTATGGCGACAAGCGCTTCCACTCCAGCTCGGCACGGGTTCCAGACAGACGACACGCGCCTTCAACCCATTGCCGCCAAAGTCTTTGCCCGCGAGCGCCTTTCTTTTGACGAGGCCGTCACCCTCTATCGCTCACCGGACATCCTGGCCATTGGCTGGTTGGCCAACCATGTGCGTGAGCGCCTGCATGGGAACGTGGCTTATTTCAACGTCAACCGGCACATTAATCCGACCAATGTTTGTGTGGCAGCGTGCCGTTTGTGCGCATTTGGACGCAAAAAAGACGCGCCTGGCGCCTATACCATGGCGCTGGATGAAGCTTTCCAGACTGCCGCATCGGGCTATTCTGAAGCAATCACGGAGTTTCACATTGTTGGCGGCCTGCATCCCGATCTGCCTTTCCAGTATTACCTCGATCTGATTTCAGGATTGAAAGAGCGCTTTCCCCAGGTACACCTCAAGGCGTTGACCATGGTGGAAATCGCTTTTTTGGCCAAGCGCGCCAAATTATCCATTGAAGAGACTTTGCGGCAGCTCAAGAATGCCGGCCTCGACTCGCTGCCCGGTGGCGGCGCTGAGATCTTCAATGAGCGCGTCCGTCGCGTAATTTGCGACCACAAGATTGACGGCGACCAATGGCTCGATACCGCGCGGACCGCGCACAAAATCGGCCTGAAATCCAACGCCACCATGCTCTACGGCCATATTGAGAACGAAGAAGATCGCGCTGATCATCTCATCCGGTTGCGTACTCTTCAGGACGAAACCCACGGCTTCCAGACGTTTATCCCGCTGGCGTTCCATCCGGCCAATACGCCGCTGCAGCACCTGTTTGTGACCACCGGAATGCTGGACGTGAAACAGATCGCCATCGGCCGTCTGGTGCTCGATAATTTCCCGCACATCAAGGCCTATTGGCAAATGCTCTCGCCCAAGATCGCGCAGATCTCTCTACGCTTTGGCGCGGACGATATTGATGGCACGGTGATCGAAGAAAAGATCTATCACGATGCCGGTGCCACTACTCCGCAGGGTATGGTCCGCAAGGAATTGGAGCGCCTGATCCGCGAAGCCGGCCGTGAGCCCGTGGAGCGCGATACCATGTATCGCCCCGTGACGCGGACGGAGACGTCGTTTACGATTTCCGTCTAGCTTTATCTAAAATCCCGACCCTGAGCCTGTGAAGGGGAGCACCCTCACGCAAGAGGACAATACGGATTGAGAATTAGCAATGGCCTATTTCCCTGATCTTTCACCTTATGGCTATGGACACCATGCTCATCCGGGCGTGGTTCATGTGGGCTGGCTTGACAATGTCCGCGCATTCCCTCGCGGAATCGTGGAGGCCCGCTTTATCGAAAGAATGAAACGGCTAGCCGCCAAGGCCGTGGAACTCTACCGGGGCAAACACATCTGCGAATTGTGCGTGGAGCCACTGCATCTTGTGAAAACGAACTCGCCCAACCGAGTTGTCATTGATCCAAAATGTTCGTGGGCGCAATGGGCTGGCCAGAGATCAAGTAACGGTGAGATTCGAGTTTCTCGCGGGGGAGTTACGTTTGCTGCTCCTGTGTTAATTGTTCATTACATCGAAGAGCATGGCTATCTCCCCCCGAGCGACTTTCTAAAGGCTGTTGAGGAAGCGGTTAGCTGAATGCCCTCTAAAAAGTTTTTCTGATGGTAGGGTTCCCTCGCTGCGCTCGGGATTTCAGAGAAACTTATTTTCCAAAGACCCTCTTAAAAATCTTGTCCACGTTCCTCAACTGCCGCTCGATCGAAAATGCCTGCTCAATCTGCTTTGCCGGAACCCGCGATGTAATCTCCGCGTCGTTCATCACCAGTTCACGAAAGTTCAGATCGTCTTTCCATGCGCGCATGGCGTGCTTCTGCACCAGCCGATAAGCGTCTTCGCGCGCCATACCATGCTCAGAAAGATCCAACAGCAACTGCCCGCTAAAGACCAGCCCGCCGGTCGATTCCAAATTCTTGAGCATGCGGTTGGGATAAACCATCAGCGTATCGATCAGATGAATCGTCTTGGTCAGCAGATAATCCACCAAGATCGTAGAATCGGGCAGGATCACGCGTTCGACCGATGAATGGGAGATATCTCGCTCATGCCATAGCGCCACATTTTCAAAAGCTGCCTGCGCATTGGCCCGCACCACGCGCGCCAGCCCGCTGATCTGTTCGCAGGTAATTGGGTTACGCTTGTGCGGCATGGCTGACGATCCCTTCTGTTTCTCGCTGAAATATTCTTCGGCTTCGCGGACCTCAGTCCGCTGAAGGTGGCGGATCTCGGTGGCTATCTTGTCCAGCGTGGAAGCAATCGTCGCCAGCGTGGCCACGTAATAGGCGTGGCGGTCGCGCTGGATCACCTGCGTGGAGATCGCCGCAGCTTTCAGGCCCAGGCGATCACAAATCTTTTCTTCAAACTCCGGTTCCAGGTGGGCGAATGTTCCTACCGCGCCGGAAAGTTTTCCCACTCGCATTTCTTCCGCGCTCCGCTGGAAACGCTCAATGTTGCGCACGGTCTCTGCGTACCAGTTGGCCAGCTTCAGTCCAAACGTTGTTGGTTCGGCATGGATGCCGTGGGTCCGGCCAATCGTCGGCGTGTGCTCAAACTCGTGGGCGCGGCGCGCCAGCACTTGCTTCAACTGCTCCAGGTCATCGGCGATGATCCGTGAAGCCTCTTTGATCTGCAGCGCCTGTGCCGTATCCACCACGTCGTTCGACGTAAGGCCGTAGTGCAGCCAGCGCGCTTCAGGGCCAACTTTTTCGGCCACGGCAGTGGTAAATGCAATCACATCATGCCTTACCTCGGCCTCAATTTCATGAATGCGCTTCAGGTCAAAGTCGCCGCGCTCGGCAATGGCACGTGCGGCATTCTCGGGGACAATCCCCGCGTCGGCCAAGGTAAGGCTGGCTGCGGCTTCAACCTTGAGCCAGCAGCGAAACTTGTTTTCATCACTCCAGATTCGGCCCATCTCCGGGCGGGTATAACGTGGAATCAAAGGTTTTCCCCTCAAAAGCGCAGGCAATGTAAGCAGAACTCTCGATGATAAATGCTGCCGCCATTTGCCGCTAACTGGCCCTTGGGTGAGATTTTAGAATCTAAAAGATGAGATAGGCTGCCACGCACTACGTAGTAATGCTTAGGACATCTTTACAGATGTTCACGTTTGTTTACAATCGAAAGGAAATCCGCAACAATGACTTGAAAAGGGCCTTTTCACCGGTTTGGTGTTCGATGAAAAGGCCCAGGCTCGAATCTAGCAGAATGTTGTTATTATGTCGCGGAGCGATATAAAATGTCAAAGGGAAAAAATGTGCGTCCTCTTACCGAGCCGGAATACCTGGCGCTGGGAGAGTTCCGTTATCAGCTGCGCCGGTTTCTCCGGAATATGGAAGAGGCCACCCGGCACTTAGGGGCAAATCCCCAGCAATATCAATTGGTTTTGGCGATCAAGGGGCTGCCTAAAAACATTGAGCCAACCATCAGTCATCTGGCTGAGAGGATGCAGCTCAACCATAACAGCATGGTGGAACTGGTCGACCGTTGCGAAGAACATAAACTGATTCGTCGCGCAAGATCTTCTACTGACCGGCGGCAGGTAACTTTGTCTATCCTGCCGGAAGGCGAGGCTTTGCTGCGCAACCTTGGTGTTACTGCGCGCCAGGAACTGCGGGAGAACGGCCAAATTCTGGTCGAGGCAATCCTTGGGCTTACAGGAAATGGCGCAGGCAAAACCAAAGGGCGGCCAGGAGGAAGCAAGAAATCGGGACCATGAAAGAAATTACTTCGGATAAGTCATTCAACGCGGAAAATCCGCACATTGCACCAGCAGGAACGCTTCGCGATTTCACCACAACTTGGCGTGTATTGCCGATCTCAGGGCTTGCCCTGGTCATTGGTGTGCTGTCTGCCTATGTTGCCGTCGTCTTGCTCAAGCTGATCAGCTTCTTCACCAACGTCTTTTTCTTTCATCGCCTGAGCACCGCGCCTGCTTTACCGGGAGACACCCACCTGGGCCTCTGGGTAATTCTTGTGCCTGTGGTTGGCGGGCTGATTGTGGGGCTGATGGCCAGGTTTGGCTCGGACAAGATTCGTGGCCACGGCATCCCTGAGGCGATTGAGGCCATTCTCCTGCGCGGCGCCAAGGTCGAACCGCGCCTGGCGGTGCTCAAGCCCGTTTCCACGGCTATTTCCATCGGCTCTGGAGGTCCCTTCGGCGCGGAAGGCCCCATCATCATGACGGGCGGCGCTTTCGGTTCTCTGATCGCCCAGTTCTTTCACCTTACATCGGCTGAGCGAAAGACGCTTCTTGTAGCCGGCGCTGCAGCCGGCATGTCCGCGACGTTTGCAGCACCCTTTGCTTCCATCATGCTCGCAATTGAGCTTCTATTGTTTGAATGGAAGCCACGTAGCTTTATTCCGGTTGCGCTAGCCAGCATCACGGCAGCGGCCGCGCGCGTGCACTTGCTGGGTGGAGGCCCAATTTTTCCCGTTCCAGCCCATGATGTTGTGTGGGCGCCCGCCGTTCTCTTCGGTTGTTTGCTCGCGGGCTTGCTGAGCGGATGTCTTTCAGCGCTGCTTACGCAGTTAGTCTATGCCTTTGAAGATGCATTTCTTCATCTCAAACGAATCCACTGGATGTGGTGGCCGGCGATCGGCGGTTTGGGTATCGGCATTGGCGGTTATTTTTATCCTCGCGCACTCGGCGTAGGTTATGACGTAATCCAGCAGGTCTTGCAAGGCAATGCCACGGTCAAACTGATTCTGGGCGTTCTCATCGTCAAATGCCTCATCTGGAGTTTTTCCCTGGGATCAGGAACATCAGGCGGCGTGCTTGCTCCATTGCTCATGATGGGCGGCGCTCTGGGTGCTGTGGATGCGCTCTTTCTGCCGCATCAAGGGCGCGGGTTTTTGGCCTCTTATCAGCATGGGCGCCATGCTTGCCGGTACAATGCGATCGCCCCTAACGGGCGTCATTTTTGCTTTCGAGCTTACCGGCGATTACCACTCCATACTGCCTCTGCTGATCGCCTGTGTTACCGCGCATTCCTTTACCGTGTTGACCATGGCGCGGTCCATCCTTACGGAAAAAATCAGCCGGCGCGGCCATCATCTTTCCCGCGAGTACGTAGTCGATCCTCTCGAAGCTCTCGCCGTTGAAGACGTGATGCGGACGAACATTACCGCCTTCCCGGCGGAAAGCACGATTGCTGAACTGGAGACGGCGTTGGCCCATAATGACAATCCTCGCGGCCAGCGGGTCTATCCGGTGATTGACAGCAACCAGCATCTGCTGGGGGTAATGACTCGCTATGATCTCCTTACTGCGGTTGAGAATCAGCGCGGCGATCGCGGGAATGTTCAACTGTCTCAGGTGATTGCAAAAGCGCCAGTCGTGGCATTTCCTGAAGAGCCTTTGCGCATGGTGGTGAATCGCATGGCGGCCACTGGGCTCACACGCTTTCCCGTTGTGACGCAAAATGGCGGTCCTAAGCTTGTGGGATTGATCGGCCTGCAAGACCTGCTGAAGGCGCGCGAACTGTCCGTGGCCGATGAACATCACCGCGAGCGGGTCCTGCGTCTCCGCCTGCCTCCATCTCTGCGGTGGAGACGGCCCGCGGAAAAGAAGCTGCCGCGTAATTGAAGAACGATTCAGGTGGACGCAGCTCGTATCCACCTGAATCTTTCAGCTATTATTCGCTTACGCCAAACAATTCGGCCATTTCCCGATACTTGAAGCCTTCTCCGGGAATGTATGGCTGCACCCAGGCGCCATCCACCACGAACTGCGGAATGGCCCGCTTGCCGGTGCGCTGAATAACCTCTTCGGCCGCGCCGGGAGTCTCTTCAATATTGATCTCATGATAGGAAATGTTGTTTTGGGCAAGCCAGCGCTTGGCGACATGGCAATCCCGGCACCACGGAGCAGAATAGACGGTTAGTTTCATACGCAGATTAATAGATTAGATGAAGCCGGGAATCTTGAAGGTGCATAAATCTCCTGACCCTGAATTATTTTGAGCGCATGGATGCATCATTTGTTGAGTCGCGTGGCCTCTGGGATTTATCCAATGTGCGAACTGGAGGAGAAGCGATGCAGGAAACCGCTCAGGAGTACACGCAACGTTTACTATCTTACGGCGATGGCAAAGACCCCTTACGCCTGCAGCAAGCCGCGCCGGCAAAGCTGGCGGCATTGCTGAAAGGGAAGACCGGAAAACAGTTGATTCAACGCCCTGCGCCGGACAAATGGTCCGTCGCGGAGATTTTGGCCCACCTCGCCGATGCCGAACTGGCCATTTCCTGGCGTCTTCGCCAGGTTCTAACAAATAATGCCATTCCTATACAGGCTTATGACCAGGACCTGTGGGCCAGAACGTTTAACTATGCACGGCGCGATCCTCGGCAGTCGCTGGCCAACTTTAGCTCATTGCGGGAGGCCAACCTGGCTTTGCTGAAATCGGTTCCGCGAAAGCTTTGGGAAAATTACGGCGTCCACGCGGAGCGGGGCAATGAAAGCGTGAACCACATCGTGAAAATGGTGGCCGGGCACGATCTGAACCACCTGCGGCAAATACATAAGATCTTGCAGGGCAGCAAAGAAAAAACAGGAAAGAAATCCGCTCGCTAAAAAAAACAAAGGGGCCGTCTCTTTGTCTGAGTCTGACGGCCCCAGTGAAGCCAATAGAGCTTTACTTCTTCGGCGTTGGCGCAGGGGTTGGTGACGATGCAGGTGACGGTGCGGAAGTCGGCGACGAAGTTGCAGCGCCAGCCGGGATTCTTGTCCTGGCGCGGCTGCTGGAGCAGGAGCCTTATCTGGCGGCGGGTTCTTGTCCTTGATCGAGATCAATTCCACTTCAAAAGTCAAAGTGGCATTGGGGCCGATTGGCCCGCCCGGAGTGCCACGAGGCCCGTAGGCAAGATCAGGCGGGATGAACAACTGCCACTTGGATCCCACGGGCATCAGTTGCAGCGCTTCTGTCCAGCCCTTAATAACGCCCGTCACGGGGAACGTTGCCGGCTCTCCGCGCTTGTATGAACTATCGAACTCTGTGCCGTTGATCAGAGTGCCCTTGTAATTGCATACCACGCTATCTGTAGCAGTGGGCTTGGGGCCGCTGCCTTCCTTCAGAATCTTGTATTGCAGGCCGCTGGGCAGCGTTACAACACCTTCCTTGCTCTTGTTGGCGGCCAAAAATGTATCGCCTTCCTTCTTATTGGCCTCGCCCTCTTTTGTGGCTTTTGCCTGCTGCTTGGCTTGCATTTCACTCTGTAGCTGCATAAGGGCAGCGCGCGCTTCATCTTCGGTCAGCAATGTCTTGCCGCCAGCCAGAGCGTCCTTCATGCCCTGGAGCAGCGCCGCAGTGTCCACGTCAATCGCCTGGCGATGCAGGCCCGTGCCCCAGTTCATGCCAATGGCGTAACTGGCTTTTTGTTTGCTGGTGGTGAGAGCGGTCACAGGCTGGTCCTTGGTCGCCGTGCCGGTTTTCGCGGCGGCGGACGGAGATTTTTTAGCTGCAGCCGCAGCCGGTTTTTTGGCCGGCGGAGTCTGGCTTGGGGCCGCGGACGTTTGCGCTACCGCGTTCCCCAGCAGTACCGCCCCGGCGGCCAACATGGTTCTTACTACGATCAAAGGTTTTCTCATGGCTCTATTGTCACACTGCTCTAAAAACAGCGCAAATCGAGAGAGCCAACCACTTGTATATAACCCGGCATCACTTTAAGTTGTGCCATTTCTCTGGGCCAAGACGCTGGATGTTCTCGCAGTGGCTCCGGCCATCTGCTTGCTGCTTCTGACTGTTGCAGGATTGTTTGTTTCACCTCGCATGGCTTTCGCGCAAAGTTCTTCGCCCACGCCCACGCCGACCGTTTCCCCGACACCGGAATTTGTCCCCACTCCCAGTCCGACTCCTACCGCGACCCCGAAAGGTCCGACGCTGATCAATCCCAGTCCGACGCCGACTGCAACTCCAACTCCGACCGCGACTCCGACCCCAACGCCCCTGGGCTCTCCCGGTCTGAATGCCACACCCACGCCAACGCCTGATTGACCTGCCACTGATCAGCTTCTGTTCCGCTTTGGCTTCACTAACTCAGAAATGAGGAAACTACTCATGCGGACGTGTCCTCTTTTGCATCGCGAACTCGATTGCCGCATAAGAAATGGATTACGCCCGTGTTTTGATGGCGTGGGGAATCAAGCTCGATTGTGGCGGAATTTTCTGAGCGACCAAAATTATGGAGTCATTGATTTCACGCATTGTAAGTGCTAGCGAATCGACTCGATAAGCCGTTCCTGGTGTGATACCAAGTGACATTAAATCTGTGACAAGCATATCGGTAGTACGGAGAACGGAAATCCGACCAATTTTAGCCGCATGAATCTTTGCAACATGTGTCCGGAGCAGAGAGGAAATTGTGGGAATAGTTGCTTGAAGTCCCTGCTGGTCTATCCATTTTGCGCTTAGAACCAGGTTCCATTTATCAGATAAACCGGACTCAGAAGGAACCAGCATGGCTAGTGCTAATGCACCTTTTTGGGTAGAGAGAGCCCGAACAAATTTATTCATTGCTTCCACAAAGTTGTTTGTTACCACCGTTTTGAAAGCCATGTTAATACTCCATTGGGCTTTGCCCTGATACTGTCTAGAATCAACTTTGCGGATGCTTGGTTGTTTGTTCCGGGAGCTTCGTAACGGCCCTCGGGATCCCAAGTTACAGCTTTTGACCAATTGTCGAATAAGTCCTTATTTTTTGCGACATCTATTTCTGCGCTGAGACCAGCCAGCACTTTCAATTGTTCAAGAGCATGGACTTTAAATGAGTTTCCAACGTTTATGGGGTATTCAGTTAAGCTAAGTAACCGACAAATCCTTGCTTTTAAAGCTAATTCTACAGCGTAGCCAGCGAGATAAACGCTGCCATCGTAGAGCCCTACAGCGAAAAGCGCTTCAGCTTCCCTCAGACTGCTAATTTCGCCAAATCTTGCAGTTGTCTGCGGGTTAGTCGTGCCACTGGCATTAAAGATCAAGAATAAAGTATTTGAATGTATTTGGCTAAAAATCCTCCGCAAAAAGCAAAACCCGCCAGCTTTCACTGGCGGGTTCTGGCTAACTGCTAATTACTAATTGCACTAGTTGCTGTAGAGCAGCACTCCATCGCTCTTTTCTGCGCCATCGCCCACCGGGCGATAGAACAGTTGATCGCCTTCAAGGTAAACCTCAATGAACGCCGGACGCGTGGTGATCGTGCCCTGGATCAGCGCCTCAGACAGCGGATCTTCAATGTACCGCTGCAAGGCCCTGCGCAGCGGACGCGCGCCATAGCTGCGGTCCACCAGCGTCTTGTCCAGAATCCACCGTTTCGCTTCTTCGGTTACCGTGATCGTGATGTGGCGCTGTGCCAGGTTGCCGTTGAGCTGTTGTACCAGCAGTTCAAGGATCTGGATCAGGTCGGCATCGGTCAGGGCCTGGAAGAGAATCACTTCATCCAGACGGTTCAGGAACTCAGGATTGAAAGTTTTCTTCACTTCCTGTCTTACCAGTTCCTCAACTTTATCGTGGACCGTTTCTTCTTTGTCCAGCGAGAAGCCGAGGCCTTTGCGCTTCATCAAGTGCCGCGCGCCGATATTCGAGGTCATCACGATGATTACGTTCTTGAAATCCACCGTGTTGCCCAGTCCGTCCGTGAGCTGTCCGTCTTCAAGGACCTGCAACAGGATGTTGAACACATCCGGATGCGCCTTCTCGATTTCGTCCAGCAGCACGACTGAGTAGGGTGACCGCTTCACGCGCTCGGTCAACTGGCCGCCTTCTTCATAGCCAACATATCCCGGAGGCGAGCCGATGAGTTTGCTGACTGAATGCTTCTCCATGAATTCCGACATGTCAAAGCGGATCAGAGATTTATCACTGCCAAAGAGGAAGTGCGCCAGCGTGCGGGCGACTTCTGTCTTGCCCACGCCGGTCGGTCCCAGGAACAGGAACGAGCCAATGGGGCGATGCGGAGATTTCAAGCCGGCACGCGAGCGGCGGATCGAGCGGGCCAGGGCACTGATGGCCTTGTCCTGCGAGATCACGCGCCTGTGCAGCTCTTCTTCCACACGCAGCAGTTTTTGAGTTTCTTCTTCCTTGATGGAGGTCACGGGTACGCCGGTCCAGCGGCTGACCACTTCCTCAATATCTTCACGGGCCACAACGCCGGTGGAAGATTCATCCAGGTGATATTTCTCGCGCAGGGCGCGCAGGTTCTCGCGCTCCTTGCGCTCTTCGTCGGAGTAGAATCGCGCCTTCTCGAACTCATGGTTCGCAATGGCGTTTTCCATCCGGTGAACGATAAATTTGATCCGCTTCTGGACTTCCGTAATCTCTTCCGGAAGCGAAGTCTGGCGCAGTTTTACGCGCGCGCCGGCTTCGTCCATCAGGTCAATTGCCTTGTCCGGTAGGAAGCGGTCAGGAATATAGCGGTTGGAGTGATACACCGCGAACTGGATCGCTTCGTCCGTGTAGCTTACGGCGTGGAATTTTTCATAACGCTCTTTAATGCCGTAAATGATCTTGACCGCCTGCTCTTCTCCCGGCGGTGGGACCTTCACGGCCTGGAAGCGCCGTTCCAGCGACCGGTCTTTCTCAATCGATTTGCGGTATTCGCCCGGCGTTGTAGCGCCGATGCACTGAATTTCTCCGCGTGAAAGAGCGGGCTTCAGGATGTTTGCGGCATCCAGCGAGCCTTCCGCTGAGCCGGCGCCCACCAGCGTGTGCAATTCATCGATAAAGATGATGCAGTTCTGGCTTTCCATCAACTCTTTCATGATGGTCTTCAAGCGCTCTTCAAACTGTCCGCGGTACTTTGTTCCGGCAACGATCAATGAAAGATCGAGCCCGAGAATTCTCTTGTCCGCCAGGAATGACGGAACGTCGCCATCAGCAATGCGCTGGGCCAGGCCTTCAACGATGGCCGTCTTGCCCACGCCGGGTTCGCCGATCAGCACCGGATTGTTCTTGGTGCGGCGGCACAAAATCTGTATCACGCGCTCGACTTCGCCTTCACGGCCGACGAGCGGATCAAGCTGGCTATCCATGGCGGCTTGGGTCAGGTCGCGGGAGAATTCCGCCAGCAGGGAAGATTCGCGGTTGGATCCGCGCTGAGGCTGGGCTTTTTCCTGCGTGCTGCGGGCCAGCTCTTCGCGGATAGCGCTCAGGCGCAGTCCACGCTCATGCAGAATTTCAGCGGCAAAGCACTTCTCTTCACGCAGCAATCCCAGTAGCAGATGCTCCGTGCCAATGTGCTTATGGCTGAGGCGTTCCGCCTCTTCCGCCGCGTAGGCCAATACCCGTTTGCACTCATTGCTCAAAGGCAGATCCACGGAAGTGGAAACCTTTTCCCGAATCGTGGTGTGCCCTTCAATCTGCTTGCGGATGGACTCTACCGACGCATGAGAGCGCAGAAAGCGATTGGTCAACGCTTTGTCTTCGCGCAACAAGCCCAGCAGCAGGTGCTCCGTCTCTATATACGGAGAGCCGAACTGGCTGGCCTCGTATCTTGCAAAGAAGATTACGCGCCTGGCTTTCTCTGTGTACCGCTCGAACATATTCCCTCACCCAGATGGTCCCAGTCACCTCTGCCGGAAACATCTCTCTGTCTTTCTGGCTCCGTACTGCGCACCCCACCAGAAAGAAGCCTTTCTGTCCTGCCAGCGCCCTCCGTCACGAGGGAGTCAGAATGCTGCGCCGGACGAACCTACCACCTGCCAAATCGGCAGAAAAACCTGAAAACTGTCCCTCACCCTTCTCGCTAATTCAGCGACGCGGGCGACACTTCCTCAGCCATGCCATGATGCAACCGCAATACACGATCGCAGCGGCGCGCAAACTCAAGGTTGTGGGTGACGATAAGGGAAGTGAGCCGATACTCTCGATGAAGTTTCTGCACCAAAGCGAATACCATCTCCGCGGTTCGGTTATCCAGATCACCTGTTGGCTCGTCCGCCATCAGGATTCCTGGGCCTGTCACCAGGGCCCTGGCCAGGGCCACCCGTTGTTGCTCACCACCGGAAAGCTCTCCAGCGCGATGATGACTGCGGCTCTCCAATCCAACTTCCCGCAACCATTCGCCGGCTTTCTCCATGGCCTTACGGTATGCGGTTCCTTGCATCAAGAGCGGCATTGCAACATTCTCCTGCGCCGTAAATTCCGGCAACAGGTAGTGAAACTGCCAGACAAAACCGATGGTCCGATTACGAAAATCTGCGGCCGCATCGTCTGTAAGCTTCGCTACGGGAATCTGGGCGCAGTATACGTCACCTGCAGAAGCACGATCAAGAGCACCAAGGATGTGCAACAAACTGCTCTTGCCCGCGCCTGATTCGCCCACAATCGCCAGCATTTCCCCCTTCCTCACCTGGAAGGACAAGTTTTCAAAGAGCACCAAATCTGTTTGACCAGACTTGTAAACCTTTTTAAGTCCGCTCACGCGAACGACTTCGGGCTCCTGTTCTACTTGATCTATTGGATGCACCGGCCCGCCCCAATGGTGCAACCATGACTACCTCTCAGCATTTTCAGTACCTTTTGCATCAACTGAACTGCTTGTCTATTAGAACCCATGTGACTAAAGTTAATCTCTAAAATTTCCACGTTGGAAGTTCTTGAGATTTCATTAAACTTCTTAATTCTTCTTACCAGCAACTCCCAGCCCTTCAACATCTTCCACCCGTTGCAACCACGAAAGCAATGAGGTCTTTCACTCATAGCGTAATGCTTCTGCCGGCAAAACCCGCGCCGCAGACCAGGAGGGATATAGAGTGGCAACAAACGAGATCAATAGGGCTACTGCCGCAATCAAGAGGCCATCTATCACTCGGGGTGCAAAAGGGAGGTAATCAATGGAATAAACTTCCGCTGACAAGGCCACAAAATGGTATTTCGCCCCGGCAATTGCAACGCCATAACCCAGGATCAATCCAGCCACCGTGCCTATCACCCCGATCAGCACTCCCTGGAACATGAAAATGCCCCGTATCTGTCGCCGTTTTGCCCCCATGGAAATCAGCACAGCCACGTCCTTGGTTTTTTCCATCACCATCATGATCAATGAAATCAAGATGTTCAAAGCCGCGACAAAAACGATCAATCCAATGGTCAGGAATGTCACAACCCGCTCGAGTCGCAGTGCCCGGAAAAGTGCCCGGTTTTCATCCATCCAGTTTTTGGCAACAAAGCCGGGCCCGGCTGCTTTCTCAAGGACATTTCCCACTTCTTCTGCTTTATAGAGATCATCGATCTTGAACTCTATGACGGAGATCACAGTGTCCGGCAGGCTGAAAAGCCGTTGCGCATCGGACAGGCGAATGAAGGCCCAGGCACTGTCATAGTTATAGAAACCAGAGCGGAAGATACCGGCAACCTTAAATTGCTGGTATTTCGGCATCATTCCAATAGGCGACAGTTCGCCTTGAGGACTAATAACCATGATGGTTGATCCCACCGTGGCGCCAATCGTCTCAGCTAAGTCCTTTCCCAGCACTATTGGCGGGATCGTCTTGCCGCTTTTGCAAGCCTCATCCGTTTCTGCGCAAGGTTCCAGCGCAGCGGCAGAACCAAGCTTTATGGATTTCAATAGCTCGCTTACCCGATTCTCATATTCCGGGATTACGCCTTTAACCAGCGCTCCGCTTGCACGCGCCGCCCGTGACGCCATCACCTGTCCGTACATTGCCGGAGCTACGCCCGTAACATGGGGCTCTTTGGTCAAGCGCGTCATTAATGCTCGCCAATCTTCAATGCCGTCATTCTGCACACGAACCAGATTGATGTGCGATTGCGACCCGAGTAGCTGGTCCTGAAGGTCTTTCTGGAATCCTGCGTTGATGGAAAGCGCGATCACCAGTGAAGCCACGCCTGCCGTGACGCCGATAACGGAAATGACAGTGATCACTCCGATCACTGCCTGCCGGCGCTTGGCCCGGAGATATCGTGCGGCAACAAAAAGTTCAAATTTCATGGCGCACTCTCAGACCACATTCGGCGGTTCATGCGGACATCCTCTGAAAGGGCAGAGGGATTAAGGGCACGCGGGCCTTGTACTCGCGAAAGCGCTGCCCGAATCTTTCTTCCAATTCGTGTTCCTCAATCCACACCATCAGCGGAAATGTTCCGAGCGCGCTGATGGCCAACAGAACAAAGCTCACTACCAGGCCGCTGCCCAGGCTCCATCCGGCCAGACTCAACAAGTGAGCGACATAAATGGGATGGCGCATGCGGGCGTGCAATCCTGTGGTCACCAACTCCTGCGCGTGTTCCTGCGGACGCAGTTCGGCCTCACCGCTGAGCTTATGTGTTCCGAAGCCAGAGCGTATGCCGGTGTATGTCCTGAGAGCAACAAACATCAGAAGCGCCGCCGGCGCCCACATCCACGGAGAGGAGTAAAAACGATCGGAATGCCACGGCCATGTGGCCCAGGCGACAGCAGAGATGATCGCCGCCCAGATCGGCAGCAATAACAGATACGGTGAACGGTTCATCCTGCGCCAGAAATCGGCAAAAGGGTGGATAGCAAACCAGAAAAGCGGAATGCTGCTGTAGAGCACACTCACCATCCATGGGATGTGCAGCAGCTTTGCCTCCATACCTGAATTGTAGCAGTGATTAGAATGGATATCGCAGTATCCGGAGAGATGCCGCTGCCTGATCAGAGAAAAAAGAAGAAGAATCTTGTCGCGCAACCACGCAGTAAGAAGCGGCGAGTGCGCCGGCGCGTCAAGCCGCTCATCCGCTGCGTAATCTTTGATCTGGACGATACGCTCTATGACTGCCTTGGCCAGCGCGTCCGCGTGACCCACCGTTACGCCGCGCAAGCCATGGTGAAAGCCGGACTCAAAGCAGATGCCGAAGCGGTCTACCGCGCACGCATGCGCGCCTTCCGCACGGACCCGATGCTCCGGCACATCGACGCCGAGGTCACTCGCCACTTCGGCGCGGAAAATCCTGAAGCAGATCAGCCGCATCGCCCGTGAAGCGTATTTCAATTGCCCGGTCGGCAAGCTCACGCTGTTTCCCGGATCATTGCCGCTATTGCGCTTTCTTAGCTAAACGAGGCGTCAGAAATTTCATTGTCAGCTTTGGTGAACCCAAGATCCAGCACGCAAAAGTGAAAGCTCTGGGGCTGGACCGTGAGCCGTCCGTCGAAAAAATCTATTTCGCTGACCGAAACAATATGCTGACCAAAGAAGCAGCCTTCCGCAAAATCCAGAAGCGAACGAAACTCACGCCGGGCGAGATTCTGATCGTCGGCGACCGGCGCGTGCTCGCGAAATCCGTGCCGGCAAGGAACTGGGAATGCACACCGTCCGCCTGCGCCATGGCGAGTTCAAGTCGCAAATACCTGCGGGACCGGAAGAAGAACCGGATTATGTAATTAAGAATATTTCTGAGGTCAAAAAGCTGCCGTTTACGTGGGGTGACAGGCCGAAGCAGAAAAAAAATCGGAGCCGCGATACACGGCCCCGATGATGTTCCGACAACTACAAGGTTCAGCGCGCCACAACAACCACCTCGCCGGGCGTATTTGGCTGCGGATACGATTGCAGTTTTTTCATGGCCCCGCTAGCCGGATCGAAAGTAAAGACTGTGAGCTGGTTGGCGGTGCTCGGTAAGAAACTGGAAGTGAGGCAGGTTGGCTGCTAAGGTGGGATTTAATGGGGATGAATGTTGTTTGTGAGAGGCACTCGCAAGACCAGAGTTCTGCCGCGAAGCAACGCGAGTCAACACGAATCTGATTTTTTCTTGTGCTGATTCGCGAAGATTCGCGTATTCGCGGCTAATCTACTTCGTCACAACCTTCGCCGTCGCCACATTGTCCGCGCGATCATAAACCCGCACCACCACTACGTGCTCCGCTGCCGGAGCAGGCGCTGCCACCGGCGCAGGCTTGCCCTTCTTGCGCTTCTGGTCCACCGGTTCTTCCGGCGCGGGAGGAGCATTGCTGAGCACGACAGCAAAGTCATAGTTCTCGCTCTTTGCGTCTGAGAGCGCGCCTACGGGCTCAACATACTGCCAATCGCCAGCGTCAATGGAATACTCTGCCCGCTTGACTGGAGAGCCATCATCGGCAGCATGAAAAGTAATGTGCAGGTCCTGGCCTTCCACGCGAGCTGCCAGGTTCTCGATGCGCGGGGCCGTGTTATCCACTTCAAACCGCAGGCTCTCTTTCTCGTCAGAGAGCGCATCTTCCGGGCTGTGCGATGGCGCGTCGCTGGCAACGACCTTTACGGTGTAGCCGCCATCGGGCAACAAGCCGGATTCAAAGGAATAAAACTTGTCCTGTCAGGTCGGATTTCAAGAGCTTCCATTCGCGCTCATTGTCGCCTCGGTACAAAACCGAGTAGACCAAATTGTCGTCGTTCTCATCGTGCGCGGCCCAGCGGACGGCAATGGAGCCGCGATCCTTGTTGGCCGTCGGCGGGTTTTCCATATGACCGTTGCCAAACTGCTGCGGCGGAGGCCCCAGGTTGACGGCAATCGTCTCAGGGCCGGTCATTTTGGCCTGCGGCTGAAAGCGCGCGCCCACCTGCACTACTACCTCGTCCACCACTGGCGCAACATTTTTAGAAAGATAGTTGATTGCCACTTCATCGATTTGCGTGGGCGGATTCGCCGGCTTCAGCACAGCGCGCCACTGGATAAATCGTGCTGCAGGGATATCTGTCCGCGCATCTTTGGCCGGGTCAATGCGCGCCCACGGGCTCCAGTTGCGATCAGGATTATCGACGTTGCCGCTGCGCGCGAACAAATCAAAGCTGCCGCGGCCTCGCACCTCTGCGCGTCCCCAGCGGGAGAAGATTTGCGCATCCTTCACGTCGCTTTCAAACGTGCCTTCCGGTTCAGTGCCGTTGCTCATTACAAAGATCTTGCCCAGATTGCTGGTGGAACAATAAAGGCCGCCGTTCGGCGCTTTGCTGAATGCGCTCACCTGGTTGGCGGTGGCCCGCAGCAGGTCGGTATAGTCTCCGTTCTTTTCAATCGCGTACACGCGGCCCTTGTTGCCGGTGCCTGCAATCAACCTGCCGGCTGAATCGAATGCCAACGCATAGACGATGTCATCATGCGACGACCAGATCTTTTTCGGAGAGCCGTCCGGCGCGATGCTGTAAACGTCTGACCCAGAAAGGCTCACATTGCCACTGAATGGCGCGGCTGCCGGCGGAGCGCCTGGCCCAGAAGGCTGAGCCGCTGGCGCGTTCGGTGCATTCTGTTGCGCGCCAGAGCGCTTCTCACCCGTCCCAGCGGCATAAATGTTACCTGCGGGATCGACGGCCAGAGCAGTGATTTCTTTCTTCGGAGCGCTGTAAAGTACAAATCCCTCACCAGCGGGCGAGATGCGATAAACCAGGCCGCTGCCGTCGGAGCCGGCAATCAGGTTGCCCTTGGGATCAAAAGCGAGCACGCGCATGTGCGCTTCGTCGGACTTGAAGAAGACCGCGCCCTGGCCGTTTTTCTCTACGCGAAAAATTTCGCCGTTATCGCCCGTGGCGATGTACAAGCGGCCTTGCGCGTCAAACTCCATGTCCCAGATGTACTTGGTTTTTGGATCGAAGAAAGTTTCTGCGGTGAATTCCGGCGCGGCAGCCGTGCCGCCCGGTTTGCGCGTGATTCGATACACCTTGCCGTCAGGCGATGTAGCTGCGTAAACGGCCCCATCCTGGCCCAGCGCGATGGACTGCACCTGCAGTTCCTTGGGCTCAAAGATCACGGTCGATTTGCCGTCAGGCGTTACGCGATAAACCCGCGCGGGCGCTCCTGTGGCGGCGTAAACCACGCCGTCCTTGTCTGCGGCAATGCTCCAGATAAAAGAGGAGGGACTGGTGTATATGGATTTAAACGCCGGCGCCAACTCAATCTGTCCGGTGCTGCGGATGGCGATGCCGCGGGCCGTGCCTTTTTCAAATTCGTCGTAGCCGGTTTCTTTCCATTGGCGCGTGCCTTCAGCAACGGCCAGACTAACAAGAGCAATAACAATAAATACAGGAAGAAGTTTTTTCATCACCAATTAGGGTAACAGCAGGTTGTTCTTTCTGAAATCCCGAGCGGAGAGAGGGATCGCTATTAGCTTTCAAGATTTCGGTACAACACGGCCAGTTCTTATCAATTCTCCGTTCGCGTTCCTTCGCTTATGCCGAGAAGCACCAGTTGGGCCGGGTCACGGAACGCGATTCTGCTCGCAACGCAGATACAGCGGCGGAGGTATCCCAGCAGGAGATACCTCATCGATACAAGATAACCAAAAACAAAAGACATTTACGCTACACTCGGGATTCTCAAGTTTGCCGGTCTCTCACAGCTTTGTCCGGGTAAGGAGTCCTCGCTACGCTCGGGACTTCGGAAAAAGCTGCGCTCGGGATTGCACAAAAATTATTTAATGCTGACGCTGATAATCTGCGCGCCACTCACCACGTAGCCGACAGGCGTTGATGCTTCATTCACCGCCGACTCATTGAATACCACCATCTCCTGCGTCGCGCGCATGCCTTCCATGACGTTCATTACGGAAAGAGGCACGGCCGGCATTACCTTGTCTTCCACCGTGGCTTGCGGATTGGCTTCCAGCAAGGAAACATAGAGATGATCATTCAGGTGTTCTTTGTTGAGCACTTCAATGGTCGAGTGCAGATCCATCCGCCGACCCATGGCAGGCGTTGATCGCCGCGCGCGATCAAGCGTTTCCGCGTCGCTTACAAGGATGCGCAGCGAACCTTTGGGCGCTGATGTGGGAACGCGAACAGGAATGCGCCGCACAATGCGGTCGCCGCGATAGGGACGCAGAACGGCTTCAATCGTGATCTCGTCGCCCGGACGCGCTTCCGTAACATCAGTGCGAGCGCTTTCCAGCACGGCAGCGCGGCGTTCCGGCTCCAGGTCGAACTCAAGATTTACGCCGCTGACCGTGGGAGCTTCAAAAGGATTGTCATAAATGCGGCCAAAATGATCGCCCAGAGACATGGCCACAGCGTAGGCGGTGGGATTTGCGTCAACGGGAGAAAACATATTGGTCAGGCGCACATCGGAAAATCCACTCACGTGGATGCGGCCATTCATGCGGTAAGTCGTCTCTTCGCCATACTGGTTCATGCCCATCAGCGCGTTATAAACCGTGGTCATCATCATTACTGGCGTGAGTTTGGCATTGTTCAGCACTTCGTAGTGATACTCGCGCGGGCCGCTGGGGCCATGAATGCTCAGCGTAACGGGAATCATTTTTGGGTCGCGATCAAAGCGGCCCAGAATGCCGGTATGGCGGTCCTGCACAAATGCACCCACGGCTTCAGTGGTGTTGATGATCTTGAAGGCATTCAGCGGGGAAGAAAGTGTGGCTACCACATTGGCTTTCGTCATCGGCATATCGACCATGCCGAATTGCATCAGCGGATGTCCGCAAGCCAGAAGGTGGTCTTTATCCATGTAAGTTACGGTGCAGGTCGCAGCCACGTCCATATCGCCGCGGACCATAATGGCGCTTACCGCCGAGCCGGGTACCAGCGGCTCAGGCTGTTTGTCCTTGCTGGCGGAACCGACGCCCATCACGGGCGTAATGCCAACCGCGGACAAAGCCGGCGCAAATTGCTTGATGGCTGCTTCATTGAATCCGTTGAAGACGAACGGAGCGTCAATCGGTGTCAGATACTGCGCATAGCTCTGGATCGGACTGCTGTCATCCTTGCCGGGCGTGCTGGTTCTTGACGCGCCAGAAACGACGGGCAGACGGCCGCTGCGCCACCTTGCGGAATGCTCTGGTCAAATTCATTGATCTCAAGCATTTGCTCAATCGGGGTCACGCCGGCGATCGGCTCTTTGGAAAACTGGCCGATGCGGTAGGCGATTGCGCCCAGCAGTTTGCCGTCAATATAAACCGGGCTGCCGCTCATGCCCGCGACCACGCCGGTAAACTCGGGCTTCTCGCCGACGAGCTTCACCAGCACCACGTCACTCTTGGGGCCGTTCAGGTTGCGAAGCACGCCAAGCACTTCCACTCCCATGGGTTCCGGCTTGGTTCCCTGGAAAACGGTGTAGCCAACGCCCTTCATCCCCGGACGCACGTCGTCCACCTTCATAATCTTAGTTGCAGCGGGATCTGGCTGGGCGGGCAGGCTGGCGGCAGGCGTCTGGGCATGGCCCAGGCTCAGGAAAACGAAGAGAGCGTTCAGCAGTACAACGGCTTTTTTCATACTACAAACCAGTGCTGCGAATACAATTGTACGAACAGGCCCTGCAGCGCGGGAAAAATGGCTTCTAAAAAGCTGAGTTCGTGCATCTATACTAATGTAGAACCTCATAAAAAGGCAGTGTGAAATGCTCTTAATACACGCATTCCGACCTCATCGCATTTCTAAGGCGAACGCCTGCTTGCGCATTCTGGCTGTGCTTGTCCTGGCAGCCGGCTTTCTGCTGATCAACCCCGGGGCGCAAGCCCAGAGCGGACAAGAGCAGGCCCAAAGTGGACAAACGCAGGCCCCAGGTGGACAGACTCAACCCAGTCCCTCGCCTACCCCCAACGCCAACGCACCCGCTGAAGCGGGAGGGCCGGAGGGCGATATCGGCCCAATCGCCGTGCCCAAGAAAAAGGATGAACCGCCGCCAAAAGACGACGCTCCAAAAGCCCCCAAGAAAGTTGAGGGGCTGGATAACTTCTCCATGCGCGTGGCTTCTCAGCTGGTTACGGTCGACGTGGGAGTGCTTTCCAAGGAAGGCGCCTTCATCCCCGGACTGAAAAAGGAGTATTTCCGGGTGCTGGAAGATAACGTCCCACAGACCATTACCAGCTTCAACCAGATCCAGGCTCCGATCACAGCGGTGATGCTGGTGGAGTTTTCCAATAACCAGTATTTCTATAGCTTTCAGATCGACTCCATCAAGTCGGCTTATGTCTTTGCCCAGACGCTAAAAAAAGAAGATTGGATCGCCATGATCTCCTACGATCTTAAGGCGCATATCCTCGAGGACTTCACACAGGATAAGCGGGCGATCATGGGCGCAGTCGGCAGTTTGCAACCCGGCATGGCCATGAGCCAGGAGACAAACCTTTTCGATTCGCTGTATGACACGCTTGACCGGCTGGAAAACATTGAAGGCCGCAAGTACATCGTTCTCATCAGCAGCGGACGCGATAGCTTTAGCAAACACACGTTGGACCAGACGCTCAAAAAAGTCCAGGCTTCAAAAGACATCGCCATCTATACCGTGAGCACCGGCAAGGCCCTGCTGAATTATGCGGAGACGCACGGGTTGATGAGGTACCTGTGCCCCATCACCGAATTCAGCTGCAACATGACGTTCCTTCAGGCCGATAACCAGATGAAGACGTTTTCCAAGATGACCGGCGGAAAGTGGTATGAACCTATCTTTGACGGCCAGTTGCGTGAAATTTTCAGCGATATCGGCCAGACTATCCGGAACCAATATGCGATTTCTTACCATCCCACGAATCACGCGCAAGATGGATCTTTCCGCAAGATCAAGGTGGAACTGGTGGATGAAACCGGCCACCCCTTGAAGATGAAAGACGAGAAGGGCAAGGACGTTAAATACCAGATCGTTGCCCGCGAGGGTTACAAGGCGAAGCAGCAGGTGGAATAGTTTTTTAACATCCCGAGCGCAGCGAGGGAGCACTACCCGTTCGAAAAAAATATTGGGCCGCGAATGAACACGAAGTACGCGAATCATTTGAGTTAGTCAGTTTTGATTCGCGTCTCTTTGCGTGAATTCGCGGCTTATTTTTTCGTGCTGATAGGGCTCCCTCGCTCCGCTCGGGATTTCAAAAGAAAAAACTAGTGGAAGTAGTGCCGCAACACCACCAGCAGTCCCACCCCCAGAAAGACAACCATCGCGATCCGGATACCGGGTTCCTTGTTCACTTCAGGAATCAGGTCAGATGCAGCTACGTAAAACGTAACGCCGGCAGCAAGAGGGAGTCCTGCGGTGAGCGTGCGGCTAAAAATGGTCATGGTGAGCACGCCGGCCACGGTCGCCAGACCTAAAATTCCAGACGCCGCCCAGGCTACGGTCTTGCTGCGTCCGCTGGCCAGCATGATGGAAGAAGCGGTAAATCCTTCAGGCACCTTGTGCAGAATCACGGCCAGAAAGATGATCCAGCCCAGCCAGCCTGAGATCAAAAAGCCTGAAGCAATGGCGATACCGTCAAAAAATGTATGAATGACCAGGCCAAAAAGCACGGAATAGCCGCGTCTTCGCTGGACAAATTCTTCCGCGTGAGTCTCTTCACCGAAATGGAAATGGCCGGTAACGGTGTGTTCAAAGAAGTGGACCAGAAAGTACCCCACCAGCATCAGCAGGGCAGCCCGTGGTCCACCGATGGAGATGCTTTCCGGCAACATTTCAAGAAATGCCGTGCCCAGCATGAAGCCGGCGCCCAATGCCACGAAGTAGCGCAGGTACCGGCGTTCCCAGTCTTTCTGCACAATCACCGCGCCGCCCAGGCCATTGGCCAGAGCGGCAGTCAAACCCAGAAGAATGCTTGTTGTGATGGGATTCATTGAGGTCAGGGCAAGCTACCCGCTGTGCCGGATATGCATTACATCGCCATCCTGCACGATGTACTCTTTGCCTTCCAGCCGCAGCTGGCCCTTGGCGCGGGCATTGGCCTCTGAGCCCGCGTCCAGCAACGTATCCCAGTGGATGGTCTCTGCGCGGATGAAGTGTTTTTCCAGATCAGAGTGGATTGCGCCCGCGGCGTTCTGCGCGCGCGATCCACGCGGCACGGTCCAGGCGCGGCACTCGTCTTCGCCGATGGTGAAAAAAGAAATCACGCCCAGCAATTCATAGGTCTTACGGATCAGCCGCGTCAGGCCGCTCTCTTTGAGTCCGTAGCTGGAAAGAAATTCCTGGGCTTCCTCATCGCTCATGTCCGCAAGTTCGGCCTCAACTTTGCCGCAGATCGCTGTAGCGCCGGCGTTCTTGCGCGAAGAGATTTCCTGCAATCCAAATTTGGCGACGGCGTTTTCCAGGTCTGCGCCCAGCGTCTGCGATTCGTTGACGTTCAGCACGTAGAGGATCGGTTTCTGGCTCAGGAACATGAAGCCGCGAATGCGCTTTTCATCGTCGGCGGTGATTTCCATTTCGCGCAGCGGCAGCTCTTTTTCCAGATGCGCCTTGGCCCGCAGGATCAGGTCATTTTCCCGCTCCAGCTCCGCGTTCTTCATCTTCTTTAAATCTTTTTCCAGCCGCTCCAGCCGCTTTTCCACCTGGCCCAGATCGCTCACGATCAGGTCAAAGTCCACGGTCTTGGCGTCGCGCAGGGGATTAACGTCGCCTACGTGCGGAATGGAAGGATCGTCAAAGGCGCGCAGCACATGCGCCAGCGCGTCGACTGTGCGCAGGGCAGTAAGGAACGCTGTTTCCTTCAATGCTTCCTGGCCGATTGCGGCCACATCCGCGTATTCCACCACTGCATGCGTGAGCTTCTTGGGGTTATATTGGGTCGCCAGACGGTCGAGACGATCATCCGGCACCTTGGCGATTCCCAAATGCGCTTCACGGGGATTCGAGTGCCCGCGGCTCGATACGTCCACTTTGGTCAGAATTTTGAACAGAGATGTCTTGCCCACCTGCGGCAGGCCTATGATTCCAGTTTTCATGGGTTTGTCGCTTCGCTCTTGACTGCTATGGCCGCTTGAGCTCTTAGCTTCTGCACTCTTGCTGAAAGCACGGCGCGTGGTCGGCCTCGCCCTGATTTGTATCAAGCCGCAGAATTGAGCAGGAGTGTGATTGAGGCCCTGAAGATTGTATCAAGCCGAGACTAAATTGAGAAGCCAAGCCAATGGCCAAGCCGATGTTTTGCCATTTGCTAGCTGCCATTTCCGAACCGCCGCGCGGTCAACATCGCCACGCCGAGTCCAAGAAAAAGAACGCCGCCTTCAAGACGCGTGGACCACGCATGCAGGCGGTCGAAGTCAGTCCGGCCAGCCGAGGAATCCATGATCGCTGGATTCGAGCGCAACTCTCGCATGCGCGGCGTGATCCCAAATTGCGAAACCATCGTGAAAGCGAGCATCAGCACAATGAAAACATGGCTTAGTGCGAACGGCCTGAGCTGAACATGCTTTTGCCAGTTATAGAGCAGTGAGCAAACCAGGAAGACCACGCCAGAAATCAATCCCATCCAATGGAGTTTGGTCAGAGTCGCGTTCACAACATCGCCCGCCAATTTTGTTGTTGGCAGGACGCCGAATAGAGTAGGAGCCAGCACAAACGCAAAGAAGATGATCCCGCCGATCCAGACGATCAGCGCCAGCAGCATAAGAAATCTCAGGAACCACATGTCGGAAGAAGTATAGCTGTTGTGCTGAAAGACTCTCTACCCGAAGTTCCGAGCGTAGCGAGGAATCCTTATTGCCAGCAAAATTTTCAGGCTGGAATATGAGGAGTGTGGCGGTCACGGAATTCTTAGCCGGCGGAGGTTGCGCGGCAAAGCATTTCCGGCTATAGGGTTCCCTCACTCCGTTCGGGATTGCACAAAAATCTAAACCGGAACCGGTACGGACTGAATAATGTCGCGGAGAATATTGTCGCCCTGGTCGGACTTCTTCAGCGTCGAAGAGTAGCGGGCATTCACTACGACGCGGTGGGAGAACACCGGCACCACCAGTTGCTTGAAGTCGGCGGGAGTGGCAAAGCGGCGGCCTTCAAGGTACGCCATGGCTTGCGCGGCGCGGTACAGCATGAGCGATCCGCGCGGCGAAACGCCAAGAGAAAGCGTTTCAATCTCACGCGTCTTTTTGACGATTTCCAGTGCGTAGTCCACCAATGAATCATCCACTTTCACCTGTGTTACTTCATCCTGCATGGCGATGATGTCCGCGCCGGTAGCGACTGGTTTTACGGAATCCAGGCGGGCCGCGCCGGCCTCAGAGCGCAGAATCTCACGCTCATTGTTGCCCTGCGGATAACCCATGCGGACGCGCAGCAGAAAACGGTCAAGCTGCGATTCCGGCAGCGGATACGTGCCATGGTGCTCAATGGGATTCTGCGTGGCGATCACCAGAAAAGGCTGCGGCAGCGGATGGGAATTGCCATCCATGGTGACCTGGCCTTCATTCATCGCTTCCAGAAGGGCGGACTGCGTCTTGGGCGTGGTGCGATTGATTTCATCGGCCAGCAGGACGTTGGTAAAAATTGGACCGGGTTTGAATTCGAACTGGCTTTCCGATGCGGAGAACACTGAGATTCCCAGCACGTCTGACGGCAGCATGTCACTGGTGAACTGGATGCGTTGAAAACTGCAATCCAGTGCACGTGAAAGAGCGTGGGCCAGCGTGGTCTTGCCGACGCCGGGTACGCCTTCAATCAGCAGGTGGCCGCGTGCGAGTACGGAAACCAGGGCCAGACGCAACACTTCATCATTGCCGCGAATGATCGTCTTCAGCGACTGCTCAATGGCTGCGGCTCTTGCGCTGGTGCTGCTGGTTGAAGACTGAATTTGGGTGGAGGCCATCGACTTGGGTTCTATTGTATCGCTGTATCGCACGATAATGTGGTCCGTTTCCGTACCACTATGCGGTGATTCTCCCGCTTGCTCAAGCAACGAAAGGGCTGATACTTATGCCCAAAGTAACCTGAGCGCAGTCCTAAGTAGATCGCATGAGTGGAGAAAAATTGCACGCAGTCAGATATCGAAACCTGATTTTGCAAGCCCGAACCAAAGCTGGACAAGCTCTGGACATTCCGAATCGCGTTCTGAATTCGCCCGTCCAAAAGTCGTCTTCACGCGCTTTTTGATGTAATCTCGCCGCCATGAGTTTACGGCGTCGCGATTTGAGTTGCTTTGTCAGGCGGGAGGACGAGACGAGTCCCGGCCCACCAAGCGGTGAAACGCCGCAAGCCAAAATACCTCCTCCTGCCGCGGACGATCAGCCGGATTTTGCAAACAGTCGGCTGCCCGCAGCCATGTTGGCTGTGGCACAGGATGATTCGCCGCAGAATCGCCGAATTCTTTATCAAAGCATTCTGGATGCCTGGTTCGTGGTGCCGACCAGAGAAACTGTCCCGGAGAAGCCGGGATTTCATGCCGTTCCCTCAAACGTCGCCGATTCTTTCTCTTTGGAACATGATTCCGCCGGCGAGTTGGTAGCAGTGGCGTTTACCGACGAGGAAGCGCTTCGCAACTGGAACAGAAGACATTTCCTGGATCGCATTGCAGGGAACTGCATTCTTTCAGGCAGTGGCAAACACAGAGGCGGAAGAGATCGTCATCAATCCTTATGAGCCGGCAAATCCCGCCTCCAAGTTGATCCGGCCAGGTGGAAGGGTGACACGCTGGGAATTTGAAGAGCTTGCTGAAGGCCGTATTCCGCAAGAAGATTCAAATGAGCAGGAAGCGGAACCGCAAAGCGTTCTGGTGACAATGCCAAAGCAGATGCCAAACCCGGAAATGTTCAATGCGATTGGCACAGTGGCTGGAAGTTTTTCTGAGATTGCCGGCATGTATTTCGGGCAGGTGATCTATCCGGATGGAGAGCCGCACTGGACCATTGCGGTTGAGTTTGTCACAGATCCACCAGCCAAACTGGTCAAACACATCATGGCCTCTCTGGTGGAAGTAGCGCGGCGTGTTTTCCCGAGAAGCATCACAACAGACTTACTGCCTGCATCCACAGTGCTGGGACAATCGGTAAAGACATCGGGAAAAAAGTTTTACAACGCAGCCAAGTAAAACGCCGCCTTTCTTCAGGCGGCGTATCAGCAAAAAGGCTGAGTGTCAGCCAACGCTCTTATTTTTGATATTCCTCAGGCTGTCCCGTGAGCCGTTCAATCCGCTTGGCGATTGGCGGGTGCGTAGAAAAGAGATTGCCGATACTCGCGGCCGTGAGCGGCTGAATAATAAAAAGATGCGCCGTGGAAGGTGAAGCTATTAACGGGACCCTCTTTGAATAAGCATCAAGTTTTTGCAGGGCGCGTGCCAGCGCATAGGGATTGTGAGTTATGCCGGCGCCGGTGGCATCTGCTTCATATTCGCGTGTGCGTGAAACCCATAATTGAATGAGCATGGCCGCAAAAGGGGCAAGGATCAGCATAAGAATTCCGCCACCCCGATCACGGTCGCGGTCGCCGCCCAAGCCGAACCAGAAGCCCATACGGGCCAGCATAGTAATGGCGCCGGCCAGTGTTGCGGCGATGGAGCTGGTCAGAATATCGCGATTGCGCACATGGCCGAGCTCGTGCGCCAGAACGCCTTCCAGTTCGTCATCATCCAGAAGTCTGAGAATTCCCTGAGTCACTGCAACCGATGCGTGGGCCGGGTTGCGTCCCGTGGCAAAGGCATTGGGAGAATCAGTAGGGATCACATAAAGCTTTGGCATAGGCAAGTTGGCTTTTTGCGTGAGCCGTTCCACCACAGCATAGATACGCGGCAGATCTTCCCGGCTGACTGGCTGGGCCCGATATATGGCCAGAGCAATCTTGTCAGAAAAAAAGTACGAAATAAAATTTGTGATCCCTGCAATGGCAAAGCCGAGGATCATTCCGTTTTGTCCGCCGAAATAATCGCCCACCCCAATTGCCAATAACGTGAGCAACGTCAGCAGAAAAACTGTCTTCAAGTTATTCATAACTAACTAGATGATAAATTTCATCGGAGGATTCTGAAAGCCAGCTCTGGGAGCGTAATGTCTTGGTAACGAATTGCCGCGTCTCCAAAACGCCAATTGTTAAGAGTCGTAAAGTTGCATATCAGATTTGCAAGTGATTGAAAGCAAAGGTCGATATTTGCTAATTATTAAGGATTCTAATGATTTTCTAATGGATTGCTAACTGGGGATTCGGTACTCTCTCACAGGCCAATATCGTGATTGATAGGCTTCTGCTACGACAGGGCCACTTTCCACGGTACTTCCGGGCTTCACTCCGCAAAGCGTGCCTCCCGCGGAGATGCAGTTCAACGTCCTGACACTGAAAGTCTGCAACAACTTAAGGAGCGCAGCTATGAGTCATAATGATGATGGCTTTTTTCTATCAGAAAAAAGCTCAAAGGCACGTCTGCGGGAAGCCGAGAACGCACGGAAAAATCGTGCAGAGATAGTAAAGGCATTTTCGCAAGGCAAAGTCACCCGTCGCGAACTGGTGAAATGGGGCCTGATTACGAGTGGCGGCCTTTTGGCTCCCATCCACGGCCTGAACCCGTTCGTTAACAGCGCGTACGCCAGCGGTGGAAGCAGCGGCAGCGGAAACGTTGGAAACGGCATTCCCACCGGTGCACCGCCCAGCCCGACATTTGGCGTGCAGCCGTTCAGCACACCGATGCCGCGGTTTGACGTGATCGCTCGCGGCAACAACCCACTGGGTGGCGATCTGACGCCGACACCCACGGCCCAGGCCAACCAGACCCAGCAGCCGCTGGATCCGGCCCTGGTCGGTGGACAGACCGGTCTGACCGGCCCCGTCGAAGGCCGTCCGCCGGGACCAATCTGGGCGCACCAGGGTTTTGGTGATCATGCACCGCAGATCTCGGTGGAGATGTCACAGGCCCAGGCGCAGGCGAACACGGTTTACAACCCCGGATGCTCTTCCGACCACAACTCCGGCATTGACCCTACGTCGGCTCTTCCTCTGAAGTTCCATCCTGGTTTCCCGACACAGAACCCGAACTCAGTCTGGACCTTCAATGGAACCATTCCGCCGAAGTTGGTCATGGCCCGTTATGGCGAGCCGCTCTTGTTCCGCCATCACAACCGCTTACCTGCCGATGTTACGCAGAACGGCGGCTTTGGCCGCAACACGATCTCCACGCACGAGCACAATGGCCACCACGGTGCAGAGAATGACGGCTTTACCGGCGCGTTCTTCTTCCCCAACCAGTTCTATGATTATCACTGGCCGATCGTGCTGGCAGGGTTCCGCTCCGTCAACACTGACGCCACCGATCCCCGGGCCGGCAGCCCCGCTGATAACGGCGGGATCAACAAGGTCCCCGGCGATTGGAAAGAAACCATGTCAACCCACTGGTTCCACGATCACATGTTCACGTTCACTTCACAGAACGTGTACAAGGGCAACGCTGCAATGTTCAACATTTACAGCGCGCTTGATCGTGGCGATGAAACCGTCAATGACGGCGTCAATCTGCGCCTGCCTAGCGGTTCGTCCAACGGCAAGGGCTGGGGCAACCTGGATTATGACGTCAACCTGATGTTCAATGAAAAAGCGTTTGATGCAAGCGGTCAGCTTTTCATGGACATCTTCCAGTTTGACGGCTTCCTGGGCGACCTGATGTGCGTGAACCTGACCTACAAGCCCTACTTCGAAGTGGAGCGCCGCAAGTACCGCTTCCGCATCCTGAACGCCAGCGTGTCGCGCTTCTTCAAGTACGGTCTCTCCGATGGCTCGCCGATGATCCAGATCGCCAATGACGGTAACCTGCTGCCCTCACCGGTAGTGCAGACCGTCTCTGACGAGCAGGGCATCGCCGAGCGGTATGACTGGGTGATCGACTTCTCCCGGTACAACATCGGCGACAAGGTGTGGATGGTGAACGTGTGCGAACACACCAACGGGAAGAAGCCTTCGGCCGATCTCACGATCGCGCAGGCGCTCTCCGGCACGTCGCTCGATCCCTGCGTGGGCAAGTTCCTGGAGTTCCGCATTGTGCGCAACCCGGCACAGCCTGACGTGAGCCAGGTGCCTACTGTGATGATCCCGAATCCTGACCTGTCGAGCATTCCGGTTTCAAGAACGCGGACCTTCGAGTTCGGTAGCGGCGCTTCGCAGCCTCTGTCCGCGAGTGATCCTGCGGCTTACACCACCGGCGCAGGCGGGCAGACCGGGCCGTGGGGTGTGAAGACTGATAACGGCCAGATGCTGAATGCCAGCTGGGGCCGCGTTTCGGCGGCGCCTGGTTATGGCACGCGCGAAGTGTGGACTCTGAAGAACGGTGGCGGTGGCTGGGATCACCCAATCCACATCCACTTTGAAGAAGGCCAGATCCTGGCCCGCAACGGTAGCGCTGCTAACGTTCCGGCCTGGGAAAAGGGCCGCAAGGACGTGTATCGCCTGCGTCCGGGTGGAAGCGTGACCCTGACCATGCAGTTCCGCGACTGGGGTGGAATGTTCATGGAGCACTGCCACAATACAGTGCACGAGGACAACGCCATGCTGGTCCGTTGGGAAATCGATAACGGAGGCGCGCCATTCCTGCGGCCGCTTCCGACGCCGATACCCACGCCCCAGGGTGTGAGCTTCGTTGCACCGGACGACATAGCCCCGACCGCGTTCTAATTCGGCGGGCGTACCAATACTCAGGTAGGCGGCTCGTATCGCAAGATGCGGGCCGCCTGGCCTGATTTCTAATTCCGGATAAAAAGTAGTCCAGGGACAGGCAAGGAGCAGCATCATGCGACGGACAGGCCAGGGCTTCGCGACGGTTACCGCCATTTTTCTTACCGCAATTCTCTATTTAGCAGCAGGCTCTACGCCCGCAGCGGCTGACAACGCCCGCTGGGGCGCAAATTATTTTCCCAATGTAGTCCTCACCACGCAGGATGGCGCCAAGGTCCATTTCTATGACGATGTGATCAAAGGCAAGAGCGTAGTCATTGACCTGATCTATACCAGTTGTGTGGATTCATGTCCGCTGGAAACCGCGCGTCTGGCGCAGGTGCAAAAGATGCTGGGCGACCGCGTGGGAAAGGACATTTTCTTTTACTCCATCAGCATCGATCCTACGCATGACACTCCCAAGGTGCTCAAGGCGTATGCGCAGAAATATCACATCGGTCCGGGCTGGACTTTCCTTACCGGCAAAAAAGCGGACATCGACCTGATCAGCAAAAAGCTCGGCCTTTACAGCGAACCCGATCCAAATGATCGCGATGGCCACACGCCAAGCGTGCTGATCGGCAACGAACCGAGTGGCCAGTGGATGCGCAACTCGGCCACCGATAATGCGCGGTTCCTGGCCAACATGATCGGGAACTGGCTCAGCAACTGGAGTCACGCTCAGGCCATCGATGCAAAAACCAATTACGAGCAGGCGCCGCCAATTGACATCAAAGACCAGGGCCGCTACACCTTTACCACGCACTGCGCCGCTTGCCACACCATCGGTCACGGCGACAAAATCGGCCCTGATTTGCTTGGCGTGACCAATGTGCGCGACCACAGTTGGCTGGAGCGTTTCATCTCGACCCCAGAAAAGCTGATTGCCGCAAAAGATCCCATTGCCGTAGCGCTGTATAAGAAATACAACGGCGTAAATATGCCCAACCTGCGCCTGTCAGATGTCGAATTGAACAACTTGATCGATTTCCTGGCGCGGCAAAGCGCGGAGCAAAGCAAAGACACAGCAGGCGCGGAAAAAGCCGGGACCGTGAAAGCAGATTCCGGCCAGCCGATGCGGTAGAGCACTGGGCATTCTGCGGGATCGTAACTTTAAGTTGGCTGCGCTCGACCGATTTTTGTGGAAGATGGCCGCTTCAAAGCGAAAAGTCCCTCTCCCAGTCGGGCGTTACATGCAGGCGGCTACGGGGCCGCCTGCATTACTTTTAAGCTTGTTTTTTCTCTGCCGGACCCAGCGCGCTCTTAATCGCCAGCAATTCCCTCAAGACCGGTTCCAGATCACTCAAAGCCAGCGCATTTGCTCCGTCGGATTTCGCCTCCGCCGGATTGTCATGCACTTCCATGAACACGCCATCCACACCGGCCGCTACCGCCGCGCGGGCCAACAGCGGAATATACTCGGGCTGTCCGCCGGAAACTGCTTTACCGCCAACTCCTGAGGAAGGCAGTTGGATCGAATGGGTGGCGTCAAAAACCACGGGCGCATACTGGCGCATAATGGCCAGCGAACGCATATCCACTACCAGGTTGTTATAGCCGAAAGAACTGCCGCGTTCGGTGAGAAAAATATTGTCATTGCCGGATGCGCGGACTTTCTCCACCGCGTGGCGCATGTCCCATGGCGAGACAAACTGCCCCTTCTTGATGTTGATAGACTTCGCGTGTTTTGCCGCCGCAATCAGCATGTCCGTCTGTCGGCATAGAAAAGCGGGAATCTGCACCACGTCCACAGCTTCTGCCACCACAGGGACGTCCTTGGCTTCGTGAACGTCTGTTAGCACTGGAACGCCCGCTTCTTTGCCGATCTTTGCCAGGATGCGTAGGCCCTCTTCCAGCCCCGGCCCACGAAAGCTATGCAGTGATGTGCGGTTGGCCTTGTCATATGAGGCCTTGAAAATGTAAGGAATGTTCAGCTTGCGCGCGACGGCGCTGATCTCTTCCGCCATCTTCAGCGCATGCGCTTCACTTTCAATCACGCATGGGCCGGCGATGAGAAAGAGGCCGGAACCAAGGTTAAGGCCGTCGAGCTTGAATGAGGGAAAATTTGGCATCTGCAAAAAGATTACATGATTTCAGTTCGCACGGCATCCGCCTGAACTCCTCTGGCATTCCGATTATGTCCCCCGCCTTATAATCAGCGCAATGAGCTCGCTTTCCCCAGCAGGCGCAGAACCCTCCACTGATCTGGATCGGCCGGATCTTTACCTTGGCATTCAGGCGGTCGATGTTTTCGTCCGCGACCTGGAGAAAAGTCTGCAATTCTACGTGAATCAGCTTGGGTTCAGGTTGGTTTCAGATGTCATCCTGCAATCCGGCCGGCGGCGGGTAGGAGTTTCTCCTCCTGACGGCACGGCAGCCATCAACCTGATAGCGCCTGAGCCCGATTCAGACGAGTACAAGCTTATCGGAAGGCCTACCCAGGTTGTTTTTGTCACAGAAGATGTTGCCGCAAAATACGGCGAATGGAGAAAGCGCGGAGTCCGCTTTCATCACACGCCACGGCTGCGACGCATTAAATACCTCCAGCAGGCGCCAGCTCGAGTTGCCGAGCAAACGCTGCTTTTCGGAGATCAGCCGCCGGTTTGGGGTGGCGTATTCACCCGCTTTGAAGACCTTGACCACAATTCCTTTGCGCTGGTGAGCCTTGACGAAATCAGCCGGGCCATTGAAGCGCAACGCCGTGCCATCGCGGCAAAACTGGAAGCCGATCGGCGCGCCGCCCACGAAATGGAGATCGCAAAACAGGTACAGGCGCGGTTATTTCCTCAAGCTCTGCCGGAAGTGCAGACGCTGGAGTATGCAGGAATTTGCATTCAGGCCCGTGAAGTGGGCGGAGATTATTACGACTTTCTCAGTCTCGGCCGCAATCGGCTGGGGCTTGCGTTGGCCGACATTTCAGGGAAAGGGATCGCAGCCGCGCTCATCATGGCGAATCTGCAGGCGAACTTGCGCACGCAAAGCGCCATTGCCTGGGACGAGCCGCAGCGTTTTCTAAAATCGGTCAACAATCTCTTTTACGAGAATACTGCCGAGAACGCCTATGCCAGCCTGTTCTTTGGCGCCTATGATGACGATGCACGCCGCTTGCGCTACGCCAACTGCGGCCATCTTTGTGCCCTATTGCTTCGCCGGGATGGCGCGCTGGAACGGCTTGATTCCACGTGCACAGTCATGGGTCTGTTCAAGGATTGGGACTGCATCCTGGCGGAATGTAGCCTGCTTGCCGGAGACACGCTCGCGCTCTATACGGACGGGATCACCGAATCATTCAATGATGCAGGTGAAGAATTTGGAGAAGCAGAGGTTGATTGACGCATTGCGAAAAAACCGTGAAGCGTCTCCTCAAGCCGCGTTGGAATCGATTGTGGCCGAGGTGCGACAATTCAGTGGACGCGAGCAACACGATGACATTACCCTCATCATCGCGCGGGGCAGAGAACGCTAGCGGCTGACTCACCGCCTCACGATTCTTTCCGGCCTCAAGAACATCTCCACATCTTCTGTGCTCTTGGCATCGCGGCGTTTCTGGCCGTTCTCATAGCTGGCTTTCACAAAGCGCTGAACAAGAGGATGAGGCTCCAGCGGCTTTGACTTGAATTCCGGATGGAACTGGCAGCCCAGGAAATAAGGATGATCGGGAATCTCCACAATCTCCACGTATGTTCCGTCCGGCGTGGCGCCGGTGATGCGCAACCCGCCGCCGGTCAGCACTGCTTCATACTCGCGGTTAAACTCATAGCGGTGGCGATGCCGTTCGCTGATCTCGGTTGTACCGTAAGCCTTCGCAGCCTGGCTGTTCGGCTCAAGTTTGCAGGTCCACGCGCCCAGCCGCATGGTGCCGCCTAGTTCATCAATGCCGGTCAACTCGCGCAGCTTGTAAATGATGCGGTGTGGCGTGGCCTGGTCAAATTCGCTGGAGTTTGCTTCATCCAGCCCGCAGACATTGCGCGCAAACTCAATGCACGCCGTCTGCATGCCCAGGCAAATGCCAAAGTACGGAACTTTCTTCTCCCGCGCGTAACGGATTCCGTTCAGCATGCCCTCAATGCCGCGCTTGCCAAAGCCTCCCGGCACCAGTATTCCGTCAAAACCCTCAAGCTGTGTCTCGTAGTCGCGATTGCCGTCTTTGCTCTCCAGTCCTTCGGCTTCCACCCAGGTCAGATTCAGCTTCAGGTTGTGCGCCACCGCGCCGTGGACCAGCGCTTCCTTGAGCGACTTGTAAGAATCCTCATACTCCACATACTTCCCAACAATTCCGATATGGACTTCATCTTTGGGGTTATAGACGCGGTGCATTAGCTCTTCCCAGCGCGCCAGGTCCGGCTGTTTCGATTCCATCCGCAGATAGCGCAGCAGGAGCGTGTCCACGCCTTCACGCGCGAACACGAGCGGAACTTCGTAGATCGACGCCACGTCTTTTGCCGTGATCACGGCTTCATCTTCCACGTTGCAGAAGAGCGCGATCTTGCCCTTCAGTTCCTTGGAAAGAAAACGGTCCGTGCGGCAGAGCAGGATGTCAGGCTGAATTCCGATGCTCAGCAGCTCTTTTACCGAGTGCTGCGTCGGCTTGGTCTTGAGCTCGCCCGCCGCGCCGATCCACGGCACCAGCGTTACATGAATAAAGATCGTGTTGTCGCGCCCCAGCTCCTGGCGCATTTGGCGGATCGCTTCCAGAAATGGCAGCGACTCAATGTCGCCCACCGTGCCGCCAATCTCCACCAGCACCACGTCAACATCCTGCGCCACTTTCTTCATTGCGGCTTTGATTTCATTGGTGACGTGCGGAATCACCTGCACGGTCTTGCCCAGATAATCGCCGCGCCGCTCCTTGGTGATGATCTGCTCGTAAATGCGGCCGGTGGTCCAGTTGTTGTCGCGCAGCAGCTTGGCGTGGGTGAAGCGTTCGTAGTGGCCCAGGTCAAGATCGGTTTCCGCGCCGTCGTCGGTCACAAAGACCTCGCCGTGCTGGAACGGAGACATGGTGCCCGGATCGACGTTGAGATAAGGGTCAAACTTCATCAGGTTGACCTTCAGACCGCGACTCTCCAGCAGGCAGCCAATGGACGCCGCCGCCAGTCCCTTGCCCAGTGAAGACACAACACCGCCGGTCACGAAAATATATTTCGCTGCCATGAACTCCTCGCACGAATCGATTGATTAGGGTTTTGTAACGTCCAGGTGATTTTTGGGGGTGCTGCTCCCCGGCTCGAAAATGGCTTATGCCAATGGCCGTGGAAGCGATTGGGGTGCACGATCAATTATACAAGAGGTTGGCTGTGGAAAGGATGGCAGAAATAGTGCAGGCCCCCGATTTTGTCGGCAAGAAACCAACTACTAATGCGCGTGGATATCCCGTTTACTCCGGCCCTGATGCTCGACGAAGTAACCTTCGTGTCCCTTCGCGTAAATTCACGGCTGGTTCTTTCACTTCACATACTTTGGCTGTTCGCCTTTGCCCCATGGATCGTAGCTATGGGCAAAAGGCACGCGCTCATTGATTGGAGGGTGATCGGCATACCAGAACACCACAAATTTATTTGGATAAGGGTAAGATAAGCTCAGCTCGCCCAGAACCTGGAAAGCATGCGCAGCGGCTTCCTGTGAGTTTGCGTTGATTCCGTGTGTGACTTCCAGGCCATATATGTCTGCGTTGTGCTCCAGCGTCCTGCTGAAGGCACTCCCAATGGGCTGGGAAATTGTGCTCATGAGGGAAAAGATGAGCAGCAGCATTGGAACGGCAGCCCAGTCTCTCAGTTCACGCATGTGCCAGCGCTGCTGGAAGCGCGCGAAAGCCCAGTTCGCAATTACGTAAAGCAGATAGAAGCCAATAAACAAACCAATAAAAGCTCCCGAGATACCAATTACGATGTGGTTTAAAACGTAATGCCCCATCTCATGGCCAAATATGAAGAGTGTTTCCGGCGTGCTGGAATGTTGGATCGTTGTGTCCCAAACCACCACGCGCTTGGATGGGCCGAAGCCGGTGACGTAAGCGTTGAGCGTCGTGACTTTCTCGCTGGCCTTCATCAGGAACATGCGGTCACGGGGAATTTCCAGGCCGCCGCGCTGGGTGACTTTTTGAATGGCGTCCACCAGTTGAGGATTGCTTTTATCCAGAGGCTCAAATTTGTTGAATAGGGGATCAATGATGATTGGCGAGATAAAAACAAAAAAGATAATGATTGGCATCACAATCAACCAGCTATAAAACCACCACCGGCGAGGGCTTTTACGAATGAGGAGATTGAAGAGCCAAATAAGAAGAGTTCCAACGATGAGTGATATCGCCTCCCCTTTGAGCACATCGGCAAACCACGATCCCCAGCTCTGCACGGACAGGCCATATTGCAGGCTGATGTTTTGCTGATAGGCGTCCAGCGGCAAGCCGAGTATGGTGATGGTCAGCAGCAAAAGCGGTACAAAAATCAGCGCTTGAAGAAAGCGTCTCCCAGAAACTTTCTCCGCCCAGTCGCGATATTTGGCTGCGACTCCCAGAGACAGAATTGCCAGCAACACAATCAGCGAATACGCGGTATCGATGATCCGCAGCTTGCCGCGCAGGTCGTATAGTGCCTTGGATTTTGCCAGCTTGTCGGGAGGGAGTGTGTACTGCGTCGTTTGCGTAGAGGCGTTACCTTTCGCAGCCGCAGGCGTCGCCGAAGCGGATGGAGCAGCGGCAGGTTGCGCAAATGCCTGCCACGGCAAGATGCCAAGACAAATGGCGAGCAGACAAACGGAGCCGAGCAGCTTCATGGGGCAGTCTCCTGAAATGTGCGGAACGGGAGCACGATAGCAGATTTCATTGAAATCCCGAAGCGCAGCGAGGGATCACTATCTATCGCGACCGACGTTGGGTGTACTTGTCTTTGGGTTTTGGCGAGGGACGAACGGGGTGAGGATTCCATTCTGGAGCATGGTTGCCGTAGGGCTCCCTCGCTGCGCTCGGGACTTCGGGAAGCGTTATAAAATAAAGAAGAACTCTGCATCAAGATATTCAGGGATCCTCCTATGGCACGATGGATCAAACGCACCTCCCTCTTAGCCGCGATGGTGATTGCGCTGGCCTGTACGCACGCATGGTCGCAGCAGAATCCCAAACGGCTCATTATGAAAGATGGTTCTTATCAGGCTGCCACCAAGTGGGACGTCATTGGCCAGCGCGTCCGCTACTACAGCGCTGAGCGTTATGACTGGGAAGAAGTGCCGAACGATATGGTAGATTGGCCCGCCACCGACAAGTACAACGGTGAGCGTGCCGGGCAGCGCGATGAAACTATCAAAGAAATTGCCAAGGCCGATGAAGCCGACGAGCGCGAAGCCCCGCTGGTTGTCCCGGGGTTGCGGTTGCCGAACACTGGCGGCGTTTTTCTGCAGGACGAATTTAACAAGCAGCCTGAACTTGTGGAGTTGCTCCAGAATGGAAGCGAACTCAACAAGCATACCGGCCGCAACATTCTTCGCGCGGCTGTAAATCCACTGGCGCTTTCCTCTACCCAGACCATCGAGCTCAAAGGCGAGCATGCGCGAGTGCAATCGCACGTGGGGCAGCCCACAATCTATTTGAATATTGACACATCAGACAATTCCCAGCCGGTCTTTACGCAAAAGACATCCGATAAAGCCCCACAACCGAATCAGTACGGGATTGTGCGCGTTGAAAACAAGAAGGACACGCGCATTGTCGGCAAGCTCAATGTGGCCATGTATGGCAAGGTCAGCCAGAAAGAAAGCTGGATTCCCGTGACCACTTCTCCGCTGGGCGACTGGGTTAAGCTCACGCCTTCCCAACCACTGCCGCCTGGCGAGTATGCGGTGGTGGAGTTACTCGATAAAAAACAGATCAACCTGTTTGTCTGGGACTTTGGAGTGAATCCCTCTGCGCCCCAGAATGCTGGCGCATGGATGCCTCGGCAGCCGGATCAAGGCAACACGAATCAAGTCCCGGCGCTGGAGAAGAGGCCGCCGAATTAGAGTTTTTTCTGAAATCCCTCGCGAAGCGAGGGAACCCTACAATCGTATTTGCCGCTGATTTTCGCAGATGCGCGCAGATCATTGGGTGGGTTCATCATTTTAGTCCCTCTGGCAACCATGCGGAGGTTCTTTGAGAGGAACAAGTTCTGGAAGATTGTAGGGATCCCTCGCTCCGCTCGGGATTTCAGAAAAAGCTGGCGCTCGGGATTTTAGAGAAAAGCTTATTTCAGCATCCCCTGCTGCGCGACGGCGATATTGTCTCGGCTGGAGTTTTTCACCATATACATCATCTCGTCGGCTTGGCGGATGATTTCATGGGAGCTCTTGGCGTCTTCAGGATACGTGGCCAACCCCATACTGCAACGGACGTTCAGGTTCAAGCCATCTTCGGCCAGAAACACCGTCTTGCGCATCATCTCCTGAATACGTTTGGCCACTACCAGGGCAGAATGCTTATCAGTTTGAGGTAGAAGGATGACGAATTCATCGCCGCCATAGCGGAAGGCATAGTCAATCAAGCGCAGTTGCGATTTGATCTTGAAACCAATTTCCTGCAGCAGTTTACTGCCGACAAGATGACCATACGTGTCATTTACATTCTTGAAATGATCAAGGTCAAGGAAGATCACGCTGAACTCATAGCCAAAGCGCGCTGAGCGGTACACTTCCGCTTCCAGAGTCTTATAAAGATGACGGGCGTTATAGAGTCCGGTGCAATCGTCGGTGATTGTGAGTTCCTGGATTTTCTCTACGGCGCGGGCGTTGTCAATGGCGATTGCGGCATAGTCGCACAGCGCATGCAGAAAAAACATTTCCTGCTCGCCAAAACTTTCCATGGCGCAGTTAATGAGCTGGATCACGCCGAGCACGCGATGTTTCGACTGCAGCGGCACGCAGATGATCGACCGGGTCTTCCACTTGGTCATCTCATCAATGCGCTTGGCAAAGCGGGGATCGTTATAGACGTCGGGCACGATTAAGGACTCACCGTGTCTGGCCACCCAGCCGGCGATGCCTTCGCCCACCTTAAGCCGAACGGTCTTGAGCGTTTCGGCAGCGTCCCCCACGGCAATGGCGAAATAGAGCTCGTCCTTTTGTTCATCCACCATCAGCAGGGACCAGGTGTCTGGACGGAAGAATTCCGCCATTTTGTCCATGATGGTTTGGAGAATTGAATCGAGATTCAGCGACGAGGTAAGGGCCTTCGCCACATCGTTAAAAATGGCGACTTCCTGCAGCTGCCTCTTGGTCTTACGCTCTGGTCCTGATCCTGCTGCCTCGTTCATTTAGGGGGTGATCCTCAATTTTTTGAGCCACAGAGAAAGTCTCTTACTTTTTGCGTATTATCGCTTGCTTTAGGGAAATCGGCAACCGGCCAATAGACCTGAAACCTTTGGGTAATAGCCCTTACGTACCCTGAAAGTAGTTGTCGAATCAACAGTTAGGGGTTATTTTGGTACTTACCGGGAGTGTTGGGATTCCAAAATATGGGCCAATTGACTGACTTACCAGCAAAAGGCAATGGAACAGCCATGGGTGCTTTTGGTGATCGGCTTCGGCGTGAAAGGGAGATGCGTGGCATCACCCTGGATGAAATCACGGAGTCCACAAAAATTTCCCGGCGTCACTTGGAAGCGCTGGAAACGGAGCATTTTGACCAGCTTCCCGGCGGTGTTTTCAATAAAGGTTTTGTCCGCGCGTATGCGCGGTTTCTAGGCATCGATGAAGACCAGGCAGTTGCCGATTATTCAGCCGCCAGCAACGAGCAGCCAGAACCCGAAAACAAGTTTCCGCTGGAAATACATGAAGAACCGAATCGTGAGTTAAATCCGCGGCGCTCGAAGGTCCCGTTGGTTTTTGCCCTTGCGGCTTTGGTAGGTGTTCTGGTGGGTTACGGTTTCTGGATGAAATCGAAGCCGCACAGTTCGACGGCGGTTGAGAGCGTGCGCCAGTCCACACCTGCCCCTTCAGCAACTGAGTCCCAGGCGAATGCTCCAGCTACAGCCTCCAGCGCGGAGCCGGCTAAGACCCCGAGTGAACCTGCGCCGCCAGCTACAGCAGCAACCCCGGCTGTGGCGCGAGTTCCGGCAGCTAAATCGACTCCGGCTGAATCCACCGGCACGCCTCTTCCTGCCAAAGAGAACGCATTCTTTGTGCAGATTAAGGCCAAGGAAGATTCATGGGTCTCAATTGTTGCCGATGGAAAATCTGTGATGCAGCGCGTTTTGACTGCTGACAAGCAAAAGAAAATCAAGGCCGGCAAGTCGGTGATTCTCAGAACGGGCAATGCAGGCGGTATCGAGGTAAGCTTTAACGGTCGTCCGCTTGGCGCTCTGGGGAATGAAAATGAGCCCAGGACCCTCACCTTTAATGCCTCTGGCCTTGTACAATAACCCTAACGACCCAGGACACTGCCAACCGATTTGGAACCAATAACATTGTTATTGGCACATTTCGCTGTGCAAAACAGTCCATTCGGCTGCGTTTCCGCCGGTTGTAACGCCAAAGCGTTGTTTCCGGCAGGATCCTTTCAGTAGTCTTTAATAGAAGTATTCCTATGGGTTGGCCTGAGAGGCCGTAAGAAAATTCAGGAGGCAAGTCATTGGCTTCACGCGAAAAATTTTTGTTCACATCTGAGTCGGTCACGGAAGGCCACCCGGATAAGATTGCAGACCAGATTTCCGACGCGATTCTGGATGCGTGCCTGGCAGAAGATCCGCACAGCCGTGTCGCCTGCGAAACCCTTACCGCTACCGGGCTGGTAGTGATCGCGGGTGAAATCACCACCAAGACATATGTCGATTTTCAGAAGATTGTGCGCGGCGTTGTGCAGTCCATTGGCTATGACAACGCGCTTTACGGTTTTGATTCCAACACCTGCGCGGTGATCTCCAGCATCAACAAGCAGTCCGGCGATATTGCCATGGGCGTGGACACGGGCGGCGCCGGCGATCAGGGCATGATGTTCGGCTATGCGACGAACGAAAATGACAATTACATGCCCACCGCCATCGATCTGGCCAATAAACTTACCCTCCGCCTTACTGAAGTCCGCAAGAATGGCATGCTTCCTTACCTCCGGCCTGACGGCAAATCACAAGTTACGGTTGAATACGGCGCAGATCACAAACCACGCCGCGTGGATGCCGTGGTGATTTCCACCCAGCATGCCGATTCTGTCGATAACGAGACGCTGCGTGCCGACATCATGAAGCATGTGATCCAGGCCGCGGTTCCACCAAACCTGCTGGATGCCGATACCAAGTACCACATCAATCCCACTGGACGTTTCGTGATCGGTGGCCCAATGGGTGATACAGGTTTGACCGGACGCAAGATCATCGTCGATAGCTACGGCGGCATGGGCCGTCACGGTGGCGGCGCGTTCAGCGGCAAAGATCCGACCAAAGTTGATCGCTCGGCTTGTTACATGGCACGCCACATCGCTAAGAACATTGTGGCTGCCGGCCTTGCTGATCGTTGTGAAGTCCAGCTTGCCTACGCCATCGGCGTAGCTGAGCCTGTCAGCGTTCTGGTGGATACCTTTGGCACCGGCAAGATCAGCGAAGAGAAGCTGGAAGAGCTTGTTCGCAAGAACTTCCAACTTACCCCGAAAGGGATTATCGAGTCGCTGAAGCTGCGTCGTCCTATCTATAAGAAGACGGCTGCCTATGGGCACTTCGGTCGCAAAGACCCTGATTTCACCTGGGAAGCCACTGACAAAGCTGCCACTCTCCGCGAGCAAGGGCTTGGAAAAGCTGAAACGGCAAACAAGGTGGGCGCCAGAAGTTAAAGAACTGACCACGGGGTGGAGCAGGGCTTGAGCCCTGCGGGAAGGCGAAGAGGAAATTCCGCTTTAGCGGCTGAGGTTTTGCCGGGGCTGAAGCCCAGGAATTTCAAGTTATTTACGCAGGCCTAAAGGCCTGCTCCACCCCGCGGGTTTAAATTTTTAATAGGCGATAAACACCACTTCGATGAGGCAGTCGCCTATCTAGATTTTCAAATTCTCAAGCCGCAAAGGCATCAGGGAGAACATGTCAACAACCGCTGCTCCGCAAATTTCGTACGATATCAAGAGCCTGGAACTGGCTGATCTGGGAAAGCGCCGCATTGAGTGGGCCAACCAGTCTATGCCGGTGCTTCAGAGCATCCGCAAGGAATTTATCAAGAACCAGCCGCTAAAAGGCATTCGCGTTTCCGCATGCCTGCATGTGACCACGGAAACCGCCAACCTCGCCATTACGCTGCGCGATGGCGGCGCCGACGTGGTACTTTGTGCCTCCAACCCGCTCTCCACGCAGGATGACGTTGCGGCATCGCTGGTCCGCGACTACGGTATTTCCGTCCATGCCATCAAGGGCGAGGACAACGAAACCTATTACAAGCACATTCTTTCCGCGCTCGACCACAAGCCCCACATGACCATGGACGATGGCGCTGACCTGGTTTCCATTGCGCTCACCAAGCGCAAAGACGTGCTGGATGGAATCATTGCCGGCACGGAAGAAACCACCACAGGCGTGATTCGTCTTCGGGCCATGGCCAAAGACGGCCAGTTGCGTTATCCCATCATTGCGGTGAATGACGCGCTGACCAAGCACATGTTTGACAATCGCTACGGCACCGGCCAATCCACCATGGATGGCGTAATCCGCTGCACCAACTCGCTGATCGCCGGCTCCAAGTTCGTTGTCGCCGGTTACGGCTGGTGCGGACGCGGTCTGGCTTCTCGCGCACGCGGCATGGGCGCTGATGTAATCGTTACGGAAATCGATCCTACCAAGGCAATCGAGGCCGTAATGGACGGCTATCGCGTTATGTCAATGGCGGAAGCTGCCAGAATCGGCGATTTCTTTGTGACCGTTACCGGCAACAAGAACGTAATCGGACGCGATCACTTTGAGCTCATGAAAAATGGCGCTGTGGTGGCGAACTCCGGTCACTTCAACGTGGAAATCGATATTCCCGCTTTGGAGAAGATGTCTTCCTCCAAGCGCCAGACCCGCGACTTTGTGGATGAATATGCCATGAAAGACGGCCGCAAGATTTATCTGTTGGGTGAAGGCCGCTTGATCAACCTGGCCGCCGCTGAAGGCCATCCGGCTTCAGTGATGGATATGAGCTTTGCCAACCAGGCGCTGGCCGCAGAGTATCTGGTGAAGAACCATAAATCGCTGGAAAAGAAAGTCTATCCTGTGCCGGAAGATCTGGACAAGAAAGTGGCTCGGCTCAAGCTTGAGGCCATGGGCATTAAGATCGACAAGCTCACGCCCGAACAGGAAGAGTACTTGGCTTCGTGGTCAGAAGGCACTTAATTGTTGGCTAAACACCAATATGCAACCATGGCGGCGACTTCGAATGAGTCGCCGTTTTGTTTGAAGGTGCTTTGCTTTTGTGTTTGCCGGATTACGGCTTAGCTGGCCTTCAATGCATCCAACTGTGAGTAGCTGGAGTCGCAGATTGCCAACATCTGTCTTTCCGAATCCGGCACACCTTCCAGGCTACAAAGGAGAACACCATGAGAGGTTTATTTTGGATCGGGGTAGTGTTTGTGGTTCTGGGAATTGCTTCACTGGTGGTTCCCATTCCGCACAATGAGCGTTCGGGCGTCAAAGTCGGTGGCGCGTCCATTGGGATAGAAACCAGGCATGAAGAAAAGGTCTCGCCTGTAATCAGCGCGGTCTTGATCGCCGCAGGCGCGGCAATGATGATCGCCGGAAGAAAAGCCGTTTCGTAAGTTCACCCAAGGCAAAGACACAACAGGCGGCTTCAAGGCCGCCATTTTTTTTTGACGATGGCGCGGGCCACCGAAAAACTGTGGAGCGGGCCTACTGAATGGAATCTATGCGCGAGACGGGATGGATCTCATTCCAGCCATTGTCACGGTCAGTAACGTAAGCGCCGGTGATGCGGACGCGATCGCCGACTACGGGAGCGGCGATCTGCGAGATGTATCCAGCACATGCGCCAGCAGCTCCTTCATCGCGAGGGCTATGATCGCAGACCACCTCGACGATGAGGTGACGCTGCGCGTGCATTACGTTTACCAGATTCAAGGTTGATTTCTGTTCTGGATCGAGTCCTATGTGCAGGTCGCCGTCCGCTGCCCGATGCACGGAGACCACGCGGCCTTCGACGGCGGTGCAAGGTTCGATCACGCGCAGCCTTTCCGGGCTATAAACATGCTTCCACAGATCGGCGTTGCAATTTTCCGCCGCCAATTTCACCGTCGATTTTCCCGGGTAACGCAGCTTGGCCGCGATCAACAGTGCTATGAGCGCCAACAGCAGGCCCAGCGCTATCCGTGCGGATGTTCGGTTCAAAGCGGCCTCCCAGTAGTCCCATATCTATCGCACCATCTTTATCGCATTACGCCAGTCCGGAACCAAGAGCAAAAAGATGCTGGCCGTATGATAGCCGCGGTCTTTAACGGGCTTGCAAAAAACTGCCGTTACTCACGTTCTAAGATACGCCGCACCATGACCAACTGTCCCAGGTGATAGGCGTTGTGATCGGCTACCAGGAGAGCTTCACGCAGCAGGGTTTGTCCGTCGCCATGAGAGATTTTGGCCGTAAGGTCGTTTTTGGGGTCGCCAATGAGCTCATGCATTGCTTCCAGGTCAGCCAGGACTTGTTGCACGCTTTTGTCCCAGGCTTTGTCGCTGGGTGGCGCTTCGGTCTTGGGCCAGTATTCGTCTGGCCATTTTGGGGATTTATGTTTGGCGGAGCGGCTGAACTCAAGAATGTCCCACTGGGCAATGCGGATATGTTCCAGCAATTGCCACGGCGTATGGGGAGCGCCTCCAGGCTTTTGGCCGCGCAGGTCTTTGGGGAAGTCCGTGAGCGCTTCGCGCAGATCGACATGCGCTTCTGCCTTGGTTAGCAAATTGGAAACGTGCTGACGAACGGGATCGGTTTTCTTCATGGCAATTGATTGGATGACGGCAGGATCGCGGAGGAATCAGACATGCTGAATGGCCTCCGCAGAAAATTTTACTCCTCAGGACAAAACTGGTCCCGTTCGCCTGGGTCATCAGATCTGCGCTCTTGGTCCGCCTGCCGCCAGGCATTACGAGAGTACCCTTCCCCTTCGCGTGGATTGCTGACAGACTTTGCCTTGTAAAAACCAGATGGATGAAAGGCGGAGTAACAGATGAAATCCAGCGTATTTTGCAGCTTAATCCTGTGCGTCTGGCTGACAGCGGCAGCACAAGTAACCCCGAAGAAGTCGTCGGCAGCTGGGCCATCAGTGATTGCTGCCGCGGAACAAAAAGCTGCTGAGAACCAAAAAGAAATCGACGCAATCACTGCGGAATTGAAAGCCACATCTCCGCCAGGAATCCGACATCTCCGCCCAATTAACGACGTTGGACAAGTCCGACGCTGATTTGAAGAAATCCGATCAGGCCCAGATCGACACGAGCAAGATGGTGGAAACGCAGCTCAACAGGCTCAAGAATGAAACCCTGCCGGCAATACAGGCACGAGCCAATGCCTGGGATGTAAAGCGCCAGAACCACATCAATGGCGGATGTCCTGCTGAAGGCGGGCGCATGCCGGTAGACCAGGCCAACCGCTGCAACGCGGAGACTGATGTGCTGATGGCTGAGCGAGACAGGATATTCGCTGACGCAGAATCGGCCACCAAGGAGAGAGCGCAGTATGAGCAACTGCGGGATGCCGTCACGGCCACAACGCTATCCAATGCAGCAAAAGAAAAAGCCAATAACGCCCAGCGCGATGCATTAAATGCCCAGAAGGCCCAACTGGAGGCAGCAAGAAAGCGGCTGGAGGCCAAACTCGAGGATCTCAAAAAAGGCATCGACTCCTGCGCCAAAGTGCTGTCACAACGAGGAGTCAGTTGCGAGACGATTAAGGCGCGCTGTGGAAACATCCAGTTCGACGGCAGCGATCCAGGCCTGCATGCTTCTGCGTATGACGGCCCGTGCGGAGCGCCATTGGCCGGGAAACCCAAAACTGGCGGAGTGACTGCGAACAAATAGACGCGATTCTCAGGAAAATATGAAACATACTTTCATCTTTATTGCTTTGCTTGCCGCGCAGCTTGCCTTCGGGCTGGCCGAGGATCCGAGCGAAATCGCGCGACAGCGAGATGAGCAGGTAAAGCGCGAAGCGCAGGACCTGAAGAGCCTCGATGCTCAAATAGCCGAGTTCGAGTCCAGCCTGGCGGAAGAGCAGAAGTCGAGTGTGGACTTGCAGGCCCGGGACACGAATCTTTTAACGGAAGGAAAGCAGCTGGCTTCAGACGCCCACACCATGATGGCACGGGACAAGGCCTATGGCGTGGAAGTGAAGCAGCAGCATGCCGAATGTCCCGAGAACACGACGGACGCCGCTCTGGCGCAACGTTGCGGCGAATGGAAAGCCAAGCTGGATAAGGACCAGAAAGAAATCAAAACCTTCACCAAGGACTGGACAGAACGGAAGGACAAATACTTCGCCGCCCGGACCAAGTTGGATCAGGACAAGGCGGCCAACAAGAAGGCCATTGACCACTTCAACTTCTCAATTCCGAACATGAAAATCCAGCGAGACCGTATTCTCAAGGATTTATGGGGGATCAACTCCGAAGTTAAAAAATGTCAGGAAGCCATCAAAGGCGCTTCTGAAGAACACATGCATGCGGTCTGCGGGCAAATGTGGGACGGAAACAAGATGTATCCGGAGTTCTCGCCAGAACCGGGCCAAGGTAAAAAGCCTTAACATTTGCAGGCAACAGTCAGAGCCGCTTTTATTCCATTCTTAACTCTGCAGGCAGCCGTCTGCCCACTGGCATGCGCGACGACCGGCTAGTCGTCGGCCTTGCCTGGATCAATGGTTTGAAGCAGATGGAATGTCAAAATACCTCTCGTTGTATGTAACAGACAGCTCTCCATTTGACTGCAAAATCTTATTAATTTTTTTGTTCCGGCGGCCCTCTTACAGGTGTCTCAATTCGTAGCAGGCTCATCCGTCGACTGCTAAGAGGGGTCGCGGGTCCCGGAAACCCGTGGCCCTTCTTGGTTTTTGCCAATTTTTTCGAAAGATGGGCAGCACTAACTACACAGGAATACTTGCGTCCCGTCTCAAAGGGCAACAGATTTAAATTACAATCTTAACTAACCTTGAATTGCGGCTTGAAGATTGTGAAGCAAATAAGTATCGGACGCTTGCACAGGCTGCTCTTGAGGGATGTGCCATAAAGTTATTCGCCGGAGACAAGCCGGCGCGGCCAGGGAGTTGTGAATGATCGAGCAAGGAAAGAAGCGGTCTGTGCGGATGGAAAAGCTTTGGGTTGCCGTGCTGGCCCTGGCTGTAAGCGCTTGCTGGGGCTGCGGCGGCGGAAGCGCAAGCGCCGGCGGGCCAACGCCTACTCCCACGCCAACGCCTGTGCCAACTCCAACACCCACTCCTCCCTCGTCGGCGGCTGGGACGATTGGCATGAAAGTCCTGGACACAAGCGTGCCGCCTGGAGGTATCTTCCAGTTCCAGCTTTCCAACACTGAGCCCAAGCCCGTCGGCCATGGAAGCACGCGTCCGCAAGTCCCAACCGGACCGGTCCGCGGGGTCGCAGTTAATGATCCGTCTGGAAAAGCCGCGGGAATCGCCGTGATTGACACATCGGTTAGTCCCTCGAACATCAAGCTACAGCTCACCTCGCCGGATGCTCTTCTGGGGACAGATATCAGCTATCCCGTGGTTACTCTGTCTATGCCGTTGAGCAACAGCCTGACGGCTGGGACCACGTTCCCATTGAGCATCGACACGGCCAACACAACATTCTTCGATGCCACAAAAGCTTATACGACTTTGGAGTTCGCTCCCGGAACATTGACGATTGCTCCCGCAGGCAGTCCTTATGTAAGCGACGTTTTACCCGCTGGCGGCTTGCTGGCCGATCGCACGTTAATCAAAATTTTCGGTGCTGGATTCAATGCCAATACCAGAGTTTCCATTGAAGGCACCACAATCGTGCCGGCGGACCAGACCGTTGTGAATGCAGGCGAGGTTGACGTAAAAATCTGCAACGGCAATGTCGCCGATGGGGCAACCACTTGCCCCGGCACCGGAGCCACGTTTCAGCTTGATGGCGAGCGCGTTCGCGTGAAGGACACCAACACCAACTTTGTCCTGGAGTATTACACCTACTTGCGCGCCGATGATGTTGCCGGCAACAGCGCGAATGCGCTGGTGAACCTGGTGCATCCCATGTTCTCGCGCGTGACTTATCTCTCCGCCGATATCCCGCTTGTGAACAGCGGGACACAATTTACGGGACTCTCCCTGCAAAATACCAACAGCCAGGATGCCGGCATCAAAATTGAGCTGCTGGATTCCAGCAACGCCTCACTGGCGACTACTTCTTTCATCCTGCCAGGGCTGAGTGGCGGCATCGTGGGCAAAAAAATTACCCGTGACGTGGTGGCGGATTGGTTTCCTTCTCCGCCGGCAGGCGCGACGAAAGTTAGCGTTACAGTCACGTCCGGCCCGGCCGTGCAGGTGCTGGGCATGCTAGGCGATACAAGCACCGGCATTGTTACGCCGGTCATTCCTCAATAAGCTGAGCTCCTTAGTGCCAGCCGCATATCCGGCTGAACCGTTACTGCGTGCTGGCTTGCGCCGTGGGAGCTGTTTTCAACTCTTCTAACTGCTGCTGCACCTTGCTCCACTTTTCTCGTTTCTTCTTGATGTAGTTAGGCGCTGATGGGTTCTGGTAAAAAGTCAGGATGTTCTGGCGTACATCAGGCTTCAAGTCGGCAAATTTCGCCTTGGTGAGTTTATCCAGCAGCTTCGCGTAGGTCTCATCCGTAAGCCGGTACTCTCCGGGAGAGGTTGGCTTACCGGTATCAAAGTCCATGTTGGCAAGTTGTAGCTTGGCGGTTTTCAAGTCACGCAGTTCACCGCGATACTGTTCCACCGTATCATTCACGCTCTTCAGATAGAGCGTCTCTGTGTTCGGGTTTGGCATCTTGAAAGCGATTGCTTTGAATGGCCCGATTTTTGGAATGATCTTGAAGATCACAGCCATTACGCGCGCGCCGAAGCCTGGCTTTTGATATTTCTTGCCCCATTCTTTTTCATACTCTGAGCGCTTCAGGTTGTAGAGGAATTTTTTCTTGGCGAAACTCGGATTCTCTTTCACCATTTCGTCCTTCTTGGTCAAAAGCGCCACGCGGGTCATTTCCGGGATCGCACGGCTTACCGACCAGCGAAACGAGCCGATGGAAAGATCGAGATTAGCGAAAATATCGCTCAATTTAACGCCATAGGTCTTGAGGAACGCGCGTTCCATCACCGGCTTGGCGACTTCAAATCCGATAAAGTCATGGTAAGAGTCAGAGGTGTAGCGCTGTTTGGCTACCTGCACCACGTCAAAGCCAAATTCAGTGCGGATATGCGCCTTATGGTCCTGCGCATAGGTTACGATCGGGCCATATTTGGCGCCGAGTTTGGGAAACTCACGCGCTACCGCTGTATTCACCACGGGGTGGCCAACAATATCAGCCACATAGTGGGCCAGCGCCCCCAGCGAAAAGGCATATTCATCAATGTCAGTGGATTCGGCAAGCAACGCCTCCACAAAGTCTCCGCTACGGACATAATGGACCATGTCGCTGAACATTGTGTTGCCGAATGGATAGTAGCCCATGTCTTGTATCAGGCAGCCTCCGTAGGCAAATGCGTGCGCTTTGCGAAGATCTTCCTCCGTCGCATTGGGATACTTCTGCTTAAGCAACGGCTTGATCTGGTCAGCCCACAGCAGGTCGACAATCTCTTCATGCGTGAGAATGGAATATCCGTTACAGACGTGTGAGAAGCTGAACACAACCAGCAACGCTGCCAGCATTGCTCGTATTGGATTTCGCATGGTTCCTTCTTTTTGCCGAACATAAGGTAACGAGCTGGCCAGGGAATAACACTTAATCATTAGATGCCGCTCTCACAATCCAGAACTGCTCCCGTGGGATGAAAGAATTTACACAAGAAACCTACAGCAATAACCTCTTGCAGAAAAAAGCACGCAGCTATTGTTGCAGCTGCGTGCTCGGTTTCTCAGCCGTGGAAGAAATTATTTCTTGTCGTTGTCGGCGGCTTCCTTTGCGGCGGCTACGCTTGTTGCCTTTGCTACGGACTGTACAAAGGGCCTGGCCATTTCCGGCGTAGGCACTTTGCCCAAAAGCACACTCTTGAAAGCCACGTCCTTACCGTAAACGGCGGTTGTGGAATCGGCATCCTGCTGGATGACAGCGCCTTCCAGGGTCAGGCCGGCAAATGCGCCTTTGGAGCGCGAATAAGTAAGCATCTGTGTGTCAAGTTTCCAGTCCGTTCCCGCGGAAGCGTGGCGTCCCACCGGGCCGGCCGCCGCCGATCCTTCACCGCTGACCTGGAATTTGCTGGAAAGAAGTTGCTGCATTCCCTTGTCATTCATGATGAGCATGATGAGGTCAACGCCTTCAACGCCAATTTGCAGTCCCCAGCTTCCGCCACCCACTGAAATAAATGCCGGTGCGCTCCAGCCGTCGGCTGTGCGACAAGTGGCAACGCCACGGCCATGTTTGCCACCGAAAACAAATCCACCCTTTACCAGATGAGGCACAATGGCAACACATTTCGCCTTGCCAAGGACCTCTTCAGGAATACCCTTGTCCGGGGCATTGGCGATTTGAGTCAAAACTTCAGACGACTTCTGTAAACGATCGGCTGAATCTTCTTTTGCGGTTCCGGCCCAACCAAATGTCGCCAGGCTCACCACAGATAAAAACGCTACAAACTTCTTCATAAACCTCCTTGGTCTTTCTTGATTCAAAAGCAAAAACTTTTCATGGGTGGGCACGAAGGCAGTTCCATTCCACGTCCCAATTGGCGCATCGCCGTTCCGGCGCGCTCCGCTTCCTGATCCTTCATCCATTCGACGATGTCCGTCGGAAGACAAAGTTCATCGCGGTCAAAATTGTGCCCAATACAACGAGCAGAGGCATCACGCCAGGTCCGAAGCTTACAGCCAGTCCGATCATCCACAGAAGAATGGCTAGCGTGAAAATTGTCCAAAACACAACACTCCTCCTGAACGGGTGGTCGTCTCAAGATCCTGCAGCTCAATTTACGGTTATGTGGCCCTGAGAGACCCTTTGGTCATGGGCTTGATTCGGCAAGATTCCTCACGTCGGAGAAGAACCTGCCTATTGTTCTGATCCAGAAAATAGGCCTACAGGTTGTTTGAACCTTAGTTCTAATGAATCATTTCTGTATCGCTAACACGGCCCAAGAAGATCAGGTTCTCTCATCTGGAAAGCTATGTTCTGCACGATGTCAGTGTTCTCTAGTGAAAGGCTTGGGCGGCAAACTTCTGAGGAATAAGGATTTATGGCCATTCCAGAATTGTGACCTTGAAGCAGTGACCCTGGCATTAATAGAGGAGCGGGGAGCCGGCGGTTACCGTGCTCCCCCAGGATGAACCGTTTGCTGATGTCGGGGCTCTATGGGGATAAGACACACGAGCAACAAAGCCGGAACAGGTTTTTAAGAGATTTTTGCTGCAAAGAGGAACAGAGGAACCATGTAACCATGGGGTGCGCATTCAGAGCAGCACGATGCTGATGCCCTTGTTCGCCTTGCCCAGGTCTGAATCCTTCTTCCATTCCGGATAGCGTTTGAGAAGCTCCCATGTCTTCTCGTCGGAAATACGCCAATCTTCTCCGGCGACGAATGACCGTAAGGCGCCAGTGCCGGCAAGCCGCTGAAGCTCTTTCTGTAATTCGATTCGCAATGAGCCGCCGACACCGCTGGAACCATACCCGTGAACCAGCTTGACCGCTGCGTATCCCTGCTGTCGCGCGACCTGAAGTTCATGCTGCATGCGCAAACGTGCTTCTTCCACTTGCGGCATGCCGTCTTCCAGATTAATGATCTTGATGGGAGCAGACTTTCGCGACATGTGAGCTAGTGTAGGCCAAACCTGGGCCAAGGCGGGAGTGGAGAATCGTGGAGTCTGGCTTGTGAGCAAATGCTGATGTGTTCCGCTTCCTGCCCTAAACGCGAGAAACCGGCGCGCTTTGACAGAGGGTCGCGTCTTGTATTGAATACGGCCGAGCGACAATTCGAAAACTGGCTGCTAGCCAGATATTAATAGCGTGAGCTGAATCTACGAAAATGCGCGCCTGCCCTCCGCAGCATGGCAGAGGACCGTATTCCAGCCCTGCCGACCTGTAAGTCCGAGATTTTTACAACGGTTGCTGACAACGTGCAATCCATGGCGTGCTGACATCGGTGGAATTCTGCGTCAGTTTCACCATCAAAACGTCATACTGCCTGTGCGTCAGACAACGTTCCTAGTAATCCTGCCTGATCCCATTGTTTTTGCTTGATCCACGCGAGGCATTAAGTCTGACATGTGGATAGGTTACGCATCGGGCCGGCTGAACGAGTGAGCCTTGTCCCGACATCGTCTTAATGCAATTGAGCACGGCATATAGTTCCTGACACGTGAGGACGCGCCCCCCCGTCAGATACGAACTCTATTCGCTCCAATAGGTTCGCATCTTTGCGGGAGTGTCCGAGTCTTGCTCTTGACATGAGCGAATGAAAAATCCATAAGATGACATCCCTCATGACGGTTGTTTCTGTCCGATGCGCCCAGACGCTTGAAGCGTGGTCTTGAAAATAAGAGCCAGAAGTTGGTACTTGGTTTTTGGGATTTGGTACTTGGGAATAGCGTTACAACCCTCTGCCACTGGGAATGAGCAGTGGTTGGACCTTGGGTGCTCGACTGCCAGCAGTGATTGGCGCAAGTGCCTTTGTTTGCAATAAACGTTGAAAACAACGGGGTGGGGCTGGAATAATCGCCGACGGGCCGTGGTCCCACCCGGCGCGCAAGAACGGCCCGATCTGGGCCCGGTGATCGCCGACATCGCGCGTGATCGGAAGATCTAAAACCTACGCCAATCTGGAATGACGTTGGGATGGGGTCGTGGTAAGTGGTTTGGAATCCTAGTTGAACGATGGGGGGAGGGTGGGATCGCCGATATCGCCGACATCGCGCGTCATCGCCGAGATCGGAAAGGCAAAACCTACCACCGAGGCGGGGAGACACGGAGAACAGCCAAGGTCGCGAGCAAGCCGGGCCCGGTGGTCGCTTAATATGGTTGTTTGAGAAAATCTATGAGCATGAAACAGATTGCCGATTGGGCCTTGAACACCGTCACGCAACGCGGCGCTGGTTACGCCGACGTGCGTATTGTCGATCACCGCCAGCGCTCACTTGCCACCAAAAATGGCAAAGTGGGACACGCCGGCAGCGCGGAAACATTGGGCGTAGGCATACGCGTGCTGGTGAATGACGCCTGGGGATTTGCCTCCACGGACGATCTCAGCCGTGAAGCCGTGGATAAAACCGCTGCGCAGGCCGTTGAGATTGCCAAGGCATCGAGCCGGGTGAAAGAAGAACCGGTGAGGCTGGCGCCAGAACCCGCGGTAAAGATCGAGTGGTCAAGCCCTTACAAGATCGATCCCTTCACTACTTCGCTCGATCAGAATCTTAATCTGCTGACCCAAATTGACGCCGAGTTGCTCGCCGTGAAAGGCGTAACCCTGGCTGAGAGCAGCATGCAGCTGGGCCGCTATGAGCAGTGGTTCTACAACACGGATGGATCAGATATCCATCAGACACGCGTGATTACCGGCGCTGGTTTCTGCGCGCTGGCGTTTCAAGGCACTGAGATTATGAAGCGGTCCTATCCGAATTCTTTTGGCGGGCAGCACCAGAACAGAGGATATGAGCTGATAGACGAATTGAAGTTGCTGGAAAACGCGCGCCGTATTGGCGAAGAAGCCGTGGCGCTGCACAAGGCGGAGCGCTGCCCGGAAGGGCGAATGAATCTGGTGCTCGATTCTTCGCAGCTTGGCTTGCAGATTCACGAATCGATTGGGCACCCGATCGAACTGGACCGCGTGCTGGGTTATGAAGCGAATTTTGCCGGAACGTCATTTCTGACGCTGGAAAAGCTTCGCACACTGCGCTACGGCAGTGACTCTGGTGAACGTCGTCGCCGATGCAACCGAACAACACGGCCCCGGCCTGGGTACGTTTGCCTATGACGACGAAGGTGTTCAAGCGCAATGTACCCCAATTATCACCAACGGACTTTTTACCGGATACATCTCATCGCGCGAGACTGCGCACACCATTGGCGAGACGCGGTCGAACGGCACGATGCGCGCTGAAGGCTGGAACCGTATTCCTCTCGTCCGCATGACCAACATCAGCATTCTTCCCGGGGAAAAGCCTCTGACGTTTGACCAGCTCCTTGCCGGTACCGACGACGGCATCTTTATGCAGACCAACCGCTCGTGGTCAATCGATGACAAGCGCTATAACTTTCAGTTTGGCTGCGAGATTGGCTGGGAGATCAAGGGTGGCAAGCTGGGGCGCATGTTCAAGAATCCATCTTATTCGGGGATCACGACGGAGTTCTGGAACTCCATGGACGCTATCTGCTCGCGCGACCAGTGGACTCTGTGGGGCACTCCGAATTGTGGCAAGGGCCAGCCCATGCAAACCATGGGAACGGGGCACGGTGCGTCACCGGCGCGGTTCAGGAATGTGAAGATTGGCACGGCGTATAAGGGGAATTAGGCAGGAAGCAAGTCAGCAATTAGCAATTAGCAATTGAGCAATTAGCCAAAACTACGGAGTGTATGTGAAAGATTTTCGCGAGTTGAAGGTCTGGGAAAAAGCACATGAATTGGCCTCGCAGCATATCGATTGACGGAAGCTTTCCCAAAGCATGAGATGTTTGGATTGGCCAGCCAGATTCGACGTTGCTGTTCCTCAATTCCGGCAAACATTGCCGAGGGCTGCGGGCGGTTGAGGCAATTGTGAATTGCATCGCTTTCTGCAAATCGCATGTGGGTCGGCAAGTGAACTGGAATATCACCTTTTGCTGGCAAGCGATCTTAGGCTACTGTACATGTGGATCATCTCTCGCGCTCACAAGCAGCTTCTTGAAGAAGTAAAGCGAATGCTTGGTCGCCTGACCCGAAAAGTGGGTCGGAACGTAGAGACGAAATAAGGTTTTGGCTAATTGCTAATTGCCAATTGCTAATTGCTGGAGACCAAATGCTAACCCAATCCCACGCCGAACAGATCTTCGAGAAGATCAAGAAATTCTCAACGGTTGACGAGATCGAAGTCATCTTTTCTTCCACTGACTTCTCGCTGACGCGTTTTGCCAATAACACCATCCATCAGAATGTGGCGGAGGTGAATGAAGCGGCGTCGATTCGGGTGGCGTTTGATGGCAAGACTGCCCGCGCCACCACGAACCGCTTTGATGATGAAAGCCTGAAACGTGCGGTGCAGTCGGCGGAAAGCATTGCCCGGGTGCAGGAGCCTGATCCAGACTTCCTGCCTATGGCGAATGCCAGCGAGGGCAAAGGTCCGGAAGGTCCATCGCGATGGTCCGATCAGACAGCGGCGATCACGCCAGGTGATCGGGCTGAAGGTGTTGGCAAAATTGTGGCCATCGCAAAAAAGAACAAAATGGTGACTGCCGGCATTTACTCCAGTTCGCAAAGCGCAGAAGCCGTGATCAATTCCAATGGCCTGAGCGTGTACCATCGCCAGACGTCAGCGGAAGTTTCCATCACCATGCTGGCGGACAGCTCTTCCGGATGGCAGAAGGCGAACTCGCCCGACGTCAGAAACGTTGATCCGGTGCGGCTTGCCGAGATCGCGGCACAGAAAGCGCGTGACTCGCGCAGCCCGCAGGAACTGCCACCGGGGAAATACACGGTGATTCTGGAGCCGGCAGCTGTGCTTGACCTGGTCGGGTTCATGTTCTGGGACTTTGGCGGGCTGGCGATCCTTGACCAAAGATCGTTTTTGAATAATCGGATCGGGACGAAGCTGTTTGGCGAAAATATCACCATTATTGATGACGTCACCCATCCGCTGCAGTCCAATGCGCCGTTCGACGGTGAAGGCGTACACCGGCAGCGTGTGAGCCTGGTGGAAAAAGGTGTGATTCGCAACCTGGTTTATGCGCGCAGTACGGCGGCGAAGATGCAGAAGTCTGAGTACAAAGAGAAGGTGGGTGATATCCGCGTGACCGGCCATGGCTTTCCCTTACCGAATGAGATGGGTGAAGCGCCCAGGAATATCGTTTTCATTACGCCCGGCAATGAGCAGACCGTCGAGCAGATGATTGCAGGGACGGAGCGCGGCATTTTGATTACACGTCTTTGGTACATTCGCGAAGTTGATCCTTATGAAAAGATCCTTACCGGCATGACGCGTGACGGTACTTTTCTTGTGGAAGGCGGAAAAGTGAAGCATGGATTGCTGAATTTTCGCTTTAACCAGAGCCTGATTGAAATGTTGAACAGCGTTGAAGCTCTCGGCAAAGCCGTGCGGGCCAGCGGGGAAGAAGCCTTTGATATGGTGGTTCCGGCAATGAAAATTCGCGGCTTCAACTTCACTGAAGTGACCAAATTTTGAGTGGGTTTTTGGCCATCTCTTATGGCTTATGCCCTTTGGTGCGCACTGAATACCAAAGTAATCTTGGGATGGGCGGACTGCGGGTATAACCTGCGTTCAGAGGTGCAAGGGTGAACGAATCCAAAGGTCCAGTTGCCGGTTTAGGCCCCGCAGATACACGGAGCTCAGTGCGATTTCCGCTGAGACTTCCCATTACGGTACGAACCGCGGACGCCCATGAATACTTCGCGGAAACCGCAGACATTTCAGCCGGCGGTGTGTTGTTCCATACCAAAAACCTGCTCGGCGTGGGCACAGTAATCCGCTTTCGCATTGTGCTGCCCGCTTCCGTCCTGGGAACCGATACCGATGTCCAGGTAAATTGCACCGGGCGCGTAGTGCGCTCACTGGACGAAAAAGGCAAGAATGCGGTGGCCGCGGTGATTGACGAATATTGCTTTGAACGCATTCTCTGCGGCAGCATGGCCACAAGCTGCTAAAGGGCGGTTATTTGGCTCTTGGCTTTTAGCTCTGAGCTTTCGGTTTGTTAACTGTTAGATCTCGATTCCTAAATTTTCAATTTCTCGTTGGCTTGCTGCCGGTCCGTTTCGGAAAGGCGAGAAACGCGCTCATTCTCGTGCATCCTTCAGCCCTGTATAATGAGTGAGTCCCAACCTGCGCCGGAGAGATGGCCGAGTGGCTGAAGGCGCACGCTTGGAAAGCGTGTTTAGGGGAAACTCTAACGTGGGTTCGAATCCCACTCTCTCCGCCATTAAACTTCAGCCCGCCGCTTCAATCTCTGCCATTTGTAATCTTGGTCTTTAAAAACAACGATCTTACTTCAATTCGGTAATGATCGCGCGCTGTTTCCCATTCATCAGCGTTTCAGTGTGCGTGCGGTCGCGCAGGTTGAACCTGACAGTCCCAGTTGTGTACTTGTTCACAACCTCTTTTCCGTCCAGAGTGGTCGATTTCAAGTCGCCGTCCTCAAGGAATACCACGACCACGTCTTTGTCGTGGAAGTGCATCGGCGTGGCGACGCCCGGAGTCCATGTGGAGTCCCACACGATTACGCGATCATTTTCAAAGACCTTCTTGGTGCCGGGCCGGGGAAAGGCCAGCGGGTAGCCGCTCTTGTTTTCTATGGGAGGAACGGGATGATCTTTTAAATCGATTACAAATGAGCGTCCTGTGATCTTGGGTGCAGATCCTTTGGGCACAAATGCCGCGCTGCCTGAAAGGGAAACCACAACGGCGTCAGTCGGCTGGGCGGGCGCGGAATCGGAAACGTCCTGAACTGTGACGCGGTCGTTGTCGATGACTGGCTTGGTTGCCGTTTGCGTACCGGTCTGGAACAGCATCATGCAGAGCAGCAGTATTTGGACCATGGAACCACCTTTCAAGATAGAAGCAAGGTCAATTGAAATACCGGGGATAATATACCGTAATCGCCGGTTCGGGAAGATATCCATTTGCCCATTTGCCGCTGATCTCTGTTATGCTTCGCTCAAATTTCCTTCTGAGGTTTTTCGGTGCTGCTGGAGCTGCGGGTTGAAAATTATGCCGTGATTGACAGTCTGGCGGTGGAGTTCGCGCCGGGGTTGAACCTGCTTACGGGCGAGACCGGTGCAGGCAAGTCCATCTTGATTGACGCCCTGTCTTTATTGTTAGGCGACAAAGCTTCTACCGATATGATCCGCCATGGCGCGGAGAAGGCCGTGGTGAGCGGCGTGTTTGAGGCCGATGAAAAACGCCTCCGGCGCGTCTTGGAAGAAAACGGAATTGAGCCGGAAGGGAACCATGTAATCGTAAAGCGAGAAATCGCGGCTGGCGGCAAGGGACGCGTATTTGTGAACAATCAGCCGGCAACAGTGGCTCTGCTGCGGGCGCTGGCGCCGGCGCTTGCGTCGATCCACGCGCAGAATGAAACGATTCTTGCTTTTGATGAAGGGGCGCGGCTGGCGCTGCTGGACGCATATGCGGCCCATGATCTGAGCGATCTGGCGGAGAAGCACGCGGCCTGGGCTGAGGTACGCGAACGGCTGGCGCAGTTGGATCGCGATGAGCAGGACCGCCTGCGCATGGCCGACCTTTGGAGCTTCCAGAAAAAAGAGATTGAAGCCGCGAAGTTGCATCCGGGTGAAGACCAGAAGCTGGAGACGGAAAAGCGCGTCCTGGCGAATTCAGAAAAGCTCTTTGGCGCGGCCACGGCGGCGTATCAGGTTCTGTATGAAGATGACGCATCGGCGCTGACGCAGATCTCAGCAGCGCGCAAGCAATTGGAAGAGCTGGCGCGCTTTGATGAGAAATTTCTGGAAGCCCTCGCCTCGCTTGAGTCGGCCAAGGCAGCGATTGAAGATGTGAGCGCCACTTCACGCGATTACGCCGATGGAATCGATGCCTCACCGGAGCGGCTGGCGGAAGTAGAAGACCGGCTGGCGCAGCTGGATCGACTGAAGAGAAAGTACGGCAAGACGGTCGATGAAGTGATTGCCTACAGCGAGGATGTTGCGGGCAAGCTGAATGAGCTCGAGAATCGCGACGACGTGGTGCGCGATTTGAAAAACCAGCTTGCTACCGCTGCTGCAGCTTATTTATCTGCGGCACAAGCGGTTTCCAAAAAGCGTTACAGCGCTGCGCGCGAGTTACAGAAGCTGGTTGAGACGGAAATCAATCAGCTGGCCATGAAAGCGCAGTTCAGGATTGAAGTTTCAGGCTCCGACGAGCCGGCCAACTGGACAGCCGCTGGCTTTGATGGCGTTACGTATTTGATCTCGCCGAATCCCGGTGAGCCGCTGAAGCCGGTAGAGCAGATTGCCTCGGGCGGCGAGCTTTCGCGCGTGATGCTGGCGCTCAAGGCGACAATCGAGGCAGGGAAGAAGAGCAAAGGCGGAACACAGCGCACTCTAGTATTCGACGAAATCGATACCGGTATTGGCGGACGTGCGGCGGAGGCCGTGGGCAAAAAGCTGAAGTCCCTGGCGCGGGCCAACCAGGTGCTGTGCATCACCCACCTGCCGCAGATCGCGTCCTTTGCCGACCATCATTATTTGATTGAGAAACGCGAGGAAGCAGGGCGGACGAAAACTCTTGTGCGCGCACTGACTACAGCCGAGCAGACGGAAGAAATTGCGCGGATGTTGAGCGGCGAGAAGCTGACCGAGACGTCGCGACAGCACGCAGAGCAGTTGCTGAAAGCTAACGGCTAATTTTCGCCGCAGATTTCGCAGATAGACGCAGATGATCAATCTGCAATTGAACCCGTGACGATTTTTCGCGTCGCCCGTCTATAGCTCTTGCAGGCCGGAGAAGAAAGGGAACCAACCTCGTGCCTTCTACCTCAACATCCTCTAACGCCTTCCTTGCCATATTCTGGGGCGGGCTCGCCTGCGGCGTATTTGATATCACGCAGGCCTGTATTGGATACGGTATCCAGAACCATCTGGCGCCGCCGCGGATCTTTCAGTCGGTAGCGTCAGGATTGCTGGGGCCGAAGGCGTTCCAGGGAGGGGCAAAAACTGCCGCGCTCGGGCTGGCGCTGCACTTCTTTATCGCCTTCTGCTGGGCGGCAGGTTTCTATGTCGCCAGCAGGCGGATAGCATTTCTGACCACGAGTCCGGTAATCGCAGGATTGTTGTACGGCGAATTCGTCTGGCTCGTGATGACGCTGGTGGTGCTGCCGCTGTCAGCCATCCATCGCTGGCCGCCGAGGTTTGACGCGGCCTCCGTCATCACAGGGCCAATCGGCCATACAGTGTTGGTGGGGTTGCCGATTGCGTTGGCGGTGTGGAAATGGGCGCCGAAGAGGTAGCCATCCATCGCCGAAGGCTAGTGATAGTCGACTATAAGTAACCGAGCGGCTTAGAGAGGGGAGGGAACCGCATGGCCAAGACGAAGCGAAGACCGCAAAAGTTATCCCCCATTCATCCCGGCGAGATTTTGCTGGAAGACTATATGAAACCGCTACGTCTTTCGGCGCACCGTTTAGCTATGGACCTTCATGTCCCCGCAACCCGGATTGCGGAGATCATCCATGGGCGGAGAGCTATCACAGCGGATAGCGCTGTTCGACTGGGGCAATACTTCAAGACCACCGCCCGTTTTTGGCTTAACCTTCAGAACGCTTATGATTTGGAGTTGATTGAAGATGAGACGCTTGCCCAGATTCAGAGCGAAGTAAGACCCTCAGCCTGAACCCAATCCTTAATAGCTATCCATTGCCTTGGAGTCCTTCCCCGTTCACCCTCAGATACTCCCTGATTACTGCTAAATATTGATTATTCAATGAGTTGGCTTAGTCCGAACGGTCTTTATCCCCTAAGATGGAAGCAAGGAAAAGTGTCTAAAAGGGTATAATCAACAGATCACAATGACACCAGAAACCAAGACTTTGTTGCTGCTGAAGCCCCGGGGTTTTTGCGCCGGAGTGGTAAGGGCTATTGATATCGTCCGCATTGCGCTGGACGCCTTTGGGCCGCCAATCTACGTGCGTAAAGAGATCGTCCATAACCGCTACGTCGTGGAAGAACTAAAAGCCAAGGGTGCGATCTTTGTTGATGAAGTTTATGAGGTTCCGGACGGCCAGCGCCTAATTTACAGCGCTCATGGTGTTTCACCCAGCGTACGCGAAGCCAGCAAGCTGCGCGATTTGCGGGTGATTGACGCGACCTGCCCTCTGGTGACCAAGGTCCACGTTGAGGCGGTGAAGTACGCCAGAGGCGGTTACAGCATCATCCTGATTGGCCACCACGATCATGATGAGGTGATTGGTACTCTGGGCGAAGCCCCTGAAGTGACCCAGGTGGTGGGCAGCGCCAGTGAAGTGGATGCCCTTGAGGTTCCCGATCCTACACGGATCGCCTATATCACCCAGACAACTCTCAGCCTGGACGAGACCAAAGACGTGATTGACGCGCTGCGGAAGAAGTTCCCGTTGATCGAAGGCCCGCACGCGCAGGACATCTGCTATGCCACGCAGAACCGCCAGACAGCGGTAAAAGACGTGGCGCACCAAGCCGACCTGTTGCTCGTTGTGGGGTCTGAGAACAGCTCAAATTCCAACCGGCTAGTGGAGGTCTCCACGAATCTGGGAACGCCTTCTTACCTGATCGATACGGCGAGTGACATACAGCCCGAATGGCTTACCGGGAAAAACACAGTAGCACTCACGGCAGGCGCATCCGCCCCAGAAATCCTGGTCGAACAGGTCATTGATGTCTTGAAGGAAAAAGGCTTTAACACAATCCGTGAAGTGGAGGTCATGCCGGAAAACGTCCGCTTTGGCCTGCCTCCTGAGATTGTGGAGGCAATTGCTGCAGCCCCAGCTGCGGCGGAGTAAATCCATGAGCAAGAAGTTTGGCGCGCAAGCTGCGCACATGCTTTTTGGAAAAATCGACGACATGCTGGAACGTGTGTCCTTTGGCATGGAGAAGGCGCGCGATTATCTCTTCACGCAGCAGCATGAAGATGGCTACTGGTGCGGCGAACTGGAAGCTGACACCACGCTGGAGTCGGATTACATTGCCATTCACACTTTGTTGGGCACCGGCAATCCGAGCCGGATGCAGCGCGCGGTGCCGGAGATTATTCGCCATCAGAATGCGGACGGCGGCTGGCCTATTTACACAGGAGGGCCTTCCAACATCAGTGCGTCAGTAAAGGCCTATTTCGCGCTGAAGTTGATGGGATATAAGCTGGAACATCCTGTGCTGGAACGGGCGCGCACCAGGATTCTGGAAATGGGCGGCGCTACCGAGTGCAACACCTTTACCAAGATTTATCTGTGTTTCCTGGGCCAGTATGACTGGGAAGCGGTGCCGGCAGTACCGCCGGAGATCGTTCTTTTCCCTAATTGGTTCTGGTTCAACTTGTATGAGATTTCGTCATGGTCGCGGGCAATCTTAGTGCCGCTATCAATCGCTTACGCCAAGAAGCCATTCAAAAAAATTCCGGCGGAAATGGGAATTGACGAGCTCTTTGTAGGTGGACGCCACGGCAAGCACCTGCACCTGAAGTGGGCCACCAAGAAAATTTCGTGGAGAAACTTCTTTCTGGTGCTGAACCGCGTGGTCCATTTCTGCGAACGGTTTCATATCAGGCCGCTGCGCTACCTGGCGCTCAAAAAAGGCGAACGCTGGATGCTGGAGCGTTTTGAAAAATCAGATGGGCTGGGGGCCATCTATCCCGGCATTCTGAATTCGATTGTCGCCCTGCGGTGCCTGGGGTACTCAACGGATGATCCGCAAGTGATCCGCGCGCTGAGCGAGTTTGAGAAACTTGGCATTGACGAACCCGCCATTGCTGATCACTCGGAACCAACCTTCCGCATGCAGCCCTGCATGTCCCCAGTGTGGGATACGGCGCTGGCGCTGTTTGCGCTGGGTGAGAGTGGAGTATCGAAAAACGATCCCCGCATGCTGAAAGCTGCTGACTGGATTTTGAGCAAGGAAGTGCGCACCAAGGGTGATTGGGCCGTGAAGGTTCCAAATGTCGCGCCGGGCGGTTGGTACTTTGAGTTCAACAACGAGTTTTATCCCGACGTGGACGATTCAGCCATGGTGCTGCTGGGGCTGGATAAAGTAGAGAATCCGCGTGAACGCTACCAGCATGAAGTCAGCCAGCGCGCCATTGACTGGATTTTCGCCATGCAGTGCAAAAGCGGCGGCTGGGCGTCGTTCGACAAAGACAACACGCGCATGGTGTTCCAAAACATTCCTTTTGCCGACCACAACGCCATGCTCGACCCGCCTACTGTGGACATCACTGGTCGCGTGCTTGAGATGCTGGCAGCCTACGGGGTTGCCGGCGACGACAAGCGCGTTAAAAAAGCGATCAAGTTCATTTTGAGCGCGCAGGAGCCGGATGGCTCATGGTTTGGGCGTTGGGGCGTGAACTACATTTATGGAACCATGCTGGTACTGCGTGGCTTGCAAGCCATGGGCGTGGACCATCACGAGCCTTACGTGCAACAAGGCGCAGAGTGGCTGCGCATGGTGCAGAACTCTGACGGAGGATGGGGCGAGACTTGCGGCTCATACGACGATCCTACGACACGCGGCATCGGTCCCAGCACGCCTTCACAAACGGCATGGGCTGTTATGGGTTTGCTGGCGGCGGGAGATACGCGCAGTGAATCTGTGCAGCGCGGCATTCTCTATCTGCTGGAAACGCAACGGCCTGATGGACACTGGGACGAAGACCAATACACGGGGACAGGCTTCCCGCGAGTGTTTTACCTTGCCTATCACCTATATCGCGACTATTTCCCGCTGATCGCGCTGTCAACGTACTCACGTGAGTTTTCAGCGTTGTATGAAGAGGGAAGCGTCGGGTACGCGAGAGGATAGGAATCGCCGTCATCGCACGTGATCGCAAAAGCAAGCTTTACCGCGGATGAAAGCAGATTGGCGCTGATCAGCGGCTTGTCGGGGGAAACAAGGGATGCAGACGAGCGCGGTCTGTGCTGCAGAAAGACAGATACAAGCGGTAAAACGAAACCGGTTGAACAACGATACAAAGCTAAAAGCCAAGAGCTAATGGCTAATAGCTCACCAAGGGAGACAAGATTTGCCGGTACCAATTTCACAGATGTGGACAGTGGCGAGCTATGTTGTTAAACAAAAGCTGGCCAGGCGCAAGCGCTATCCGCTGGTGTTGATGCTGGAGCCGCTGTTTCGCTGTAACCTGGCGTGCGCGGGCTGCGGCAAGATCCAGTATCCGGCGCACATCCTGAAAAAAGAGCTTACGCCGGAGCAGTGCTTCCGCGCGGTGGACGAGTGCGGCGCACCAATGGTGAGCATACCCGGCGGCGAGCCGCTGATGCATTCACAGATCGGCAAGATCGTGGAAGGTCTGGTGGCGCGTCAGAAATATATCTATCTATGCACCAATGCGTTGCTACTGAAAGAGAAGCTTGATCTGTTCAAGCCCAGCCAGTACCTGACGTTTTCTGTTCACGTAGACGGCGAGCGTGAGCACCATGATTTTTCTGTGTGCCGTGAAGGTGGTTACGATCAGGCAATCGAAGGCATGAAAGAAGCGCTGCGGCGCGGCTTCCGCGTGACCACGAATACAACCTTATTTGACGGCGCCGATCCCAATAGCGTGCGTGAGCATTTTGACCAGATGATGGAACTCGGAGTCGAAGGCATGATGCTTTCGCCCGGATATTCCTATGACAAAGCGCCGGACCAAAAGCATTTTCTTGGTCGCGCACGCACGCGCAAGCTGTTTCGCGCCATTCTCTCGAACCGTAAGAAGAGCTGGCAGTTTAACCAGTCTCCGCTTTTCCTGGAATTCCTGATGGGCGAGCGCCAGTATGCCTGCACTCCGTGGGGCATGCCCACATACAACATTTTTGGCTGGCAGAAGCCGTGCTACTTGCTGCAGGACGGCTATGCTGACACGTTTCAGGAACTGATGGAGAGCACGGCGTGGCACGAGTACGGAACCGAATCCGGTAATCCCAAGTGCGCGAATTGCATGGTGCACAGCGGTTACGAGGCTTCGGCTGTGAATGACACCTTCAGTTCGCTGCGTGGCCTGCTGGCCACCGCGAAAGCCACGCTTTTCACACGTCACAAAGACGAGCACGCGATGAAGCTCCTGAATGAGCACGTGCGCCCGGTGCATAGCTACAATCCGCTGGTACAAATTGAGGAGTCTTCCAGCCAGATGGAGGAGACCAGCGCATGACCGAGTCAGTTCAGAACAAAGCTATCGAAGCTGCAGATTCGCTCGAAGTCGCGCCGGGATTCAAGCATGAAAAGCTGGAAGGCTGGGTGCCCGAACTGGCAGGCGAAGAAGAAGTCCGGCAGGCTCTTGAGAAGGCCTTCGATTATCGCGGTGACGTAACCATCACGCGCAAAGACGGCAGCAAGGTGGAAGGCTACATTTTTGACCGCCGTACAGGCAAGGCGTTGGCTGATTCCGCAGTGCGGCTTTTCCCGAAGGACGCCGACCAGAAAATTTCCATTCCATATTCAGAGATCGCCGCTTTGGCCTTCAGCGGGCGCGACACTGCCGCAGGAAAGAGCTTTGAAGCCTGGGTGCGCAAGTACTGGGAGAAAAAAGCGGCAGGCGAGAAAAACATCGGGATACAGGCGGAAGCTCTGGAATAGCTTTTTCATTTTCCTTAAGTCCTGAACATGAAAGCCTTCATCACAGGAGCGACGGGATTTGTCGGCAGCCATGTAGCGCGAGCCTTGGCAGAGCAGGGCGCTGACCTGCGGTTGCTCGTCCGTGCAACAAGCCGCCTGGATAATATCGCCGATTTGCGGGCAGAAACCGCTACGGGCGATCTGCGCAATCCGGAGTCGCTGAAAAAAGGCATGTCCGGCTGTGAATTTGTATTTCACGTCGCTGCTGATTACCGTTTGTGGGTTCGCGACCCGGAGCAGATGTACCTCTCCAATGTGGAAGGCACGCGTGCCATCATCCGTTCGGCGCAGGAAAGCGGCGTGCGCCGTGTGATCTACACCAGTTCTGTAGCCACCATGGGTTTTACCCGTGAAGGTCATATTGCCGGGGAAGACTCGCCGGTTTCTCTCAAAGAAATGGTGGGCCATTACAAGCGCTCAAAGTTCATGGCCGAGCAAATCGCTTTGGAAGCCGGCAACAACGGCGCGAATGTGGTGGTGGTGAATCCCACAACGCCGATTGGCGAATATGACATTAAGCCGACGCCGACAGGAAGAATTGTGGTCGATTTCTTGAAGCGCAAATTTCCTGCCTACGTTGATACTGGCCTGAATCTGGCTGACGTAAAGGAAGTTGCGCGTGGTCATCTGCTGGCGATGGAAAAAGCGCGGCCGGGTCAGCGTTACATACTGGGCGGTGAGAATCTGACGTTGAAACAGATTCTCGACAAACTCTCTACGCTTACTGGCTTGGCTGCGCCGACGATGAAAGTCCCACACGCGGTGGCAATGGGATTTGCGGTATTCGACCAATTTATTACCGGCACGATCCTGGGCAAAGAGCCGCGCGCCACCATTGATGCGGTGAAAATGGGCCGTAAGAAAATGTTTGCGTCGTCGGCAAAGGCCGAGCGCGAGCTGGGCTACAAGGTTTTGCCGGTGAAAGATGCGTTGAGGCGCGCCATCGATTGGTTCCAGGCGCATGGATATGCTGAAACGGCAGCGCAGGTTGCGACGGTGAACGCATGAGCAAGATCGCAATCATCGCCGCCATGGAACGAGAGATTGCGCCGCTGGTACGGGGATGGCAGCGCAGTGCGCTTCCTTCCGGCGAAAGAAAGTTCGTGCTCTTTGAGCGCGGCGGCGTACTCGCGGTCGTTTCTGGCATCGGATGCAGGAATGCAGAGCTGGCGGCGCGCGCCGTTGTGGCGCAATATCGGCCGGCGCTTCTGATATCCGTAGGGCTGGCAGGCGCGCTGATACGAAGCTTAAAGGTGGCGAGCGTTTTTACGCCGAATGTGGTCGTCGATGCAGGTGATGGCGCCGAATATCGATGCACCTCGGATGGTAACCACGTGAGCGGTGGCGTGCTCGTCAGCGCCGGAGAAATCGCGGGAGCAGAAGCCAAACGGGAACTAGTAAATGGCTTTCATGGACTGGTTGTAGACATGGAAGCTGCTGGCGTAGCCAAGGTGGCGCAGCAGGAACAAATCGCCTTCCGTTGCGTGAAAGCGATTTCAGACGAAGCTGATTTTGTTATGCCGCCGATGGGACAGTTTCTAAATGCTGCAGGAGAATTCCAAAGCCGCAAGTTTGCACTGTGGGCAGCTTTGCGGCCCTGGCAATGGACCAAAGGTCGCGGCTCTGGCGCGAAACAGCAAACGGGCGACAGAATCGTTATGCAACCGCCTACGCAACGATCTTGCCAGCGGCTTGCCGCCGAAAGAAATTGTTACACTGGATAGAGCAGAGTTCATGGAAGTAAAACGTTAGATCATGCACACGGCAATCAAACCCGAATCCGCCGAGGGCAAGCGCGCTCCCGCACGGACGATGCAAGCTGCTGTCTATCGTGGCAAGAATGATGTTCGCCTGGAGACAGTTCCTGTGCCGGAGATTGGCAAGGGAGAATTGCTGGTACGTGTGCACACCTGCGGCATCTGCGGGACCGATGTCAAAAAAATTCTCACCGGCTCGCATTCCGCGCCTCGTATCTTTGGCCACGAGATGGCCGGCCAGGTAGTTGCGATGGGTGAAGGCGTAATGAATTTCGCCATCGGTGATCGCGTGATGGTGTTCCATCACATCCCTTGTGGTGAGTGCTATTACTGCCGCAAGAAAGTTTTCGCTCAATGCCCCGTTTACAAACAAGTGGGCGCTACAGCAGGTTTTGAGCCCAGCGGCGGCGGATTTGCCGAGTACATCCGCGTAATGGATTGGATCGTACGCAAAGGTGTGGTGAAGATTCCCGACCACGTTTCTTACGAACAGGCATCGTTTATTGAACCCGTAAATACCTGCCTGAAAGCGATTGAATCGCTTCAGCTGCAAAGTGATGAAACGGTGCTGGTTATCGGCCAGGGGCCGATTGGGATCATTTTGGCCGCATTGGCCAAACGGACGGGTGCGACCGTGGTAACTTCCGATTTATATCCGCAACGCCTTAAAATAAGTGAGAGCTTCGGGTTAAAGCACAATGTGAATGCAGGGGTTGAAGATCCGGCGAAATGGGTAAGGGAGCTTACCGGCGGGCGCGGAACAGATGCTGTGATCCTGGCGACGGCGGGCAACAGTTTGATCAAACCGGCCATGGACGCAACGCGACCGGGCGGGAGAATCATGCTGTTCGCACAGACGCAGCGAAGCGAAGTGGCGATCGATCCGGCGGCCGTGTGCATGGACGAAAAGACCCTGATGGGCTCCTATAGTGCTTCCGTCGATTTGCAGGAAGAGAATGTGCGCCTGGTGCTTAGTGGAGAAATCGATTTTGCCCGGTTGATTTCACACCGGTTCCCGCTGGAGGAATCAGTGGAGGCGATCCAACTGGCTTCGCATCCGTCGCCGGAATCAATGAAGATCGTCATCCAACCCGGGTTGGAATGGGAGAAACATATTTGAAGGGACAAATGACAGCCGCGGTCCTCTATGGCAAAGAGGACATCAAGATTGAGAAGGTGCCTATCCCCACGCTTGAACCCGGCGAGGTGCTGGTGAAGGTGAACGTGGCGCTAACCTGCGGGACTGACCTCAAGGTGTATCAGCGCGGCTATCACGCGCGCATGATTGTTCCGCCGGCCTTGTTTGGCCACGAACTTTCAGGTGTGATTGAAGAAGTTGGGCCGGGTGTGCGTGACTTCCGCCGCGGCATGAAGGTTGTTGCGCTAAACTCCGCTCCGTGCGGCGCGTGTTTCTACTGCCTGAAGCACCAGGAAAACATCTGCGAAGACCTTTTGTTCAATAACGGCGCGTATGCCGAATACATCAAGATTCCACGGCGCATTGTTGAAACCAACATGCTGGCGTTGCCGGATGATCTGAGCTTTGAATCGGCTGCCATGACTGAGCCTCTGGCCTGCGCCTTGCGAGGATTGCAGGAAACGGGTGCGGACATCGGCGATACAGTCACGGTTATCGGCGCGGGCCCGCTGGGATTGATGCTGGTACAAGTGGCCAAGCTGACCGGATGCAAAGTGATTTCGGTGGTGAAGCGCGCTGAACAGGTAGCGGCAGCAAAAAGATTCGGCGCGGACGAAGTGGTCCAGATAGGAAAAACACATGATCCCATTGACCGGGTGATTGGCGTGACCGAAGGCCGCGGGTCAGATATTGTGATTGAAGCCGTGGGCCGCCCGCAAACGTGGCAATGGGCAGTGGAAATGGTCCGCCGAGGCGGCGTAGTGAATTTCTTTGGCGGATGCGCCAGTGGAACCAAGGTCGAGCTGGACACCAACCGGCTGCACTATTCTGAAATCACGTTGAAAGCCACCTTCCACCATACGCCGCAGACGGTCCGCAAGGCATTTTCATTGATTGCCGAAAAGAACGTAAAGAGCACCGACTACGTTACTGGCGAGGCGCCTCTTTCCAAGCTGAAGCAAGTGTTGCAACAGATGCTGGACCGCGGGAGCCAGATTAAGACGGCCATCATACCTGGCCATTGACATGTCAGTATTGCGCACAAGCACTTCGTCCATGCCGGTGGGATGGAACGCGCTTCCGGAATCGTATCGCATTCCGGCCACAGCTCCTTCCCTGGAAGAAGCGCGCGCGTATTGTGAGCGCCTCGCGAAATCGCATTACGAAAATTTTTCTGTCGCCACGTGGTTCCTGCCCAGCCGCCTGCGCCAGCATTTCTACAATGTTTATGCCTACTGCCGCATCTCTGACGATCTGGGCGACGAGGTGGGCGATCCGCAGCAGTCACTTGAATTACTGGATCAGTGGGAAGCGGAACTGAACGCCTGCTATGCGGGATCGCCGAAGCATCCCGTGTTTGTTGCCCTGGCGGAAACAGTGAAGCAATTCGGCATTCCCCAGCATGAATTCTCTGATTTGTTGATCGCTTTCCGGCAGGACCAGACGGTCACGCGATTTGAGACATTTGACGATGTTCTTGCCTACTGCCGTTATTCGGCGAACCCTGTCGGTCATCTGGTTCTTTATCTGTGCGGCTATAGTGACGGCGAGCGGCAGCGTCTCTCTGACTACACCTGCACTGCGCTGCAACTGGCAAATTTCTGGCAAGATGTTTTTGTCGATTATGGCAAAGGCCGCATTTATCTTCCTCTGGAAGACCTGCGCCGCTTTGGCGTAAGTGGTGAAGACATTGCCCAGCGGCGCGCAACGCCACAATTTGAGGACATGATGAAATTTGAGGTCGAGCGCGCGCGTGATTGGTTTGCCCGCGGACTGCCGCTGGTAAAGATGGTCAATCGCGAACTGGCTATCGATCTTGAGTTGTTCAGCCGGGGCGGACAGGAAATCCTGAACGCCATCGAGCGCCAGGGTTTCGACGTGTTGCGGGCGCGTCCTGAGATTTCAAAGTTGCGCAAACTGATGCTGGTGCTGCGCGCGGCCATGGGCAAGCTGCTGTGAGCGATCAGCTCAGCCATGCCTATGCAGTCTGCCGCGGCATATCGCGCCGCGCGGCCAAGAATTTTTATTACGGCTTTATGGTGCTGCCTGCGGAAAAGCGCAACGCGCTAAGCGCTGTATACGCATTTATGCGCCATGCCGATGATGTTTCTGATGAGCCTGGAGTTGATCCACAGCTAAAACGCCAGAAGTTAAGTGAATGGCTGGACGCCGCTAAAGCTGTCTTTGCGGGCAAAGCGACCGACGATCCGGTACTGATGGCGCTGGGCGATGCTCAAAGTAAATTCAAGATTCCGCCTGAACTTTTTGAAAAGCTGGTCTACGGCACCAGCCTGGATTTGGATATTCCGCCGGCGTCTCCGGAATCACCGGCCATCCTCTGTAATACTTTTGAAGACCTGAAGCAATATTGTTATTACGTGGCTTCGGTGGTCGGGCTGGTATGCATCAGGATTTTTGGCTATCAGGACACCAAAGCGGAATTTCTGGCCGAGGACTGTGGGCTGGCATTTCAGTTGACCAATATCATCCGCGACATTAAAGAAGATGCTTCCATGGGACGCATTTATATTCCCGCGGAAGACCTGGTACGCAGCAACCTAGCGGCGGCAAATTTTGCTTCGAGCTTGTTGCAAAGTCCTACACAGGCGCAGCATTTGCGGCCGGTGCTGGAATACGAAGCTGACCGCGCGCGGAAATATTACGAGTCGGCAAAGTGGCTGATGGAACTGATCGATGAAGACAGCCGGGCCGCATTGTGGGTACTGGTGGAGATTTACAGCCGCCTGCTGCAGAAGATCACAGACCGCAATTACGATGTGCTGACGGAGCGAGTCCGGCTGACTCTCTGGGAGAAATTGAAAGTACTATCGCGCGGATTTCTACTCCGCATTGCATGACGGACGATACCCGACAACTAAGCGTTGCAATTGTGGGCGGCGGGCTCGCCGGACTGGCGGCAGGCTGCGCGCTGGCCGATGCAGGATTACGCGTCACGGTCTTCGAGCGGCGGCCTTATGTTGGGGGCCGCGCGTCATCCTACGAACACCCGGCTACAGGCGAAGTGGTGGATAACTGCCAGCATGTTCTGCTTGGCTGCTGCACGAACCTGATTGATTTCTACGATCGGCTGGGAGTGAGCGGGAAGATCCGGTGGTTTGATGAACTAACGTTCATTGAGCCCGGCGGACGTGTGAGCAGGATGGCGCCTTCGTTCCTGCCCGCGCCGATGCATAACGTCCCGACATTCCTCGGCGCAAAGATGCTGGGCGCGAAAGACAAACTTGCCATCTCCCGCGCGATGGCGGTAATGAGCCGCGGCCTGCCCCAGGATTCATCAGAGGATTTTCTTTCATGGCTGCGGCGACACAAGCAGACGGAACAGGCGATTGAGCGGTTCTGGAAGACCGTGCTGGTAAGCGCCTTGAACGAGGATCTGGAGCGCATCTCCGTGCGCTACGCTGCACAGGTCTTTCGCGAATCATTTATGAAATCTCCCGCAGCGGGCAGAATGGGACTGCCGAGTATTCCGCTCTCTGACCTGTACGGAAGCGCAATTGAATATATTCGAATGCGGAATGGCGAGGTGCTGCTGCGGTCGTCAGTCACCGCGATTGGACCTAAGCAACACCGGGTGGGAGTATTAACCGCTTCGGGTGAGCACCAGTTTGATTTTGCTGTGCTGGCCGCGCCATTTCAGAATGTCGCAAGCCTGCTCCCATCGGACGAGTCTGCAAAGGGCATCAAACAACAACTCGCGAAATTTGAGCCCTCATCTATCACGGGGATTCATCTTTGGTTCGACCGCGAAATTACATCGTTGCCGCATGCGGTACTGCTGGATCGCACGATTCAGTGGATGTTTCATAAATCAAAGTTCCATGAGGACCGGGAAAACGCCGGCCAAGGCAGCTACGTGGAATTGGTGGTAAGCGCATCAAAATCATTGGTGCAGAAATCGCGCGAAGAAATCCTGAAACTGGCGGTGCGTGAGTTGGCTGAGTTCTTCACGGCGGTGCGTGAAGCAAAGCTGGTGAAAGCCACAGTGATAAAGGAAATTTACGCCACGTATGCGATTCTTCCCGGTCTGGACAAATATCGTCCTGCGGCGAAAACACAGTGGCCGCAAATTTTCTTAGCCGGCGATTGGACCGCGACCGGTTGGCCCGCGACTATGGAAGGCGCAGTGCGTAGCGGATATCTGGCAGCTGAAGCGTTGATGAAACATGTCGGACGAGAGCAGAAATTTGTTGTCGCCGATTTGCCGGCGACAGGATTGATGAAGCTGTTTTGGTAAATATTCGCAGAATTTGCCAGCCCAATGCTGCACACTCATGGAGTTGAGCCTCTGGTAACTCCTTTATTTACAGGGCGGTAGCCGTTCAATTCCTATGCTCGCCCTGATGGCCGTCGAAGCTGGAATCGCGATGACATAATTAAAAACTTTAACAGCACTTTAATTTTGTTCCGCACGCTCCGAGCGCATGATCTGATTGTTAGAACGGTCCTCCCCCTGAATTCAAGGACAAAGGACGGGCGAGATGAGTGAATCACGGCAGTTTCAGAACTTCCGGATATGGGCAGCAGTGGGAGTTGCTCTGGTTTATGTGGTTCTGGCAGTCAGCGGGAACGCCTAAGAACTGAACAAATTTTTAGAAGCGCACCGACCCTCCCTTGCGCTTTACCGAAAGATCAGCACGGTCGAACCTGGCGTGCTGATCTTTTGCTTTTAGCTTTATCGCTAGAAGCCCAACCGTATCAAGTCCGCTGTTGTAAGTTTGCCGTGTATTTTGCCGTGGGCCATCTTTTCAGCGTATTTTGCCAGAACATCCACTTCAATATTTACTGGATCACCATCTCGGAGAGCGCGAAGGTTGGTTGACTGCCATGTATGAGGAATGATGGCAATTTCGAGGCGGCTGCCTTCAATGCCGGCGACGGTGAGACTTATCCCTTCAATCGTGATCGAGCCTTGAGGGACCACATACCGCGAAAGCTCAGACGGCAGCTCGACACTCAAACGCCAGTCATCGCGGAACTTGATCTTTTGCAGGCTGACGATGGAGCCCACTCCATCCACATGACCCTGCACCACGTGCCCACCCATGCGGTCCTGGGCTTTGGCTGGTAATTCCAGATTCACAATTGACCCGGCTTTCAGTCGTTGCATCGATGTACGCTTTAACGTCTCTTCGGCCAGATCGGCGGAAAATTGATGTTCGACGATATCAAGCGCCGTGAGGCAGACGCCGCTCACCGCGACGCTGTCACCCGTCTTTAATTCAGACGGAATTGTGCCGGCCTTGATAGTAATGCGTGTGATGGAGCCGCGATTCTGGCCGGCCACGCGCTCGGTAGAAGCGATTTCGCCGATTTCCTGGATGAGTCCGGTAAACATCAGATGTGCGCCTCCGGAGCGTGATAAGGATTGCGCAAGTAGCCTTCAACAGCGAAGTCTTCGCCAAAGCGATGCAGAACAATATCTTTCACCTGCGCTGCTTCGCTGAGACGGCGGAATCCTTCGCCGCCGGCAAAAGGCACCGATCCGCCACCGGCAAGAATCTTGGGCGCGTAATAGAGAAAAATCTTGTCCACCACGCCCGTGGCTAGCGCGGTCCAGTTTACCAGCGCGCCGCCTTCAATCAGCAGGCTGGTGATTTCCAATTCGCCCAGACGAGAGATGATCCTGGCAAGGTCAGGACGGCCATCGCTGGAGCCGAGAGGAACTTGTTCTACACGGATTCCATGTTCCTCGAGCTGGCGGCGTTTCTTTTCTTCAGCAAAAGAACAGAAGATCATCACATCATCTTTAGCGGTCTTGACCAGGCGCGATTCCAGCGGACAGCGGAGTCGGGAATCGAGTATCACACGCAGCAGCTGGCGGCGGCGGGGAAGGCCAGTGCGGTCCGTGAGCAATGGATCGTCCGCGATGATAGTGCCAACTCCAACCATGATTGCGTCCGACTCGTGCCGCAGCTCTTGCACGTGAGCGCGAGCTTCTTCGCTGGTGATCCAGCCGCCAGTGGCGCCGGTAGTTCCCAAAGCTGACGGGTTGAAGGAGTCGCCAGGAGGCGGAGCGATTTTGCCGTCGAGCGTCATGCCTGACTTCAGGGTGACCAGCGGCTGTCGGGTAAGGATGAACCGAGTAAACGCTTCATTGATCCGGCGAGCCTCGGCTTCGAATAACCCGGATTCAACGGCGATTCCAGCTGCGCGCAGCTGTTCGAAGCCTTTTCCCGCCACTTTGGGATTTGGATCCGCCATGGCTGCGACCACGCGCTGAATGCCTGCTGCAATGAGCGCATCCGTGCACGGCGGCGTACGGCCCTGATGGCAATGCGGCTCAAGATTGAGATAGATGGTGCTGCCGCATGCGCGAGATCCGGCCTGCTCCAGGGCCAGGACCTCTGCGTGCTTCATGCCGGCAAAGGTGTAAAAACCCTCGCCGACGATCTGCCCAGTGCTATCTACTATTACCGCGCCCACACAAGCGCCGGGAGAGGCGAGCCCACTGCCGCGGCGCGCGAGTTCCAGCGCCTGGCGCATCAACTGCTCGTCTTGTTCAGAAAATGCCATGATTTACACGATGGCCAATCACGAACTAATTCGTAGAAAATAAGGACTCGGCAAAATTTTCAGCATTGAACGGAAGAAGGTCGCCAGCTTTTTCGCCCACGCCCACATAGCGCACTGGCAGTCCAAGCTCGCGCGAAATGGCCACCACGACGCCGCCTTTTGCGGTGCCATCGAGCTTGGTAAGAACAATTCCCGTGACTCCTGCGGATTCAGTAAACAGGCGGGCCTGCTGCAGTCCGTTCTGGCCAGTAGTGGCGTCCATAACCAGCAGCACTTCATGCGGCGCGCCTGGGACAATACGCTGCGCGGTGCGCTTCATCTTTTCCAGTTCGGCCATCAGGCTGGTTTTGGTGTGGAGACGGCCTGCCGTATCGATAATGACGCTGTCAGTGTGTCGTGCTTTGGCGGCGTTGAGCGCATCATAAAGCACAGCTGAAGGATCGCCACCAGGCTTGGTCTTGATGACTTCCACGCCGGTGCGTGAGCCCCAGACTTCAAGCTGTTCAATGGCCGCGGCGCGAAATGTATCTGCAGCGCAAAGCAGAACGGTCTTGCGCTCAGTGCGTAACGCGTGGGCCAGCTTGCCGATCGTGGTAGTTTTTCCCGTGCCATTGACACCCACCACCATAATGATTTCCGGCTCACCTTTGGCTGGTTTACCGGCGCGCGCGGGCGTCGCGTTCAGAATGGCAAGCACCTGTTCCTTGATGAGCTTTTTGAGTTCGCCTGCGTCCTTGATCTGCTTGCGGTCGGCTTTTTCACGGAGTTTCGACAATATCTCCTGGGTTGTTTTCATGCCCAGATCAGCGCCCAGCAAGATCCCTTCCAGATCGTCCAGCGTGCTGCTGTCAATCTCCTTGGTAAGGGCCATTACTTCATCAATGCGCTCGCTCAGGTTCTCGCGCGTGCGCGTGACTGCCTGCTTCATCTTGTCGAGAAACGATGGTTGCGGTGTTCCGAATAAGGTCTGAATCATTGCGTTTATGAGTGTCTGCCGAACCTTTGATTATATCGGGACGCACCTCTGGTATTCACTGCAAAGGCTCCCGCGCCGGGATTTAAGAGGCATCAGCCATAACTTAAGCTACAGTTTGAGGAAAGAGAGGGAGTTGCGGTTTTGACCGGTTTCCCGTTCACTCTGCAATTCACGATGCCGCCCCCAGGCATCTAAATACATGACTTTCGGGAGAGCGAGAACATGATGACCAGATCACATAATAGGCCACAACTCGATATAGAAGAGGTGCGCCTCATCGCGGATTTGCGGATCATGCATGCCAAGGTGCATGAATTATTCGAGATCGTATCTGTGCTCAAACGGGGACGGGAAGAAAACTTCATTCGGCGATATGCAGATCATGTCATGCTGGATAAGGACATCCAGCGTGTGGATGAGATATACCTGTGGTTTGTTAGCTTGAAAGAAGAAAGACTAAGGCTAAGGAAAAAGTGATTTGCCAGCGAATTTGTTTGCGATTACCGCGAAATCCTACGCCTGAGTCTGCGCGCTAACAGCAGCGGCAGATGCGGCTTCCTCGGCGCTTACCGTGGCCGCCCGATGAATGCGCAGCTTGCCTGTCTCAAATACTTTGGTCATTGCCGCCACAACCGTAGGATCAAACTTGGTTGCCGCCAGCGAATTAATAATACGGATCACATATTCCGGGTCCATTGCCGCCTGGTAAGGGCGGTTTGTGGTCATGGCGTCAAAAGTGTCCGCAACCATGATGATGCGCGGCATCAAGGGAATCTGCTCGCCCTTGAGGCCGTGAGGATAACCGCGCCCATCGAGCGATTCGTGATGCAATTCGATTCCCGGGAGCATGTCCCGCAGGGCTTCCACCGGACGCAGAATTGCGGCGCCCTTGGTGGTATGCGTTTTCATGATCTCAAATTCTTCCGGCGTAAGCGCGCCCGGCTTTTTCAGGATGCGGTCTTCAATGCCGATCTTGCCTACGTCATGCAGTTGCGCGGAAACGCGAATCTTCTCGATATCCTCCTCTTTCAATCCCATTTCTGTGGCGATGAGGACGGAGTACCGCGTGACGCGGTCAGAATGGCCGCGGGTATACGGATCTTTTTCGTCGACCGCGCCGGCCAGCATCTGAATGGAGTTCAGGAACAGCGTGCGGTTTTCTTCAGCGGCTTTCTTAAGTTCATCGACGAACTGTTCCAGATCGTCCGTCATGGTGTTGAAGGTCTGGGCCAGTTCGCCGAATTCTGTGCGGCTCTTCAGGCGAACACGATGCTTGAAATCGCCGCCGGCAATGGTGCGACTGGATTCGGTCAGCACGTGGAGTGGCGTGGTAAGACGCCGCGCGGCCCAGATACCGACAAAGATGCTGAAGGCAATGGCGATTAAAGCGGCGCGAATAGCATCGCGGCGCATGTCAGTAATATCGATATAGGCTTCTTCCTGAGTTTTTTGCGCAACCACGGCCCAGCCCAAGCCAGTTACAGGGAAGTAGGTGCCGAGCATTGGGATGCGGTTCTTGCCTTCCTGGACCGAGTAGTCCATGGTGACGGCGACAGGGACTTTACCCTTCTGATCGACGAAGTTTTTTACCAGTTCGTTCGAGTTCATGTCCTGGCCAGTAGCATAACGTGGACTGGGCGATGCCACGACTCGGCCTGAACGATCGACAACGAACGTATCCAGGTTTTGCGTACTCTTGGCTTGCTGGAGCTGCTTGACCAGATATTGCAAGTCAATCACCAGTTCCAGAGACCCGAGATATTCATGATTGTCACTGAGGACTGGCTTTCCCGCTACCATGACGGTGCGGGCCTGCTTGCCGGAACCGATGGAAAGCGGGTCGCCACTGTACTCGCGTCCGTCATGCGCGGCCGCCAGCCCGCGGTCCAGTTCTTTCAGCAAGAACGTATCCGGGTCAATTGTGCCCATGCTCATGGTCAACTGGTTTTCTGTGTTCACCAGCCGGGCGTAAGGAACAATTGAGTCCGGGTCTTCAATGTAGTTTTGCAGGAGCGCCCTCACATCCGGCGCTTCAATGTTTTTGCCGCTCAGATTGCCGCTGCTTGTGACCTTGATAGAGAAGGCTAGACTGGAAAGCGTAGAGCCGATGTCCTTCTCGCGTTGCGCGATTGATTGGGCCAGCGTTGTGGTTACATTGTTCTGCAGGAGCTTTTCATTGCTTCCCAGAGTTTCGCGATTTCTCTCCACCATTTTGGTGGCATAGAAATAAAGCGGCACTACTCCCACCGCTATCAACACGATGAGAATCAGGTACAGAATCGGTATCCGGGCAGGCAACGGCAGTTTCATAAAGCCAGAGGCGTAATCCTCAAATTGTATGCTGAAATCAGCCTAAGTCTAACCAAAAAAGAGGCCTCCAACCCGATTACGGAAGTACCCCAAGACCGGTGCAGGTATTGATTCAGGCAATGCCTGAAATTAGGGAATACCCCTGAGAAAACGGCGGCTTTAAGGAAGAATGGGAATAGAAGTCCATGTGCAGATTCTTAGAACTTGTCTTCCACCTTGCCGGGGCGGGTCATCAATTCCCGAATGGCGTCGTGGGGGGATTTGCCGTCATGCAGGATGGCGTACATCTGTTCGGTAATTGGCATTTCAACCCGATATCTCTTAGCCAGTCCCAGTGCGGCGTTCGTGGTAAGCACACCTTCCGCCACCATGCCGTGCATGCCGGCGATAATCTGTTGCAAAGGCTGTCCTTGCCCCAGGGCCTCACCAACGCTGCGGTTTCTGGAGAGACCTCCGGTGCATGTGAGCACCAGGTCACCCATGCCGGAAAGGCCAAACATGGTTTGCGGTTTAGCGCCGCACGCCACCGCGAGCCGTGTGATTTCGGCCAGTCCCCGGGTGATGAGCGCGGCCACTGAGTTATGGCCGAGCCCCAGGCCGCTGCATACGCCTGCGGCAATAGCAATCACGTTCTTAAGCGCGCCGCCTAGTTCAACTCCGATGAGATCGTCGTTCATGTAAACGCGGAAGCTTGGGTCGCTAAAGTCTTTTTGCACGCGCGCCGCCAGCGCACTATCGGCAGAGGCTACGGTGACGGCAGTTGGGTGTTTTTCCGCCACTTCCTTAGCGAATGACGGGCCGCTGAGAGCGCCGATCTTCGGCTCAAACCCACCAAACCGCCCTACTACCTCATGAATGACTTCAGTCATACGCAGGAGAGTGTCATTTTCAATGCCTTTGGTGGCGCTCACAAAAAGCATATGCGGCTGAAGCCACTGCGCCATATGCTCAAAAGTCCGGCGGCAATGGTGCGAGGGCATTACACTGACGATAATTTCCACGCCGGATAGAGCTTCCTTGAAATCATTTGTCGCCGTGATGGAAGCAGGCAGAGGGCAGCCGGGAAGAAACAGATCATTGGTGCGCGAGCACGCGATGCTTTGGAGGACTTCTTTTTCGAGCGCCCACAGGCGAACTTCATGGTCGCCACGACGGCCTGTCACCATAGCCAGGGCCGTACCCCATGCTCCAGCGCCAATGACAGCTATCCGGCTCAAAGCTGTTTCTCCGCGACCTGAGGTTTGCTCCCACCGAATCGATTCTCAGTCCCCGCAAGCAGGCGGCTGATGTTCTGGTGATGCTTGAGAATGATGATCAACGAAACGCCGGAAGCAAGGAGCAGAGAGAGCCAGTCAGCGTTCTGCATGAAGTATGCGGCCACGGGGAATGCTATAGCGCCGAGAATGGAGCCCAGAGATACGTAACGAGTGATTGCAACAACAAGAATGAAAATCGCCAGAGCCAGCAGAATGGCTTTGGGAAACAAGACACAGAATACGCCCAGCGCGGTCGCGACTCCCTTACCGCCTTTGAAACGCAGCCAGACGGGAAACACATGGCCAAGGACGGCGCACAGTGCTGCCAACGACATCAAGCGTAAAGCCGGAGCGCAGGGATGTTGGACGAAGTCGCCGCAGAGATTGTATTTCGACCCAGCAACTAGAGCGGCCAAGCAGACGGCTAGAGCTCCTTTGAGCGCGTCCAGCGCCAGAGTTGCAATGCCTAACCCTTTCGCCCCGGAACGCGCGACGTTGGTCGCGCCGATGTTCCCGCTGCCTGTCTGGCGAATGTCTTCGCCGCGAAAAATACGCACGAGCAGATATCCGAAGGGGATCGAGCCCAGCAGGTACGAGATCAAAGCGACGATCAGGTAAAGACTTGTCATCAAGGGCGCAGCGCTACTCCAGTTCGAACCGTTCCAGCTTCGTATATTTCGAGCCACCCTTCTGAGGCTGGCTTTGGTAAAGAAAGAATTCGCGCGCAGTCATTGTACCGAACTGTGGCGGCGGTTCATCCAGCAGCGGCTTTAATCCGCGCAGGGGACGCGAACTCGTCCGCGCCAAGGTGAGATGCGGGTGATAGGGCTTGGTTTCGCGCGCCAACCCAAGCTTTTCCAGAGCGGCGTCAATACTTGAAGCCACACGAGGAAGATGATCGTCACCATCTACTCCTGCCCAGAAGACGCGTGCTGCGTTCGCATTGGGAAAAAACCCCACGCCTTCAAAGCGCACTTCAAATGGCGCGGCATTGATCGGCCTCAGCGCGGCTTTAATCTGCTCGCCCATGACATCATCGACATGGCCCACGAACTTCAATGTGACGTGCAGGCCTTCCACCCGCGCCCAACGAGCCTCAGACGCCAGTGGGCGCGCGCGTTCCATATAGCTGGTTAAGCTGGCGCGTACGTCAGCGGGAATATCCAATGCGATGAAGAGGCGCATATCACATCAGCTTGCGGCGGATCATGTCCAGGGCCTGTTGCGTGGCCCAGTGGCGTATGCGGTCGCGATCACCGGGAAATGTACGTTCAATGACTTCTGTATGGCTGCCGTCAGCCAATGCATGGAATACCAGGCCCACAGGCTTTTCGTCCGATCCGCCCGCTGGTCCGGCTACGCCTGTGATGCCTATGCCAAAACTTGCTTTGCAATTATTGCGAATGCCTTCCGCAAGCGCCGTCGCAACCTGGCTGCTGACAGCGCCATGTTCCGCGATCAACAGAGGTGGCACCCCGGCCAGAGTTGACTTTACGGAATTCTCATAAACCACGGCGCCACCAAGAAAGTAGCGCGAACTGCCGGGAATAGAAGTAATCCTCTCTGCCAGCATGCCGCCGGTACAAGATTCGGCTACGGCCAGCGTCTTTTCTCGCATGCCCAGGTAATAGCCAACAATCTGCTCCATGCTCTCGCCCTTGGTGGCGAAGATTGCGTCTTCAAATTCATCTTCAAGTAGAGTAGCGAGTGCATCGACGCGCTTTTGCGCTTCTTCAAACGAAGTGGCTTGCGCGCGCAGATGTAGCTGCACCTCTCCCGGTGTCCCGGCGAGGATGGTGGTTTCAACGCCCTGGGCTGCTTTGTAAATCGGTGCGGCGCGTTTGTCCACCATGGATTCGCCAATCATGCCGATCTTCAATTCGCGTGTGGCAATATGTTGCGCAGGAACGAGTCTTTTCAAACGCTCAAAGACTTGCTCTTCAAACATTCCCCGGAGTTCATGCGGAGGTCCGGGCAAAAGAACAATGATTGCGTGACCATGCTGATCGTCAATATGCAGAAACTGCCCTGGTGCTGAACCGCGTTTGTTGTCGAGCGCGTCCGCGCCGTCGATAACATCGCCCTGGCGTTCGTTGTTCTCCGCCATCTTCCAGCCGCGGGCAGCAAAACGCGCGCGCAGGTCTTCCACAATACGGGCGTGTCTTTTAAGCGGGCGGCCCAGCGTTTCAGCCACGCACTCGCGCGTAAGGTCATCCTCAGTTGGCCCCAGACCTCCCATGAAGATAACAACATCGGCGCGTGAGAGCGCAATCCGGGCGACACTCACCAAGTCAGTGCGGCGATCGCCCACAATGGTTTTGAAGCTTACTTCCACACCCAGCCGGTTCAATTGCTCCGTGAGGAAGAGCGAGTTCGTGTCCTGGCGAAAGGGAGTCAGCAGCTCCGATCCGATGGCGATGATCTCTGCGTTCACGTTAGCAGTTTAAATGAGAGAAAGGCCCTGAACGCCCCAGGCGAGGTGGAAAACGGCGTTGGTAGTCACCAGCACCGCACCGCCAGTTCGCGTGAATGCCAGCCCAACGAGGCCGTGTCCGGCAATTACCAGGCTGGCGCGCTTATCGGATGTGATTTTTACAATGCCGCGCTTGCCGCCGAGCGATGCTGCGACGTAGAGATTGCCTTGGGTGTCGAACGCTAGCCCCTGAGGCCGCCCGAGTCCGCGATAGAAGACAGTAACTGTGCCATGAGGATCGACGCTGTAAACGGCGTCGAAGCTGGAATTGGTGGGGCCTGTCACGTACAGAGTGCCGTCAGGGGAAAAGGCCAGATGATAGGCGGCAACGCTGGGCTCCAAAGTGGCAAACACAAAAATTTGCCTGTCCGGCGCAATGCGCCAGATGGTTCCGCTACGATCGCCAACATACAGATTGCCGGACTTATCAAAAGCGATGCCCGTGGCCACTCCCATACCCTCAGCGTAAGTGCTGAGCGTGCCGTTGGGAGCTGCGCGGTACACAGTGCCGTCATAGCGCGAGGAAACATAAAGCTGACCTTGCGGATCAAAGGCCATGCCGGTGGCGTTCATCAACTCTGGCAGAAATGGCTTGACGTTGTAATCCGGGTCTATCTTGTAAATGGCCACAGGCACTTTTTGGCCCCGGCCGCCGGAATAGGTGACGTAAATGTTGCCGTCGCGATCAACCGCAGGATTGGCGACAGGATGCAGGCTCTCCGCGATAGGCTGAGCAATCTTGAGTTCACGGCCATTGCTTACATATCCGTTGTTTTGGACGGTCACCAGCCCTGACTGGGCGCCGAAAGGAACGCGCGCGATGACAAAATCTTCTGAGCTCACCACAATAGGGCCGCGCATGCCGCTGAATAAGACTTCAGGCCGAGCCAATTGCGGCGGCTTGAGAGCGCGTCCAAGGATGCGAACTTCGCCTCCGGGAAGTGAAGCTGGCGGGTCAATGGCTTCAATATAAGGGTTGCCATCGACATTCTTCTTGCCCAGCAGGCTTTCGGTGATTCCCATGGAGGGTGTGGCCTAACGCGCTATAAAGTGCAGCCATATCTGAAGCAGGGCAAGCGCGTAAAGCCCGGCGCCAACGTCATCCATCATGATTCCGGTCCCTCCTGGCAGCGCTTCAAGGCGGCGCAGAGGGAACGGCTTCACTATGTCAAAGCTACGAAAGAGTATAAAACCCGCCAGCATGTATTTCCAATTCACCGGAACAGCGATCAACGCGATCATCTGGCCGGCGACTTCATCAATCACCACAAAGCCGGGGTCTTTGATGCCGCTTTCCCGCGCTACCACAGTGGAAGGCGGAATGCCGATCACCGTGACGAGAACGGAAATGACCACAGCCGAGAGAGTGAGCCATGCTGCCGGAATCCAGAGGCTGGCGATCCACCAAAGTGCGATCGTGACTGCGGCCGCCCACGTTCCAGAGCCAGGCTGCAAGTGTCCTATGCCGAAGAAGGTGGCTATCAGCCAGGAAAGCCGGGATTTGGGGGCAGCGTTTGCCAATGCAATTCTTCCAGCGGTGCAAACTTAGCGTACATTCATTTCGTCTCGGGTGAAACGCGGCCTGCTTTGACGTGGCCCAGGCGTCTCATCAAAAGTTCCGCCTTCTTCGCGCTTCCGGAGAGACCAATAAATTCAGCCAACCATTCGCGAAATGCGGTGTTCAGGGTCTTGCCCTGAGCACGAGCCACGAGCCTGGCCTTTTCGATGATCTCCTCATCGGCGCTGAAAGTAATCGTCTTCATAGTCAACTGCGTTAGTAGACTCTTTTCTGGTCGAAGCGTCCATTCATTTAATTCTGATTCAAACTGATTGCACGCCATTCGGGTGACAAGGGCCTATTGCTCTGAAGAATGATCGTCAGGATCGGGCTTCTGCCGTGATTGCTGCTCGGCGAGGTCCTCAAGCAGCTCGGGATCGTTGATCTTGGTAGAGATCACATAGCCGCCACTGGCCCATTTCCCCAGGTCGATGGTGCGGCAGCGGTCGCTGCAGAATGGGAAGTCTTCCTGCGTCCTCAGCACGAGCGTGCGACAGATAGGACAGCGAAGTGAGAGTGGCTTTTTCTTCGGCATACGCAATTAGATGATGCAGGTTTAGGCAACGATGCGCGCCACCAGGTCATAGTCGTGAGTCTCAGTAATCTCACAACGGTAGAAAGTGCCCGGAACGAGTTCCTCATGGTCGCCAAAATCGTTGATAAAAAGCTTGCCGTCAATTTCGGGAGCATGCATTTCCGTGCGGCCTTCCCAGAGAAGGTCGGTTTCTTCTGAAGGGCCGAGCGCAAGAACGTCATACTCGCGGCCTATGAGCTTACGCTTGTTTCTTTTGCTGATCTGGCGCTGGATCTGCATCAGCTTCTTGCGGCGGCGTTCAATTTCGCGCGGAAGAACTTTGTCGCCCAGGTGGTAAGCCGCAGAGCCATCCTCGTCGGAATAGCTGAAGACGCCAAGCCAGTCGAATTCTGCGGCTTTCACGAACTCGCAGAGTTCGCCGAAATCAGCTTCTGTTTCGCCGGGGAAGCCGACGATGAACGATGTGCGCAGCGTGAGGTTGGGAATGGTGCGCCGCATCTTTTCGACTGACTTCAGAAAAATCTCAGCTCCGGCGCCGCGTTTCATCCGCTTGAGGACGGATGATGAAGCGTGTTGCAAAGGGACATCAACGTAGGAACAGATCTTTTCATGCCGCGCAATTGTCTCCAGCAGCCTGCCCGTGATCTTATTGGGATAAGCGTAGAGGAAGCGCACCCAGCGGAGATCTTCAATCTGGGCCAGCCGCTCCAGCAGCAAAGCAAGGCCATCTTTCAGGCGCAGGTCTTCGCCGTAGCATGTGGTGTCCTGGCCGATGAGCGTGATCTCGCGCACGCCTTGCGCCGCCAGCCGCTCGGCTTCAGCGATCACGGATTCAAAATGGCGCGAACGAAATTTGCCGCGCAGCTGCGGAATGATGCAGAAGCCGCAGGGATGGTCACAGCCTTCGGCAATCTTGATGTAGGCCGAAGCTTTTGGTGTGGCCAGCACGCGCGGCGTGGTTTCATCGTAAAGATAATTGGGCAGGTCAGAGATTGCGCCGTCCCACTCGGCGCGAGAGAAACGTCCACTCTGTTCGCGTGCCAGACCCTCAGCCCGCGCTGGCATGCCGGACTTCAATGCCTGGCTGTTGGAGGAATGATTCAGGATGACGAAGGGCGAATGGTCTGAGGCAGCGCCGCCTACGTGTATTCCGGCGGCGGCCAGAATGGCGTCAAGTTCGCCCGTGCCCACCACGGCGTCGACTTCAGGAATGTTCTTCTGGATTTCCGTGCGATAGCGTTCCACCAGGCAGCCGGCCACGATCAGCTTCTGGGCCTTGCCTCTGACCTTGTGTTGCGCCATCTCCAGGATGGTGTTTACCGATTCCTGTTTGGCCGAGTCGATAAACGAGCAGGTGTTTACCACGATCACGTCGGCGTCTTCCGCGCGGGCGGTGATCTGCGCGCCGCCGGTTTGCAGCATGCCCATCATGACCTCGCTATCCACGAGGTTTTTGGGGCATCCTAGGCTGACAAAGCCGACCTTGAGGGGACTTTGGCTCGGTGCGGTTTCTTCCCGTGGAAGTGTTAGGGTTGGGTTCTCGACTGGCATGCAATCTATCTATTGTAGCATCGAAAATGCCAGTGTTTTTGCGGGTTGGACTCCTGTGCGCTTTGTTATGGGAAGAGCAAATTTTGCCACGAATGTACGCGAAAACGCACGAATTATTCTTGATTCTTGTCCTTGCATCATTCGTGGTATTGATGCGAAGCCTGAAGGCTATTGTTGCTTAAATGGATCTCTCGCTTCGCTCGAGATTTCAGATGTAGCCAGTGTTTTTGCGGCCTTCGCTTGGGTTGGGTTCCTTGCGGCGAGTACAATTTTAGACATCGAGGAATAGAACATGATATATCACGACCAAGCAAAAACAACGTGGGTAAGGCCCGTTTTGATGACTGTTAGCCTGTTGCTCATCATGACCATTGCATGGGCCCAAAGCAAAAAAGGAGCCGGGAAAGTAGTCAACCTGCAGGATGCTCAGGGGAAAAACGTTGGCACAGCCACGCTTTCGCCGGCGGCGAAAGGCGTTGCCCTCAAACTGAATCTCCATGATCTGCCGCCGGGCGAACATGCCATCCACGTCCACGAGACAGCCAAATGCGAAGGCCCGGACTTCAAGTCAGCCGGACCGCATTTCAATCCTGATGGAAAGAAGCATGGCTTGCACAATCCTGAAGGGCCACACGCCGGGGACGCACCGAATTTCAAGGTTGACGCCAAGGGTAAAGCCAAAGGCACGGTCGGCGCACCCAATATTACCCTGGGCGATGATCCGCATTCCGTTTTTACCGGCGGAGGCACGGCGCTGGTGATTCATGCCAAAGCTGACGATCAGAAAACCGATCCTTCCGGAAATTCAGGTGACAGAATTGCTTGCGGAGTGATCACGAAATAGCGCTGCCTGAAATCCTGACACGCCGGCGGGACGAGAATTAGTAGAGCGAAGGAAGATAGCCGCGAACGCACACGAAAAAACGCGACTTATTTTTGATTCGCGCCCCTTTTTATTGTTCCTGGTGTTGATTGCGTGACCCTAAAGCTATTGCTGCTAAATGGATCTCTCGCTACGCTCGAGATTTCAGAGAGAATCACTGGCTCAGCACAATTCTGCCGTCGGGAGTCCGCTCTACCATTGGCGCATAGACTCCCAGCAATTCTCGTCGCCACCAAGTTCCATCTTTGTGTTTGGTGGCGCGGTCAGTAAACCAGTATTGCCAGATCACGGCGCGCACTTTCTGCGGCGGAGCACTGCTGAAGGGATTGCCAGTGAACAGCGCGAGCACGTCCGGTTCATTTTGCAACAAACGCGCTTCTGTCTGGACTACCCACGGATAATTGCGCCAGTTACCGAGCGAGGCAAACCACAGGTCCCATTCGAAACGAGGCTGGTAAGGCGCATAGATCCCCGGTGCCTCGTGGGCATCCTGCGGCTTGTAGCGGAAAGGATAGGGCGTCCAGTTCTGGCCGTCGGATGATCCCTGGAATTCAATCTCATAACGTTCATGGGTCATATTGGCGAAGAGGCCGTACTGGTTGGCGATGCGAAACGGCTCCAGTGCACGTGCCGGAGCAAGAGGCAGAGGCGGCGCGTAGGGAATCATGGCGAACAGCAGTGCGGTAGTCGCGTAGAAGACCCAGCCGAGGTAGATGGCTGCAACACCTCGCCATGCCGGTGAAAGCCAAGCGGCAGCGCGCGACGGCGAAGCTTGTATTTCCGATGGCTCGGTTGAGTCCTGCCTGCCCCATTTTTTCCAGCGCTGAGGCAGCAATGAACGGATAAAACCGTCGTCGAGCAGCAGAAAGCCCAGCACCAGAACAAGGTAATTGAGAAATGTGTAATTCGCGGTGAGGATGATGCCGATCTGAAAGGGCGTGACGATTAGAAAGCAGATGATGCGGAAGCGGCGAGGAAGGAAAAGCATCCATACAAGGCCGAGTTCGGCGGCCAGAGTCATGAAGGCCGTGGCCGCATGGAACCAGTGGGGAAGCTGCTGTACGTACCAGCCAATCCATGTTGGCAGCGGGCCGTTCTGGTAGTAGTCGTCCATGGCGGTGAGGTGACGCCAGGAATAGTCGCCGCTGGTAAGCTTTACAATTCCCGATTCAAAGTAGATGCGGAACCATTCCCACTGAAGAAGAAACAAGCTAAGACGCGACGGAGGATGCTCGACGCCCAGGCCGGGTCGCAAACCGGGCGACGCAAAAAAGAGTGAGATGAAGCCGGCTTCCAGGAGCATGCCGTCTGACTGGAAGCTGGAAAAATCCTGCGCGGCGGCGACGAACGATAGGAAACAAACAAGGCATAACGTCAACGTCACGCGCGGCCAGAAGTTTAAGACGACTGCCATTGAAGCTATCAAGCCGACCCACGTGATCAACATCAAGGCGTGATTGCCGGCGCCGAACCAGAGCAGCGTTGGCGCGAACCAGAAGCGCTGCAAACCAGGATAGTAATTTGCTACGTCGCGAAGATAGGCTGCGGCGGGCAAGATGCCGTTTGGACCGATCATGCCTTTGATCTGGAAGAGGAGCGAGTAGAACGCGGAAAAATAGATGACGCCCAGGCAACGGAAAAATATCCAGCGCGGCATCATGTGCGTGCGCGGGGTTTCGCCCGGGGCTTCCGGCCCCAGCAGCCATTCGGCAGCTTGTTCCAGAGATGGCATGTCTCTTCCGGCGGATTATAGCTTTAGGATGCTGGCGAAAGCATGCGGGCAGGCCCTTGGGGCTTCTTATCCCATCTGGCGCGAGGAAAGCGAAAAGACTATTTTTTCCCGGCGATCTCTTCGTAGAGTTCAGGAAGCAGTTGAGCGTCTTCCACAGATGCATCAAAACGGGCGCGTTCATAGTGCTCAGTGAAAAGCTCAACATCGTGGCGTGTTCGTGGATCGGGAATGGAGGAGGCAAACTCTTCCGCCGTTTGTGACTGTTCCTTACGCACACCGCGCCGGGCCATCATCTTGAGCATGCGCTGGTACCAAAAGCTGGCAGAGGTGCGCGGCGCCTTTTGCGGATGCCTGAGAGCACGCGTGCGCTGGATGGTGCGCCACGTCATCGGTGCAAACGGCATGGCCAGGAGCAATCCGATGACAACACAACAGAGGGCCATCTGCCGTGGGGAAAGCCTCTCCAGTCGTCGCTCCCAACTGCTGAAGAGTTCCACCACGCGGACATATTGGTCTTGCGCCCAGGTCCTGAAATTGGATTGGGCATTGCCAGTGGTTGTGCTCAGGTCTGAGCGCAACTTCATCTGATGGCTTAAATCATAGTTAACGATCCACTCGCGCCAGATCTGGCGGGCAGCGTCAAGGTACAGACCCATTCGGGACCAGCCGTTTTGTGGATCGTCGGCATTGCCCGCCGGAGTGGGATCAAATGACACCCAGCCATACTCTGGGAAATAAACTTCAACCCAGGAATGCGCATCTTTTTCCCGCACGATGTAGCTGTTGGTGAGGTCATTGTATTCGCCGCCACGGAAGCCGTTCACAGTGCGGGTTGGTATGCCCAGTGTGCGGAGCATCATGGCCATGGACGTAGCAAAATATTCGCAATGGCCCTTCTTGCGTTCAAACAGGAAGCGGGCCAGGGGATCAGGCTCGCGCAATCCCGGCAACTGCAGCGTATAACCGTAATTATTCTTCAGGTAACGCTCAATATCTTTGGCGCGCATGTAGTTTGAGGTGGAAGAGGCCGTGACCTGCCGTGCCAGTTTCGCTACGCGCGGATCAAGCGTTGGAACCTGCAGATAAAGATTGGCGATATGTGCGGGATAGTCCGTGGAGTTTGAATCGACGACAAAAGGTTCAGGGTCCCGAGTATCGGCGTCGGCGGTGTAGATGCCGACGCTTGGTCCGCCCTCGACGTCGCTTGAGGCGTTATCGGCGGCATGAGCATTGAAGATGGAACCGTCTGACTTAATCTCCAGGATACGATAGTCGCCATTGATCTTGAGCGGAACCGGCGCCAAAAAAAACAGGTTCAACCCTACCGGTTCCATCACCACCCGATAAGAAAGTGTTTGTAACTGCGGAGCGAAGTGTCTTTCAGAATAAAAAGAAAAATTGCTGATCCGGGTAAGGTCCAGCGGCGTGTTGTTGAGGCCATGCTGGGTAGGCACTTCCAGCGGATTCCACCAGTGCCGTCCGTCAAAGTTTGCCAGGGTAATGCCGCGCCAGTGCGGGTTGGCAGGCAGTTTTCCATATTGCACTTCAACGTGCATCACCACGTTGCTGGATTGCTGGATCTGACCAATGCCGCCCAGATTTACTTCTGGACTGAAGCCGGCCACCAGAGAGTTTTGCACTCCGAGATTGCGGAGGTATCCGCCGGTGCTCACGCGCGGCAAGATGAAGAAAATGAGCGCTGCGCCGGCCAGGGTAAGCACCCCTAGAATGCCGGAGATACTTGCCAGCGAGCCATAAAATTTTCCGTCGTTATGGGGCGGCACGCCGGCGGCCAGCGTTTCCTGCTCTGAGCGCCGCATCTCCATGCTGATGAAAGTGGCAATGGCCACCAAAATAAATAGCGCGAAAGTAACAAGAAACAGGGTATCGACTGTCAGCACCGCGGCCGCGAGCAGCATAAGGAATGAGAGCACGGCCAGGTACATAAGATCGCGGTCACGACGCACAGAAAAAATCTTGATGACCATGCTGAACAAAACCATGTGCACGGTGGCGTCAATAAAGCTCTGGGAAAAGTAAAAATAGTCTGCAGCGTAAAAGGCGAAATAGATCAGCGTAAGGATGGTCGTCCAGCGCTCCGGGATGGTCACGGTCTTGCGCATGAGCAACAAATATCCACGCAAAAGCAGCGCGGGCACCACCACTAGCAGTGACGGAACATCGAGCTTGTTGGTGCCAATGAGCGCGGTGAAGCCGACAGCGACAAGTATGTAAAGCGACCACTGAAAGAAACGCTCAGCGCTGCCCGAACCGGGAACGGCCTTGCTTGCTGTGAGGTTGAGGCTGCGCGTGGACACTACCTTATTGTCACTGAATTTAGGGCTGTAGCAAAGCGCAATCCGCGCGCCGATGACCGAACGTAACCGGCAAAACGCAGGCAGGGAAATAAGATGTTAGAATTGAAGATGCCGGGTCCCGCGCGACGCAATCCCGCCAATCCCGCCAGGTCCGGAAGGAAGCAACGGTAACGGGCTAGTGCGTGTGCAGCGGGGTACCCGGTAAGGTTTTTCTTCGTTTTTGTCGCGTCGCTCCAAACCGCTTATGCGTCTCCTATAATGGCGGAATTTATCAGCCCTGATGCCGCGGGCTCGGCGCGCAAGTCGGCCTCGCCCCGCAATCATCTATCGCGTCTTCGATAAGCGATCGGTGCTTGCATTTCGCGACAAGCCCATTTCCGTCGCGCAAGAAACCGCTTACAATATTGGGTTTACCCATAGACTGATCTGGAGAGACTTTTTTGGCCAACCTTGTCCGCGCGAAAATCTCAGCCCTCGGAACTTATGTCCCACCGCGCCTTCTGACGAATGCCGACCTGGAAAAAATGGTGGAGACGTCCAATGAATGGATCGTAGAGAGGACGGGAATCCGGCAGCGGCACATCGTGGACAAAGGAATGGCCACGTCTGATATGGCGATTGAAGCCGCGAACGAAGCATTGAAGCAGCGCGGCATGCCAGCCGGCGAACTTGAAGCCATTTTTCTTGGTACTGTGACGCCGGACATGGTTTTTCCAGCTACGGCCTGCATCGTCCAGGACAAGATTGGCGCCAAGGGCGCGTGGGGGTATGACATTTCTGCGGCGTGTTCAGGCTTTGTGTATGCGTTGCAGACCGCGGTGAAATTTGTTGAGTCTGGCGCGCACAAGCGTGTGCTGGCAATTGGCGCTGACGCAATGAGCTCGATCATCAATTACGAGGACCGCGCTACCTGCATCATCTTTGGCGACGGGGCAGGTGCTGTCCTGGTGGAGCCCGCGACTGACGACAACTACGTGATTGATTTCACGCATGAAGTAGATGGCTCTGGCGCGTGCTCGCTGTATATGCCCGGCGGCGGCAGCCGCAATCCCACCACGCATGAAACCGTAGACAAGAAGATGCATTACGTCCATCAGGACGGGCAAGCAGTGTTTAAGTACGCCGTCCGCAAGATGGCGGAGGCTTCTGAGACAGTGCTGACGCGCAATGGATTTAAAGGCAGTGACGTGGCGCTGTTTGTGCCGCACCAGGCGAACCGGCGAATCATCATGTCTGCGGCCGATCGGCTGGGACTGAAGGAAGACCGCATCATTATCAACATTGATGAGTTTGGCAACACTACCGCCGGAACGATTCCACTGGCGCTGGAAAGCGCGCGCCAACAAGGCCGGCTGAAGAAAGGCGATCTGGTGCTGATCGCGGCTGTCGGCGCGGGATTTACCGTGGGAGCGACGTTGTTGCGGTGGGCGTGCTAGGGTTTTTCTGTAATCCCGAGCATCGCGAGGGAACCCTATCAATACGAAATTCACATGGGATGCTCTGCATTCCGAACAGGAAGCTTTCAGTCCAAAGATCGACGGCCGCGATTTTTCTTGGTTCGTCGTAGCTACAGGGTTCCCTCGCTGCGCTCGGGATTTCAGAGAGAAACTACTTCTTAGCCGTTACATCATCTCTATGCTTAGCTGCTTCCTTCGGATATTGCGGCTCAGTCATGCTCACGGGATCAAGAATCTCTGCAATCTCCTGTTCGCTCAGCAGTTTTTTATCGCGCGCAATGTCGATGATCGAGCGCCCGGTTGCAACTGACTCCTTCACAATCTCCGCTGCCTTGGCATAGCCGATATACGGATTCAGGGCCGTCGCGAGCGAAACGGTACTCTGGGCGTAGAAGGCGTTGCGTTTTTCATTGGCGGTGAGACCCTTCACGCATTTGTCGGTGAAGACGCGCAGCATGTTGGTGAGGATGGAAATGGATTGCAGGACGTTGTAAGCCATCGTCGGCATCATGACGTTCAACTCAAGCTGGCCTGCCTTGAACGGCCATGGCTACAGCAGTGTCATTGCCGACAACCTGAAATGAAACCATCGCCGCCAGCTCAGGCATTACAGGATTAATTTTGCCCGGCATGATGGAAGAACCCGGCTGGAGCCCAGGTAGATTCACTTCAGCAAAGCCGGTGTTTGGTCCTGAAGAAATCAGCCGCAGATCATTGGAGATGCGAATCACTTCCAGAGCCAGGTTGCGCAGCGACGAAGAAACCTGCGCCATGCACGCGTTTGATTGCATGGCCCAGCGCATGTCGGCGGCGGGCGTAAGCTTCTGGCCGGAAATCTTGGCCAGGTTGGCCACGGCTTTAGCGCGATAGTCAGGATGCGTATTGATGCCGGTGCCAACCGCGGAGCCGCCGAGTCCAAGTTCACGCAGCGATTCGCCGGCGTGGCGAATATCGTCAATGGCTTTGCGAATGGCACTGCCATAGGCGGCAAACTCCTGACCCAGGCGGATCGGAACAGCATCCTGCATGTGCGTGCGGCCTGATTTCATGATGTTATGAAATTCCTTGCCCTTGGCTTCAAGGGCCGCAGCTAGCCCGTCGAGCACCGGATAGAGCTTTTCCAACTCAAGCAGCGTAGCTACACGCATGGCTGTGGGGAAAACGTCATTCGTGGATTGCCCGTAATTCACGTGGTCATTGGGATGGACCGTGTACTCACCCAGCTTGCCGCCCATGAGCTCCGTGGCCCGATTGGCGATGACTTCATTCGAGTTCATGTGAAAGCTCACCCCTGCGCCGGCCTGAAAGACGTCGACAACAAACGACCCGTCCCACTTGCCGTCAACAACTTCTTTGGCTGCCTGCATGATTGCGTCAGCACGCTTTTCGTCGACGAGGCCAAGTTCCTTGTTGGCCTGCGCAGCGGCATATTTCACCATGCCGATGGCGCGAATCAGCGTGGGATTGGCGCGCATGCCGGAGATGGGATAGTTCTCCACGGCGCGCGCGGTCTGCACGCCGTAATACACGTCAGCGGGAATTTCCTTGATACCGATTGAATCTTTTTCCTGGCGAAATTGCTCGGCCATTTTGTCCCTCTTTTATGAGTGCGGAATGCGTATGCGATCGTGAGACGACGCAAAACTAGTGATTATAACTTGGCGCGGCGACGTTCTGAAAATCCGCCAAGGCCAACTTGCAGCGATGAATAGCCAACGTGCCCGACAACCAAAGTTGCCCGCAAATTGCCGTTGTATGATTGAAAAAGACTATGTTTGAAGGCATTCGATCTTTCCTCACTCCAAGCCCAAAGCGTTCTGACAGAAGACGAGAAGCTGGACGAAGCGCTAAGCAACGCCACGCAGCTTGACCATTATTTCTTTTTCCCTGACCAAGCCGATGCGGATCGTGCCGCGCAACGCCTGCAAGAGCGCGGATGGACGATTGAATCGGTCAGCCTGAATGCCGAGGTGGAAAAAGTTCAGTTGCAAGCGCGGCAGCCGGGGCCAATCGAAAATCTGAATGGTTTGCAAACCGAACTGGATCTCTTTGCCGACGAATTCAACGGCGAATACGATGGCTGGCAGGTTCCGGGCGTGACGGAACATCTCTAATCACCGAATATCTTCCAGCGTCAACCGACAGGAGCAGCTTGCAGTGCTCTCAGCCACTTTGCTCGTCTGTCACGCGCAACCGCTTGGCTTTACAATCTCCAGCATGGCCAATAAGAAAGACTGGAAGACCAAGCTCATTCATTCTGACGCGACCGTACCTGAAGGTTTTCGTGCGCTGGCGACGCCGGTTTATCGCGGATCGACCGTACTGTTTGAACATGCGGCCCAGGCCAGCGATCGCTGGAACCAGTTTGAGATCGGCTACACCTATGGACTTTACGGCACGCCCACCACGCTGGAACTGGCGGCCAAAGTCTGCGAACTGGAAAAAGGTTTTCGCACGTTTATTACTCCCGGCGGACAGGCGGCAATCTCGCTGATCCACCTGGCGCTGCTCAATACAGGCGACCATGTGCTGCTGCCGGAAAGTATTTACGGTCCTAACCGAATGTTTTCCAACGGCGTGCTGCGTCGCTTTGGCGTTGACGTGAGTTATTATCCGCCCGGCGCTGGCGCCGGCATCCGCTCGGAGTTCAAGCCCAACACGCGGCTGGTGTGGTGTGAGAGTCCTGGGTCCATCACCATGGAAGTGCAAGACCTGCCCGCTATCGCGCAGGCGGCGCATGAGCACGGCGCTCTGACCGTGCTGGACAACACCTGGGCCGCGGGCATTTACCTGGATGCATTTGCCCTGGGCATGGACGTGACCATGCAGGCGCTGACCAAATACGTTGGCGGACACAGTGACCTGCTGCTGGGTTCGGTTACGGTGCGACCGGAGCAGATGGATTCGCAAATCGCTTCGCGAAGCGGTAATGCGAAGATGTCTGCGCGGGAAATATATGAGCGCCTGGGTGACACGCACCAGGTGCTGGGCTGCGCCGCGTCGCCCGACGATTGCAGCCTGGCGCTGCGCGGCCTCAAGACCATGGCCGTGCGGCTCAAGGCCGTGGAGCAAAATGCGCTGGCGCTGGCGCAATGGCTGAGCACGTCGTCCGGAAGTTGAAACCGTTTTGCATCCTGCATTGCCTTCCTGTCCCGGACACGAGCTGTGGAAGCGCGACTTCACCGGCTCGTCAGGGCTGTTTTCCGTGGTGTTCAAGCCGCAATACAGCAAAGAGCAAGTGCTGGCGTTCATTGACGCGCTGCGGCTGTTCAAGATCGGCTATAGCTGGGGCGGCGTTACCAGCCTGGCCATGACGTATGATCTGCAGTCGCCCAAGCGCCCTGCCTATGGCAGCCGCTTGGTGCGTCTGTATACGGGCCTGGAAGCGATTGAGGATCTGGTGGCTGATGTGGAACAAGCGCTAAAGCAACTCACCGCTGATGACCACCGATGACACAGATTGAGGAGAACAAAAAAACCTACCACGGAGCTACGGAGACACGGAGGAAATCAAAACCTTGCCGCGGCTCAAACGCGGATAAGGTGAATAAAAGCCTCAACTGCGACGGCAGGGCGAAGCATGCACTTCTCTGTATCAATGTCGGCGATCCTGGCAATTCCGGCAATTTGGCAATCTTTTCCGGATCAGTGTCATCCGTGTTCATCAGTTGTAAGGTTTGTTTCTCCGCGTCTCCGTGCCTCGATGTTTCGTTTTTCACCATCCTCCACGATGTACATCCCCGATCCCTGTAGAATGAAACTCTCATGCAACACAAAGGCGACCACTTTGATGTGCTGGTGATTGGCGCGGGCCCCACCGGCATGGCGTGTGCCATTGAGGCGCAGCGCGCCGGGTTTACTTCCGCACTGGTGGACAAGGGCTGCCTGGTGAACTCGCTGTTTCACTATCCAGCGAACATGGTTTTCTTTACCACGCCGGAGCTGCTGGAGATTGGCGATATCCCGTTTACCACGGCTAACCAGAAGCCAAACCGCTCAGAGGCGCTGGAGTATTACCGCAACGTGGCGCAGCATTACCGGCTGGACGTGCGCCAGTACCAGCGCGTGGCGAGCGTGACCGGCTACGACGGCGCGTTCAAAGTGGAAACGCAGGACCTGCATGGCCACGATCACGAATACACGGCGCGCAAAATTGTCGTAGCTACGGGATACTACGACCGTCCGAACTATTTGGGCATACCGGGTGAAGACTTGCCCAAGGTGATGCACTATTACAAAGACCCGCATCCGTATTTTGATATGGACGTGTTGATTATTGGGGCAAAGAATTCAGCGGCAATTGCGGCGCTGGAGCTATGGCGGCGCGGGTCGCGCGTGACGATGGTGCATCGCGGCCCGGGGATCCACCAGAACGTGAAGTACTGGATCAAGCCGGACATTGAAAACCGGATCAAGAATGGCGAGGTCACCGCTTATTTCAACAGCTGCGTGCTGCAGATCAGTCCTGAAGAAGTGCGGCTGAAGACGCCTGACTGCGAGCGCGTGCTGAAAAATGATTTTGTCTTTGCGCTTACGGGCTACCATCCCGATTACGAATTTCTGGAGTCGCTGGGAATCGAGTTGACGCGGCCGGAGATGCGTCCGGTATGCGATCCGCTGACGTTTGAGAGCAACGTGCCGGGCATTTATGTTGCGGGCGTGATTGTTTCAGGCGCGCGGACAAGCGAGATTTTTATCGAGAATGGACGATTCCACGGCAAGCAGATTGCCGACGATCTGAAGACGAAGTTGCACGTGGCCAGGGTGAAATAGGCTGATGAGCAGATCGCTGACATCGCCGGAATCGGAAGGGCAAAAACCTGACCACGGATAAACACGGATGATACGGATCCGGAAAAAGCAAGAACCTACCACAGATTTACACAGATAACACTGATCAGAAAAGGGCGCACCGATCACCCGATCACCGATCTCCCGATCTCCCGATCTCCCGATCTTTTAAATATCCTCTTCCATGTAATCCATTACGGCGTGCAGATTGTTTTCTTCCAGGAAGATATTAGGCAGGCGGACGCGGCCTTCTCTGTCGAGACGCTCAGCGGCGGATTCGGCAAGAGGCATGTCAACGCGCATTTCCTCATGCAGGAACGGGACGAGTTCATCGGACTCAACGCGAGCCACGAAAGTGCCGCCGGCATTTTGTTCAAACATGATTTGGTAGGTAGGGGGTTGGCCGTCAATTTTCATGAGATCCAGAGTGCCGGTGGGCATGCGCGTTCCTCCAGTGCCTAGCAGGGTAATATCATATCGGACGCCATGAGTGTAATGCGGCAATTGCAGCCGTGTAAACTGCGGTGGGGGCGAAATTGGTTTCCCTCAGAGCCAGGAAAGAGCTGCTTTGGCCAGCCCACCTCCTGTAGGGGAGGGGCATCGTATGAATTGTCCGGCGTGCTCGCTCTTTCGTTCCCCTAAGCTGCTTTCTCAGAGCGTTGGCTGGAGATTCGCAAATTTTTATACGGGAGAAGGAACGACATGAAACGTTTGGCTATTTTAAGCGCTTTGGCGCTTTGTATCGCTTCACTCGCGCCTGCGGCATTGGCCCAGAACGGTGACGATAAAAACCATGGAAACTTTGGCATATATGCTGACTTTACCCGCCTGCAACCCGCCGACCTCAATCTGTTTGGAGTGGGCGCGAGGCTTGGTGTAAACGTGAGGAAGCACGTAGTGGTAGAGGGAGAGATGGCTTATGACTTTGAGCGCAACAAGACCCAGACCATCACGGTAGGGGTCGTGACCACCACAGTGCGCTCCAATATTAGGCTTCTCCACGGACTCTTTGGCCTCAAGATCCAAAGCACTGGCCCGGTACGCATTTTCGGATTGCTGAAAGGCGGCTTTGTGAACTTTGGCGTGGGTGGTCCCGTCACGGCCGGCGTTATCAACAACCAGATCAACAATATTGTTGATGGCGACACCGACGGCGTCTTCTATCCCGGCGGCGGCGTTGAGTTCAATGCTGGCTGGCTCGGTTTCCGGGTGGAAGCCGGCGACGAAATCATGTTCCTGAATGCCGGTACGCGCAATAACTTCCGGGCCACTATCGGTCCACAAATCCGGTTCTAGTGCTCGACTAATTAGCAGAAAAAAGAAAGCAGCTCTTTGCGGGCTGCTTTCTTTTTTTATTGGGCAAAGAAGCTTCAGCATCTTGTGCCGTTTGGCTCCTGTTCCTGCTCGAAGGCCAGCTCCGCTGGCCTGTGTTAGATTAATAAGAGTGTGGGCGCGTAGCTCAGTTGGTAGAGCAACGCCCTTTTAAGGCGTGGGTCGCTGGTTCGAATCCAGCCGCGCTCACCATTGTTTACTGGCTTACGCCGCGCCGCCGCACCGGCTATCACTTTTACATCAGAGACTGTAATTCTTCATGTTCAATCCAACCGACCCAGAATCCCAGCCAGACAAGCCGTCCGCCGATTCCAGCGAATCATTCCAGGATATTCTTTCGCAGTTTGAGCAAAGCCATTCCCACAAGCCACAGAACGAAGAAGGCAGCCGCAGAATTGAGGCCACTGTCGTCACGCTTACGGCTGATTCCGTCCTGCTCGATATCGGCTTCAAGACGGAGGGGATCCTGCCTCTCACCGCGCTGCGTCCCGGCGAAACGGTAAAACCCGGCGACAAGCTGCTGGTCAGCGTCAAAGGCCGCGATCCTGAAGGCTATTATGAAGTTGCTCTGGGCAAGATTTCGCGTCCCATTGACTGGCCGTCTCTGGAGCAGGCGTTCAATGAGAAAGCCACGATTGTGGGCACGGTCACCGCTGCGATAAAAGGCGGCCTGAGTGTCGATGTTGGCGTGCGCGCTTTTATGCCGGCTTCGCGCAGCGGAGTACGTGACGCTGCTGAAATGGAAAAGCTGGTTGGGCAAGAAATTCGCTGCCGCATCACTAAGCTCGATGTAACGGAAGAAGACGTTGTTGTTGACCGCCGCATCATCACTGAGGAAGAAGAGCGCGCCACCAAAGAGCGCCGCTATTCTGAGATTCAGGAAGGTGAAACCGTGCGCGGAACCGTTCGCAGTCTGGCCGACTACGGTGCTTTCGTCGATATTGGCGGAGTCGATGGGCTTCTACACGTTGCGGAAATTTCCTGGAGCCGCGTCAACAAGCCTTCAGACATTCTCTCTGTCGGTCAGGAAATTGAAGCGCGCGTTCTCAAGGTTGATCCCGAAAAGCGCCGCATCTCGCTTGGCATGAAGCAGCTTCTGCCGCATCCCTGGGACTCTGCGCCGGAAAAGTACAAACAGGGCGAGCGTGTGCGCGGCACGGTTACTCGTTTGGCAGATTTTGGCGCGTTCGTGGAACTTGAGCCCGGCGTGGAAGGCCTGATTCATGTTTCTGAAATGTCATGGTCTAAAAAGGTCCGGAAGCCCAGTGATGCTGTCAAAGTCGGAGAGACCGTTGAAGCCGTGATCCTTGGCGTGAACGTGGCGGAGCGGCGCATCTCTCTGGGACTGAAGCAGGCTCTCGGCGATCCATGGGTTGAGGCGGCAAAGAACCTTACGATTGGCTTGGTGATTGAAGGCCCGGTCGTAAGCATCACCAAGTTCGGCGCGTTCGTGCAGATTGCTGAGGGCGTGGAAGGAATGATCCACGTGAGCGAAATCAGCGCGGAGAAAAGAATCAATCACCCGCAGGATGTGCTTAAGGTCGGCCAGACCGTGAAAGCCCAGGTGCTTGACGTGGATGGAGCGAAGCGCAACGTTCGCCTCAGCATCAAGCAAATGGTCCCCTTCAGTCTCGACGAATACATTGCCGAGCACAAAGAAGGTGATAGCGTTACCGGGCCGCGTGCAACAGGTTAACGGCGGTGTGGCGCGCGTTGAGTTGGGCGAAGGCGTCTTTGCAACGTGCCACATGGTGGAGGAAGCACCTGCGAAAGAAGAAAAGACAGCTGCTGCTAAACCGGCAGATCTGTCGTCGCTCAGTTCCATGCTCCAGTCGCGCTGGAAGAGCGGCGCTTCGCCCACAGCGGCCAAGCCGGATGCATCTTCGGCAGGACAGATTCGCAGCTTCCGCATCAGCAAGCTCGATCCAGCGTCTAAGAAGATCGAGTTGGAGCTGGCGAAGAGATAGTTTTGGTTTTGAAGCGAAGCAATCACATTGCGGTTGAGGGCGAGGCTCGACTTGCGCGCCGAGCCCACTGACGCAGGGCTGACAAGATCCAACCACTCCCAAATCTTTGTAAGCGGTTTGGAGCGAAGCGACAAGATAAAAGATGCCGGAACTTCCTGACATCGTCGTTTACATGGAAGCGCTGGAGCAGCGCGTCGTCGGCCACGTGCTGGAAAACCTCGAGGTCCGCGGGCCGTCGCTTCTCCGCACCGCCGATCCGCCTATCTATTCGATTCAAGGCCACAAGGTGACTGCACTGCGCCGCGTGGGCAAGCGCATTGCTTTCGGATTCGACAATGATCTCTGGCTGGTCTTTCACCTGATGATTGCCGGACGTTTGCACTGGAGTCAAAAGAAGAAGACTGCCGACGGCCGTCGCACACTTGCCGCTTTTGACTTTGATTCCGGAACGCTCACCCTGACTGAAGCCGGCACGCGCAAGCGCGCATCGCTGCATCTGGTCCGCGGAGAAGCGGGCCTCGCCGCGCTTGATCCCGGCGGTATCGATGTTTTTGCCGCATCTCTCGACCGATTCAGTTCGGTACTGACTTCTGCCAATCACACGCTGAAACGGGCCCTCACCGATCCGCGGCTGTTCAGCGGTATCGGCAACGCTTATTCCGATGAAATTCTTTACCACGCGCAGCTCTCGCCCGTGCTGCTAACGCAGCGTATGAAGCCCGAGGAAATCAAGCGACTCTTTGAGGCTACGAAACAAACGCTTGTCCAGTGGACGGAGAATCTCCGGACTGAAGCAGGTGCAAAATTTCCAGAGAAAGTTACGGCATTTCGCGAAGACATGGCTGTGCACGGCCGCTATGGCAAGCCGTGCCCGCGCTGCGGAGCCAAGGTACAACGCATCCGTTACGCCTCAAATGAGACCGACTATTGTCCGCACTGCCAGACTGGAGGAAAGTTGCTGGCCGACCGCTCGTTAAGCCGTCTGTTGCGCCAGGACTGGCCACGCACTCCTGAAGAACTGGAAGAGCGCCGCAGGGCGTGAGAGCCCAGATCATCGCTTCTTGTCGCGGCGATATTCATCCGAGAGACGCTCTACGTCGGCCTCACTGGTAACGCCCAATGCCTTGCCTTTGGCGCGAGTCCGCGTGACCAAGCTATCCCACTGCGTTTCCCCCACTAAGAAAAGCGTCTCCGTCAGCTTGGCCACCAGCGTTTCTTTACCGGCGGCACCGGCATACACCAGCGCTTCCGCCACGATCACCGTCTTGCCTGCGCGCAGCACCGTCGCGGTGCAGCGCAAACGGTCGCCGATTGCCGGCCTGAGATAATTGATCTTGAACTCCACCGTCACTACGTCTTTTTCGCCGGAAACTGAACGCGCCGCCCCACCGGCGGCGTGGTCCGCCATGGTAGCAATGACCCCACCATGAATAAATCCGTGCTGCTGCCGCAGTCGCTCCTGAACCACAAGGCTCGTCTCACAGATGCCCTCGGATACTTTGTCCAGCCGAATGTTGAGATCGCGTATGAAATTCGCCTGATAAAAAATACTTTCGACGCTTTCCATTCCCAGCCCTTCTGGTTTCATGCGGTCATCCTTCCAGCTTTTTCTTGAACTTGCCGTGTTTGCCTTCGCCTGACGTGAATCGCTGCGCTCCTGCCCGGGATTCGCCTGAAGCCAGCACCTGTAATCCATGCTTCAATTCATTGCGCCGCGCCTCTTCTGGTGAGAGCGACCACTGCTCATAGACGGACATGCGATCTGCCCGTAAGCCACGTTGCGGAAATGCTGCCAGTGTGTGCGCTAGCTCAAGCGCGATCTCCAGCGCCTTGCCCGGTTCCACAAGTCGGTTCACCAGACCAATCTGCAAAGCTTCCTCGGCGGAAACTGCGCGTCCGGTAAGGATCAGGTCAAGGGCGCGACCCTGGCCGATCATGCGCGGCAGTCGCACCGTTCCCAGGTCGATCAGCGGAACGCCGAAGCGTCGGTTATACACGCCGAAAACAGCGTCTCGTGCAGCAACGCGAAGATCGCACCACAACGCCAGTTCCAGTCCACCGGCTACAGCATGGCCTTCCACGGCCGCGATGACCGGCTTGCTCAACTGCAACCATGTGGGCCCCATTGGTCCAGCGCCATTTTCATCAATCGCAGTTCTGCGTCCATCGGCAACTTCGTGAAGATCGGCTCCCGCACAGAACGTTCTTCCGGCTCCGGTCAGCACAGCCGCGCACAATGCATCATCGGCTTCAAATTTCTTGAATGCCTCGGCCAACGCGGCGGCGGTGTCTGAGTCCACGGCATTACGCACTTCCGGACGGTCGATCGTCACCGTAAGGACTTTGCCGTCGCGTGCCGTGATGACAGTTTTTTTGACATGAACTCTCCGCAGTCCGCGTCTATCAGCGAAAATCCGCGGTGCCTCTTGCTTTCTTAGTGAACACTGAGAGCTGCGGCGGGCTTTAGCAAGACTTCTTTTCTTCTCCGTGTCCTCTGTGCCCTCTGTGGTAAGAGATTCTATCGTCGTGCCGCAGCCTGTGCCGCGCCGGCCAGCTCCGCCGCCACGCCGCCGATCCTCTCCAGCGCCGTCCTGACTTTTTCCGGTTCGTATCCCACGGTGATGCGCAGATGATTTTCCGTCCCCAGATATCCGCCCGGCGCCACCAGCACGGAAGCTTTTCTGCGGATATGATCGGCGAACTCCGCGGACGGCATATCAAAGTTGTAGCCGACGAACGCTATCGAAGTCGCGACTGCCTTTGTCACTGAAAATCTTCCTTCCTGCCTGCGCACCCAGTTCTCCAGCACAGTGTGGCCTTCGCGAGATAACTCGCGTTGGCGATCCAGCAGCATCTTTCGTTTCGCTGGTTGCAGCGCGATTTCAGCGAGTTTCATACTTGGTCCGGCAGCAGCAATCACCGCATATTCATGCCGCCGCCACAGTTCTTCAACCATCTCCGGAGAAGCGACCGCCCAACCGATTCGCAATCCTGCCAGTCCATACGCCTTGGACATGCTGTTGACGCAGATCACGCGCTCATACATTCCCCAGAAGCTTGGCGTTTCGTCCGCGGCAAGCTCGGTGCCGCGATAAACTTCATCCGCGTGCAGCCATGCTCCGGTTTTCTGGCAGATGCTCACAATCCGCCGCATCTCTTCACGCGTAAGAATGCTTCCCGTCGGATTGTTGGGGTTCACAATGGAAATGAGTTTCGTTTTTGGGCCAGCCAGTGACTCCAGTTCATCCAGATCCAGACGCCAGTTATTTTCCTGGCGCAGGTGCGTCTCTTTTACCCGGCATCCGGCATTTTTCGCCAGTCCCCAGACCTGACGGTAGCCGGGTGAGACGACGATGACTTCATCTCCAGCTTCCAGCAGCGTGCTGCACACCATCCAGTTGGCCTGCGCCGCTCCTACAGTTACCAGCACGTTCGTCGCTGACGCATTGGGATAAAGCGCAGCAATGCGCTCGCGCAGTAGTGCCGTTCCATTTACTTCGGGATAGTAAAGCGGCAATTCCAGTAGCGGACGCGTGTCTTCGCCCGCGAGCAGATCGCTCACGTTGGCGCACTTTACTGAGCTATCGGCCAGATTGATTTCGACTGTACGTTCCCATTGCGACTGAAAATATTCCAGATCAAAGTTTTGAAAATTCATAAAACATCCTGCGAGCCAGATTTCTTAATCCGCCGACGGACCGTGTGCCGCTTCGTCGGCTTTTCTCTGCCGTCTTCCACCAAAGATAAAATGGTACTCCCAGCAGGACGATTGCAGTTCCCAGCAGCGTCTCTTTTTTCTTTTCTATGGCGGCATTGATGGCCCACAAGCTTCCCAGCACTATGTAGATCGCCGGCATCCATGGATATCCTGTGCAGCGGTAAGGACGCGGCAGGTCCGGCTGCTTGCGTCGCAACACAAAGAGTCCGGCCACGGTCAGCACGTAACTCAGAACCATCATGAACATCACGTAAGTAAAAAGCTCGTCGTATTTGCCGCTGAGAGCGAGCACTCCGGCCCAGATCGCCTGGAGTACCAGGCTCATCACCGGCGTATGCCAGCGCGGATGCACCTTGGCCAGCGCGTGAAAGAAGATGCCGTCTTCCGCCATGGCGTAATACACGCGCGCGCCGCTCATCAGGCACGGCGCCATTGCGCCGAAGCATGAGAGTGCCACCATCATTGAAAGCCAAGGCGCCACCCTGCCGGAAAACATGGATACTGCCGCAGTCTGCGCTACTGCTTCCTGCGCGGCGATCTCATTCATGGGCAGGGCATAAACATAAACCGCATTGATGCAAATGTAGACCACGCCAACCAATACCAGTCCCCAGATCAGCGCGCGCGGAACGTTACGCTGCGGATCTTTTATCTCACCACCAACAAAAGTGACGTAAACCCAGCCATCGTAGGCCCAGAAAACCGCGATCAGGGCAATGCCCACGCCGGTGACAATCGAGACGTGATCGTTGCCGGACGGGAACCAGCGAATGGCGGAAATGGTCCCATGATCCGCGACCCAGAAGCAGGCCGCCGATCACAAAAATTGCAATCGCCCCGAACTTTGCCCACGTGGCTACGTTCTGCAGTATCGCGCCCTTCTTCACGCCAAAAATATTGATCAGCGTTTGCAGCGCGATTGCTGCCAGTGCGATCAGGTGGCCGCGTGTGATGTCGACGAAGCGCAGTGGAAGAATTACCTGCTCTGCGTGCAGCGCGGGAAAAGTCTGTCCCAGGTACGTCGCGAATCCCACGCCCAGCGCGGCCACTGTCCCGGTGGCGCTTACGGTGAAATACATCCAGCCATAGAGAAATCCTGCAGTGTCGCCGTAGGCTTCGCGCATGTAAACGTACTGGCCGCCGGCCTCGGGGAACATTCCTCCCAACTCGGCAAATGCGAAGCACGCCAGCAGCGCCATTCCCATGCCCACAACCCAAACGGTAAGAAAAAGCCAGGGATGCCGGGTGTTGATGGCCACGTCTTTGGCCGTGAGAAAAATGCCCGAGCCAATGATGCCGCCCGCCAGCAACAGGATGGAGTCGGATAGTGAGAGTCGGCGGACGAGTTTAGCGTCACTTGGCAATATGGGAACCGCGCGTGTATCGCGGCTTGGATATAATCTCGTTTTTGGCGGCCTACTGCAAGGCTTGTGTGCAAAGAGTTCATTTGCAACGGTGGATCAATGCGGTTGGCGGAAGGCGTTCCAATGAAACGCGCGTAGGAATGAGAAATAGGTCCGGAGACTTTGATGGTCATCAAGCCACTATACCTGCTGGCCGATAGCCAACTGTTTTTTTGGAAGAGCGACAGCAATTCGCTGGCTGAACGGGTACGCGCCAACCTGGATTCAAGCAGTCCCAAGGCGGCGTACATTGGGGCGTCAAACGGCGACCAGCCGGAATTCTATAGCCTGTTCCAGGCAGCAATGGAGGCCATGGGAATCTCTAATTGTCGCTCGGTACCATCCCAGCCATCAAGAGAAGACATCTCGTTCATTGAGGAGGCCGACCTGATTTTGCTTTCCGGAGGTGATGTCGAGCGGGGCTGGCGCACTTTTGAGCAGAATGGCCTCAAAGAACTGGTGCCGCGTAAGCGCTTTGACGGAGCCATTCTGATGGGCGTGTCGGCAGGTGCGGTCCAGCTAGGGCTGGGATGCCTGAGCAATTCAGCCCAGCCGAAGCAAATTGATATGTTCCGTTTTGCTCCGTTCTATGTTGGCGCGCATGACGAAGAGAATGACTGGTGGGACCTGCGAGCTCTGGTGAATCTTTCTCAGACCGATACGCGAGCCATTGGAATCCCGGCAGGCGGAGGAGCGGTCTATCAATCCGATGGCACGTTGGAGCCAATCCGAAAACATTTAACCGAGCTAACCAGGGAAAACGCCAAAATCACTGAAAATGTGCTGACGCCGCCGGTCGATTGAAACTGGTGGTTGAATAAGACCGGCTGAGACTCACGGCCTATTCGGCAGTTTCACTTTGCGGTCTTCCGGCTTCATCGCGTTGAACTCCTCTGACTTGCCTTTGGGAATGCTCAACACTGTCCAATCAGAACCACGCAGGTGCTTGCCTACATAAAGAATTTGTCCCACGTGATAAGCCGTGTGCATCAGGCTGCGGTTGATGGCTTGCAGGATCGTATGCGGCTCGCCGCGGATGGTCACCGTCTTCACAAAGTCGTCCGGCTTGAGAGATGCGATGTTATCGAAGACAATCTTGAAGCTCTCTTCCCATCGGCGCATCAGGTCAGCCCGCGTATCAGCCTCTGTCAATACAAATTCCTGGTCGCGATTGCGGTCTGGCTTCTCGCCATCCATCGTCAGAAAGTCCAGCCAGCGGGAGCGCAGGTTGCCGGCCATATGCTTTACGAGCTGGGCGGCACAGTTGGATTCGGGGTCCGGGGCCTTGAAGAAGTCAGGGTCGGTGAGTTGGGCCAGACCGCCATCGGCCAGGCGCTTATAGCCGCGAAAGCTGCGTCGCACCTCGTCAAGATAATCCGCCTCAAAAGACCTGCCATTCGACATCGGCCTAACCTCCTGATTCTTCTAGATTAGCAAGAATCTTGCACCCGAATTTGCTTCCGGTACGTATAACTGTTCAAGAGAGGGCACTTGGAGCAAACGGCGGCATTTGAAGACGACCGACTCAAACAGGCGCTGACGCTGTCACTCAATGGTGACGCAGAGGCCTTTGCCGATCTGGTGCGCGAGCATCAGGGCATGGTCTTCAGCATTGCCTACCACTTTCTTCAGGACCGCTCTCTGGCGGAAGACCTGGCGCAGGAAGTTTTTCTGGAGCTGTTTCAGAGCATTGATCGGATACAGTCTCCAGCGCACCTGACGTACTGGTTGAGAAAAGTCACGTCCAACCGCTGCATTGACCAGGGACGCAAAGAAGCATCGCCGCCGTGAGATGGCATTGGAAGAAGCGCCGGAGCCTGTAACTGCTTCCGCGCATGCCGACCCCATGCTGCTGGATCGATTGCAGCAAAGCCTGGCGACGCTGCCGGAAAAGCAGCGGCTGGTGGTGATCATGAGGTTTCAAGAAGGTCTGGGCCCCGCAGAGATTGCGGAAGTTCTGGAAATGCCGGTGAACACGGTGAAGAGCACGCTGCATCGTTCACTGGCCGACCTGCGCAAGGGACTGACGCGCAAGATTCGAGAGGTACGATATGCATTTTTCTGAAGACGATCTTCGTGAAGCGCTGAAGCGCAAAGATCCGGGCGAAGGCTTCACCCAGAGGGCGATGGCTCGAGTGAACCAGGCCCGGGTGAACCAGTCTGGAAGCACAGCGCAGCCGGCGACAAAGAAGATCAACGGAAAGTTTCTGTCTTGGTGGATACACCGTCCGGTGTGGGCTGCGGCTGTGGTGGCGATATTGCTGCTGGCGTGCGGGATTGGCGGCTACCAATACTCTGAATATCGCCATGCTGAAGAAAACCGCATTGCGCGGGCGAAACAGCAGCAGCTTCAACAAGAGGCGGAGCGCGCCCGTGACCAGGCAATCATGGCGCTGGAGATTGCCCGCGCCAAGATGAACCATGTCCTGCAGCACGCTCAACTGCAGGCAGAACCGAACGACAAGATCAGGAGACAACGTCTATGAACCTTGCAACCCGCAAGTTAACCCGAATTCTAATTGCCGCAGTCCTGTGCTTTTCCACCCTGCGCGGCTACGGACAGGATGCCAAAGCTGCAACTTGGCAACCTGGACAAGCTGAGCGAAAAAGCCGCTCGCGTCACCGACGTGACGCTGGACGGATCGCTGCTGCAATTTGCCGTGAACCTGATTGAGAAGGTCGATGCCGAACGATAAAGACGTGGAACAGCTCCAATCCATCATCAAAAATCTCAAGGGCATTTACATCAAGAGCTTTCGAGTTTGACGAGGCCAGCCAGTACAGCAAAGGTGACGTTGATGCCATCCGCTCGCAGCTGACCTCGCCGCGCTGGAGCAAAATCGTCCAGAGCATGGCGAAGAGCCGCAACGAATATGACGAGATTTATGTCCTGAAGAATGGTGACCACGTCGGCGGCGTGGTGGTCCTGGTGGCTGAAGCCCGGGAACTAACGGTCGTCAATCTGGTGGGTGAGGTCCCCATGGACAAAGTGGCATCTCTGGCAGGCCATCTTGCTCCGGGCGAAAAACACTCTGACAAGCCGAAACAAAAAAAGGAGAGCGGCCATGATCAGGAATAACAGGACCTTCACACTCGCGTGCCTGATGCTAGCTGGCCTTTTTACGACAGCGCAGAACGCCTTTGCCCGAGACGACTTTGGCAAGATTGTCCATCACATTGAGGTGAACTATCACGTTCATCGGCAGCACCGATGGGTGATGGGCCTGGCCGGATTCACCGTAAAGGTCTGGCATATTGCCGGCGTAAAGAGTTTCAAAGGCGCAATCTTTGAGAACCAGCCGTTTGTGAATGCGGCCTCTGATACGCGGTTTGATGAAGTCGTCCGCGCCGCGATGGATTCAGGCTGGCAGCCGCTGGTCCAGAGCTGGGACCGCCACACGGGTGAGCGCACATACATCTACGCGCAGGATCTCGGGTAAGGACATGAAGGTGCTGGTGGTAAATCTTGAGTCGAATGAGGCAGTGGTGCTTCAGGTGAAAGTCGATCCCAAAAAGCTGAATGACTTTATCGAAGAAACCAACGCTGGCCATCATCGCAACCGTCCGAGCCACGCATGAGGAAACTGCGCCGCAGAGTCGAAGACCGAGTCGAACTGGCTGCTGCAAGTTCACAAAGCTGGGACGGTATCTGTCTTTTCCTGCAGGAAGAACCACAAGCCGCGACACAGCCCTAGATTTTAGATTTTGCCGGCCTGGTTCTTGACGCTTGCACCGGCATGTTTCTTTGCGGCCTCGGTCACGGCGATCATCAGGTCTTCCAGATGGCGATGCGCGGTGAGATAGCTGATCACCATCATCCGGATCACGGACTGGCCGTTGACCAGCGTGGTTGAAATCCAGCGACGGCCATCGCGCGTGACTTCATGCACAATCGCTTCATGGGCAGCGCGGCGTTCTTCGTCGGTTATCCCAGCGCGCTTGATGCGAAAATTGACGATGGGAAGCACCTGCGGCGCGGCCAGCTCAAACAACTCTGAAGCTGCGCACCCAGTTGGCAAAGAAGGCAGCCAGCTTTAATTGGCGGTCGATCAACTCTTCATAGGCCTGGCGTCCGTGCACCTGCAAAGTCAGCCACAGCTTGAGCGAGTTCATCCGCCGCGACCATTGTGTGCTCACCTGAAAGTTATCGAGCAGGGGCGCGGAGCCGCTTTTCTTCGGCATATAGGGCGTGCTGGTGGCAAAGGCCTGTTGCAGCGCCTCTGGATGCGACGTGAGCACCACGCCAGCGGCAAAGGGCATCGCCAGCCATTTGTGCGGATCGATCGTTACCGAGTCGGCGAGTTCAATGCCGCGCACCAGTTCGCGATGCTGGTCAGAAAAGATGGCCGCTGCGCCGTAAGCTCCGTCAACGTGCAGCCAGAGTTCGTGCTGTTTACATATCTCTGCCAGCTTGATCAGATCGTCAATCGCTCCTGAGTTCGTTGTGCCAGCCGTTGCTACAACGCAGAACGGCGTAAAGCCCGCTGCCTTGTCTTGCGTGATCTGGCTTTCCAGTTGTGCTGTGTCCATCTGCGCGGCGGCATTCACGGGAATGCGGCGCAGCGCCTTGCGTCCCAATCCCAAGCAGGCCCGCTGACTTGTCGAGAGAGTGGTGGGCCTCTGCCGACGTGTAGAGCACTGGTTTCGCTGCACAAGAAGCAAGCCCATCTTCCACCGATTCCGGAAAGCGCGTCGCCAGGGCCATTGCCATTGCGCTGAAGTTGGCTTCATTGCCGCCGCTGGTGAAGGTGCCATCGAAGGGCTTTTCCCAGCCAACGCGCTCGCCGATCCAGCGCACGGTTTCGCGCTCGATCCTTGCCGCAAGCTGTGAGCGGGCCAGGCTGGCGAGTTGCGGATTCAACGCCGCCACCAGCGCTTCCGCCAGCACTGCCATATAGGTTGGCGTGGGATTCATCAGGCCAAAATAGTTGGCGCTGGGAACATGGAAGCCCTGGGCCATCATTTCTGAACAAAGATTGTCCAGTACCGTTGCGGCATCTTCGCCAAATTCTGGGAGCGGCTCGCCAAGGTCGGCGAACGTGCGTAGCTCTTCAGGAAGCTGGACAGGCCGTTGCGGCAGGCCGGAAAAATATTCGTCTATGCGGTCGATCAGCTTGTAGCCAAGCCGGCGGCGTGTTTCGGAATCGAAGTCGAAGGGCATTGCTGTATCGGATTATTTTTGCACGGCGAGGGACTCTTTTTAGTCGTGTGGCCAGAAAGGGACATGCGGGATTGTACTTGGGCGGCTTTACTGTCGTTCCGCTGCCCGGCGGCGCGACAGCTTGAGGGCCGCTCTTTGGAAATCGCGCGTTCATAACTCAGGCAGAGGGCTACAGATTTTTTCTTCGGCAAAGAGAAGCAATGGTAGGAATAGTTTCGTAGTTTGTTTGTAGTGCGCAGGCGAGGGCACCTGCAATCCAGAACTTGAGTTCGAAGAGACCGCCGAACGCCGAGGACAGATTTTGACTGATTTCATCTTACATACTGCATGCGATGAGGCATTTGCCGAGCTGGCCGTGACCCGTTAATACATGCTTTCGCCGGAAAGGTGGAAGATTTTCCTTGAAGCGCTGAATAAACCACCTATTGTAAAACCTCAACTGCAAAAGCTCTTTTCCGAGCCCAGTGTTCTGGAGCGCCATTGAAAGCCGCCCTGCATCGGCAGAGGGTTGCAGATTTTTCTGTAGCAGCGAAGCGCAACGGTGGTAGACTAATTTTCGTGCTTTGTTTGTAGGTCGCAGGCGAGGGCGCCTGCGGTCCATAACGGTTTTTGTTTTTTAACATCCGGCCTTTTAAGGCCGGATGTTTGCTTTTTGGGATTGCGACCCTCTGCCTGGACTCTCAGCCTTGGGTGACATTGGGTGACCTTGGGTGGAAATGGGTCTACATAGGGGGTAGGGGAGGGGTGGTCGCGGGATCGAGTGATCGCCGACATCGCCGACATCGCGCGAGATTGGGAAGAAAGGACTTACCACGAACAACACTGATGCGAAGAAGGGTTGAGGCAGATCAAAATGGGTCGAAAACGAACGAAAAACAACGAAAAACAAGGCGAAGTAGCGCAGAAATCGAGGCTTGAGATAGTTATCAGAAGCCGGGGGATCAGCACGGATGACAGTGATCGAAAAAACCAAAAACAATTTATCGCAGATCGTCGCGGATGAGCGCGGATTGAAAAGAGGTCTGGATGATCGGAAAATCGAAAGCAAAACTATCCAACAAAAAAGGGCGGCATTGCTGCCGCCCAGCCTCTGGAGGGGAGGAGAGAGATCCTACTTTGATTGCTGTTTTTGTTCTGCTTGCTTCTTGCTCATGCGTTCCTGCCGGTGTTGCTGGCGTTCCTGCATGAGTTGAAGCGCCTTCTGCCGTTGCTCTGGAGTAAGCACGGCATAGACTTGCGACCGCATGCGTTCCTTTTCCACAATCAGGTCAGTCATAAGCTGAGCCTGTTTGTTGGCGAAGGCGCGGGCCTGGTTCTCGTCAAAACTTCCGTTTACGTTTGCATCTTCCGCCTTTTGGTTCTGGCGGAGCTGCTGCATCATCGGCTTGATCTTGGTCTTTTCGTCAGCCATGATGCCTTTGATCTGGGTTTGCTGGGCCTCAGTCAGGTTCAACTGCCTGGTCATATGTTTCAGCATCCAACCATTGTTGCGGCCAAAGCCCATGCCTCTGTGTTGCGCAAATGCGGTTGTCGCCAAGCCTGCTGCCAAGGCCATTAGAATGGCGGCGAGAATGATCGATTTCTTATGCATTACCGACTCCTTTTACGATTTGGGTGGCAGCTACATCACCCCGGCACTGCGCCGGGAAACCCCGCAATGGGCTACCACTAGTGTGAACCCGGCGGGGAGAGAACACAAAGTTATGAGTTGTTAATTCGCGTAGTATGATTCCTTCACGATTCTTAACCCCATCCCGATATCTACAGGGTTTATGGTGACTACGTATGGTCTCAGTCCTGCTCATTGACGACGACACAGAGTTAAGCAAGCTGCTGGAGGAATATCTCCAGAGCGAACAATTCGATCTGCAAGCGGCGCATGACGGCCCCGGCGGCCTGGAAAAAGCGCTGGCCAATCACTACGCGGCCGTGATCCTGGACGTGATGCTTCCCGGCATGAGCGGACTTGATGTGCTGAAGCAGCTTCGGCAAAAAAGCGCGGTGCCGGTGCTGATGTTGACGGCGCGCGGCAGCGAACTGGACCGCATTCTGGGTCTTGAACTTGGAGCGGATGACTATCTGCCCAAGCCTTTCAATCCCCGCGAACTGGTTGCCCGTTTGCGCGCGATCCTGCGCCGCTCCGCCACTGGCGCTACGCCTTCAGCCTCGCAGCCGGTCCATCTTGGCGGGCGTTGATCTGCATCCGGATTCGCGCAGCGTCACCTGCAATGGCAAGCCCGTAGCGCTTACCGGAGCGGAATTTGATCTTCTGTATTCCTTTCTGCGCAGTCCGGGCAAAATCATCAGCCGTGAGGACCTCACGCAGGCTGCGCTGGGCAGGCCAATGTCTCCCATGGACCGCAGCATTGACGTGCATGTGAGCAATCTCAGGCGCAAGCTGGGGCCTTATGACGGCGAGCAGGAGCGCATCAAGGCCATACGCGGCAGCGGTTACGTTTATCTTCTTCCGGGAGAGCAGCAGTGAAATACCGCAGCCTCTTCCTGAAAATATTTTTCTGCTTCTGGCTGGCTGCCGCAGCCATGATCGGGGCATTGAACCTGATGCTGTGGTTTTCCTTCGCTCAGGACCCCAATCCCGAGCGCAGACGCGGCGCGCTGGGAGAAGCGCTGAATCTGTATGCGGAATCGGCAGTGCAGGTATATGACAGCGAAGGTCCGCAGGCGTTTGAAGAATACGTAAACAGGTCACTGAAGGAAGCCGGCACCGAAATCGAGTTATTCGATGGCGATGGAAAATCGCTGACCGCCGCCCACGCCGGGTGAAGCAACCGAAGTGGCGGCTGAGATCAAGACAACTCAGCAGCATGTTTCGCATGTTACGGAGCTAGGCAGGATCACCTGGGGACGTTCAGTGGTTGCGCCCAGCGGAAGAGTTTTTATCTTTGTGACGCGTTTGCGCCAGCCCTACGTGTTCCGTGGGCTGCCGCCTCTGGGCATCGCGCTCAGCATTCTGGCGGCCGGCGTGATCTCTTACCTCCTGGCGTTCTATCTGACGTCGCCGGTGAAGAAGCTGAAGTCCGTGGTCCAGTCTTTTGCTGAAGGAAACCTCGAAGTCCGCGTTGCGCCTCAACTGGGCAACCGTCGTGACGAATTGGCCGACCTGGGCCGTGAGTTCGACCACATGGCGGAGCGCATTGCCGCGCTTATCTCATCGCAAAAACGCCTGCTGGCCGATATTTCCCACGAACTGCGCTCGCCCCTTGCCCGCCTGACCGTGGCCCTGGCGCTGGCGCGCAAGAACACCACCACCAAGGGCGAGTCTGCGCTGGACAGGATTGAAATGGAATCTGAGCGCGTGAATGCGCTGGTGGGACAATTGCTGGCCCTTACGCGGCTGGAAAGCGGCGCGGAGCGTGTTCCGCCTGAAACGGTCGCTTTAGAAGAACTGCTGGAAGAAGTGATTGACGACGCAAACTATGAAGCCAAGCCGCTGCATAAAGAAGTGAGAGTGTTGCAGCTCTCGCCGTGCCGCGTGCGTGGATCATCTGAGCTCTTGCGCAGCGGAATTGAAAACGTGATTCGCAATGCCATTCGTTACACGGCTGAAGGCACTGCCGTTGAAGTTTCTCTTACCACGCGGCTCGATAATGCGATTGTGACGGTCCGCGATCATGGCCCGGGCGTTCCTGATTCCGAGTTGCAGCATATCTTTGAGCCTTTTTATCGGGTGGGCGAAGCGCGCGAGCGCTCCAGCGGCGGCGTGGGTCTGGGGCTTTCCATTGCGGATCGGACCATCAAGCTGCACGGCGGCTCTATCCGCGCGGAAAACGTGAATGACGGACTCCTGATTACGATCGGCATTCCGCTATCGGCGGCTCCTGCAGTGATTCAGCCTGTGGCTGAGAGAATACCGGTAGCCTAATCGCCGGATTGCGTTCAGTGCTGGTGCTGGCTTAAAGAAAGCACATTGCCGTCGGGATCCTTGAACCATGCGACTTTATCTCCGTTCGGCGTGGTCCAGATGCCTTGTTTCTGGTCCTGAACAAAGGGATATTTCTCAAACGTAACGCCGCGTTCAGTGAGCCATTTCACCATCGCCTCAATGTCAGTGACCTCCCAACCCATCACGGTGTATTGCGCAGGCGTGAATTTAGCCCGCTTTGGCAATGCGAATCATGGATTCGCCGGCCTGCATGACCAGCGCAAATTGATCGTCGCTCACAAATTTGAAGCCGAGTTTGCCTTCATAGAATTCTCTGGATCGCGTAGAGTCTTTGGTCGGAACAAAACCTATGAGCTTGCCGGCAGAGAACATAGGGGAGCCTCCTGAAAGTCACGGCGAAACAATAGCATGCCGCGACCGTCGGGCAGGGATTAATTTTCAAGAGAGCTGCTCAAAGGCTTAAGCGACTTTTTCTCCCGGCTCTTTGGCTTCAGGATGGCCGCGTTTGGCGGCGGCATTTTCGATTTCTGAATTGATCTCTCCGCCCACCATGATGGCCAATCCGGAAATGTAGAGCCAGAGCAGCAAGACGATCACCGCGCCCAGCGATCCGTAAGTCTTGCTGTAGCTGTTGAAGAAGTGCAGGTACACGCGAAAGAGCAGGGAAGCGCCGATCCAGACCAAGACGCCAACGACTGAGCCGGGCGTGATCCATTGCCATTCTTGCTCGGTGTCTGGTCCCCAGTAATACAGAAGCGCGAAGGAGATCACTACAAAGAACAATGCAATCGGCCACTGCACAATATGCCATGAGATCACGGCCAGCGTGCTCAGACCCAGGTGAGCGCCAACAAAGTTAGCGATGTCACCTCCATAAAGAACGATTGTCAAGGCGATGATGGTGAGAGCGGCCATTGCCACGGTCAACCCAAGCGCAATCAATCTCTGTTTCCACAATGGACGGTTATCTTTCACGTGGTAGCAGCGGTTCAGCGCGTCCATGATGGAAACTACGCCACCTGCTCCCGACCACAGGGCGAGGACTAAGCCAAAAGCAAGTTTCAGTCCCGTGCTGCTATTCGTGACTTCTTTCAGCGTCTTCTGGACCAGTGTGTAAGCGTCGCCGGGCATGAATCTGGCGGTGTAATTCAGCAGGCTCGATTGCAGATCATGGCTCTGGGCAAAGAGTCCCAGCATGGCCATGAGGAAAAAGATCATCGGGAACAGCGCGGAAACAAAGTAATAAGCCAGCGCGGCTGACCGGGTGAGTACCTCGTCTTCGTCAATCTCGTGATAGACGCGCTTTAACAGCTGCAGCGGCGTCAACCCTCCCAGCTTCCATGGAGATGTGCGTTCCTTTACCGCTTCCACGTGAGGTCCGGTTTGTTCGGCAAATTTGTAGAGACGCATCCGCATACCCCGGCCACTTATGGAAATGGCCTTGTTGATGAGTTGGATGAGATGTGGGTAAGAAGGGAAACTGCTGGCCAGAGCTGCTGGATTTTTAATCACCCTGGGGAAGCGGAGCGGATAAAAGAAGCCGGATAACTTTGCGCTGAATTCTCTCGTTCATGCACAAGAGAACTCGTCGCATTGTCGCCGGTCCTTCTATTCCGATCCGCTCCCATCAGGGTGAGAGAGAAAAGAATGAATACTTATATGACGGCAAAAACACCGCGGAGTTATCAAAAGTTAGCTAAATAAAGTTGTAAAAAAAGTTTTACAAGATGGAACCTATTTTCATGGAGGACGTATTACTAACCAAGAGCTGCAAAGATCGTCAAAACGGTTGCAGCACGAAAACAAACAGATTTCTTCCTGGAGGATGTTATGGATGCGAAATGGAACAATCTAGTGGACAACACCATGGTGCGGATTGCAATGGTAGTGGTTGGTTTCGGCGCGTGGCTGGCGATTGGCTACGGTTTGCTGGCGGCGTAAAGGCGGAGTGTTTTCATCAGCTCCGCCCCAGCTGTCCTTCATTACCGGGGCGAAGCGGCAGGTTTCAGACTCGGGCTACTTCCGCATTCTTGACTGAACCGTAACGTGTTTCCACGTACTCGTTCAGTATGTCAAAGAATTCGGCGACAATGTGGTCGCCCTTCAGCGTAGTCATCAGTCTTCCGTCAACAAACACCGGCGCCTTAGGCTCTTCAAAAGTTCCAGGCAGTGAAATGCCGATGTTGGCATGTTTGGATTCGCCGGGCCCGTTAACCACGCAACCCATCACAGCAACTTTCAGTTCTTCGATACCGGGATACTTATCTTTCCAGACCGGCATGCTGGTGCGGAGATAGCTTTGGATCTGCTCGGCCATCTCCTGGAAGAAGGTGCTGGTGGTGCGTCCGCAACCGGGGCAGGCGGTAACCTGCGGAGTGAAGCTGCGAATCCCCAGTGATTGCAGAATCTGCTGGCCGACAAAAACTTCTTCTGCGCGGTTGCCGTTAGGAGCCGGTGTGAGCGATACGCGGATGGTGTCACCGATGCCTTCCTGCAACAGCACCGCCAGGCCAGCCGCGCTGCCCACAATGCCTTTTGCGCCCATGCCGGCTTCCGTTAGTCCCAGATGCAGAGGATAATCACAGCGCGAAGCCAGGCTGCGGTAAACGTCAATGAGATCCTGAACGCCGCTGACCTTGGCGCTGAGAATGATGTAGTTGTGTGGCAGGCCAAACTCTTCCGCCAGTTCCGCTGAACGCAAGCGCGCTCTCGACCATCGCATCCATGGTGACTTCGCGGGCGTCTTTTGGGTTGGCGCTACGGGAGTTCTCGTCCATCATGCGGGTGAGAAGCTGCTGGTCCAGCGAACCCCAATTCACGCCGATCCGCACCGGCTTGTCATTCTTGACCGCCACTTCAACCATCGCGCGGAAATTGTCGTCATTCTTGCGGCCCACGCTCACGTTGCCGGGATTGATCCTGTACTTGGCCAGAGCCTGCGCGCATTCAGGGTATTTCGTCAGCAAAAGATGGCCGTTATAGTGGAAGTCGCCGATGATAGGAACGTGGATGTTCTGCTTTGCCAGTTCCTCAAAAATTGCCGGGACAGCCTGGGCCGCGGCGTCGTTATTTACGGTCACACGGACCATTTCCGAGCCCGCCCGGGCCAGTTGCGCCACCTGCTGAACGGTGGATTGCACGTCTGCCGTGTCAGTATTTGTCATTGACTGCACGACCACGGGCACATCTCCGCCCACGCGTACATTGCCTATTTTTGCTGTTACGCTCTTCCTGCGCTGAATGATTGCCATTCTCTCTAGTTTACCCGATTTCGCCTGGTCGTTTCCCTCTAAAGTGGGTTACCAGAGGCCGTCTCCTCAAGCCTGAAACTGACTTACTCGCTCGTGGTACCCTAGCACTTCGGTTGGTTTTCCCCAAAGCCGTCGAAGCGCTTGTGTCGCCTTTATTAACGCCCAGATGGCGAGGACGGGCAGCCAGACCCAAACAATCTCGCTCCACAGAATACGGAGACCGCGTGCGCTAAAAAACCGGCCCACACCTATGGGCGAGACGCGAATTGGCCTCCAGGGCAAAAAATAACGCTGAAGATCGAATGGAGAGAAGAAGGCAATACCCAATCCTCCGTCAGTCATAGCGTCAAGGAGACCATGTGTAGCTGTCACGAGAAACAGTAGTAGAGCCAATATCCATGGGCGGCGAAGTTCGCTGCTGAACCCTACCGCCACGCAAATGGCAAGGATTGCGGCAAACGTGAGCGAGTGTGTGATTCCCCGGTGTCCCCAAAAAGAGCTATACGGAATCCCCAGGTGAAATCCGATTGAATCAATATCAGGCAGAATCGAGCAAAGAATAATCAAGCACCAGAAACGCCAGTCCTTGCGCCACGCAGATGTGCCTGCTTGGCCTAATGCCGTTCCAACGAACGCGTGGGTAAAAAGACTCGCCATTCGCCTATTGTTTCAGATCGCATGCTGGAAAGCGTTTAGAATCCCTCTAGTACCCGATGGTGTCTAAATGGTGTCTAATAAGAGTGATGGTTTCTGCTTTCTTTAAGTCATTGTGCTTGCGTTCCCTATCAGTCATTCTTGGGCTGGCGACGGTCACGTCTGCCCAGTCAAAGGCCCCCGCCGGTCCTTTGCCGCAAACCTTTAGCGGCTGGCGTATCGATACTCAGACCGTGAAAACCTCTAAAGATCCAACTGCGGCGGATGCCACCGATGCCCCTGTCCTAAAAGAGTATGGCTTCACCGACGTGGAGAGCGCGACTTACGGCCGCAATGGCCGCAAAATGCAGATTAAAGGCTGCCCGCTTCAACGATGCTACTGGCGCCTTCGGTGCGTTTACCTATTACGTCCAGCCGCAGATGCAGGTAGAGAAGATTGGTGAACGCGGCGCTTCCAGCAACACAAGGATTTTGTTCTTCAAAGGCAATATCCTGGTCGATGTGTCGGTAGAACATCTCAGCGCGATGTCCGGCGCCGATTTGCGCTCACTCGCTGAATCCCTGCCTCGCCTGACCAGCGAAAATGGCAAGCTGCCCACGCTTCCGGCGAATCTTCCCTCACAGTCGCTGTTGCGCAACACCAGCCGCTATATCATCGGCCCGGAGGCGCTGGCCCGCCTGGGCGTTCCCATTCCCGCGCAGCTAATCGACTTCAGCAAGAGTGCGGAAGTATCTATCGGCAAATATCGGACTTCTCAGGGCGAGGCATCGGTGACTCTGGTGGGCTATCCCACGCCACAAATCGCCAGAGAACGGATGGACGCCATGCAGGCCGCTTCTCTCACAGGCGGTCCGTTCTATTTCAAGCGCACAGGCCCGTACGTTGTGGCGGTCAATGGCAACATCCCCGCCGACGAAGCGCAGTCTCTTCTTGCGTCAGTGAATTATGACGCGGACGTGATGCCGCTCCAGCCCACCAAGCCCAAACCAGTAGAAGACCGCGCCGGTTTTGTCTTTGCGCTGGTCATGCTATGTGTCATTACCGTGCTGGCTGCACTGGTGTTCGGCTTCGTATTTGGGGGGATCCGAATTCTGGCCAACCGGATGTTCCCAAATCGGTTTTTTAGCCGGCCAGAGTCAGTGGAGATTATCCGTTTGGACCTTAGGCAGGGCGATAAGTAGCTGAAAAAGAGCTGCTTACAGAGAATAAAAGCCCTTTAATGACATTTTTTGTCATTCAAAACGCCATGTTGATAAGATTGCTAAGTTATTGAAAACAAAGGTATCTATTCTCGAAAAATTCCTTGACACTGCCTTTCACTGGCCAATAAGATTTCGCCAGAAAGTTCTGATGGTCTTTTTCGAACTCCGTTGGAACTATTCTCCCTTGAAAGAGAAGGCCGTCCTGTTGCCGGACGGCCTTTTCATTCGTTTCTGTCGCGAAGCTGAGCTTCGCTCCACACCGCTTGACTGTTTCGCTCTGGAGTAATCCTGTCGTGCTCCTGATGCGTGCCGCTCGGTGCGCAAGTCGGCCTCGCGGCTTGGCGATGTTGGACAAACTTGTCTCTTCGCGACAAAGTGTTACAGAGTTTCGCTTGAGCCAAGAGGTTTCTGCTCCAGATGCGAGCCGCTCGGCGGCCACGGGCCTCGCGGCGTTTATTTCTGTTGCTCCGCTCCACACTCGACATCTTCGCCCGGCCAGAAACGCGGGTGCGCTTGTTGCAGCGGGCTCGCCGCATGTTTGGGCTCGCCCTCTCTCTTCGAAAATCACAATCCTGTTGCTCGCTCCACACACCGCTTAACGCCTCCAGATCTTGTCACGAGTATTTTCCGATCAGTGTTATCCGTGTTCATCAGTGGTGAAATTTTTGGTTTTTCCTGGCGAGCTTACTTATCCATCTCATACGCGGTCTTCAGCCATTTCTTCACTTCCTCATCGACGTCCTTGAGCGAAGTGATCTCAATCCGGTGCGTGATGCGGTCTTTCTTTGCCAGGCCGCCGGTATCGATGAGCCGTTTTGGAACTTTGGTGTCCTTGAGCGCCAGCCCCAGGTCGATGCGCGTGCGCGTGGTGGGCTTGATCTGCGCGAAAACGTGTTTGCGGTACAGCGGTACGATAGTCTGGCAGGGACAGACTTTTACATCTGAGCCCAGGCTGCGTCCCAGGACCAGTAGCTGGTCAAAGATTGGCCGCAAAGCTTCCTTAGCGCCGGAATACATCTTCTCCACATACGCCTCTGCATTTTTGAGGTAAGTCTCCGGAGAGCCATCATCGCCCTTGCCTAACGATTGTTCGGCGATCCACCCCGCGTAGTTCATTCCCATACCGTGCTTTTCTTTGAGCCACGCGCGGCGTTCTTTTTCCGTCACCGGACCTTCTTTGTTCACGAATTTGACCCATTCCGCCAGCGTCCGGCCAGTTTTCTGCTTCAGGGCCGCAAGTGAGCTCTGGTACATGCCAAGGCTGGGGTGGACGTCATAGGTGGAAGAGACGGGTTGTTTCTTTGTTGCGGGCATAATCTTCTCCGGCGAAGCAGTTTACTACCGTTGGTGGCATTGAGTCTCGAAGCAATGGCTGAACATCTTCAATCATTTACATCGTATTACGAATAAATTTTCTCCCTTCTCTGTCACCGAACGCACGTCTCGCGACTCAATGTCATTCGAAGAGGTTTCCGGGAGCCTTTCAAACCCCGAACAGCAGAGGCCCAAATCCATGAAAAAAATCAGATTCCCCCTCATGATCGCCCTCGCGCTTGTTGGCGCTCTTACTCTTTATTCTGAACAAAAGCATCAGTCACTTGCCGAACAGGGCAAAAACATTTTCCGTAATGACACCTTCGGCGACCAGGATTTCTGGGGCGGCACACTCCAGCTCCACAAAGCCATTGAAGGCGCGCAGCACGGCGGCGTTGGGCCGGGCGTATCTCCGGCGACAGCGCTGGCCGTCGGGCTGAAAGTAGATCAGGATGCGCTTCCTCCGGCGCTCGTTCAGCAAATCAAAGCAGGAAAGGTTGACCTCAACGATCCGGCGGTTACCCTGGCATTGCTGCAATTGAATGCAGTCGTCGGCGTTACAGGTTTTTTCAATCCCGACGGTACGCTGAAATCCATGGGCATACAGTGCGCGCTCTGCCACTCGACGGTGGACAATGCATTTGCTCCAGGCATTGGCCATCGCCTGGACGGCTGGGCCAACCGCGATTTGAACGTTGGCGCGATTGTCGGCCTCTCTCCCAATCTGCAACCGGTTGCCGACGTACTCGGCGTAGACGTGGCTACCGTCAAAACCGTACTGAATAGCTGGGGGCCGGGCAAGTTTGACGCTGAGCTGTTCATGGACGGTAAAGCTTTTCGTCCTGACGGCAAATCCGCCGCAACGCTTATTCCGCCGGCGTTTGGGCTTGCCGGCGTGAATCTGCACACATACACCGGCTGGGGTTCTGTGCCCTACTGGAACGCTTTTGTTGCGAACCTTGAGATGCATGGCAAAGGCAACTTCTTTGATCCGCGACTGGACGATGCCGCCAAATTTCCGGTGGCCGCGCGCAACGGTTTTGGGCATGTCACCAATGCCGACGACCAGATTACATCCAAATTGGCTGCGCTGCATTTCTATCAACTTTCACTTCCTGCGCCTGCGCCGCCCGCTGGCAGCTTTGATCGCGCGGCTGCCACACGCGGCAAGGCAGTGTTCAATGGCAAAGGTCAGTGCAGCAGTTGCCATGTTCAGTCGTTGATGACAGAGCCGGGATGGAACATGCATCTTGCTTCCGATGTCTGCGTTGACGATTTTCAAGCCAGCCGCTCGCCTGATGACCGCTATCGCACCACTCCGCTCAACGGCCTGTGGACGCATACCAAAGGCGGCTTCTATCACGATGGCCGCTTTGCCACCTTGCTGGACGTTGTTGATCACTACGACTCCTGCACGAACCTGGGTTTGAGTGCAGGCGAAAAGACTGATCTGGTCGAGTACCTGAAGTCCTTGCCTGGTCGCGATCACGACGGAGATCGAGATTAGGATTCTCATCTGAGTCGAGGAGCGGAGCCGATCCGCTCCTCATTTTTCTGTTTAGTCCATCCACAAGTCCGCTATACTGCTGCGGTCATGCCAGCCGCGAAGCCTGCTCGGAAACTGCCTTCTGCCATCAATAAAGCCGTAAAGCCGGACTTTGCCGTGGTCTTCGCGTCGCTGCGCAAGATACTTGATCCTTTCCTTGGCGAAATCCAGGTGCAGACAGACAAGCCCGGTAACTACCACCTGGAAGCTCCCTTCATCCTCCATCGCCGTAAGCCTCTTTACTTTGCCGGCGTGCGGACGGGAAAGAATTACGTCAGCTTCCACCTGCTGTCTCTCTATTACAACCCTGCAGCGCTGAAAGCGCATGTCACCGGCCCTCAAGAAGCGCATGCAGGGCAAGGCTTGCTTCAACTTCACCACTGTCGATGAAACTTGTTTCGCCGAGCTCGGCCGCCTTAGCGCCGCCGGACTGAAAAGATTTAAGAGCCAGGAGTTTCAGCAAGCCATCAAAGATATGCAGTAACACTGCTTTATGAAGAGCACCAACACCCACGAATTTGCCGCTCTCTGGGACAACGATTACTGGGAAAAGGTCCGCCAACGAACGCTGAAAGTCATCGCCTGCATTCCCCCGGAAAAATTTGACTGGCGCTATTCTGAAGGCAAATTCAGTTTTGCCGATATCATCCGCCATCTGGCCACCATTGAGCGCTATATGTACGCGGAAAACGTTCAGCTCAAGCCCAGCCGCTATCCCGGCCACGGACCTGAACTCGCCGACGGTACGGAAAACGTCTTAGCATTTTTCCACCGCTTGCATCAGGAGTCGGTGGAGATCTTCAGTCGTCTGTCCACTGAAGACCTCCAGAAAAAGTGCGTCACTCCGGGCGGAGCTCCCATTACCGTGTGGAAGTGGCTGCGCGCCATGGTGGAGCATGAAGTCCATCATCGCTCCCAGATCTATACCTATTTGGGCATGCTTGGAATCGCAACGCCGCCGATTTACGGGCTGACATCAGAAGAAGTGAAAGCCCGCAGCAGCAGCTAAAATGCCCATCGCCTACCTCACGATTGAGCTGCGCATTGAAGGCGCTCATTCGCTCAAAGACAAGCGCCAGGTGCTGCGCAGCTTAAAAGACCGGCTTCGCAATTCATTCAACATATCCATTGCTGAAACTGATGTTACCGATCTCTGGCAGCGAGCAACGCTCGGCGTGGTCAGCATCTCCGCTTCTCGCGACTACCTGGAAGGCCTGATGCGCAACGTGGAGCAGGCCGCCACGCGCCAGGCCAACAATCTTGGGGCCGAGGTAGTGGACTCGTTTATGGACTTCGTGGAACCAGGCGGCTCAACCGAGGCTGATGGCTCCTGAGTAATGGCCACCGGTTTCCCTCTGTGTTCCTTTGTGTCCTTTGTCTATCAAGTGGCCGGTTAGGCGCCAGGGTAAAGCTCTTCGAAGACCCTGGTTTTTCAGAGCCGCCAGCTTGTTTTCATCCGCGAAGTCGCTGATCTTTCCAATCACCGTCAGCAGAACAGTCGCGCTGAGCGAACCGATGCCCTTGATGCTGGTCAGGTTCTCGTATCCGGGCAGCTGTTGGCCTTCTTCTTCCAACCGCTCGTCCAACTCCGCGATGCTCTCCGACAACGAACGGATCTGCTCCACCAGAATCCGCAACTCCAACTGCACCATCCCGCTGACCGGCAGCGCCAGCACCCGCTCCAACGCAATCTTGCTCGACAAGGCTTCCCGTTTCAACTCGATCCCCTGCATCGCCAGCAGGTTGTTGATCTTGCCCTTCAATGCCGAGCGTTGTTTCACCAGCAGATCGCGTGTCTCCGCCAGATGCATCAACTCCCGATTCTGTTTCGGCTTCATCCTTACCTCCGGCAACAAATCCTTTTCCAGATACAGCGCCAGAGCGGCGGCATCCTTGCGGTCCGTCTTCTTCACCGACTCGCTGATCACCTTGAACTGATGCGGATTCACCACCACCACTCGCTCCACTCGTCCCGCTACTGCATCGTAGAAGCGCGCCGTCGTCCCCATGGCTTCCACCGCGATCTGATCCTCCGGCTGCAACTGTTCCACGAACCTGGCCAACTCCCCGATCCGCCATTGCCGTATCTCTTGCTCCCCGTTCTCCCACCGTGTGCATACTACAAACTGCGTGCGATGCAGATCCACTCCTAGATATCGTTTCATTCTCGTCTCTCCTCTTGGTTGGTTCTGGAGTAGACGCAGCTCTTAGGCGATCACCACACTCCCATTCAAGCTCATACTGGCCTTACGGTGACGCTTCGATCCGCAGGTCTGACTAATCTCTGTGTCGAGGTCGTACTGCCTCACTGCACGAGCACAGCCTGCAACCTGTCTGCCCCAGATTCCTTCTCCTGGAGCATACCGCCTCAGAACTTGCACTCTTATTCATGCCATCTTTGTGGTTCAAGGGAGGTTCGATTGCACGGGCAATCCGCTGCAGATCAGTGTCATCCGTGTAAATCAGTGGTGAGGTTTTGCGTTAGCCACGGCGCTTCGCTAGCTGTTCAACCACGCTATCCAGATCAGGATATCCGGCGCCAAAGCTTCTGGTGAACCAATTGCCGCCGCGCTCCACCACAGTCTGGCCATCGGCCAGCACTTCAAACTGGCCGGTCTTGCCTGGCGTAACCACGGCGTCAATGCCCAGCCGCTTTTTAATTAGGGCCACGAGACTCGCGGCCTTGCCTTTATTGTTCTCTCACGTCGGGCAGGAGCGTATCTCAATGTTCATTGTGTTCTCCAGTCGATTCTGATCGGGCAAGCCTTCAATTGCAAGAGTCGTCTCGTGTCCAACCAACGTCCTGATTCTTCCTGATCAGCGTTACCAGTGTAAATCAGTGGTAAGACCTTGGGTTTCCGATTCCGGCGATGTCGGCGATCACGGCGATCTCCCGATCTGGTAAAGCGCGCGGCGCAAATTCGCCGCGCCTCGAACCGTCATCAACGAGCGGCGTGCCGGGAGTGAAGGATCCAAATCGGCGTAGCCCTCACTTTCCCCCCACCCGCCCATTTTCCAACGCTTGTTGCAAACAAAGCACTTCCGCAATTCGACGCATGCGTGGCCCTTGCGTGGCGCTTGGGTGGCCCTTGGGTGGCCCAAGGGTGGCCCAAGGGTGGCCCAAACCCAATCCCAGACCCAATTCAATCGGCAGAGGGTCGCAGTTTTTTGCCTTTGGTTTTTTGATTTGGCTAATTGCTAGTTGCCAATTGCTAGCTGCTATTTTTCAAAGAGCCTTTAATCACACATCGCCCTGGGGCGATGCCGAAATATAGCCGATTTTCTGCAGCGAATCAATAGCGAATTTGACCAATGAGCGGGGTTGGCCGACGATCCGTCAGCCTGAGAGGACCCGCCTGTCGGGAGGGAACAGCACGGCAGGTTCGGGCATATACTGGAGGGCGAGTAAACACAATGGGTTGTCGGCCCGGCGGCGAAGACTTCGTTTTAGCCCGTCTGCGACGGCTTGTATCCGGGTCGGTCTAGGCAAGAATTACGCCGCAGTGGGGGACCGATGAAGCGCACGTGGACGATCATAGGGGTAGGCGACGTCCCGCGCAGCTTCAAATGGTACCAGGCGCTGTTCGGTCAACCGCCTACCCTTCCTGCCCATGACTACTTTGGGCAAATCCTCGATTCAGATGGGACTGTCTTGCTCTGCCTCCACAAATGGGGCGCCCACGAGCATCCCTCATTGATGAGCCCCGATCACGGAACACCCGGCAACGGCCTCCTATTGTTCTTCCGTGTCGATGATTTCGACCTGGCGCTTCAAAGGGCACGTTCTCTCGTCAGTCGGCTCGAAGAGGAGCCACACCTCAATTCGAACACTGGAACGAAGGAGTTCTCGCTCCGAGATCCGGACAGATATTACGTTACGATCAGTGCGCTCTCTGGGGGCTAGAATGCGAACAATCTGAAACGCCCCACTGCAGCAGATCATCGCATGAACTGCTGGGCATTGTTACGGACCGGCGCTCGCCCTGACCGAGCACAAGGAGTATAGAAACATGAAGCCAAAGAACACGATCTGCCTATGGTTCGACAAGGACGCGCTTGAGGCGGCGCGCTTCTACGCCGCCACCTTCCCGGATAGTAAAGTAACCGCTGTTCACAATGCGCCCGGTGACTATCCGAGCGGCAAGAAGGGCGATGTGCTGACGGTGGAGTTCACCGTTCTTGGCATTCCCTGTCTCGGTCTTAACGGCGGCCCGGCGTTCAGGCACAGCGAGGCCTTTTCCTTCCAGATCGCCACGGAGAATCAGGAAGAGACGGACCGCTACTGGAACGCGATCGTCGGCAATGGCGGCGCGGAAAGCGCGTGCGGTTGGTGCAAGGACCGCTGGGGCCTTTCCTGGCAGATCACGCCGCGTGCGCTAACCGATGCGCTTGCGGCTGGTGGAGCTGAGGCAAAGCGTGCCTTCGAGGCGATGATGACAATGAAGAAGATCGACATCGCCGCTGTCGAGTCAGCGCGGCGAGGCTGATGTGAACACGCCGACACGTCCTTGGCGGATATTGAGATGACCCAGGCGCAAAACATTTTCATTCTACGGCTACGGGACCGTAGCTACAGAAAATCGATTGAATAAGTGCAGTGGAAGGCCCTTAGGGCTTTGCGGACGTCGGCTGCCAGAGCTCAATCTTATTCCCATCCAGATCATAGATCCAGGCAAAGCGACCGTAGGATTCATTCATTCGTTTGGCGTCAATTTTTACTCCCTCTTGTTTTAACCGGTCGAGCAAAGCATCCATATCGTCCACGATGTAGTTAACCATGAACGGTGCGGGGCTGGGATCGAAATAGTGAGTGGAGGCGGAAAAAACAGTCCAAACTGTAACGTGTTCCTTTTGCGGGTCGTCGTGCTCTCGCCACGGAAGCATCGCCCCTTGGCCTTTGTCAGCGAGTCCAAGATGCTTCGAATACCATTCGCGCATCTGCTCACGATTAGCGGATTTGAAGAAGACACCGCCGATCCCAAGGATGCGCCCGCTCTGCTCCATTTTGACAGGCGGCTTCGACTTTTCAGGTTGCGGAGATTGCTTTTGTCCTTCTGCGGGCAGCGGCTGCCAGAGCTCAAGCTTATTCCCATCCAGGTCATAGATCCAGGCAAAGCGACCGTAGGATTCATTCATTCGTTTGGCGTCAATCTTTACTCCCTCTTGTTTTAAGCGGTCGAGCAAAGCATCCATATCGTCCACGATGTAGTTAACCATGAACGGTGCGGGGCTGGGATCGAAATACTTAGTGGAGGTGGGAAAAACAGTCCAAACTGTAACGTGTTCCTTTTGCGGGTCGTCGTGTTCGCGCCACGGAAGCATCACGCCTTGGCCTTTGTCAGCGAGTCCAAGATGCTTCGAATACCATTCGCGCATCTGATCACGATTAGCGGATTTGAAGAAGACACCGCCGATTCCAAGGATGCGCCCGCGCTCGCGCTGCTCCATTTTGACAGGCGGCTTCGACTTTTCAGGTTGCGGAGATTGCACTTCCTGTCTTCCTTTTGAGTAGGCCGAGATGACCAACAGCGAGCCGAGCGCAATTCTGCTCCAGGATATTCCTTGCATGTGCGGATTATACAAATTTCGATTTCGAATGGAGAAAACGGTTTGCTCAAGTGTAAATCAGTGGTAAGGTTTTTGGTTTTCCGATGTCCCGGTCCCGCACAGCCCTCTGCTCGTACCTTCAGCCAGGTACCACCACCCACCTCTCCCCACCCGCCATTTTTTCGACTCTTGTTGCAAACAAAGCACTTCTTCAATTCAACGCACGCGTGGCCCTTGCGTGACGCTTGGGTGGCCCTTGCGTGACCCAAGGGTGACCCTTGGGTGGCCCAAGGGTGACCCAGTCCCAAACCCAATCGGCAGAGGGTCGCAACTCTCTGATGCCGCGCGGCGCAAAGATCGCCGCGCAACAAACTGTCATCGTTTCTTGCCGATGGCCAAAGGCCAGAGCCCTGAGCGCAGTCGAAGGGGACCGCGTAGTCGTGGCCCCGGCAAGTGCGCTTTTCACTTGGTGGGGTGAGGTAGTCGGGAGCCGAACGATCTAAATCAGGCGAAGCCGTACCGCGGCTGGTTGCCAATTGCTGGCTGCTAATTTTCAAAGAGCCTTTGATCACACATCGCCCTGAGGCGCTGCTGAAAATATTAGCCGATTTTTAGCAGCGAATCAATAGCGAACTTTGCGTTGGAACCCGATTATTTTCTGAATGGCCGACGATCCGGAGCACGGCAAGCACGTGTTAAAGCATCTATGTTCGTGTCGGTTCCACTAAACGTTATGGCATTTTAGTCCGGTTGAAGTTTAGGGGGTCACATCCGTGCATGCGATCGAAAGTTAAGCTTGCAAATAGCAGTTGATTCTGACTTAATCGGACTGTGGTTGGTCAAGCACTACTTCAACTCGGTCAGTCTTCCCAAGAAGAGAAAGACATTTTCCTCTGTCATAACGGCGCAAATAAGCCTTGGGTCGAAGCGCTTGCCGAGCAACTGGAAGCAGTTCCGTACCTAAACCGCCGTTTAGGGGTAGTCTTCGACAAGTGGGATTTCGAAAAAGGAAAGAATGTCGTCTTGGAGCTTGAGCGCTACATAGACGAAGCTCGCTTTATCGGTATTGTTGCTAGCAAGGCAATGCTTCAGGCGGAGTGGCCCACCCTTGAACGGACAATCGCAGTTTGGTCGGATCCGTCTGGTAGGAAAGGGCGAGTGGTGACGCTGTTGCTAGAGAACGTCGAGTTGCCGCCGAGTCTGCGCGTCCGAAATTGGATAGACTTTCGAGATCCTTCCAAGTATGAAGACGGTTTTTTGGAACTTGTAGCACTTCTCACAGATACTCCCAGAAAACGTGGACGAGGGGGCTTCTCGCCGACGATTCCGCCAACGAATCTTGGCTACTCAGCTTCCCCTCAAGTAATTACTGCATCGAGTGGCGCAGATAAAGTCCAAGAGCTAATTGTCACGAATCTGCTACCCATCACGGAGCTTCCATTAGTCGTTCAGGCGGGCGACACATCGATTCGTAAAAGGAGAGATCAAGGAAATACACTGATAGCACCCATGTGCCCCCATTTATTTTGCGGGGTGGGAAGCTTTACACATTTTCTGATCTTCACGACATTGACAATCCGCTCGAGAAAGCGATTGAACCAAAGACATTGAAGGATGTCGTATTTTCAACGTGGTTCACAAACGAAGAAACAAGACGATGGGGTATAGAACTGCTAAATCTGGTGTTTCGTCAGCATTGTTGGGATCGATATCTTCGATTTGATCGCGAAGGTCAGCGATTTTTCTTTTCACCTTTTAGACAAGAGCCCAAGAGAATTGTCTGGAGCCTTAATGGCAAGCGTACTCGTGAGGTGACGACTCGTCATTTTGGAATGAAGAAATCAGAAGACGCGAAGGGTGAAAGATTCCCATTGGGCTGGCGTCATCAAGCTATTCGAGCGGAGTTCGTCCATCTTCCATGGGCTTATTCTTGCGGGTCACGCCGACATACATGCTTACAGCTGATGACGGGAAAACCCCGCGCGGCGGGGCTAGGGTTGGTCCCATACTCTCGCAATGGCTAAACCAGGAGAGAAATGGACAGGTTCTGCGGTCTTTACGGTTTTGGTCTTTGGTCCTTTCACGCGGCCACATGGAGTGAGCTCGTATTAAGCCGGACTGGAACATGTCGAAATTTCTTTGTCTCCAGCTGGCTGGATCTGGGCTTTGGTACTTTAGGCGACTCCATCGGTTATGACAGATCAATTAATGCCGAGATTGAAGATGATCCTGCGACTCCCAGCTCGCCTCTGAATAAAACTCACTCCTGTCCGGGTACCAGAGTGAACATGGTGGGATTCAGGCTGCTCGGAAAAACAGGGATCCCCAGACCGCCAACTTTTCGTCAGAATCCATCGTTCCGTTGTTGACCTCAGGCCAACAAAGTTCAGAGCTGCGATATTTGGGTGAACCAGAGCTTGTATTTCAGATGCCCTCCATGTTGGTTACCGAGCCCAGATTACTGTTGGTTACGTTAAAGTACGTCACGGTTTGACCGACCACAGCGGCCGCCGTATCCGTTGCCTGCACAACCAGGCGATGGTTGCCGGCGGCAGCTTGCAGCGCTATCGTGCTGTGGAAGCTCGCGGCGTTTACCGGAGTAGAAGAGATGTTTTCATCTTTCTTCACGCCATCCAGCCAGACTTGGACGTCATGGATATTGGGCTGGTTGGAATACGCTTTGGCATCCTCATAAAACGTGGATGGAACGTTCTCCGCATAACTGCAACTGTTCGCCGCCGGGCTTCCCGTAGGGTTCCAGACGTGTACCACAGCAGTCATTCCCGTGGCAGGTGCTGCGCAACGTTGATAGTAAGCGCCTGGCGTCTTGATCTGAACGGTGTTCGTGCCGTCAACACCCTGGTCGGCTGCTTTACCACGCGGGTGGCTTCCGACCGACAGGCTGGTCAGCACGGTCATAATTAAGCATGAGCGCGCCGATCGTGATATACGCTACGAGCTATCAACCTACAACTGCAGGTCGGTCACCTTGCTGCAGGTTGTCTCTGCATGAACGGTTTGATGGAGAGGCAATAAAAGATGACCGATAGAGTCCTCACCTTCCGCGATACGCTTGTTACCTTGACGTCGCCGCAGTCCAGAAACGTATGAAAATCCTGCTGGCAGATCGCCGAGTCGTCATCACTCCGCCAGCCCACGGCAAGAGCGCCTTGCTTCACGTAGGTTGCACGCAAGAGTAGATGGTGTGGGTACTTTGCATGAGGCTATCCTTGCTCGAAAAAAAGCCGGTTGCTGGCGGAGAATCCAGCCGTGTACAAGGCTGTGTATTCACAACTGTCGCAATCCTTGTGGGCTCGGTTCGTATCCATACGCGGGCCAGAATCGCGAGCTGCACCTTCCGAGAGGTCGTGCAGCAGTTCCGATTTTGGATCTGGCATTCTTGCTGATCAAAACTGAAGCGGGCCCTGACGGAGACGCAATAGCGATGCCCGGCATTGCATTATCGCTAAAACAGAGGAATGTCCGGTTCGCGATTCACAAACCTCCGTGCTTTCCCCGCTTCTTTCTGGTATTCTCATAAGTTTTTCGCAGGGATGTAAATAACATGCCGGAGCATCGGGGCAGAACGTACCACAGGGCGCGCGTGGGTGAGACGCTGAAGGAAGAAATCGGCGTAATCATCGAAGGCGAGCTGGGCGATCCGCGAATTGCGTTATGCACTGTGACGGAAATCGCGCTGGCGCCGGACGGGAAGAGCGCGCGGGTTTACATAGAAGTGGCGGGCGACGAGCGCGAGTCAGAGCAGACCATCAAGGCCATCAACGCGGCCAAGGGGTATATTAAGCGCGAGTTGCTGATCCGGTTGGGCGTGCGCCACGTGCCGGAACTGAATTTCTTGCTGGATAAGTCACAGGAGTACGGATCGAGAATTGACGATCTTTTGGGCCGAATTAATAAACGCAAGAAGAAATAGAGGCCATGGACCAGCTCGCACAGGTCTTACAGGAGATTCAACAGCGCCGGCGCTTTTTGGTTACCTCGCACGCGCGGCCCGATGGTGACGCCATTGGGTCAACGCTTGCGCTTGCCCAGATCCTGCGCAAGATGGGCAAGAGCGCCGATGTTGTCCTGGCCGATCCCGTTCCAGTTATTTACCAGCCGCTGCCGCATTCTGAAACCATTGCCCATTCTTCCCATGTGAACGGCGATTATGACGCCGCCATCATTCTGGAGTGTGACAGCGTGCAGCGCACGCGGCTGCAAGGGCTGGAAAATCTTTTTCTCATCAACATAGATCACCACATAAGCTCCAAGCCTTTTGCGCACGTCAATTGGATCGATCCCGGCGCTGTCGCAACGGCGGAATTGCTTTTCCGTCTGGCCCAGGCCGCGCAGGTAAAGTTGACGCCGGAGATCGCCACCTGCCTTTACACTGCCGTCCTCACAGATACAGGCTCGTTTTGTTATGCCCCCACGAACGCCTGCACCTTTGAACTGGCCAAGTATCTGGTGGAGCACGGCGCAGATCCCAGCAAGATTGCCCACAACGTTTATTTTTCCGCTCCCATGTCCAAGATGTGCCTGCTGGGCGCTGCTCTCTCAACGCTGCAGCGCGATGGCGCGGTTACATGGATGTCCGTGACGCGGCAGGACATGGAGCGCTTTGGCGCGCTCGATGAAGATTGCGAAGGCCTGGTCAACTACGCGCTGGGCATCTCCGGCGTTGAAGTGGCAATCTTTTTCCGAGAAGTGGCGCAAGAGCGTATCCGGGTCAGCATCCGCAGCAAAGGCGCGGTGAATGTGGCGGAAATCGCGCAGAAGTTTGGCGGCGGCGGCCATGAGTGCGCCGGCGGCTTCTCCACGCAAGGCCCGGTAAAGGAAGCCGCCACGCGCGTTCTGGCCGAGCTGCGCGGCAAAATCGGTAGTTAGTTTTTAGTACTTGGTACTTAGTATTTGGCTGCAAGCATGTGCGGGCGATCCACGGCGCATCATCTTCCAGACCAAACTAAATACCAAGTACTAAATACCAAATACCAATTACTAATGACCGATTACCGCAACAAATTGCTGGCCACGCAACTCGCGCTTGTCGCTGGGCGTTTGCTACTTCTTTTTCTTCTTTGGGCTCGGTGCATTCGGCCTTACCGGCGCGGACGAGCCGCGCTACGCGCAGATCGCCCGCGAAATGCTGGCCCGGCATGATTGGATTGTGCCCACGCTCAACGGCGTGCCCTGGCTGGAAAAGCCGGCGCTTGCTCTACTGGAAGATCATGAACAGCTACGCCATCTTTGGCGTAAGCGATTGGGCTGCGCGCATTCCTGCGGCTTTCCACGCCGCAGCAGTAGTCTTTGGGATATTTTTCTTCATGCGGCGTTTCCGCTTTGCCAGCGAACTGGATGCCGCCATGATTGCCGCATCTTCTGCTGGCATGATCGGTTTTGGGCGCGGCGCTTCTACTGACATGCTGGTTTCCGCGCCGTTTGCCCTGGCCATGATGTGCTGGTGGACATGGCATCAGACCAGCAAAAAACTCTGGCTGGTAATTCTTCTACGGACTGCTGGGCGTGGGCGCTTTGGCTAAAGGCCCCGTGGCTCCGGCACTGGCCGTTCTTGTGGTGGGCGCGTACGCGGTGTTGCGGCGCGATAGCAAAATTTTTGTTCGCAGCCTCTCCATCATCGGCTTTATTTTGTTCGCGGCCATCGTGCTGCCCTGGTATCTGGCGGTGCAGCACAGAGTCCCGCAGTTCTTCCGCGTCTTTTTTATTGAGCACAATCTTGAACGCTTTGGCACCAATCTGTACCAGCATTCGCAGCCGTTCTGGTATTACATTCCGGTTTTTCTGCTGGCTGCCATTCCCTGGACATTGTTTGCTGTTCCCGCGCTGATCGATGCCGGAAAAAATGCATGGAAGCGGTGGCGCGTTAATCCTGAGCCAATGACAATCGAAGCTGATGCGCAAGCCGATGACGGCCTGACCAGCTTCCTCTTTATCTGGATCGTCGTGCCGATCGTCGTCTTCAGTATTTCCCGCGCCAAGCTGCCCGGATACATCCTGCCGGCGATCCCCGCAGCCGCTCTGCTGACTGCCGAGTATGTGCACCGTCTCAAAGCCATCCCTAGATTGCTGACTTCTTTCCATGCGCTGCTTTGCGCTGTTTTGATGGTTGGCGCTCTCATGGCTCCATTTGCTATGGCCAAGCAAGCTCCGCCATCAGCCTTGCAAATCGGGATGATGGTCACCGGCGCGCTCATCGCGGTGATGGTCCTGCTGATGGTTCGCCGCGAAGGCGCTCGCGTTCTGCATTTCGTCACTCTGGTTCCCACCATTCTTGCTGTGGCATTTCTACTGCGACCAGCTGCGGCGACGATTGATCGCACGCAATCAGCCCGGCCCATCAATCAGCGGCTTATGGAGCTTGGCGTGGCCACCGATGAACCAGTTGCCAGCTTCAACGTAAAAAGGCAAGTCGCCTACGGGCTGGATTTCTACCGCAACCAGCCGATCAGCCATTACGAGCAGGAAGGCCCACTTGATCTGCCTTCCGGCATCCCTTCTGGCAAGCACGTTGTGGTGGCCAAAGAGGGAAGTCTTGGCGCGGTACAGGCGGTGGCAGGCGATCGGGAGGTAAAATCCATTGGAACTTTCCCGCCGCAGCGTCTGGAGTTTTTTCAGGTAAGTGCCGCAAAGTAAACATTGGCAAGTGCCGCTGCTGGTTCCTACTGACTTGGTTCCATTAGAGATACAGGCTTTGATTAATTTCCGGACCAAAGCTAGACTCTTAGCTCGCCGCCAGTTAGGCTAATTGCTGGGCGGTACGGGAAAGTTTTCATGGGCCTTCATACCCCTATCGAGACACACCGGGCACACCCTTTTGGCGTGGAGATTCTGGACCTAAGGCACTTCAGCTCCCATAACCTGCGTCCATTGCTGGAGCGGGAAACGCTTTTGTGGGCGCAGATGATGTCATGGGACTATCGGCCCTCCGCCGAGATGATTCTCCGCTATATCGACTCAAAAATCCTGCCCGGATATGCTGCCGTGGAGGATGGCCACATTGGCGGCTACGCATTCTTTGTCTATGAAGGCAGCAAAGGCGTGATCGGCGATCTTTATGCCGATGATTCTATTCGCGTCCCCGGTGACACGGTAGAAAACCGGCTGGCCGTGCATGTGATTAACACCTTGCAGCAATCGCCCGGGATCCAGCGCATTGAAGCGCAGCTTCTGCCTCACGAATCCGGCGTGCTGAGCGAACCATTTCTGGCTGAAGGATTTCGGCAGTATCCGCGCTTATTTATGACGCTGCCGCTCAGAAACGGCCAGCGGCCGGAAATTGCCGTCCATGCCGGACATTGAATTTCGCCGCTGGGGAGAGCAGGACTTCCAGCCCGGCGCGGCAGTGATTACCACGGCGTATCGCGGCCACATTGATTCAGAAATCAACGATCAATACCGCAGCCTGAACGGTTCACTGCGCTTCCTCAACAATATTGTCCGCTTTCCCGGCTGCGGCGTATTTGACGCGCATGCCTCGTTCGTGGCGCTGCACAAGCCCACGCGGTCGATTGCAGGACTTGCTGCTTTGCTCACGCGTCCGCGATGATGTTGGTCATGTGACGCAGGTTTGCGTGCTGCCTGAGCTTCGCGGCCGCAAGATTGGCGAATCGCTGCTCGGTTTGTGCACACAGGAACTGCGTACCCGCAACTTTCTGGGCCTAAGCCTTACCGTGACTGAAGCCAATAGCAAGGCTGTAGAGCTTTACCGCCGTCTGGGCTTTGAAACACGACGGCGCTTTGACGCGTTTGTGTGGGAAGGCTAGAAGGGTCTTATTTCTGTCGCTGCGCTCCAACGCCAGCCGTTCTTCATACCTGCAGAGCCCGCATGCTCATGCTACTTGCCGCTCGGCACCAACCGGGCTTCGCGGCGGACTCCAACTTCTACTGCCTGGTAACACTGCGTGACGACTTAAACGTCGCGCCGGACGAGTCCCAACCCTGGATCACAATCTGATGCGTGCCCACCGCAATCGGCAGAGTTGTGTCTGCCGTTGCCGTTGACGATTGGAATTTCAATACGCCATCCAGATAAATCTGCGTCGCCATAACCGGGTAGCCTGAAGACGCTGTTCCCGTGACTCGGATGGAAGTTGCCGTAGTCGAGGTGAATGTTGGGCTGCTGATCGTGACATATTGCGGTTTCACGACAACGCTTGAACTAGTGCTGGACGAAGCTCCCAAGTTGTCAGTAACTGTGGCTTTCACTGTATATGTTCCGGCGATTTTGTATTGGTGCGACGCGCTGGCCACCGTGGCCGATGATCCATCGCCAAAGGAAATAACGGTGCTGGCGATGGAGCCGTCAGGATCGGTTGAAGTCGCAGCCGATGCGGTGATTGATCCGCCGACCAGAATCGATCCGGAAGTGAGTGTCAGGGCCGCAACCGGCGGCTTGTTGATAGTCACCGAAAGCTGCTTATAGAAACTTCTTCCGGCAATGTCCCAGCCCTTTACCAGCAGCGTGTGCGCGCCGCTGGCGACTGTAATTGTGGCATCAAGATTCGCCGAGTTCACCGAATAAGCGATCGTCCCGTCAACATAGATCTGCATGGCAGTGACGGGCGAGCCGGAGAACCCGCTGGCAACCACGTGCACTTGAGAGGCCAGCAAGGCGCCATCGGCGGGGCTGCTCACGATGACCTCCGGGGCTTTCACGGTCACGCTGGTGCTGGCCGTTGAAGAAGCGCCCAGATTGTCAGTGACCTTGACCGTAAGCGTATAAATACCGGCGGCGGAATATTTGTGCGATGCTGTCAGGCCGCTGGCCGACGTGCCATCGCCAAAGTTGATGACCGCGCTTGCAATCGTTCCATCAGGATCGGAAGACCCGGCTGCGCTCACGCTGATGGTTGCAGGTGCATAACCCGAGCTGGGAGTCGCCGCAATCACTGCCACTGGTGGCTGATTGACGCTGCTGGAAACCACAATCGCCGCCGATTTGCTGGCCGTAGCGCCCAGGTTGTCCGTGACTGTCCCTGTAATCGTGTATGTTCCCGCGGTGCTGTAAGTATGGGAAGCACTGGATCCGCTCACAGGCGCGCTGCCATCGCCAAAATTGATCGTGCTGGCCACAATCGTTCCGTCCGAATCCGTTGATCCAGTTGTGGAAGCCGTTATGCTGGCAGGCGTGGCTACTGATCCGGTGACAGCGCTTTTCGTCAATGAGTTGGTAATGCTCAGCGCTGCCGTGGGCGGCTGGTTAGCTATGGTGAACTGCACCCCGCTGGAAATCTTGTTGGTCAGCGTTGCTTTACCGACCGCTTTGACAAAAACAGTGTAATTACCGGCGTTGAGGCCAAACGTGGCCAGATTCACCGAACTGGTAGTCGTGGGAAGGTCAGCCAGCCACATCAGGTTGGAGCCATCCTGCGATGCAAACACCGTGAAATGGTCCACAGTATTCATCTGTCCAGTGATGCTCCAGGAAGCCACCGTTCCTGCCACGGTGGCTGAGACGGTCACGCAATTGTCGATGCCGCTTTCAATCTCCGAGCCTTCTTCATAGTCGTTCCAGGTCACCAGTTGGATTCCGAGCATCTGCTTCGTTGTGGAGTAGTACTTGCCGGCTTCGGCTATGGTCTTCAACCAGGTCTGGCCACATTGCTGGTCGATGATTCTGTTGGTTCCCCACAAAGCCAGCGTGTCATTAAAGCCCTTGTAGCCTGAGCCGGTGGAATATTCGGTTGGGAACCCCAGAGCGGTTTGGTAATAGTTATCCAGGTAGTTGATCGCCATCAGGTTGGTGGAACTTACCGTTGTGGGTTCCACCCAGGAAAAGGCTCCGCTGGTCTGGGGTTTGGTAAATCCGCTGCCATTGCGGAAGATGAACATTGGATTGCCGGCCACTCCGGCGCGAACCCGCGTCCAGTCAATTGTGTAAGCCTCATGGCCAAAAAAGTAGACGACAGGCCGTCCGCCGCTTTTGAGATATGCGGTCGAGCCCGAATAGGTGACGTTGGCATAGTTCAGGTCGTCGATCAGCGTCTGCGTCACATCGCAGCCCACGGTGGCAGCGCAGGTCTTAAGCGCGCCCGCATCATGCATAATCGCAAAATTGAACCCGGGATGGAGCTCAGACTGGTGCATAAAGGCCTGGGTCGCCAGATCGTAGGAACCAAAGTTCTTGCTCGACTCGCCGCGTCCGTACCAATCGATAATGGCCCCGTCGATCCCGCGGCTCAGCATGTCATTTACCTGCTTTTGCACCTGAAGCGTGTCGCTGGAGACGTAACCCACGTTCATGTGGTCGCCAAAGCCGAACCAGGGAACCAAATGAGCGTAAATTTTGGCGGTGGATCCGGGGTAGAGCAGGCTGCGGATAGGGGCCTTGCTGATGTTGGTGGCCCCCAGGTTGCCGTCGGTCTGCGAGGCGAAGCTATTGGCTGCGCTGGTATTGTTTGCCGTCTCTGCCGCAAGGGTGGTGGTGGCCTTAAAAGCCGTTCCCGCCGAAGCAAAAAGCGAAGACAAAACGACAAAAAGAGCGACTCGTATTCCGTAAATTCGCACACTTACCCCCGGACATGCGTCGCCCCGGAAAAACGACGGAATAAGTCCTACCCCAACTAAATTTTTGTTTTGGTGCGTTTAGAGTTGAGCGGATTCTAGCCCAAATCGCCGTAACCCCCATCCGCGAAAGCTCTAAGCTTTTCACCATCATTTACCCTAGTGAGCTACACAGAATGCCCGAGCAGTGCAGGTTAAGGAACTAGGACACGTCCTAATGGTCGGGGTAAAGGCGGGTTATCAGAGCAACAGACGGACGGAAACTTGCGTCTAATAAAACCTGACACATAGGATGGATTGTGTTTTGGAATGCGACCCGATGAGAAAGGGCTTATGAGCGCTCAACCAAAGACTGAGTCTGCTGCGAAAATTCCCGCAGAAATCAACACCAAGTTAAGGTCGCTGGCGCACGATCTCAGCAACTCCGTTGAGACCATCATGCAGGCTTCTTACCTGCTGGCCCAGTCCAGTTTGGATGAAAATGCCAAGAAGTGGGCAGATTTGATCGACAAAGCCAGCCGGGATTGCGCCAAGATCAATCGGGACATTCGCGACATTCTGAAGGCCAACGCCTAGGATGATGCCGGTCCCCATTCTCTATCAGTGACTAGGCGACCCGTCGGGACGGAGCATTTGTCCGCAGAAAATCCTGGGCGTTGCGATAGCCTTCCAGTGTTCCCACGTCCATATAACTCTCACCCGCAAACTTGCCCCGCACCGGATTACCGGCGGCAATAAACGCATTCAGCAGCTCTCCCAGATAATGATCGGCCCGGTGGCGGGATTCCCAAAGCAGTCTCAGGCGATGGAACGCTTCTCCGCGGACGGTCACGGCGCCCCAGATCCAGTGAGAGCGCGGATCTGCTTTCTTCACCTGGACTTCCTGAACATAACCCAGATCGTCACAGATCACCGCATCAAAGGCTGACGGATTGGCCACAGGAAAGAGCACCAGATTGCATTCCGCGCCGCTCGGCGCCAGGGCCGGCGCATAAGCGTTCTCAGGAAACCAAATTGTATCCGGCAGGCCGATCAGTACCTGGTCATGCTGGCGAGCAAATGGTTCGGCGCGAAAGAGCGCGTCACATAATCCCAGTGGCTGCTGCTGCACCACGTAGAAAATCTCTGCCGCATAGTCGCGCTCAGCATAATACTTCACGATGTCCGTCTTTTCCGCCGATATGACCATGCAAATCTGGCTGGCCCCGGCGGCAATCATTCGCTCCACCAGATACTCTGAGACAGCCTTGGGACGCTCCGCGCCGTTCACGAGGCGGGAGCCAACGGGCAGCAATTCTTTGGAACAGCCTAGCGGCTGAATGCGTTCTCCCGCGCCGGCGGCAGGTATGATTCCGATCATTGTGCTACCTCTTTCTTCATGAATGCGTTCGCGCCGGAATGCGCCTCTTCGATATATTGCAGAAGCTGCCTTGCGCGGACATTGCCTGTATGCTCATCGAGCGTCCGCTGCCGGGCCCGGGCAGCCATGGATTGCAGCTCGTCGTCTGGGTGCTGAGAGCAGCTTCAACATCTTCCGCATTGGCCACCACGCGAAGTTCGGTTTGCAGATCAAAGAATGATTCCAGCCCTTCCCACGCGTCAGTAATCAGGGGCGTGCCACAAGCAGCGGCCTCAAAGAAACGTCCGGAAGGGCACCAGCCGTTGGCCGCCATTTCACCGCGCGTAATGTTTAGCGTGAGCCGTGAAGACGAATAGAAGCGCGAGTGATCTGCGGGGGCAACGTGCTCCATGCGGCGGACGTTTTCTGGCCATTCCCAGTTCCAGGGATACAGTGACCCCGCTAGTAGAAACAGTTTCTCTGGATGGCGGCGCGAAGGCTCCAGCAGCAGAGCATCGACCTTGGCCTGGCGGTCCGGCGAATATGTTCCCATGTAACTCAGGTCGCATTGGAACTTAGGGACAGAGGCGACTCGGCAATAATCGTCCGGATCAACGCAGCCATAAAGCGGTCTCACCATCCGGGCGTGATACTCATGCTCCAGGATTGTTAGTGCTTTGCCGCCGGTGAAGGACAGCACCAGATCAAATTCGGGAATTTGGCCGGCTTCCAGATATTCGACCTCGCCATGGCGCAGGCTGTTCAACGTCACTGGCGTGTCCAGGTCATAGAAAACGCGGAGAGGCGTATTCAGATCCAAGACTTCGTCATTGATGCGGCGGCCTTCCGGCAGAAAGCTTGCGGTAATCACCACGTCAGAATCCGCGGCTGCTGAGAGCGCCCGTTCGCGGACGTCCGCCCAGGCCGAATAAAGAGTTAGCTTGCAGTAATTGCAGGAATCAAAGTCGCGGCGCGAACTGTAGTAGGGGACGTCTTTCTCAAAGAAATGGACTTGATGGCCAAGGCGATCCAGCGCGCGAATAATGGCGCGATAAGGCGTAGCGTGCCCGTTGCCCCACGAGGAGGAAAGTGTCAGGCCAAAAACGGTTATCTTCACTCGTTCAGGGTCCTTGCGCGGGATGAGAAACCCCGCGATGGTGAGATGTATTCCGGGCCAGAGCTGTTGCCGGGCTCCTGAAACCCCGAAGCGCAGCGAGGGGGCCCTATAGCAACCATGCTCTTCAGGACGAGCCGGACGGCACGCAAGCACCCGGCCATCGAACATGATCTACGAAATACGTTTACGGTGATTGCCAATCAAATTTCGTTGCGATAAGGATCATCGCTGCGCTCGGGATTGGAGAATGCACCGAGTGCTCTTACCGGTGCATCCGCCGCAGAAAGGGTTTACACTGCGGGATGATGAGCGAGCAACAGCAACCAGACTCTCAGTCGCCCGGGCAAGTTGAGGCAAAGCCCGCCGCCAAGCCCGACCTTTCCAGCTATTGCCCCAATTGCGGCACACAGATGCGCGACTCCCGCTGCAAAATGGTATGCAAGACCTGCGGCTTCTTTCTGAGCTGCAGCGACTTTTACTGAGAACGACGCGGAGACATGGGCAAGCATCGCAGAGCCCAACAAGCAGTGATCTATTTTGTCTTAAAGCGCGACCATGATTGCGCTGTGCTGCAACTTGTTTCGTCCGATGGCACGAACAAGCTGGGGATGGCGCGCGATACAGGGCTCTTCACAGCGTGATCGAAGAGTTGAGCGACGGAGGCTGAAAGAGGCCAGATCAAAGGCCTGATCATCACCGGCAATGACAAATTCTTCTCCGCTGGGCGCCGACCTGAATGAAATCTCTCAGCTCACGGCCGCGCAGGCCTTTGAGTTTTCCCGCCAGGGCCAGGCGCTCATGCAGGCCATCGACCATTTTCCGGTTCCTGTGATTGCTGCCATTCGCGGCTATTGCATGGGCGGAGGCATGGACCTGGCGCTGGCGTGTGACTATCGCATTGCCGCGCCGAACGCTGTCTTTGGACATCGCGGCGCAAGCCTGGGCGTGATGACCGGCTGGGGCGGCACACAGCGCCTGCCGCGGCTGATTGGCAAGGCGCGGGCCATGCAGATGTTTCTGCTGGCGGAGATGGTGAAAGCCGACGAGGCGTTGAGGATCGGACTGGTGGATGCCAGTCGCGGATGATCCAATCACCATGCACTACATTGCATCAGAGGATTTCACGATAAATTCTCCGGTAGAGACGTAGCATTGCTGCCTCCCAACATCGACTCATCAATCCGTTTGCAATCCTCCACTATGGATAGCCCACTGCTTTGAGGAACAACGCGCATCGAACGAATTCGCAAATAGAATAACTATTCCTGATGCACGGAATTCTCATCGTCTCTCTTGCGGGATTAATTGCGGGCGCCATGAACGCTGCCGCCGGCGGAGGCTCGTTTGTTTCAGTTCCGGCCCTGATCTATATCGGGATTCCATCGGTCTCGGCCAACATGTCCAGCACTATTGCTTTGTACCCGGGCAGCCTCACCAGCGCATGGGCTTATCGCGGGAATTTTCAGGCAATCCTCAACGTGTCAGTCAGAGCAATGTTCCTGGCGACACTGGCGGGCGGATTGGTGGGCGCGGTCTTGTTGCTGCTAACGCCGAGTTCCGCCTTTGACAAGATCATCCCATGGCTCCTCCTGCTGGGATCACTGGCTTTTGCCCTTGGACCGTGGCTGGGGGCACGGCTGCGCAGATACTACCAGCCGAATACCGCATTTCTGATCGCAGCGCAGTTTCTCCTGGGCGTGTATGGCGGCTACTTTGGAGGCGCAGTGGGAATTATGATGATGGCGGTTTGGAGTGTGCTGGGCCTCACCGATATACGGGCGATGAATGCCGTTAAGGTTGTTTTGGTGGCTGCCGCCAACACCATCGCTGCCCTGTGCTTCGCCTTTGTTGGCTCGGTTGCCTGGCGCGAAACGCTGATCATGCTGCTGGCCGCTGCATTGGGAGGATACGCGGGAGCTCAATTGACGTTACGGCTGAATGGCCCCAAAATCCGGATCGGTATCAGCCTTATCAATTTCCTGATTACGGCAGTGTTTTTTTACATCAGGTTCTTCTAGGTACCGCTCCAGTCGGGCCACCGATAGCTAAGAAAAAAGAGCCGGAGCATTGCTACCTCTAGATCGGCATTACGATCCGCACAGCTCTTGCGGTTGATCCCAAGATGATTCGCTATCCCGACGAACTGAAGCGCTGAATTGCTCTTTCGAAATGATTTGTCGTATCAGTGAAAATCCGTTTCATCCGTGTCATCAGTGGTAAGGTTTTGCCGCTACGCGTTTGCGCGCTCTTTCTCCCCTCATTTAATCTAAATAGTTTGCCTAACCTCTATGGCCGATCAGATACCCAAGCTTCCCACGAAAATCGACGCTACCTCCACCCGCTTTGAGAAGAACATGCGCGCCATGGCGGAGTTGGTGGCCGCCGTCCGAAATGAAGAAGAAAAAATCCGGCTCGGCGGCGGCGAAAAGGCCATTGAATCACAGCACGCCAAAAAGCGCCTGACCGCGCGTGAGCGCATCAACCTGCTTATCGATCGAGACACCGAATTCTTTGAACTTGGGCTTTATGCCGCGTATGAAATGTATGAAGAGTGGGGCGGCGCGCCGTCAGCGGGCGTGGTCACCGGGCTGGGACGCGTGCATGGCCGGCTGTTTATGCTGATCGTGAATGACGCCACAGTCAAAGCCGGTGCGTTCTTTCCCATGACGGCCAAGAAGGTGATCCGGGCGCAGAACATTGCGATTGAAAATCACATTCCCACGATTTATCTCGTCGATTCCGCCGGCGTATTTCTGCCGCTGCAGGAAGATGTATTCCCTGATACAGACGATTTTGGCCGTGTCTTCCGCAACAACGCTGTCATGTCCGCCATGGGGATTCCGCAGATTACGGCGATCATGGGAATGTGCGTGGCCGGCGGCGCGTATCTGCCCGTCATGTGTGACACTATATTAATGACCGAAGGCAGCGGGCTCTTTCTGGCCGGACCGGCGCTGGTGCAGGCCGCGATCGGCGCCAAGTATTCGGCGGAAGAGCTGGGCGGCGCGCAGATGCACGCGCAGATCGCCGGTACAGTCGATTATCGCGAGCCTAACGACCATATCTGCCTGGAGCGCATACGCTCTGTCGTGAGCAAGCTTGGCCACAAGCCGGGCGCGCCGTTTAACCGTGTGAAGGCCGAGCCTCCCGCATACGCGGCGGAAGAGATTTACGGAATCTTTGAAGCCGACGGCATGCGCCCGTATGACATGAAAGAGATCATTGCGCGCATTGTGGACGGAGCGAAGTTCGACGAATACAAAGCCGAATACGGCAAGACGGTGATCTGCGGGCTGGCGCGCATCGGCGGATTTGCCGTGGGTATCGTCGCCAATCAGGCATCACCGGCGCAGCAGACCGATCCCTCGTCAGGCGAAAAGCGCATTGAGTTTGGCCGCGTAATCTATACAGAAAGCGCCGAGAAGGCCGCACGCTTCATCATGGACTGCAACCAGAACCTGGTGCCGCTGATTTTTCTGCACGACGTGAACGGCTTTATGGTGGGCCGCGACGCCGAATGGAACGGCATTATCAAAGCCGGAGCAAAGATGGTGAATGCCGTGGCCAATTCCGTGGTGCCGAAAATTACGGTCATCGTCGGCGGATCGTTTGGCGCGGGACATTACGCCATGTGCGGCAAAGCCTATGATCCGCGATTTGTCTTTGCCTGGCCCTCAGCGCGCTACGCCGTCATGAGCGGTGCGGCCGCGGCAGGAACGCTGGTGGAAATCAAAATCAAGCAGCTGGAACGCGGCGGCAAGAAGCTGAGCGACGCCGAACGCAAAGAATTGTTCGACACCACCAAAGCCACCTATGACCATCAGACTGATCCGCGTTACGGTGCAGCCCGGCTTTGGATCGACAAGATTATTGATCCCATGGAGACGCGCCAGGCGCTGATTACTGCGCTGGAAGCGGCGAGCTTAAATCCAGAGGTGAAAGAATTTAAGGTGGGAGTTTTACAAACGTAGCTTTTTCTGTAATCCCGAACGCAGTGAGGGAACCCTATTGCAACAAGAATTAAGGCAAGTACTTCTTATAAGGGAATAGGGATTTCTCGCTGCGCTCGAAATTTCAGAAAGAGCACATCCGATACTGGCAGATTTTATGTCCAACAGTGAGGTCAAAATCATCGAATGCCCGCGCGATGCCTGGCAAGGCCTCAAAGGCCAAATCCCCACGGCCCTAAAGGTCCAGTACCTGCGCGCGCTGATTGGCGCTGGATTCAAGCATATTGATGCCGTGTCGTTTGTCTCGCCCAAGGCCATTCCGCAGATGGCGGATTCAGAAGCTGTTCTGAAAGAGCTTGATCCGCCGGATGACGTGGAGATTATTGGCATTGTGGTGAACCAGAAAGGCGCGGAGCGTGCGATTGCGACTGAAGCCGTGCAGACGCTCGGGATTCCCGTATTCCGTCTCGCCGACGTTTCTTGGAGCGCAACCAGCATCAGACGCTGGAAGCTGCCGCCGACGAACTGGAGCAGATCAAGCTAAAAGCCGATGCCGCTGGCCTGAATGTGGTCGCGTATATCTCGATGGCTTTCGGCAATCCGTATGGCGATCTGTGGAACGCAGAAGAAGTGATTGAAGCTGTTGGCATTCTGGCCGACATGAACATCACACAGATCTCGCTGGCTGACACCGTCGGGCTGGCGACGCCAGCACAGGTAATAGAATTGATCTCAGCCGTGACTGGCGCTTACGACTATCTGGAGATCGGCGCGCACCTGCACAGCACAAAAGCAGGCGCGGCAGAGAAAATCATCGCGGCCTATGAAGCCGGCTGCCGCCGCTTTGATTCCGCCATCGGCGGGCTCGGCGGATGTCCGTTTGCGCAGGATGAAATGATCGGCAATATTCCAACGGAGATTGCCGTCGAGGCGCTCAAGGAACGCGGCGCGGACGTTCCGCTGAAGAAGCCGCTGGACGCGGTGATACAGATGTCGGCAGACATTGCGAAGAAGCACACGGTGGTGATGTGAGCCGCGAAGCGCGAACTGCACCATCGCGCATCGCGAAGTGGTCTGATATTTCCCGGTGTGTTGCTCCAGGGGAGGTTCCTTGATCAGGCGCGGAGTGGAAGGAGGCTGGAATGGAACGATCATTCTTGAACGGGGGTAAGACTGCCCAGCCGTCATCGGCTTTACAAGCCATTCCGGAGAAAGAAAGGATGATTCATCATCCTTCTTCCAGCCTGGAACTTGAAATGCCTGTTGAATTCCTGAAATCGTGGATCACACCGGTCTCACATTTTTTTGTGCGTAATCATCTGGGCGAGCCTTCCATTTCACCGGGCGCAGAATGGCGTTTGACTGTAACCGGCGAGGTAAAGCAACCAAGCGCACTGAGTTTGTGTGATTTAACCGGGATGGAGCCGCACTCGATCACAGCAGTCCTGGAATGTGCCGGCAATGGCCGGGCCTTTTACCGGCCAGAAACGCCGGGAACGCAATGGCAGCGGGGCGCTCTAGGAAACGCTCATTTCAACGGGGTACGTTTGCGCGACTTATTGCTGCGCGCAGGCCTGAAAGCAACCGCCAAGCATGTGATGTTCCAGGGCCTGGAGGAAGCCTCAAGCCAAACACCGGCATTTATCCGCAGCATTCCCATTGAAAAAGCGCTCGATGAGGATACGCTTGTGGCGATGCACATGAATCACGCTCCATTAACCAAGCATCACGGATTTCCCGCGCGGGCCATCGTCCCTGGATGGATCGGCGCCAGCTGGTGCAAATGGCTCACCGAAATCAGAGTCCTCGATAAAGAATTTGAAGGCGAGTTCATGAGGAATGCATATCGCATTCCGCGCCAGCCCATCCCGCCCGGGGCTTCGATCAGCCATGAGAATACGCGGGCCCTTACGGAGCTAAACACGAAATCCATCATTGCAGGACCGGTCGATGGCGCAGTGATCAAAGCAGGCGCTATTCGCATATACGGGGCCGCTTGGACGAGTGATGCTGCAGAGATTACCGGTGTAAACGTTTCGACCGATGCGGGAATCACCTGGAACACTGCTGAGCTGGAAGGCGATCCTGTTCGCTATGCATGGCGTCTATGGAGTTATACCTGGAAATCCGCGGGGCCGGGCGATCATATCATCCTGTCACGGGCAACAGACAGCCGCGACGGCCGCCAGCCTGAAATAGCTGCCTGGAACCCGGGAGGCTATCTGTATAACGCCGTCGACCAGATAACAATCCATGTGCAAACGGCGGCTGGAGGAGCGCGCTAGATGGCCTACAACACAGTTCAGTACTCCGAAACCCGGGGCATCGCCACCATCACACTGAACCGCGCAGACAAGCGCAATGCCATCAGCTATGAACTGATCGATGACCTGATTGCTGCGCTAAAGCAGGCCGCAGGCTCGGCGGCGCAAGTCGTGATCCTGACGGGTGCGGGCAAAGCATTTTGCTCCGGCATGGACCTGGACAACCTGAAGCAGCTTACCGGACGCACGCATGAGCAAAATGTCCAGGATTCAGAAACCATGGCGTCACTGTTTCGGACGCTGTATGACTTTCCCAAGCCGACGATTGCAGCCGTGAACGGACCCGCCATTGCCGGCGGCACAGGGCTGGCTACGCTATGCGATTTCACGTTGGCGGTTCCGGAAGCGAAGTTTGGTTACACGGAAGTCCGCATCGGCTTTGTTCCGGCGATTGTTTCAAGTTTCTTGATTGCCAACATCGGCGAGAAACGCGCGCGCGACCTTCTGCTTACGGGGCGCATCTTTGACGCCGAAGAAGCACAGAAGCTCGGGTTGGTGAATGAGATCGTCGCGCCGGAACAGCTGATGTCGCGAGCGCAGGAGCTGGCCGCGCAGTTGCTGGAGAACAGTCCCGCGTCATTGCAGGCAACCAAGAAATTGCTTTCCGGCTATACTCGCGAGCAGCTTGATCGTCAGGTAAAGCAAGCGATACAGAGCAACGCTGCCATCCGCCAGACCGCCGACTTCAAAGAAGGCATCACAGCATTTCTGGAGAAACGCAAACCCACTTGGACAGGAAAGTAATGATCGCCAAAGAAAGATCGCGGCGAAACCAAATTGCGCGTGCGCTACGCCGAGACTGACAAGATGGGCGTGGTGTACCACTCCAACTTTGTCATATGGTTTGAAGTTGGACGCGTGGAACTGCTGCGACAGCTCGGTTTCCAGTACAGCGAAATGGAGACGGAAGACAATTGCCACATTCCGGTGGTCGATCTGCGTGTCCGCTACAAGTCGCCGGCACAGTATGATGATGAGATCGTGGTGCGCACGCAGATCAAGAATGTGCGCTCATCGCTGCTGCACTTCAGCTATGAAATTTTCCGCGAGGCCGACCGCACGCTGCTGGCCACGGGCGAAACCATGCACATCATCGTGAACAGCAAGCTGGAGCGCACGGCGCTGCCGGAAAAATATATGCAGGCCTTCAACGGACTTAAGCGAAATTCATGAGTGCTCTTCAAATCAACGGGAACGATCTTTCACTCAACGACCTGCGTGAAGTGGTCTATGAGCAGCGGCCGGTGGAGCTGGCGGATGGCGCGCGCAAAAAAGTTATTGCCGCGCGTGAAGTGGTGGAAAAGCTGCTTCGGGAAAACCGCGTCGCGTATGCCATCAATACCGGCGTGGGCAAACTGAGTGACGTTCACATTGAGCCGGCGCAGAACCGGCAGCTTCAGGTGAATCTGATCCGCTCGCACTCCGCCGGCGTGGGCGAGCCGCTGAGCCAGGAAGAGACGCGCGCCATGATGCTTCTGCGCGCCAACTCGCTGGCCAAGGGATTTTCCGGCGTGCGTCCTGAAGTGATTGACCTGATATGCGCCATGCTGAATAAAGGCGTGCATCCAGTGGTGCCGTCGCAGGGAAGCGTGGGCGCCAGCGGCGATCTTGCTCCGCTGGCGCACCTGGCGCTGGCGATGATCGGCGAAGGGCAGGTGTGGGCACAGAATGGCCGCACCAGCAGCGCAGAAGCTTTGCAGCGCGCCGGAATCAAGCCGCTGGTTCCTGAAGCCAAGGAAGCGATCTCACTCATCAACGGTACGCAGGCCATGCTGGCGGTGGGAACGCTTTCTCTGCTGGCGGCGGAGACGCTTGCCGCAACCGCGGATGTGCTGGGCGCAATGTCACTCGACGCGCTGCACGGGACTGACGTCGCGTTTGATGCGCGCATACACGACGCGCGTCCGCATGCGGGACAGACACAAGTCGCGGCCAATCTGCGCCGGTTGCTGGCAGGGAGCGAGATTCGCGAGTCGCACAAAGATTGTGGACGTGTGCAGGACGCTTACTCACTGCGCTGCATTCCGCAGGTCCACGGCGCGGTGCGCGATACGCTGGCATTTTGCCGGCGGACATTTGAGATCGAGATGAACTCGGCGGTGGATAATCCGCTGGTGTTTGTGAAAAGCCACGGCGAAGGCGACATTATCTCCGGCGGCAATTTCCACGGACAGCCGCTGGCCTTTGCGCTGGATTATATGGCGATCGCGCTGAGCGCGCTGACGGGAATTTCTGAGCGGCGCATTGAGCGGCTGGTAAATCCGGCGTTGAATGAAGGCTTGCCGCCATTTCTTGCGCCGGATGCCGGCATCAACTCCGGATTTATGATGCCGCAGGTCACAGCCGCGGCGCTGGCCAGCGAAAACAAAGGGACTGGCGCATCCTGCGTCAGTGGATTCGATTACCACCTCAGGCAATAAAGAAGATTACGTTTCCATGGGGATGGCGGCGGCGATCAAGTTGAAACGCGTGATCGCGAACACGACGAACGTGCTTGCGATTGAAGCTTGTGCGGCGGCGCAGGCGCTGGATTTTCTGTTGCCGCTCAAGAGCAGCCAGCCGTTGCAGAAGGCCCACGCAGCCATTCGCAAGGTAAGTCCGAAGATCGAGCATGATCGCGTGTTCGCAGATGATTTTGCCAAGCTGGCAGAGTTGATACGCGCGGCCAAGCTGGCGGAAAAGATATAGACGGCCTGTCCAGTCGAAGCTCATTTTTGCTAAGCTTGAAGACTATTCAGTCAGGTTGTCGGCATGCGTAAGGTCATTCTCTTTTTGATTCTTGCGGTTTCACATTGGGCGTCGGGCCAGGTTTGCACTACTCGTGTGCTGGTGAATGTCTTCGACGCAAAAACAGGTCGCGTGATAACCGATCTTCGACCCGAATACTTCCAGGCCAAAACAGGTAAGACCCCGCTTATCGTCGACAGCATCGAGCCAATCAAAAACAACCGCATCCTGGTGCTGGTGGATGCCAGTGGCGGCGCGGAAGAACCAAAAGTAGCGGAGTCAGTAAGAACAATTGCCGATGTTACCCGCCAGGCTCCTCCTGAGATGCCTGTAGCCTTCGGTATTTTCGGTGAAAGAGCTTTTCTTCCTCACAGGTTCGTTTCTGACCCCAAAGCCGTGAATGCCCAGATTGACGAGATCATGGCCCAGTTGTCATCGCCTTCTCTCGGCAGATACCCGGCATTGTTTGACGCTTTGCATGAAGCGCTTGCTTTGTTCGGAGAGCCTTAACCGGACGACGATCCTGTTGTCAGCGCGGAAGCGCGGAGAGCGAGCGAATCTCCATCACGTCGCGTACTGCGCTTCGCCGTTGCCAAATGACCAATTTTCTTTCGCCACTTCCACCAGATTGATGAGCACATCTTCTTTGCGCAAGCCTGCTTCCTGATTCAGCAGGTCGGCGATCCGGCGATAAAGCGCCTTCTTGAACTTCCAGTCGTGCGGCCGGCGTTGAGCGTGATCTGGATGATCACAAGATCGTCCGTCCGGGAAATGTTCAGGTATTGAGGGTCGTAGACAAAGTCGCTTTTAGAGTGCTCGGTAATCATCTGAAAGCGGTCTAGCGCAGGCACATTGACCGTCTCCACCATGGCGCGGTGAACAACGTCTGAGATTTTCTGCTTGTACGATTCAGGCTTGCCTGCGATCAAGAGAAATTCGAACCAGCGGCATGTTGATCTCCTGTGATCAAGAGCTAATCAATGGATTCGTCCGGCCAGAAAAAGGATGCAGACGGCCACCGATTCTCATCCCGTTTATCTCAGAGTTCGTGCTGAAACGTATCCATTGCGCCTGCGTCTAAATCCTCAGCCGGGAACCTTTTCCGGACATGCCAGTATTCTCCACAGGCACCGTGTTTGCTGACTTTCTGCGACAGGAGCTTGACCATGATGGAAACCATCCTGCAGGACCTGCGTTACGAACTTCGCGCGTTGCTCAAGTCGCCGCGATTTACCTCCATCGCTCTTATCACGCTGGTGCTGGGCATTGCCGCTAACGTCGCGATCTTTACTTTCGTCGATGCGGCGTTGCTGCGTCCGCTGCCGTATCGTGATGCATCGCGGCTGATGGAGGTTTATGACACGCGGACCGCAGAGGTGTTCACGCAGTTTGAGGCTTCCTATCCTGACTTTCTTGACTGGCGCGAGCAGCAGCGGGTTTTTGACGGGCTGGCCGGCTATGGACAAAACCAGGTCCTGCTGCGTGGCGCGGGCGCTCCGGAATTGCTGCCCTCCGCCGTGGCCACAGACAATTTTTTCCAGACGATTGGAGTGCGGCCGCTGGCAGGGCGCGACTTCCGCGCCGGTGAAGACCTGGCCTCTGCGCCGCGCATGGTGATGCTGAGTTATGGCTGGTGGCAGCGGCATTTTGGCGGCAAAGATGTCATCGGGCAGACGCTCAACATCGACGACCAGCCCACTACCATTATTGGCGTGTTGCCGGCGGACTTTCATTTTGCTCCTGTCGGCGATCCCGATGTGTGGCTTACGCTTCATGCCAGCGGTCCGTTGCTGCAACGCAGAAACCTGCATTGGTTGGATGTGGTCGGCCGTTTGAAGCCGGGCATCTCCCGTGAAAGCGCAGCCGCTGCCATGAACCTGATTGCTGAAGGACTGGAAAAGCAATATCCACAAACGAATGACAAACTCAGGACGACGCTTGTGCCGCTGAATGAAGTGATCGTCGGCCAGATCCGCCCGATCCTGCTGGTGTTGCTTGGCGCCGTGGTGCTTTTATTGCTGATTGCGTGCGCCAACGTGGCGAACCTGCTGCTGGCGCGCGCCATGGCCCGCAGAAATGAAATGGCCATCCGCACGCGCTGGGCGCAAGCCGCGCGCGACTGATCGGCCTGATGCTGACGGAAGGACTCATCCTTTCTTTTACCGGCGCCGCCGCCGGAATGGCCGTGGCGTATTGGACCATCAAGGGCTTTGTGGCCATGATTCCGGCAACCTTGCTGGACAACATGCCTTACCTCAAGCACATGAGCATTGACGCGCGCGTGCTGCTTTTTGCCTGCGCTCTGGCCATCATTACCGGCGTGGTGTTCGCGCTGGCGCCGGCATTCCAGGCGGCGAATACCGACGTGCAAGGCGCGTTAAAAGATGGCTCTCGCAGTTCGCATTCAAGTTCATGGCGACGTTTTGCTTCCGCGCTCGTCGTGGGTGAAGTTGCGCTGGCCATGGTGCTGCTTGCCGGCTCCGGGACTCCTTGTCAAAAGTCTCTATCGATTGCTCAACGTCAATCCAGGTTTCGACCAGCACAATCTGCTGGGCATGGGCGTTGGACTTTCGCAATCGCGCTTTCCCAAAGATCCTGAGCAGTTGCAGGCCATGCAAACCCTGCTGGATAAAATTCGCGCGCTGCCCGGAGTGAAGTCGGTGGGCACCAGCAGCGTGCTGCCGGTATCGAACGGCGGCAACACCAGCAACCTTCGCGTTGTGGGCGTGCCTTCCGCCACGCCGCAAGGACGTGAAGCCAACAGCCGCACCGTGAATCGAACATATTTCCAAACGCTGGGCGCGGAACTGGTGCAGGGAAGCTGGTTTACTGAAGCCGACAACGCCACCGGTCCGCAGCGCGTGATCGTGAACAAGACGCTGGCTGACCAGTTCATGCCCGGCCTTGATCCGCTCAAGCAGCAGATATGGTTCACCTACTCAGACAAAGAAAAGCCTCGCCAGGTGATCGGCGTGGTGCGCGATATCAAAGAAGGCCCGCTCGATACTCCGGCGCGCCCGGCGATTTATACGCCTGCGGAAGCGAACGGCCGCTTGTTCTTTGGTCTGTTGATTCGCACGGAGCAGAAGCCAGACGCGCTGACCGCCGAAATCCAGAACGCAATCCGCCAGTTTGATCCTGATGCGGTCATGTTCAACGTCCAGACCATGGAAGACCGCATCCAGCGCTCGCCCGCGGCATTTCTCCATCGCTATCCGGCGGTGCTGGCCGGCATGTTTGCAGGCCTTGCGCTGCTGCTGGGGACAATCGGGCTTTACGGGCTGGTCGCATATTCCGTAAGCCAGCGCACACAGGAAATCGGCATTCGCATGGCCCTTGGCGCGCAGCGCGGCAACGTTCTGAAAATGGTCCTGGCGCAAGGCGTTCGCTTGATCGTTCCCGGCGTGGTCGCCGGAATCGTGGCGGCCATGCTGGTTTCCTATCTCATGCGCAGCATGCTGTTTGGCATCCACTCATGGGACCCGGTGATCTTTGTCGCGGTAACGGCCATCCTTGCGATTGTGACTCTGGCGGCCAGTTATGTGCCTGCTCGCGCCGCAACCAAGGTCGATCCGATGGTGGCGTTGAGGTACGAGTGAACAAAATCAAGCGGCAGTTGCGACAATGACGTTCCAGGCTGTAGTTGGCTTGGGTCGCTCGATGCGAATGCCGGTAAAGCCAGCTTTGGTCATGGCGTCGACTACCTCCTGAGGAGTGCGCGTTGTGAAGATGTCCGCCGGCATGTTCATGCGATCCATATGCTCTTTGGGCAGGAAACCGACAACCAGGCGTCCACCCGGACTGCAACATGCGGTGGATCTCCTGAAAGGCCGCTTCAAGGGACTTCCAGAAGTAAACCGTATTGACCGTGCACGCCTTATTGAAGGAGTGCGAATCAAAGGGCATGGATTCCACCGAACCCTGTCTGAAGTCGGCCCGGCTGTTGCTTACCGCTTCAGCAAAATGTTTGCTTGCGCGCTCAACGGCGTACTCTGAACGGTCAACGCCTCCGACGAACGATGCCTGCTGAACCAGACTGGGAAGCGATGCGCCTCCGCCGAATCCAATCTCAAGCACACGATCAGACGGTTTCAGGTCAAGCTGTTGAACCGCGAATGTATTCATCGCGGCGTTGTGCACATTCATGAGCCGCGCGATCACGCGGCCAAAAATTGCCGCGGGCTCGATCGTAAGGAATGATCAACAGTTGCCGAGGCCAACAATATCGCTGCTGCGAAGCCAATCGGCGTACATCGTCCTATACCTGCAAGCTCGCTGTTTGCACGTTGAAGGCGGATTATTAGACTTCTGAGCGTGCAGCTGTGATTCCCTAAGTTTAACGCGGCTCAGGCGAACAGAACACTCTGGAGCGTCTTGCTGCCACATCGTCCGCGAAGGGAGAAGCTTCCAGTCCTGGGGAAAGTCGCGGAGTCAGCCGCTTCAGAGTGGCTCGATGGATGTAGCGCGACATTGAATAACTTCTGAGATCCAGCCGCGTTTGGGGAATGGGCCTGATTCTGGTTTTGTTTGGCACGGTTCTAGTGTGCATCAAGACCGGCAAGACATCGAGTTTTGCGCTGCTCGTGCTTTATGCAGCGCTGGCGGCGGCCCTGGCGGTCTTTATTTACTACACACCGGACTATCTGCATTTGACAGTGGATCCCCGGAAACGATCGCGCTGGGCTGTTAAGATTCGCTGGAGAATCATCGCAGCCGCCTTGATCATCAGCGGATTGCTGGCCTCAAACCCCCGCGAGAGAGCGTGGGGAGCGATAGCCATCGTCTGGCTCCTGGCTCTCAATCTGTTTGGCCGGAGAGTGCCGAAGCGGTTCGTGCCGCTTTATTTTTGGCTGGGCGATGTTGCGCTGGTGGCGGCATTGCTCTTTATCGTCCATCTCGATCTGTTGCTTGCTATTTTGCTGCTCGCGGCAGCCGCACATCTCGCCATCGCCGTAGCGGACAGGGCTACTCTGTACTGGGTGAGCCTAGTCAGCGGCGTGGGCCTGCTTCTGGTTTGCCTGGCGGCGTGGTGGCAAAACGTGGGCCATGTTCTTCGCCCTCGCACTCATCGGTCTGCTGCTGGTAGCGTCTGCTGCAACAGCTTATCTGGTCCATCGCGCGGAGGAACGCAATGCGGAAAACGTCAAGGCTTCCATCCACGAGCTAACCGCATTTACCGGCTACGCTGCGGAGCGCATCCTGCACTTGTGGGCCGTAAGCAATCAGGAACTGGCAAAGAACTGGCAACAGGCTGCAATTGCTCCCGATGACCAGGAACGTCTGAAAGAGTGGTACCGACAAAACTCGGAGCTGTATCTGTTCGCGCTGTCAGGCTACAACCTTGAGTACAAGCGCATTCGGTCCAACTTGAATATGCTCAAGCGCGCCCACGGCTCGTGCCTCGATTACGGTGCCGGCAACGGCGAGCTTCTGTTGGAAGTCGCCCGCACAGACCGTGCCGTTTATTACGACGTGGAGGGTGAAACCATGCGGTTTGCGCGTGAGCGTGCCAGGCAGCGCAATCTGGCCATCGAATTTTTCCATACCAAGGAAGAACTGGCTGCCGCAGGACAGAAGCGCGGATTTGACACCATCTTCTCCCTCGATGTGCTGGAGCACCTGCCTGATCTTCCGGGAGAACTCAACTTCCTGGCTTCTCTGCTGAACGCGGGTGGCTTGCTGGTTTTTGACGTGCCGGCCGGAGCGACCAAGTCTCATCCTATGCATCTCAATCATGACCTCGATGTAGTCGCATTCATGCGGGCCAACGGTTTCAAGGACGAGCGGACTCTTTGGCAAAAGTTGCCATTTAAGAAGGAGGAAAAATATTTTTTCCGCGCTCGCAGGAACCCAAGAAGCACGTTGACTGCTGCATTTCAGCGCACGGATGAGGTCACTTCAGCGTAACTTACAAAATAGTGTGGGCAGTCTTAAAAGAAATCTCATGAGAGAGATTTCCTCGAAGAGCATTTAAGGATAGATTTTTGCGACCCGTTAGTATGACGGCTCACCGGCATCGGGCGATTAGTTCGATCCGATTTTTCAAGCACTCCCCGCCAGCCCCAACTCCCCCGCAATTCCTTTCATCGCTTCAATGCAAAACGCGATGTGCTCTTCCAGATCGACGCCCAGATCGGCAGCGCCGTTGATGATGTCATCGCGATTCACGCTGCGGGCAAAGGCTTTGTCCTTCATTTTTTTGCGCACGGACTTTGCTTCCACTTCAGCCAATGACTTGTTTGGCTTGACCAGCGCTGAAGCCGTGATGAAGCCGGAGACTTCGTCGCAGGCGTAGAGCGTCTTTTCCATCCGGCTTTCGCGCTTCACGCCGCTGTAGTCGGCATGGGAGAGAATGGCGCGGCGCACGTCTTCAGGATAGCCGCGCTCTTCCAGAATCTTGTTGCCCACGAACGGGTGCTCCGCCGGCGTGGGATATTTTTCATAATCAAAGTCATGCAGCAGGCCGGTGATGCCCCATTTGTTTTCGTCCTCGCCAAACTTGCGGGCGTAGGCGCGCATGCATGCTTCCACGGCCAGCATGTGCTTGCGCAGGCTTTCTGACTGGGTGTATTCGCACAGCAGGCCCCAGGCCTGGCTTCGGTCCAGATTGGTTCCGGTCATTCCATCCATGGTTTTATCCTGTTTTATACCTGTTTTCTCTATTTATTCACCTATTTTTTACCACTGATTCAGGTTTTTACCTAAATTTCTTATTGACAATTGTGAGTTGATGCCTGAGACTACGGAAGTTACACGTACCCCAGAAGTAAAGGTTTTTTGGAGAAACTGCCTGCTCTGGCAACTCCGAAACATCCATGGCAACAGCATTGGCGCCCGTTGATTCCCGGGAAGTTGTACGTTGTGACCATTGTCATTTAGTCCAATTCAGGACCAATAACAATCTTTGCAGAAAATGCCGTACCTCGCTGGACGAAGATGAGCCGGAGCCGATCCTTGAGGTCCAGGCGCCGGTTGAACCGCCGTCAAACGGACATCATTCCCATCTTCAGGTAGCGTCAGCCATCCGTATGCTAAGGCAAAAATCCGGATTGAGCCAGCGCCAGCTTGCCTTGCGTATGTCGGTGCCGCGCACGTATGTTTCAAAGATCGAAAATGAAAAAGCCATGCCGACTCTTTCGTCTCTGCAGCGGCTGGCGACAGCCCTGGAAGTTTCCATGGCCGATTTGCTCAAAGGCTCCAGCCGGTCGCTGGAAGATGACATTGCCGACCTGATGCATGACGAGTTTATTGCCGAGATCATTCAATGCCTGGACAAGCTGGATTCAATGCAGCGCTCCAGCCTGCTGGCCCAGGTGCGCGACTTGAGCATTCGTCCGCGCCGCAGCGCGTCGTAAACGCCTTCTCCTGAAAATGACTGAGGTTCAGCCGGGGACAATGTTCTCCGGCTGATTTTTTCTCTTGTCCCGAGCGCAGCGAGGGAACCCTACCGTGACGACGTTGCCTCGGGAAATGCAAAAGGACCAGCGTTGTTCTGCACAATCTCACGTCGGCGGGTGATCCACTCTTGTCCTGTAAGATCTTCCTTGCGATAGGCGATCCCTCGCTGCGCTTCGGGATTTCAGAAAGAACTGCCGCTGGCCAACTCCCTCCAGCTTCTCACACTCCAACATATAGGTGACGCGTTGGAGGTCCCTTGATCACGATTTTGATCGTTATTCTGGTGTTGATGTTGATCGGTGCGCTGCCGTCATGGCCGCACAGTCGCAACTGGGGCTATCGCCCGGTCGGCGGGCTGGGACTGATTCTCGTCATCGTCCTGATTCTTTATCTCCTGGGGTACGTTTGAGGCCACGTCTGAGGTCACGTATGAAATTGATGTTTGCAGCCGCGCTCGCTCTTTCTCTTCTGCTGATCTCCGCCTGCTCCAACCAGGACACGGAGAAAACCAAGCAGGAAGCCGCCAAAGCCACCGAGCAGATCAAAGAAGGCAGCAAAGTGGCGGCCGTTGAGTTGAAGAAAGATGCTAAAGAAGCGGCAAAGCAGAGCAAAGCCATCGCGGAAGGCGTGAAGCAGGGCCTTTCCGCGCCGGATAAACCGGTGAACGTGAACTCGGCCTCCAAGACCCAGCTCCAGACGCTGCCGGGCATCGATGAAGAAACCGCAGGCCGCATCATCAACGGCCGTCCATATCACACCACGGACGAAGTAGGAACCAGAGGCGTAGTCTCACCTGATCAGTTCAACGCCATCAAGGACAAGATTGTTGTTCGTTAACATCTCGAGCGGAGCGAGAGATCGCTATCGCGTAGAGGCTGAATCCGATTCACGACCGAAGCAAGATGTTGATTGCGCTGATCGCTGAATCCTGCGTGCTATAGTGCCCCCTCGCTACGCTCGGGGTAAAAAAACTACTTCGTTGGCTCCATCTGTCAACGCGTCATTAAACCGATTGAAATAATTAAACAAGCCAATCGCGGCCAGCAGCTCGATAATCTCGCCTTCGTCAAAGTGCTGGCGCAGCTCGCCAAAGAGCTTGTCGTCAACGGTATGCTCGTCGCGGGTAACGCGTTCCGCCAGGCGCAGTGCGGCTTTTTCTTTTTCCGTGAAATCAGATCGGTTTTCGAAATTGGCCAGGTCGTTGATCTGGTCGTCTGTCCAGCCGTGCCGTCTTGCCAAGACGGTGTGTGACGCCAGTCAATACTCGCAGCGGTTGATCTGCGTTGTCCGGACAATTACCAGCTCTTTCAGCTTGGCCGGCACGGTGCCGGTTTCCATCACGGCGCGGAAGTGCGCCACCATGGTCCGCATAATTTCCGGCCGGTGCGCTGCAGTGCGGAACATGTTGGGAATGTTGCCGCGCGTCTTCATGAAATGGTCGTAGACTTCGGCAACTTCAGGCGTGGCAGCGGCACGATCAATGCGGGAGATTCTTGGCATGTGGGTACTGTGGGCAGGCGAGCGGGAACTCGCCTGCCGCAAATGGAAAGTTATTTGCCGAAAGCTTTAATAGCTGTCGCTTCGTCGTCCTTAATATCAAAGACGGTATAGAGCTTGGTGATCTGTAGCAGATCGTGGACTTTCTTGGTCAGGTTCAGCAGCTTCAGTTCGCCGCCTTCGCGGCGCACAGCGGTAAACGCGCTTACCAGTTCGCCGATGCCGGAGCTGTCAATATAGGTGACGTCGCCCAGGTTAAGCAGGATCTTTTTCTGTCCTTTGCCGACCAGGTCGCGGATGGTGTCTCGCAATACCACGCTGCCCTCACCCAAAGTGATGCGGCCGCTCATATCCACAACGGCGACTCCGTCCACTTGCCGATTCGTTGCTTTCATGCTCACTGTGCTTCCTCCTCCTTGGCATTCGCCGCGTTGCGGCCCGTATGCTTGATAAGTGTTACTTCCGTCCCCGGATTCGTGTTGCGGATCTTTACTTCGTCCATGAATGCGCGAATCAAAAAAATTCCCCGGCCTGAGCCTTTCATCAGGTTTTCCGGCGCCAGCGGGTCCGGCAGCGATTCCGGGTCCAGCCCCTTGCCCTGATCGGTGATGGTAATCACCAGCGATTCGCCGGTGGTTTCATACGCCACCACAAACCTTTTGCCCGGATCATAGGCATTGCCATGCAGGACCGCGTTTACCGCCGCCTCGCGTACCGCCATGGCCACCTGATATTGCTCGTCTTCAGCCAGTCCCGCGCCGGCGGCAACCTCTGTAGCTTTTTGTTCCACCTGATTGACGCTTTCCAGAGTTGATTCAAGCGTGTATGAAACCCGGTTTGTCATGGGGCGATTCACTAAGCTGTGCTTTTACCGCTCTAAGAAAACGAATTTCTGGGGCGAATCACTTAGTTTAGCTTACCGACGATAATTACTTAGTTTAGCTTACGTAGATGCAGAGTTGTCAAACCGTCGCAGGTGCAGGCGTCAACGCTCGTTAGAAATGTTTCCCATCGTTAACTCACTAGAAATGTCCCCTTTTGGTCGAGAAACAGCATTAGACTCTTCGATCCGCGCGCTCATCGGCGCTCATCTGCGGTGAAATTCCTAGCGGAACAGATTCTTCAAGATAAAAATGGCATTCGCCGGACGCTCCGCCAGCCGCCGCATCAGGTAGGGATACCACTCGGTCCCGAAGGGTATATAAACGCGGCAGCGCCAGCCTTCTTTCACCAGCTTTTGCTGCAGGTCACGGCGCACTCCATAAAGCATCTGGAACTCAAATGTGGACGCTGCGATTTTTTCTTTTTGCGCGAACTCAATCGTCGCCCGGATCATGTTCTCGTCGTGCGTGGCGATGCCGTGATACACGCCGCTCTTCAGCAGCATCTTCATCAGCTTTACGTAATTCGCGTCAACGTCATCCTTCCTGGGGAAAGCCACTTCCGGCGGCTCTTTGTACGCGCCCTTGCACAAACGAATGCGTATCCGCTGGGCCAGCAGCTCTTCAACGTCCTTTTCGCTGCGGAAAAGATAAGACTGGATCACCGCGCCCACGTGCCCGGCATTTTCCGGCTGGCTATGCAGCCGATGAACAAAGTCCAGCGTCCGCTGCGTGTATGGCGAGCCTTCCATGTCAATGCGGACAAAATTGTTGATCCGCGCCGCGTGCTGTACCACGCCTGACGCAATCTCATAGGCCATCGCCTCGTCCACGTCCAGACCCATGTGCGTCAGCTTGAGGCTCACGTTGGCGTTCAGTCCCAGCGCGCTCATCTGGTCCAGCATCTGGTGGTAAAGCTGCGCACTGTGGCGGGCTTCGTCGGCGTTGGTCACGTTCTCGCCCAGATTGTCCACGCTCACGCTCAGGCCCAGCTTGTTCATGGCCTGCGTGGCAGCAAGCGCATCTTCAATGGTGGTGCCGGCCACAAAACGGCGGGAAAGCCGCTGGCCAATCCACGTTTTCTCCGCCGCAGAGCGCAGAGACTTACTTTCCGAAAGAGAAATGAACGCGGCCCTTAACACAGGGCTCCTGCAGGGCGGGAATGTAGTCATTGGAAGGCAAACATATTTTTGTAACACAATTGGCGTGATCCAAGGCGCGAAACTGTAGGAATGCTGTCGATTGATCTGGAGATCTTGAGCGTCGGCACATAGATCGCTTCAATGGGCTGCTCAAAAACCCGCGCAATGGTGAACGCGAGCGGCAAGCTGGGGTCATATTTGCCGGTTTCAATCGCGTTCACCGTTTGGCGCGACACCTTGAGCCGCGAGGCAAGCTCCGCCTGCGACCATTAACGCTCAGCACGAGGACTCGAAGGCGATTCTTCATGAGGCCCAGCTTGCCGCCAGAGACGGTTCACGAAATCCGATCAAGCCGGCTTAATATTGCTCTCATTTTCCGGGCGCACGGCGTGAAGAAACACGATATTTCGAAGCGTCATACAATCTGGCCCAAACAGGACTTTGCTGATTGCTGCCGCTTGAGCCGCTTTCTGCGTCCCGCATCCTTGCGGCGAACGGCGGACGGGTTCCGCGCCGCGTCGTACACATGCAAATTGAAAGAGCGGGAGTTCATCGGTACCTTCCATACAGAAAACACATAGGCGCAAGCCCACAAAAGCATCATGTAAGAACCCAGATCATCCCACTTTGGCCGGTGCAGCCCTGTGTGTTCCAAGCCAACAAAGATCCCCGTGAGCACCAAGGTCAATAAGAAGGCAATGGAGAGAGATTCAACGCAGATGCGCTTTTGCAGCTCGTCTATTTTTGGGATCATGCGTGCAGCCGAGGCCGCAAAAGGAACATCAGCAGGAGCGACGCCACGATTCCAATGGTTAACGCTCTTGCCGTAAGCAGCGCCCGATCGCCAAGCCACTGCACCACAAGCGCGGTCAGTAGTGCTGCCATTGCCCACAAGAAAACCGGGCGGGTGAATCGGCTTCTTCTAATGAGATTAGGGTTCATGCTGAAAATGTAAAGCATGTTAATCAATATGCTCAAGTATGCTTTACGTAGAGTCTGTGTTATGAAGGAATCGGGATTTTTGGGCTTACCTTCCGTGTTCTTCCAGAAACTTCTCCGCTTCCATCGCGGCAGCGCAGCCTGAGCCCGCAGCTGTAATCGCCTGCCGATAGCGGCGGTCCTGCACGTCACCGCAGGCAAAGACGCCGGGGACGCGCGTCATCACAAAGTCGCGGGTCTTGAGGTAGCCGTCATCGTCCATGTCGAGCTGGCCGGCAAACATCTTGGCGTTGGGCTCATGGCCAATGCCCAGGAACATGGCGCTGGTGGGGAAGTCCCAGACTTTCCCGGTCTTCAGGTTTTTCAGCTTGAGCGCGACGACTTCTTTCTGGCTTGGGTCAAGGACGTCTTCCACCATCGTGTCGGTGAGGAACTCGATTTTCTCGTGCTTGCGCGCGCGGTCCAGCATGATCTTGGACGCGCGGAAGTGCTCACGCCGATGGATGATCGTCACCTTGGTGGCAAAGCGGCTCAGGAACAAAGCTTCTTCCATGGCGGAATCGCCGCCGCCGATCACCGTAATCGGTTTGCCTTTGAAGAAGAAGCCGTCGCAGGTGGCGCATGATGACACGCCATGGCCAATCAGTTTGTGTTCATTCGGCAGTCCCAGCCATCGCGCAGAAGCGCCGCTGGCGATGATCAACGTGCGCGTCAGCACAGTCTTGTCACCGCCGAAGTCGAGCTTGAAAGGCCGCTGGTTCAAGTCTGCTTTTACCAGATGCCCGCGCATGTATTCGGTGCCAAACCGCGCTGCCTGCTTGCGCATGTTCTCAATCAGCTCCGGCCCCTGGATGCCTTCAGGGAAGCCGGGAAAGTTTTCCACCAGCGTGGTAAGAGAGAGCTGGCCGCCGGGCTCGTGGCCTTCAATCACCAGCGGTTTCAGGTTGGCGCGGGCCGCATAGATGGCGGCCGTCAAAGCCGGCGCAACCGGTGCCGAGCACTACTGTATCGCGAACAGAATTTTCCATGGCATCCATTAGATTCATGACCTTCGATTTAGTTTCAGTGCTTTGCCGCGGCCGGCTTCCGTTTGGGGGCCGGAGCAGGCGTCTTGGCATCGGCATTGAGCCAGGCAATATCCGAGCGGAAGGCCGATCGCAATCCCAGCGCCGCGCGATATTGCGCCATGATTTCCGATGCCTGGCGAAATACCGGTTCGTAAGCGCTCTGGTCTACTTCCTCGCAGCGTGAGAGCACCGCAGAACTCTTGTTAAACCGCTCAACCCTCACGCGCGAAGTTGGCGTATCCACCTGCAACAGTGAAAGAGGCTTGGCCGCGTTTGCAGAGACACGGTCTTCCATTGCCACCTGAAGAAAATCTTTGGGATCGCGCGGCCGCAGCACAAGGATCTCAACCGTATTGGTTGTGTCAGTGCTCATGGAGTACTGCGCCGTCAGCAGCGGCGACTCCGCCGCAAAGTCCCGGCGCAGGCGGACATACTTTGCGTCAGGAGCGTCTTTCAGTGAAGTGCGTCCCTTGGAAAGCTCAAAGTCCGCGCTGAACGCCGGCTTGGGCTGCACTGCCGCCAGCGCGCCCTTGATGATCGCTTGTTCATCGGTTCCCGGCGTGCAGACGTTCAGGTAATTTACCTTGACCTGCGGCTTGCCGTCCGGAGAAGGCGCGGTCGGCTGGCGCGCTGGGCGTTGGAGCGGGCGATTGCTGGTCCTGGGCCGCCGCTGCGGCCAGCAAAAACAGGGCTGTTAGTGCGATTCTGAACACGGTTTGGATTGTAGCATTGGCGTTTTCTGAAATCCCGAATCCCGCGTAGCGGGTGAGGGAGCCCTTTTGGGATTCGATGCGCTCTCGGGCGACACTGAGATCCAACTTCAGTCACATCGACATTGGGCCAAAGCCTTTGTGGCCATAGGGACTCCCTCCCCTTCGGCAAGCTCAGGGTCGGGATTTCAGAAAACTACTTCTGAAGAACTCACTTTTTCAAATACGAATCCACCCAGCCATTCACGGTCTTGTACCAGAGCTCGCTGTTTTGTGGCTTGAGCACCCAATGTCCTTCGTCAGGGAAGTACAGCATTTTTGAAGGTATCTTGAGCCGCTGCAGCGTGGTAAAGAGCTGGAAGCCTTCAGAGACATCCAGCCGGTAATCAAGCTGCCCGTGGACAACCAGCGTCGGCGTCTTGAATTGCGCGGCAAAAAGATGTGGCGACCACTTGCGATATCCTTCGCGATTTGCCCAAACCGTGTCGCCAAACTCCCACTCCGGAAACCACAGCTCTTCCGTGCTGCCGTAAGCGCTTTCCGTATTAAACATTCCGTCATGCGAGACCAGGCACTTGAATCGATTGGTGTGCCCAAGGATCCAATCAATCATGTAACCGCCGTAGCTGGCGCCCAGAGCGCACTCGCGGTCTTTGTCGATGAATGGGTAAGTCTTCTCCGCGTAATCAAGGCCGTTCATCAGGTCGATATAGGGCTTGCCGCCCCAATCTTTGTTCACGCCATCGACAAACGCCTGACCATAGCCGGTCGAGCCGCGGGGATTGACCATGATCACAACGTAACCATCGGCGGCAAAAAGCTCGGCATTCCAGCGATATGACCATTCGTCGCCCCACTGGCCTTGCGGTCCGCCGTGGATGAGAAACTTGACCGGATATTTCTGCGTCTTTGTTGAACCGGGGCGGCTTCACCAGAAATCCCTGGACCTTGGTTCCACCCGCGCCGGCAAACCAGAACGATTCCACCGGCTGCATGGCGATAGGTTCCAGCACCGCATCGTTGAGATGGCTAAGTTCTTCGACTTTCTTGCTGTCAAGATCCATTTTGTAAACTTCATTGGGCGCTTGTACTGACAGGCGTGAAAACACCAGCGTCTTGCCATCGGGCGTGACGCTCAATTCGTCGTTCACGCCGCGGCGTAATCTCCTGGATGGCATTGGCGCGTATGCGCGCAGCCGACACCGGGGCGTGTGCCGCAGCAACGTCAAGCCGGTAGATCGGCGCTTCACCCTTGTTTTCCGACGTGAAGTAGATGTACTTCGAATCCGGCGACCATGCGATGGTTTCAACCCACTGGTCAAAATCTTCAGTCAGGTTTTTTATCTCGCCGCTGTTGCGATCGTACACAACCAGCCTGAACCGGTCGCTCTCATAACCGGCCCGTTTTTGCATGCGCCATGCCAGCCACTTGCCGTCAGGCGAATAAAGCGGCGTGGAATCGCTTCCGGGGCTGGTGCTGAGCTTTTTGGGTTCGCCGCCTGTGATCGGCACCACAAAAATGTCATTGTTCGTGCTGGTTGCGCCTACCTCGTCCCAGTTGCTGGTAAAAGCCACCTCTTTTCCGTCGGGAGAGATGGCATAAGCATCCTGGCCGCCCAGGCTGAAAGGAGGAACGTCATGGTCGCCGGGAGTCAGATCTTTTGCCACTCCGCCTTCTGCCGGGACGACAAAAAGATGGCTCCGCTTGCCGGCGCTGTAGTGGTTCCAATGGCGGAAAAGCAAATGTTCAAAGATGACGGCCTTCACTTTTGAATTGGCACGCTCCTCGTCGCTGAATTTGTTGCACGCGTCGTCCATGCAGCCGGGAAAGACTTCAGATACAAAGACAATGTTCTTGCCGTCCGGAGACCAGATAGCGCCATCGGCTTCCGTGGAGATGCTGGTTATCTTCTTTGGCGCGCCGTTGGGCATCCCTGAAGCCGGATCAAAGCCGCCAATCCAGACCTGTGATCCGCCTTCCGCAGCGCTTAGGTAGAGATAGCTCTTGCCATCGGGTGACCAGCGTCCACCGCTCTCACCCGCCGGGGTTCCAGGCAGTTGCCGCGCTGGGCCGCCGGCCGTCGGGACCACCCAGAGATGGGATGTCCGTTTATTCTCTTTCAGGTCAACATCCACGGCGGCAAACAGCACCCATTTGCCGTCTGGCGAGACCACCGGGCCGCCAATCCGCTTGAGCGACATCATGTCCTCAAAGGTGAAAGGCTTTTTTGCCGCCGGCTGGGCGGAAATCTGAACAAAAACGCCTCCCATGAGTAAAATAGCCATGGCTGAGACGATTGAAGAGTGAAAAACGGCGCATGCGGCCTCCTGAAAGAAAAGCAAGTTTAAAACCTTTTTGTGGTTTCAGGCCAGCATGCAATCATTGAGTCGATCGAAAGCGTTTATAAGCCCAGTTGAGGATGTTTAAAGGAACCGGAATGAATTTTCTTCAGGATTGTGCGGGTTGTTCTGATTTTTTGCTTTGCTTTGGCGACTATGCCTGTGGCGGTGATGGCCCAAACGAATTGCGATGAGGGCACAGGCCCGCTCAATACTGCCCAGCCGCAAGGCATGACGCCGCAGCAGATCATTGAAAAATTTGGCGCCAAAGAAGAAGTCTTTCGCCAGGCCCTCAACAACTATGTCTATACGCAGGACATTACCGTGCAGGAACTGGACGGCAACACCGTCAGCGGCGAATTTCGCCTGGTGCAGGAAATCACGTATGACGATAAAGGCGGACGCGTAGAGAATGTTACCTTCGCGCCGCAAAATACATTGCGCCAGTTGAGCCTGAGCCGTGAAGATTATGAGGATTTTCGCTACAAGATGGCCTTTGTCCTGACCACCTCTGATCTGCCCCAGTACAACCTGCTTTACGTTGGGCAGCAGCGCCAGGATGAAGTCGATACCTATGTTTTCGATATCGCGCCCAAGACGATCGTGAAAGGGCAGCGCTATTTCCAGGGACGCATCTGGGTTGACAATCATGACTTTCAGATCGTGAAAAGCTGCGGCAAGACCGTGCCCGATGCAATCGCCAACCAAAAAAGAAGAAGAACATTCAGGAGAATCTTTCACCCAAATTCGTGACCTATCGCGAACAGATTGACGGCCAGTACTGGTTTCCCACCTATATTCGCGCAGACGACGTATTGCATTTCCGACATGGCGACATCCACATGCGCGAGATTATCAAGCTGACGAATTACAAGCGTTTCGGCTCGAAAACCAGAATCATCTACAAGGGCGAAGCCAAAGAAGACCCGAAAGATAATCCCAAAGACAATCCAAAGACGCCGGACAAGAAGCCTTAACGGCAAATTCCAGCACACTTAACACCAAAGAGCCATTCCGCTCATGAAGGGCAGCGCTCCGTTTTTATTTGTTAAGCGGCCGTATCGCAGTGTTGCGGTTGGAGTTCCGCGCGCATCTAAGTAAATAGAAATCCTGCAGGAAAAATTATGTGGCACCCACGACTTACGTTGCATGCGTGGGCAACGACCTTTTCCTTGAAGATCGTTGCCTTGGCGATTTGCGCCCTTTCCCCGCTCGCCTTAACCGCCCAGACCAATTGCGACGCAGGCAATGGTCCTCTCAGTTCCGCGCCGCCGCAAGCCATCAGCGTGCAGGACCTGATCCAGAAGTTCGCCGGGCAGGAAGCAAGTGTTCAAAGATGCGCGCAACCACTACACCTACACGCAGGACGTCACGGTGGAAACGCTGGACGGAGACACGGTCAGACGGTGAGTTCCAGCGAAACCACGGACGTTCTTTATGACGATCAGGGAAAGCGCATTGAGAACGTTACCTACGCGCCGCAGAACACGCTTAAGGCGAATCAGCATCACCAAAGAAGATTATGACGATTTCCGCAACCACCTGCCGTTTGTCCTGACCACTCAAGACCTGGGCCAGTACAACATTTCATACGTGGGCCAGCAGCACGTGGACGAGCTTGACACTTACGTGTTTGACGTCGCGCCAAAAAAAGTGGACAAGGATGGTGGCCCGCGCTTTTTCCAGGGACGCATCTGGGTGGACAATCGCGATTTTCAGATCGTGAAGACCTGCGGCAAGAACGTTCCGGACATCCACAAGAAAGACAGCGAAAACCTCACCCCAAATTCGTGACTTATCGCGAGCAGATCGACGGTCAATACTGGTTCCCAACCTACACGCGCGCCGACGATGATCTGCAGTTTCAAAAGCGGCCACGTCCACATCCGGGAAATTGTGAAATATACGAATTACAAGCGCTTTGGCGTGAAGACCAGAATCATCTACAACGGACAGCCGATCAAAGGCGGATCAGAACCGAAGTGAACGAGCACTGGCAATTAGCAAATAGCAATTAGCCAAATCGTTTTGCAAACACTGCGCTGTGAATCAAAAGTTGGTAGCGGTTCATATTTCAATTCGGGACAATGCCAAGTAACGCAGATCAATTGTCGGCGAACCGAATTCCTGTACAAGGAAACTTCTTGGCTAATTGCTAGTGCTAATTGCTATTTGCTAATGATGCAGCAGCCACATGAACCAGCCGGCAACAAACAGTCCGCCCAGGGCCATGGCAAAGCAATAAGCGCCGTAGCGGATCATCTCATTCGGCGTGTTCCGCTGGGTGATGCCGAACACAATGGAAAAGAAGAACGCAAACAGCGTTGCGGCGGTGAAGTGAGAGAGTTGCAGCGCCAGCATCATTGTTTCTTTCCAATCGCAATGTGGTAAGCATCCACCGCTGCCATAATGTTCAAGAGGCCCGCCACAACAATGAATTTCGTTCCATAGTCGGCCACGGCGGACGTGATGGAAGTGCCGCCCCAGTCAAAGGCGCGCGCCATAAAATAAAACGCGCCAGAGCCCAGATCGCCGATGAATCCCAGGATATCCAGCAGGTCGCCTGTGTTGGGCTGGTAGACCTTGCCCTGCATCGCCAGGCCAAAGGCAAACATACCCGCCACGGAAGCAAACAGCAGCAGGCCGCGTATCCAGCGTTTCTGGATCAAATGTCCCGCGCCGGGAATCACCCAGCCGATCAGCGGGGCCAATGGCTGCCATACCAGTAAAGGGAACGGCTGCGGTTGTGGGTTGGGCGTCCTGTGTAGTGGTTTCTGTTTTCGCCATCAAATAATGACCAGTTCGTTCTGTATTTTACCTGTTACTTCAGCTGCGCCGTTGCGGGTGAGCACGTTTACTTCACTGCGCACGCCAAATTCCGGCAGGTAAATGCCCGGCTCAATGGAAAAACATGTGTTCGGGATAATTTCGCGGTCGTCCTTGGTTTCAAGGTTGTCCATGTTCGCGCCATTGCCATGCACGTTTACGCCGATGGAATGTCCCGTGCGGTGCGTGAAGTATTGCGCATAGCCTGCGGCATTAATGTGCTCACGCGTGGCCTGGTCCACTTCCCATCCGGCGATGCGCCGCTTGCCGGCAAAGGCTTCCACAACTTTCTTGACGCCGGCATCGCGCGCCCCGCTCACTATGTTGAAAATCTCAACCTGTTTTTCCGATGGCGTGCCGAGCACTCCGGTCCAGGTAATGTCGTAATAGACGGCGTCAGGCGTGTTCTTCTTGGCCCAGATATCCAGCAGCACGAAATCGCCGTCTTTGATCGCGGACGAGCCTTGCGCTTGCGGCCCGTAATGCGGATTGCCGCTGTTGGCATTCACCGCCACAATCGGCAGGTCTTCCGTGACCAGGTTTTCGCGACGGAAAGCCTCGGCCAGCCACTGTTGAATTTCATACTCCGTGGCGCCGCCCTTGCGGACTCGCCGGCCAATCTCTTTGAAGCATTCCGGCACAATGGCGTCAATGGCGTCACGCGCGGCAAAATGGCTGGCAATCTGCTCGTCGCTCCAGGCGGCTTCAAACTTTGCCACCAGGTCGCCGGAGCTCACAATCTCCTTGCCAAAGCTGCGGACCAGTTCCACCGTGCCTGCGTCCACCAGGCCGATGTAGGGAATCAGGTTGTTGGGCGAATACTGCATCGCCACCGTGCGATGGCGCACCAGCATGGCCTGCAGGTTGTCCCAGAGCTCGCGCCAGGAAGAGTACTCACGCTTGGCGCCCGGGACAGAATCCAGGTGCCCTGCCTCAATGCGGTGCACCAGCTTCGTCGGCTCGCCTTCACGGGGAATAATGTAAAACCAGCGGCGCGTGACCATCAGTCCTTCAGGCAGTCCCAGCACTTTGTAACCAATGGGATCGCGATGGTGATGGTCATAAAACAGCCACGCATCGATATTGCGCTCATGCAGGGCTGACTGAATAGCTTTCAAATCCATAAGTTGTTCTTCTATTTAAACACATTTTCTCTCAGCAAAGCGAGGGAGCCCATGCTCCATCCGAGCGAAGCGAGGGAGCCCTATGCGAACGATAATCCTTTGAGCGATCACTTCCGGCGGTCTGTTGACCCATATTTCCGATCAAGCCAGCGTCACGGTTTTTGCTTTTCCGATCACGGCGATGACGCGCGATTTCGGCGATCACGGCGATTCTTGCAGCCCTCTGCCTGCATCTTCGGCCGACCACCCTCCCCTACCCCCTATGTACACCCATTTCGACCCAAGGTCACCCAAGTGGTCCAAGCTCTTTTTCCCGTTTTTCAGAGCTTCAATCTGACTCAATTTCAGCCTGATTTTTTCGTTTTTGCTGTTCGGTCGGCAGAGGGTCACAACGCATAAAGCCGCGCGGCGCAAAAACCGGGGTCCCCGACGAGCCCGCTGTTGGCTTGGTGGGGTGGAAATTCGCCGCGCCTCAAGCTGTCATCGTGAGCGAGCGGCTTTAACCGCGAGTCGAACGATCTAAATCCAGGCGAAGCCTGCACCTCATACTGCTGACTGCCGATTGCTGATTGCTATGTTTTCAAAGATCCTTGGACGCTATGGTCCCAAGCCTTTGCATTGTATCGTGTTTTGTTCGCCATAACAAGACAAATTAAATATTGGCGAACCACAGGAAACCGGTGCGGCTTTTGGGGCTCTAAATCGGTTTTAGTATTAGCGTAGTCTTTCTCAAAGTCGTCATCCCCGACAGGCCGTGAAGCGAGCGCGCGCCATTATCAGCGCGCGAGGTAAGCAGGAAGGACCTTGTGTTTCTTTTCGATGGTCTACGGTATTAATAAAACCGCTATAGTCGGACCAGGAAGATTTCTAATCAAATTGGGGTCCAATCTCATCAAAACTGGCCGCGAATCGTGTCAGATCAGGTCCATTTCGCACCAATTTGAAAGACTGTTTCCCAGCGGAGACACGTATCAGCCCCAACCACCTTGGCGGGGTGGTTTGCGTTGTGGCCGCTCCAATCAAGTCCGATCAATTGATGTACAATCTTTCACGCTCTCCGGCACAAAGACACGAAAAGGTCACACATATCTCGAGAGCCGAGGTCTTTTGATCATGCGCAAATTCTATCTTGCAGGCCTGTTCTCCGGGTTTATCGGGGGACTTTTGGGCGCCTATGTCCTGGTTCATGTTGAGAGCCCGGCCTCCAGCGCGCATCCGCCAGCGGAATCTGTCGCAACGCAGCAGGAGGTCGTGTCTGCTCAGAGGTTTCGGCTGATTGACGCTTCCGGAAGGGCGCGAGCAGAACTTGCGTTTTCGCAGGGCGGAGGGGCGCCGGGGCTCTTCTTTTACGATGCCAAGGGAAGAAACCGACTCGAACTGGGACTGTACCCGCCGGCTGAAAGTGAATATCCATACGTGGTGCTGAACGACACGCAGTTGCGCGCTGCGGGCATTTTTCGCCTATATGGTGGGCGCGAAACACCTGTCGTCGTGCTTAAAAGTGAGGGACGGGACCGCTCTATCTATGGACTCAATCCCAGTTCAACTGAACCGTTTCTGGTTCACTATTCAAGCAACGGCAGCAAAACCAGCGTCTTTGGCGATTTCTGAGCCCCTTGAAGGACGAGACGAGAAGCCCGGCGCGTGACCATGCGGACCACCGCGGCTCGCTCTTGAAGGAGTTTGTTCATGATGCCGCTTCCTGAGCGCATGGCTAGTCGGACAAGTCTCGCGTTGGTTTTAAGTGTTGCCGTGATTGGCGGTGCGTTCCTTTGGCAGCACACTCGTGAACCAAAGCGCGACAGGTATGTGCTCATCAACCAGACCAGCCGCCACGATTTTGATCTCGCGCTCCGCATGAGCTTGAAGCTCGCCGAGAGGAAATCGGGAATAGAAAACGCTCTGGTTTTGCTGCCGGCGCTCCCGGAGGGTAAGACCATTGAAGGAACTGCAGCCGAGCTCTTCTCCAAGCTACGGATCGGGGCGCGCCGCGATGGCCGGGGGATCCTGTACCTTTACAGTGTTAAGGATAACCTGCTCAAGATTGAGGTGTCCTACGCGCTGGAAGGCGAGATTACTGACGGCTACTGCGGGCGAATGGAAGATGCCGCGAGGACATATATGTTGTCCGAGGTTCCACAGGATTTTCTGTCCGAGCTGATCATTACTACCAATCTGCGTGGCATGGGATCGAAAATCGAGCCGGCGTCGAAGCGGCCCGAGTGGCTCAACGCCGAATTCCTATCGGGCGGCGCTGGCGCGCTGGTGCATGGGTACAGTAAAAATCTGGATGATTACACGCGGGCGATCCAGCACCTCCCGGAGGCACAGCTGAGTGAGTTCAGGTCGTCGAAGGACGCCAACACCACATTGCAGCGGTACCTGTTGTCACTGGAGCTGGGAGTGGGCGACCCGCGGCTACCATTGCTGACGGAAGGAAGCCGGATTTTCCGCGCCGAGGTGCCGCGCGACGAATCGCAGCAGAAGAGGATCTTTGAGTTTTTTCAAGCCGCCGCTCCGTACCGGCTCTTCTACGCCAATGATCTTGCTCTCCTGGTACCGCAACCCGGCAAATCAAATCTTCCGTTTGTACTTCGTCGAGGCACAGACGGCTTGTGGTACGTTGACGAGCCCAAGTCGTGGACCTATTTCCATCGTTTTGAGGACGATGTGAACTTCCTTGTGAAGTACGCCGACAACCCGTTTCTTCCGCAGCTGCGGGCGGTGGGCATGCCGCACATGGAGAGCACGGTTTACGGCAATCACGTGCGCACGCCTGCACGGCCCGCCTATCCCTTCGCGCTGGCGCAAGCAGTGGACGCTATGGAAGACCGGATACGTGCCGCTCCGAATGACGCAGCGAACTATTCTTCGCTGGGCGACCTCTACTTGTTCGAGATGAATTGGATTACGAAAGCGATCACATGCTACGAAAAAGCTGAGGCGCTCGCCCCGAACGAGCTTGAGTATCGTTGGCGCTTGATGGATCTGTACCTCAATGACTCGCGTGCCGACAAAATGCTGGCAGAGCTCAAATTTCTCTCAGAGCATCTGCCGAACGACACTCAGACCCGCGCCTGGTATGAGTATTACAAAAAGGAGTACGACTTCAGCGATTGAGAAGTGCATATTGAGGGATACGTTGTTTCCCGGCTTTGTTCTGGACAGGTCGACGACAGGGATGGGGCGCAAGGTTCAGTGCGCCGGCGTTGTCGCTTGTCCGACCGGAAGAAAATCTACGTGTGGCGCATGGCCGGCGCCAGATGAGGAAGCAAAGTAGGCGTTGTTGCGCTGAATCCCCGCCCATCGTGCAACCAGATTGTTGGGGAACACGCCGATATAGGTGTTGTAGTCTTGGAGGGAAGAGTTGTAGCGGAGGCGGGCCACTGCGATACGGTTCTCCGTGCCCTCTAGCTCGTCTTGCAACCTCAGAAAATTCTCGTCGGCCTTGAGTTGGGGATAGTTCTCTGCGATGGCCAGCAGGCGGCCCAGCCCAACATCCATCTGGCCGTTAGCCGCCATGCGGTCTGCTGGCGTCCGCGCGGTCAGGAGGACGGCGCGAGCACCGGCGACATCGTCGAATACTGTTCTTTCATGCTGCGCGTAACCCTTCACCGTCGCCGCCAGATTCGGAATCAGGTCGGCGCGTCGCTGGAGTTGTACATCCACTTCGGACCAGGTCTGCGTTATCCGCTCGTTCTTGCGTACCATTTCGTTGCGCGGGCGCACGTATATTCCGCCCGCGACCAGGGCCAGCACGGCGATCGCTCCAACCCACATCGCCCAACGCTTCATCGTCCCTCCTCGGGGTCGATTCACTGCGCTAGTTTCTGGGAAAACTAGCCGCCGATTGCGACAACCGGCTTTGCCACGAAGTCATTCTAGGAACACGGAATCCCAGCTTGCCCCTCGCACGAATTCCATGTGCTGAAAGGCGTTGCAATGGATAATCACGCTGTGTTTTCACTGTAGGGTACTCCGGTTGGCGCAAGCGGTAAAGTTGATTGAAGGGGAGCCTATTCCAACCGCAAAAGCGAGAAAAAAGGAAACTACCGATTATTCCGGCAGCTAAACCGTGATGACCGTAAGGCTGGAGAATGCCGATGGATAGAGATGGTCGTCGAGTGTCAACAGGCGATAGCCACGGTGTGACGCGTGCGCGCCGATCAGGAAGTCGGCCAGAGATCCGGCGTGGCCCGGGATCGCGTTGTTTCCTTCTTCTTGATGCGTATGCTTGGAACGCCCGTCCGGCAAGGCGCCAAATCTCTTCATCCAGATCAAACTCAACAATGATGCCAGTGTCGGAACAAAACGTGTTGAGAAATGCTTCGGTTCGTCCGGGCGCGGCGATCAGTTCGGCAAACACCGGCGCGCTCAGTACCAGCGAACCGTGTCCCAAAGCGTCATCAAGGGCCTTCTGAGCGGCATTGCTTACAGCCGGGTCGCGGTCCCAAAGGGCAACAATCACATTGGTATCGACCGAGGTCGTCATCGCTCGCGCATCGCCCGCGTCCAGCGGATGATCGCTTTCTTGCCGGAGCCGATTTCCCGGTTGCCGATCCCCCGGTACTTAGCAAATGGACTTTTTGCTCTTACTGGCCGCACTCTCACGCCGGTCTTGTCTTCTTCAAACAGCAACACGTCGCCCGCACCGACCCCGAGCGCCCTGCGGATGGCAAGGGGCACGGTAATCTGTCCTTTCGACGTAATCTTCGCATGTTTCTCCAATGCCCAGCCCTCCCGATTCCTTACTCTATTATACAGCTCCTTACTTTGGCTGCAAATGATCAAAGCATTGGGTAATGGGTCAGTTTGAAATCGATTTCATCCACCTACTAAAATTCGTCATCCTGAGGTCCGTAAGCGAGCAAGCGTTTTCTTCAGCTTGCGAGTAGGACCGAAGGACCTTGTGCTTGAGGCCCTGATAAAGCTGCACCTCGACCTCTATGAACCCACCTTCGCTAGTCCCTCCCTCGGACTATGCCCAGCTATCTTTATTGAAACCGATACGTCTTGTGCAGTTCTCTGGTCCGGAGTTGAGTTAACCGGACGAGGCATCCCAGATGGGCTGCGGGACCCCCGCTGCCTCCACCCCATTTGGCATATTCAGCATCACATTGCGCATCGCGATAGATGACCCATGCTCTTTGCGCCTTTTTTAGATTCTCGGCTTCTCTTTCGTCGAGGCCTTTAAACGCAAGCTTGTAAATGCGGTTTAACTCAGCATCTACCTTTTCATTCTCGTTCGACATGCAGCGAGTAGTATCGGCAGTTGTACCGGCGTTTTCGCATTGGGCCAGAACGGTCCTTGAGAATGCGGTGCCTGAAAAGATAAGGAGTAAAACACTTGCTCGATTTTTTTTTCATCGTCTCGATTAGCTTTTTGCTGAAACTTCTTTCGGCATCAGCGTCCGGTCATAAATCCACAGCAGCAGCGCGGTCAGCACGCCCACGGCCAATCACCGCCCACCACATCTTTTCCGGCTGGTGCGTGACCTCGCCAAAGTGATGGATCAGCTTTCCGCCGAACCATCCGGCGATCAGTGAGCCGATGCCAATGGGCAGAAAAGCAAAGCCCATGTATGTGCCCTGCTGTCCTGAGGGAGCCAGGCGAGAGATGTATTCGTAATAACGGGGCGACTGTATGATTTCCCCCAGAGCGACAATGCCAAGGGTGACGTATGCCATCACCACACTGGGATGAATGATCAGGCAAATCCACGCCACTGCAGAGATAAGCGTTCCCAGCGTGATAGCGCGAAACGGAGCGACCTTTTGCGTGGCCACATTCATCAGCACCGTCAATGCGATCACGAGCAATGGCCCGGTGATCAACATGATTTCGGTATCGGCTTTGGCGTCGATATAGTCATGAACGTAGAGCGGCAGAATGATGAACTCCTGCCAGTACACGATCCAGTAGCCGGAAAAGATCAGCAGAAACAGCATGAAGCGCGGATTCCCCAGAACAGTACCAAAATTCTTCAGCGACTGCCCCAGGCTGGTCGATTGAACTTCATCTGCGCGCTTGGGCTCGCGGAAGAAAATCAGCACGGCAAAAAACATCAGGAAGACGCTGCCCGCCGCGACGCGGAATACATTTTCCACGCTCATGTGGCGATGCACCCATGAAGCCACATACGGCCCGGCTGCGCCGCCAATATTGACCAGCGTGTAGTAGATTGAGTAGCCGATAGAGCGAACGTTTTCTTTTGAAGCGCGTGCCGTGGTTCCGACCACAGCAGGTTTTACCAGCGCGATGCCCAGCGCAGGCAGCGCCAGAACCACGCTGACCAGAACGATCAGCGGCATGTGGTCGCGCAGCGGCGCAAGCCACGGAGAGCCCAGCGATCCCAACACAAAATAAGAGCAGCTCAGGATCAGGTACGCCAGTGAGAGAGCGCGACGAAATCCCAATCGATCGGCAACCGTGCCTCCGAAAGCGGCCATGAACCATACCAGGCCGCCAAACAGTCCGGTAAGGCTGCTGGCCTGCTGCACGGGAAACATCAACGCCTCATGCAGATAGCGCGCCAGTGAAGCGAACGCGGCGTAATACGAGAGCCGCTCAAACAACTCAGTGACGTTGGCGACCCAGAATGGCCGTTCAAAGCCGGTCTTGATCTGCTCCAGGCGTTCAGAAAAGGACAAAATGTTCTCCTTGGCCGAAATTGTTAGCTGGTCAGCGTCTCGCTCAGGCGCTGTTCCACCGTCGTCCGGCTCAGACCGGAAATTCGCACTACTTTATTTCGGCTGGTTTCACCGCTGGCTATGGTAACGGAGGAGCGCGGAATTGCAAACAAATCCGCAAAGAATTCAATCACCGCCTGGTTGGCTTTGCCCTCGACGGGCGGCGCGGTGAGCGCAAGCTTCAGCGCGTCACCCACACCGGTGATGGCGTTCTTGCGCGCGCGGGGTGGACTTTGACCGCGAACGTCACGCCTCCCGCGATTTCCTTTACCGGGACCATTGCCGGGCCGAGAGAAGAAGCTCCAGAACGACGACGGTAACAACCACGATTGCTTGCGGGTTCTGCTTGAGATGGTGGCGCAGCACCCAGGCAAGGAGCATCGCCAGGACCAGGAGAAGCAGGTTGGCCACGGAGCTGATTTTTGCTACCAGCCGGTCCGGCGGGCGATAAGCGCGGATCAGGTTCAGGAAAGCGCAAAAAATCACAGCCAGCCCTCCGGAAAAAAACCAGGCCGAGTCCAAACTAAGGTTCTTCGACATCAGAACCACGCTCCCTGCGGTGTGCAAACCCCCGAGCACCAGCAACGCCCAGGCAAAAACGCGGTCAAGAGTTTTCATGGTTGAGGCCTTTCTCCAAAGATAGCCGTGCCCACGCGCACGCAGGTCGATCCTTCTTCAATGGCGACTTCAAAGTCATGCGACATGCCCATGGAGAGCACGTCCATCTGGATGCCCGGCAGCTTGCGCGCGGCGATCTGGTCGCGCAGGTCGCGCAGCAGACGGAAATATGGCCGCGCGCCTTCAGGATCTTCAGTGAATGGAGGCACAGTCATCAATCCGCGAATCTGAAGGTTTGCAAGTTGTCGGCGCGGCGCGAAGAAGACTTTCCAGTTCCGGGGAATCAAGAGGAATTCCGGCTTTGCTCTCTTCCTGGCCGACTTTGATTTCGATCAATACTTCAAGTTTCTTATTCGCTTCCGCTGCGGCCTGGTTGAGCTTTTCCGCCAGCCGCAGAGAATCGACGGAATCAATGGCATGAAACAGCTCGGCTGCTTTTTTTGCTTTATTGCTTTGCAGATGGCCGATCAAATGCCATTGAGCGTCTTTGAGTTCGCTGAGCGCGGCGGACTTGCCTTCAAACTCCTGCACGCGGTTCTCGCCAAACACACGCAGGCCAGCAGCGTACGCTTCCTTGATGCGTTCCGGTTCCATGGTCTTGCTCACGGCCATCAGCGTGATCGAGTTCGGATCGCGGCCAACACGCGCCGCGGCGCGGGCAGATGCGCTCGCGTACTTGGCGATATTCTCAGCGATCGACATGGAAAGATTATAGGCTGAGAAGAAGAACAAAAACCTCACCACGGATGAACACGGATAATACGGATCTTAAAAATAAGCGGCGAAAAATAAATTTAATTGGTCGTTGATTGTTATCGGCGCCCCATTTGTTTGGCCCGTTTTCCTGATCTGTGTTAATCGGTGTTATCTGTGTCATCAGTGGTATGGGTTGTTGATCATTTATCGCAGGTCTACGCCCACCACATCCGGCATGCGCCGGGCCAGCGAGCGCAGCATCTGCGGCAGTGCGGCTTCCCAGAAAGTCCATTCATGTTCACCGGGAAATTCCGTCATCTCATACGCGATGTGCCGCTTGCGCAGTAGGTCAGCGAGAGAATCCCATCGCCATAACGCTTTCAAATTGAAAACACTAAAAGAAGCGACTTGCTTGCTATCGGCAACCTGGAGAGGTAGCGTTCCCTCATGCGCAAAACCGGCGCATTCGGGATTTCAGAAAAGCCGATCACCCGATCACCAGATCATCCGATCTCCCGATTATTTCTTGTCGCCTTCCAGCGGTTTGCTGGCGAAGTGATAGAGCGAGTATGCCAGCACGCCAAACATAATTACTGACAGCAGATTGCTGTTTGCCAGGAAGGGAATTTTCTGTCCCCAGCTGATGGCGCCTTCTGGGAGCCAGTGTTTGGCTTCCGCGACTTTGATCACCATTCCCGCCAGTCCAACGATTCCGCCGGCAGCGATCAAGCCGCTGGAATAAAGCGAACCCGGGCTGACTTCACTCTCTTCGACCTGTCCCGCCTGCTTTCTTCGCGCGACGCTCCGTCAGCCAGCGCACAACACCGCCGCAGAAAATGGCCAGCGTTGTTGCAATGGAAAGATAAAAGCCAACGGCGAAAGAGAGAGAGCGGATGCCCAGAAGTTCCACCGCCACCACCATGAAGACGCCAAGCAGGATGAGTCCCCACGGCAGGCGGCGCTGAAGGATGCCATTGATGACAGTCGCCATCAGTTGCGCTTGCGGCGCAGCGGCGCGCTCGCTGCCAATGCCCTGGATCCACTGAATTTCAAATTTGCCGGTCTGCGGATTCAGGAAGTAATAGCCGTTGGGAACCGTCGGTGAATTGATGGAGGTATATAACGTCATGCCTTTCACCGATTGATCTGCTTTGGTCTGTCCGGCTGCGGCGTCAGGCCCTTTCGCCGTCGTCACGGGAACAGTCTGGCGATCGAACTTGCCTGAATATTGCGAGACGCCCGTAGGCAGGTTGTTTACGTCCACGGCAATGTTCGCGGGACGGAATTCTTCCAGTCCGCTGTTCATCAGCCCCAAGGTCATGCCAATCGCGACCACCGAGACCGTCACGCCCACCATCAACGCCATCTGCTGCCGGGCCGGAGTGGCGCCCACCAGGAAACCGGTCTTCAAGTCCTGTGATGTATTGCCCGCGTTGGCTGAAGCAATGCAGACCACGCCGCCAATCGTAATTGCCAGGGCAGAGAACGCGGTGCCGGTCCAACCCATTACCAGAAACATGGCGCACGTAGCCATCAGGGTAGCAATGGCCATGCCTGAAATCGGATTCGACGAACTCCCGATCAAGCCGGTAATGCGCGACGAAACCGTGACAAAAAGGAAGCCGAAAACGACCACCAGGAGCGCGGCAAAGAAATTATTCAGGCCATGCGTCTCGGCATTCTTGATAGGGAAGAACGTGAGCATCGCCCACATGATGAGCAGCAGAACGCCTGATCCCAGCAGCGCCCACTTGAGGCTGATGTCTTTATCTGTGCGCCGCTGCCCCGCCGCCCCTGCTGCGCCTTTTGCCAGGTCTTTAGCGCCTGCACGCAACGCGTTCACAATGGTTGGGACGGTCCGGATAAGGGTGATCAAGCCGGCAGCCGCAACCGCTCCAGCGCCGATCGGCCGAATATAGGCTCTGTATATCTCGTCGGGAGACATGTCAGCGATCAGCTTGGTCCCGGGAAAAATTGCGGATGTGGCATGGCTGCCGAAAAATTTGATCGCGGGCATGACCACCAGCCACGCAAATGCGCCGCCCGAAATCAAAACCCCCGCGATCTTTGGTCCAATGATGTATCCCACGCCCAGATATTCTGAAGTCGTGTTGGCGCGGATGGAAGATCCTGGAAACCATGAAGGCGTGTGTGTGGGAGTGCTGGGCCACAGTGCGAACATGTTTTCATTCTGGAAGAGTGTGTACAGCGCGCCCAGTCCCAGACCGGCAAAGACGCGGCTGGCGAATGAGCCGCCCTTGTCGCCGGCGATCAGAACGTCGGCGCAGGCTGTGCCTTCAGGATAAAGAAGGTTGCCGTGCTCTTTCACAATCAATTGCCGCCGCAGCGGGATCATGAAGAGGACGCCGAGCCATCCGCCGATGAAGGCCAGAAGAAAGATGCGCGCGTATTCCAGCGGAAAGCCCAGAAAGATGAGTGCCGGCAGGGTAAAGATCACGCCGCCCGCCACGGATTCGCCGGCCGACCCGGCCGTCTGCACGATGTTGTTTTCCAGAATGCTGGCCTTGCCCAGGGCCCGGAGAACGCTGATGGAAAGCACAGCAATGGGAATTGAGGCTGAAACCGTCAATCCGGCGCGCAAGCCAACGTAAACCGTGACCGCGCCAAACAAGATCCCAAAGAGTCCGCCAAAGAAGATGGCGCGGAAGGTGAACTCCGGCCGAACTTCATCCGGGGGCACGTACGGTTGAAATTTTGGTTCTTCCACTTTCGCTGGTACGGTTTCGGCCACAGGTTCCTCCACGAACAAGTCTTAGGCGCGCATGAAATCGAGGGCAAGTTAGCACATCGGGACGGGTTGTTACAAATTGAGCCGCTTTGCGGGCGTGAGCGATGCGGGAGCTCGCAGGCGAATCCGGAGCACAGCGAAGGACCTACCGATCGGAGGACACAGAGGACACGGAGAACATTCAGCGACAGATCCAAGTCCGGGATCAAACCAACCGCGAGTTTGTTTTCCGATCTCCCGATGAACCGATGCTCCCGATGATCCGGTCTCCCGATCTCCCGATTCGAATTTACGCGAATCTTAAACTCAATTGCGTTGCTTCCCAGCAGCAACAAAGCTATACTCTGGCTTGAGCACAGCCTTCTACGGGTTTTTTGAAGGAGGGTAGTCTTCAGTAGTAGTGTCTTAGACCGGGCTCAGCGGGTTCCCCATCGCACCACACAGTTGCGCGATGCGATGAAAAGTGCGGTCAAAGCTGCCTCGTCCAGCCTGTTTTCCATTCTGTTTCCATCCGACTGCCGTATCTGCCACGCTCCTCTTACCAACATTGCCATCCTGCCGGTATGCGAGCCATGTCTTGCGCAAATTGTTCCGCTGGATGGCCCTTTGTGCCAAATTTGTGGTGAGAAGCTATTTCACGCAAGTGCGGAGGCAGAGGATAAGCCTTTGTGCGGGATCTGCCGGCGGGTTGGGGCGCATTTCCGCCGTGCCGCCGCCTATGGAGCTTACGAAGGTGCGCTGCGCGACCTGATCCATCTTTTTAAGTACAACGGGATCAGGCCAGCCGGAAAAGTTTTAGGTGGTTTGCTCAACCAGACAGTCGCGGCAATGGCTTTGCCGGATTCTGTGATCGTTGTCCCGGTGCCATTGTGGTCAGGCAAACGTACTGCGCGGGGTTTCAATCAGGCAGAAGCTATTGCCAGAAGTTTCATGGATTTTCAGAGTTCCAGCAGCATCCAATTAGATACGTCAATCCTGGTCCGGACGCGCGAAACGGCATCGCAAACGGGGCTCACGCGGCATCAGCGGCGGGACAATGTACGAGGCGCGTTTGCCGTCCTGAATCCGGCAAAGGTCAAGGGCCGGAGCATCCTGATTGTGGATGACGTGATGACCACCGGCACTACCGCGGGCGAATGTGCACGGGTGCTGCGGCGGGCAGGCGCCAAAGAAGTTTTTGTGGCCACGGTTGCGCGGGCCACCAAAGAAGCAGGGAGCGTTCTGGCGATGGCGGCCGGCGCTCTGTCTGGAGGAACACAGGGCCATGCATGAACGGGACAAGCGAAACAAACGCCACTACGGCGAAACACCCAAAAGAACCACCTAAGCCTCGGAAAAGCATGATTATGCAGACTCCGGTGCTGGTTCTGAACGCGTCGTATGAGCCCATCAATATCTGTGCGGCCCGGCGGGCGATCGTGCTGGTTCTGAAAGGGCTGGCCATGCCGGAAGAAGAGAATGGACACTTTCTGCATGCGGCGCGGCTGGCCATGCGAGTGCCGTCAGTGATCCGTTTGCTGGAGTATCGTCGCATTCCGCACCAGACGCGAGCTTTGTCCCGCAAGAACATTCTTCTGCGTGACCGCAATACCTGCCAGTACTGCGGCGTGCTTCTCTCTTCCGCCGACCTGACGCTGGACCACGTGATCCCACGCTCCCGCGGCGGCTCGTCCACCTGGGAAAACCTGGTCGCCTGCTGCCATCCCTGCAACCGTCGCAAAGGGAACCGGCTGCTGGCTGAAACTGATATGAAGTTATTTAAGGAACCTCGTCCCTTTACCCTTCATACCAGCCGGCACATCATGCGGATGATCGGGAGATCTGATACCAAGTGGAGAAAGTACCTTTTTTATTAAGAACTTCGAGTGAATCAGTATGTCTCTGCCGAGAGTTTTTCGCCCCTGCCATTCCGAATATGAGCATGATACTTCCGCAGAGTAAATTTTGCTCTCTGGCAACGCCAGCAAATCTTTCATCATCAATCACTTAGGGGTCACATGCAAGATCTTTGTGGCCCTAAAAATGCACTTACCTTTGGTGCCTGCCGTTTCGTCAGCTAGCTGTCGAAGCAAAAAATACAACGAAGAAAAGGTTCCAAGGTGCGTTGCCAACGCGCCTGAGAGCTATTTACCCCAGGGAGATTGAATGGCAGAAACGGTTTTGGAGCAGATTCTGGATGATTTGCGCAGTCGAGCGGTAACGCATTATCCCCAACGTGGTGATTTCAAAAACTTACGGGTTGTGGGCCACACCCCGAAAAATGATCATTTTATTTACGATGTTTGCGTTGATTTTGCCGAAGGCAGCGAGCGTGTAGCGATCAAGATTTACCGGCCAGGCAAGAGCGGAGGCAATGCCAAGTCCATGGCCCGGCAGGAGAATGCCAGTCTCCAATACGTAAATCAGACACTTACGGCGAAAAAGAAGGTGGATGGAGTGCCGCGCGTGCTGGGTGACTACAGCGATCTTTGCGCCGTGGTAACGGACAAAGTAGCCGGCTTGCCGGTCCAATCAATCATTATGAAGGCCGCCTTGCTGCCGGGCTTTGCCGATAATGGCAGCATTGCCCTGGTGGCGTTACGGGCAGGCGAATGGCTGCGCAGTTTCCATAAAGCCACAGCCGATGCTCCGGAACCATTTGACGGCAGCGCGCTCATTTCCAGCATGGAAAAACTTTGCAAAAGCTGCCAGGCAGAAGGCCTGGACGATGAGGCTGTGGAGTTGATCATGAGCGGCGCGCGCAGTGCGCTTCCTCGCAACCGCAAGTCGCTGCCGAGTTCCGCCGTGTTGTGTGACTTTACTCCGCTCAACGTGTTGGTTACGGAAAAAGGAGTCGGCTTCTGTGAGTTCGCGCGCATGAAGCGCCGCGGCAATTCCTTTGAAGACCTGGCCACTTTCCTGGCTTCAGTGGAAGCGCTGGAAAAGTATCCCTTCTGCAATCGCGGCATTACGTCACAGATTCAGGAGAACTTTCTTGACGCCTACAACGTCAGCCAGTCTGACGCTGCCATTTTGCGCGTCTTCAAGATGAAGGCGCTGCTGGGGATGTTTGCCCAGGGCCGCACGGTGAAAGAAAGCGCTTTACGCAAGAAAGTGATGTGGGCCAACGTGATGAAGAAATTCATCAACCAGGCGGCACAGAGATCCATGTCACCGGCGGCAGCAGCCTAGAACAAAAGCACTTGAGTGAGAGAGAGGCCATCGAAAGGTGGCCTTTTTTGCGGGCAAGGAAAGGTCAGCCGCGAATCAACGCGAAAAGGTCAGCCGCGAATCAGTGAAATAGCGCGAATTAGTTGTGTTGTGGAGCGCAGCCGCCCCCGGCTGCGTTTGGTGATCGCGGGCCTCATCCGAATGAGTCATCGAACAGAGCGGCGCTTTTTCTTGGCTGCTTTCTTCTTCGTCTTCGCACGAAACTTAAACTCAAACTCCGCCATCCGCACTTTCTTGCCGCTGAATTTCACGCCTTCCATTTCCAGGCGAAATCGCTGATCGAGGCCGCCTTCACCGGGAATCGCGATCCTGCCGCCGGCGGCGACCACGCGATGCCAGGGAAGTCCGTGCGATTGGCCCAAAGTGCGGACGACCAGGCGCGCACCACGAGGAATTCCGGCCGCGCGAGCGACTGCTCCGTAACTGGAAACATGGCCGCGCGGGATCTTCATGATGGTGGCGCGGATCTTCGCAAACAAAGGGTTTGGCGGCTTCTCTTTGGGCATGACCCACATTTTAAACAAGCGCGGCTTTAGCATGAATATGCCGCAATAGTTCAGCCTCCTATTGGTCATTGCATCCCGCTACGGCAGTGATAAGCTTCAGCCCATTGGGGGGCGTATGGCATTGTGGGTGGAAAACGAAGCACGCAGGGCGAACCGCAACCTGCTGCTGGTGAATGGCGGGATGCTGGCAGTGCTCATCTTGATTGTTGCGGGCAACTACCGCTATTGCGCTAACTTTGTGCTTGGAAGCCAATCGGTCTCAAACGCAGAACTGGCGGCGCTTACGTCGCCGGAACAACGCTGGCGTAATTTCATCTCAGTAAGCGGCACAAAATCCGTGAACACCGAATATCGCGACGTGGTAAACCACATGGAGGGAAGCCGCGTCGTCTCAACCGAAATCAAAGACGAATACATTCTCCTTCGCGTGGGTGAAAAGATCCTGCTGGTTAAAGCTGAGCCGGGCAAAGAAAAGCTTGAATATTCCGGTGAGCTGTATGCGACCACTGATAGGGTGAAAGAGGATTTGTTGCGGCCACTGGCAGCGGAAGACCCAGATCTGGCGCGCGACGTTCTGCCATTCACGCTGAATGCGTCGGATTACCGAAGCAACGGTTATGCCATGCTCCTCATTGGACTGCCTATTCTTGCTTTGGCATCGTGGAACTGCCTGAAGGCGATGCGACGCAGCTCGGAGATACAAACATCCCCTGCATGGAAGCAACTTGCCGTGTATGGCAACGCTGAACAGCTTTCGCAGCAGATTGAGGCTGAACTGCAGCCGGCCGTGATTCGGAAGTACGGAAAACTTCAAATCGCACAGCAATGGATGGTGCGGCGCAAAACATTCAGCACATGGGTCTCACCGGTCGCTGACTTGGTGTGGGTCTACAAAAAAGTAACGAAACATTCGGTCAACTTTATCCCCACGGGCAAGACGTATTCCGTGGTGCTGGTGGGCCGCCATCGCCAGCGGATTGAAGAACAGATGAAAGAAAAGGCCGTGAATGAGATGCTGGCGGACCTGACGGCGCGAGTTCCGTGGGCGCTTTTTGGTTTTACCCAGGACCTGGAAAAAGCCTGGCAAAAGGACCCTGCCGGCGTGATCGCGGCGGTGGATTCGCGATACCAGCAGCAAAACAATAAGTCTGACGGCGGCGGGCGCGCCGGGATCGTAAGTAGCTCACGCACTGAGTTTTATCTTGCTCACATGTCAGCCCCTGACACCCAGCAGGGGCCTTCTGCTTTGTAAGGCTTTTGTATTTATGTGATCCATGTCATTGACCACACAATTGACCTTGCTTTAGACTGCTATTTCATGATTTTGAAATTGAAATTCAATTTCATTTTCAAAATGGAACTGGTCGTCTGGAGAGGTCACTTTGTTCTGTCGAAGTTTAAAAGCGCTGTGTTTGGTGGCTTGTCTGGCCGCGATGCTAGGCCTTCCACGCCGCGCAACCGCGCAGGAAAATTACTTTGTTACATACACCCACCACATGGAAGAGCCGGGGAACCTGGAGTTCGCCACCAAGTCAGTCAGCGGGTTTCCGGGCGCCGGCAATGCATTTTTGGGAAATGCGATCGAGATGGAGTACGGGGTAAAGACCTGGTGGACGACAGAGTTCTATCTCGATTCGCAAACCACGGCGAACGAGAGCAGCCTTTTCACCGGCTATCGCATTGAGAACCGCTTCCGTCCGCTGCTGCAGGAGCACTGGATCAATCCCGTGCTTTATGCCGAGTTTGAGGACATTAACAGCGCGGACAAAGCGTTGCTGGAAGTGGTTGGGCATGACGGCATAGCCGACTTCCTGGATAGAAATGATCGCAGCGAGAAAGAAAGGGAAGTGGAGCTCAAGCTGATCCTGAGCAGCAACTTTAAAGGCTGGAATGTGGCTGAGAATTTTATTTCAGAAAAAAATATCGCCGGCGAACCATGGGAGTTTGGATATGCCTTGGCAGTGAGCCGACCTTTGTCCCTGGCAGCCAGTCCCAATGCGTGCCGCTTCTGCCGGGAAAACTTTACGGCGGGAGCAGAGCTTTACGGTGGGCTGGGCGACCGCTACAGCTTTGGGCTGCATGATACATCGCACTATCTGGCTCCCACGCTGGCGTTTCATTTGCCGAGTGGCCCGACATTCAGCGTATCGCCGGCGGCCGGATTGAACAGCAACAGCCACGGCTTCCTGCTGCGCTTTGGCGTCGCCTATGAAATCAATCAAGTATTTTCACGGCTGAGGGGGAAGTGAACCCATGGGTGTAAGAAAACCTCTGCTGTTGACAACCCTGATCTTGATGCTGGGAGGTTCGCTGCTTTTTGCCGGCGCAGGTGACGGGCTATGGATGACAAAGGTCCCAGAAAGAGATCGCGCACGGCAAAATCCGTTTGATAGCGAGACCAATGCAGTAGCTGCGGGCGCGAAACTCTTCCGCCAGAATTGCTCGTCATGCCATGGCAGTGAAGCCACAGGACTGAAGGACCGTCCGAACCTGCACTCTGATCGGATACGCGTGGCGACGCCCGGCGAATTGGAATGGCTGCTGAAGAACGGCAGCATGAAGAACGGGATGCCATCATGGTCCCGCCTGCCGGAGCAGCAGAGATGGCAGATTGTGGCTTTCCTGAAAAGCCTGCAATAAGACGCTTAACCACAAAGGTCACGAAGAACTTTTTTCTGAAATCTCGAGCGAAAGCGAGAGATCCCTTATGACTGCAAATCACTTTCGGGCTTGCCTGAAGAGCATCGCGAGCTATAGAGATCCCTCACCCGCAAAGATCGCGGGTTTCGGGACTTCAAAAAGAAGTCCTTCGTGTCCTTTGTGGTTAAAGGAACCTAGTTCCCGTTCGGGCGGCGTTCACGCTCGTACGGCTTTTCCAGATATTTGCGGGCCTCGTCAAGAGCGCCCTGCGTGGGGTCGCCGGTTTGGATGGCCTGGCGATATTCATTGACGGCGCGCTCACGCTGGCCGGTGGTATCAAAGATCTTGCCCAGCATGATGTGGCTCCAGACCTCAGTCCAGTGAGGATCGCCGTCACCATTAAGCGCTTCACGAAATTCATTCGCCGCCGACTGGTAGTTGCGCTGCGCGAAGAAAATATCGGCAATGCGGTAATGCGCCAGCGAACTGTTCTTGTTTACGTCCAGAGCTTTGTTCAGCTCGGTGAGAGCTTCAGAGAGATTGCCCTGCGCAGTCAGCTCCTGTCCGCGGCGGATGGCGACGCGCACGCGCAGATCACCGGAGTTCTTGAGCACCCAGTTATTGGGATCGAGCACCAGGCGGCGCGGCTTGCCGAAGGTGTCAACGGAAAAAGCGGAATCCGTGCCGACGACCTCAATACGCTTCATTTCGGTCTGGCCGTCAGTATCAACTTTCAATTCCAGCGGCATGCGGAACAGGTCAAGGTCCTGCGTGATTTCACCCACCACGCGGAAGCCCTTTTTCACGCGATAGACGGTGTACTTCATCTTGAACTCAGGCGCGCCGGTGCCGTCAACCCACTGCGCGAAAAATGCGGTCAGCTTTTCGCCGTGATTTTTTTCTGCAATCGCTTCAAAGTCGGCGACTGAAGCGGACTTGCCGGCAAACTTCGCCATGAACTCTTTTACCGTTTTATCGAACGCGGCATCGCCGATCACCCAGCGCAGCATGTGAAAGATCATGCCGCCTTTGTCTGTAACCAGGGCCTGGAACTGCGGGGAGAACGTATCCAGCTTGCCGATGCTGCCCAGCGGCGTGGTGTCATAGGCCAGAGCGCCCACGGCCATATCGCGCGAGGCGTCTTCAAAAGCCTGCTGTCCGGCGGTGCTTTGCACGTAGCGCATTTCAGAATCACGCGCGCCGCCGTCGACCAGCCACCAATCGTCTTTGCTGGCCGGGCTCACGGTTGCGCCCCACCATTGATGTCCAATGGCATCGGCCAGGAAGCGGTAATTGGTTTTTTCGCTGATATCGCGCGTGGCCAGGGCCGCGATTTCCGGCGCCCACCACATAGGAACGGTGTCATCCGGCAGTTCAACAAGTTTCAGCGTGCCGCCGCCGGGAGCCGGACCATACAGCGACGTGAAGTATTCCAGCTCCTTGTTGGCGGTATCGCCATAGGCCGAGGCGAACTGCTTTTTGTTGGCGCCAAAATACACTTTTACGCTGCCAACTGAGCTCTCCTGGAAATTGCCGGCAATGATGGTTCCGGGAAAGCTGGGCTTATCCCAGGTATAGGTGGTGACGGTTTTGCCGGCCGCTGCGGGCTTGGCCGCGCCAGTTCCGCCGCTGCCCACAACGGTGATCCCCGCTGGAGCGGTCACGTTGATGGTGGCGGTAAAGCGGTCAATGCCGTAATTGGTTACAGGGAACCAGCGTCCGGGATAAAGAAGGTAGATTGCGTCATCGCCGATATACGCCAGCTTCAGGCCTTCCACCGGACTGTCATCGGCATTGGCCAGCGCGCCTTCATAGTCGAAAGTCAGGGTGGTGCTGCTGCCTTTCGCCAGAGTTGTGGGGAAGCTGATGCGGACAGTGTTGTCCTGGGTGACGCGCTCAGCCGTAAGCGGCTTGCCTTTTTCATCGAGAACCTTGGTCACGCGCAGGCCATTGTGCAGGTCAAAGCTGGCGAAATTGACGTCTTCCAGCGCCATAAACTTCACCTTGGCGCGCGCCGTAAGACGATGGGTTTTGGGCACGATCTCTGCGTCAATCACGTAGTCTTCAGCCTTCACCCGCGAGCGGTCAGCCGCAAGGGCGGGGAGGCAGAGAGACGCGATCAGGCCAATAAACAGTAAGGCACGTCGCAGGGGTCGTCGTGCGATTTGCATGTAGTTCTCCAAGATGCTGAAAAGTACTCAGGTTAGATGTAAATTCTGCCAGAAAAGCTGCCTTTAATACCAACGGAAGCATACAGCAGTGGCCTTACTTTCGCCGAGGGGACCCTCTGAGCGAGCCTCGCAATCGGCTCTTTATCGATTTTAAACCTTTGCGAGCGCTCCAAGTATCTCCCGGGCAGCGCGCTCAGCAGGAGACTCGCTGTGCTGGCTGTCGCGAAGGCGCTGTTGCACCATTTTCAGGTCAGCCTCCATCTGCCGGCGAGCGGGGCCCTCCGGGATGATCGCGTTTAGTGCTTTGAAAACGTTTTGGGCGGTGAAGTCTTTCTGGATCAGCTCAGGAACGACCTTCTTACCGGCTATCAGATTGGGCATGGCGAAGGTGTCCAGCTTGACCAAACGGCGGCCAAGGAGCCATGTCAGCGGAGCCAGCCGATAGACCACGACGAACGGCGTTCCAGAGAGCGCGGCTTCGACCGTGGCAGTGCCGCTGGCGACAACGGCAGCGCGGGAGTGCACGAGCGTGGCGCGGGCGTTGTCTGTGAGCGTGATTGGGATCGGCGAAGTCCATAAATTGTGCAGCTTTATTGCCAGCCAATCCTTGTCGAGGGTGGAAGCTACAGGCAGGACAAACTGAAAATCGCCGCCCCTGGTTTTGCAGCATCTCGGCGGCCCAAAGCATATGTTCAATATTGAGCCCAAGCTCTTTGCGGCGACTTCCCGGCAGAAGCGCGATCCATTGCTTTTGCGGATCGAGCCGATGTTGTCGCCGCAAACTCTTCCCGCGAAATCTGCGGCGGCGGCACATACGCCAGCGGATGGCCAACATAACTGACCTCCACGCCGTGCCGCGCATAAAACTCCTGTTCAAAAGGAAAGATCACAATCATCTTGCGGACGTATTTCTGGATCTGCTTGACGCGTCCGGTGCGCCAAGCCCATATCTGCGGGCTGACAAAGTAAAAGACCGCGATACCCAGGCGATGCAGCTCGCGCGCCAGACGCAGGTTGAAATCAGGGAAGTCGATCAGGATGGCTGCGTCCGGCTTGCGCCTCGCCGCTTCCGCCACCAGATGCTTGAAGCGCCGGCGAATGTCCGGCAGGTGTTTTACCACCTCAACCAATCCCACGACGGCTACCTCATTGGCGTGAACCAGCAGCTCGCAGCCAGAGGCGCGCATCTTTTCTCCGCCCATGCCAAAGAAGGTCGAGCCAGGCGCGAGATCGCGCAAGGCGTCAATCAGCTGCGCGCCGTAAGTGTCACCCGAGGCTTCGCCGGCGGAGAGAAGGAAGTTCATGCTTTTGTGCAATCCCGAGCGTACGCGAGGGAACCCTATTGAAGCAAGAATCTCACCGCGCAGATAACTGAGCGAAGTCGAGAGCATCCACAGTCTATCAAGACGCAAACCTCGCGCGGAAATGCTTTTTCGAAGACGATAGGGATCCCTCGCTTCGCTCGGGACTTTGGAAAAAGCTCCGCTCGAGATTTCAGAAAAAACTACGGCTGATATCCCGGCCCTCTCAACACTTTCCCGGGCAGCGCATTCGTCGGCTTGCCGCCGTCGATCACCGGTACGCCGTTGACCAGCACGTACTGCATGCCTTCAGAAAGCTGGTTGGGATTCTCAAAGGTTGCGTGGTCAGTGATGGTTTGCGGATCGAAGATCACGACATCGGCCCACATGCCGGCCTTCAACACGCCGCGATCGGCCAGGCGCATGCGCTGCGCCGGCAGGGCGGAGAATTTGCGGATGGCCTCTTCCAGCCTCAGCTTCTTCTCTTCGCGCACGTACTTGCGCAGAATGCGCGGGAAAGTGCCGTAGGCGCGCGGATGCGGATGCTCCTGGCCCAGCAGGCCGTCGGGCGCGGTGCCTTGCGAATCGTTATCCACCGAGACCCACGGCTGCTGGAGCGCCAGCGCCACGTCCGGCTCGGACATGCCGAAGACCGCAACCTCGGTGAAAGCGTTGTCCTGGATCAGCAGGTCGAAGATGGTATCGATCGGGTCTTTGTTCCACAGCTTCGCGATCTCGGCGATGGTCTTGCCCTGCAAGCGGCAGGAGCTGCGGGTTCTGCACCACGCTGACCAGAATCGCCTCAGGGCCGGCGATCTCCTGCCACTCGTTGTCCCAGTCGGTGGAGGGCGTTTCCATTTCTTTGCGGATGCGCGCGCGGAGTGGCGGGATCTTTCAGGCGCTCGACGAGTTTGGCGTCGCCGCCATCATGCGCCCAGGGCGGAATGAAGGCGGAAAACGAATTGAACCATGCCGGATAGGCGTAAGTGTTGGCGCTGATGTCGACGCCGGAGGCGCGGGCTTTCTCAATCTGGGCGACGATCTGCGGCATCTGGCCCCACTGCGGCTTGCCCGCGGCCTTGAGGTGCCAGATCTCCACCGGGATGTGCGCCTCGCGGCCAATGCGGACGGCTTCGTCGATGGCGGCGGTGATGGCCGAGCCTTCACTGCGCATGTGCGTGGCGTAGATGCCGCCGAACTTGGAGGCTTCGGCGGCCAGGGCGATCAGCTCTTCCGTGGTGGCATAAGGCGCGGGCGCATACTGCAGCGAGGTGGAGACGCCGACGGCGCCGTCATGCATGGCGTCGCGCACCAGGGCCTTCATCTGCTCGAGCTGCGCCGGGCGTGGGCTGGACTTTGTCGTCGCCGAGGACCATGCGCCGCACCTGCGTCGCGCCGACGTAGGTTCCCAGGTTGATGCCCATGCCCTGCTTTTCCAGGCGCGCAAAGTACTGCCGCAGGGTGCGCCAGTCCGGCGTGATCTTCAGGTGGTCGTAAGAGAGCTGGTCGGCCTTGATGATGGCGTCATTGAGCGGCGCGGCCGAGCCGCCTTCGCCGGTGATCTCGGTGGTGATGCCCTGAAAGATTTTTGAAGGCAGATGCGGATTCACCAGGATCGTCATCTCGGACTGGCCGAGCATGTCGATGAAGCCCGGAGCGACGACCATGCCGTGCGCGTCAATGGTGCGCGTGGCCTGCGCCGCGCCCAGAAAGCCGATGGCGGCGATGCGTCCGTTGCGAATGCCGATATCGCCGGAGTACCAGGGCGAGCCGGTGCCGTCGATGATGTGGCCGTTGCGGATGATGAGGTCGTAAGGGGCGGAGGAGGCGTGGAGGGGCGCGAGGGCAAGGAGAAAGATGAGGGCAAAGAGGGAGAAGCGAAAAAGTTTTGGCATGAGGGTCGGGGAGATTGTAAATGCGAGAGGAAATTCTAGGCCTTATTTTTTAAATAATTATTTTTTATTTTTAAATATTTATTATTTTTAATTTTTATTATTTTCACCGGAGACATGGAGCACAATGGGATCATTGAAAAGGGCAATGATCGAGAGCTTGCCGTTCCTAGGAATCTTGAAACACCTGATCTGAGGACCCGCAACATCGACCTCTTTTCCGCTTAATTTTGTGTAGAACTGGGGAGGGTGGAATTGAGTCAGTGACACCTGTTCGCGCATTGCCTGAAGACTGATGTGTTTTCTCAGTTTGACTACCATTGCAGGACACTATAAAAATCGTCATCATTTGTTGCCTCAAGGTAAAGACGAACTGATAGTGGAAAAAGCACGCTTGGAATTTACGCGGCCAATGGCCGATGACCTAGAGGCGAAGGCACAATGGCAGCGAGAAATCGATCGTGTTACAGCCGCATTGCGCTCGGAGTGGAGCTGGTTCTGCGCTCGAAGAGCGTTGTGGCCTTGACCACAATTCTTGCCACGATGCACTACAAATTGCTTCGCGAGCATGCGCCGTTTGCTTTCGTAGTATTTGATCAAGCCGTCCCTAACCGGACGTGTCATCTCTTTCCGTTTCTGACATTGCTCGTCCCGTCGCGCACTCGTAGCTGGAGATCCGCACCAGCTTGCTCCTATTTTCAGCTCGACCCATCCAGTTGCTCGGAAGCGGTTTGGACAGACATCGTTTGTGAATACATGCATCCCAAGCTCCTTCAACCTGCTTTCTCAACGAGCAGTCCAGAATGGCGGTACCAATTTGCGACCTCGTTAGCAAGATGTTTTATGACGGTGAGCTACACGTAAGTGACGATTGCCTTCGCGACCAGGAATGGCAAGCTGCCCGCCAGCCGCTTTCTGTAGGTTCTTCCAGTCTTCTACACAATATTCATCTGGTGAATGTTGACGCAGAATCAATACCACACGGGGGGTCCCACTACCGTCCAGAATCCGGCCAGGTTGTAGCTGCAATTGCAGAACGACTAATCGCTAATGTAAATCCTACGCAGATTTTGATTTTGACTCCATTCGTTGCGCAGCGGAAGCTAATCAGGAAAATGCTAGATGCCAGAGGCTTAAATAAAGTCCGTGTTAGCACGGTCCACGCGGCCCAGCGCGCCGAAAGGCACGTTGTCATTTTCGATCCAGTAAAGGGAAACAGCTCGTTTCTCAACAAACCAGAAAATAGAGCCCGCTTGTTGAACGTCGCAATCAGTCGAGCCCAGGCATGTTTCGTGCTGATCGCGTCTGCAGGCGATCTTCAGCATCCGCTGCTTTCTGCAATTGCAGAATACATGCGGTCAACTGAACTTCGCGGAGTTGCGTCTGCTAGATTGTGAGATTGCAGTGGCAAATGATGGTGATCCTGCCAGAGCGCTCCGCTGCGCTGCGCGCGGGCCTTCGGCAGTGCGGAAGGAATCTTTTTCTTTGCTTACCCGGCACTTATTCCTCGTCTCGGCTTCGCCGGAACTCGGAAACGTACCGGGCTATTTTCAGCCGTCCCGCCAAGGCGGGACTGGCGGCATCGCGGATTGGAAACTCGTGGATTAAACATACGATTTGAATCTCCCTCGAAATGAGCGCCGCCAAGCTGAAAATAGCCCAGGTACTCGACTTGAGCGCCGACAGGCGCGACTGAGAATAGCCCGCTACGCCGAGCGCCTTGCGCTCAAGTGCCGGGAAAGCGTTGATGAAAAGAATGAGTCTCGTCAGGGACGGCTGAAGAGTAAAATCAGCCGCCTATGTCCTACCACACCTACACCACATCCTTGTTTCATTGTGTGTTTGCAACCAAGAACCGAATCGCGAGCATTCCAGAAGACCTGCAACCCCGGCTCTGGGCGTATATGGGTGGCGTTGCCCGGACGAACAGGATGAAGGCGCTCGCAGTCGGCGGGATTGCTGATCACGCCCACATTCTGTTGTCTCGCTTCCGCCCACGATCGCGATTGCAAAAGCGGTTCAGCTGCGTGAAAGCCGGATCGTCCAAGTGGATGCATGAACAGACCGGGAGCCGGCGTTTCGACTGGCAGGAAGGATATGGAGCGTTCACGATTGGGGCCTCGCAGGTGCCAGCGACGATTCGCTATATCGATAATCAGCCACGGCGTCATAGGAAAATCAGCGCGGCGGAAGAGTGGGAGATGTTTCTCAAGCGGCATGCCGCCTTTTTGGGTAGAGATTGAGCTCAGCCGTCCCTCACGCCAACCCGCGCAACACCGGCGCGCACTGCCATCCCAGATTGCGCAAGAGCGGCGCAATCCGGGAGCCCTGGTGTTGGGGACCCCGGCTGGCGGGACTCGGATGATTCATTTCAGACTACCCGGCACTTGAGCTGCACTGGGCGGCAGACGCCGCCCTTGCTCTCGGCGTACCGGGCTATTTTCAGTCGCGCCTAACGGCGCTCGGCCGTCATAGCTCCTGGATGTTTAGTAGTGCCTAAGCTCCGGCGCTTATGCGTTCTCGATGCTGAGCTCCAACTGCACCCTGAAAAATTGGGTCTGGAACTGTCCGGAACCGCCGTTTTGTGCTTGACATTAGGGCGAAGAAATAGTAAAGTAAATTATTTTCCTCCTAGTGAGGAAAAGCAGTAGTTCTACGCTCTTTGAAAACAAGCACACAGTAGTCAGCACTCAGCAATCAGCCAAACCCAATAGGTCGCCAAACCTACGCCAATCTGGGATGTCCTGGGATGCGGTGGGATACCCAGGGAGGGGGAGGTGGGGATCGCCAAGATCGCCGTAATCGCGCGGAATCGCCGTGATCGGAAAAGCAAAACCTCACCACTGATTAACACGGATAACTCTGATCAGCAGCTCACAATCCGGGGGTATCCCCGGGATTGAATCGTGTAAGTCCTTTGGAATCCTAGATGGGCTAGAGGGGGAGGGGCTCGTTGGATCGCCGGAGTCGCGTGGAGTCGCCAGAATCGGAACACGAGAACCGAAAGAGCCGTCGAGAGGGTAGGGCTCCCTCCCCTTCGGCAAGAGATCCTTCGCTTCGCTCAGGATTTCGCCTGCAGGCTCCCGCTTCGCTCACGCCTGCAGAGCGGCTCAAGCTCAGGGTCGGGATTACAGAAAATCCTTACCTGCGAGTTTGCTTGGATCGTTCTGCCTGCGCCTGCTGGAATTCTTTTGCCAGGTCAGATTCTTTCAGGCCTTTCAGGTTCTGGATAATGGCCTGGTACTCAGGGTAGTGTGCCGATTCAACGTCCGCCAGAAAGTTGATCAATTGCCCGCGTTCCTGAGGTGAAAGCTGGTGAAGGAAAGCGGCAAACGATTTAGTGAAATGGCTGCCGTAATTTGCCATGACATTGTGCAGGCAGCTGGGCGCATTTCGTTGATACTCCGCGTCTTTGCTTAACTGGACCAGAAGGTAGCCTACTTCCGCGACATGATGGCTCTGCAACGTGGAGAGCGCGAAGATGTAATCGCACTCATATCCATCGGCCAGCGCCCCGCCTGTACCGAAATACGTTTGGAACTTCTTATACGTTCGCGGAAATGCCTTCAGATAACGGTGTTGGGCTGACCGGCTGTTGGGCGTCGCTTTTAAGCTGGTGAAGGCAACCTTCAATCTTTCAGCACTTTGCGCGTGGAGAAGCGGCTGCGCCGCGGCGCTTAGCGTCAACAGAAACAGTGCTAAATTGACCAGGACCCTGCGCAGAAAGATGCGTCTCATTCGGAAACACAGGCTTTTTAAGGTCGACGTCTGTTCGTGAATGCATTCTGTATATCGCAGGAGGACCTGACTGAGGCTCTTTGGGTGAGCATATTACCACCTTTCGGGTGGGGCCGGTTGGGGAAATAAAATCGGTCGGAGAAATGGAAAGACGGCGGTTTTTAGTCGTCCGCGCCAACATGCGGCAGATCCCTCGCTGCGCTCGGGATTTCGCCTGTGGGCTCCCGCTACCGCTCACGCCCGCAAACCCGGCTCAACCTGCGGCTGGGGCACGCCGAGTTCCTGGTCTTTATATTGCAGTTGATAAAGCTTCCAGTAAATGCCGCGCTGGCCAAGCAACTGCTGGTGGGTTCCAACTTCACGGACGTGGCCTTTGTGCATCACAATGATCTTGTCCGCACGCTGAATGGTGGAGAGACGATGCGCGATGATGACCGACGTGCGGCCTTCCACCATGCGGGTGAGCGCTTCACGCACGCGGATTTCGGTTTCCGTATCGACGCTGGAGGTGGCTTCGTCGAGCACCAGGATTTTGGGATTGTGCGCCAGCGCGCGAGCGAATGAGATGAGCTGTTTCTGGCCGGTGCTCATGGTGCTGCCGCGCTCCAGCACCGGAGCTTTAAAGCCTTCAGGCAGGGTGCGAATGAAATCAGCCACGTTCACGTTTTCGGCAGCAGTTTCAATGTCTTCGTCGGTAATCCAGGCAGTGCCCAGGCGGATGTTGTTTTCAATGGTGCCGGTAAAGAGGAACGGATCTTGCAGCACCACGCCAAAACGGCGGCGCAGGTCGTTCAGGTCCATCTGGCGGATATCGACGCCGTCAATGCGGATTGCGCCTTTTTGAATGTCGTAAAAGCGCATGAGCAGCGAGATGATCGTCGTTTTTCCCGCGCCGGTATGGCCGACGATCGCTACGGTCTCACCGGGCTCAATGGTGAAAGAAACGTCGCGGAGGATCCAGTCGTAAGTTTCAGCGTTGGGCTATCGCATTGTCGAGCTCACCATGGCCATTGGAGGCGGCTTTTACAGCGGTATGGCTGTCGTCGTCAGTTGCAATTTTGCGGTAGGCGAACCAGACGTGGTCAAACTCAATGCGGCCCGCGCCTTCAGACTTCTGCGGCAGCGCCGGAGAAGTGATTTCAACGGGCGTATCCAGCAGTTTGAAAACGCGCTCGCTGGATGCCATTGCGCCCTGGAGAATGTTGTATTTGTCGCTCAAGTCCTGGATGGGACGGAAGAAGCGTTGCGCGTACTGCATGAAAGCCGTGAGCACGCCGATGGTGACAGCGCCGCGGAGCACGCCGTATCCGCCGAAATAAATCACCATGGCAATGGCGATGCTGGAAAGGATTTCCACCACCGGATAGTAGAGCGCATAGGCCATGATGGCGTCTTTATAAGCGTCCATGTGCTGCGCGTTCACGCGGTCAAAGCTGCGGTAGGCGCGCTTTTCACGATTGAAAAGCTGCAACACCATCATGCCGGTTACATGCTCCTGCAGATAGGCGTTGATGCGTGCGATAGCCGTGCGAATGCGCCGGTAAGAGTCGCGCACCGACTTGCGGAAAACCATGGTGGCCCAGAAGATGAGCGGCAGCACGGCAAAGGTGATCAGCGCCAGCCACCAGTTCATCCCAAGCATGATGAGCACGATCCCGGCGAGCACGAAGATATCTTCAAAGATCGCAACCACGCCGGAGGTAAACATTTCATTCAGCGCGTCCACATCAGTGGTGACGCGCGTTACCAGGCGGCCGACAGGATTCCGGTCATAGAACCCGATGTGCATGTGCTGCAGGTGGCGAAAGATCTGGCTGCGGAAATCGAACATGACTTTTTGCCCGGTCCACAGCATGAGATAGGTCTGCGTGTATTCCAGGCCAAAGGTGATCCAAAGCAGCGCAAAATAGGCGAATCCCAGCTGGGCAATGCCGACCAGGGGAATCGGGCTGAGAAAGCGATCAAGAATACTGTGATGGGCAGTGCGAAGAAAGATATTTGTCGATGGCGGTCTTGGTGAGGAAAGGCCCCAGCACGTCCGCGCCGGCCTTGAGGATGATGGAGACCAGCGCAACCACGACCTGCCATTTGTATGGCCGCAGATAACCCAGCAGCCGCTTCATCAGGCGGCTGTCATACGCTTTACCTAGTACTTCTTCTTCCTGAGCCATGTTTTCTGAGTAACGCTCTGTAAACCATTCTAAAGCAAGCAGCGGCGACGCGGATTGAGCGGGATTTCAAAGTGAGCCGCAAAGAAGATATTGAGTGCGTGAAGCAGGGGAAAAGATTCAGTGAGATACGCGGAGAAATCGGGAAAAGCTTTGATTACGTTGGTCTTGGCATTGTGCGGCTCGCAAGCGGTAGAGACGTAGCATTGCTACGTCTCACGCAAAGCGCCTGCGCTAGCTCACGCGCCGCAGCACCAGCGCCGAGTTCTTCGATCCAAAGGCGATGCAGTTGCACACCGCATGTTCGATCTGCGCTGTGCGACCGACTTCAGGAACGTAATCCAGATCGCAGTTGGGATCGGGCTTTTCCAGATTGATGGTGGGCGGAATCTGGTTGTGCTGCATGGCGACAAGCGTAGCGGCGACACCCGCGGCGCCACAAGCGCCTTGCGGGTGTCCAATCTGGGATTTCAGCGCCGACATCGGGACTTTGTAAGCATGGTCGCCCAGAGCCAGCTTGAGCGCGCGCGTCTCAATGCGATCGTTTAAATCAGTCGAGGTGCCATGCAGGTTTACGTATTGGACATTCTCCGCGGCGATGCCAGCTTCCTTCATCGCCAGACCAATGGCGCGCGCGGGTTCTTCGCCGCATTCCTGCAAGCGCACGCGATGGAATGCCTCACAGGTCGAGCCGTAACCGGCGATCTCCGCATAGATGTGCGCGCCGCGTGCTCGGGCGTGCTCGTACTCTTCCAGGACAAACATCCATGAGCCTTCAGCCAGCACAAAGCCGTCACGATCCAGATTGAACGGACGCGAGCCGCGTTCCGGCGCATGGTTCCATGATTCGGTCATGATGCGCATGAACATGAAGCCCTTAAGGATGCCCCACGCAAGCGGCGAATCAACGCCGCCCACGAGCATCATGGGCAGCGTGCCGAGCTGGAGCTGGCGCGTGGCGTAAGCAATCGCGTCAGTGGACGAAGTGCAGCCGCTGGTAACCACATGGCTCATGCCGCGAAAGCCAAAGCGCATGCTGATCTCGCTGGACATGGTGCCCATGGTGCCGCTGGGAATGCTGAAAATGCTGATCTGCTTTACCTTGCCGGCGTAATACATGTGATATTGCGCGTCAGAAAAATCGTGCGCGCCGCCGCCCGTGCCCAGCACCACGCCGATCTCGCGTTTCTCGTCGAGCGACATTTTTTCTGGATCAAGGCCGGCATCTTTCAGCGCTTCGGTCGAAGCGGCGACGGCCAGCGGCACGCAGCGCGAAACATGCTTGCGCTCGCGCGCATCAATCCAGTCAAGCTCCTTGAAGTCCTGAATTTCGCCGGCGATCTTTACCGGAAGGTCTTTGGTGTCAAAACTGGAGATAAGTTTTACGCCGCTCTTGCCATCAAGAATGGCGCGGCAGAATGCTGTCTTTCCGATTCCGTTGGGGCTTACCACGCCCATGCCTGTAATCACCGCGCGTTTAAGCATAGACACTGATTCTATAATTGATGCAGGATTTATGCGTCAGAGAAGCACCTTTTAACAAATCTATGCATTCAGGTATTTACATCTCGGTCCCGTTTTGCCGGTCAAAATGCACTTACTGCAATTTTGCGTCCGGCGTGTTTTCTGCGGGGCAGATGGGGCGTTACGTGGAGCGGATTGATCGAGGATATGCGGGCGTTTCACGACTACGCCGCTAAAATGGGCGCACAGATTCCTGAAACATGTTGATTCCATCTACCTCGGCGGCGGAACGCCAAGCCTGCTGCCGCCGGAAGAATTGAAGAAGCTTTTCTTCGCAATACGACAGGAATTCAAGGTCCTGCCGAAGGCGGAGATCACGGTCGAATGCGCGCCGGGCACGCTGACGGACCAGTCATCCAGACGCTGGTCACGCGCGGCGTGAATCGCGTGAGCCTGGGCGTGCAGTCGTTTGTCGATCAAGGAAGCGGCGTCAGTGGCGCGGCTGCATACGCGGGAGAAGACGCTGAGCGACATCGAACGGCTGCGCAAGGCCGGGATCAGCAACATCAATGTTGACCTGATCGCCGGACTGCCGCACCAGACGCGTGAGAGCTGGGAATATTCTCTTGAGCAGGCGATTGCGACGGGCGTTCCGCATGTGAGCGTGTACATGCTGGAAGTGGATGAAGACTCGCGGCTGGGGCGCGAACTGATTGCCGGCGGAACAAAATATCACGCGCACTTTGTTCCTGACGATGATCTGACAGCGGAGTTTTATGAGACTGCGTGCGAGAGGCTGAATGCCGCCGGCATTCAGCAGTATGAGATTTCGAACTTCGCGCGCGAAGGGTTTGAATCGCGGCACAACCTGAAATATTGGACTCGCCAGCCGTATCTCGGCTTTGGCGTGGACGCGCATTCCATGCTGCCGTCGCGCAATGGCGAAAGCCGAAAGCGTGCGGCTGGCGACGACGGATGATTATGACCGGTTCTTTGTCGCAGCGGATTTTAAGGCGTCGGCGGTGAGTCCGGAGCAGGCGCTGGAAGAGAGTTTTTTTCTAGGACTCAGGCTGAATCGTGGCGTGGAGATGGAGCGTGTGCGGGAAGAGTTTGGCGGATGCGGTGGAAAAGTTTGAATCGATAATTGATGAGCTGGGGGCAGATGGTTTGCTAGTTCGTACCGGAGGGAATCTGCGATTGACGAACCGTGGACGCTTGCTATCGAATGAGGTGTTTGGAAGATTTATCGAGGAAGAGAAATTGTCAACCTGATCGGTCATTGACATTGCATCCTCGTGAGAACTCCCTGAAGCAGCATGGCGGAAGAAACTTTCTCGGGGTCCTTCGACTCTACCTCGCTCCTGATGTCGCGAGGTGCCGCTCAGGATGACAGATCTAAACGAATTGGTCTTACCCTGATGTCTGGGTGAAGTTGGCAGCTGAGGAAGGTGTTATGAGCAAAGCCTATGAGCACTAATCTGATTGAAGCGGAAGCTGTCAGGACGGAGCAACGCAAACCGCACGCCTCTATCGATCTCCGCAGTGACACCGTCACGCAGCCCACGCCGGAGATGCGCAGCGCCATGGCTGAAGCCGAAGTCGCGGACGACGTTTACGGTGAAGATCCGACCATGAACCGTTTGCAGGAGCGGGCGGCGCAGATTTTCCAGAAAGAAGCCGCGATCTTTGTGCCCACCGGCACCATGGGCAACCAGGTGGCGATCCGCGTGCACACGCAGCATGGGCAGGAGATTATCTGCGAGGAGCGCGCGCACTTCATCAACCTGGAATCGGCAACGGTGGCGGCGTTTTCCGGCTGCCAGCCGCGGACGATCTATGGCGAAGACGGCGTGATCACCTGGGCGCAGATCAAGAAGAAGATTGCGCCGCCGGCATACTATCGCGCGCAAACCGGGCTGATTGAACTGGAGAACACGGGCAGCCTTACCGGAGGCACGGTCTTTCCGCAGGACGTGGCCGATGAAATCTGCGACGGCGCGCATGAGATGGGATTGCCGGTGCATCTGGACGGCGCGCGCATCTTCAATGCCGCCACCGCGATGGGCAAGCCGGTGGCAGAGATCGCGCGCAAGTTTGATTCAGTGATGTTCTGCCTGTCAAAAGGGCTGTGCGCGCCGGTGGGATCGATGCTGGTGGGAAGCAAGGCGTTTATCGATAAAGCTCGCGTATTTCGGAAAGCCATGGGCGGCGGCATGCGCCAGGCGGGTGTGCTGGCGGCGGCAGGGTTGATCGCGCTGGAAAAGATGCCGGCGCGTTTGCAGGAAGATCATGACAACGCTCGTCTGCTGGCCGAAGGTCTGGCGGAGATCAAGGGCATCAAGATTGACGCGAAGAAGGTGCGGACCAACATTCTTGTGTTCAGTATCGTCGGCACAGGTATGGACACCGCAGAGTTCAGCCACAAATTGGGCGAGAAAAAAGTTTTGGCAGCGGGAATCGATGCAGAGCAGATGCGGTTTGTGACGCACAATGACGTGAGTCGCGAAGATTGCGAGAGGGTGCTGGAAGCGGTGAGGGGGATTTGCCGATAGTTTTGCATCATTCTCCACGCCAAAGAACATCGATAACCGGATGGAGGTCACTATGTACGTTATAACCGGAGCAACCGGCAACACCGGGCGGGTTGTTGCAAACCACCTATTGGACCAGAAGAAAACAGTTCGGGTGGTCGGAAGAAGCAAGGAGCGCCTGCAACCCTTGGCGGACCGCGGTGCGGAAAGCTTTGTGGCCGATATGAACGACCAAGCGGCTCTTACCAAGGCATTTGCCGGCGCGAACGCGGTTTACGCAATGATTCCGCCGAGCGTCGCCAGCCTGGATTTTTGCGCTGAGCAGCGCCGTGTGACCGCCGCGATTGCGGCAGCGCTGGAGCAGGCGGGAGTAGAGTACGCCGTTACACTCAGCAGCATTGGTGCGGACAAGGAATCAGGCACCGGGCCGGTAGTGGGACTCTGTGAACTGGAACAAACACTCAACCAGATCGCTGGGCTCAACGTTGTGCATCTTCGCGCGGCCTACTTCATGGAGAACACGCTCGGCCAGGTGGGTGCGATCCACGCCATGGGCAAGGCCGCCGGACCTCTGCGCGGCGATCTTAAGCTGCCGATGATCGCGACCAAGGACATCGGGCGAAGTGCCGCCGAGCTGCTGCTGGCGCTCGATTTCAAGGGTAAGCAAGCGCACGAGTTGCTGGGCCAGCGCGATTTAAGCATGAACGAGGCCACTTCAATTATCGGCAGAGCCATTGAGAAGCCCGACCTTGAATATGTGCAGTTGCCGGACGCAATGATGCAGCCGATCCTTGTTCAGATGGGCATGTCGTCCAATTTGGCCGAGCTGATTCTTGAAATGGCTCATGCTCTCAACTCCGGTCATATGCGGGCGCTGGAACCCAGAACAGCCCAAAACACCACGCCTACCTCATTTGAAACATTTGTGAAGGAAGAGTTTGTGCCCTTATATCGAGCGCAGACGAAGGCAGCTTAGGTGTCGCCCCGCTGGGGCTTGGCTTAAATTCTCAAGCTTTCCCACTCTTCCGGCTTCGCATGCGCCACCCCACACACGCGAAAACCGCGCGTGTCGGGGACCCCGGTCTGGCTCACCTTCCCAGAGGTGGGGCTAAACTCTTAACGCGCCTACGGCGCTGAGCGTAGCTTGTGCATTCGCTTCCAGCCCTACCGAATGAGTAGCGCAGGAAGCTGACGCGCGACCACTGATGAGCCAGGTGGCTCAAACTGGCGTCAGCGACGACGGTCTACGATGACCTGCCCTTGCTCGCTTTGATAGACTTTCAAGTTCTCCAGCCGAATAGAAAAGGACCCGAACCATGCCCCCACAAGTTTCAGCCGCCCCGGAAGTTTCCCTGCAGGAGTTTCAGGCCGCCAGAAAAATCGTTTCATCGTTTGCTTATCACACGCCGCTGCTCACGTCGCGGCTGCTGAGCGAGCACACCGGCTTTGACGTCCGGCTGAAGGCGGAGATATTCCAGAAGGGCGGATCGTACAAGCTTCGCGGGCCGCTGAATAAATTCAGCCATCTCACGGAAGAGCAGAAGAAGCGCGGAGTGATCTGCTCGTCGGCGGGAAACCATGCCCAGGGCGTGGCTTTGGCCGCTGGCGTTTACGGAATAAAGGCCGTGGTAGTGATGGCCACGAACGCGACGCAATCCAAGGTCGACGCCACGCGGGCATACGGCGCGGAAGTGGTGCAGCACGGGCTGATCTGGGACGAGGCGAACGAAAAAGCCAAACAACTGGTGCAGGAGCGCGGGCTCACGTATATCCATCCTTTTGACGACCTGCAACTGATTGCCGGACAGGGAACGCTGGGGCTGGAAGTGTATGAAGATTTTCCGCAGATTGATGTGGCGGTGGTGCCGATTGGCGGCGGCGGGCTGATTTCCGGCGTGTCCATGGCGCTGAAGCAGCTGAACCCGAAGATCAGGATCATCGGCGTGGAATCGTCAGACGGGCCGGGCATGAAGCGGAGCATCGAAGCCGGACACGTGGTTACGCTGGACACGATTGAATCCATTATTGACGGGCTGCGGGTAAAGCGCGTGGGAGAAAACAATTTCTCCATCGTGCAGCGCTTTGTGGATGACATTGTGACGCTGCCCGACAAAGAGATTTTTGATGCGATGATCTGGATCATGTCACGCTGCAAGCTGGTGGTGGAAGGAGCAGCCGCGGCGCCGGTGGCAGCGCTGTTGCATGGACTCATCAAAGCGCCTTCAGGCTCGAAAGTGGTGGCCGTGCTCAGCGGTGGAAACGTGAACCTGGACCAGCTTAAAGGATTGAAGTGGAATTGAGGTGGTCTGCTTTCGCAAGCGAAAGCCCCTGGGCTTGCATTTAGTGGTGATCAATACGAGTGGTGTAAAGCATAAACGATACACAGCGTAGTGACACTAGTACACCAGCGACAAATCCTTTGCGTTGCGGTAGCAGATGCGATAGCTTACCCGCATGGCCAATCCACAGGATGAACTGGAAGCGCTTCGGGCGCAGGTGGCGTCCTTGACTGCGCGAGTTCACCGGCTGGAACAATCGGCGCGCATTGAACCTCCAGTAGCTTCAGGAGTGGCTGTGCCCACGCCGCCACCGCCGCCAATCGCATCGCCCGCTGAAGAAGCGCGGATCAAAATTCTGCGCGAAGAGGCGGAGCGAGGGCCAGTTCCACCTCCGCCGCCCATGCCTCATATTCCGCCGAGGCCCAACGTGGCAGCGCCAAAGTTCGCCCAGGCAGCGCAGCGCTCGTCGGAAAGCCTGGAAGGCACCATCGGCAAGCTATGGCTGAACCGCATTGGCATTGTTGCCATTCTCATTGGCGTCGCTTATTTCCTGAAGTATGCGTTTGACAGTGGATGGATTGGCCCGGGTGGGCGCGTAGCAATCGGCTTGATTGCCGGCATCGCAGTGGTGATATGGAGTGAGAGCTTCCGCAGAAAGGGAAGCGCGGCATTTTCTTATTCGCTCAAAGCAGTGGGCATCGGCATTCTTTATCTGTCATTGTGGGCAGCGTCGCAGTATTTCCATCTGGTTCCCTCATCAGTGGCTTTCGTCGCCATGATTCTGGTAACCGCTTCCACCATCACGCTGGCGCTCACGCAGGATGCGGAGATCCTGGCTGTTTACGCGATGATTGGCGGCTTCAGCACGCCCGCGCTGGTTTCCACGGGAGAAAATCACGAGATCATTCTGTTCTCTTATGTGCTGCTGCTCGATCTGGCAATCCTGGCGATGGTGGCGTTCAAGCCGTGGCGGCGCATTGTGTGGGGCGCCATGCTGGGAACTGCGATCATGTATGTCGGCTGGTGGGCGCAATACTATGACTCGTCTGAGCGCACGGTTACGGTTTTATTTGCCTCAGCATTCTTTGCCGTCTTTGCGCTGGTGCCGCTGCTTACGCCACTTACGCATTCACGCTGGCATCGCGGCATGTCCATTACGCTTATGCTGCTGCCGTTGGTGAATGGCGCTGCTTATTTTCTTGCCCTGTTTGTCATGTATGACCGTGAGACCGTCACCCTCACCTGGTATGCGCTGGCGCTTGCGGCCGTGTATCTTGCTGCTGAGCAGCCAGTTCAAGCGGCGGCGTGGACAGCGAACGAGACGTGGTGAAGACGGTCAACCTTCTCCACGTGGCGGTGGCAATCGCCTTTATCACGACTGCCATTCCGCTCAAGCTGGACGCGCACTGGATCACGATTGGCTGGCTGATTGAATCGGCCGTACTGCTGTTTGTAGCAGTGAAGTCGGAAGCGCACTTTCTGCGCATTTTTGCCGGATGCACCCTGGCGCTGGGGGTTTGCAGGCTGCTGTTCTTCGATAACTTTCACACTGAGACTCTGATCTTTAACGCGCGCTTTGCCACGTTCATGGTTGCGATTGCCATCATGGCGGGCATCGTAGCGGCCGGAGAACGCTTTGCTTCAGAACGAGAAATGCCATTTGTGAAGCTGGCCGGCATTGCGCTGAACGTGCTGGCCCTGGTGGCGCTGACCAGCGAAGCCAATGATTACTTTAACCGCCAGATTACCGGGACGTACCAGCATCGCGGCATGCATGATGCCGTCCGGCAGCTGGAAATCGCGCGCGACTTCAGCTTCTCCGCCATATGGATTGTTTACGGCGCGGCGTTGATGGTCATCGGCTTCTGGAAGCGCTCAGCGTTCATTCGCTGGCAGGCCATGGTACTGCTGGCGGTCACCATTGGCAAGGTCTTCCTTTATGACTCGCGCGAGCTGCAGCAGATTTACCGCATCCTGAGCTTCATTGCGCTGGGAGTAATGCTGATGGCCGTCTCGTACGCTTACCATCGCGATTGGTTCAAATTGTCACCGCGAAAAAGTGGCGGCGGAGGAGACTTCAGCATGAATGCCAGCGTGAACCCCGGCGATGAGACTGAGTATGGTGTTGCTGGCAGCGGTGATTGTTGCCGGCCCTTCCATTTCTTATTTCAAGTATCAAAAACCGGTACAGGCGCAGCCGAGTGGCCAGCGATTTGTGGCTGTGGATGAGCAGATATGGAAGAATGCGAGGCCTGATCTGGGCGACCTGCGCCTTTACAGCGGCCAGCAGGAAGTGCCGTATGCGCTGATGGTGGAACGCGGCAGCCAGCGAAAATGCCAGCAAAGACGTGAACGTGCTGCAACAGTCGTGATTGGCGGCAAGACGCAGTTCATGATCGACATGACCGGCGTGGCGGAGTATGACCACATTGATCTGAAGCTGGCGGCAAAAAACTTTGTGGCGCACGCACGCGTGGAAGGCCAGAACGACCTGCACGGCGACGCATTGGGCGTGGCTGGGTGAATCGATTCTCTACGATCTATCGAAAGAAAATCTGGGCGGAAACAGCGTGCTACGGCTGCCGCTTTCCATTTACAGGTATCTGCGGGTTACGATCGATGGGCCCGTGAAACCTGACGAGATTCTTGGCGCAAGCGCAGAGTTTCTCCAGGAGCAGAAAGCAGTGTGGCGCGATGTGGGCGGAGCGCCAACCGTGGCAGAGATGCCAATGAGCGCGGCGCGTAATGATTCTTCGCGCAGGAGCGGCAAAGCCACAGTGCTGACGTTTGCTGTTCCGGGAAAAAGTTCCTCTGGACCGTATAACTCTGGAGATCGATCCCAGCCAGCCCAACTTCCGCCGCTCAGTGCAGGTAACGAGTGATAAGGATGACTACATTGGCTCAGGAGAGATTGACCGCGTCCACATGGTGCGGTCTGGGCAGAAGATTGATTCAGACGACTACGATGTCAACTTTTCTGCGGTGGGTCACAAGACGATCAAAGTCATCATCGATAATGGCGATGATCCGCCGCTGAAAATAAAGAGCGCACGGCTTCAGCAACTGGAGCATCGGCTCTACTTTGACGCGCCGGCGTCCGCGCAGCTGAAGCTTTACTATGGCGACGAAAAACTGGATCCGCCTGTATATGACTATGCCAAGCTGTTTTTGCTGGCGAAAGACGCTGCTGCGGCGCAGCTTGGAGCGGAGGAGGCGAATGCGGCATATACGGGGAGGCCGGATGAACGTCCGTGGACAGAGAGGCACCCGGCGGTCTTGTGGATTGCGATTGTGGCCGCAGTACTGATCTTGGGCGCGATTGCCTTGCGGTCAATCAAGACCGCAGTCGCGGCTTAGTGAAAAACTGCCAGTGTTTCTTTCTTCGGCTGGCTGGCCAGATTCTGAACATAGCCTTTCAGCCGCTCTTCAGAATCTTCTGCCGTGAATCCTTTAAACGCCACTCCCATGCCCACGCCGGGATGCGAACTGACCGTTTTTCCGGCAACATGGATTTCTTTATCGTCGGCCTTGATGTCAAGCGTGACTACCTGGCCCGCTGGTAGTGGTGAGAAGGTAAATATGTAACAGCCGCCCAGCGAGATGTCCCCCACCGTGCCCCAGTAGCCCGCCTGGCCGATTTCAGGATGAACACGCACGCCGGTGTCGCACACAAAGCGCGGAAACCTGCGGCGCTCTTTATATTCAACTGCCATACAACTACTCCTTGCTACCTCAGACCCGTACCTCCCTTGAACCAGATTGGCAATATTGTTCCACTGTTTGGAACCGCCGGAGCATTACGTTGGATAGGGTCGGAAAGGTACAAGAGGGGCTATGTACGGGCGGGAATGGTGTTCTTATCCCGAGCGATGGTGGGGGAGTTTTGCCTGGTCAAGAATGGCGCAAAGCCGCGATTTCAGCGGTGAATCTCGCTCAGTGATGTGGTACAGGCACTCTTGCCTGTGGCTGTGGAGCTCAGCGGATCAATAAAATATCTGCGGCGAGGTAGCGGCCCGGTGATTCTTCGTGAGGCTACAGGGCTCCCTTATCCGTACTGCGGGATTCGGGATTGCAAGCTACCGCAGCGCCTCTTCAACTTCGCTAAGCCAGTCTGGTTTCTTTAAAACTTCTCGGGGCTTTGGTCCATCTGCCGCTCCCACAATTCCATCGGATTCCATAAGGTCAATCAAATGTGCGGC
>CAVSYO010000050.1:0-12643 GCA_963732195.1 Terriglobia bacterium | reverse complement strand
ATCAAAGTAATTTGCTTCGGAAGGCGAGACAAGTTGCGAGGAAGTTGCGTAAGGTAGGAAGGATTCCCAAAAAAGGAATCGGGGACGCTGCACGATTGCGGCGCGTCCCCGCTCAGACTTAGTTTGCCGCAGGCTTCGCGGCGCGATCAACAACAAGGACCGGTAGTGGAATCGTTTGCGGATCCAGTTTCAATCCAAGTTGCTCTTCAATGGCGGAGAGCAAAGCGGCGTTGTGCGCACTGATTGAGGTTACGAGCATTGTGGTCTCCTTGGCTCCGGTTTGTTCATTATTGTGGACCGCAGTTTCGCCTCTCGGAGAAAAGCTCAACGTGAAGTCGTAATCGCCCGTGAGCCCCGTTCGATCAACCACGGGCTGGCCCAAGTGCGTGGCCAGATTGTTCGCCACGAATGACATCGGCAGCGCCTGGACGATCACTCCATTAGGCCCAAAATTAAACTTATGCGGTCCTGCGGGAAGCCCATCCGGGCCTTTGATGCCGTTGGGATAAGTATCTCCCGGTTTTGCTGGCTGAATTTTGGGGCCGTTCTTCGCGATTACCAGCAGTTGCGCCGGTAGAAGCCTGCTTTCGCGATGGAGCGCTACCTTGAACTGGTCAGCCAGCAAATTCTGGAACATCTGGCTCGCTTTCCGCCTTCTGTTGTTCCGGGCTGAGCTTCTTCAACTCAGCAACAGTTGATTCGTCCAACTTGGCGTCAACATTGAATAAGGCGGTGGCAAGCCAATCTGGCCCACCTGAAATCTGGCTAGCCTGCACTCCATACGCCAGATTGAGTAGTTCCTGCAATGTTTGGTTTTTGCCCTCAGGCTGTCGGGCGTGAATACGATTCTCGTTTGGATCAAGCCGTTTCCACTGTCGCCGGGCGTGACAGATACCTGTTGATATCCGCGAGTAAAAGCAAACGTCTTCGCGCTCATATCCTGGCTGGACGTGCGGCTGGCTGTGCGCTGGTTTTGCCAATCCAAACACGATCGGTAGGGCGATGGCAGCCACTCCCAGCGTACCTAACAGCAATTTTTTGCCAAAGTTCAATTTGCGGACAATACTCTTGTTCATAATATTCGCTATCCTTTTCTTAAGATCGGAACCTGTAACTCCGGCAACGCACCCCAGCGGAGATCCCACGCAGAACTCGCAAATCTTCAAAATGCTTTCGGCATAAACCTGCGGCTGGCTGCCCAGTTGCAGCACTTCTTCATCGCACGCACGCTCGCGCTCGTCCACCATGCGCGCGCCCAGCCACCACACCAGCGGATGAAACCAGAAGATGGCTTCCACCACCATGTGAACCGCCGCCGCCAGATTGTCATTCCGACGCACATGCCACACTTCATGCGCCAGAATGGCCTCCAGATGTGCATCTTCCAGCCGGTCTGAAATCCCCTGCGGCCACACCAGCACCGGTTTCACAATGCCGAGAATTCCGGGCTCCAGCGAAGCACGCGACAAAAAGATTTCAATCTTCCTTCGGATTCCTCCTGCTTGCTCCAGTCGGCGCAACGCTTCCACTTCGCGACCTTCGCGTAATGGCGCGGTGTTTCGAATGCCCGCGGAAACCCGCCGCCAGCGCGCGAACCACACCATCAGCACCACAGCAGACCCAAAGACCCACGCGGCAACAAGAATCGCCGGAAGACTCGCGAAGATCATTTGCACAGATGCCTGGGAACTTGCCTGCTGCGCGAAGGGCTGGCTCACCTGCTCAATCACAAAAGCAAGAGCCCCCTGCGTCGCCGCAGACCCGCGCGACCACGCCATGCGGCTGCCCAGGCTGGTCAGACAGAGAAAAGGGAACCAGAAATTTCAACGACGCCGCCAGCCACAGCCAGTAGCGTGCGCGCGCATGGTTCTTGCGCAGCGCCAACGTCAATAGTCCGGCAGCAACGGCAAACAGCGTCGATTGCCATAAATGGTTCCCGACAGCCGGCGCCAAGGTCGTCCAAATTGAGGACAAAGATTGCAAAATCATTTTGATTTGTCCTTTCTTTCCAGTTGCCGCAGAAGGCTTTCCGCTTCCTTCACGTCCTCCAGCGTCAGCTTGCCCGATTCAATCAGGTGCGCCATCACCGGTTGCGTGCGCCCGCCAAACAGCGCCAGCAGGTCGTCTATCAGCCGCCGCTGCGCCGCATTGCGGGAGACCGCCGCCTCAAAGATGTGGAAATTGCCCACCTTCTTCACCCGGCGCACGGCTTTCTTCGCTTCCAGCCGGTAAACCGTGGTCTGGATCGTGGTGTAAGCAGGCCTTTTCTTTTCAGGAAAGTTTTCCTGTATCTCACGGATGGAAGCTTCGCCGCGCGTCCACAGCGCTTCCATGATCTGTAATTCCAGTTTTGTCAGTTTTGGCAATGTCATATTTAACGTCACTACTATGCTCGTCTGTTAATCTACTACAGTTGTTTGTTCTGTCAATAAAAAAAAGCCCTTAGGCAAAAAGATATTTTTGCGAATGAGCCTCAGGCTCTGCGCCTTTGTGGATTGTTATGGCGCAGGCGTAGGCGTGTTCGTCGCCACTAGCGTCGGCCGGTCATAGAGCTGAATGCGCATCGTTACTTGTTTGCGCTTGTCGAATGTCGCCTTGTCCACGGGAAAAGAAAAGATCCCCACGCCATTGAAAGATGTCTTGGTGGGAATCTTCAAATCTTCTTTCAGCCAGTCGGCCTTTGCCTCTGCCAGCGGAGGGAACGCCTCGACGTAGCGTGGCGCATCCACTGCCGGGGCAGCGTTGTCGCTGTATTTCTTGCCGTCCGGCGCTTCCATCTCAGCCTGGATTTGCTTGATCCAGAGCGGGCCTTCCACCTGGTTATCCAGCTTGATTTGGATGGCCACCATGGTATTGTTTTCCTGCGCGGCTGAAACCACTTTGGTAATGGCTAGCGCGGCGCTCGGCTTCGTCCGATTCGAGAGCACTACCACTGCCACCAGAATGCCCACCACCACAGCAGCCATCAACAGCGGGACGACCGGCGGCAAGTGTCCACTTGGCGCTGTCCATTTCTTCCGTAAAGGGAATGTGCCCGGCATCAGGCGCGGCGGCGGGTTTTGCCTTTGCTGTTGCTTTTGCGTCCGGCGGATTGCTGGGCGTGGGCGTTGTGGGTTTCACATCGTCAGGCATTGAGTTGCTCCAGAAACAGGATACTCTTGTGCGATGCCGAAATCACGGCCAGCGCGAAACCCGGCAGATGCCCTGAGCTAAGCGATCTCCGCCAGCACCGGCCTGCCCCTGCGCACGATCTTCGCGAACTCCGCTGTTGGCAGCGTATTCAGCACGTCCTGCTTGGTCAGCCATGCGCGCCGTAGCTGCAAAACGCCATAGCGGATCTTCTCCATGTGCGACGTGTGGTGCGCATCAGTATTAATGATGAATTTCACGCCCTTTGCTTTCGCCATCCGAAGGTGCTGGTCGCGCAGATCAAGCCGGTCAGGATACGCATTCTGCTCCATGGCCACGCCCGCCTTGGCTGCGGCGACAAACACCTTGTCATAGTCATAGAGCAAAACCGTCGCGCCGCAGCAGCATGCGCCCCGTGGGATGCCCCATCAATGACGTGTTGGGGTTCTCAATCACGCGCAGCAGGCGGTCGGTCATCTGCGCCGGCTCCTGGTTGAAGTGCGAATGCACGCTGGCAATCACGATATCCATCTGCTCCAGCACTGAGTCGGAAAGATCAAGTTCGCCATCGGCCAGTATGTCCACTTCAATGCCGGCAAAGATCGTGATGCCATCAATGGCCTTTGACGCTGCGCGTATCTTCTTGATGTGCGCTTCCGCGCGCTTGTCGTCCAGTCCATTGGCGAATGCCAGGTTCTTTGAGTGGTCAGTGATGGCCATGTATTTATAGCCGCGATCGCGCGCCGCCAGCGCCATTTCTTCAATCGTGCATTTACCGTCCGTCTCGACGGTATGCATGTGCACGTCACCCTGAATATCGGCCTGCGTGATCAGCTCCGGCAGCTTGTCTTCCGCTGCAGCCTGTATCTCGCCGCAATCTTCGCGCAACTCCGGTGGAATAAACTTCAGTCCCAGAGTCTTGTAAATCTCTTCTTCGGTCTTTCCAGCTACGCGCTTGTTGTCTTCCACGCGAACCAGGCCATATTCATTGAGCGTATAGCCCTGCTTGATTGCCCTCTGCCGCAGCTGCACGTTGTGGTTTTTGGAGCCGGTAAAGTATTGCATCGCTGCGCCAAAAGAGTCCGGCGGAAGCAGGCGCACATCCACCTGCATGCCGCTGCGCAGTTTGATACTGACTTTGTTATCGCCTTTGGCCAGCACCTCAAGGATCCCCGGAAAGCTCACAATGCGATCGATGACCGCATTGCGATGCGCATCCGTATCGCAGCATTTCCCTGTGACCAGCAGATCAAGATCGCCCACGGTTTCGCGGCCCCGACGCAGCGATCCCGCAGGCGTCACTTTTTCCACGCCCGGCAGCCCAGCAAGAAAGTCCGTCATCTTCGTCGCAATTTCATCGGCAATGTTGAGCAGAAAGCGTCCGGTCAGCTGCCGGTAGTTCTCAATCGACTTCAGTATTTTCTGTTCTGACTTTTCGCTCAGCCGCGGCAACGTGCGCAGCTTGCCTTCACTGGCCAGTTTGGCTACGCCTTCCACGTCACAAATCTGGAAGGCGTCCCAGATCAGCGCGATGGTCTTCGGTCCCAGCCCGGAAATCTTGAGCAGCTCCAGCATCGACGGTCGAAACTTCTGCAGCATTTCTTCGTGCATGCTCAGCTTGCCGGTTTGCATCAGCTCGCGGATATTTGCCGACATGCCTTTGCCTATTCCCGGAATCGCCAGCAACGCTTTTTCGTCCTCATATAGTTCTGACACCTGTTGCGGCCAACCTTCCAGCGCCTCGGCAGCGCGCTCATACGACCGTATGCGAAACGGGTCTGCCGACGCGACCTTCATCAGATCGGCGGTTTCATAGAAAATGTTGGCGATGGCTTTGTTGTCCATGTTGTGTTTTTATCCCGAGCGCAGCGAGGGAACCCTATCGCAACGATTATCTTTTTTCCCCAATCTCGAGCGAAGCGAGAGATCCCTTCCACGATTATATTGAGGATCAACTTGAAACAAAGTTATTCTGGAGTGGAAAATTCTGAAGAGAGTAGGGTTCCCTCGCTTCGCTCGGGATTACAGAGAATCGTTACAATAGGGTTCCCTCCGCTTTCGGCAAGCTTAGGTCGGGATTGAAAACAAAATGCCCACGATCCAGGTCAACGGTGTAAAGCTTTTTTACAAAGAATCCGGCTCCGGCCCTGAAACTATCGTCTTTTCCCATGGCCTTCTCATGGACCACACCATGTTTGAGCCGCAGCGCGCCGTCTTTGAAAAACAATATCGCGTCATCGCTTACGACCATCGCGCGCAGGGCCAATCAGAAGATATAGGCCGTGGCTATGACATGTCCACCATTGCCGATGATGCAGCCCTGCTGATTCGCGCGCTCAACGCTGCTCCCTGCCACTTTGCCGGGCTCTCCATGGGTGGCTTTGCCGGCATGCGGGTGGCGGCGCACCATCCTGAGCTGATACGAACGCTCACGCTGATGAATACCACTGCGACCAAGGAGAAGCTGCCGAACCGCATCAAGTACGCCTTCCTTGCACAGATGGTAAAGGTCTTTAGCCCTGTGCCTTTTACGCCAATCGCGGTAAAAGAACTTTTTGGCAGCGCCACGCGCAGAAGCGCAGAACGCCGCCCAATGCTGGAGCAATGGACCGGGAAACTGCGAACGCGTTCGCGCAACATTGCTCGATCGTTATCAGCGGTAATGAACCGGCGCCAGTTCCGGGCGGAGGAGATGGCTGCGATCTGCTGCCCCACGCTCATCATCACCGGCGAGGATGACACGGCCCAGCCGCCACCCAACTCAGCAAGCTTGATCGCCGGAATCCGCGGCGCTCGGCATGTCAACATTCCCGGCGCAGGTCACAGCAGTTGCCTTGAAACGCCGGACGCGGTGATTGCGGCAATGCAGGAATTGTTCCAGAGTGTTTCTGCTAACCAGAGCGCAGCCGAACCATCTAATCGCTAAGAGGCAAAATGAAAACTTCCCTCGCTATTGCGCTGCTGATGCTCGCTGGCAGCTTGTTCGCCCAGAAGCAAAGCACCCCGCCCGGCACGCCGGGCCAAATCAAAGATGAACTGATTCGCATTGAGTAAGAGATCGGCCGCGCCAACCTCGAGTGCGACTTCCGCTATTTTGAGCGCATTGAGGCTGAAGAATTTATCTTTACCGACGCTTCAGGCAATGTTTCAAACAAACGGCAAGACCTCGCGCGAAAAAAGGATTGCCGGAAATCCGATGCCCAATACGACATTGATGACACTGACGTGCGTCTCTATCCCACCTCCGCCGTCGTCACAGGGGAAGAGCCGTTTTACTGATGTGTTTGTGTGGCGCGATGCAACCTGGCAACTTGTGGCGGGCCATTCCTCGCGAATCCCTGATACCGCGGCACAAAAATAGTTGCGTGCTGTTTTTGGCGCTCGCGAGGCGCTTCGTGGCCGCGGTTTATAATCTGTGCAGCCTATATATGAGACGAGTCTTTCAAGCCGCGTCAGCCTGCACTCTTGTGATCATGGGCACTCTGGTTTTTGCGGCGCAAAGCCAGCAGCCCGCACCACCACAGAAGCCTGACGATATTCCCGTAACCGATGCCGCCTCCGGCCCTTGTTCCATAGAACTTACCGTCACTGGTTCAGATGGCAAGCCGGTGTACGCTGCCAGAATCGATTACCACGCCGCATACGGGGCCTTTGGCGCGCACAAGCTTGATATGGGCGTTTATACCAACGCACAAGGCAAGGCCAGATTTACCGGCATCCCCGCGAAGGTAAAGAAGCCCCCGGTCGAGTTCAATGCTAAAAAAGATGACTTGGTAGGAGTTGCCACGATGGATCCCGCCACGGAATGCCAAGCCAAGCATGACATTGTGATGGATAATAAGAAGAAGTAGTTGGCATTTGGTAATTGGTATTTGGCTTTGCCTGGACGGATCCGGGCTTTTCAGGTGTGGCACAAAGTTGTGAGCGTGCAGCTAAGGACCAAATACTAAGTACCGGAACCTTACGTCATTTCGTCCAGTTGGACTTCCGCGTCATTTGGCAATTCCGGCACTTTTGGCATTTCTAGCCAGTCCCTTGTTTTCCACACACTTACACAGAAACGCACAGCCGCATAGCTGGCTATAATCGATATAAGAGCGCCATGTCTGAATTCGTCCATCTTCACCTACATACCGATTACTCGCTGCTGGATGGAGCCTGCGGTGTGCCAGGGCTGGTCAAGCGAGTAGCTGAGATCGGCCAGAAAGCCGTGGCCATGACTGACCACGGGAATATCTACGGTACGGTGGAGTTTGTAGACGAAGCGACCAAAGCTGGCATCAAGCCGATCGTGGGCTGCGAGCTTTATGTCTGTAAAAAAGATGATCATCGCGCTCCTCCGGAAGGCGATACCTATAACCATCTTCTGGTGCTGGCCGAGAATGAAGAAGGCTATCGCAACCTGATCAAAATCACTTCTGAAGCCAGCATGCACGGCTTTTATTACAAGCCGCGCATCAGCAAAAAATTTCTGGCGGAACATTCCAAGGGCCTTATCGGCCTGAGCGGCTGTCTTGCCGGTGAAGTCTGCGAGAATTTGCTGGCAGGGAAGTATGACGCAGCTCGCGGCTCGGCCAGCTTCTATCGTGAGATCTTCGGCAAAGACAATTTCTTCATGGAAATTCAGGACCAGGGCCTGCCGGAAGAGCACCGCATCCATGCCGACCTGATGCGCATAGAAAAAGAGCTTGGCATTCCCATGGTGGCCACCAATGACAGCCACTATCTGTGCGAGGACGACGCCCACGCGCAGGACGTGCTGGTTTGCGTGCAGACAGGCAAGTCCGTTAACGATACGAACCGGCTCAAATTTCACGGCAACCAGTTCTTCGTGAAGACCGCTGACGAAATGAAGCAGCTCTTTAACGGCCGTGAAGACGTTCTGAAACAATCGCTGGCCATTGCCGAACGCTGCAACTTCAAACTCAACAAAGTTAAAAATCCCTTTCCGGAATTTGTGGTGCCAGAGGGCTACACGCTGGACAGCTACTTTGAGCACGTTGCGCGCGAAGGCTTTGCCCGGCGATGGGAAAGTCTCGGGCAGCTTGAATCTGCCGGCCGACTCAAGAAGAACCGTGCCGACTACGATCAGCGGCTGGCGCGCGAAATCGCCATCATCCAGCAGATGAAGTTCTCCGGATATTTCCTGATCGTTTGGGACTTCATCCGCTACGCGCGCGAGAATTCTATTCCTGTGGGGCCAGGCCGCGGATCGGCCGCCGGAGCGCTCGTCGCGTACGCCATGGGGATCACTGATATTGATCCTTTGCAGCACGAGCTGCTGTTTGAGCGATTCCTGAATCCTGAGCGGGTCTCGCTGCCTGATATCGATATCGATTTCTGCATGAACCGCCGCGGTGAAGTCATCAATTACGTTACGCAGAAGTACGGGCGTGAAAACGTGGCGCAGATCATCACGTTTGGCACCATGGCCGCCAAAGCAGCAGTTAAAGATGTGGGCCGCGCCATGGACATTCCGTATGCCGATGTCGACCGCATCGCCAAGATGATCCCATCCACCATCGGGATCACATTGAATCAGGCGCTTGATGATGCCGGGCCGCTGCAGGAAGCCTACGAAAAAGAGATTCACGTGCGGGAACTGATCGACACCGCTCTTAAGCTTGAAGGGCTGGTGCGCAACTCCGGCGTGCATGCTGCAGGCGTGGTGATATCACCCAAGCCGCTCACCGAACTCGTCCCACTACACAAAACGAAAAACGACGAAATTGTGACCGCCTATGACATGAAGGCGATCGAGAAGATGGGCCTGCTCAAGATGGACTTCCTGGGGCTCACCACGCTCACCATTCTCGATGACGCCTTAAAACTCATCGCGCAGCGCGGCACGGCCATTGATCTGGAAAAGATTCCTCTCGACGATCCCAAGACCTACGAAAGCGTTTTTCATACCGGTCTGACCTCCGGCATCTTCCAGTTTGAATCCGGCGGCATGACGGACGTGCTGCGGCGTTACAAGCCCAGCTCGATAGACGACCTCACGGCCCTCAACGCGCTCTACCGCCCCGGCCCAATCCAGGGCGGCATGATTGATGACTTTATTGATCGCAAGTGGGGACGGAAAAAAGTTGAGTACGAATTGCCGCAACTCGAACAGCTCCTGAAAGAGACGCTCGGCGTCATCGTCTATCAGGAACAGGTCATGCAGATCGCCAACGTGCTGGCCGGATACTCGCTTGGGGAAGCCGACCTGCTGCGTCGCGCCATGGGCAAGAAGAATCCTGAAGAAATGGCGGCGCAACGCCAGCGTTTTGTAAAAGGCGCAGTAGAGCGCGGCTTGCCGGAAAAGAAGATCGTCAAGATATTTGACCTCATGGAGCAGTTCGCCGGCTACGGCTTCAACAAGTCACACTCCGCGGCTTATGCTCTGCTGGCCTACCAGACGGCCTATCTCAAGACGCAATATCCCGTGGAGTTCATGGCGGCGCTGCTGACCTCACAAATGGGCAACACCGATAACGTGGTGAAGTACATCAACGAATGCCGTGAAATGGAAATTCCCGTGGAGCCGCCCAACATCAACGTGAGCGACGCTTATTTCACGCCGCACGACAACGCTATCCGCTTTGGGCTCGCTGCGGTAAAAAACGTAGGCCGCAACGCCATCGAGTCGATTACCTCGGCGCGCAAAGAACTGGGCCGGTTCAGTTCGATCTTTGAATTCTGCGAGAAAGTAGATCTTCGTCTGCTGAACAAGCGCGTACTGGAATCTTTAAACAAAGCCGGCGCACTCGATGACTTTGGCTATCGCGCACAAATCATGGCGGTGCTGGATAAGGCCATGGAGCGCGCGCAGAAAACCCAGCGCGACGCGGAAATGGGACAGCACGGGCTCTTCGGCGTATTTCAGGAAGAAGAATCGAACGGCTCCGGCGAGAAGCTGCCCAATGTTCCTGAATGGGATGAACACCAGCGCCTGGCCAATGAGAAGGAAGTTCTGGGCTTCTTCATCACCGGCCATCCACTGGAGAAATATAAAGACAAACTGGAAGATTTCCGCGCGTTATCGGTCGAAACCATCAGCGCCATGACCAAGGGAACTGACCGCGACGAGATCAACACCGCCGGCATGGTTTCCAACGTGCGCGTGCTCAAGTCGCGCAAGGGCGATCTCTACGCGCAAGCCGTGCTGGAAGACATGACGGGCACCATTGAGGCGGTCGTTTTCCCTGATGCCTATAAACGGCTGGCGACCATCCTGAAGCAGGAAATTCCCATGCTGGTCCGTGCCAGCGTGCGCGTGGAAGAGGGATCCAATCCCAAGGTGATCATTACCGGATTGACCCCGCTGGAAGAAGCCAAGCCTAAGCTGCCTCGCTCCATCCGCATTCGGGTACCACTGGATACCGCCACTGAAGCCACGGTGGACGCCCTACACGCCATCTGCGATGAGCGCAAAGGCGAGGCCAAAGTGTTGTTTGACGTGGAACGTACCGGTGACTTCATGGTGGTGATGGAAGCGGAAAGATATAATATTTGTCCAGACCGCAGTTTTATTGCCCGCGTGGAAGAATTGTTCGGCCGCGGCGCGGTCAGGGTTATCGATTAGCCAGGAGTCTTCGTTTGGATCCAGCGGTGAAAGCGCAGCGCCAGTTAGAAGTCATTGAAGGGCAGGTTGCCCAGCTAGAAACGCGCGCCGGCGCTGACCATGAAGCACGCCTCCAACTGAAACACCTTCAACACCAGATCACTTTTCTGCGCGAGCAAATCCGCCTCCACATCAACGCATGGCAAAAGACTGAGCTGGCCCGGCATTCCCAGCGTCCTTTTACCATGGATTACGTCGATCGCCTTTTCACCGATTGGAGTGAAATCCACGGTGATCGCGGCTTTGGTGACGATCTGGCGATTATGTGCGGCATGGCGCGCTATCGCGGCGAAAATGTAATGGTAATTGGTCATCAAAAAGGTCGTGACACCAAGCAGCGCGTTTACCGCAATTTCGGACAGGCAAATCCTGAAGGTTATCGCAAGGCGCTGCGCTGCATGAAAATGGCGGAAAAGTTTGGCCGCCCTATCTTTACCTTTGTCGATACTCCTGGCGCGTATCCCGGGCTGGGAGCGGAAGAGCGCGGCCAGGCGGAAGCTATCGCGCGCAACCTGCGGGAGATGGCGCGGATTGAAGTTCCAATTATCACCACTATCACGGGCGAAGGCGGCAGCGGCGGTGCGCTGGCAATTGCCGTGGCTGATCGCGTGTTCATGATGGAAAATTCGGTTTATTCCGTCATTTCGCCCGAAGGTTGCGCTTCCATCATGTGGCGCGATGCGTCTAAAAAGGAAATCGCGGCGCAGGCGCTGCGCATTACGGCCCCTGACCTTAAGGAAATGGCAATCATCGACGAAATCATCCCCGAGCCTGATGGCGGCGCGCACCTTGACCACGATGCCGCAGCCGCCATGGTGGATGAAGTCCTTCTCAAGCACTTTAACGAGCTGAAGCACCAGCCGGTGCAGCAGCTCCTTGACGGCCGTTACAACAAGTTCCGCCAGATGGCCCAGTTTTATACGGAATAAAATTTGCCACCTCCCGGAACGATCGTTGCGCACGCGCCCTGCCGGGTGGATCTGGCCGGCGGCACCCTTGATCTTTGGCCGCTCTATCTTTTTCATCCCGGCGCAGTCACCGTAAATTTTGCCGTAAACATCCTCACCCGCTGCAAGATCACCCGCCTCACTGACGACAAGATCCGCCTGAAGTCGCTTGATACAAAAGTGGAAGAAGAGTTTCGCAACTTCGGCGAGCTGTGTTCCGCGCGCAAGTTCAAGCATCCGCTGGCTGGGCATCTGGCGCGCTTCTTTGCCCCTGATGGCGGCTTTGAAGTGGAAACGCACTCTGAATCTCCTGCCGGCGCTGGAATTTCCGGCTCGTCTGCGTTGATGATCGCCACCACTGCCGCCCTGGCGCGCTACACGGGCAAGAAGCTCGATCGCGAACAGATTCGCGTGATCGCGCAAAACATTGAAGCCCAGCTGATCAAAGTCCCCACCGGATGCCAGGATTACTATCCCGCCTTGTATGGCGGCGTAAGCGCCATTCATCTCGATCCGGATGGCATTCACCATGCCGCCGTGCGTGTTGCGCCGGAAGAATTGGATCGCCGCTTCGTGCTGGTCTATACCGGAGCGCCGCGCAAGTCTGGAATAAATAATTGGGAAGTATTCAAAGCGCATATTAACGGCGATAAGAAGATCTTCCACAACTTTGAGCGGATCGGCGAGATCGCTCGCGCCATGCATCACGCGCTTTCCATGGCCGATTGGAAACAGGTAGCCAAGCTGATCCGCGAAGAATGGAAGCTGCGCAAGACCAACTCCCCCAGGATCAGCACTCCCATGATCGAAAAACTTATTGCCGTTGCCCTGCGCCAGGGTGCTCTGGCGGCCAAAGTCTGCGGCGCAGGCGGTGGCGGCTGCGTGGTCTTTCTCACGGAACCAGAGAACCGGGAGCACATTTCAGCGGCCATCCGCAGCTATGGCGGCCATGTTCTGC
>CAVSYO010000049.1:0-17405 GCA_963732195.1 Terriglobia bacterium | reverse complement strand
CTCCCGGATATGTGGAACTCTGGATCCAGAAAAAAATGCACAGGCCCATCCCGGTTGAGACCAGTGAGGGACCTGCGCCGATAGTTACTTCTTCTCGTCGTCGCGAGCTTCCTGCACTTTGGCCTTGTGGGCCGCTTCAGCCACGGCCTTCATGAACGCCTTCGCGATGTCCGGCGTTGACACGTTCCCCAGCAGAACGGACTTAAAAGTTGCGTCCCTGCCGTAAACGGAAATGGTGGAATCGCTGTCCTGCTGGACCACAGCGCCTTCCAGCGTGAGACCGGCAAAAGCCCCCTTGGAGCGCGAGTAGGTGAGCATCTGCGTGTCCAATTTCCAATCAGTGCCTGCGGAAGCATGGCGCCCGACCGGACCCGCTGCTGCCGATCCTTCTCCGCTGATCTCGAATTTACTGGATAGCAATTGCTGCATTCCTTTTTCGTTCATGATCAGCATGATCAGATCTACGCCTTCAACGCCGATCTGGAGACCGGCGCTTCCACCGCCGACCGAGATAAAAGCCGGCGCGCTCCAGCCGTCCGCCGTGCGGCATGTAGCCATGCCGCCGGCCGTGCTTGCCTCCCAGGATGAAGCCGCCCTTTACCAGATGAGGGACCACGGCGATGCACTTGGCGTTGTCAAGAACTTCTTCCGGAATTCCTTTGTCCGGAACGTGGTCATCCCGCTCAGTACGTCGGTGCCCATTTGCAACCGCTCGGTAACGTCTTTTTTCTGTTCACCCGCCCATGCGAGCATTCCCGAAATTGCAACCAGTAAAAATACGAAAGTCCGTTTCATGAAATGTTGCTCCTTTGATTCTGTTCCGAAGAGAGGTTGATTGAGGACGGGCCGGCGAGTTGCCCAGCCTGCGATGAGGCGAGCTTTCCGGACTTCTTGAAATCGCATGATCGCGAGTGGGTTGAAAAGTCGGTAGGGTCGAAATCAACTAAGCGAGCGATCGACGGTGAAACATGTGATCCATAGACAGCACTATGCCTGTCACCACCAGCAATAGAGGCAAAACAGCCGTACCAAATTGAAGTCCCAGTATGGCTATCCAGACGAAGATCGCAATCATGAAAATTGTTCTAGGCATCAACCTGCCTCCTTGATGCCTTGCCCGTGGTGCGCCGGCCAAAAACATCGTAACAACAGTATCGAGCCGCAGCTCGTGTAAGTCTGTTCCAAATTACACACAACGGCAGCGGGGCGTGCCGTCAGTTTGATTCTATTCAGTCCGGCAGCGGCGCCGCAGCAGCGAAGGCCATCGGACGCACACTCGCGTCGGCCTTGTGACTCTCCTCCATGTGGGACTTGAAGGCTGAAGTAACTTTCTCGTGTCTTTCTTGCGTCGTCAGCTTTCCCCTGGCGGAAAAACTCTGGCCACAAGCAGAGCATCGCCATGCGACGGGATTGCCGTCGATCTTTTCTAACACGATTAAGTGGGCCATGGGATAAGCATGTCACAAGTGGTGCCTACAGGCTGTTCAATTGAGCACACACGGCAAAAAACCACCATCGAGAGCAGCCATGGAATTATGCCCACCCGCCCGATCCTCCGTTGCTTGGCCCGGCCGGCATCGGCGGAGAAAATCTGGCCTGCTTGATTCACTCCTCTGCGTAACTTCTGCGGCTTTTCTGCGTATCATTACCGTCCAAGGCCGCCGATGATGGATTTCCATAGCCTCTACCAAAGCTATGCGCCGCAGGTGCATCGTTTTGTGCTGTTTCTTTGCGGCAACGCGGCCCTGGCGGACGACATTACTTCAGAGACGTTTGTGCGCGCGTGGACCTCACGCGGCAAGATCAGGGAAGCCACGGTCAAGGCCTACCTCTTCACGATTGCGCGCAACCTGTACCGCGACCATCTGCGCCGAAATAACCGGCTCACGGAATTGGAAGAATCCATACCTGACCCATCCGTAGGGCTGGCCGTGCGGACTGAACACAAAGCTGAGCTTTCCGCGGTACTGACGGCCTTGCGCCAGCTTTCTGAGGTGGACCGCGCAGCGTTGCTGATGCGTGTGCAGGAAGAAATGCCATATGAAGAAATCGCGCAGGCACTCAAGCTGCCTGTGACCACGGTGAAAGTAAAAGTTCATCGCGCGCGCTTGAAGCTGATGCGCGCAAGAGACATATTCCAGGAGGTGCGCCCATGAAACTGGAGCGCGAAGTCATTATCGATCTGTTGCCGGCCTATTTTTCCGGTGAAGCAAGTGCGGCTACACGCATGCTGGTGGAAGAGTTTTTTCGCGAGAATCCGGACTTTGAGAAGTCTGCTCGCTCTGCTGCCGGGCCGCTGGAGAGCCTGAGGGCCCCTGCGCCGAAGCTTGATCCGGAAAAAGAGAAGCTAGCGCTGGAGCGCGCTAGGATGGTGACGGAAACACGAAGCTCGTTTTTCTGGATCGCGGTCCTGAATACGCTCATCCTGTTTCTTTTCCGCATCCAGAATGGCAAGGTCATTTGGATCTCTGGAACGGCAAGAAGGGAACCGGCCCCATTTTTGCGGCCATGGCCGTCTTTTTCTGGATTTTCTTTCTCTACGCGCGACGCCGGACAACGCCTCTGCCGGCACATACTAAATTCCTGTGGATGTCCACCTTTTACAGTCTTTTGCTACTCCTGTTCAGGATCGAAGACCATCGGGTGGTATGGATATTCTTCAGCGGCGACAACACGGCCGGCTTCATTTTTGGTTTTTTCACCGCCGCGATGTGGGGCGTCTCACTTTATCCATCGCTGGAAAGCAAAGCGGGCGGGACTATGACTTTGTGGTTCAGGTTTGGAGCGAAGCGACATAAATATTTAATCTTCAACAGCCGCGAGGCCCGTGGCCGCCGAGCGGCAAATAACAAGGCGACAGACCGATCGCAAACAAAAACGATGCCTAAGCGGTTTGGAGCGCAGCGACATTAATATTTCATCTTAAACAGCCGCGAGGCCCGTGGCCGCCGAGCGGCAAATAACAAGGCACCAGACCGATCGCAAACAAAACGATGCCTAAGCGGTTTGGAGCGAAGCGACATAAATATTTAATCTTCAATAGCCGCGAGACCCGTGGCCGCCGAGCGGCAAATAACAAGGCGACAGACCAATCGCAAACAAAAACGATGCCTAAGCGGTTTGGAGCGAAGCGACATGAATTATGGAGTGCTTGTAATTTCGCCGATATTTTGCCTACCGTATCGCCTTTCTTCATAGAAGGCACTCCGCAGATGTAGAGCACTACTCCCGCGGCGGGTGCGTGAGCTTCATAAATTGTCTTGCCGAAATAGTCGGTGACATAGCCGATCTTCATTCCTGCTTCAACATAGGTTCCGCGCTGCACCAGAGGATAGAAAATTCCTGGCTGGTCGCTGGCGACGGTATCGACTTTGCCAAACCATACCGGATGTTCCATCATGGTAGGCGCTCCCGGCAGCATCTTTAAATAGCGCATGAGGCTCAGCGTACCATTGGCCAGCAGAGCAACGTCATCAGTCTGAACGGTGCCGGAGTACCCAGCTTCCACGGCGATAGCAGGCTTGCCCCGCGTGTTGGCAGTGTTATCCAGATAACGCGATGCTGCCGGATCTTTAGGACGATCACTCCAGACGATGACGTGGTCCAATCCAAAGGCCAGCACCATGTCTCGCGTGATGGAGTCATGCTTGGCGTCGCCCGATTTTGGCCAGTAAGAGTATGGCCGCAGATTTTCATCGATATCGCCGCCGTGGTAATCGACAAGATAGTCGCAACGCTCGACGACTTGTTTTGTGATCGCATACGAAACTCGTTCTGTCTGGGTGCCATCCTGCTTACCGGGATAAAAGCGGTTCATGCTTTTTCCATCCACCGGATTCACATGCGGTACCTTTTGCTCAAACGACGCGATATTAACCAGCGGCAGAATGATGACGGTGCCGGAAACCTGCGCGGGGTCGAGCATCTGAATGACTTTCTCCAGGGCGATGATGGAGGCATATTCAGTTCCGTGCGCGCCGGAAACAAGCGCCAGCACTGGCCCGGGCTTTGCACCCCGCACCACGACAACCGGAATCGATGTTGCAGGGTCAACGCCAGCGGCAATTTCCAGGGTACCCGTAGCTTTTTGTCCGGGCGTGGCGGTGGCGGTGCCCACGGTAAAGCTGTTTTGCGCCAGCAGGGCGGCGGAGCAGAGAACGGTCAGGGACAACAAGTGAACGACGCGATTGAGTTTCATGGCGGGAGCAGTATAAGCCACCGGCAACAAGGCGCGCTGGAGAATCGTGCTAGTATAGGCGCGTTTCGTTCGTACCAGACCAATCTTGAACGCTCCGGAGGATGTTTTGCAATGAAGGGATCCATGATGGATTACCCGCTCACCCTCCAGTCAATTCTGGAGCGCATTCCAAAAATCTATCCGGCGGTGGAAATCGTTTCCCGCATGCAGGATGGCGGATTGCAGCGTTATACCTATCTGGATTTCTATCGGCGAACCAAGGCGCTGGCGGAAGCGCTGCATCGCGCGGGACTGCGACCGGGCGATCGTGTGGCCACGCTTTGCTGGAACCATTCTGCTCATCTCGAAGCTTACTTTGGGGTCCCCAGCGCCGGCGGCGTGGTGCACACGCTGAATCTGCGTCTACATCCGCAGGAGCTGGCTTTTATTGTGAATCACGCGCAGGACCGCTTTCTGATTGTGGATGACGTTCTGCTGCCGCTGTTCGAACAGTTCAAAGACAAGGTAAAGCTGGAGCGCGTGTTTATCGTGGGCCAGCACAAGCAGGCTTTGCCGACGGACATGGAAACTTACGAAGAGCTGTTGTCGTCAGCGAGCGGCAACTATGAATTTCCTCGGGCTGACGAAGACGATGCCGCTGCCATGTGCTTTACTTCCGGCACCACCGGCAACTCCAAAGGCGTGCTCTACTCCCACAGGGCGCTCATTCTGCATGCGCTGGCTTTTTCACTGCCGGACGCGTTCTGTGTTTCTCAGCATGACGTCTGCATGGCCCTGGCTCCGATGTTCCACGCCAATGCCCATGGACTGCCCCACGTGGCCATCATGCTAGGCTGCAAGCTGCTGATGCCCGGCCGCCAGCTCGATGCAGCATCAATCCTTGATCTGTTCAGCTCAGAGCAGGTCACACTGGCAACAGCTGTTCCCACCGTCTGGGCGGGAATTCTGGAAGCTCTGGAAAAAGACGCGCCGGAAAAAGAGCCTGCGCGGTGGAAGATCGCGCCGAAATTTCGCGGCTTTGTGGGCGGCACGGCGGTACCGGAAGCGTTGGTGCGCAAGCTCGACGCGCGCGGACTGCCGCTCATACAGGTTTGGGGCATGACGGAAACAACGCCAGTCGCGGTCTGTTCTACGTTGAAATCGCACATGCTTGAATGGACAGAAGACGAGCGCTATCGCGTGCGTGTCCGGCAGGGACGGGCGCTGCCATTTATGGAAGTACGCGTAGTGAATGACAACGGTGAAGCACCCTGGGATGGCACGACGCTGGGTGAGCTCCACGTAAAAGGCCCGTGGGCCGCAGCAAGTTATTTCAACGCTCCCGGAACCGAAGACCGCTGGACAGCCGACGGCTGGCTGCGTACCGGCGACATCGCCACCATTGATGCAGAGGGTTATGTGCAGATTGCTGACCGCGCCAAAGACATGACCAAGTCCGGCGGCGAGTGGATCAGCTCAGTCGACCTGGAGAACGCTTTGGTGGCGCATCCGGCCGTGCGGGAAGCAGGAGTGATTGCGGTGCCGCATCCTAAATGGGATGAGCGCCCGGTAGCCGCGGTGGTGCTGCGCGTCGGCGCGACGGCTACGCCGGACGAGCTGCGCGAATTTCTTGCTTCACGCTTCGCCAAATGGCAACTGCCAGATGCGTTCGTCTTTCTTGATGAACTGCCACACACCTCCACTGGCAAGTTATCCAAGTTGGAGCTGCGCAAGCGGTTTGCGGACTGGCAGTGGAACAAGGTCGAAGCGAACTAATTTCGTGGTGAGATTTTTTCCAACCGCACTGGCACTCCCGGCCGTGGCTGCAAAGTGACGGAAGGCTCCGCGTGTACTTTAGCGGGATCAATCGCCAGGGTGATGCGGAAGCGTTGCAAGATCAAGGTGAGCGCGACCAGAAGTTCCGTCATGGCAAAGTTCAAGCCGATGCAGGTGCGCGGGCCAGCGCCGAAAGGTAGATAGGCGTAACGCGGGCGGGCTCCGGAGTTTTCCGGCGCGAAGCGTTCTGGACGAAACACATCCGGGTCTTGCCACCACTTGGGATGGCGCTGCGTGATGTAAGGAAAGATCAGGATTTCTGATCCGGCGGTGACGCGATAGCCGCCGATCTCGTCTTCATTCACGGCCGTGCGCGCCAGAGTCCATACTGGGGGATACAGGCGCATGCCTTCTTCTAGCACCATGCGCGAGTAACGAAGCTTCATCAGGTCTTCATAGGCGGGAGTTCGGCCGTTGAGGAATGCCGCTTCAGCGGTCATGCGCTCCACCACTTCAGGCCGGGTGCCGATTAAATAGCACGTCCAGGCCAGCGCCAGAGTAGTTGTTTCATGTCCGGCGGTGAGCAGAGTGATGACTTCATCGCGCAGCTGCTTGTCAGACATGGCAGCGCCGCGCTCATCGCGCGCTTCCATCAACATGGTAAGCAGGTCAGAGATTCGCCCAGGCTGGCGGCGGCGCTCGGCGATGATGCGGTCAATGATCGCGTGAATGTGGGCCAGGGCAGCGCGATATTCGCGATTGCGCCGCGTAGGGATACTTAACGGCGGCGGGAAGATCGACCAGGCACGATCCACGGAATAGTCACGGCCAATATCGAGCGTGCGGCGGATGGATTCGGCATCGGCTTCAAGGTTGGTAGTGAAGAGCACCTGCGCGGCGATATTCAGAGTAAGCCGCATGAAGTCCGGAACCACGTCAAAAACCTGACTTTGAGCGGCATTGTTCTCCCATCGCCGCAACATGGCAAAAGTATTTTCCGCCATCGTGCCGACGAACGATGCCACCTGCTGTGCTTGAAATGACGGCTGCGTCATCTTGCGCTGCCGCTCCCACAGAGCGCCTTCACTCGTCAGCAGGCCTTCACCCAAAGAGAGTTTAAGAATCCTGTAACCGCGCCCTTTGCGATAGTTGGCGACATTGCTTTGCAGCACCTGCTGAATGTGGTCAGGATGGCTCAACTGATGCGTCACCCAGACGCCGCGATAACGAACCACGTCACCATAGGTAAGAGCAGAGCGAAAGAAGCCGCCAAGCGGGTCTTTGCGGAATTGTGGCAAGTCCAGAAAAAACTGAAGAGTATGAGGACCGGGCGCGTTACTTAACTGGTTGGAGCGATTCAATACTCTTTGATTTTAACCGAGTGCCAGGTTGCGGAAATGGTCAAGACACAAATATGGAAGCAAGTCCGCTGGGTGAAAGCGTCGGCTCGCTCATGCCCTTTCGGGGATGATCGTCCTGTATTAGAAAGAAAAATCTTATGTTTGCGCCCCCGTTTAGACGGCTACGGCGCCAAAAGGTCAGCCGGGAAATCGCCAATAAATACGGGGGCTTGCGCTAGTGTTCATTCGCGAACAGTGCGATGCCGAAAGCGAACACCCGCTGAATCCAACCCGTCAATCCTGCCGTCACATGTCTGCCTAGATTCAATCATTTACGTCGCTCAGCGAGTTTGGCATGGCAGGTGCGATTACCAACGACAGGAACCAACAGCACAAAAGCTGGGATTCCAAAATTGAAACCTCAAAGGATTCTGGAGCTTATATGTTTGACGGCAAAAATAATCGCATTCTTGATAGTTTTTCATTCCGGATCGCACTCACGGCAGCCGTGTTCGCAACGTGGGCTGGTGCGGGATATATATTGCTTTCTCTGGCGTAAACGCTGTTGTGGTTCGCCTTCAGCAACCTGGACAAAGACTTGATATTTGTTGCAGCAGGGAGTTCACATTCATAGCAGAACGTTCGGACACGATTGCCGGGCGATTCACCCCAAGACACTGAACGATTCTGCTCAACGTCGAGCAATGTGGGCAGTGGATTTCATAACAGGGAACCGGCATGTAGTTTTTTAAGGCGTTGAGGGCGTCGGTGCAACGTTAGAGTTAAGGGCAGGATGTCGCGCAGTGTCCGGTTCTAATAACTTTCACGCGACGATTGCACGGGCGCCCACAACGGAAAATGGTGATCGGGCGACACCATTCAACTTCGTTGACACCCGGCGACCGCAACTAAAATGTCATCGGTCCCTTGGCAGTCCAGACCTAGACTGATTCAGTCATCGCAAATCTTTAAAGTGGTGTCTATAAGGGGTCTTACGCCACCTGGGCCTGGGCAAAGCCCTTGTTTCGGCGAACGTACTCGCGATCTGGAGAAACAACCTCCGTGCCTGATTGGCCCGCCAGACGCTGCATCGCCAATGACTTTGCAGCTATCACATCCTGCACACGGCAAGCCAGCAGAGCAGCGCACTCGCGCAGCCCATAACCTTCCAGCACCGCCATTACGAATACAAATCTCTCAAATGGCTCCCAGGACGCCACAACAGCAGCAATGCTCTCAACGTCATTCCCGTTCTGCCAATGCACGTCTGCCGTTTCCGGGATTGCACCATGGCGCGCAGGCATGGGTGCAACGGCTTTGATAGCACTCTGAATAATGGCCCGTTTGCTCCACGCGCGCGCCCATTGCCGGAAAACAGGGTTGCCGTGGATGCTATCTTCCAGGCCCGCCACAAAGCATTGTTCGGCTTTAGCGTGGTCTGCGGTCAGCAGAAAGGCGAGACGGTGCAGCCCGACCATGTCTTCAGTGAAAATCCGCTTAAAATCTTTGCAGCTGGCGTATTCGGTGGCCCGTTCAATGGTTTTCTGTTTGTTTCTACTGCGGAACATCTAAAAACTCCCTCATCCTAGTGAACGTACGTAAAAAGGTGCAAAACGGTTTTAATCGGGGCCCGCCCGCTAATGACCTTATAGACACGACAGATGTCTAACAGGGTGCAATAAATTTGCAGAGCAGCACAAAAATGTGGTTGGGATTTCTCCCAGAAGCGGCTTGCTGTAGAAATAGTGACTGGAGCAGGCCGTCCGTTTCACCAAATTGGTTAGAAGGACCATAAAAAACTTCAGCTGCGCTGGACGGAGCTGCTGAATGGCATCAGCGCGCGTGAAGTGCGTTTCCATCCTTTCCTTGCCCGAAGTAGGCCTGCCGGTGTCAAATTCTGGATCAGGAGACTACATGCCGAGAAAAATGGCCGTCGTCATGCTTCTTACCTTGAGCAGCGTGTTTGCAAGTGCCCAAACAACCGAGCCTCAGGTCAAGAGCATTCTGCTGAAGGCCAACCGAATGCTTGACGTTCGCACCGGCAAGTACGTTGCCAATGCGGGCGTGCTGGTGGAAAACGACAAGATCAAGGAAGCTGGGCCGCTCGCCGAAGTGCAGGCCCACGCGCCAAAGGGGGCGACGATCATCGATCTAGGCATCGCAACGCTGCTGCCGGGGCTGATCGACTGCCACGCGCATTTGCTAACTTCAGGAACCAGCATCTCATCGCAGGAAGTTATTCTTAACGCGGCAGCCGGCATGAGCCCCCGACATCCCGGGTGCTGCTGGGCGCCCACAACGCACGCGAAGATCTTGAAGCCGGATTCACCACTGTGCGCATTGTTGGCCATTCCGGTATCGATGGCGATGTGTCATTACGTGAAGCAATCAATCTAGGCTGGCTCGTTGGCCCGCGAATCCAGGCCGCCGCCCGCAAACTGACTCCTCCGGGCGGCCAGGCGTTGCAATTGAATCCGGCGGTCGCCGACCAGATTGTGAACCAAGAGTTTTTACAGGTGGGCAGTGCGGACGAAGCGCGCAAAGCCGTACGCGAGAATCTGTTGTACGGCGCGGACTTAATCAAGTGGTAGCCGACGCTGAAAATCGACTTATTACACCCGACGAGATGAAAGCGATTGTGGAAGAGGCCCACCGGTCTAAGGTAAAAGTTGCGGTACACGCAACAACAGCCACAGGCATTCAGACAGCCGTGGATGCGGGAGTGGATTCCATTGAACACGGCGACGATGTAACCGGCGCGCAGTTGAAGATAATGCGCGACAAGGGAATTTATTTCGATATCACGCAGACCTTTTTCGGCGGGCGGATGCGGGCCATGATTGAAAAACGCCAGGTGCTTCCGCCCGAACTTCAGCAAGAGCTGAAAGCCTATGAGCAAATGGACGCAAAGAAAAGTCCGGCGCTGCTACAGCGGATTCTAAAATCAGGCGTGAAATTCACCGCCGGCTCTGACATGTGGTTTGACTATCCAGGAAAAACCCGCGGCCAGGCAACGGCGACCATGTTTGGCGCGCTGAAGGAATTGGGGATGACGCCAGCCGATGTGATTCGCGCCACAACCGTGAATGCGGCGGAATCTCTGGGCTGGCAGGACCGCATTGGCACAGTTGAGCCCGGAAAACTGGCTGACATTATCGCTGTTGTGGGTGATCCCCTGGTTGACGTTACTCAACTGGAGCACGTCCAATTTGTGATGAAGGGCGGCCAGGTGGTAAAGAACAGTTTGCCCCAGAAGTAATCAGGAGATTGCGGATGAAGCGCAGATATTCTGCATTGATGGCAGTGTTGGTCGGGATTGCTTTGGTCCTCGGCGGATGGACTAAACAGGCCACGATCACCCAGGACGAACTGGTGCGGAGCACGCAGGAGCTTTTTGATGCTGTGGCCGTCGGCGACCAGTCGCCATTCAAAAAATACTACGCCGATGATGTCTTGTTCTCCGATGAAAAAGGCAGAAATATGGACAAAGCGGCACTGCTGAAAGATGTGACGCCGCTGCCGCCAGGGTACTCAGGAACCATCAAGATTGTTCGGCCGCAAAGCCGCATTGTGGGCGATACGGCGATCCTCAGCTACGATCTTGATGAAACTGAGATTGTTTTCGGCCAGAAATTGTCTGCCCGCTATCATGAGATTGACACGTGGATGTATCGGAGCGGCAAATGGCAGATCATTGCCACACAGGTGCATCGATACTATGAAGACCCGGCACCGGGCAAGGCGGATACCAGCAAGTTCTCCGGTTACGCCGGGACCTATCAGCTTTCGCCGGAGAGGACTTTGACCATAATCGCTGAAGATCACCATCTCTACGAGCAGCGCAAAGGCCGAGAGCGGGAAGAACTCATTCCGGAAGCCAGCGATATTTTCTTTCGCAAAGGCGTGGAAGGCCGCACCCTGTTTGGTCACAGCGATGACGGCAAGGTGAGTACGCTCATCGATCGCAGGAATAATGAAGATGTGGTGTCGACTAAAGCGAAGTAGGCGATGTGGCAGTGTGCATTCGATCAGCTTTTCATTTTTAGTCTTCAGACTGTGTCATGCGGCACACACCGTGTTTTCAGCAGCACGCGCTGCGTTGTGCAGTAGTACCGCTAACCCGCATAGAATCAGGCGATATATGAATGGCCGCCTCCGTGCCATAGAGAAGAGTGCTGCCTGAGGGCGGCGGAGGTGAAACAAACATGGCAGACCTGAAATCTTTCAATGCAACTCCAATCGTAAGCAGTTCAACCAGGCGGGCACGGATGATTGGCGGCGCGGCGACGGCAGCGGCAACCGCGGTGCTGGCGCTGATGGTGGTGCTCGACTTTAACGGCTGTTCCAAAGCCAGCAATAAGAATGCGCAAGCGACCCCTGCAAGCCAGAACGTTTCTGGGCCGAACACGGCAAGCCCAATCGCAGCGACAAGCCAGCCGGTGGATCAACTGGAGAAGAAAGTGGAAGCGGTGATCGAGAAGAAAAAGCCGATCAAGCGCGCCTCAACCGCAACTTACAAGAACAGCATGTACGGGATTTCATTCCGCTATCCCAAGACCTATACGATGCTGACGCCGGACGCGGAGAACAAAGATTCGGCATGGCCTGATCCGGTGGCGATGAACTTTGCCGATCCCGGCGGAGAAATCCTGACCACGCTAGTGTTGCCGGGAACGCGCGCATCGTCATACTTCAAGACGAGCGTGAATAGGGGCGTGACGGCGGAGCAGTGCAACAAGTTTGCCACTGTGCCGGAGCCGACAGAACCCTCAACCAATCCACCGGTGGATGCTGACGATGACTCCATTGTGCCGGCCAAGACCAACATTCTGGGTGTGGAATTTGCCAAGACGGAGAGTTTCACCGATCAGAGCGAGGCGCGCTACTACCATCACTTTGAAAACGGCGCGTGCTATGAGTTTGCGCTGGGCGTGGAAGATGCTCCGGGAACCACAAAGCCGGTAGACCATCTGCAGGTCTTTGACAAACTGGAACGGATCTTGACCACGGTGAAGATCAAGTCAGAACCAGTTCCGGTGGTGGCGACCAGTGAGCCCGTAGCGCCAACAGCGCCGGCAAGCAATCCTCAGCAGTAAGGGAGGAGACAGTGGCAAGAAATAGCGGTGACGCGCAGGCCAGGTTCTTGCCAAAGAGCCTGGCCGTTTTATTTGGGCAGACAGCAATCAGCTATCAGCATTCAGCCAAAGGAAATTTGACCGCAAAGGACGCGAAGGCCGCAAAGAAAGTCAGGGCACGGGATTTCCCTGAAGAGATGGAACGGCTGTGCCCGCGAATCGAAATCAAGAATCAAGCGGTCTTGCGGCGAGATGTGGTGCGACGAGTAGTCTTGGGGCGAGACTTCTCCGAGACAACTGTATCGACTACCGCACCGGGAACAAGGCGTTTGATTCGACGCTTGGTTGAAGTAGCGGATCCGTCAAGAGTTTCCGGAGTGTCGCCGAACAAGGCGCTCATATACGTGGCCCGGCATTCATCTGAGCAGAAATGGACAGCGAGTGCCTCCACGGCTCGAGGGCGGTCCCAGGAACTGGCAATGGAAATCTCACGGCGCGCCGAAGTGACGCCTATATTTTCGGCAGCAAAGCCGAGAATCCAAACCTCGCCGTCCCCTTTTAAACGCCCGCAACTTTCACACTGAAAGCGAATCATGGTGCACCCTCCACTTTGGATAGATGAAGCCACAAAGCCCTGGTTTGCCCGGGGAGGGGCGTTTTTGAAAGGCTGAATTGCAGAACTCGGGACACAGGAACATCGTGACAGCGCAGTCCCTGAACTCCAATCGCACCTCGCGCCACGGGTGAGCGACTTCCAGTCTGCTTTTTACGAAGGTTATTTACGCTGCGCGCTTGCCGCGATCGATGGTGGCGCCTGTGCCACGGCCTCGAAACATGCGGTAAAGGAACAGCAGCAATATGGCGCCGGCAATCGCCAGAACAAAGCTTCCTATGCTCCAATCATTTGCTCCCGAGCTTCCCCAGAGCGCCCTGCCAATGAATCCGCCGACCAATGCCCCGCCAATTCCAAGCAGCATGGTCACGATCATACCCCCAGGATCGCGGCCGGGCATGAGAAGCTTTGCGATCGCGCCGGCGATCAGACCAAAGATGATCCAGCCGATAATTGCACCCATAACTCTCCTCCTTACTCCTTAAGGAATTAGTTGCGGGTGTTTTGCAGTTGTTGCCTTTTCTAAGGGGTATTGACAGGTCGCTTAATGACAGGCGGTTCTAAAATCCTGCAGCGCTCGGCAAAAAACTCCGGCATCAGGTGAAGGCTAGTGCACGCCGGAACAGCCGTCGAGCAAGAGTGCGAACAGCACAGCCAGAAGCGCGGAGAGTAGTACTGTCCAGCCGATGCTGCGCGTCCAGGTGCGCAACATGGGAACGAGGCTTCTCTGGATCTGGTTCTGATGGGTTGATGTGGTGTGCATCATGGCGTTTGGCCTCCGCTGCGGTTGCAGCTATATGGGTCAATGCAGGCGGGGGCCAATGTTTAAGCTGCTGATTTAATGGGAGTTGTGGCGACGACTTGTTAGAGGAATGTGGGCGGAAGAGGACAATGTGGCTAGCGGGACACGCTGGACGCTCGTGCTTCGCTCAACATGACAGGTTCCAGGGCAGCGACTAAATCAAAAAAACCTTACCGCTGATGACACGGATTGCACGGATTTTCACTGATCAATCGAGTTCGCGTTTTGGCCGGCGTAGCGGGCGCTTTCACGCAGGGCATTTTCAAGATGGAGAAGACGAGTCTCGGGGAAGCGGCTGCGGAAGATGGCGATGAGGTATTGGCGTCGGAGAGATTGCGGCATGAGTTCCCATCCCTGGCGCGCTTTGGCGTTGCGGCGCGAAGGCAGCCTTCATCAGCGGTGGCGGGTCGAGTTCGGCTTCCATGGCTTCCATCAGGTATTCAGCGGCGTGCTGCGCGCGGCGCAGGCGCGTCTCTTCTTTTTTGACTTCGCGGACCTCGCGGTCGATCTGGTGGCGCGAGGATTCGGGAAGGGAGTCGAAAAATTTCTGGAGGCGTTTGGACTGGCGGAGTTCGCGGGCGAGGACGGGGTGGATGGGCATGGGAAGGGAAAACCTTACCACGGATGGGAAGGATTGGACAGATTCCTTGCTCAGCTTTCCACCAAGAACGAAAGGCCACGCTCATTTTTGTGAACGTGGCCATTTGATTGATGCGAACTCGTAGTTTAAGTCTCTCTCTTCGACTTTTTCATATCGCGAATCACTTTGACGATCGTGCTGGGATAAATTCGAAGAGCGTCATAGACGCCCGCGTCGCGCCCCATCAGCATGGGGTCGCTGCCTTTATTGCGGAACTGTGCCACGGCATTACCAATCATCGTTGCCGGTTCAAAAAAATCTGGCTTCTCTATGGACCATTTCCCAGGGGCTTTCTCTTCGACAAACTCACTCATCGCCCCGAGTATTGGGAAAATCAATCCTGGGGAGATCCAGATAATCTTATTCTGCTCATCGCGGCGACAAGCTCGTCCCCCTTTCTTGGTTTCATCCCAAATGTGATGGCCATTCCACGCCTTGTGCCGCTCCCAGTATCCATATTCTCTGATCGCATATGGAGCGATCTGAACTGTGAAGTCGTATTTCCTCCGAGCTGCTTGTATCTCCTCCAAGGATAATAACTCACTGGGGGTCTTGTCCTTGAGTTCCCACCACTCGGAAAAATCGGTGAGGCACTGCTCCGGATTCTTGTAGGACCGGAGTCTTTCCGAAGGAAGGTCGTTACCGGAAACGCTGTATGGCATGAGCAAGCGCGCATACTGTAGGACTTTGCGTGTATCGAAAGCACCGAAGTCCGTCTCGCTTTTGCTGATCTGAACGTCCGGTAGAACCTTCTTGACGCTTTTTTCCAAGTCGTCAAGATGCTTGCGGGCCCCAGCTTGAGAAATTGATTTTACCGGAGTAGCGGTGTTACGGGCGATAGCAGTCTCGACGACCTCAAACTCATCTTCATCTACTATGATCTCGGCACGCACAAAGAAGGGCGACTCTTCGCCCTCCGGGAGTTCGTTCCCGTACGTTTCTTCGGCCCACCGCTTAATCTCACCTTGCGACTGTGCGCCATTGATAATACTCGGCTCCGATAATCGGACAGTTTTTTTGTTGTCATCGATTTCAATGTCAGCAGCGGCAATGACAAACCCGCTGTTGCGCGTGATGAAACGTTCCGGCTCAGTTTTGATCGTGTTCTCTATAGCCTCGTGAACGCGTGTCCTTTTTCTAGGACTGTACTCGGCCAAGTACGAGCGAAGGTTCTCGCCGGTGCCCAATTTTAGAATCTCGAATACAGGAAAGTTTGCGACAAACGATTTCACTTTTGTCGAGCTTTCGTCAGGGCTGGTAACGTTGCGAAGGAGCTGGTAGGAAAGTTGAACACGAGGGGCGTGCTTACGGCTAATAGTCATACTTTTCTCCGAGTTGCTGCCTCTTGGGAGAGATCGCAGCTGCGATCCTCCACGGCAGACAACCGAAAATAGATTAGGACAAGTGCACTCGTAGGTCAAGAGATTTCGCAGACGAGTGCGCGTGAGGTTCAACAAAGGGCCTGAGGCCCATATTGCCGTCCTCGCGATGGTTATTTCACGACTTAATCTTGATCATCAAAGATAACAATCTGCAGGTTCGGATTGTTCGCCTGTGGGATTTGGCTGAGCAACAATTCATCCAAATTTGTCGGCAAGGGCCACACTTCAGGCGGAACATCCCATCGAAGAGCTACAACGAGTGGCGTTTTAGGCCCGGCAAATTTCGCCGCTTGTTGAAGGGCTTTCTCAATGTGCTTGGAAGCTTTGCGCCCCAAAGGAGCTATCCACATAGGAGTTTCTTGCAACTCCGAGAGCGTAATTCCCTTAACGCAGCGAGTTTGGCCCTCGTCACATTTGACTGTCACGGTTATTAACTTTCCAGTTGAAAGCTGGCGCCTCAAGGTGCCGCCAGATAATTGTGGCAGTGACAGTAGAAGCGAATGCAATTCTTCTTTTTCAAAGACAGTGAGGGTCCTGCTATCGCACTCGCCGACGACCACATGCCTGGATGCAAACCATTTGTCTTCGTGCGATAGAACGTCCCATATCTTTGGAATCACAGCCCATGCATTTAGTGGCGCTCTCAAATTTTTGGACTCCACAACTACGCTTTCCCCTGCTCTCTTAGCGGTAAAATCGGGCGTTAGTGCAGAACGGTTCTCGGTCACCATTGAGAAATTAGTTATATTTAATGCCTCAAGCACGATGGGGGTCCTGATTTCGGTAACTGCATCGAGCAATTTGGCTTCAAAATCTTGGTCATCAGGCCTCAACGAGGATGCAAACTTCTCGAGTGCGTATTCAGGATTTGCTACTCTGAGCCGGAATTCCCTGATCTGTTGATCCCAATATAAGCGCGAGCGATCTGCATCACCCCGGAGCAGAAATATAGGCGAGTGGCTAGATTTGCTCTCCAAATCCTGTCTAAGTTTCAAGGTTTGGCCCAATAGCCAATCCAGATCAGGCAGTCTACTCCATTGAATATTGGCGTCCATCTTTCATCCAACCTCCTAAGGGACCTTCATCGTTTGATGCTTGAGAGTGAGGCTCGGGGCCGCTCTTCCACCACTGCACAGCCGAGGGCGGCTGCGGTCCACGATGTTATCTGTTACAGAGAAGGCAGTTTTTTCCGGGCCGAGGAGAGTGAGACGCAGCAGTGCTGCGTCTCTACGACCAGCATCTCTCTTTCGATCCGTGAAAATCGGTGTGATCATTGTTCATCAGCGGTAAGGTTTTGGGGTCTTTTTCGGCTAAAGCACAAAAGGCTCCATCATTTCTGATGGAGCCTTTGTGATTTTAATGCGGCGACGACCTACTCTCCCACACACTTTCGCGTACAGTACAATCGGCCCTGCGGGGCTTAACTTCCGTGTTCGGGATGGGAACGGGTGGAACCCCCGCGGTAAGATCACCGCAAAGTTGTCGCGCCAGAGGCGCGGCAACTAGCACTTAGTAATTAGCAATCAGCCGTGAGCCAGATCAGGTTCTATGAGGCAGCGGCCTGCTAGTCGCTAGTTGCAAACTTGTAAAAGATCGTGAG
>CAVSYO010000048.1:0-6420 GCA_963732195.1 Terriglobia bacterium | reverse complement strand
ATCCTGCTTTTCTCCGACCTCCATCCCAATATCCGCTTCTCTGTGTCATTAAGTAAACCTTTGTTTTTCCGATGGCCCGAGTCCCCGCTGTTCCGATCCACGATTCTTATCAGTGTCATCAGCGTTAATCAGCGGTAAGTTTTTTTGCTTCGGTTTCCTCCGTGTCTCCGCGTCTCCGTGGTAGGTTTGTCCCCGTCTTTTCCGATCCGCGCTCATCCGCGTTGATCCGCGGTAAGCGCTCCCGGGTTTACCGATGCCCCGATCCTCCGCTGTCCCGATTTCCCGATCTCCCGGTTCCTAATCAGTGTCATCGGTGTTAATCAGTGGTAAGTTCTTTCTTTCGGGTTTCTCCGTGTCTCCGTGCCTCCGTGGTGAAGATTTTATGTTCCCCGTTCCCCGCCATCACGCTCGTCCTTGTCACGTTCCACGCCGCCAATTGGATCGTGTACGCAAGCTGTCCCACCTGCCGGTGGTTCAGCTTGCCCTCCAGAATCGCTCCCTGCAACCTCCTAATCGCCATCTGTATGCTGTCTGCGTCTTCCATCGGTCCCAGGTCAATAATTGCCGTCTTGGCTTCTTCCACCCGCTCATGCATGTGGCAGAGCTTCTTGCCTTTCACTCGAGGCGCGCCGCACTGGCGGCCATTCAGATACCTGTGTCGGCACCGCGCCGCCTTCTGCGCTTTTTCCAGGTTGCGCCGCAGTGTTTCTTCGCGCTCGCGCTTCAGGTTTTCCACCATGCGCAGGCCTTCTTCAAACAGCTTGTGTTCGTCGTAGTCCACGTCATGGCCATGCGGAGACCGTCTTGCAAACGCATTCTCCTCCAGGTATTTCCGGTAAGCATGGAAAGACTCATAAAACGCCAGGCAAAGCTTGCCATGCTCGGTCTGTTCCCATATGTCCTTTCCTGCCTGCATATAGCGCCGTTGCAATTCTTTGTATTCTTCTGCGGAATACCACTGGTTGGTCCACTCGTGCGTTGCTAGTGGGTCTCGTCCACGTTCTCTCGGCTTGATGTCCCTTGTCCGGATGTCCGTATTCATCTCGTTTTCGTTCATTTTTCCTCTACTCCTTGCGTCAAATTCTCCATTTTTTGTCGGTCTTTGAATGGTTATGCAGTACCTTTTCGATCAGTGTTATCAGTGCTAATCAGTGGTAAGCCCTTGTTTTTCAATTCCGGCGATCTTTGGCAATCATGGCAATTCTGGCAATTCTCCCGTTACCCCTGCCCCTCCCCCCTATGTCGACCCAATTCCACCCAAGACGACCCAACGTCACCCAAGGCTGAAGGATTCGGCAGAGGCGTGCTTTCTGCTTCGCGATTCTTTCAACCGGTCCCCGACACGCGCGGTTTTCGCGCGGTGTGGAACGTCACCCATGGCTGAAGGGTCGCAGAGTCACAACCCCAAAACGCAAACACCCGGCCTTAAAAGGCCGGGTGACTTTGATTTTGCTAATTACTAAGTGCTAATTGCTCGGGCCGCAGGCCCGAATATAATACGAAACTACTTTAGCACCATTTCTTTCCACCACAACAAAAAAATCTGCGACCCTCTGCCTGATCTCGTTTTTTCGCAGTAGAACCCGAAGATTAACCGGGTGGCGTAGAAATCAATGTTTCTTTGGAGTCGTTCAGGTATTATCGTTTGTCCATGAGTACAGCGCGCCAGCTGATCGCATTGTTGCAGACCCACGTCCGAGGTGATGAACAAGAGTTCCTGTCCATTGCCTTGGAGATGGCGGCGCGCGAAGCACGGTTGGGACACACAAATGTGGCCGGAAAAATCCGCGATCTTGTCGATGAGGCCCGAAAAAGGAATGCGACTGCCCAGAGAAAACCGGGTTCTGTCCTCGTCCTTCAGCCCCGAGCCGAACTGTCGTCCCTGCTTTCAGTTCAGAGTCCGGCAGAACGGCTTAGCAATATGGTGCTGCCACCCGAACTAGACTCTCGGCTGCGGCGAGTGTTGCTGGAGCAAAGACAGCGAACCAAATTACATGAGCATGGGCTGAAATCACGAAGGAAACTATTGTTCGTCGGCCCTCCTGGGACAGGGAAAACATTCACAGCGTCCGCTCTCGCTGGTGAACTCCATTGGCCCCTATTCACTATCCTTCTTGAAGGTGTGATCACAAAGTTTATGGGTGAGACCGCTGCGAAGTTGCGGGTCGTATTCGATGCGATAAAGAGTGACACGGGAGTTTATTTATTCGACGAATTCGATGCCTTAGGCTCGAAGCGCGCTCAATCAAATGATGTGGGAGAGATTAGAAGAGTCCTGAACTCGTTCCTGCAGCTGTTAGAAAAGGACGATTCCGAAAGTCTGATTATTGCAGCAACGAATCATCCTGACCTCTTAGACAATGCGCTCTTCAGGCGGTTTGATGATGTGATCGAATATGCGCTGCCGGACAAGCAAATTAGCATTCGCATTATTGAATGCAGACTTGCTAGTTTCGCGACCGCCAGTTTGGATTGGGATGGAGTTGCGGAAGCCGCCGCGGGTCTCAGTCAAGCCGACCTTGCGAGAGCGAGCGAAGAGGCGGCCAAGAATGCGATCTTACAAGGAAAGGAAGTAAGCACGGAAGATGTCCTTTTCGCGCTGCACGAGCGACGTCACGCAACTCGCTAAGAATACCTAGATGCCCCGCCAAGCTAGAGAACTGCCCCATTTTTACCTGCACGACATTGGTCGCTCGGAGCCATATACAACAAGAATGCGCGGCCGGACCGCAACCGCGCCCATGCGAGACCGTGAAGGGCATGCGCGTCGTTTGGAAGAATTGCTCGGCGCTGCCCTTCATGTCCGACAGGAACAACTCAAAGCGCTCGTTCCCGGGGAGCCCGCTTCGAACGGGTTCAACTTGCAATTTCAACTACCTCCTGGAAACGAGGCCTTCTTGAACAGCTTGGAGGATCGCCGTCGCCACGTTGAGTTGGTCTCCGTGAAGCGAGGAGACGAAGAAGGTAGTCCGGTTTTCGCGACGGTCTTTGTGCCTGATCGCGCGGCGGATTACTTCCAACGAAAGTTGCAGGCGTATAGACAAACCGCGCAGGAGGAGCGGGCTCGCCACGAGAATCTGATTAATCGGATAGATTCTGTAGATCTCGCTAACCTTCATGCTCTGTTTACAGACGAGGAGGAACTGTTTCCTTTAGACGATGGTCCGATATGGTGGGAAATTTGGCTTCGCGGGCCGGGTCTAAGATCTCAATTTCAATTGGCTGCGAGATCACTGGATATCAGAACGCAGCCGGAAGAGGTTATCGAATTTCCTGAACGAGAAGTGACTCTTGCATTCGGCAGTACCACCTCCTTGGGGCGGCTTCTGCTTCGTACCGACTCTGTTGCGGAATTGCGCGTGGCGCGTGACAATCCCGCCCAATTTGTCGAAATGGATAATGTCGAGCAACTTGAATGGCTCAATACGCTTGCGAACAGGTTGGTTGCTCCCCAAGGAGACGCGGTTGCCGTAACGCTTCTCGATAGCGGGATCACGCACACTCATCCGCTATTGCTCCCTGCTATCCAGGTTGCGGATCTCCATGCTTATCAACCGGAGTGGGGAACGGGAGACAGTGGCGTCTGGCACGGGCACGGCACCGCGATGGGAGGAATAGCGCTATACGGAGACCTCACGGAGACTGTTCTTGGGCGTGGCCCGTTTCGTCTGTCCTACCGGCTTGAATCGGTTAAAATGCTTAGACCCGACGGTATCCAACACGATCGAAAACTCTATGGTCGCATAACACGTGAATGCGTTGCTCGGGTTGAGATAGAGGCGCCACAACGACCGCGTGCGTTTTGCATGGCCGTTACGGCTGACACAGGCGTCAGACGTGGAAGGCCTTCATCTTGGTCTGCGGCTGTAGACAAACTATGTTACGGTGATCAAACTGTCCGCCGCTTGTTTCTAATCTCAGCCGGCAATGTTGATCCGGTAGACGTTCCTCCTGCTAACTATTTGGATAGAACCGACGTCGAGCCGATCCTCAATCCTGCGCAGTCTTGGAATGCGGTTGCAGTAGGCGCTTATACCCAAAAAACCGAAATCATCGACCCTACTTTTGAGGGCTGGAATCCAATAGCCTCATCGGGAGACCTCTCGCCTAGTAGCAGGACGTCACTGACCTGGGAACGGCAATGGCCGATAAAGCCGGATATTGTTTGTGAGGGGGGAAACTACGCGACCGATGGCGGCGTGGTTGATACACCGGATGATTTGGGTTTATTAACTACCCACTACAACCCAGCTGTACAGCAATTCAAAGTTCTTGGCGATACCAGTGCCGCAACCGCCGGAGCGGCACAGGTTTGCGGAAGACTGCTGTCTGCACGTCCAACTTTGTGGCCCGAAACTCTTCGTGCTCTGCTCGTTCACTCGGCGGAATGGACCGAAGCGATGCAAGCTCGGTTCAACGGCGCGCGGACACAACAAGAGAAACTCGCACTGCTAAGACGATATGGCTACGGCGTACCAGATGCAACACGTGCTCTACTGAGTGCAAGAAATGACGCCACTTTAATTGTGGAAGATGCTCTTCAGCCTTTCTGGAAGGATCCTAAGGGAAGCATAAAGACACGGCACATGCACCTTCATTCATTGCCGTGGCCCAGATCAGAGCTCGAAGCACTAGGTGAGGTCGTTGTCTCTTTTCGTCTTACCCTGTCGTACTTCATTGAACCCAACCCAGGTGAGCGTGGTTGGACTACTCGCCATAGATATGCGTCGCATGGTCTTCGTTTCGCCCTGAAGAGAAGTCTCGAGAATGTAAATGAATTTCGGTCTAGGATTAATCGTGCGGTCGAACTTGAGGACCAGGGTGCGCCGCAGGACACAGGCGCAGATGATTGGTTTTTGGGAATAATCAGAAATTCTGGGTCTATTCACTCAGACAAATGGTTCGGTACGGCTGCTGAACTTGCCCGCAGGGATGCTATTGCGGTATATCCCATTGGCGGTTGGTGGAAAGAAAAGCCTAATCTTGAACGATATGATCGCCAGGTTCGTTATGCATTAATTGTTTCCATACAGGCTGAGGCAGGCGCGATCGACATATACACGCCAATCCAAACCACAATTGCCGCAACTATCGGTATTGAAACGTGAAACGAAACGATGCGATTCGATTCCGTCATTCTGCTGGCGATCCTTCCTTGCGCTGCAGGCTCGCGCGTAGCGAAGCGGAGCGCCATGGGAATTTTGTGCCGCACCTGCGGCGCTTCCAAATTCAAAAAACATCAAACCCAGCGCTTAGCGCGCTGGGCTCAATAATTCCGCCCTTGCTGGCTGCTATGTCGGACTTGGCGCACCGTTGAAGCGCATGACTTGGTCCAATCCAGTCCTGCTTTCCTTTGTGTTTCTTCGTGTCCTTTGTGGTTAACGCAGGCGTTTACCTGCCGGTTTATTTTCTCGGCTGAAGGTGTAGCGAACACCGCCAGCGGCTGATTGAGCCAGATCGGCTGGGGCAATAGGAATGATGCCGTTGGGGCTTGGCTGCAGGCCCTGACGCTGCTTTTACACCATTGCTCTTTCCAGAATTGCGTTTACGTGGATTTGCGTTGTGTCCAGGAAGGGAATTCCGAGCAATGAGCTGTCTGTGAGGATCAGAGGCAGTTCGGTCCCGCCGAGGACCAGAGCTTGAATGCCATCATCATTCTTCATTCGGGCGGCAATTGCCAAGAGGCCGTCGCGCGTTTCTGGCAGGAATTTTCCGGGGATCAGTTCGTTGATGTATTTGTCGTGAATGTAATCTTGTTCGTCGGCAGTCGGCACGATAAGCCCAACACCTTCGCGGGTAAAAACGTCAGGATAAAAGCGCCCGTGCATGGTGAAGCGCGTTCCAAACAGGCCCAGATTGTTGAAGCTGCGTGCTTTGGCTTCCGCGCAGGTGGCTTCAACAATGCTGACAAGAGGAATCGGCGAGCGGCGGGCAATATCAGGGAAAGACAATGTGCGGAGAGTTGGCCGCCAGGAAGCCGAAGTCTGCTCCGGCACTGTGCAGGCGCATCACCTCCGGCACAATGTATTCGGTCAACTCGCTCAGCTGGTTCGCTCCAAGCAGATCGAGTCCTTTTTGCAGGTCGATACTGTTAATGATGATGCTGGGCGCAGGGCCGGGAGCACGCTTCTGTGCTCCATCCAGGAGTCGCCTGTAGTAATCAATTGTGGATTCCGGCCCAATGCCGCCGATCATGCCGATGATTTTCATTCACAACGCTAGATGTGCGCGGCGGTGGTGACGATTCGATTTTTGTGTGGCGCCTACAGGGGATTGCATTCCTTTACAGCAGACCAACGCTGATGAAGCTGATCGGAGCCAAGTGGTTTGCGACGAGCCTAATTGCAACAAAATAATTCGACTCGCTGCTTATCAGTGTCATCAGTGCAAATCAGTGGTTAGATTTCCGATCCGCGTTTA
>CAVSYO010000047.1:0-11672 GCA_963732195.1 Terriglobia bacterium | reverse complement strand
GAGCGCGGTATTATTCGAACGGTCTAGGGCGGTGGGTGAGCGCGGATTGGAGTCCAACGCCAATTCCGGTGCCGTATGCTGACTTCAACGATCCGCAGAGCCTGAATCTTTACGGATTCGTCGGCGGAAATCCAGCGAGTAAGGCGGATCCGGATGGGCACGATTGGCCCAGTTGGAGCGAGGTCGGTAACTTTGTCGCTGCTGCCGCAAATGCCTATGGTAGTGACAATCTTCTGGGCGCAGGACGAGTGGAACAGACCACCTCTGCCGGCAGGCTCGGTCAAGCCTTCGGGGATGGCGCAGCGACGGTTTCAGGCGCAGTCGAAGCACTTAGCGGCGCTGGCGGCGAGGTAGGTGGTACGCTCCTAGATCTAACCGGGGTTGGTGCACTTGCCGGGATACCAATCAATATAGCGTCAGCTGGGGTAATTGCCCACGGCGTCACGACTGGTTTGGTGGGAGGTGCCCATCTAGCCAAAGACGTCAGTCAGAGCGGCGGGAAGCCATACAAAGACACTCCTGAAAACAAGGAGAAGATGCAGCAAGGAAAGGCGCCGACGGGCAACGATGGCAAGCCTGTTGAGTTGCACCATCCCGGACAGACAAATGGGCCGGGAAAAGAGATGACTAGGACAGAGCATCGTGGGAAAGGAAACTTCAAGAAAAATCACTCAAATACTGGTCAACAGCCGAGTAAAATCGATCGCAATGCGGCGGATAAGGCGCGCAGAGAACATTGGAAGAACAAGGCAAAGGAATAGTGATGAGCGAGATAATGTTGGAAGCTCAAGGACCCGACGGGCTATTTGCAATCTTCAGCGAGGATGAGGGAGCAGGATACTTCTACGTTTACAAATCTGAGCTCCAAAAAGTTCTTGCCCAGATTCGCGTTTATGAAGGTGAGCAAAAACTCTTCGTGCAAGAGAGCGATGTCCGTGTCATGTGGTCGGCCGATTATAAAAAATGTGGGGTCGCAATTTGGGGCAAAATGCGCGGCATCATAGAGCTTGCGAATAATCGAGAAACGAGCCTACCTTTAGATAGCCACGATAGTCCAGGAGTCACAGATGTGGACTTGCTGGAAGGATTCAACAACTACGTAGATATAAATAAATTCATTCGTGCTCGCCAACGATACTGGAAAGCGATCGTAAAGAAGCACGAACTGAATGCACGGCCAACTCCAGAAAAACAGACCCCTATTGAGACCAACTTCATCCGAGATGCTAAAGGCCCTGACTTCTGGTTTGCGGTTTTTGAAGATGATGGCACCACAGGTTACCTGTATCTGTACACCTCGCGGGAAAATAGGGTGCTTCGACATCTTCATATCTATGACCGCTCACGTGAACTCTCAGTAGCGAGAGAAGATGTAGAAGTATTGTGGAGCGAGACATACGACAAGTGCGGAGTCACGATTTGGGGCAAAATGAGAGGCATAATAGACGTTACAAAAGGAAAAGAGGGACGTGTCTGGTTACAAAATCGAGAGACGCCTGGCATCTGTGATGTAGATTGGCTAAGTGGGTTTTAATTGGACCATCTGAAGGTCAGCAAACCCCTTTACTCCGTCTGCTGGCTCACATTCAGCAACACGCCGACGCTGGCCAGCATCACAAACAAACTTGACCCCCCGTAAGAAATGAACGGCAGAGGGATGCCTTTGGTCGGCAGCAGGGCAAGCACTACGCTGATGTTGAAGAAGGCCTGCACCACGATCATCGTTGTCACGCCCACGGCAAGGTAGCGGCCAAAGGGATCGCGGGCGCGCAATGACGTTCGCAGTCCGCGCCAGGCAAAGATGAAAAATAGCGTAGCGATCAGCGCCGCGCCAATCAGCCCCCACTCTTCTGAAATTACGGCAAAGATGAAATCGGTATGCGGCTCCGGCAGGTAGAAGAGTTTCTGTTTGCCTTCCATCAGGCCCAGGCCGGTCAAGCCTCCGGTGCCCACGGCTATCAGTGACTGATTAATATGGAAGCCGATTCCCTGCGGGTCGCGCTCAGGATGGAAGAACACCACCATGCGCGCCAGCCGCCACGGCACAAACATCAGCATATAAGCCAGCACCGGGACAATCGGCACCAGACCGGCGGCAAAATATCTCAGGCGCATCCCGGCCGCATAGAGAATGGCGGCCGTCACGCCCAGGCAAACCAGGGCAGTGCCAAGGTCGGGCTGCTTCATGATGAGCGCAGCAAAAAGAAACGCCGGAATCACCGCCGGCAACAGCGTGTGCCGCCAGTCGTCCATGGACTTGGTGCGCGCATCAAGAAAGAACGCCAGAAAAAGAATGAGCGCGGGCTTGGCCAGTTCTGACGGCTGGAATGACATGAAGCCGCCCAGCTTGATCCAGCGATGCGTGTTGTGCGAGCGATCAAGAAAGAAGACCGCCACCAGCAACACCGCCGTAACTCCCAGCAGGCTGAAAACAATGGCCGGCTTTTTCCATCGGCGATAATCCACCGTCATGGCCACGGACATGGCTGCTAGCCCTGCCACCGCCCAGCCCAATTGTCGAAAGAGAAAGTGATATGGCGAGCCGAACTTCTCGTCGGCCATTACCGCCGAAGCGCTGAAAACCATCAGCACGCCCAGCCCAACCAGCAACAGAGTCGAACCGAACATCCATTTGTCTACACCAACGCGTTTGGCCACTAGGACCTGTCTCCCGTGGTGACAGGAGTGAGCGACCGAACAAGTTCTTTAAAGACGCGCCCGCGATGTTCGTAGTTTTCAAACTGATCGAAGCTGGCGCATGCCGGCGCCAGCAACACCACGTCACCCGGCTTGGCGGCGTCAAATGCCTGGTGCACTGCGCGCTCCAGCGTGCCGGAGCGCACTATGGAAGTGGAGTTTTGCAGATGGGAAGCGATTTTGTCAGAGGCAGCGCCAATCAGGTAGGCGCGCTTCACCCGCTCGCGCAGCAGCGGATTCAGCACCGTGTAATCGCTGCCTTTATCTTTGCCACCCAGAATAATGTGGATATTGGCGGGAAAGGACTCCAGCGCTTTCACAGTGGCATCAACGTTGGTGGCTTTGGAATCGTTATAGAAGGTGACGCCATTGATAGTCGCGACCAGCTCCAGCCGATGCTCCACGGCGCGAAACTCTTTTACTGCCTGCCGCACCTGTTGCGGCGTACAGCCGGCAACCATGGTCATGGCGACAGCGGCCAGCACGTTCTCCAAGATTGTGATCACCTTTCAACTGAATATCAGACCGGCTCAGCGCTGGCTGCTCCTGCCCGTTCTGGCGAAAGATGATCTGGTCACCTTGAAGGAAAGCGCCATTTTCCACGCGCTGCTTGCGGCTGAACCACAGCAGCGTGCCTTTGACCTTGTCTTTCAGCGCCACGCAGGTCGGATCATCGGCATTTAGCACGGCAAAGTCAGAAGATTGCTGCTTTTCGAAGATCCGCGCCTTGGCCGCCACATACGCCTCAAACGTATGGTGGCGATCCAGATGGTCCGGCGTAATGTTCAGGATCGCGGCAATCCATGGGCAAAACTGCTCAATGCTCTCCAACTGAAAGCTCGACACTTCCAGCACCACCATGGTGTCAGGCGTCGATTGGCCGGCCAGCGAAATAACCGCCGTGCCAATGTTTCCGCCCACCAACGTCTTCTTGCCGCTCTTAGCCAGGATCTCTCCCACCAGCGTCGTCGTGGTGGTCTTGCCGTTGGAGCCGGTGATGGCCAGCACTTTGCCCTTCAAAAATCGGAACGCCAGCTCAACTTCGCCGATCACTGGGATTCCCAGCGAACGCGCGTGCTGCAACTGCGGCTGGTCAGAAGGGACGCCCGGGCTGACGACGATCAGGTCCTGGTCGCGAAAGGTACGTTCGCCGTGGCTGCCGGTTTCAATCGATATACCGCGATCCAGCAGCGCGGGCACTTCTTTTTGTAACTGCGCTTCAGCTTTGGAGTCGGAAACAATCACCTTGGCGCCGTGTTGCTGCAAAAAAATGGCCGACGACACGCCGGAGCGCCCCAGTCCCACTACCAGAACTCTTTTGTTCTTCAACTCCATCTGAAATCCCATTGTGCCATGAATTTGGCTTTGCGCAAGCGGTAGAGTATGAGATGTGCGCCTTAGCGCAACTTCAACGTCGTAAGCGCGAAGAGTGCAAAGATCAGGGCCAGAATCCAGAACCGGATAATGATCTTGGATTCCGACCATCCGGTAAGCTCAAAGTGATGGTGCAATGGCGCCATTTTAAACACACGCTTCTTGCGCAGCTTGTAAGAGGCTACCTGGATAATGACCGAAAGGGCTTCCAGCACAAAAATTCCGCCAATAAACGGCAGCAGCAGCTCCTGCTTGATGATTACCGCCACAGTGCCAATGGCGCCGCCCAGCGCCAGCGAGCCTACGTCACCCATAAAGATTTCGGCCGGATGCGCGTTGTACCAGAGGAACCCGATGCTGGATCCCACCATGGCCCCGCAGAAAACCGTCACCTCCGCTACCTGAGGCATCTTTTGCAGCTCCAGGTATTCAGAAAAGACGACGTGCCCGCTGAGATACGTAAGAATCGTGAGCGCGCCGGCAGCAATTACCGTACAGCCAATGGCCAGGCCATCGAGGCCGTCTGTGAGGTTCACGGCATTGCTTGATCCCACCAGCACCAGCATCACAAACAGGACAAAAGGAATAAAAGCCAGCCACCAGACGTGCGGATAGTGGCGGAAGCTCTCAATCACCAGATCTGGGCGGAACTGTTTGAAGAAGGGCACCATCAGGTGGGTCGAATATTGCCGCGTCGCAGTCAAAGTCACCAGGGCCACGCCTACAAATCCGGCGGCCAGAAACTGCAATATCAGCTTGGCGCGGCCGGTCAGCCCCAGGTTCCGCTTGCGTATCACCTTTATATAGTCATCGGCAAAGCCAATGGCCCCAAAGGCGATGGTGGAAAAAATTGCCAACCATATATATGTGTTGGAAAGATCGGCCCAGAGCAGGGTGGGAACAATGATGGCGATGGTGATCAAGACGCCGCCCATGGTGGGTGTGCCGGCTTTTTTCTGGTGACCTTTAGGGCCTTCTTCGCGAATGTACTGGCCAATCTGGAAATCGCGCAGCTGCCGGATGATGGCCGGGCCAATAATCATTCCCATAAACAGCGCTGTTAGGCTGGCAAATGCCGTCCGGAAAGTGACATAACGGAATATACGAAATGGAGGAAAGTGCGCAAATAACCGTTGATAAAGAAGCCAGTAAAGCAAAAATCCTCCGGACAGTATTTAGTACTTAGTATTTAGAATTTAGCATGCAGGACCGGCTGCGTCGCGCCCGAGGATCGTGACACAGTGATTCCTTGTGTATTCAAAAGGTTCCTGGTCTCTCTCACGATTTTCCGGCCGCTCTGGATTGTGTTTCGATTTGCTCTTCAACACTTTGCAAGAACGAAGTAAGCATTTTGCGAACCTCAGTTAACGTGGCGGAAGCTGTCGCGAAGTCATCACTCGTCATGAACCCGAGGTCGCGTCGAAAGCAAAAGATGATAATCAAGCTCACTGGCCGAGCCCATGGCTATCCTTACAAACCTTGCCAATTCGTTACTTGTGCGGCGTCCGCATCCCTCTGCCAGATTTGCCCCGATCGAGACTGCTGCGCGCCTAAGTTGGCTTGTGATTCCGTAAATTTCTTCTCGCGGAAACTGCCGAGGGATTCGATATAACTCAAGCGTCAGATTGTGGGCCCTACTCCAAACCTGCAAGTCCCGGTAATTTCTCATCGTTTCTCCGAAAGGCGGACTTATCCTAAACACTAAGTACTAAAAACTAAGTACTGCTTTCCTGCAACATCTCCAACGCTCGCTCCAGCTTTACGCCGCGTGAAGCCTTCAGCAACACCGCATCGCCCGGACGAAGATTGCGCGCCAGCCACTCTCCCGCCTGCTCCGGCGTTTCCACAAACTGGGCCTGTGTACCGGAACCGCAAGCAGCCTCCGCCACGGCGCGGGCCATTCCACGAACGCCAATCACCATGTCGATTTTCTTTTCCGCGGCGTGCTTGCCGCATTCGCGATGCAGCGCCTCAGCCGTCGGACCAAGCTCCAGCATCTCGCCCACTACCAGTATCCTGCGCTCGGCTTTCATGCTGGCCAGCGTGTCGATCATCGCCTGCAGTGCCCGAGGATTGGAGTTGTAGGAGTCATTAATAATGGTCGCTCCGTGAAGATTCAGCACCTGGCCGCGTTTATCCGGCGGAGCGACACTGGAAAGCGCTGCAGCCGCCTGTGATGGCGAGATCCCACGCTCCATGGCCGCCGCCGCCGCTGCCAGCGCGTTATGAATATTGTGCTCACCGACCAGGGGAAACGTTACTGGCTCTCCCACGCTGCCAACGACCAGCTCAAACGTCGAACCTTCTGCGCCGTTCAGCTTGATCTTTTGCGCGCTTACGTCCGTAGACCGCTTGATTCCAAACCTAACCACCTTGCCTTTAAAGTCGCGGCCAAACTGGCAGACATAATCATCGTCGGCGTTTAACACAGCCACTCCGCCGGGGTGCAGCGTTTCAATGATCTCGTATTTTGCGCGGGCAATCTCTGCCAGCGATCCAAAAAACTCCAGATGCACCGGAGCCACTGTGGTCACAACGGCCAGGTCATGATGGGCCAGCTCGCCCAATGCGCGAATCTCTCCGGCATGATTCATGCCCATCTCCACCACGCCCAGATCGTGTTCAGCCTCCAGCTTCAGCAACTGCAATGGCAGTCCAATGTGGTTGTTCAAGTTGCCGGAGCTCTTCATCACGCGGAAGCGCGTGGAAAGAATGTGCGCCAGAATTTCCTTGGTCGTGGTCTTGCCCGCAGATCCTGTTACCGCCAATAGCGGCTTGCCCCAAAGCCTGCGTGCTGCGGCGCCCAGCAGTTGCAGCGCCTTCAACGTGTCTTCCACTTGCAGCAAGCGCAACGGATCACCAGGAACGTGCTTCCCTGCCTGAACAATCGCGCCCACCGCGCCTTTTTCCAGCGCTGCCTGCACGTAGTTATGCCCGTCAAAGCGCTCGCCCGCGATGGCAATAAACAACTCGCCCGGATTGAGCGTGCGCGAATCAATGGAATACCCCATGGCGACTGCTTCCTGGTCACACTCGCCTTTGGAGCCCACGAACTCGGCGATTCGCCACAACGGCAGTTTCATTTCTTGCCTCCGCCTGCGTAACTCATCTGTTGTAACGCTTCCCGAGCTACCTGCACATCATCAAAAGGGAATGTACCTTCGCGCGTAATCTGAGTTTTCTCATGACCCTTGCCGGCAATCAAAACCACGTCACCGGGCATGGCCTCAATCAGCGCCAGCCGGATAGCTTTTTTGCGCTCTGGCTCAACTTCGTATCGCGTGCCAGCCTGTCTGAGTCCGGGTAGAGCATCGTCGATAATCTGCAGCGGATCTTCACTCCGCGGATTGTCAGAGGTAAGGACAACGAAATCGCTTCCCTTGCCGGCTGCTTCAGCCATCAGCGGACGCTTGGTTCGATCACGATCGCCGCCGCAGCCGAAAACCGTAATCACCCGGCCCAGCCCCAATCCTCGACGAGCAAAGTCGCGGGCAATCGCAGTCAAGTTGCGTAGCGCGTCATCGGTATGAGCATAGTCCACCACCACCGTGAACGGCTGGCCGCAATCCACTTTTTCAAACCGTCCTGGAACCTGCTTGAACTGGGCAATGGCTTCGGCAATTTGCTGGAGCGAACATCCACAGGCAAACGTGGCAGCCGCGGCAGCCAGGATGTTGTAAATGTTAATGCCGCCGATCAGCGCCGTCTCAATCTTTATGCTGCCGGAAGGCGTAACCAGATCAAACTTGGTGCCGTCCTGCTGCAGGTTGATATTGGTCGCCTTGAAATCGCCATTCTGGATTCCATAGAGGATCACCCCCTGGTTGAGCGTCTTGCGGCTTTGCCCCAGGCTTTGGCCGTATTCGTCGTCGGCATTAATCACGGCGGCGCGCGGCGGACGCGTTCCACAGCCCAGAAACAAAATGCTCTTGGCCTCAAAGTAGCTGTCCATGCTCTTGTGGTAATCCAGATGGTCGCGCGTGAGGTTGGTAAACACCGCCACTTCATACGGCACGCCCCAGACTCGTTCCTGCGCCAGCGCGTGTGAGGAAACTTCCATCACAGCATGCGTCGCGCCGGCGGCAAATGCTTCGGCAAAAACCTGGTTCAATTCCAGCGCTTCCGGCGTGGTGTGCGGCGAGGGTAAAACGCGATACGGTACATCCACTCCGGCCTGCACTGTATTGGCTTTTACCGGCACGTGGTATTCAATGGTCCCAATCAGCGCGGACGGCCGCGCGCAATGCCTGAGGATTGATTCACACAAAAAACTTGTCGTGGTCTTGCCGTTGGTGCCGGTAATGCCGATGACCTTGAGCTTCTCCGCGGGATGGCCATAGAAATTGGCGCTCATGCGCGAGAGCGCGCGCCTGCCGCTGGGAATCACTGCCCATGGAACGTGCTGGCGCCGGTGTTCCGACTTTGAGTCCGTCACCACCGCCACCGCGCCATTCTTCAATGCACTATCAATGTGGCGATTGCCGTCACTGCTCTCGCCGCGCATGGCCACAAACACAAATCCCGGCTCCACGCGGCGGGAGTTGTAGTCCAGGCCTGAGATTTGCGGATCGCCACCGCTGTGCGAGACGCCCAGCCCCCACAACAGTTGAGAGAAGTTCATTTGTGTTCGATTATATGCAAGCTGAGTTGTTGTGCGAAGCTGAAGAATCATCGCCGCGAATCAACGCGAAAAGGCACGAAAAAACTCTATCCTTTCACCGGATTCGTGGTTATTCGCGTGTATTCGCGGCTAGGACTCCCTCGTCCTGAGTTTCTCCGGTAGCGCGGTGAGCCTTCTGCAAGCCTCGGCCAACTCAGCATCCGTCTTGGCAAAGCAGAAGCGGATCAGATTTTCGCCGCCATCGCCATGATAGAACGCCGAGCCCGCCACTGTTGCCACGCCAGTCTGCTCAAGCAGATACATGGCTTTGTCGCGGGACGTTCTACCCGGAAGAATCGAGGCATCGGCCAGCACATAATATGCGCCCTTCGGGACAGAAGGCGTGAGTCCAATTTCTTTGAGGACGTCGCACAGCATGTCGCGCTTCTGTACATACTCTTTGCCGATCTCGTTGTAGAAGCTTTCCGGCAGCTGCCGGATGCCTTCAGCCACGCCGATCTGCAACGGCGCCGGCGCGCACACATATATAAGGTCGTGGAAGTAGGCAATGCCCTGCGCCCAGCGGCGGTCGCAGATGGTGTAGCCGATCCGCCAGCCGGTGATGCTAAAGGTCTTGGAATAGCCGGACATCGTGATCGTCCGCTCGCGCATTCCCGGCAGCGTGGCCATGCTGATGTGCTGGCCTTCAAAGACAAAATATTCGTAAATCTCGTCGGTAAAGACAAAGAGGTCATGCCGCTTGGCAAAGTTGGCAATCCATTCCAGCTCTTCGCGCGTAAAAACTTTGCCGGAAGGATTGGCCGGCGAGTTCAGCACAATGGCGCGCGTGCGCAAAGTGACGGTGCGCTCCAGGTCTTCGCGATTGAATGTCCAATCCGGAGCGCGCAGCGTTACATAAAGCGGAACAGCCTCAGCAGCCACCAGCGTGTTGAGATGGTAACCATAATAAGGTTCAAAGAGGATGACTTCGTCGCCTGGATTCAGCAGCGCCAGGCACGCCGCATAAAACGCGCCTGTAGCGCCGGAGTTCACCACGACTTCAGTCTCGGGATCGCAGGCAAGGCCGTTGAAGCGCTGCATCTTTTCCGCGATGGCCTGCCGTATCGGCGCCAGCCCTTCAGCACGCGTGTAACTGTTAATGCCCTGGTCCATCGCCTGCTTTGCGCCCTCACGAACCGGCAGAGGCACTTCGGTATCGCAAACGCCCTGAGCCAGGTTAATGCCCTGCACCTTCTCACAGGCAATCGACATGGCGCGAATCTCAGATTGCACGGTGCGGGCGGCGCGTCGGCTCAGGGAAAGGGGCATGGAGGACCTCGGGTTGATTGTAAATTGGCAGCCCGCGAACCGGAAGCAGATGGTACTACGGAATACGTAGATGGTATTCTGCTTCTACTTTATTCATGTTCCTCGAGATCATTCCGAGTCTTTACGACGTCACTGGACGCCGCTCTTATAAGCCGCACCTCAAAAAGAAGTTTGCACACCCGACATTCCCGTTTGGCCGATATGTGAGCCGTCCATTGGCGGTTCACTGCTCGACATTGCCGGAGCTCAGGAATTTCCTGCGAGGCTGCAGGCAGGCGACTGATAAAGAGACCTTTGGCACGGATGACTATTGGCTTCCGCCTGATAAGTTCGAAAAAGTAAAACAAGGCGACTGTGATGACTTTGCCTTGTGGATCTGGCGACAGCTCATGCAAATGGGCTATAAAGCCCGCTTTGTAGCAGGACATCTCGGACGTTACAAAGAAGGCCATGCGTGGGTAACTTTTGAAATGGATGGAAGAAGTTTTATCGCTGACGGCACGCGGTGGCCGCTTGGCTTACACTTACCGGCCATTCACAATCTAAAATATCATCCAATCTATTCGGTGGAATGGGACGGAAGAAGTGTTGTCTTTTATTCTCATGAGGAAGGTGTAAAAGAAATCCCATTGAGGCAGCTGGCTTCTTATTTTCCTGACTGGGTGTTGTTCTGGTTAGCGTTCTGGGGCAGGAATCTTTATAACCTCCCGCTGTTTGTGTTTCGCTATCTCAAACGACGATTGAGAATTGTCCACTGAACTTACAGATACCTTCGATTCGTAAACTCCACCAGCGCGCCCAGCTTGGCGCGGGCGGCTCCAGTGTCGATGGACTGGATGGCCATCGGCATGGCATCGTGCAGGGAGTCAGCGCGGCCAGCGGCAACCAGCGCCGCGGCGGCATTCATTAGAACGATATCGCGGCGCGGAGATTTCTCGCCTTCAAGCAGTTTCCAGATGATGTCGGCGTTGGTCTTGAGATCGCCGCCCAGGATCGCGCTCATGGGCGCGCGCTCCAGCCCAAACTGTTCCGGCGTGACCTCATAAACGCGTACCCACTCGCCGCGCACTTCGCCGATCTTGGTCGGGCCGCTGATGGAAATTTCATCCAGCCCATCTGCACCGTGGACGACCAGGGCGCGCCGCAGTCCCAGCAGCTTGAATGCCTGCGCCAGCTTTTCCACCAGATCGAGGGAATAGACACCGACCACCTGCGCCGACGCGCGCGCCGGATTGGTAAGCGGTCCAAGAAGGTTGAATACCGACCGCAGAGGCCGCAGCTCTTTGCGCGCCGGCTGCACGTGCTTGGTGGCGGCATGCATGGCCGGAGCAAACATGAACGCGATGCCGATCTCGCGCAGGCAATCAGCAATGCGCGGCGGCGGAATGGTGATGTTTACGCCCAGCGCTTCCATCACGTCAGCCGAGCCGCATCGGGAGGTAATGCCCCGATTGCCGTGCTTGGCCACGCGCACTCCCGCGCCGGCGATGGTGAGCGCCGTGGCTGTGGAGATATTAAAAGTGTCGCTGGCATCGCCGCCGGTTCCGCAGGTATCCACCAGCGCTTCACGCTCGGTGCCGCTCACGTCAAGCGCAGTGCCGTCGGCGTTAGATAGGGGTTGCGCGGCAGCACGGATCGCCTCGGCAAAGCCGACGATCTCTTCCACCGTCTC
>CAVSYO010000046.1:0-32305 GCA_963732195.1 Terriglobia bacterium | reverse complement strand
GTAAAGATGCTTGTCGCGAGTCTCGACGATCATCCGGCCATGTGGAATCAGCCCGCGGACACGGCTCTCGCCCAAGGGCTCCGTGGCAATGAGAAAGCTCGGTATCGCCACGAGACGGCGTGCCAGAGCGGGCGTCGTGCGGCCCGTATAGCCGTTGGTCGTGGCAATGACTTCGGCGGCATCGACACGGCCGCGCGCGGTTTCGAGGACGAACCCGATGGTCTCGCGCCGAAGCGCGGTTACCGGCGTGTAGCCCGCTACCACCGCTCCAGCCGCGCGCGTCCTTTCGAGAAGGCCCTGCTGGAACAGCGCGGGTTGCACCGCGCCGTGCGCTCGAAACAGCAGTCCGCCCTGATAGAAGTCGGTCGCCACTTCGTTGCGAACTTCTGCCTTGGTGAGAACGTCGATGGGCATTTGCAGATCGCGGCGCATTGCCTCGGCGTCGCGCGCCATGGCTGCATGGTCTGTCTGCGTCCAGGCACCGCGCACTCGCCCGCACAATTGCAGGCGGGCATCGATCTTCTCGTCGGTGATCAAATCCTTGAGGAATTGAAGTGATGCCATGCCCTCGCGGACGAGGTCCTTCGCCTTTTCCGCGCCGTAGCGCTCGATGAGCTTCGTGTACGACAGGCGGTGACCATGACCGATCATGCCGCCGATCGGCTCGATGCACCGTAGCCCGGCGCTCCGGATTCGAGCACGACAACAGACTGCCCGCGCGGGCAAGCGTCAATGCCGCCGCTAGACCCGCATAGCCAGCGCCGATGATCGCGACGTCGCAACGCTTCGGCAGCGCGACATCGATCGGCCCTTCGCGTGGCGCCGCATCCCACCAATAAGGCTCATGGGAAACGGGCGCCGATTCGGACAACATGTTCTGTCTCCCCCCCCGTGGTCTGATCATTGTAAGATCGCGGGGGATCGGACGCACGCCGCAGCACGATCTGACCGCGTTCCGGCTTGACCGTTTCAAGGCCGGGCTCCGCGCCGGAACGGGACCCGCCCTGCACGGATGGGTTGCATATCCACGCGTCCGCCGTAACAATGCGTCAACCTCGGGAGGTCGACAATGAAGACGCTCGTTATCGCCATCGCAGCGGCTGCGCTGCTCTCTGCGCCGCTCGCCTTCGCGCAGAAGAAGAGCCTGGTTGTCGGCATGGGATCGGCCGATGCTGGCAAGCTCGACCCGCACATCGCTTCGACCACGCCGGACAAGGGCCTGCTGAGCTGGATGTTCAACGGTCTCGTCCGTCTCAAGCCCGGCACGATCAACCCGGAATTCATCGAGCCCGATCTCGCCGAAAGCTGGACGTCGAACCCGGCGGGCACTGAATGGACGTTCAAGATTCGCCGAGGCGTGCAATGCCACCACGGCTATGGCGAGTTTACGGCGGAAGACGCGGCGTACTCGATAGCGCGTGCCAGCAACAAGGCGACATCGTCCTATTCGAACGACTTCTCCGCCATCGACAAGGTTGACGTCATCGACAAGTACACGCTCAGGATCACCCTCAAGAATCCGGTGGCCGGATTTCTGGGCTATGTCGCCAACGTCAACGGCGGCAACCAGGTCTGCAAAGACCGCCAAGTACGCACCCAGCAACGAACTCTGGGCAGCTCTGCTGATCGCCGTAACATTCGTCGTCGGCCTGGCGCGGCAAAAGTGGTCGACAGCGGAAATGATTGCCGGAAGGCTCAGTACTGACCTTGCCCGGCTGCGCGATGAGTTGGAATCGCAGCGTAGCGACCTCAAACGCTTTCACGATCTCAGCGTGCGCCTCTCCAGCAATTTGGAATTGCAGCGCCTGTTGAATGACGTTCTAACTTCCATCGCCACGCTGCAAAAAACCGATCTCGGCATGTTGCTGCTCCTGCCTGAGCGATCCAGCAAGACACTTCAAGTGGCGACGTTTGCCGGCTTCACCGCGGAGCAGATCAAGGCTTTTGGTGATTTGCCGGCATCATTCTTTTCTCCTGACCGCCGCGTATTAATTGAAGACATTGACAAGGCCGGAACATATTTCCCATTCATGGATGCAGCCGCTCAAGTTCGGTTCAGGTCGGTTTTCAGCACGCCGATCGTCAATGCCCACGGCGACGCACTCGGCGTGGTGGTAACGTTCTTCCGCAAGCCGCATACTCCCAGCGACCGTCAATCGAGACTCGTGGAGCTTTACGCGCGGCAAGCCGCTAACGCACTTGATAACGCGCGGTTATACCATGATTCGCTGCAAACTCTTGCCGCGGAACAGCGGCGCACCGCGGTACTGCGCGCACTGGCGGAAGCTTCCGTTCAGATCAACTCCGTGGTGGCGCTTGATTCCCTGCTGCAAGTCATTACCGATCAGGCGCGCATCATTATTGGCGCGCGGCAGGCCCTCACCACGCTTCTGCCAAGGGGCGAATGGAACCGCAGCATCACCTGTGTTTCCGTGGCGGAAGGGCAAGCCGCTCTTGAGTTCGCAAAAGAAAGTTCAGAGATGTTTGTGCTGGCCTGCAAACTCAACAAACCTGTGCGGCTGAATGCCGGAGAACGGGCCAACACATGGGGGCCGGTGCGTCGCGCCACGGATGCCACACGTTACGGGTGGCTGGCAGCTCCATTGCTCACGCGTGATGGGCGCAATCTGGGGTTGATCCAGCTTTCGCAAAAATTGAGCGGCGATTTCTCTCCCGACGACGAAGCTATCCTCGTCCAGCTCACGCACATGGCTTCAGTGGCCATTGACAACGTGCGGCTCTACCGTGAAGCGCAGGAGCAGATTGCTGAAACCAGGCTCGCACAGGAGATGCTGGAGCGCGGCAAGGAAAGTATGCAACTGGCGCAGCAATACGTCGGCATTGGAATCTGGGAATGGGACCTGCAAACCGGCGAGCTGGCATGGTCGGATGAAATCCGGCGTCTGCACGGAATTGAAGTGGAAAAATTCGATGGCCGCTACGAAAGCTGGATGGAGAGCATTGTTCCGGAAGACCGCCAGCAGGTGCATCAGTCAATTACCAACGCGCTGGCCAGCAAGAGCGAGTACGAAGTTCAATACCGGGTCTACATGGCCGATAAAAGCCTGCACTGGCTGGAGGCGCGTGGACGAACAATCGTCATTGGCGACCTGCCCGTGCGCATGCTGGGCGTGGCCATGGACGTTACTTCGCGCAAAGCGGCGGAGCAGACGCTGCGGCAGTCGGAAAAAATTGCAGCTACAGGACGCCTTGCAGCCAGCATCGCGCATGAAATCAACAACCCGCTCGCTTCGGTGATGAATGCGCTGTACATTCTGCGCACCAATTCTAAAATGCCGGAGTCGGCTCTGGTGTACGTAAAGACCGCTGAGGAAGAGCTGGCCCGCGTGGTGCATATCACCAAGCAGACGCTTGGCTTCTATCGCGAGATATCCTCGCCGGTGATGAGTTCCGTGCCACAGCTTTTTGAGGAAGTGCTGGCCGCCTATGACGCTCGCATCGAACAGGGCCGGATCTCTGTGCACAGGGATTTCAGTGACGTTGGTCCCCTGGCGGCGTTCCCCAGTGAATTGCGCCAGGTGTTTTCCAATCTGGTATTGAATGCCATTGAAGCCATTTCAGGACCGGGAAATATCTATATCCGTGTGCGATATGGGCATGACGGGCAGGAGCGCGAAGGCATACGGGTTATCGTGGCGGACGATGGCTGCGGCATCCCAGCGGAAAACATGCCGCAGATCTTTGAGCCGTTCTTTTCCACAAAAGATTCCAAAGGCACCGGACTGGGCTTGTGGGTGAGCCAGGGCATTGTGCAGAAACACCAGGGCAGCCTGCGCGTCCGCAGCCATACCGATGAAGCAAGTCACGGTACCTGCTGCAGCGTCTTTCTGCCTTTTGCCACCAATGACGCTACGGCAGAAGACGAGTCTGTGGCCTCTAGCGAATCGACGCAAGGCGTTATGACTAAAACTGCTGGCTCGGGCAACGATCGTTCTGCAGCCTAAGCCGTTTTCTTGTCTCGCAACGTGTGGAACTCGATGACCTTTCCACGTTCTGAGGGTAACAGCGAGTTTGCTGGACGCAATGGAAAGCTTGCCGGAATATAAAACTCAATTAGCTTGCCCATAACCACCTCTTATATGGGCATGTTGTCAGGCCATCTCCTGCAGGTTACTTAAAACGGAATTAAAAATCCTAAGGTCTAAAGTCCGATCCCGGCGATCACGTGCGATCACGGCGATGATCGGGGTCCCCGGCAAGCCCGGTTTTGGCTTGATGGGGTGGGATGTCGGCGATCCAGCCACCCCTCCCCCCATCCGTCAACTAGGATTCCAAAGGGCTTATAAGCTCGTATCCCAGAGTTATCCCAGTCTGATCCCGGCGATAGGCGCGCCCCACCCCCTCCCCGTTCATCCCAGTCGATCCCAGATTGGCGTGGGTTTCAGACGCTAAGCCTCAATTGGCGTATGGTTCAGGCATGCGAAGTGGAGTCTTGGGGTTGTTTTTAGCTAACTGCCAAAAACCAATTACCAAGAACTGCTTCTAGAAGCTTCTTTTGTCAAAGATCGTCCACCGCACTATTTTTTCGCTCTGGAGCGAATTTCTAACTTTACCATTTGTTCGCCATTCTGTCAAGAAAAAAGTCACCCTAAATGCTGTCCCAAACTTCAGATTGTTGGCTCAAACGGGGTGGAGCAGACCTTCAGGTGTTCAGTTTCATGACATCCTTTACACCTTCGGGTCTGCGGTAATGAATAGCTCCCAACATCATTCCTCGCGCCTGCGGCCCGCGCGTAGCCGGAAGGCGGAGCGCGCAAAATGAAGACCAGCGATAGCGAAGCGATCTAAAAATCCCACGCAGCGCGCCACACCATCCCCAAAAGCCCTTAACCACCTCGGAACTTCAACTTAACTATGCAATAACCGCCAGCTCCGTGTGCTAAACTCCGCTCAACCGCACGAATGGAACTATCCCTCAAACCCTCGCACGCCAAGGTTAAGGACTATTACAACGCCTTAAACCAGTTCGGCCAGCTCAATATCAGCCATGAAACCGCCGTCCGGCAGGCCTTTGCTTCGCTGCTTGACGACTGCGCTCGCCAGTTCAAATGGAAACTGGTGCAGGAATTTCGCCTCCCTGCGCCCAAAAACAAATCCGTCATCGTCGATGGCGCCGTCCTGGACTCCTTCACCCTCAAGCACGGCTTCTGGGAAGCCAAAGACCTCAAGGACTCGCTTGAAAAGGAAGTCAAGAAGAAGCTGGAGCAGGGCTATCCCCGCAACAACATCATCTTTCAGAGCCCGGAGAAGGCCATTCTTTACCAGAACGGCGTGCGCCAGGGCCTGAATGAAGACATTACCGACGCGGACAATCTGGTCGATCTGCTCAAGGAGTTTTTCAGTACCGTGAGCCGCAGCATGAGGAATGGGAAGCCGCCATAGCGGAATTTTCCAGCCGCATTCCTGAAATCGCCGCCGCCGTCAAAGGGATCATTGAAAAAGAGCGCAAGACCAACAAAAAGTTCGTCGCCAGCTTTGAGGGCTTCGTCCTGCTCTGCCGCCAGGCCATCAATCCCAACCTGTCGGACGACGCGGTCGAGACCATGCTCATCCAGCACCTGCTCACCGAGCGTATCTTCCGCCGGGTCTTCAACAATCCTGAATTCACCCGCCGCAACATCATCGCCGCTGAAATTGAAAAGGTCATTGACTCGCTCACCAGCCAAGCACTTCAGCCGCGACGCTTTCCTGAAAGACCTGGACCGCTTCTATCGCGCCATCGAAATCAACGCCGAGAACGCCACCGACTTCTCTGAGAAGCAGACCTTCCTCAACACCGTCTATGAGCGCTTCTTCCAGGGCTTCTCCCCCAAAGAGGCGGACACCCACGGCATCGTCTATACGCCCGCAGCCCATCGTCAATTTCATGGTGCGCAGCGTGGAAGAAATTCTCAAAAAGGAATTCGGCAAGTCGCTGGCGGACCATGAGGTCCACATCCTTGATCCCTTCGTCGGCACCGGCAACTTCATCGTGCGCGTCATGCAGGAAATTCCCAAGACACGCCTGCAGTACAAGTACGAGAACGAACTGCATTGCAATGAGGTCATGCTGCTGCCGTACTACATCGCCAGCATGAACATTGAGCATGCGTATCTGGACGCGACGGGTGAGTACAAGCCGTTTGAGGGGATCTGTCTAGTGGACACGTTTGAGCTGGCGGAATCGAGCCAGATGCAATTTGTTCACCGCTGAAGAATACCGAGCGTGTTGAGAAGCAAAAGCAAGCTCCAATCTTCGTGATCATCGGTAATCCACCCTACAACGCTTGGCAAGAAATCGAGAACGACAACAATAAGAATCGCAAATATCAAGTACTCGAGACAGGCGAGTCGCTGAAACGTATGGGCTGATTCCACGGCACAAACAAGAATGCGCTCGTCGATCCGTATGTGAAGGCATTACGTTGGGCGTCAGACCGTATCGGCAACGATGGAATAGTTGCGTTCGTCACAAACATGCGGTTCCTCGATCAGCTTGCAGCTGATGGAATGCGTAAGCATCTTGGAGAATGATTTCGAATCTTATACATACTTGATTTGGGAGGAAATGTTCGCAAGAATCCGAAGCTCTCGGGCACAACGCACAATGTCTTCGGGATTCAGGTGGGTGTTAGCATCAACCTGCTTCATTCGAAACTCAAGAAGACTCAGCAGCACGAGCCATCGATCATCTATGCGAACGCTGATGAGTGTTGGACGCAAGCGAACAAAAGTACGAAGCTCACGAGATCGAAAATGCGAGCAACGTCATTTGGCAGCAGATTAGACCCGACAAGCGATCATAATTGGCTCGCAGTCGGTGGGGAATCGAATTTAACGAATTCGCTCCCATTGGACTAAAGGACGAGCATCCAAAGACAAGCGAAAAACCAACCCTCGCTGTCTTTTCCATAATTTCGCGCGGCGTACTGCACCATTCGCGACTGCGTGGGTCTACAACTTCGACCGAATGCCTTAATCGTACAAGACACAGAAGGTCACGAACTCTTACAATTTGCGAGTCGATCGCTGGCAAAGGATATGCCAAGGCTCATAATGAAGCTAAGGTTGACGATTTCGTCTACATAGATGACAAAAAAATCAATTGGAGTCAGCGACTCTCAAGCTGACTTAAGCACGGAAGACTGGCGAGTTTCGAGAAGACAAAATACGAACTGCACTTTATCGCCCATTCTACCAGAAGCATTTTCCTTGATTCGAATTCTAACTGACAGAAGTCTATCAAGTTGCCCATCATCTTTCCGACATTGCTGTCAATCAGAGACGGAAAACAAGCATCTTTGGTACAAAGTCGGATTTGACTGGCCTTTTTATGTATTGGCCGCGAACTGCATTCCGTGATCTCATGCCGCAGGGTGGGAGCCAATGCTTCCCCTTCTACACCTACGCCGAAGACGGCACCAACCGACGAGAGAACATCACCGACTGGGCGCTGGATCAGTTTCGGGAGCACTACGGAGAAAAACCAGATCACCAAATGGGACATCTTCTATTACACCTACGCCGTGCTGCATCACCCGGAATATCGCACGCGCTACGCCGCCAACCTCAAGCGCGAGCTGCCCCGCATTCCTTACGCGCCGGCCTTTCCTGCCTTCGCCAAGGCCGGCAAACGCCTGGCCGAACTGCACGTGGATTACGAAAAGCAAAAAGAATATCCGCTGGAGCGCCGCGAGAAACCCGGCGAAAAGCTCAACCTGCGCGTGGAAAAAATGCGCCTCAGCAAAGACAAGCAGACGCTCGTCTACAACGACTTTCTCACTCTCACCGGCATCCCCAAAGAAACCTACGACTACCGCCTGGGCAACCGCTCCGCCCTGGAATGGGTGATTGACCAATATCAGGTCTCCACCGACAAGCGCTCCGGCATCACCAATGATCCCAACCGCGACGACGATAAGGAATACATCCTCCGCCTCATCGGCCAGGTCATTACCGTGAGCCTTGAAACCGTAAAGATCGTAAACGCCCTGCCGGATTTGGGGCTGCCCAACGAAGAACCGCCAGACGCAAAGGGCGCCACGATCCAGTAGTTCAGAAAGGACAACACGTGATGCGCACAGCAAAGAGCGGCAGTTTGCCTCCCGATATAGAAGAAATGCGCTCGCGTTTGGCCGAAATCTCCGTCTTCGAGTTAACTGAGGCGCTGGTAAGTATCGGGTTGAGAAAAGGCGGCAAGTTTTCTCGGTGGATGGAGTGGCGGCTTGACCTTCTAAAAGAATTCCACATCGCTGCAGACATCCAAAGGCTGGTTGATTTCGGTATCAACAAGGAAACCTTAGGCGTTGCCTTGATGTTAATAAATATGGCACCGGCGATTGATTACCTTTTTAAAGATCTGTTTGGCAATAAACGCACTCGTCAACAGAATGCAAGAAGCCTAGTAACCGCCGCTGCGGTTTTGGAGAGCATGAGTAAACTTGTTCCCGGCATGCCCGACGGACTTAACAAAATCCCGAGTCTTGAGGCAACAACCAATGGCGTAAAGCACTACGCACTGATGTTGACCTGGGGCGAACCAATCTATGACTTCATCGGAGCAAATTCAATTGTGGAGCTCGCAAAATATGCACTTGCAGGACTCGTTAAAAACAAGACAGGAAAATTCCATGATCGCGAAGTGTCAGCGCTGACCGCTGCGGCCCTCCAGAAGTCAGATTACGACGAAACGGCGCACCGTGTCTGGCGTATACGCACGTATAAGCGACTCGATAAATCATTCCCAATTGCCCCGAGACTTTTACACGCATTCGATGACACCCTCTCGAAAAAGTAGCGGTATTACGTACGGCCGCAGCTTAAAACTGCCCTGAGCGTACGTACGAAACTCCACACGCCATGCTAGCCACGTTCTGTTCTCTCCTGTTCTTAACGGCTTAAATAGGACTCTGAAAGGAGGCCAAAACATGAGCCCTAAAATGGAAGCGTTGGTTCAAATCCTTGCGGCAATGGCGATCATTTACTTCGGTCAGCAATTGCTCAGCCAAGGAAAACGAACATTGGGCATGTAATAAAGAGCTGGGGCACAGGTGTCGGGTGCCCCTCTCTTTTTGTGAAGGAAGAACAGGAATATAGGCATCTCTTTTTGTGCGCGCTTCGCTACGCTGCGCGCTGGCCTGCGGCGCAAGAAAGAACTTTCTACTCGGTCCTTTTACGGTGCAATAGCGCCCATGAACCAAGCGCCGGAGGCGCGACGCCAGGTTAGCCCAGTGCGGCCCGAGGCGCGCTTAGCGCGCTGAAGAGTAAGCGCTGGGAAAGGATTGAAAAGAAACAGAGCGCCGTAGGTGCGGTACAACCACAGTCGCTCGCTGCGCGATGGCTCGGTCGGGCTCAAGCGCCCTTGGGTTCATTGCTGGGCTCGCGGGCGCAACGCGTCAGCCTTCCTGTCCACTGAGCAGGCGCGCCATGACACCCGAAATCTGTTCCCAATTTTTGGCTTCCACGGCCAGTTGGCGGCGTCCCGCCGGGCTGAGCTGATAAAACTTGGCTTTGCGATTGTTCTCTGATGTGCCCCACTCTGCCTTTATCCATCCCCGTTGCTGCAAACGCAGGAGCGCGGGATACAAAGTCCCCTGGTTCAGTTGCAGCAGGTTCTCTGAGACCTGCTCAATGCGCCTTGCAATGCCGTAACCATGCAACGGGCCGAGCAATTCCAGCGTTTTCAGCACCATCAAATCGAGCGTGCCTTGCAAGACATCTGTCTTTGCTTCACCCATGGATTGCGGCTCCTCCTGTTGGCTATCAACACAAAGCTACAGATTGCTCATGTGGATTGTCAACAGGAAATGATTTCAGGTGGGGAGACAGGTTTGGCCTGCATCAATCTCCTTCGAACGCAGAAGTACATCACCTGCAAAACTAAAGTAATTACTTGATGTATTGAATCGAAAGCACTTAAGGCTTATAGCCTATTCGCCTTCACATTAGAAAATTTAATAATCGGGAGTTTCTGGAGTTTTGCGGTATTCTAGTGCTCATTCAGCGGTTACTTTTGTGCTATGCCCAGAGTAAGAACACAAAACGCTATCAGAAATGCGGACCCGAGACTCGCCGGCTTCTCGCTGGTTGAGATCCTTGTGGTCGTAATGGTCCTGATGATCATTGCGGCAATCGCAATTCCGAATCTGGTGCATGGCAAAATGCGCGCCAATGAAGCTTCGGCTGTGGCTTCTGTAAAGACCATCAACACCGCCGAATATATGTACAACACCGCTTATCCGGAAGTGGGATATTCCAGCAGCCTGGCAAACCTTGGCAGCAACGGCAGTTCCTGTGACCAGCCCTCCAGCGCCAATGCCTGCCTGATCATGGATGAAGCCCTTACCAGCGGAATCAAGAGCGGCTACATCTTTGAGATCGTGGGAGACGGCAACAAGCCGACGATAGCCTATACCGTGAACGCTTCGCCGGAATCAGGCGTCTCCGGCCGCTGCAGTATCTCATCCAGCCAAAGCGGAGAAGTCAGGATTGTCCGTGCCCCGGCGCTCCCAGTGGCGGCGGTGATAAGTCCGTAGGCGCCGGCGGCAATAGCGGCTGCGAGTAACTTAGCCTGTCGTTCAACCACCTTTATTTGCAGCAACCTTACTACTGAGCTTTTACCTCCACGGAAACGCGCGTATTTTCCCAATCCAGGTTGAGATCAGCCGTATTCTCATTTTTCTTGTCGAAGGAAATGGTGAACTGTTCCACCGATTGCGGCAGAGCGGTTTTTTTCATGTCCACGCGGGCCAGGTCCTGGCTTTCGTCATACTTTGTGCCCCACTGGCCGGTCTGCTTATTGATAATGAGCTTCCACGTTCCTTCTGAAGGCAGAGTGTAAAGCGTGTACTTTCCCGCCGGAACTTTTACGCCTCCAATGTTGAGATCGATTTCGGTATTCAGCGCCGTGGCCTCATTCGCGCCTGTTCGCCATACCTTGCCGTAAGGCGCAAGTTCCTGCCCAACTTTCCTGCCCTTCAGTGAAAGGACGGCTGTAATCAATGGTGATCTTCTTGTTCTTCAGCGTCACCTCGGCCGTGGCAGGAGGGCTGGGACGCTTGCTCTTGTCTTCTGGGCGTCTGCTGCGCCATCGCCATTACGGCGATCAACATGACCAATGAGACTCCAACTGCTAACTGTTTCCGCTGCATCTTTTGATTTCCTTTCTCTTCAAAGCAAGTTATGATCGCCCCGGCAGGTTGGCTTTGGAAAGTACATGCCGGACGTTTAAATTCGGCATCAGCTCGGCCTTTTGCCGCCGGGGTCACCAAAGTGCTATCGCCGAGTTGACCACGTGCGTCCTTTTCATAATACGCGGCGTCACATAAAGTTATACCGAATTAAAGGTTATACCGAACTGATCTCTTTAATTACCGCACAACTCAGAGAAAGAATTTGAAGTGAGGCATGCCATGAAACAACGTCTGGCGTTTTTCCTGTTCCTTTGCTTGGCCGCATCCAGCATCGCGGGCATGGCGCAGTCTACTGCGCCTGCTGCCACGCCTGTTCATCGCACCACCAAGGCGGTGAACTACCGGCTGCGCGGTGACGCCGTCAAGGTTGATTTTCACGGCACCGAACTCATGCAGAATGCCTCCGGTGAAGCCAAAGTAACAGGCAAGAAAAGCAACGTGGAAATTGACGCCAAATTCGACGGCCTGGATGACCCCACTAAATTCGGCCTGGAATACCTCTCGCTGGTGCTGTGGGCCATCTCTCCGGAAGGCCGCGCGGTCAATCTTGGCGAACTGGTAATCGATCATAACGGCAGCCGCGTCAAGGCCATCACCGATATGCAAACTTTCGGCATGATTGTTACCGCGGAACCGTATTTCGCCGTGAACCAGCCCGGCAACATGGTAGTGATGGAAAATATTATGAGCTCGACCACTGTTGGCCGGCAGGAGAACATTGACGCGAAATATGAGCTGCTGGGTCGCGGCACTTATTCTGCCACCAACACCAAAATTCAGGACGCCATCTTCGGCATCGATCGCAAAACGCCGCGCGTTCTCTTTGAAGCCCGCAATGCGGTAAGAATCGCCAATCTCGCAACAGCCGACAAATATGCGCCGTCCATTCTGGCCAGCGCCACCCAGCAACTCCGCAAGGCCGAAGAAGCCTACGTCCAGAAGCGCGATAAAAGCACCATTGAAACACTGGCGCGTGAAACCGTGAGCACCGCCGAGGAAGCTCGCGTGATGGCCGTGAAGCAGAGAGCGGAAGAAGAAGCTCAGGCCAAAGCTGCCGCCGACAAGAAGGCAGCCGAAGATCGCGAAGCTAAAGCCCGGCAGGACGCCATTGCAGAAGCGCAACGCCGCCAGGCCGCCGATGACGCTCGCGTACAGGCAGAGCAGGCCAGAGCGCAAGCCCTGGCTGCCAAGGCCGATGCCGAGCGCATGAAAGCCGAAGCCGAAAAGGCCCGCCAGGAAGCTGAAGCCGCACGTCAGCAGGCCGACGCAGCCCGCCAGCAGGCAGACACCGCACGCGCGGCCGCTGAGCAGCAGAAGCAGGCCCTGGCCGTGGAAGCAGACAAAGCGCGCAAAGCCGCGGAAGAATCCGACCGTCTCCGCCAGCAAGCCGAACAGGAAAAAGCCGACCTGCGCGCACAGCTGCTCCAACAGTTGAATACGATTCTGGCGACCCGCGATACAGCGCGCGGCCTGATCGCCAACATGTCAGACGTTTTGTTCAAGACCGGAAGTTTTGAATTGCTTTCCGGTGCGCGTGAGCGGCTGGCCAAAGTCAGCGGAATCGTCATCGCCCATCCCGGACTTCATCTTGAAGTGGAAGGCCACACTGACGCCGTGGGCAGCGACGATTACAACCAGAAGCTTTCTGAAAATCGCGCGCAGGCAGTGCGTGACTACCTGATTCAACAAGGCATTCCGGATAGCTCCATTGTGTCGCGCGGCTTGGGCAAGACGCAGCCCGTGGCCACCAATGACACAGCGGAAGGTCGCCAGCAGAACCGTCGTGTTGAACTTGTATTGTCAGGTGAAGCTATCGGCCTGAAAACAGCTTCTGCAACCACGGTGACGCCGAAATAGCTCCATGCTTCAAGTCATGAAGGAGGGACTCGAAAGGGTCCCTCTTTATTTTCCTGGGAGGTTTGCGAACTCAAATTCGCGAAGCGCTAGGCCCGCTAGATTGCCGCCGGTCTTATTTCGTCGCGACGATTCAGGATGTTCATTACCGATTGAAGCACACCTTCGCGCGAATCTCCGGTAACGAAACTATTCCCTTCCATGTCCGGGCGGATTCTTCCCATCTGCAAAATCGGGGCGTCAGGAAGATGGTGGCGTACCGCGTGGCCAATGGCTTTCTTCATGCGTGGTTCAACGCTATCGGCAATCAGCACCACGTCAAAGATTTGTCCCTGGCAGGCCTGGTCCACTTCTTTCAGGCTGCAAGCGGTTCTGTACACGATAGCCGGCGCGTTCAAGCCATTCGAGTCGCAGCCGCAGGGCAGGTTCGGTCGCCACAATCAATAGCAACGCAGCAGGGAGAACAGGTTGTGCCATTCGGGGGTGACTTCCATCTAACAAAAATTATTAGCTTTACTTTAAATGGATTTTCACAATTAGAACAGAGAGATCGTTCTAGCCGTGTATTTTCAGTTATTTAGATGGGCTTTACTTTCCCTGGCAATTAAAAACTCCAATAAAACTCAAGGGGGCGTTAATTCAGGGCGTGGCCAGCTTTCTTAGAAGCGAATTCGAGCCCCACAGCAATGTCCGTACCCGTTTTTTCGATCGCAAAGCTGTGAATTTTTTCGCGCCGATAACGGCGCAAAGCTCCTCCGCTTGATAAGCTTGCCCTTCAAGGACAACAGAGCCCATGACCTCTCCCGCAACAGCGCCAACGGCCTTTACGGCTAAAACGATCCTGAAATACAAGCCATTCCGGACGCTCTGGCTGGCGCAGTTTGTCAGCGTCTTTGGCGATTTCCTGGCGCTGTTCGCCGTTATCAGCCTCATCACGTTCCGCTGGCACGGGACGCCCGTTCAGGTCACCACCGTGACCATGGCGTTTGTGCTGCCGATGGCGGTCATCAGCCCAATTGCGGGCGTTTTTGTGGACCACTGGAATGTGAAGCGTCTGATGATTGCCAGCGATCTCATCCGCGCCGTGCTGATTCTGATGCTCGTTTTTGTCCACAACGTTTCGCAGATCTCAGCAATTTTTCTGGTCTTAAGCTCCGTCTCCAGCTTTTTTGCCCCGGCACAATCTGTAACTTTGCGCACCATTGTGCCGGCTGATGGTTTGCTGGCTGCCAATGCTTTGATGATGCAGGCCTTTTATATCGTGCGCTTGTTATCGCCCGCCGCCGCAGGCGCGCTGGTGGCATGGCTTACGGAAAAGTCATGCTTCTACATAGACATTGCCAGCTTCGTCTTCTCCGCCGCCATGATTTCAACCCTGGCAGTTATTCGGCCGGCGCGCGCCCAGGGGGAGAAGACTGTAAAGTCGCTGGCCCAGGATTTTCTTGCCGGAAACAAATTCATCTTCACCCATGCGGGACTGGCATTCGTCTTTATTGCGATGGCCGTGGCCATGTTTGTGCTGAGTTCATTCAGCCCGCTGATCTCAATCTACATTCGCGACTCTCTCCATGCTGGCTCATTCATGTTTGGCGCAATCAGCGCCATGGTAGGCGTGGGGATGATCGTGGGTACACAACTGATTACGCGTCTGGCGCGAAGCGGACTCCAAGTCCTATGTGGTGCTGGGCGGACTCTTCCTGCTTGGCCTGGGTGCAGGACTGCTGGGAGCATTTCGCAACACGGCCATGGCCGCGCTCAGCACATTTGCGATGGGTTTCGGGATTGCGTTCGTCTGGATTCCCGCCCAGACCATGTCCCAGCAGGAAACACCCCCGCCGATGGTTGGGCGCGTGAGCAGCACCTTTATGTCGCTAATTGCTGTGTCCCAGGTATTTGGTCTTCTGCTCTCCGGATATCTCGCGCAAAGGCTGGGCATACGGGCAGTGTTTATCACCTGTGCCGGTGCACTTGCGCGTAATTTCCATTGCCGGACACTTCCTGATGCGCGGACGGACACCTGATACCGCCGGCGCTGATGGTCGGACAAATGCCACGCCGCAATCCTCCACGGCCAGTCAGCAATCCTGAATCAACGAAAGCCGGCAACCTGATAATGTGCATTTCAACACCAGGTTACTTTCGTGACTTTCAGTTTCACAAGTTAGCCGGTACGATTCTCTTCAAGTTGCCGCCTGTGCGCTGGGAAAGCATGGCACGCCGCGTTACAGGCAACTGAGGAGTAGACGGTGAATTGCACCCCCTTTCGGCGCCATGCACGCCTCCGACGGATTGGCTCAGCCCTTTTCGTCGCCTTGCTGGCTTTGTTTTCCATAGGTCCTAATAATTCTTCTTTTGCGCAAACCACATCGCGCAAAATCAAAAGCCGCGTAGAGCCTGTTTATCCCGAGTTAGCCAAAAAGAACAACATCAGCGGAAGCGCACGCGTTGAACTGCTGGTCACGGCCGATGGCAGAGTGAAGGACGTAAAGGTTTTGGGCGGAAACCCCGTGCTGGTACAGGCTGTGACGGCTGCCGTGGTTAAGTGGAGGTATGAGCCTGCCGCGGAAGAATCAACTGTAGTTATCAAATTCGATTTCGCCAGCCCGTAAGTCTCCTGTGCATTAAATCTCTCTCTGTTGTTTTTCGCCTGGATGAAATTGATCCAGGCTTTTTTCTTTACGCGAAAATTCCTACCACTGATCAACACTGATAACACTGATCTGAAAAGGGACTTGAAAAACGAGCTAAGCTTGAAGGCTTTCGATAATGATCTAAGAACGGCTCGAGGAAATGTTTCTTATCAGTGATCCGTGTTTATCGCTGCCATCCGTGTTTATCAGTGGTAAGGTTTTCCGGTATGAATTCTAAAGACCCATTTCTCCAGGCCGCCATTGAGGAAGCCCAGCAGGGACTTGCGGAAGGCGGCATCCCGATCGGCTCGGTTATCGTGCATCGCGATAAGATCATCGGGCGCGGGCACAACCGTCGTGTGCAGAAAGGCAGCTGCATTCTGCATGGAGAAATGGACGCGCTGGAAAATGCCGGCCGCCAATCCGCCGCCGTCTATCGCGAATGCGTTCTATACACCACGCTATCACCGTGCTCCATGTGCTCCGGCGCCATTCTGCTGTATGGGATTCCACGCGTCATCATCGGCGAGAATAAGACATTCATGGGAGAAGAAGAGTTACTTCGATCCCGCGGCGTTGCACTTGAAGTAGTTCAAAGCAATGAATGCATCCGCATGATGGAAGAGTTCATTCGTAAGAACCCACGGCTGTGGAACGAAGATATTGGGGTATAGCCTCGCGACCTCCGGCATAACCTTGAAGCGGTGTTGCTAAAAACAACTGTTTTTCTTGCTCTATGTTCTTTACCGGGGCTAGTATTTGTAGCTCAATTGCCAAGATATACATAAGGCTGACGACGCAAAGACACATCGAATAGCCGGATGTGAATTGTAGAATTTGGAGCTTTATATGACTGACACGGAACCTCGCGCAGTTCCCCTGTTCATCCACAAGAAATGGCGAACTTGGCGAAACTCTTCGATGGGGTGGAAAGCCGCACACTATTTCGCTGGCTTTTTATCCGCGGCTTTGGCTGCTGGAATCGCGATCAACACAAAGTCATCCTTCCTGAGCACGACAGAGGCCTTCGTGATCGCTAGCGTAGCGGCGGGGCTATCCTTTTTGGTCACTACAATGGGAGCTCAGGAGCGAGCCAAGGGGCTTGAGTTGGCGGCTTGGGAGTTGGAAGAAGCCATTGCACTCTACAGGAGTGATCCGTCCATTCCCTCTTCGGAGCTTGGAAAAGCTGAGGTAAGGGGTGTAGATATCCTGAAAGGCGGCAGATCACAAGTTAAGCCCAGTATCAGGGGCAGCATTAAGAAATAGACCCAGCGGGTTGCCGCGGCGCAGCCGCAAAGACCCTTAGGGTTGAATTAACGACGGTATTGACCGTTCAGTACTTCCAGCTCCCATCTGCTCCCTTGGGCGCATTCAGCGTGATGTGATTAGCGATTACCCGCAGTAGCTCGGCCTGGTTCAATGGTGTCCAGCCGTGGCCCTTCATCGGACGACCATATTCAACCGATCCGCCGCAGGCGGGGATTGTTGGTGCGCTTGAGGAAATCGTCCAAACGGTAAACCGCCAGGTTCAGGTAAAAATTGTCCATGTCGCCGCAGTAAATATGCAGCTTGCCGACAAGTTTGGGGCCGATCGTCAGCCAGCTGTTCTGCAAATAATCTTTCAAATCGTAGCCATGCTCGCGCATGTAGTCTGCCACCGTCTGGTCGATCTTGCCGGTCATCTTGTCCCACAGCGGCTTGGGATAACCATCAACTCCCACGGGACCATAGACGGCTTCCCAGGCTTCAAACTGTTCGCCGGAGCGCCCGTGCGAGCCCAGCACTTCTTCCAGTTGGCTCATCTGCCGCACGGTCACATCCGTTTGCCCTTCAGCAGTGCGAAACATGGGCCGCTCCGGAATCGGCGGATCGTAATTCGGCGCCAGGAACGCATTCACATCGGCATAAATATCGACGATTCCGTAGCGAGTGAAATCGACGGGATCAGGATAGAAAGTCCATGTTCCGCCAAAGAAATCAGGATGATAGACCTGGAGCGCCAGCGATTCCCATCCGCCTGTCGATCCGCCGGAAAGCACGCGCGCATACGGCTGCCGGATGATGCGGAAATGTTCTTCCACATAAGGAATCAGCTCATTCATGATGGCGTCGCCGTATGGGCCGTTATTGGCCGAGTTCACGGCGTAAGAGTCGTCAAAAAACACCGTTGGGTGCTGGAAGGTGACGGCGATCATGCGCGGAAATCCCTTTGACGTCCAGCGCTGATATAAGTCCGGCCCGGAGATGCGCCCTTCCCGCAATGGCAGGTCCGCCGGGGACTGCTCTGTGGCAAAGCCGAGCGGCGCGCGCAGATTGAAGTGTCCCTGCTCATAGAGCACGGGGTAATGCGCGTTGGGATGGGCCTCATAACCTTCCGGCAGCAGCACCGTGGCGCCCAGGTAAATGGGCTGTCCCCAGAACTGGGTCAGCAGCTTGCTCTGTATCTTGATGTGCTTTACGTACTGGGTATCGCCTGGGGGAAGCGGCGTGGGAATTTTGTGGTCAAGGTTGAGCCTGATCTCGTAGCCGGTGATGGGATCCAAATGGAAATGGCCGGCGTCGCTAAAGAGGTTTCCTGGAGACTTATTGAATTGCTGGCCTTCCCACTGGTCCATGTGCGCCCAGATGGTATGCCCGTCAGACCGCTGGAAGCGCGTGTATACATTCACCAGCGCCTGTACGTAGTAGTCCCCGGCGGGCAGCTCACGAACTGATTTCAAAGGATAGCCCAGGGTTAGAGCATCAAGCGTGGCGGCCTGTCCGGGTTGCAGGTTCTGAACATCCACGGCAATCATCTCCGTCCGCGAACGCCATGAGCCCACCTGCAGGCGCGGCTCGGGATCATTGGCCCGCGCTACGATCACAAACAGCCTTCCTGTTACCGGCTGTTGCGCGGCTGGCAGCGTGATTTTGAACGTGATGCTGGAGGCGGATGCAGTGGCGGACAAAGCTAAGCTAAGAAAAAGACAGGCAATAGGGAGCGTGGTCCAACGTCGATCGAGATTCATGGTGTCTCCGGGGGAGCTAAAAGGAAGTATACGGCGGAAAGGAATTGAGTCTATCGACTCCCGGGGTGAGAATCTCGATTCCTGCTGCCGGCTCCGCCGCAGGCAAAAGGCTGCTCCGTAGAGCCGGGGCTTGGCCTATTTTCACACGACGCAAAACGCATCCGACTATATAATGTCCCGACGCGAGGTGCCTTATTCGCAAGGTATTCCATTTCAACTCTCCACGGGACAGATATAAAGCCGACGCCGCGATCGTCTGGTGCTTCGACCATCGTTTTGACCTCGTGCTCCACAAACTCACCAAGCGCATTGGTGTGCTCCATTTTGATCCCATCCTGGTTGCTGGAGGCGCAAAGTGCCTGGCCGGCGACGATCTGGAATCCGAACGCCAGTTTGTGCTGGAGCAGGTCCGCAAATCCATGCGGCTCCATGGCACGCAGACGGTGTTGCTGATGTTACACTCCGATTGCGGCGCTTACGGCGGCCTGGCCGCCTTTGATGATGACACGGCCCGCGAAGCGGAGAACCACAGGAACGACCTGCATCGCGCCGTGGATTTTCTGCAGGCGGAGATTCCGGAGCTGACCATCCGCGGGTTCTTTGTGGATTTTGAAGGCGTCTGGGAAGCAGATTACAGCAAGGATAGTGCGCTGAGTGCCTGACTGAAGAAGAGGTAGTGAATGTTTCACGGTGTCCAGGGAGAATACAGGTGGCTGGAAACGGCTGCCCATGAGGTTTACGACGTTTTACAAGTTTGTCCTGCAGTAGTCGCCAGCAAGAACGTTGTCATCACATCTTTTGATTCTTACCCGCTGCAGCCGACCTCAGAAGAAATGCAGCGCGGATGGCGCACTTCTGGCCGCTGGCTGCATATCCCGGTGAGCGACAACATTTCCGCCATACCTTTTGAAGTTTTTGACGAGTGGTACATCTTTACCTCTGACTCTCCGGAACGCGAATACAAAGTTTTTGTAAAACACGATTGGTTCACGCTGGGCCCCGCCCAAACGGTTTACTCGCGTACCGGCAACGCATTCGATCTGAAGCGCATGCAGCGTTGGTTCTGGCAGGAATTGGAAGACTGCAAGCCGGAATCCTACATGGGCCGCGGCAGCCGGCTAAAGTTTGTCAGTAGGAATCCTGAACATTTCAATGCCGTTCTGCGTGGGCTGAGTTCGCTGGCACGCATCCGCGCCAAGTCCGCCAAAGCCCCAGCCTGAGACCGCGAGTCTTGTCTCGGCGGTAGGGCGATATACTTTCAACTCATCCATGGCCAACATTCTCTATGGTGTCAACGGTGAAGGCTCCGGCCATTCCATACGCTCCAAGGAAGTTATTTCTCACCTGCAACAATTGCCGCATATCTGGCTGCAACGGTTTGGGTCGGCATGATTATTGTGCTCGACCATATACGCAAGGTGCGATCCTCAAGAAAGACCGCTTCAAGGTAGATTTGGGGTAGATCTAAACAGAGTTCAAAAAATATGTGGCACAGACACTCCTGTGTCTGCATTCACTACGATTCCCATCGAGCACCGGCAAGAGTGCCTGTGCCACACAAGTCAAATGGCTGTTCAGACCGATGCTAAAGCGGAATACATTGCTTGGCCCCGGAACTTACCGCCCGTCTCTGGCCGCATGGAAATGAAGCGAATCGCACCGCCCTAACCTTATGAGATAATCACCGTCGAACATCAGCAAGGGAGGACCTCTGCAATGATCCTTTTGCGATCGGTCCTAGTAATTGCGCTTGCAGCCTTGACGCCAAACAGCCAACAGGCTCCCGCTCAACCGTCCGCACCACAGCACGAAGCTGCGCCTGCATCGTGCCCCATGACACCACTACCGGCAAGGGCATTTATACCGCCCGCCGACTATCGATCTTCTGAAGAATTACCCAAAGACTTCTTCCTGATCGGCACAGAAAAACTGTGGACGGAGATTGGCAACTCGATGATCTGGCAGTGGAGACCGCACACGCCAGGGCACGAGCAGGACCTGACCGCAAAAATTTTCTGGTTTCGCGATGACTATAGCTGGCGCTCGGAACCAGTCCCTAAGCTACGGGTCACGGGCAAGCGCCTTGACGGCCCGACTCCGCCGCTTGTAGCGCCGCAGGGCCCGGCCACCAATGTCATTATCGATTCATGGAGAGGAGCCATGCTGACCGGCGTCTGGGTGCCTGTTCCCGGCTGCTGGGAGATCACCGGAGACTACGCAGGCGACAAGCTTAGCTTTAACGTCTGGGTTGAACCCATGAAGCCTGAGAAATGATTGGGCGGCTACGAATGTGGCGAAGTCCCGGCTCTTACTCTCCATGTAACTTCGCAGAACCGGCCACGGCACCCGATGATCCCGCGCCGCAGGATTAATTCCCGTGATTTTGCTGTGGTCAATACCAGCGGCTGGGTGTCTCCGGCGTTGACTCCATCAAAAAATTTACGTAGACCGGCGTATTCGCTCTGGTGGAACGCAATGCCGCCCATTGCATAGCTGCGGCTGATCTTTACGGAGTTTCCCTGCGCAATATGTGTCAGGGTGTAAAGCGAATAATCAGTCCGGACCGGCTGCACTTCAGGTAGATTTTCCATCTGAAAAGAAGCAGGGAATGTGATGGTCGTCTCATCCACAAGGTAATAAGGGAAGTTGAAATATACCGGCTGTTTCCGATCACCGTGCGCAAAGGGCTGGCGGCTCCGCGATTCAAACAGGTTGGTGGGCACCAGCATGCGTTTGCCCGCGCTGCTGGCGTAGGACGGAATTTCCACTTTGAAGTTGGCTGACAATTGCTTTTCCCCATCGTCCCAGCCCACCGCGGAAACAAGCTGAACTGTTGCGCCGGCCGGAAGCATGGCCTTCAGTTCGTCTTCCAGTTCTTTTTTTCGGCCTGCGGGGTCAGTCTTCAGGCTGCGGAGCCTGTGCACCAGGGCCTCTTCTCCCGCCCATCCGATTCCTATGGACCCTTTGGCGTTTCCGTCTTCGCTGATTGTGATATTCCCTAGTCGTTTGCTAATCGCGTCTTTGTAATTTGCCTCTGGAGTCGCGGCCAGCGCCGTGCTTCCGTTCGCGGTCTGGCGTATACCCTGGGTCGAGGTATGCTGCCAGGCCAGGTGCCCAAAAGGACAAAGAGCAGTCCCTGGATCAACGAAAATTTCTTTGCCATCCACCACCACAATCACGATTTCTGACGTCAATTGCGACGAATTCGGGACGTTCTGTTGAAAGAAATACTCGTCACGGTCAGCAACGCGCATGATGTAGGCCTGTAAATTGGCTGCTCTCGCCATGGCCCAGAAGAGGCGCGCGATCTCATCGCGATAGCCTTCATTCTTTTCCAGAACGTCGTCCACGGTCCGTTTTTCCCGGCTCTCACGGCTTAAAATCTCTTCCAATGCTCCTTCCGTTTCGGTAAAGGTAAGGTTTTTGATTTTCTGAACATAGGCATAGATTTTGCGCGCTTTTTGCTCAGCAGTGTCCGTGGGATTTATGGCATGACTTACGGCCGTGGCCACCGCCCCGGAGTGGCCGGCAAACTTATCAACTTCCTTGTTCCAGTATTTGCCTTCGCCTTTCCAGAATTCCTGGGGCTTGCCCATCTTGTCTGTACCGTAATAAAAGTTGACGCGCATCTTCAGCAGGTCAGAGGGTGGCTCAAAGTCTTCCGGTTCGAAAGCAGGAATATCCTTCAGTTCCAGCTCCATCCGATTATTTGCCGTCGTCTTGATCGCCGTGTTCTCTGGTAGCCCGATCAGCGAGTAATAAACGCGGTCCAGAATCTGGCCGCGGCTGTCCTCAATGTAATGGTTCTGTTTGAACATCGGCACAAAGGTAAACTTGGCACGCTTGGTCAACAGATCGTCCTGCACGACCCAATGGGGCGCGAATACCCAGTTGTCCCAGTATTCCGTGTATTTCCACTCAATGATGCTGCCTACCTGAACGTTCGGCAGGGTAAAAGTTTTGGCCAGATACTTGACCCCTTCTGCTTTCACGATCGTGCTGTTGAACGCCTTACCTGTCAGAGGCGTGATCGTTCCGTCAGGAGCGATGGTCCGTGCCCTGATGTCCGTAACTCCCACATATTTTGCGTCATAGGGAATTTCCACGCTGGCCCGGTCTTTACCTTTTTCCGTGAGCACCTTCAAGCGCTTATAGACATAGCGGTGGCGGGTCATGTCGTCCGCGGTTTCTTCATGGTAAAGAATGATGGCGTCGCCCTGATGCGCCGCGTCCGCTGTCATTTTTAGTTCATCGGGGTTGATAGGTTGCCAGTCGTCAAAAGCATAGGCACGGCAGAATGAAACCAGGAATAGAAGAGACAGCGATAGAAGAGACAGCTTGGCACGCATGGAAGGTGACCCCGCAAAAAATGGAAAATGGCTTGAGTGCAGGCAGTTTATATATCAACTACCGCACAGCTGCAAGACCATTCGCGATGGCCAGGAAACGTGGGTACACGCTCTTAGGAAATTTTAGAAGATTGAGGCCATGCTCTTTTAGGATCGGGTTACTTAGTGGACGATCATTCCGGCATCGGCACTTTTTTCTCTGATCCTGTCAAACACGGCTTTCACTACGCGATCACAACGCACGGCGTGGAACTGGTAGAGATCGGTGGCCCGGCCTTTGGCGCGGGCGTATAGGTCTTTGCGCAGCATGGCATGGGCGCGATGCAGGCGCGTCTTTACCACTGCGTCGCTCACGCCGAGACTTTCGGCGGTTTCCGCCACGCTCATTTCTTCCACTTCACGCAGCATCACCACCGCGCGATAGGCTTCCGGCAGATGGTCGATTGCGTGTTCCAGCAGTTCGCGCGCCTGAGAAGTGGCAGTGCCGTCTTCCGGGCTAGGCGCGGACGATTTGAGAATGGCCATAAAATCTCCGTTTTCGGGGAGTGCATCCAGTTCTTCCATCCGGCCGCGGCGGCGCTTGCGCGCCAGCGCTTCATGGATGGCAATGCGCGTGAGCCAGGTGGAAAATGCCGCTTTGCCGGCAAATTGGTCCAAATGTTCGTAGGCGCGCACATAAGCATCCTGCATTACGTCCTCGGCTTCGCCGTCATTACGCAGGATGACGCGGGAAACCCGGTAGAGCCGCTGGTTATAGCGGCGCATCAGGATCTCAAACAGCGCCGTCTCGCCAGCGAGCACACGTGCCACCACTTCTTCATCTCGCAGTTCGCTTTGTGCCGTTACTGGGACCAGCATGGTACTCACCTGGATTCCCTCCCTGCCTGAATAGAGTAAGCTGGGAGCCAAAGGTTACAATTCTAAGTCCTTTGGGAGCATGGATATGCGCGTTGCCGCAGCCCTTATCATACTGCTATCTTCGTTCTTTGCCTGGGCGCAAACGCCGCAAAACAGCCGAACGGACGTCCCGCTTCGCGGCATCAGCGCCGTTTCTGGAAAGGTGGCTTGGGCCAGCGGCGCCAGAGGAACGGTCTTGCGAACCATTGACGGCGGCGCCACCTGGGAGACATTAGTCATTGCCGGCGCTGACTCGCTCGACTTTCGCGATATTCAGGCCTTCGACCAGAACACCGCGTTCGTGCTCAGCATTGGCCACGGGCGATCAATCACGTATTTATAAAACCTCTGACGGCGGCAAGATCTGGCAGCGGCAGTTCACCAACAGCGATCCCAAGGCTTTTTACGATTGCTTTGCTTTCTGGGACAGCACTCACGGAATCGCCGTGAGCGATTCTGTGGATGGCAAGTTCCCGCTGATTGCGACCTCTGACGGCATGACCTGGAATCCGGTGGCGGTGAAAAAAATGCCTCCGGCGCTGCCCAGTGAAGGCGCTTTTGCCGCCAGCGGCACCTGCATTGCAACTTTCGGCAAGAACGATGTCTGGTTTGGCACCGGCGCTCCGTCTGCGCGGGTGTTTCATTCTGCCGATCGTGGAAAGAACTGGACGGTCGCAGAAACACCGATCCTTCACGGAGCGGCAACGCAAGGCGTGTTTTCTCTGGCTTTCTGGACAGCGAAGGATGGAGTCGCTGTCGGTGGTGACTACAAGGAGCCCAAGAAGGCAGAAAAGACAGCGGCCTTCACCCACGATGGCGGCAAGACCTGGACACTAGCCTCGAAGCTTCCGCAAGGATATCGCTCGGGCGTAGCGGTGGGTACCTCTCATACTCTGGCAGCAGTTGGAACCAGTGGAGCGGATGTTTCTCACGATGGCGGAAATACCTGGAACTCAATATTCAATGAAGACCTGAACGCGCTGGCTCTGATCGGAAATTCAGGATGGGCCGTTGGGCCTGCAGGCAAGATCATTAGTATTCATCTCGATTCCCATTAACCGCTCATTGTCCCCGGAGAGCTTTTAGCCGGTAGCCGGTTTGACCCACCTCAGAACTGCTGATTAGAATTTGGCCCTCATCTTTTGGAGGTAGTCATGCACGTCCCTTCTGCTCCTCGCTTTTCGATCCATTTTGTTTTCTTCTCTTAAAATATTCGTCGCTGCCTGCCTTGTGCTTGCAGCCAGCGCAATCTCAGCCCAGCCTATTCCGCCGCCCGGACTGGTGATTGGTTCAGCCAATACCGCAACGGCTGATCCGCCAGTCGCGCGGCCTAACACTACGCCGTGCGTGGTTACGCTGTTCAATAATTTTGCCTTTGCGGATTTTTCTCCTAAGCCATTTTCCTTTACTCCTGCGTGCCCCGGCCCATGGGCCAAAGTTGTTTTGAATGCAGACTTTTCCATTCAAGCAGGCAGGCAGTTTGACCGCACCGCGGAAATCTGGATTGGCGGCGTGAACGTTTATTTCGGGACTACTTCCGAACCTTCAGGAACAGTGGCGCGCTCCTGGCACATTGAGCGCGATCTCACTGACTATTCTGCTCTCTTCAATACCACCCAGAATGGCCGCGTTGACCTGGGCAACCTGGTGAACTCCACCTTTACCAGCACTCTATTCGGCACGGCTGTAATTCAGTTCTATCCGCTGGACCGTCATCAGGAGGCGCCGCGCACCGCCGATCTCGTTTTACCTCTAGCCTCCGATCCCACCGGAGGGACGGCATTTCTATCCAACTCCACCAGTGTCTTGTCGAAAAGCTTTGCGCTTCCCGCCAACGTTGAGCGCGCGTTTATTGATGTGGTGGCGGAGAGCCAGGCTGGAGACGAGTTCTGGTACACCTGCGTGCCGGATGACGTTGCCGGAGAATTACAAAGCTGCGGCGGCGGCGCATTCCGCGAGAGCCAGGTCACAATCGATGGCACTCCGGCGGGCGTTGCGCCGGTCTATCCGTGGATCTATACCGGCGGAATCGATCCACTACTCTGGCGTCCTATCCCAGGCGTCCAGACGCTGAATTTTGCACCTTATCGCGTTGATCTTACGCCTTTCGCGGGCGTGCTCAGCAACGGGCAGCCGCACCAAGTTGCAGTCAGCGTGTTCGGCGCGAACAATGGATTTTCCACCACGGCCACCCTGCTGGTTTCCAGGACCATGGATCAAACCAGATAACCGGCGAAGTGACGCGCAACACGATTGGCGTTCCCAATCCAAGTGTGGTTGAAAACCTGAACACCGCGCCCGATGGAACAATTACCGGTTCCGTCACTGTTGATTCGTCGCGCATCTTCAGAGTGGAAGGTTTTGTACGGACGTCACATGGACGTATTGCAACCAATGTCCAGCAGAATATTCAATTTTCCAGCCGGCAGGACTTCAACATCACTAACACCGCGTTTGTGCAGAACATCAAGCAGCGCACCACCATTACTTCTGAGACCCAGACCGACGGCCACGGAGGCGGAAATGCGTCCCAGCGCTTTGAATGGCCGCTGGACCTTGGATTCACTTTCTCCATCAATCCGGATGGCTCAGGCGCAGCAAACCACCACGATCCGCCAGCAGTTCCAGAGCGCGGCGGTACAGCACGGCGACGATGGACCGCGATTCCTTCAGCGTCGTCTCCAATACCGTCACGCCCAGCGACACGCTGCTGTTTGACGCAAACTTCAACATTACCGGCAGCACGGGCCAGCAAAGCGCGCAGGACTTTTTCTCTGATGATTCTGTCAGCGGCTGTTTCAGCCGGAAGATCACCGCTTCTGCTGGGCTGCTCACGTCAATCACCGATGGCGCTCTGTGCAAGAAGGGCGACAAATAGACCGAGAGGACAGGACGCGGGCATGGAGCTCGCGCCCTTTGTCCTCATTTTCTTTCAGTCATTTTGCGGAGCAGGAGTGAACCGCGTATGATTTCTGCAAACGATGATTCAAAGATGACTGAAGGATGTTTATGACGGATGTATCCGGCAGTTCTGCCATCCTGGACGTAACCAATTACGATCTGAAGCGAGCTCCCTGGCATTGTGACCAGTTGGAGCGCGGCAAAGTGCTCTTCTTCAGCCATGTGCCTTTTGTGTTTCCTGACGCTGATCGTGAATTCCTACTATCGCAGAAGCAGGCCGGCTCGCGCTTTCACAAAAACATTTCCTACCGGCCTACAAAAGATTTGCTGAAGGGCGTGGATGAAAATTCCCCCGACCGAGAGCGCATGAATAGCATCATGCGGGACTTCTCCGCCTCCGTGACAATGTTTGTCTCACAGTTTCTCGCGCCCTACGCGGGCAAGATGAAGCTGGATTTCGCCAGTTTCCGTCCGCTGGAAGAGCAAGGCCGCGATCTCTCACTGCACAAGCGCAATGACCTGCTCCACGTAGACGCCTTTCCTTCACGCCCCACGCACGGAGCGCGCATCCTGCGTGTATTTGCCAACATTAACCCGTCCGTCGGGCGCGTATGGAACGTGGGCGAGCCGTTCCATGATTTTTTACCGAAGCTGATGCAGAAGAAAAGAATTGGCCCATCGAACAGCGGAGTGGGACGCACGCTGGCGCACATGGCCAGCAAGATCGGCCTGCCAGTTCCCGATCGCTCACCATACGACGAGTTCATGCTTTACCTGCATGACTGGCTCAAGGAAAACGCAGACTTCCAGAAGAACGCGCCGAAGCAGGAACTGGTGTTTCCTCCGGGAAGCTCGTGGATGGTTTACACCGATGGCGTGCCGCACGCAGCCATGTCAGGACAGTATGCTCTAGAGCAGACTTTTATCATCCCCAGGGAGGCCCTGGTCACGCCGCAGGTTGCGCCGTGCCAGGTCCTGGAAGATGGAAATTACGTGCCGCGTGTCCGGGCAAGCTAGTCGCCGTGGTGGCGGGCTGCCTTGCCCAGATTCATCCGCAGGTTAAAGCCAAAACTGTTCAGGTCATAAGTAACGCTGCGGGAAAAGCCAACCTGTACGCGCCACAGCGGCGTGGGGTCAAAAGCCACCCAGCTATTGAAGCCGTTTTCGCGCGTCAGGCCGGAACCGCTGCTGACTGCCGCCTGATCAAATGTGTTCTTGCCTTTGCCAGTTCCGCTCTGTCCCTTGCCCACGATCTTGCTGAAGATCTTCTGGTTGCCGAATGGAAAGATCTCATATCCCGAGCCGCCAACCGAGAAATGTTTCACCAGCTCGAACTCACCGCCTTCCTCCAAGTGCGAGAGCATACCCAGCGACGTGAAAGGCTTGGTATTCAATCCTGTATCAGGCACGGCGTTGGCCAGGCCCGCGTCTACAAATGGCGTAAGCCGGTCAAACGAGTGCTCAAAGCGATTGTCCCAGTCAAAGTTGGCGCGTCCGCTGCTAAAGCCCTTTGTTGTGCTGCCCGTGGGAGCTGAAAGCGTTACGGTGGAACCATAATCCAGAGTCTTGTTTGGCGCGCGCATAGCAAAGCCGAAATACGCATTACCCAGTCCGTTGTTGGTGACGTTGGTGGTGGTTGTGGTGGCCGTGCCATTCACCTGCGTGGTGGTGGTCTGCGTGTTGGCAAAGTAAAGCGGCATGCCGACAAATATGCCGAAATGCTTGTTGAAGTCGTATCCGGCATTTGAATCGAGCTTGAAAATTTTGCTATCAGAATTCAGCGTGCCCTGAAATTCCTCAAATCCCGTAAAGCCTTTTTGCATTTCCGGAGCCGGCAGGTTCTGGCCAAAAGCAGAAGCAGATACAAGCAACGCAAGCATGCAAGTAAACTTCACTAAAAGACGGTTCACAACGGATCTCCTTGAATTACAGGGCTATTCTGTCTTTTCTGCGCTTTAGGAGCAATGAACTGAGGTGTATTGGACTAGTGGCATTAGGCCAGAACACTTTTGTTGCTTTGCGACAGAAATCTAATCGTTGGTGATAAGTACCTCCACTCTCGAACGGCTGAGGTGCTGGATTCGTGAAACCGGAGGCGTCCTCTGCTGGCAAGACGAACCGCTGAGCTATAATTCGTCACCATCCACTTCATGGGGGGGACGACGAATAATGTACGCGATATGTTTGTTTTTATTACTGGCGGGCGCCCAATCAGATCAGCCACAAAAGATCAAAGAATCGCTGTTCCGCATAGGAATGAGCCACGAAGAGATGGCCGCGTTGTTCGGCGAGCCGCAGTTGTACCTTGATGTGGACTCTCAGCTTCGCATCTCCCGAAGCGATTACCTGAAACGCGAAGGTCATTGCTTTTGCCGACCTCTCTACTCTCGTAAAACACTACGTAACGAGTATGAGATTACGATCTTTGAAAAGGCTGATGATTCCACGTCGAGATTGCACCCAACGAGTCGGATTGACGAAGTCCGATTCACATTGGATCGCGACATGAAGGAGGAGGAACTGCTCACCGACATTGTGGAAGCCAAACAGGAATGCGATGGCAAATGCGTGTCTCTGCCAGAGCAATTTCCTGGCGACCGGGAAGTAGGACGCCCTGGGTCTAACACACGGTTCTCATTTTTCTACAGAAAGGATGGCAAGCTTACGTTTATGACGATGTTTGCCACCAAATAGTTGGACAAAGAACGTGATTATCCTATGCTCGCCCATGACCTGGTACGCCAGGGTACCGTCGACGACGAGTCTCAACCCTGCGGTCGGTAAAGGCCTGACAGATTGATACAATGCTTCGTCTATGAAGCTAGTCAGGTTCTCTATCCTCTTTATAGTGTCAGCGCTGCTTGCAGGCGGGCAGCAAGACGCAAAGCCGCAGCCGGTGGTGATCCGCGCCGGAACCTTGCTGGATGGCAAGGGCCACACGCTGCACAATATGTTGATCGTGGTGCAGGCCGGCAAGATCGTCCGCGTTGAGCCGAACGCAAACGACCAGCGTATTCCCGGAGCTGCCGCTTACGATCTCACTCACATGACGGTGATGCCGGGATGGATCGACCTGCATGATCACATCACATGGCACTTTGGTCCGAACGGACGCATTGAAGACAAGAACGAGACGGCTTATCAAGCTGCGCTCGCCGCCGCTGGGAATGCCTATGCCACACTGATGGCCGGGTTCACCACGATTCAAAGCGTGGGATCGCCCGAGGACAAGGAGTTGCGCGCGGCGATCGCAAGTGGAAGGCTGCCCGGACCACGGCTTTTGACTTCGCTGGAACCGATTGAAGACGCGAAGCTTACCCCGGAACAGATTCGCGAAGCTGTGCGCAAGCTCAAAGCTGACGGCGCCGACCTGGTAAAGATCTTTGCGTCGCGCAGCATCCGCCAGGGCGGCACGCGAACACTGAGCGACGAACAGCTTCAGGCCGCCTGCGGAGAGGCCAAGGCGCAGGGGCTGCGGACGCTGGTCCATGCGTATCGTGATGCGGTGCGCGCCGCGGCGAACGCCGGCTGCACCGAAGTAGAGCACGGGACGTACGCCACGCAGGAAGATCTGGACGCAATGGCGCAGCACGGGACGTTTTTCGATCCGCAGAGTCGGCTTGGTGATTCACAACTATCTCGACAACAAACAGAAGTTTCTCGGCGTGGGCAGCTACACGGAAGAAGGCTTTGCCAAGATGCAGGAAGTCCTGCCGGTAATTGCGGAGATGTTCAAGCATGCACTGGCGACAAAGAACCTGAAAATCGTCTTTGGCACCGACGCTGTAGCAGGAGCGCACGGACGCAACGCCGAGGAATTCATCTATCGCGTGCAGGCCGGAGAAGAGCCGATGCAGGCGATGGTGGACGCGAATGCGCGGGCGGCCGAGTCGCTGAACATGCAGAATGAAATAGGATCGATTGCTCCCGGCATGCAGGCCGACATTATTGCCGTGGATGGCGATCCGTTGAAAGACATTACAGCCGTCCGCGAGTGGTGTTTGTGATGAAGGGCGGGAGAGTTTATAAGAACGATGCGGGACGGCGTTAGTTGATGACACATGCAAAAAGGAAAAACATTTGAGAATGGGTATATAGCAAGCGAGGAGTTCCCGGAATACATCGAGCACTTTCTTTATTTTCCCAAGAGCTCCGATGCTGAGATGGCAGCCGAACAACTCCGCGCGCGAGGATGGTCTGCCAAGGTCGAGCTTGGCGCTGATGATCGAGACTGGCTGGTATTAGCGACGCAGCCCGTAAGAGGTGATGAAGATTTGAACGATGTCTTTCCTGAGATGGAAGACCTCGCGGCAAAATTCAATGGAATATACGACGGGTACGGGCGTCCCGCCGACGACGAGGGCGATTTCGTACAATAGCGCGACTGCCCCGCAAAAAATCGCCCGAAACGCGATCCAGGTGGGGCTGATGCGAATACAGAAGTCGCTGATTGAGGACACGATCTCAACGAAGAAGGCCGGGCTGTTGTTGTACTCGATGCAACTAGCGCTGACGAACGTGGGGCAGACGACATTTGGGCAGGCGAAGGATGAAGAGATGGTGAGAGAGACGATGGATGAAGAGGAAGCATTCAGCGAAGAAGCACTCAGCAGTCAGCACTCAGTAGTCAGCGAAAAACAAAATCAACACCAAAAGCAAAGGCCTTTTACCGCAAAGGACGCAGAGGCCGCAAAGGGAAATAAACAAAGTCAACACCAAAACCAAAAAGCTTTTACCGCAGAGGGCACTGAGGACACTGAGGAAGAGAAGGGCTTCCCGCAGATGGATGCGGATGAGCGGGGATTGCAAGGAGCGGAGAACAGTAGAGAAAGTGAATTCGTGTATGTGCCCGGAGGCTATGGGTTTGAGAGAGTCAGGTTGCGGATCGAGCCATCTGGAGATCGGGCCAACGCACCAGCAGGCCACCTCACCCCAAGCAGCGCAACAATGGCCGGTGTGGGAATCCCGATAATCGTGAGATCGGAACACCGCCGAGGTCGGTGCCACACGCGGATGCCGAAGTACACGCCGTTCTGGGATGAAGTGGGATACCCGGGTAGGGGGTAGGGAATCGGGACATCGTCATCGCACGAGGCAGAGTTGGAATGATTTATATGGAAAGCCTGCTCAGGCGGGTGTAGTAGCGACGTTCTTTGACAACAGAATAGTATGGCTGGCCGGGAATGCGCCGTGATCGCCGAAATCAGCAGTCCAGGACGACCGCTGGGTCAATCCCTCAATGTCCGTTCTTCACGTATTGTGACCGGACCTCGAAGAGTTTTTCCAGTTCCCTGCTGCCCAGGGAGCGTGCAGTCCCGAGCTGGCGGGTAGTCATCACGATCTTGGCATAGTGCTCCACGGATTCCATTCTCATATAAGCCTGGCAGAGGTCTTCACCATAGGTAACTACACCATGGTTTGCCATGAGGATGGCGTCATGATACGGAATAAAAGGACGCAGAGAATCGCTCAGC